>NZ_JALPRF010000002.1:0-1881594 GCF_023196085.1 Spirosoma liriopis
GAGTTCAACAGGTTGGTGCGGTTAAGGCGGGTGAACACCTCTTCCATTTCGAACAGAGCCGTTAAGCCCCGTACTGCCGATGGTACTGCTGTCACAAGCGGGAGAGTAGGAAGGTGCCACCTGGTGATATTGAGGGGAAAGGCCGTTAGCGAGAGCTAGCGGCCTTTTGTTATTAAAGCCTATTCAACTGTAATTACCTCAAAAAAGAAATGGACTCCTTAAGTGTTCATAGCGACTTGCCTAAGCAGGTTGCAAATCGTTGATGGATGGCAATACAATCTTTTGTAATAACTGATCCTCTAGCAAGCCCGCCCAAGTGTTTAGATAAGTAACTACATCATCACGGACATTATGTTTCAGATAGCGCTTCTCCAAAGGCAGACGGAGTAGCACTTCTCTATCGTTCAATTTCTCGAGATGTTTTAAATCTTCTATCGTCAGACCATTCGTAATCATTTCGTTGATTATTAAGTCGATTGGCATTTGGCTGCTGGAACAATAATCGTCAACCTGTTTGCTCCAATCGCCGTAACGCTCCATAGCGTATCGATGAATTTGATCTTTTGACAGTTTGGTCAGCTCTTGAGCGAGATTTCCGCAATTGCAGCCTCCCATATGCCCCCATTGATAATGCGTACCGTTCTTAAGCTTTTGAGCCGTAACGCGCAGTGCATGTATTAATTCAGGTGTTGGACGTGCCATGTCTAAAACGTTTATTGAATAATATTACTGTTATTGGCCGAACAGCTTGCTTATTGGTTTTGTTCGTTTGGCATAAATGAAAAAGCCCACCGACATGGTGGGCTTTTTTTATCGGACCAATTCCATCAAATCTTTATCGTTTACTTCTTTTCGAATGTCTGCCATATCGAGGAAGCGTGTGTAGATACCGTCCAAAGTTGGTTTGTCGTAGCGGTATCCAAGCAATTCAAGTCGATGCTTTAGGGCGTGACGTCCACTTCGTGCCGTTAATACGATAGATGACTCCGGAACGCCGACATCCTGAGGCTTCATGATCTCATAGTTCTCCGAATGCTTTAGAAAACCGTCTTGGTGTATACCCGACGAGTGTGCGAAGGCATTGCGACCAACGATAGCTTTGTTTGCCTGAACAGGCATGCGCATCATTTGCGAGACAAGATTACTTACCGGAAATAGCCGGGTAGCATCGATGTTCGTGTAGTAGCCAAGCTCCTTTTTCACCTTTAAGGCCATAACGACTTCTTCCAGTGATGTATTGCCAGCACGTTCGCCGATGCCGTTCATAGTAACCTCAACCTGCCGCGCACCATTCATGACGCCAGCCAGGGTATTAGCTGTAGCCAGGCCAAGATCATTGTGGCAATGAATCGATATGGTCGCTTGATGAACATTCGAAACGTGCTCGTATATATAGGCAATCTTTCTGCCGTACTCATCAGGCAGGCAATAACCTGTTGTATCCGGTACATTGACAACGGTTGCCCCTGCTCTAATAACCGCTTCGGTAAGCTGAGCTAGAAAGCCAAGATCAGCTCGTCCCGCATCTTCAGCGTAGAACTCTACATCTTCAACGTACGTCTTAGCGTGTTTAACCGCAGCAACGGCTTGCTCGAGGATCTTTTCCCGTGTACTGTTAAATTTGTTTCTGATGTGAATATCTGAGGAGCCAATACCCGTGTGAATCCGACCGCGTTTCGCCCACTTAAGCGCTTCACCAGCTGCGTCGATATCCCCTTTAACGGCACGGCTAAGAGCACAAATGGTCGGCTCGCTAACCGCTTTAGAAATTTCAACTACCGATTTAAAATCTCCGGGGCTAGATATTGGAAAACCTGCTTCAATAATATCAACGCCCAGTCGTTCCAGCTCTTTAGCTACCACAATTTTTTCTTCAGTGGTTAACTGGCATCCCGGCACTTGTTCGCCGTCGCGTAGCGTGGTGTCGAAAATATAAACTCGTTGGCTCATACCTGGTATTGATTGAACTGTATATAATTGACAAAGTAACGTAAAAAGATAAAGCCCTTTCATTTGGAGAAAGGGCTTTATTTGCATAGAACAACCTTCTCCGTTTAAAAAACGCTTCTCTTTAGAAGTAGGCTATTCGAACAAATCGATATCATATTTTCTGCGAAATTTCGCTGCTTGCGTAAATACGCTACAAAAGTAGCCAATTCATACAAAATTGCAAATACCCGCAAAAATTTTTGTCCTATATAATGTAACTACAAATCAGGCATTTAAGCGGCTGATTAGCTCCTTACCCATAGCTTCAGTTCCAAGTATTTTCTCTGCTGGGGTATTCTGATCGGCGATGTCCCGTGTACGGAATCCGACCTTCAATACGGAATCGACAGCGTCGATGACTGCCTGGGCTTCGTCCTTCAAGCCAAAGGAAATGTCTAGAAGCAAGGCTGCTGATAAAACCGAAGCAAGCGGATTGGCAACGCCTTTTCCTGTAATGTCATGCGCTGATCCGTGGATTGGTTCGTAGACTCCCGTATTATCGCCAACCGAAGCAGACGCGAGCATACCCATTGAACCTGCAATTTGGCTAGCTTCGTCAGTGAGGATATCACCGAACAAATTACCTGTTACAACTACGTCAAACCGCTTAGGATCTTTAATCAGAAGCATGGCAGCTGCATCGATGAACTGATGCTCGACGGTTACGTCAGGGTATTCGGGCGACAGCGTTTGTACGACTTCCCGCCACAAACGACTACTTTCTAAAACGTTTGCCTTATCAACGGAACACAACTTCTTACCACGTGTACGGGCTGCTTCGAACGCTTTACGAACGATACGTTCAACTTCGTACTTGCTGTAAATCATCGTATCATAAGCCGTATTCCCTTCATCAAGCCGCTCGCGTTTGCCGAAGTAGACGTCACCCGTCAGCTCGCGAAAGAAAAGAATGTCAGCACCCCGTAAAATTTCAGGCTTAATACTCGATGCTTCGAGAAGTTCGTCAAATAGCTTGATCGGGCGGAGGTTGGCATATAAGCCCAGCTCTTTCCGCATCTTCAATAGCCCCTGCTCAGGACGTACTTTAGCCGAAGGGTCGTTATCGTATTTGGGGTGACCTACTGCGCCGAAAAGAACAGCATCGGCAGCGCGCATTTTTTCTAATGTTTCGTCCGGTAGAGGAGAACCCGTAGCTTCGATAGCAACGTGGCCGATGAGTGCTTCATCGTAGGTGAATTCATGACCGAATTTCTGGGCTATTACTTCCAGAACCTGCTTACCTACGGTGGTTACTTCGGCACCGATGCCGTCGCCGGGAACTACGAGAATGTGTTTTTTTGCCATGATTAATCTAAAGTATTCAGCATTTTTTGGGTTGCCTTGATGGCTGATACGGTTTGGTCAGAGTCGAGGCCCCGGGTTTTAAATTCGCGATTTTTGTCTTTCCAGGTAATGATTGTCTCGCAAAGAGCGTCGGTTCGCCCTCCCGTCGGAATCCGCACGGCGTAGTCGGTCAAAACGGGTAAGGTTTGGTTTTTCTTGCCGTAAATTTTCTTTAGCGCATTCATAAAGGCGTCGTACTGCCCGTCGCCCTGTGCACTCTCCTCAAATTGCTCTTCATTAATGCGCATCCGGAGCGTGGCCGAAGGCTTCAGATCTTTTGAATGAGTCAGCACATAGTTAAGAATCTCTACCCGCGAGACGACAGCGTTTGTATTCAGCACGTCAGCAATGACGTACGGCAGATCTTCACGGGTAACAACTTCTTTCTGATCACCTAGCTCAATAACCCGTTGGGTTACTTTTTTTAGGTCGTTTTCCGACAACTGGATCCCCAGTTCGCGCAGGTTATTTTCAATGTTTGCCTTGCCTGACGTTTTTCCGAGGGCATAACTGCGTTTACGCCCAAAACGCTCGGGAAGCAGGGCGTTGAAGTACAGATTATTTTTCTTGTCGCCATCGGCGTGAATACCTGCGGTTTGCGTGAATACGTTATCGCCTACAACAGGTTTGTTATCCGGAATCCGCAACCCGGAAAAAGTTTCGACAATCTTGCTGACCTGATAGAGCGACTTTTCAGTAACGCCCATTTTCACATCCGGCATAAAATCCCGGAGAGCGGCAATGGCGCTGGCCATCGGTGCGTTACCTGCCCGCTCGCCTAAGCCGTTAACAGTTAGGTGAATGCCCTGCGCGCCGGCACGTATGCCTTCCAGCACGTTGGCAACACTGAGGTCATAATCGTTATGCGCGTGAAAGTCAAAATGAATCGTTGGGTAGCGGCTGACAAGCTGACTGATGAACGCGTACGTTTCTGAAGGGGTAAGAATGCCGAGTGTATCCGGAAGGAGCGCCCGGCGGATTGGCTGGGTTTGAAGAAAGTCAAGCAGTTGAAAAACGTAATCGGGCGAGTTTCGCATGCCGTTGCTCCAGTCTTCCAGATAAACGTTCGTTTGCAAGCCTTCCTGCTGAGCCTCCTCGATAACTAATCGAATGTCGGCAAAATGTTCGTCTGGCGACTTTTTGAGCTGGTGGATAAGGTGGTTGAGCGAACCCTTGGTCAGTAAGTTCATCACCTTGGCACCGGATGCCCGCATCCAGTCGAGGGACGCTTTGCCGTCGACGAAGGTGAGTACTTCGATTTTGTCGAGTAAGCCAGCGCTAGCCGCCCAGGTGGTAATCTGTTGTACCGCTTCCAGTTCCCCGGCTGATACCCGCGCAGAAGCCACCTCTACCCGGTCTACCCTGACTTCGGTAAGCAGCAGCTGGGCCAGAGCCAATTTCTCAGAGGCAGAAAACGACACCCCGCTGGTTTGTTCACCGTCGCGGAGTGTCGTATCCATAATTTCAATGTAACGGCGTTTCATACGTTAAAGAGCGAAAGAAGTAAATAAACAAAAGAGTGATCGTTTGGCGCTCCGCTAGTGCGATGTCCCGAACGTTCACTCTTCCGCTGGCTCTTTAAAATGGCCTTGTCTCAGCAAAGGTTTCGATCTCCCCTTTCATCGAAAGCAGGTAATCAATGTCATCATAACCGTTGATGAGGTTATGCTTTTTGTAGCCATTGATGTTAAAGCTTTCACTCTCGCCCGTAACCAGCAACGTAATCGTCTGCGTTGGAAGATTGATTTCTAGTTCCGTGTTAGGGTCCGCGTCGATGGCCGCGAAGATTTTCTCCAAAAACTCGGGGCTTACTTGTACGGGAAGGATACCAATGTTCAGCGAGTTATTGCGGAAAATATCGGCAAAGAAGCTCGATACAACACAGCGGAACCCGTAATCGTAAATCGCCCAGGCAGCGTGTTCACGGCTAGACCCACTACCGAAGTTTTTGCCGCCTACCAGAATTTTGCGGGGCGACCCTTCGCCCGAATAGGTCGGATTGTTCAGTACGAAATCCTGCTTAGGCGTATCGTCGTTGTTATAGCGCCAGTCGCGAAAAAGGTTGTCGCCGAATCCTTTGCGCTCCGTTGCTTTCAGAAAACGGGCAGGGATGATTTGGTCCGTATCGACGTTCTCAATCGGCATCGGAACGGCAGTGCTACGCAGTATAGTGAATTTGTCGTAAGCCATTTTTGTAGTCGTTCTATGTCACTTGCGCGGAATTAATCGTCGTTAGCTGCCATTGAGTGTTCGGAATGACAGCTAACTGACGCAGAGCGCCATGACGTTAAATAAATTGACGGGGATCAGTTACTACACCGGTGACGGCAGCAGCGGCAGCTACCAGCGGACTTGCCAGCAAGGTTCTGGCACCTGGACCCTGACGGCCTTCAAAGTTGCGGTTCGAGGTCGAAACAGCGTATTTGCCCGCTGGAATTTTGTCTTCATTCATCGCCAGACATGCGGAGCAGCCTGGTTGACGTAGTTCAAAACCGGCGGTAGTCAAGATATCGAGAATGCCTTCTTCCTTAATTTGTGACTCGACAATGTGTGAACCCGGCACAAGCCAGGCCGTTACGTTATCCGCTTTCTGACGACCTTTAACGATAGAGGCAAAGGCGCGGAAGTCTTCGATACGACCGTTGGTGCAGCTGCCCAGAAACACAAAATCAACGGGTTTGCCCAGCATCGATTCGTTTTCCGAGAAACCCATGTACTGAAGCGATTTCTTGTAGCTTGCGGCACCGTCTTTCACCGTTTCAGCTACTGGAATCTGACGCGTTACGCCGGTTCCCAATCCAGGATTGGTACCGTAGGTAATTTGGGGCTCAATGGCGGCTGCGTCGAAGGTCAGGTCAACGTCGAAGGTAGCGCCTTCGTCTGTTTTGAGCGTCTGCCAGTAAGGAACCAGTTTATCCCACTGTTCGCCCTGAGGAGCCAGTTCGCGTCCTTTCAAGTAGTTGAGCGTCGTCGCGTCAGGAGCGATGATACCCCCACGAGCACCCATTTCGATACTCATGTTGCATACCGTCATCCGGCCTTCCATGCTCATATTCTCAAACACATCACCCGCGTACTCGACGAAATAGCCGGTTGCGCCACTGGCTGAGATCTGCGAAATGATGTACAGAATCGCGTCTTTAGGCAACACCCCTTTACCCAGCGTACCGTTGACGGTAATACGCATTTTCTTGGGTTTAGGCTGCATGATGCATTGCGTGGCCAGTACCATTTCTACTTCCGACGTACCAATACCGAAAGCGATAGCACCAAACGCGCCGTGTGTTGAGGTGTGCGAATCACCACAAACAATGGTCATACCAGGTAACGTAATGCCGTTTTCGGGACCGACGACGTGTACGATACCGTTTTTGATATGGCCCAAACCCCAGTGCGAGATGCCGTACTTGGTCGCGTTCCGTTCCAGGGCCGCCAGCTGATTAGCCGACAAAGGATCGGCAACCGGCAGGTGTTGATTAAGCGTTGGCGTGTTGTGATCGGCAGTCGCGAAGGTGCGTTGGGAAAACATCACGGGTACGTGGCGGCTTTCGAGACCAAGAAAAGCGACAGGGCTGGTTACTTCGTGGATAAAATGACGGTCGATGAAGAAAACATCAGGGCCATCGTCAACGTGCCGGACAACGTGTGCGTCCCACACCTTATCGAACAAAGTTTTTGGAGTGCTCATAACTATATAGATAACAAGTCTTAGGATTTTCTACCAAATCTTTCAGGCGTAGTAACAAGCGAGAAAGGTGGCTACAAATTTGCCAAATGTTCTTCGATTATACATCTCGCCATTCGTCCAGTGAATAGCGATTTTAGCTCAATGTACCTGTTTAGGTGTAAAACCGTATTGCTGTTTGTACGCCTTTATAAAATGGGAAACGCTTTCATAGCCAATTTCCATGCTGACTTCTGATACGTTCTTGACCGTATTTCGTAGTAAAAAATGCGCGTGCGTTAGCCGCTTCTGGCGAATCCATTGACCAGGTGACGTATGAAAGTGTTCTTCGAAATCACGCTTAAACGCCGACAAGCTCCGGCCCGACAAACGGGCCAGTTCGTTCATGGACAAAGGTTTAAGTAAATAGGTACTCATGAGGTAATCAAGATCCGTTTTCTGGCCTTCGTAGATATGGCGAAGAATAGCTTTCAGTTGGTTGGACGCATCCAGCTCAAGAAGGTGTAAAAGCAATTCCTGGAATTTGAGCCGAAGCAGTTCGTTCAGAAAAGGAGTTTTTGCCCCGAAGTAAGGGAGTAGTGAGTCGATAAACGTTACGAAAGTCGGTGATGAAGAGAAAGACAGGATCAGATCAGCAGGCAACGGGAGCGGGACCGGCAACGATTGGAAAAGGGCCAGATGCTGACTAACAAATTCTTTCAGTAATTTCTCATTTACAAAAAAGACGAGGCTGCGGTAGCTGGAGTCAATAGACTCGTTCATGGAGTAGCACCCTCGCTGAAAAAATAGAATCTGCCCCTTGTGTACGTGCAGTTCCTGCGTGGGTGAGCTGAATTTCTTCTCTCCTTCCAGAATAACAATGACGGCATGTTCTTCAAAGAAAACCTCGTTCCGCTCTGGATAAACATCGCTACGGTAAGCCACGAACGTCATTTCCTGAATTTTCAGGGATTGAAACTGATTCGCTTCGATAGAAGACGGCACACGGAGCATGGAAAAGACAAATTAGCGGAAAAGGCAGACACTCCTGTCGGCTGGCGGGCTTCTGCGTTAGACTAAAAACTGAAAAAGATTCGGCTGGTCGTTCAGGTAGTCGAACACAATATTCTGGTCTTTCATCCGCTGAATAAGTGGCTCGAAATCATCCCGATTTTTAAGCTCAATGCCTACCACAGCAGGGCCGTTTTCCCGATTTGTTTTCTTGATGTATTCAAAGCGGGTGATATCGTCGGTCGGCCCCAGTACGTTCAGAAACTCGCGAAAAGCACCCGAGCGCTGTGGAAACCGAATAATGAAGTAATGTTTCAGGCCTTCGTAAAGCAAGGACCGTTCCTTGATCTCTTCGGTGCGGGTAATGTCATTGTTGCCACCGCTGACCAGACAGACCACGTTTTTTCCTTTGATCTCGTCCTTAATCAAATCGAGTGCGGCAATGGTCAGTGCTCCGGCGGGTTCAGCAACAATAGCGTCTTCGTCGTACAGTTTGAGGATGGTGGTGCAGACCTGCCCTTCCGGCACCAGAATAACGCGGTCAAGAAACTGACGGCATACTTCGAACGTAGTTTCACCAACGCGCTTCACGGCGGCACCATCTACGAATTTGTCAATCTGGTGGAGGGTAACCACATGGCCCTGGTCAATGGCTACCTTCATGGAAGGCGATCCCAGCGGCTCAACGCCAATCAGTTTGGTTTTCGGACTAAGCTGATTAAAAACCGTCGAAACACCGGCTGCCAGACCGCCCCCACCGATAGCCATCAGCAGGTAATCGATCCTAAAATCAGAATCCTTAAAAATTTCCAACCCAACCGTTCCCTGCCCTTCAATGACCTGCAAATCGTCAAATGGATGAACGAATATGCTGTCGTGGGTTTTGACGTAATCAATAGCTGCGTAGTACGCATCATCAAACGTATCGCCCGTCAGTACAACCTCAACGAACTCCTTACCAAACAGTTTTACTTGCTTGACCTTTTGGTTCGGCGTGGTTGACGGCATAAAAATAGTACCGCGAACGGCCATCTTCCGGCAGGCGTACGCTACGCCCTGAGCGTGGTTGCCGGCACTGGCGCAAACGACACCCTGAGCTAGTGCTTCGGCTGACAGGCTAGCCATTTTGTTGTAAGCACCCCGAAGTTTGTAAGACCGAACAACCTGTTGATCTTCGCGTTTCAGGAAAATGGTAGCTCCATAACGATCCGACAGATTGATGCTTTCCTGAAGAGCTGTGTGCGAGGCTACGCCCCGGAGCCGCTCGGCAGCCAGATAAATATTATCCAGATCGGGAAAGGTTGTTTTCTTATCGGCTTCGACGGACAAGCTCATAGTGCAAAAAAAGTATAAGCGGGAAAGGTAGCCTAGTTGTCCGACCGTCAGTTTCTAATGAGCGGTCTGCCAACAAAACTACCTTTCCCGAATTAATTAGTTAGCTACGCTCTGGACGCAACGACCGAACGGCTTTACCAGCCTGCCACATTTCTGAATCGCGCAATTCGGACAGTTCTACTTCCAGCTTCTCGCGGTAGTCGGGCTGCGAGTTACGAGTGATGCTGATTTCGGCCTGCTCCTGCGATTTTACCGAGTTATAGAGTTGTTCGAAAACCGGCTTGGTTGCATCGCGGAAAGGCTTCCACCAGTCGAGAGCACCGCGCTGAGCTGTGGTCGAGCAGTTTGCGTACATCCAATCCATACCGTTCTCGGCGACGAGTGGCATCAGCGACTGCGTCAGTTCTTCAACCGTTTCGTTGAAGGCTTCCGAAGGGCTGTGGCCATTAGCGCGCAATACTTCGTACTGAGCCGCGAAGATACCTTGAATAGCACCCATCAGCGTACCCCGTTCGCCGGTCAAGTCGGAGGTTACTTCTTTGTAGAAATCTGTTTCGAACAGGTAGCCCGAACCTACGCCGATACCCATAGCAATTGCCTTGGTACGGGCATTGCCCGATGCATCCTGGTAGATAGCAAAGCTAGAGTTCAGTCCTTTTCCTTCTACGAACAACCGGCGAAGCGACGTACCCGATCCTTTCGGTGCAACCAGGAACACGTCAACATCAGCTGGCGGAACAATACCCGTTTTTTCTTTATAAGTAACGCCAAAGCCGTGCGAGAAGTACAACGACTTGCCGGGCTTCAGAGCCGCTTTTACGGTCGGCCAAAGTTCAATTTGAGCGGCATCAGAAAGCAGGAAGCAAATGATGGTACCTTTTTCCAGCGCTTCTTCAATCTCGAAAAGCGTTTCGCCGGGTACCCAGCCGTCGGCAACGGCTTTGTCGTACGTTTTGCCTTTACGCTGTCCTACGATGACATTAAAGCCATTGTCGCGCATGTTCAGCGACTGACCAGGGCCTTGTACGCCATAGCCAATAACGGCGATTGTTTCATTGGCTAGCACCTCACGGGCTTTTTCCAGCGGGAACTCTTCCCGTGTAACAACTTGCTCCTCAACTCCTCCGAAATTAATCGTTGCCATGTTTAATTGGTTTTGGTACTCGTATTATGGGGGTTAAACATTACAGATAATAAGCCCACTCCATTTCGGGCAGGTATTCTACCAGTCCTTTCTCGGTTTTTCCGACGGCTACGCGACCCGAGCGGACAAACTCCAGAATGTCGTACTGCTTGATGTAAGCAAAGAAATCAAAGATCTCCGTATCGTTCCCGGTTTTCTCGATCACTACGTAATCAAGACCCCAGTAAACGACCCAGGCTTTGTATTTCTTGTTGATGGTTTCCACATCCAGCGGTTTGCTGCCCAGGGGCGTAGAAACCTTGAACAGCGCAATTTCATTGTAGACGATCTCGTCGTTGAGGTAACCAAAAACGGCCATCACCTCCACGATTTTACGGATCTGACGCACAAGCTTTTCGACTTCTTCCCGCGATTCGTGTTTAATGACAATTGTGAATCGGGACACGCCTTTTCGCTCGGTTTCAGAAACCGTCAGGCTCTCGATGTTGATCCGTCGGCGCGTGAAAATAATCGTGATGCGATTCAGCAGTCCGATGGTATTTTCCGTGAATATACAAATGGTGTAAGTCGTCATGGGGGATGTCATTAGTTGTCAATTGATCGTCGTTGTGTTACCATCTATTGGGCTGAATACCGATGAAATAGGCACCAACGAATGGGTAATCAGGACAGTCAGCGACGGAATAGCGAATGACTATTTCAATCTGATTTGTGAAACGCTGGTGCCAGCAGGTACCATCGGGAATACGTTTTCTTCTTTCTCCACGATGACTTCGAGCAAGAACGGTCCGTCGTGGTTCAGCATGGTATCAAGCGCGTCCGACAGGTTTTCCCGCTGATCGCAGGTCATACCATCCATGCCGAAACCTTTGGCAATCGTGATGAAATCAGGATTCTGCAACTCAACGAATGAGTACCGGCGTTGGTGAAACAGTTGTTGCCATTGCCGGACCATGCCCAGAAAGTTATTATTCAGGATGATGGCTTTAACCGGCTGCTTGTTCTGCACAATGGTTCCTAATTCCTGTAGTGTCATCTGGAAGCAACCATCACCAATAATGGCTACAACCTGCCGGTCGGGAGCACCGACCTGAGCACCAAAGGCCGCTGGTAACGCAAAGCCCATCGTGCCCATACCGCCCGAGGTAACTAAGCTATTGGGACGGCGGAACTGATAGTAACGGGAGGCCATCATCTGGTGCTGACCTACGTCGGTCACCAGAATGGATTCTCCGTTGGTTTTCTCCGACAGCATGTTCACAACCTCACCCATTCGGATTTTTCCTTCGGCGGTGTTTAGTACCGGCTGCGTGATGGTTTCGTGCTCGACCACGTCATATTTACGAAACTCGTTGCGCCATACCGTATGATCGTTGGGGTTAACCAGCGATAGCAGAGCGTTAAGTGCTTCTTTGGCATCACCCACAACCGGCGCGTCGGCCCGAATAATCTTATCGATTTCCGATGGATCGATCTCGATGTGAACGACTTTGGCCTGCTTGATAAACTTGCTGGCATCGCCCGTTACCCGGTCATCAAAACGCATACCGATGGCAATAACTACGTCGGCCTGATCGGTCATCACGTTGGCGCCGTAGTTTCCGTGCATGCCCAGCCAGCCCACGTACAGTGGATGGGCGGTCGAAATGGTTGATTGGCCCAGCAAGGTTGTCGCTACCGGGATGCCGGTTTTTTCAACGAATGTCAGTAATTCAGCTTCGGCTTTTGCGATTTGCACGCCGTGTCCAACCAGCACGTAAGGCCGTTTCGCGGAGTTGATCAGGCGGGCTGCTGCTTCCACCTGTTCTTGCTTGGGTACGAGACGGGGCCGGTAGCTAATGATGCTCTGGCAACGTTCGTACGCAAACGGTTTCGTCATCAGTTCCAGCTGGGCACTTTTGGTAATGTCGATCAGGACGGGTCCCGGACGACCCGACTGGGCAATGTAGAATGCTTTTGAAATGACATCCGGCACTTCGTCAGCGTCGGTAATCTGGTAGTTCCATTTAGTAATCGGCATCGTAACGCCCATCACATCGGCTTCCTGAAAAGCATCTGTGCCCAGTAACTTTTTAGCCACCTGACCGACAATGCAGACCATCGGTGTCGAATCGATCAACGCATCGGCAATACCCGTAACCAGATTCGTTGCGCCTGGTCCCGATGTTACGAGGCAGACACCCGCCCGACCCGTTACGCGGGCGTATCCTTCGGCTGCGTGAGCCGCGCCTTGCTCGTGACGAACCAGAATGTGATTCAAGCGATCCTGAAAATCGTAAAGGGCATCGTAGACCGGCATGATTGCTCCGCCGGGGTACCCAAAAATGGTATCGACGCCTTCGGCTACCAGAGCCATCATAAGTGCTTCCGATCCTGAGATTAATTTCGGAGCTACTGGGGGAGCCGCCGGGGTAGTCTCAATAATTTCCGGGGTGATGCTGGCGATTGCTTCCATGACGTATGGTCAGTTTAAGGTCGTTAGCTTGTTGGTTTTCTTACAGGGTTGTATTCAACTATCGAAAGTACGAATCGGGCAACTGATTAAGCTTCATCCGTGACACAACCTTCACTGGCTGATTTTACGTTCCGGATGTATTTGCCGAGCATACCCTTTGCAAAGCGTGGAGCCGGTTGCGTCCAGCGACTCCGCCGGTCGGCTAGTTCTTCGTCCGAAACGTGCAGCGTGATCTCGCGATTGACAGCGTCAATGGTGATGCGGTCGCCGTTCTGAACCAGTGCAATCGGTCCGCCTTCAAACGCTTCAGGAGTGATGTGTCCAACCACAAAACCGTGGGTTCCACCCGAGAAACGTCCGTCCGTGATCAACGCTACTTTATCGCCGAGACCCGCGCCAATAATAGCCGAGGTCGGTTTCAGCATTTCGCTCATGCCGGGGCCGCCTTTAGGACCCGCATTCCGGATTACGACTACCTGACCAGGCAGCAGTTCACCGTTCTGTAGCGCTTCGATTACTTCGCCTTCGTGCTCACATACTTTGGCTGTGCCTTCAAAGCGTTCGCCTTCTTTACCCGTAATCTTGGCTACTGAACCATCTGGGGCCAGATTACCGCGCAGGACCTGAAGGTGTCCCGTAGTCTTGATGGGCTGAGAGACGGGGAAAATGATTTTTTGCGTTGAGAAATCAAGGTCCTGTGCCTCCGCCAGATTGTCGGCAACGGTTTTTCCAGTAACCGTGATACAGTCACCGTGAATCATACCTTGCTGGTAAAGGTATTTCATAACCGCAGGAACACCGCCGATACCCAGCAGATCTTCCATATAGTACTTACCGCTCGGCTTTAGATCCGATAGTAAGGGCACACGATCGCTGATCGCCTGAATTTCATCGAGCGTCAGGTTGATGCCAACCGCACGCGCAATAGCCAGGTAGTGAAGTACCGCGTTGGTTGACCCGCCGAGTGCCATAACTACTGCAAACGCGTTTTCGAGCGACTCACGGGTAATAATATCTTTGGGGGTAATATTGCGCTCTAGCAGGATACGCATAGCTGCCCCAATCTTCTTACATTCTTCCTGTTTCCCTTCGTGGGTAGCCGGGTAAGTACTGCTGAACGGAAGGCTCAAGCCCATCGCTTCGATGCTACTCGCCATGGTGTTGGCGGTATACATACCACCGCAGGCACCGGCTCCCGGAATCGCGTTTTTGATGACGCCTTCGTAATCTTCATCGGAGATGTTATTGGCGTACCGCTTGCCGAGAGCTTCAAAAGCCGAAACGATGTCTAATTTCTGACCTTTATAGTGTCCTGAACGAATTGTTCCGCCGTAGACCATGATACCTGGCCGATCAAGGCGAGCCATCGCCATAACAGCACCCGGCATATTTTTATCACAGCCAACCACCGTAACAACACCATCGTACCACTGCGCTGACACAACGGATTCAATCGAGTCAGCGATCAGGTCGCGGCTGGGCAGCGAATAGCGCATACCGTCATTGCCGTTCGTCATGCCATCCGATACACCGATTGTGTTGAAGATTAGACCAACCAGACCGTTCGCCTGAATACCTTGCTTTACGTAGACGGATAACCCGTTGAGGTGCATGTTACAGGTGTTACCCTCGTAGCCCGTGCTGGCAATGCCAATCTGGGGCTTCTGCATGTCATCCTCGCTTAATCCAATACCGTACAGCATAGCTTTAGCGGCTGGATTAGTTACTTCTTGCGTTAGCGTGCGACTAAAACGGTTTAATTCGGTTGTTTCTGGTTCGGCAATCATCTTAGACAATTAGCGAAATTTCGCTGATAGTGTAATAACGCCGTAAAGAAAAGTTAAGTTTTCTGTAAAGGCAAGAAAAATGGTATTATTTGTCAGTTAAAATATGGACGTATTATTTTTGGGTCATGATAACAGAAACATCGTCGCAATACGATCATTTAGAGCAGATGTCGGTTCACGACTTGCTGGCCAATATTAACAAAGAAGATAAGACTGTCCCGTTGGCAGTTGAGAAGGCTATCCCCCAAATTGAAGCGTTGGTTAGCCAGATCGTCAATCGCATGAAAAAAGGCGGACGGTTGATTTATATCGGTGCTGGAACAAGTGGTCGTCTGGGCGTTGTCGATGCATCGGAGTGTCCGCCAACGTACGGTGTTCCGCACGATCTGGTCATTGGTTTGATAGCGGGCGGGGATGGAGCCGTACGAAAAGCGGTCGAATTCGCCGAAGATGATGCGGAACAAGCCTGGAAAGATATTGAGCCGTATCACCCCGACGAGCTGGATACGGTCATCGGGATTGCAGCCTCGGGCAGAACGCCTTACGTGATTGGTGGGCTTGATAAAGCGCGCGCAGCAGGTTTGCTAACGGGTTGTGTTGTTTGTAATCCGGGTTCAGCGGTGGCGCAGGCGGCTGAATTTCCAGTTGAAGTCGTTGTTGGTCCCGAGTTCGTTACGGGCAGCACACGCATGAAAGCAGGAACTGCTCAGAAGCTGGTGTTGAACATGATTTCCACGTCGGTTATGATTCAACTAGGTCGCGTGAAGGGAAATAAAATGGTCGATATGCAGCTTACTAATATTAAGCTCCAAGATCGGGCGGCCAAGATGGTAATGGGTGAGATTGGTGTCAGTCGGGAAGAGGCCGAAGCGCTATTAGCGAAGTACGGTAACGTTCGCGGTGCTATCGACAACTTTAACCAGGAAAATAACTTGTAAAAATAAGGCTGCTGGTATCCAGGTATAGTTCAGGTAGCAGTTTTAAACCAGTGTTACTTGAAACCTGTACCGGTTTGACACGATTCACAAACGCTTCGAATGTACAAGAGCCAGTAACGACGCTTTTGCCTCTTACTCAAGGGCAGACAAGAAATCACTTATTCGTTTTCTGATTGTTGAAATCAGTAGCGGGAAACTGGTCGCCCTTTGGTAAGTCGTCAAACAGACGACTATGGCGTCCTGCGGGCTGGAGCTGAGCGCATCTAATCAAAGTTTGCGCTGTTTCTGCCAGACATCGGATTAAGGAAAAGCAGCCTGTAGTAGCAATGGCTTTTGCCGGTAGCAACGGTTGATTTTGCTGGCCAATGACTAGGTGCCAACCGCTCAGCTTCGGATCAGGGAAATACTGAAACGTAAAATCGTGAATGCGCTTAATCCATTTTGGGCATTCGGGGTGGTGCGTTTGAAAATAGCTTTTGGTCAAGGCTGACAAAGCTTCAACCTGTACCCAGGCCCACCGTTGGTTCCAGTCCGGAAAAATAAGCGGCTGCCCTTTCATATCCGCGTACTGATTAAGTCCACCTGATAGCTCATTCCAGGCCACTTCGCTCATTCGGATACACCATGATGCTACTTGCATCGCTAATTTGCGGTTACCCGATTCTGCGCAAAGGTCAAGCAAAAAATTGGCGGCTTGGAAAGTCAGGCCAACGTTAAGCCGCCGACCTTCCGGGGTGTTGATGAACGAGCCGTCGGGCAGCATATGTTCTCGCAAGATACCTGTGCGACGGTCCAGGAATTCGCGCAACAGCGCATGCAGGACGCTTTCTATCTTTTCGTGCCAGCTTTCCTCATCGAGCAACGGTCGGATTTCGAGTAGTGTTTTGAGCAATAGAACGGGCTCACCCAAGTGCCGGAGCTGGCGATAGCCGCCAATCGTCTGTGCTAATTCGGTATGCGTTGTTTCCCATTGCTGGAACAAGCCCGAAAACACTTGTTTCGCCAGCATCGCCCATCCGTCGTCGTCTGTTGCGCGGTGAAGCTGGGCGTACGCCATAACGGCTGAACAGCTTGCTACAACGTTGGCTGACGGAGCTACCGGACGGCCCCGGCGGTCAAGCTGTTCATACGAATTCAGCTTCTCATCGTGGGCAAACTCACTCAAAAAAGTAGCGCCCTTGTATGCGTGGTCAAGCCAGGCTGGTTGACCGTCGAACGTATTGTAAAGCCACGTAAATGCCCATACTTGTTGTGCTTGCAGCGTTACGATCTTATCGCCTTCTACAACTTGCCCGTCGCTTGTCAGGAAGTCAAAGTAACCACCGCATTGCTCATCCCGGCTGTGGTTAAGCCAAAACGGAACAACCTGGCGAAGCAGCGCCTGTTGATAATCGGCAGAAAGTTTACGAAAATCTAACACCCTGTAAATATAAAAAAGCGGCTCAAATCGTACGATTTGAGCCGCTTTTTTGTTTCGCTGCAACTAGGAATAAACACGCTCTACTTCGCGCTGTTCCTTATCTTCTGGCAATACGAATTTCATCGGTTTACCAACTTTATCCGGCAACAAAGCAATGTCGAGAACCTGATCGACGGTATCGGCGTAATGAAACTTGAGGTCTTTGATGTACGTAGCATTGATTTCCTCAATGTCCTTCCGGTTTTTCGAGCAAAGAATAATTTCCTTGATACCCGCCCGGTTAGCCGCCAGAATTTTCTCTTTGATACCACCGACCGGTAATACTTTACCCCGCAACGTCACTTCACCCGTCATCGCCAGGTAAGGTCTAACCTTGCGTTGGGTATAAATCGATGTCATCGACGTTAGCATCGTAATCCCCGCAGAAGGGCCATCTTTTGGAACCGCCCCCGCCGGAATGTGGATGTGCAAGTCGTAATGGTTGAAGATCCGATAGTCGATGCCTAAATCATCGGCGTGGGCTTTCAGATAAGAAAGAGCAGTGATTGCTGATTCTTTCATTACGTCACCCAACTGACCCGACAAGGTCAAAACGCCTTTGCCACGGCTCAAACTCGACTCGATCAGCAGAATTTCACCGCCAACCTGCGTCCAGGCCAATCCCGTTACAACACCCGCAATGTCGTCATCGGCGTACAACTCTTTGTCAAAGATTTCGGCTCCCAGCATTTTCGGCACATCAATAGCCCGAACGGTGTGGTTGTATTCCTCCTCCATGGCAATGGATTTGGCAACTTTACGGACCAAAGCACCAATTTTCTGCTCCAGATTCCGCACGCCCGATTCACGCGTGTACCCTTCAATAATCCGCAAAATCGCTTTGTCCTCAAACACCAGATCTTTAGGCTTTAGCCCGTGATCTTTGCGCTGCTTGGGAATCAGGTATTTCTTGGCAATCTGCACTTTTTCTTCAACGGTATACCCCGCGATGTCGATAATCTCCATCCGGTCGCGTAGGGCAGGGTGGATGGTATCGAGTGAGTTAGCGGTAGCGATAAACAACACCCGCGACAGATCGTACTCCGTTTCGAGGTAATTGTCCATAAACGTCGAGTTCTGCTCGGGATCGAGTACTTCCAACAACGCTGACGACGGATCGCCCCGAAAATCGGAACTGACTTTGTCGATCTCGTCCAGAATAAAGACCGGGTTCGACGTGCCGCATTTGCGAATATTCTGGATGACCTTACCCGGCATAGCGCCGATGTACGTTTTGCGGTGACCTCGGATTTCAGCTTCGTCGTGAACACCACCCAGCGCCATTCGGCTGTATTTACGCCCTAATGCCTTGGCAACCGATTTCCCCAGCGAAGTTTTACCCACGCCCGGAGGGCCATAAAGGCACAGGATTGGCGCTTTCATGTCGTTTTTCAGCTTCAGAACGGCCAGGTATTCGATGATCCGCTCTTTTACTTTTTCGAGACCAAAGTGATCGGTATCCAGAATCTTCTGCGCCCGCTTCAGGTCGAAGTTGTCTTTCGTGTACTCACTCCACGGCAGATCAACCATCAGCTCCACGTAGTTCATTGTCACCGGATATTCCGGAGCCATTGGGTTAATCCGCTGAAGTTTGTTCAACTCCTTGTCGAAGTGCGCCCGTACCTCGGTTGGCCACTTTTTATGGTCGGCCCGTATGCGAAGTTCGTCGATCTCGCGGTCAGGATTATCCATGCCCAACTCATCCTGTAACACCTTCATCTGCTGGCGCAGGTAATAATCCCGCTGCTGCTGATCGAGGTCCGAGGAGGCTTTAGACTGAATCTCGCGTTTCAGTTCAAGCAACTGCACTTCCCGAAGCATGTATTCGAGCAGCAGATTAGCCTGTTGGTTTCCTTCGAGTGTTTCAAGAAGGCGTTGTTTGTCGGATACGTCGGCGTTGATGTTAGACGACAGGAAGTGGAGCAGAAATGTCGGACTTTCGATGTTGTCGAGCGCAATCCGGGCTTCCTGTGGTATCTCTGGATTAAGCCGTAAAATCTTATAGGCCGAATCTTTCAGTGACTGCAACAGGGCTTTTCCTTCCTTTTTATTGACGGCTGGAAACGAATCTTCGATCTGACGAACCTGCGCCGTCATGAAAGGCTCTTCCTGCTGGATTTGCTGGATTTCAAAACGTTTCTTTCCCTGAATGATAATCGTAATGTTACCATCAGGAAGCGTAATCATTTTGATGATATAAGCCACTGTACCATATCGATACAGATCATCGACCGTTGGTTCGTCTTTTTGTTGATTCAACTGCGCAACTACGCCGATAATCCGATTGCCTTTGTACGCTTTTTTTACCAGCCGAATGGATTTCGCTCTACCTACCGTAACCGGAATAACCATACCTGGAAACAATACAGTATTACGAACCGGCAGAATAGGCAGGTTCGGCGGAAGCTCGTAGTCATCATCCAACCCTTCCGGCGAGCCAAGTGGCACAATTTCTAAATTGTCCGAATCAAAATCGGCCAGCAGTAAACGGGTAGCTAAATCTTTTTCTGAAATCATATGTGAACTGTCAAACTGACAGCTTTCATTACGTGGTAGGTGTCTTTACCTTGTGGAAAGATAAGGTTATGAGCAAGTTGCAAGAGCCGTGCCATATATTGACCGCTGACCCAAAAAGGGGTCACACACCTTAACAACAAAAGTAACCAAATAGGGCCGCCACTAATCAATAAATTTATTATTCAGAACGAAACATCCTGAACGGGCTGGCTTTTGCGGAAAACAAATGTTTTTTTCTGCCCCTGATACTGAACATTGACCATATTGACCTGGTCATCGAACATTTCCATCAGTACATTTTGCTTTAGCAGCCCTCCTTTAAAGGGTTCACTATAAGGCATTTCCAGATAAATCCAGTTGGCGTCAGCTTCTACCTCATGACCTACGTAGGTGATAGGTTTAGTTTGCTTCTGTGGATTTACGTAAGCAAAATGTGAACGAATGTATTTTTCGATTAGTGGTTCGTTTTTATCGTGCGGCTGACCGGGCGAACCATCTAAATGCACTTTGGTATTTGCCTCCTGGGATAACGCTTTTTCAAAGTCGTCCGTGAAAATACGGATACTGATCTCAAATGCGCGCTCCTTGGGGTTGTACTGCATTTGCGTAACACTGGCATGAAAATCATGTTTCGCTCCGCTATTCAGGACAAGAGGCCGACTACCTGACAGGCAACCGGCCACTAGTATCATCAAGGCTATTACTGACTTACGCGATTTCACTGCTTAGAAAACAGCTTTAAATACATCATTGAAAATAGCGAAGGCCATTAGCCCGAGCAGGATAACCATACCAACTCGCTGAGCTGCTTCCAGGAATCGATCCGATGGTTTTCTACCTGATATGATTTCGTACCCTAAAATGGTCGCGTGACCACCGTCGAGCGCCGGGATCGGTAGTGCGTTCATAAACGCCAGTGCCATAGAAAGCAATCCTGTGACGGTCCAGAAGCGATCCCAAACCCAGATACCACCAAACAGATTTTGTGCGATACCGATCGGGCCACTTAGTGCTTTGGAGGGAGAAACTTCACCCCGGAAGATTTTACCAAACCCTTTGATGTTGTCGAACACAACCTGGAAAGCCTTTTGTGTACCAATCGAAAGAGCTTGCCCAAATGTGTATTCTTCTTTTGTCAACGGAAGCAACAGCTTTGGGTAGAAACCAATAGTCCCATCGGCGGTTGTTATCATGTTGAGGGTAAGCGCCTGACCGTTGCGGTTGATACCAAGGGTAAGCGGTTTGCTTTTGAGCGGCTTCACCACCTCGGTAAACTCGTGATAGAACCGAATCGGTTTGCCGTTAGCGCTCGTGATAACATCCCCTTTCTTTAAGCCTGCTTTCGTCGCTGGCTGGCCAGGAACCAACTCATCAACTTTGAACGGCTCGATAGGCTCAATGAATTGCCCGGCAGCTTTTTTGTCGGCTAGCTTATCAACAAAATTGTTGGGAATGTAAATGTCTTCCAGCTTACCGTTGCGTTCGATCGTGTAGGAGCTATTGTCGCCCAGAAACACGTCCGAGCTACGGATCTCGTTAAAATCGTTAATTGGCTTACCGTTTACTTTAACAATTTTGTCGCCCGTCTGCAAGCCAATACCTTTCGCCAGATCGTACGCTACAATACCGTATTTAGCATCTTTCATAGCCAGGTACGTATTGCCATTCTTGTACGTAAGGATCACGAAAATCAGGATACCGACAATTACGTTAACGATGATACCGCCGAGCATGACGATAAGGCGCTGCCAAGCTGGTTTGGCCCGGAATTCGTACGGCTGAGGTTCGGTGTTTGTATGCGTCGTGTCGAGCGATTCGTCGATCATGCCCGATATTTTCACGAAGCCACCGAGTGGAACGGCACCAACGCCATATTCGGTTTCACCCCGTTTGATGCTCCAGATTTTGGGTGGGAAGCCGATAAAATATTGTTCCACCCGCATGCCAAAGGCTTTTGCCGCCAGCAGGTGTCCTAACTCGTGCAATCCTACTAAGATAGACAGGCCCAATATGAGCTGTCCGGCCATAACTAATATTTCCATCTACTCTTAACTGTGAATTTCGCTGATTGAATGAATGTCGGTACTACCCAAGTGGCTTAATGATCGTTATAAACGACTCACAACTATACGTCAAAGGTAATAATCCGTGTGAATAGAAACGTTAACCGGTGTGTATACTGTACAAACACCTAAACGAAACTTTTAATTCGCTCGGACGCTAATCGACGGGCTTCGTCATCTGTACGGACGTAATCCTCATAAGTCGGGTTCTGTACGAACGTTGTTTTGGTTAGGCACAACTCGATAATCTCCGAAATTTCCAGAAAACCGACCTGGTCATGCAAGAAGGCATCGACGGCTACTTCGTTGGCCGCGTTGATGATACACGGCGCATTTCCGCCTTGTTTGAGAGCATCAAAGGCAAGTTGCAAATTGCGGAACGTTTTAACGTCAGGCTTCTCGAACGTCAATGACGGGTAGTCCAGAAAGTTGAAGCGCGGAAAATCGGACGGAAGTCGGTTCGGATAGCCGAGGGCGAATTGAATCGGTAGTCGCATATCGGGTAAGCCCATCTGCGCTTTCAGGCTACCATCTTCAAACTGAACCAGCGAGTGAATAATGCTCTGAGGATGTACAATCACATCAATCTGATCGGGAGTTAGTCCGAACAGCCACTTGGCTT
Source organism: Spirosoma liriopis (assembly GCF_023196085.1). Lineage (NCBI taxonomy): Bacteria > Pseudomonadati > Bacteroidota > Cytophagia > Cytophagales > Cytophagaceae > Spirosoma > Spirosoma liriopis. The sequence goes on from NZ_JALPRF010000002.1 coordinate 22,329, forward strand.
CGATTACTTCCAGCCCTTTGTTCATCAGGGTAGCGGAGTCGATCGTAATTTTAGCGCCCATAGTCCAGTTGGGGTGCTTAAGCGCCTGTGCTTTCGTGACCGTCGATAAAAACTCGGACGATTTTCCCCGGAAGGGGCCGCCCGAAGCCGTCAGGATAATTTTCTCGATGGGGTTATGAAACTCCCCGACAAGGCATTGGAAGATAGCCGAATGTTCTGAATCGACCGGATAGATGTTGACGCCTTTTTGGGCCGCCAGCTTGGTAATCAGTTCGCCCGCCACAACCAGGGTTTCTTTATTGGCCAGTGCAATCGACTTCCCCGCTTCAATCGCCTTGATGGTCGGTAACAAACCTGCGTAACCAACCATAGCGGTCAGGACCATATCGATTGTATCCATCTGTACAACCGAAGCAATGGATTTAGCGCCAGCGTAGACCTTGATACCAAGCGGGTCGAGTGCGCTGAAGACCTGATCGTATTTGTCTTCGTTGCAGATGACCACAACATTAGGGTTTAGGTCGGTAGCCTGCTGAATCAGCAGTTCGGCGTTGTTATTCGTCGTTAATACCTCAACGGCAAACTGGTCGGGATGGGCCTTCACCACTTCAATCGCCTGTGTCCCGATGGAACCCGTGGAGCCGAGAATAGCGATATGGCGTTTTTTTATATCAGTCATGTAGTTTTCAACAGATCAAAATTGACTTTTACGTCTAACTCTTCTTCAATAGCGCGGATAAAGTAAACGCCCTCGGGATAAGTAACTAGCAATTCATCAATATACTGCTGTGCTGATTGACGCAAATTACCAATCTGTTGCTTTTTTGATTGAACATACCGTTTGCGTTGATCTGCCAGGCGGGCATTGTCTAAATCGAGTAGTCGAATAAGATTTTGGGCTGCTACATCATTGGGATCAGCGGCAACATAGTGGCCGCCAGCGAAGTACAAAATTCGTTGTTCTAAGTCTTCAGCAGTTGGATGAAGTATAGGTTGATAGTCTGCCCATTTTCTAGACTTTTTAGTATTCCATAGGCTTTTTACTAAAAACCAATTCGTATAACTATCTTCATTTGTGCCTTTGAGCGTCGGATTGAAGTGTTCAATGTGTGCGTCATCTGATGGACCAAGATATGTCTCCGTATAAGCACAAAGCGTATGCTGTTCATCAGCTAATAACTGCCTTAGCAAGTCATTCTCCCCAGCTTTAAACTTCACCTTACGTTTAATTACCTCCGAATCGGCGTCTTTTTTAACTCGTCGCATGCCGATTAAAATTTATACTGATCACCTAATTTAGCCTGCTCAACAATCAATTCTTTTTGGCGAACAGGGTCCTTCTCGTTTCTAATTTCTACAAATAAATCCCTATATCGCTTATAAGCGTCTAAGCCTGGCTTTAGCATTAATTCCTCTAAGCCAAAATCTTCACTTAGAATATCGTTGGGATCATCACCTTCTGGAGCAACGCCGGTGTGACACTTCACTTCTCCGTTTTCGTCAAAGTATAAAATGAAGCGTTCACAAGGCTCGAAAGCGGAAGCAATAATTGGTGAGTGAGTGGCGAAGAAGAACTGAGCTTCAGGAGCAAGTGACGTATAATAATCAATTAGACCTCGCTGAACGTCAGGAAATAAGGACCGTTCAGGTTCATCGAAAAGAATAACTCCTTGATGAATTTGACTCTTATAAATTGGGATCGCTGTTGCTAAAAGCTGCTTTGTGCCAGTGCTTAAAGTGTCGTAGGTTAAAGATACCCCGTTTTGTGTTTTTATAACTATTGGCGCTTCTGTACCTTCTATGTCTACTTCCAGATGAAAGTTTTTCAGGATTGGATTAAGGCAGTTATTAGCTATATCTATTTTTGGATTAGGATTCTCTTCCTGCCATTTACTTAGTTTCTCTGCCAAACGATTTGGTGAAAAGCTGCCATTCCTCTGAATTAAATCAATTGCTATTCTCTTCAAACTATCATCGTATCTATCTATATCGCTAAGTAGGTAATTCCACAAGTAACGACTTCCCACAGACTGTAAAGCCATCACTTTTGAGTTTGTCAATTTAGTAATTGTTTCCTCTCTTTTTTCATTAGCTAGAAGGATCTCATTACTATTTGCAATGTATGGCTTATTGCCAAAATCACTTTCGTTTCTATTAGCTGTTAAACTATAAGCGTGATTAATAGCCGAGTCATCAACATACACACATAGTTTACTGGTTACTCCAATCTCATTTTCTACCTGTGACTTTAATAGCCACTCTACGCTGCTATTGATAACTGATAAGTCTTTAAAAAGGCTATCTTCATAGTTTTTAAAGCTTTCATTATCAAATCGAATAGATTTTCCGCTGGCATCAGCTGTCACTGATACTTTGTTGAAAATTATGTAAGGATCTATAGAGTTTGGCCTACCGAGTTGTCTCTTTTTGTAGAGTTGATATCCATCATCACTGATCACAAAGAAGTTCCAAATAATATTCAATAGGGTCGTCTTGCCAGTTCCGCTTTGGCCGATAAAGCACACTTTCTCCAACGGCTGACCTGCTTTAGGGTGGTTAGCCGGATACGTGAAATCAAACTTTATATTTTTGAACTGACGGTATTCATCAATGTTGATTCCGGTTATTTTCATCGTCTAAACCGTTTTCGGAATTTCCAGTAATCCATCGGCAATTTTCCGGTCGTTGGCCAGACGAGGTACTTTGTTCTGACCACCCAGCTTACCCTGCGACTTCATGTAGCGCTGAAAAGCTCCGCGTGGTAAGCTGGTCAACTTCAGTGGTTGTAAGATAGAGCCTGTAATCAGATCGTCGTAATATACGTTTAAACCAATCAGCCGGTTGTCAATATCGCGGGCAAATGAAGCCAGATCGTTAGGGGGCGTAGCAAATTCAATTAGCCACTCATGGTACGGCAAACCCTCGGAAGGGCTAACCATTGGAGCGACGGTAAACTCAACGACTTCCGTTTCGGGATGACGCTGCATGGCGTACTGGAGCGCTTTCTCCACTTCTTCGCCAATGACGTGTTCACCAAAAGCCGAAATAAAGTGCTTGATGCGTCCCGTTACCAGTAGCCGGTAAGGCTCTCGTGAAACAAACTTGACCGTGTCACCCAACGAATAGCCCCACAGCCCGGCGTTGTTGTTGATAATGACCGCGTAGTTTTTGCCCAGCTCCACTTCTTCGATGGTTAGTCGGCGCGGGTTTTCCGTAAAGAACTCGTCAGCGGCAATAAATTCATAAAAGATACCGCTGTCTAGCAGCATCAACAGACCCTCTTCGGTCTGCGTATCCTGAAACGCAATGAAGCCTTCCGAGGCTGGGTATGTTTCAATGGAGTCGATCCGCTTGCCGATGCTTTCGTACAGCTTCGCGCGATACGGCTCGAAGTTAACACCACCGTACACGAACAGCGAGAAATCGGGAAACACGTCCTTAATCAACTTACCCGTGCGTTCCTGGATTCGGTCGAAATACATCTGCACCCAGGGGGGGATTCCCGAGATCAGCGACATCGGCTGATCGATTGTTTCATCGATGATCCGCTCAAGCTTCGTCTCCCAGTCTTCGATGGTGTTTGTTTCGTAGCTGGGCAACTGGTTTGTGCGCAGGTAAGCCGGAACATGGTGATTCGCGATGCCCGACAATCGACCAATGTTGATACCCGCTTTTTGAGTAAGTTCAGGACTGCCCGAAAGAAAAATAAGCTTCTTATCCAGAAAACCACTGTTGCCCGTTTGGTGAACGTAATTCAGCAGTGCGTTACGAGCTGAGTTGATGTGGTTTGGAATGGAGTCATGGGTAATGGGAATATACTTCGTGCCGGAGGTTGTACCGGACGTTTTGGCAAAATAAAGCGGCTTGCCTTTCCAGAGGACATCCGACGTACCGGCTAGGATCTGGTCGATATACGGTCTAAGATCTTCATAATCGCGGACGGGTACAGCCTGCCGAAAGTCTTCGACCGTTTGGATATCCCGGAAGTGATGAATTCGGCCAAACACCGTGTTTCGACCGCCTTCGAGCAACTGCTGTAACCAGCGCTGCTGGGCTTCGGCGGGTCTGTACATCCACGCCTGTTGCCGCTCTACCACCCATTTAGCCAGTGGCTTACTTACGACTGAACGAATTCCCATAAGGACACAAAGTTACGAAAACAGTTGGCAGTCTGCTGTACATACACACAATTGATGCAGGTCAGAGAAGTGTGTATGTTTCTAAATTTACTTTGTTGTAAACAGACAGCTATAAACTGCTAACTATTCTGATTGTCATATAAAAAATACAATAATGCTTTTAGCGACTAGGCTTGTTTGTCTTGAATAATCCATATTTTTGCAGACCTTTTAAAACACTACTTGTAAAAAGGCGCAACAAATAACCTGGAATGGGACTTTTCAATTTTTTAACCAGCGACATTGCTATTGACCTGGGCACGGCGAATACCTTGATTATTCACAAGGATCGGATTGTGGTGGATGAGCCTTCGATTATTGCAATGGACAAAGCCAGTGGGAAAGTGCTGGCTATTGGCCACAAGGCCATGCAAATGCACGAAAAGACCAATGAAAATATTAAGACTATCCGTCCGTTGAAAGACGGCGTAATTGCTGACTTTACAGCCGCCGAGTTGATGATTCGGGGTATGATCAAAATGATCGATACCGGCAGTAAGCTTTTCTCTCCTTCTCACCGGATGGTGATCTGTATTCCATCAGGCATTACGGAGGTTGAGAAGCGGGCCGTTAAAGATTCTGCTGAGCATGCCGGGGCCAAGGAAGTATACATGGTGCATGAGCCAATTGCCGCTGCTATCGGTATCGGTATTGACATTACGCAGCCGAACGGAACGATGATCGTTGACATCGGTGGGGGCACTACCGAAATTGCCGTAATCGCGCTGTCGGGTATCGTCTGCGAACAGTCTATCCGTATTGCGGGCGACGTGTTCACGCGTGACATTGTAGACTACATGCGCCGGGAACATAACCTGCTTATTGGAGAACGCTCGGCGGAGCAGATCAAGATGGAAGTTGGCTCGGCACTGCCCGAACTCGACAACCCGCCGGCTGACTACGAAATTCGCGGTCGTGACCTGATGACGGGTATCCCCAAAGAAATCAAGGTTACGTATAGCGAAATCGCCTACGCGCTCGATAAATCGATTTCGAAAATTGAAGAGGCTACCATGAAGGCGCTGGAAATTTCGCCACCGGAGCTTTCGGCGGATATTTACACGAACGGTATTCACCTGACCGGGGGCGGTGCGCTGCTCCACGGACTCGACAAGCGCCTGGGTGCAAAAACCAAGCTGCCTATTCACGTGGCCGATGATCCGCTCAAAGCCGTTGTAAAAGGCACGGGCGAAGTAATTAAGAATTTGGATATGTACCGGTCGGTACTGATTAGTTAAGCTTTGTTTTGTAGCCTGGACCGCTGGTTTGGGTAACCGAAGGGTAGCTTGTGGCGGAGAATTTCGCGAGCAATGCAGGCTTCGGTTATCTGAATCAGCGGTTCAGGCTACTTGCTTTCGCTGCTCTATGGGCGAGTTAGTCGATTTTTTTGTTCGAAGCCGAAACTTCATTTTGTTTGTGCTATTGGAAGTACTTTGCTTCTATTTTATCATCAACACAAGCAATTACTGGAGCGCAACGTATTTCAACACCTCGAACCGATACGCGGCAAAGGTGTTGGCGTGGTCGAATGCGGCCAACGAGTACACACGATTGCGGCAGGTTAACGCCGATTTGGCTATGGAAAACCAGCGGCTCAATACCCGCCTGACCCGGTTACTCCAGAGCAAACCCGCTGCCCCTGCTGAATACCAAGCTGATTCAGCCTTTGCCGACCGATTCAAATACACCGTCGCGAAGGTGGTTGACAATACAACCCAGTTTGCCAACAACTACATCACGATCGATAAAGGTACGGACGATGGCATTCGTCCGGGGATGGGGGTTATTTCGCCAACAGGAATAGTCGGCAAGGTGAAAGTGTGTAACCGTCATTTTTCGGTCGTTACGTCCATCCTGCATTCCGAGTATCTAGTTTCCTCGCGACTGACGAAAGCTGGTGATGTTGGAACCGCTAAATGGGATGGCGTCGATCCGCACCTGATCAAGCTCAATGACATTTCGCTGACGAAAACAGTTAATAAGGGTGACTCTGCGGTTACTTCCGAATACAACACAACGTTTCCTCCAGGTATTCTGGTGGGGCGTGTTCGGTCGGTTGGTGTGCAACCAAACAAGACATTCCACGATATAACGCTTCTGTTGTCAACAAACTTTAGTAACCTCTCCTTTGTGTATGTGGTCGAAAATCGGTTGCAGCAGGAGCAGGATCAGTTGGAAAAACAAGTCGAAACGGAAAAATGAGTTTTCAGTTGACGGGCAAATCAATATGCCTCAGAATCTGAAAGCAGAAAACGGTTAATTAGAGTGACTTTACGCGAGATCCTGTCCGCTGTCTTTTTGTTTTTGTTGTACCTGGTATTGCAGATCCTGCTGGTGCGGAATCTGGTGCTGTTCGATTACGCATTCTGTTTTGTTTACATCGCCTGCGTGCTGCTGCTGCCAAACGAAACCAGCCTGACCTGGCTATTGCTGATTGGCTTCGTCACCGGTATTATTGTCGATACGTTTTACAACACGCTGGGTATGCACGCAGCGGCTACAGTGCTTATGGCCTATTGTCGTCCATTGATTGTCCGGTCGCAGATTGACGTACCCGGTCTGGAACACCGAATCGAATTCTCGTTAAAAGAACTGGGGGCGGGCGCTTTTTTTCGGTATGTGTTTATTCTGGCACTTATTCATCATACCGCGCTGTTCTTCATTGAAGCGAGTAGCCTGTCATTGCTTATTCCAACGATGATCCGGGTTATTGCCAGTACGCTGTTCACGACGGTGAGCATTGTGCTGATCCAGTTTTTTACAAGAAACTAGCGTACCGAAATGGCAGAAACACTTTTCATTCCGCAAACAGCCGACCGTAAAGCCGTCTACGAAAGCTTAGTACCACAAATAGCCGCCCTGATTGAAGGCGAACCAGACCTGATCGCTAACCTGGCCAATATTGCCGCTGCCCTCAAAGAAGCGTTCGGATTTTTCTGGGTTGGCTTTTACCTCAGTAAAGCCAACCAGCTGGTTCTCGGACCTTTTCAGGGACCAATTGCCTGCACGCGCATTGCGTTCGACAAAGGCGTTTGCGGAGCCGCCTACACCCGGCGGGAGACGATCTTAGTACCCGACGTTGACCAGTTTCCAGGGCATATTGCTTGCTGTTCGGCGTCTAAATCCGAAGTTGTTGTCCCGATCGTCAACCGTACGGGCGAGGTGATTATGGTCCTGGATGTAGACAGCGATCAGCTTAATGACTTTACGGAGGTCGATGTGCAGGGGTTAGAGCAAATTGCCGCTTTGATTACCGCTTTGTGAGCTAACGACTAGAACTAAATAAGTGCAACAATGGGTCAACTCGTTTCAAAACGAGTTGACCCATTGTTTTATATAAAAAGACAGAATCGAATTAAACGCTCGCAAACAGCGCCTTGGGCTTGCAGTAAAGTTTAGGCGTTGTATCCTTTTGCTAGTGATGGCGCGGGTATGTCCTCGTCAAAAAGCACACCCGATAAACCACAGCGGTTTGCCTGGAATGATGGAAGACCATGAACAAACTGATTTTAGTACAGGCAAATGCATCGCAACCGTCTGACTGGGCGCTGTTTTTTGGTCATTTCCACCCGCTTATTGTTCACCTCCCCATTGGCTTTTTGCTTATCGCAGGTCTGCTCGAACTGGACCGGTTAATCCGCCGTAATTCGGTCAGCACACATACCATCACGCTTATTCTGTTCTGGTCGGCGGTCAGCGCGACCTTAGCCTGTGTGTTTGGTTATTTGTTATCGCTGGGGGGCGGGTATGATGCCGCGACCCTGACCAGCCATCAATGGCAAGGGATCGGCGTCGCGGTGTTTGCGTGGATTGCCTGGGCGGTCAAGTGGGAAAATTTGGGTCGTATCATTCCGTTCGCGCAACTGATGTACCTGCCTGCGCTTGGAGTAGCACTGTTATTTTTATTGTCCGCTGGTCATCAGGGTGGCAACCTGACGCACGGGTCGGACTACCTGACCCAGTACGCACCTGAACCCATTCGAACGCTGGCGGGCTTACCACCGAAGCAAAACGAAATCAAAATTGAGCCAATCTCTGACGTGAATCAGGCGCTGGTGTATCAGCAAATCGTTAACCCGATTTTGCAAACGCGCTGCGTTCAGTGTCATAATGCCGACAAAGCCAAGGCTGGCCTACGCCTTGATAACCCCGCTATGATCAAGAAAGGCTACGAAGATGGCCCGGTTTTCGTCGCCGGGAATAGCAAGGTTAGCGAACTGACGAAAGTATGTCTGCTGCCCGAAACCGACGATAATCACATGCCGCCGAAAGGGAAGCCGCAACTGACGGATAGCCAGATCGCGCTGCTAACCTGGTGGATTGATCAGGGCGCTTCGTTTGACAAGAAAGTAGCGGACCTCGCTGTTAATGACGCGATTCGTCCGGTGTTAGCTGAATTGGCGAAGGGTAGTTCAGAAAAGGGGGCATCAGAAAAGCAGGTTGCGTTAGCGGGACCTTCACCCGAATCGCCCGTGCTGACCATGACGGTTCCGGCGGCTGATCCGAAAGTAGTGGACGAACTCAAAAAAACGGGTCTGTTGGTACTACCGCTTTCCAAAGAGCACAATCAATTGGAGGTTAGTGCCGTTAATGCGCGGAGTTTTAGTGATGCACAAGCGGCTTTGCTGCCTGCACTGCGTGAACAGATCGTATGGTTGAAGGTAAGTGATACTGAGGTGACCGATGCGGCATTAACGCATATCGCTCAATTGAAAAACCTGCAAAAGCTTCACCTCGAACAAACCAAGGTGACCGATGCGGGGCTGAAACAACTGGCTGGATTAACCCATCTGGAGTACTTAAACCTGTACGGTACAGCCGTGACGGACGCTGGTCTCAATGAATTGACAAAGCTGAAACACCTGAAGACTGTATACCTCTGGCAAACCAAAGTGACACCGCAGAGGCTGGCTTCTCTGAAGAAAACGATGCCAAACCTGGAAGTGATTGGGGGCAGCGACGACCAGTCGATTGCCAAAGCGACCGCTACGAATCAGGAAGAACCGAAGAAGAATTGATCGGTACGGCGCTTACCAGGCAATGGCGAAAACGGTCCAGCCATCGGATTCGGTTTGCAGTGAGAAGGTGAAGCCATGATTCAGCAGAATCTCCCGCGTAAGTGTTAAGCCAATGCCCTGCCCGGTAGGCCGTGTACTGAAAAAAGGGTTGAACAGTTTGACGGCTATCTCGTCGGAAATCGGTGCGCCATTGTTGCGAACAAGCAGTTGACTCACTTTGACCTGCACCTCTACCATTTGTCCCGCCTTGCAAGCTTCAATGGCGTTCTTGATAATATTGACCAGCACCTGCTCAAGCTGACCGACATCCATTGGCTGCGTAACCGGAATGCTCGGACTTGTCAGCGTAAGCGTTACGTGCTGCGCTTCGGCCTGTGGCTGCATAAGCCGAACAACATTACAAGCCAGTTCGGTTACGTCGCCGGGTAGAAGGTGGGGCGTTGGCAGCCTGACCACATCCGCAAAGCGACGCATAAACCGATTCAATCGCTCGTTCCGGTCAATCGCAACCTGAACCGCGCTTCGTAGATCAGGGTCCGACAGTTCGGGTTCGGCTATATTCAGAATCGAATTGACGGCCCCGATGGAGTTATTCACTTCATGGGCCATCATGCGAATAACCTTGCTGTAGGCATTTTTCTCGGTAGCCAGAATCTCGGGGGTGAGTTCTTCGATGATCAGGAATGAACGGCGGAAACCACGATCGACAAAATTGGACCGAAGTACTTTGTACGTTTCAATACCGTTGGGCTTCATGATGCGCGAATCACCGTCAACCAAATCAGCAATGTGGGCGAGCAGGGAATAACCCAAATCGGCCAACTGCTTTCCGATCACGTCGTTGGGGTGTACACTCAGCAGCTGGCAAGCTCTCGGATTGATGGACGCAATACGGTCGTCGAAATCAAAGACCAGGATGGCAATGGGGGCAGCCTCGATGAGTTTGTCCAGGAAAAACTGTTGTTCAGCCTGCCGGGTGCGTTCCTGCCGAAGCTGATCGATCATGAGGTTATACACCGTAATCAACTCATCGACTTCCCGGTTGCCCGTTTGGACAAATTTGATGGAAAAATCTTTGTCGCGGATGGCTTCAATACCCGATGTGATGAACTCGGCAGGTTGCTGAAACGCCCGGTAAATACGTACCGCAACGTAGGCCGAGATAAGAATCAACACTTCCGACGCAATGAACAACGCTTTATTCTCCCGCAAGATCCAACCCATCAGGGCCAGCAGCACGAGGTGAACAGCCATGATGTAAATCAGGTAACGAGTGCGTAGTGGTAAGTTCATTCCTCGGTCGTGTAGGGAATGCCAAATTTCTCTAATCGCCGGTAGAGTGCAAAACGAGTGATCCCCAGCGCTCGGGCCACTCGGGTCACCCGGTTATTGTGAAATACCATCGCCTGCTGAATCATCTGGTATTCCATCTCTTCGAGGGTCATCGTGCCGACCTGAGGCAGGGATTGCGCGGAAGGCAGGGTGGGCGAGGATTGCAGATTCTGTTCAAAATCAGCCACCGTCAGTTTGTCGCTGTGGGCCAGCAGCACGGTTCGCTCGACCACGTTTTTCAACTGACGAATGTTGCCCGGTAACGCCAGCGTTGATAGCCAGTTCATGGCTTCCTTTCCTATGTGGAGACCAGGACGCCCATACAGTGTTTTCAGGTTGTTGACAAAGTACGTCGCCAGCCGGGGGATGTCGTTAGGCCGTTCGCGCAGTGCCGGTAAGCGGACCGTAATGAGATTGATCCGGTACAGTAAATCTTCGCGAAATAAGCCCTTAGCGACCATCTCGTCCAGATTCCGGTTTGTAGCACAGATAACGCGTACATTGACCGTCCGGCTTTTGCTGCTGCCCAGCGGCTCAAAAGTCCGGTCCTGCAACACCCGAAGCAGTTTTACCTGACTGGCCGGATCCAGATCACCGATTTCGTCCAGGAAGATGCTGCCTTTGTTTGCCAACTCAAACCGTCCGATCCGGTCGGTACGGGCGTCGGTGAAAGCACCCCGGACATGACCGAACAATTCACTTTCAAATAACGTAGAGGAGATGCCCCCCAGATTCACTTTGACAAAGGGCTGTCGCTTGCGTCGGCTGTTCTGGTGAATGGCTTCGGCGATTAGCTCCTTGCCCGTACCGCTCTCGCCCGTGATCAGTACCGGGGCATCGGTAGGAGCCACCCGCCCGATTGTTTTCAGCACATGGAGCAGAGTGGCGTCTTCACCGACGATGTTGTCAAACGAAAACTGTTCGTCAAGACGTTGGCGGTCGGGTGATACCAGGTCCGGTTTCGCCAGATTCAATGCGGTACGAACCGACTGAACAAGGTACTCATTCTGCCAGGGCTTGGTGATAAAATCTTGGGCACCGGCTTTCATTCCTTCCACGGCCAGATCGATGCTGCCCCAACCCGTAATCAGAATGACTGGCACATCGGGCAGCCGTTCCCGAATCCGACGCAACAGCCGTAGCCCATCATCACCGGACGTATCTACCGAAAAATTCATGTCCAGCAGAATCAGCTCCGGTGTTTCTTCGCCTAAAATTTCGAAGGTCTCGAAGGGACCGTCGGCAATACGCACGGCAAATCCTTCTTTCCTGAACAGTAGGGAAAGCGACGTTTGAACCGCTATATCGTCGTCAATAATCAGAAGCATGAGCTCAAGGCAAAAATAGCCTTATAAAGTTTGAAAACGCTACAAGGCTCGTGCAACTATTCCTCGTGAAGGGCCGTCGCTGGTTGAATGAGGGCGGCCTGTCGGCTGGGAAATAGAGCGCATAGGGTAACAATTCCGTAGATGATGAGTACTGCAATGCCAATAGCTGTCATGTACGTCCCTGATGCTAAATCGAAAACGTTCAGCAACGGAAATTGAACGGCAAAAAGTAGCCCGATCAACATGGCGAATGTCGCCAGTACCCAGATTTCACCGATAAACTGAGTCGAGATACCGCTGCCTGTCGCCCCGATCGCCCGACGCAATCCGATTTCGCCCCGACGCTTGGCAATACTTAGATTCAGTACGCCGAACAAGCCAAGCGCTACATTGATCAGCAGAAAACCCGACACAATGGCGGCTATGATAACCGGGACCAATACCAGATTATGTTGGTTTTTTCGGGAGTCGGTCAGGTAGTTGACTTCCACGCTCCATCCTTTTACCATCGTTGCAATATTCTTTACCACGTTGGCTTCGAAGACCGCATCCGTTCCGGGCTTTACTTTGATGAGTACGATGTTGGACCAGGAATTCTTGGCTTCCATTAGCTCAAAAACGGCAGGTTTATTCGTCATGAACTCCCCCTTTGCCTTGAAATTGTCCATAACGCCAACTACTCTGAACTTGTCGCTAACTATTTTTCCTAGGGCGTTTTCGTTACCGAAGAGTTCTTCTTTGGCTTTCTCGTTGATAACCATTGGTCGATATTTACCGACGCTGTCAGCATTACGATACCATTTGCCGTCCGTTACGGAGATGCCAAGCGTTTGGGCGAAATTCTCGTCCGTTACGTAACGGTCAGACACTACGTTCCGCTTGTTGTATTCAACGCCGTCGTTCATCTGGTTTGCCGAAAACGGAAAGTTACTGCTCATGCGCGAAACCGATTCTACTTCTGGATACGTTTTCAGTTGCTGTACAATCCGCCCCAGTTTATTGGCCACTTCCGTTGTATCCTGGTTGTTGTTCAGGTCGATGGCCCACACGTTTTCGTAGGCAAACCCCAGCGGCTCCCGGTAGTTCCCGACGTTCACCACAATGAGGGTGGCCAGGCCAAACAAGACCATAAACGAAGCCCAGATCTCAACGATCAGCAGCGTATGGGCTTTTTTCTTATTCCAGATAAGTCTAAAGAGATGAGAGATCATAGTAGAAAGGGAAAAGGCGATGGAATGAATGGACGAAACCCGAAAGGCGATCTACGGTTACGGATGCATTCCATCGCTGTTTACGATTTTAAGGCGTCTGCAATCGATAAGCGGGACATGCGAAGGGCTGGCAACACACCTGATAAAAATCCGAAAATTAAACACACGAAGATGCTGATCATGAACACGCTCAGGTTAATGGTTAGATCGGCGTAAGCAATCCAGCCACTGCTGTTGATAAAGTAAATGATACCGGAGGTCAGCAGCAGGGCAATAGCGCCCCCGATCAGTGTGATGAAAATATTTTCGACAATAAACTGCCAGACCAGCGTCTGAATGGGTGCACCGAAAGCTTTCCGGATGCCAATTTCCGACGCTCGTTCCATAATCCGACTGACGTTGACGTTGACTAGATTGAGAGCCGGTAATCCCAGCAGCATAAACAGAATGAAGGCAAGAGCACCAAACAGAATGGCTTTGAGCCCAGGGCCACCGTCCAGGATTTGACCGATGAAATTGGCCGCGTACGGCTCTGATTTCACTTCCAGATAGGTATACTTATTGTCGTTTTCGACAATTGGTAACGGTATCTGATTGATGCGGTCCTGAAATTCGTCGTTTATAGCCTTTAGATCTGATTTATCCTTGGCCAGTAAAATACTCATGAAACCGCCCCGCATATCGCTTCGCTGGTAGTTGCTCTTGGGAGCTGTGTACGGAAAATAAACGTCGGCGTACGTGATCGGGCGTGTAACGGGACTGCCTTTTACAACACCAATGACTTTGTAATGAATGTTTTCAATTTCAACGTCTTTACCAACCGCCGATTCCCTCGCATCGGGAAAGTACTGTTTCCTGAAGTCGTCCGTAATAACCGCTACGTAATCCCCATTGGTAATGTTCTGCTCACTGTACGGTTTGCCTTCCAGAAAATCGAAGTCCATGACCCGCCAGAAATCGGCATCGGTAAATTTGGTGTTCAGCTTGATGCGCTGCGAACCTACGTATGCATTGGAGCTATTGAAGGCGGAAAAGATACTGACCCGCTCGGGCGTTTTCAGCGTTTTAGCGTACTTGTTCAGAAACTGAAAACTCATCGGTCCCGAACTTCTTCCGCTTCGAGCTGAATCGCGCTGAACCATCAACATGATGTAGAGCGAGCGGTCCCGTTTTGTCTCAGGATAATGACTGCTAAACAGATGATCCAGAAAGGAGGTCAGTACCATCAATACCGTGAGGGTCAGGCTGATACCGAAGAGCGTAATGAAGGTGTAGAACGGATGCCGAAGCAATACCTTCCAGGCGATTTTTATGTAGTTTATCAGCATGGCATTAAACCGTTTGAAGTACCGAATCGCCAACCATTGACCCATCGAAAAGCCGTACTAAACGATGCGTTTTCTTTGCCATCGATTCGTCGTGCGTAACCATCACAATCGTGCTGCCCTCCGCGTTGAGCTGTTGAAGAATCGCCATGATTTCGTTGCCCATCGCGCTGTCCAGATTGCCCGTCGGTTCATCGGCGAGAATAATATCGGGTCGGCCTACGATGGCTCGTGCAATCGCCACCCGCTGTTTCTGACCACCTGACAGTTGATTCGGGAAATGTTTCATGCGGTTGCTCAGACCAACGCGTTCGAGCGCCTGCTTCGCCATCTCCCGGCGTGATGCACCCGTTGTATCGCCTTTCCGATAAAGCAAAGGAATCTCGACGTTATCGAGGACGGATAAATCATTGATCAGGTGAAAGCTTTGGAAGATAAAGCCGATTTTTTGGTTCCGAAGCCGGGCCAGTTCTTTATCCCGGTAATGGGTTACGGCTTGGCCGCCAATCTCCACATTGCCTTTGCTTGGTTCGTCGAGCAGGCCCATCAGGTTCATCAGCGTCGATTTGCCGCAGCCGCTGGGGCCCATAATGGACAGAAATTCTCCGGTTCGGATGTCAAGGTTGATGTTTGTCAGCGCCAGCGTCTCGATGCTGCTGGTGCGGTACACTTTTTCGATGTTTTTGAGGGTAATCATGTCGATCGAGGGTGGTTAATACGTGATTTTATGATTCGTTTCAAAGTCGTACAACGTCAGCAGACGAAGCGAGTAAAACGCCTGCCAGTAGTCGCGGAGCGCTAGAATGGCATCCCGGCGGGCCCGGTCTTTATCCTGGATGGCAATACCCAGATCCGTAACGCTCAGGTTACTTAACTTAAACCGGTCCTGGGCGATCTGATAGCGGTTCTGGGCGATCTGGTCGGCTTCGGCGGTCAACTTAACCTGCTGGCGAAGCATGTCCAGCAACGTTACCTGCGTGTAAATCTGCTGCTCGAATACGCGCTTGTTCTGCTCGACGGTCTGTACGATTAGCTGTTGGTTCGCCAGTGCGGTTTCTGTCCGGGCTTTAGCACGTCCCCACGTCATGATGGGCAGTACAAAGCGAACTTCCAAAAACTCGCGGTCCTGCGGACGCACGTACACGTCGCTGGGCTGAGTACCCCGGTTTGATAGGCCGAATTCTGCGTTTAGCGTAGCATTCAGTCCGTTTTCTTTGCGTGCCTTTTCCGTATCGCGTTCGGCTTCGAGCAGTTGCCGACGGAAGCCAATCGACGCCGAACGATTCGCAAACGCTTCGGTTAGTGCCTTGCTGATATCGACCGGAAATTCCGTTAGCTGAGTCGGTACAACCAGTTCGAAGGGCTGCGGTCGGCCTGAGTTGGCGACGTTTGTATTCAAATACGACCGTAGCTTTAGCGAGGCTACTTCTGCCGTCTGACGAGCTGATGCCAGATCTTTTTTGGCGTTCAATACGCTTAGTTGCAATTGAAGCAGATCGTTCTGCGAAATCTTGCCCAGGTCCAGTTTGTGAACGGCTATCTTGTAGAGCGTGTCATTGTTAGCGCGGTTGGTTTCGGCAATTTGAAGGTTCACCTGCGCGACCAGCAAGTCAAAATACAGACTCGTCGCATCAACGGCAACCTGTTCCAGTGCTTCGATGTATTGCTGGTTACTTTCGGCGTAGCGCAACGGTTCGGTTCGGCGATCCCACTTCATTTGATTGAAGCGAAACAGCGGTTGCGTCAGTCCGATGGCAAAAGGAATACCGTTGTAAAGCGTCGTGTTGTTCAGAAAATTGTCGAACCGCTGAAGTTGTTGCTGAACGAAGATAGAGCCACCCGTCAAAGGAATGTTCTGGCTCAGGGACAGGTTCAGAATCGAGTTATTGTTCGAAACGGGTTGAAACGCAATCGTACCGTCGGGCTGGGTGACCTGCACAAACGAACGGGTAAAGCTGGGCAACGATCCATCAAGGCTTAGTTGCGGTTTAAAATCGGACAGAAACGTTCGGTATTTCCAGTAGTTCGTTTTTCGTAGGGTAGCCGCCTGTTTACCGGCGATCGACTGGTCACGAGCCAGCTGAATAACGTCGTTCAGCGTAAACTTTTGTGCTTGCGTCGTGGATAGTTGTAGGATTAGAAGCATGGAGCAACCTACCACCCATTTCGTCAGTGAACCGATCCGTTGGCCTGCCTGACTAGTCATCGTGTTCATCGTCAGGGCTTTTTAGGATCAATCGTGAGCTGTTCCAAATGCGCGAATTCGCTTAAATCGGTCAAAATAACCTGATCGCCGGGTTGCAAACCACTTTTGATCTCAACCCAATCGAAGTTGGACAAGCCGACCTCTATTTCGCGACGCGTCGCCACGGTAGGGCTGGTCATCACGTAGATAAACTGCTTGCGTTTGCCTTTAAAGGCGGGGCCGTTGGCGACGCGAACGGATTTCGCCACGCGATTGGTGACGATAAAAACCTCTACTTTCTGATTAGGCCGGAGCGACGTGTGACGATTATCATCCAGATCAACCGCAAACTGGATAACGCCATTCTGCACGGCTGGCTTGACCTGGACGATCTGACCGCGTATGGACGTTTCATTTATTTTGACGATAACCGGTAAGCCTGATTTTAGCTGTTCGGCATATACATCGGAGCAGGAACCTTCAACCCGGAAGCTGCCCAAATCGGCTAGCCGGGCCAGCATTTCGCCTTCGCTCACGGCTGAACCGATGTGCTCGTTTACCCACGTCAGCACGCCCGCCCGGTCGGTTAAAATATCCGCCTGTTTGAGCTTGTGCGCTAATACTTTCAAATTGGTGGCTTCAATCTGAGCCTGTAATTCCGACTCTTTCAGGCTGGCGCTCATCGACTGACGATTGTAGGTCAAGTCATTCTCAAGCTGCCTCTTTTCCAGTTGAGCAATTTGCAACAGATTCTCCGCGCGGGTAACGTCTTCCGGCGTCTGACCACCTACTTTCAGTAATCGTTTTGCATCGTTTAGTTCGGCTTTAAGTTTGTTGATAGACAGCGATTTGATCTGGTCGTTGACATCCGCATCGAATAAGTTCTTGTTTAACTTTAGCCGAAGTTGCTCGATGCTGTTTTGTTTTAATGCGAGTTGGTCAGCAATTTTTTCGTATTCAATCTGGGTCAGTGATTTGTCCAGTTCCAGGATGGGCTGACCTGGCCGGACGCGCGTTCCGGGCGTTAGCAGGACCCGACGGATACTGGCGCGGATGGGGCTGGTGATGATTTGCTCATAAGCGGGGATGACTTCTCCCGTAGCGGTGATGGTATTCTCCACAAAACCGGTCTGGGCAACTGCCGTCCTGATCTTGCTTGCTTCGACTGATGTGTTCAACAGCGTCTTAAACCAGAGAATCCCAGCAATCAACCCAATACATAAGGCTGTGCCAATCAACCAGCTTTTCCGGCGGGTTTGAGCAACAAGTTCGGGCGCTAATTCACGGTCCATGATTGGTAAGTGTCGTTATGCACTATACTTTTCAAATGGCATGCCACGAATAAAATATTGAAAATCAGATATTTGTGATTTTGAGCTGATGTAAATAGGTGCGATTTCGCACAATCGGTGCGGTTGTGCACTAAGTAGCGAAGCCCAAGACGGAGCACGGAGTGATACAGGATACCTGTAATGGCTGGCAACGTTTCGTTCTTGTTAGGTGTTTCACTCTGGACGGGCGTTAAAATAGAACGGTAACCGGGTAAAATAGTACTGTTTGAAGGTTCGTGGAGTTCGTAAATTTGTAATTTAGCGTATACTCAACTCAACTGGTTGTATGCCAATCTGGTCCGACATACGGTTTCGACGTATTTTACTTGGTACAACGGCCAGTCTGTTCACCATGTCCGTTTGGCTTACGGCTTGTCAAACAGCGGTTGAGAAGCCTGCCGACGTTGTCGCTGCCGAAGCCTTTTTGCCGGAAAAAGTCGATTACAACCTGCACGTCAAGCCAATTCTGTCCGATCGATGCTTTGCCTGTCACGGTCCAGACAAAGCCAAACAGCAGGCGGGGCTGCGACTCGACACGCCCGAAGGAGCTTATGAAGCGTTAGCCAAAAGCGGTCATACGGCTATCGTGCCGGGTAATCTGGCCAAAAGTGAATTTGCGCGTCGCATCATCACCACTGACCTGGACGAAGTGATGCCTACGCCCCAGTCGAATCTGACGCTCAGCGCGGAAGAAAAGGCAATATTGCTACGTTGGGTCGAGCAGGGGGCGGAGTATAAGCAGCATTGGTCGCTGATTGCGCCGACTATGCCCGAATTGCCTCAAGTCAGCGACGAGAAATGGGTAAAGAACGACATCGATCGATTCGTTCTGGCTAAACTGAAAGCCAAGCAACTAAACCACGCACCCGAGGCCGATAAAACAACGCTTCTTCGTCGCGTAAGTCTGGACCTGACGGGCTTACCACCAACACCGGCCGAGATTGACGCGTTTGTGGCGGATAAGTCCCCGAATGCGTACGAGAAAGTCGTGAATCGGTTGTTGAATAGCCCGCACTATGGCGAACGGCAGGCGGCTGAATGGCTCGACGTGGCCCGGTACGCCGATACGCACGGCTACCAGGACGACGGCCTGCGAACAGCGTGGCCTTACCGCGACTGGGTGATCCGGGCCTACAACCGCAATTTGTCGTTTGATCGGTTCGTCACCTGGCAGCTAGCCGGTGATTTACTGCCTAAGTCAAATCGGGATCAGCTCATTGCAACGGCTTTTAACCGCAATCACCAGCAAAGCCAGGAGGGGGGTATCGTTGATGAGGAATATCGCGTCGAATACGTAGCCGACCGGACCAATACGTTTGGGAAAGCCATGCTGGGTCTGACCGTCGAATGCGCCCGCTGTCACGACCATAAGTATGATCCAATCAGTCAGAAGGATTACTTTTCCTTGTTCGCGTTCTTTAACAGCAACAATGAGCGCGGGCAGATCCCTTACAATGGCGAGGCCGCTCCGACCATCACGCTTACCAAGCCCGAAACGGATGCGAAACTGAAGTTCATTCGCGAGAAACTCACGCCCATTGAGCAAAAGCTAAATCCCAATCGCCCCGATTACCAGCAACGGTTTACGCAATGGCTTGCCAACGATTCGCAGCAAAACCTATCGTCAACGGATTCGGGATTGTTGGCCCATTACACCTTCGACGAGGCCGACCGGGCCGATGTAAGCGCGTTTGTGAAAGCGCAGAACGAAGCGAAAAAGCTGGAGGATGCGAAGCGGAAAAAAGAAGAGGACGCCAAGTCGAAAACAAAGAAACCGGAGATTAAGAAGCCTGAACCGAAACCCGTTGCCAAGCGGAAAACGAAAGAAGAGCTTTGGAAAGATCCGCGCAATGCGTTTGCCAACTCGGTGAACGACACGATTCCGGCACGGCTGGGTGGCGATCCCGACAAGGTGCCTTACGCCGTTCCCGGACGGTTCGGTAAGGCGCGATTCCTGCCCGGAGATAGTTACATCGAACTACCCCGTGATTTTGGTGCTTTCGAACAGAATCAGCCGTTTTCGGTGAGTAGCTGGTTTAATCTGGCTAAACCAAACATGGCCCTTACGCTTTTGGGGCGCACAACCGGACCGATGGACGGGCAGCGCGGCTACCAACTTGATCTTCTGGCCGACGGTCGATTGAAACTCACGTTCAACCACGTCTGGCCTGCGAATGCCATTGACATCGAATCAGTCGATAAAGTACCTGCTCACCAATGGTTTCAGGTCGCTTTTACTTACAATGGCATGGGACGCGCCAACGGGCTGACGCTGTACCTGAACGGTAAGCCTATACGGACTAAAGTGGTTACCGACAACTTGGTTCACAGCATGGTGTACGGCAAGGATAAAACGCATTGGGCGCAACACGCGTTTTACGTGGGTCGGATGCACGACAATTTCTACAAAGACTTTGCTGTTGACGAATTGCGCATCTACGACCGTTGCCTGACGCCATTGGAAATGCCTAAACTGGCCGGACAGTCGGATGCGCTCAACGCGGCTCTGCAAACGTCCGCGTCTAAACGTACGCCCGCGCAACGAGCGGGTTTGTATACGTACTACGTGACAACGCAGGACCCGATCTATCGCGATGAGTACGCTAAAGCCATGACCTTACGGGGTGAGCAACTCATGCTTTACACTAATTCTGATCAGGTCATGGTGATGCAGGAGCGACCAACTCCCCGCGAAACGCACTTGCTGAAGCGTGGCGCTTACGATGCACCGGGTGAAGTTGTTAAACCTGCTGTGCTGCACAGTTTGAGCCCAATCCCAGACGATCTTCCTAAAAACCGGCTTGGTTTGGCAAAATGGTTGCTGTTGTCCGACAATCCGTTGTTTAGTCGGGTGATGGTTAATCGGGTGTGGCAACAATATTTCGGGCAGGGATTAGCCAAAAACAGTGATGACTTCGGTAATCAGGGTGCGTTACCAAGTCACCCCGAATTGCTGGATTACCTGGCCGTTCGGTTTCGGGAAGGAACCGGGGCGCCCGGCTCACAATGGAACATAAAAGCCTTGCATAAGCTGATCGTCATGTCGGCAACCTATCGGCAATCGTCGCGGGTTTCGGAAAAGGAGCGGGAAGCCGATCCCGAGAATACGTTCCTGAGCCGTGGACCAAGTTATCGAATGTCGGCGGAGCAGGTACGTGACAATACATTGGCGGCCAGTGGGTTATTGAATCAACGGATTGGTGGGCCGAGTGTCCGACCGTACCAGCCGGCAGGTATCTGGGAAGCACTAGCAACGCGCAACGCGGTGAAATACGAACAAAATCACGGCGATAGTCTGTACCGACGCTCGATGTACACGATCTGGAAACGGAGTTCGCCCCCACCGATGATGCTTAATTTCGACGCTGCCGAGCGGCATACCTGTATTGTGAAGCGGCAGAAAACGAGTACCCCCTTACAGGCACTCGTCACCCTTAACGACCCGCAGTTTGTTGAAGCGGCCAGAGTACTGGCGCAGCGGGTAAAAGGGGCAGGCACACCCGATGATGGCGAATTAATTAACCGAATCTTCAAAGCCGTTATCAGTCGTCCGGCCCGCTCGGTGGAGGTAAATCTGATGAAGCAGCTTTACGCGGAAGAGCTGGCCGATTTCCGAAAAAGCCCTAAGCGAGCGACAGAACTGTTGACCGTAGGCGAGTACCCGGTTGACAAAACACTAGATTCGGCGGAGCTTGCTGCCTGGACCGTGGTGACAAGCACAATCATGAATTTCGACGAAGCGATCATCAAGCGTTAATGGAAGTGGCGTCAGATGCTCACATTCTGACGCCACTCAAAACCAGATGAATTAACGGGCGCTGTCCTTCATAATCAACAACAGCTATGGACATTCAGGACGAAATACACGATCAGTTGAGCCGCCGGACGTTTTTAGGACAAACGAGCGCGGGGCTGGGGACGATTGCGCTGGCGTCGCTCCTGAATCCAGCGAATCTGTTTGGTAAAGGGTCATCTGCGTCAGACGAAAATCCAGCAGTCGGGAAACCGCATTTTCCACCCAAAGTAAAGCGGGTTATTTATTTGTTTCAAAGTGGCGCACCTTCGCAGCTGGAACTGTTCGACTACAAGCCGAAGCTTGAAGCGATGTGGGGGCAGGATCTGCCTGAATCGGTCCGCAATGGTCAGCGTCTTACCGGAATGAGCGCGGGACAAAGCCGGTTTCCGCTGGCTGCTTCAAAATACGCGTTCGCGCAGTACGGCCCCAGTCGCATGTGGATGAGTGAACTTTTGCCCCACACCAGCCGGATTGCGGGCGACCTGACGTTTGTTCGTTCGCTCCATACCGAAGCCATCAACCACGATCCCGCTGTTACGTTCTTTCAAACGGGTAGCCAGCAGGCGGGGCGTCCTAGTTTTGGCTCCTGGATTAGTTACGGATTAGGTTCCGACAACCAGAATCTTCCGGCTTTCGTCGTGTTGCTGTCCAAAGGCCGCGATGGTGACCAGCCGTTGTACGCGAAGTTGTGGAGTAACGGATTTTTACCTTCGGTGCATCAGGGCGTTGTGTTTCGGTCGGGTCCCGACCCAGTTTATTACCTCAATAATCCGCCGGGTGTTGACAAAACGAGCCGTCGGCGGATGCTCGATTACCTGACAAAACTGCATCAGGAGCAATATAAACAGGTACTCGACCCGGAAATTAACAGCCGAATGGCGCAGTATGAAATGGCGTACCGGATGCAAACGTCGGTCCCCGAAACGCTGGATATCGCCAAGGAGCCCGATTACATTTTCGACATGTACGGCCCCGAAAGCCGGAAACCCGGTACGTTTGCCGCCAACTGTTTGCTGGCTCGTAAGCTCATCGAGAAAGACGTGAAATTCGTGCAGTTGTACCACCAGGGTTGGGATCAGCACGGTAACCTGCCGAACGACATCAAGATTCAGACGAAAAGCGTCGATCAGCCGTCAGCCGCCCTAATCCGGGATTTGAAGCAGCGCGGTTTGCTGGATGATACGCTCGTAATCTGGGGTGGCGAGTTTGGGCGTGGCGCTTATTCGCAGGGAAAGCTAACGCGCGATAACTACGGGCGCGATCACCACCCGCGCGCGTTTACGGTCTGGATGGCTGGGGCCGGGGTGAAAAAAGGAATGGTCTACGGCGAAACCGACGATTTTGGCTACAACGTTATTAAAGATCCAGTCCACGTCCATGACTTTCAGGCTACCATTCTGCACTTGCTCGGCGTTGACCACGAGAAACTTACTTTCAAAAGCCAGGGCCGTCGCTACCGCCTGACGGATGTACACGGTAAGGTCATTAAGCCGTTGCTGGCTTAGTTTTCGCTGTATTTTTAGAGGTTCGTTCTGCCGAACAGTATTCGATAGGCCGTATCTCCAAGATACAGCGTATCGAATACTGTTCGGCAGAACTCTCTTATACCATTAACTTTGGCGATCCGGAGTGAATACCGATAAAGGAATAAGTATGATTCAGTTTAGGCGATTAGATCACATCTTGCTGTCGATTCCGGAAGGTGAGACGGCAACAGCTCGTACCTTTTACACCAATGTAATGGGGCTGACCGAAATTCCGGGCAACCATCCGGGCGGGGCTATCTGGTTTGCTATCGCCAATATTCAGCTCCACCTTCGCGAGGAAGGCGGTGAACAACCGTACTCAAAGCGTCATCCGGCGTTTGAAGTCAGCCAACTGGAACTAGCCAAAAAAGCGCTTGAACAGCACGCTATTCCCATCGAATATTCATCAGAAATTGACGGGCGGCAGCGATTCTTCATTCGTGATCCGTTCGGTAACCGGATCGAGTTTCTGGAGTTTTTACCGTAAAAAGGGGCTGTTCCTTAACCTGATTCCTTCTATATTTCACCCGGCAAAAGAAAAATGGGAGAAAATCAGTTAATTAGAAGGAGCATCTTTCTAACTAATGCAGGAACAAATAGAGACATGGATACGGGCGCTGGTCCGCTGGTTTGGGTATGTGCCTAATCGTGATTTGTCAGGTTGGGTATTACTCACAATCGCGGTCGTGCTAGGCCTGGCAGTTGATGTTGTCGTTACTCAAGTAAGCCGGTTTATTGCCCGTCGCCGAACGTTTCAAACGCTCAATCTCCTTAAAATTCATGTTCGCTGGGCGTTTTGGTTGTTCACACCATCCTTGTTTTTTCTCCTGGCTACCAATATTCAATCCGCGCGGTTTCTGCGTCGTCACCCTGTAGCCGACAAAGTGGCGGAGGTGTTGTTTCTCGTTACAGCCACTTGGTTGATTGTCAAATTGTTGAAGTTTGGCGAACTATTCCTGATCCGGGAATACGACACAACCAAGGACGTGAATCTGTCGCAGCGGAAATTTGTGACGCAGGTGCGCTTTGTTCGCCGTTTAATCGCGATTTGCGTCCTGATTGTGGGCGTCTCGCTCTTACTGATCTCGTTTCAGGGAAGCCGAAAAGTTGGGTTGAGCGTGCTGACGTCTGCGGGGGTCGTATCGGTGGTTGTTGGTTTTGCTGCTCAAAAAACGCTGGCTAGTTTGCTGGCAGGGATACAGATTGCTTTCAACCAGCAAATTCGTCTCGACGATGCGGTTGTTGTGGAAAAGGAGTGGGGGCGTATCGAAGAAATTAACCTTACCAGTGTTATCGTCCGGCTCTGGGACCGGCGTCGGCTAATTTTGCCTATTACGTACTTTGTCGAAAATCCGTTTGAAAACTGGACCCGCTCCGACGCGTCGATTGTTGGTTCCGTTTTTTTGTATCTGGATTATAACGTACCGATTGAAACGATTCGAACTAAAGCGCGGGAAATTGTCGAGAATGACCCCTTATGGACGGGCGAAACCTTCGCCGTTCAACTGACTGATACGACGCTGACCTGCATTCAGATTCGGATATTAGCATCGGCCCACGATGCGCCGTCGGCGTTTGATTTACGCTGTCATATTAGGGAACAACTCATTACCTTCATCCGGGACGAATACCCGCAGGCGCTACCGCAAACACGCTTGATGCTGGCTGAAGAACTGCGTCCCAAAGAGGTCTAACCTGATAGATTTAGGCTTAGTGGGGTCAACTACTCATAGCTGACCCCACTGATAAGCCGTGTTTTCTTGTGGTGTCGGTTTCTCAAGACAGTATTGTCCGAAATGTTCGATTTACATCAATCGGCTCCCTTCGTAGTGGTGTCGGCGGGGCCGCCCGCGCGGTTCTCAAAACCGACCTTTGGCGTCAGCAACCGGTGTCGGTTATGAGAAACCGACACCACCGATACCACCAAAACAATTCAGGTTTTATTCTTCCCAATCGAATGAGCGTTCGATCGCTTTCTGCCAGCCGCGCATGAGTCGTTTACGCTGCGTATCGTCCATTGTCGATTCGTACGTTCTGGCGACCCCCCAGTTTTGCCGAAGGTCGTCCAGATTGTGCCAGTAGCTCACGGCGATACCGGCAGCATAAGCAGCACCCAACGCTGTCGTCTCGGTCATCTGTGGACAAACGACGGGTCCGTTCAGTACATCCGCCTGAAACTGCATCAGCAATGAATTAACAACCATGCCCCCATCGACGCGCAACGATTTTAGTGATACACCCGCATCCTGTTCCATTGCCCGTACTACATCGACAGTTTGGTAAGCCGTTGCTTCCAGAACAGCCCGCGCGATATGCCCTTTGTTGACAAAGCGGGTCAGGCCGGCAATTACGCCCCGCGCGTCGGCTTTCCAGTGGGGAGCGTACAAGCCCGAAAAGGCAGGGACGAAATACGCTCCGCCGTTATCGTCAACCGACCGGGCCAGCGTTTCAATATCGGTGCTTTTTTTGATGATGCCCAGATTGTCGCGCAGCCATTGCACCAGTGCGCCCGTTATGGCCACACTGCCTTCGAGCGCGTAATGAACGGGTTCGTTCTGAAACTGGTAAGCCACGGTAGTCAGCAAGCCATAGGTTGACTCGCGAAGTTCGGTGCCGGTATTCATAAGCAGAAAGCAGCCCGTGCCGTAAGTATTTTTGGCTTGTCCCGGTTCGTAACAGGTCTGTCCGACCAGCGCGGCTTGCTGATCCCCAAGAATACCCGCAATGGGTACGCCCGGCAACACCTCCGACGTGACTGTTCCGTACACTTCGCTACTGGGCCGGATTTGTGGCAACATAGCGCGGGGAACCCCAAACGTTTCCAGCAGCGAATCGTCCCAGTCGAGCGTGCGTAGATTCATCAGTTGCGTACGACTGGCATTGGTAACGTCGGTAATATGCAAACCACCAGCGGGGCCGCCGGTCAGATTCCAGACGACGAACGTATCCATATTGCCAAAAAGCGCGTCGCCCCGTTCGGCATCAGCGCGTAAACCAGACACGTTGTCTAGCAACCATTTGAGTTTCAAACCACTGAAATAGGTTGCTAGTGGCAGGCCCGTTTGCGGTCGAAACCGGTCTTGGCCGCCGTAGGCTGCAAACTCCGTTACCAGATCGGCGGTACGCATATCCTGCCAGACAATGGCATTGTAGTACGGCTTCCCCGTTTTACGATTCCAGACGACGGTGGTTTCCCGCTGGTTTGTGATACCAATAGCGGCAATATCCTGCGTTGACAACTGCGCTTTAATGCGGGCCAAGGCGACGACTTCCAGCGTATTACGCCATATTTCTTCGGGATTGTGTTCAACCCAGCCGGGCTGCGGATAAATCTGTTTATGTTCTTTCTGAGCGAGTGAAACAATCTGGCCTTGCCGGTCGAATACTATACAACGGGTACTGGTCGTCCCCTGATCAATGGCGGCTATGTACGTGGGCATAAAACGGTATGAATGGTCAAAACAGGTAAATACAAAAGAGCAGTCAATTTACTGGTAATGATTAGTAACTTACCGTTGGGGGCCCTATACGTTTCGTGTTGAACAATCCTCAATAAATACAGATTGTATTCGTTAAAAGAAAGACACGCCCAAATTTGCCTATCTTGGGCGTGAAAATGCCTCTGCTTCATTTTTATATGAAAATCAATACGTTGTCTGTGCTACTGGTCGCATTGGGTTTGGCTACCGGGCTGGCGGGTTGCAACTCAGCCATGCAGGCGTACAAAAAAGGCGTTCGGCACTACGACGCTGGAGAATATAATTTGGCGCTCACCCAATTTCAGAAAGCGGAAAAAGGAAGTATCGATCCGGCCCGCCTGAACTATTACATGGCCGAATCGTACCGCTTGTCGAACCGCTTTGGGGAGGCCGTTCCCTTCTACCAGAAAGCTATTGAAGCCAATACGACGGAACCCGAAGCCCGCTTCAACTATGCATATGCATTGAAGTCGCAGGGGAATTACCCCGCAGCGTTGGATCAACTTCAGCAGTATGTCGCCAACGCGCCCAAAACGACGGCTAAGCCGGTACTAGATAAAGCGAAGCGCGAAATCGAAACGCTGAAAGCCATAAACATCATCGCCCAGAATAAGTCGCTGATCACGCTCAAAAACATGAGTAACCTCAACTCGCCCGGATCGGAGTTTGCGCCGGTGGTGCGGGGAGAAGAACTCGTCTTTACGGCGTCGCGGAAGGAGCAGGTTTATAAGAACAATGGTTTGCCAATGCTGGGTCTGTACAAGACCAAACTCAACCAGAAGCCCGACGAGACGGGCAATGCCGTATCGACGGACCGTCCTGAATTGTTCAGCAGCAATGTTCTTCAGAACGATGTGAACGAGGGAACACCGGCTTTCTCAAAAGATGGCAAAACCATGATTCTGGCGCGTGGCAATAACGGCAAGCGCAAAGGCGGGCTGGATGTGGATCTGTACATCAGCCGTCTGGGTGAAAACAACACCTGGAGTCAGCCACTTCGTCTGCCCATCAGTGACTCAACGGCCTGGGACGGTTCACCTGCTTTCTCTGCCGATGGCAAAACGCTTTATTTTGCTTCGAATCGCGCGGGTGGTGCGGGTGGTATCGACCTGTACCGGACGAGTATCGACGCATCGGGACGGTTTAGCCGCCCGGTCAACATGGGTCGTGATATCAATACGCCCGGCGATGAAATGTTTCCCTACGTTGGACCGGACGCGAAACTGTATTTTGCTTCCGACGGACATCCGGGATTGGGTAAACTGGACGTATTTGTCGCTACCCGGTCGGGTGGGGTAACGCGGGTCGAAAATATGGGCCAGCCCATCAATTCACCCGGTGATGATTTTGGCCTGATCTATATTGAACCGAAGAAGGGATTCCTTGCGTCCAACCGAACGGGTGGTAAAGGTGACGACGATATTTATTTCTTCCAGGAAGGCCCCGCTGCTGATACGACGACGATTGTACAGAACAAACGCGATCCGAAGCGGGTCCGTTATTTCTTAGCTGGAACTGTTTCGGCCAACGAAACGCCGATTGCCCCACTGGATTCGGCTCGTGTCCGTATTCTGGATGACGCTACAGGGCAGCCAATTGCCGAAGCGACAACGGGGCAGCCCGGTACGTTTGGTAAGTACCCGTTGCAGGAAGGTAAAGACTACACCATTCTGGCCGAGCGTAAAGGATACCTGACGCGTCGGGAGCAGTTTACGATGCAGGGCAAGAGCATTCCCGAAATCTTCCTGACCAAGCCGGAAACAGACACAACGTTCAACGTAGCGATTTTGCTGGATAAAGGCACGCTGAACAAAACGTTCGTGCTGGAAAATATCTACTACGATTTTGATAAATTCAACATCCGCCCCGACGCTGCTGATGAATTGGATAAGTTAGTGACGATACTGAAAGACAACCCGACGCTTAAAATTGAGTTGGGCTCCCATACGGATGCGCGGGGTAGTGATGCGCACAACGAAACGTTGTCGCAGAACCGGGCGAAATCAGCCGTCGAATACATTGCTTCGAAGGGTATCGACGCCAGTCGTCTGACCTATAAAGGGTACGGCGAAAACCAGCTGATCGTCAAAAATGCGAAGACGGAAGAGGAACACCAGCGCAACCGTCGAACCGAGTTCAAGATTCTTGAGCTATAGGCAGGTACGGGATTAGATTTGTTGAATGGGTAATTGATAAGCAGGGTCATAACAATTTGACCGGTTTACCAATTACCCATTTATCTATTTACCCGTTGTGAGCCATGAACGATAAACTCCGTCAGTTTCTAGTCGTCTTCGGCATTATCTCGCTGATCGTGACAAACTATCTGTCGAACGTAGGGGCGTTTGGCGGACAAACGAACGCCAACATCTCGGCTAAGTACCCCACGTTGATTACGCCGGCTGGTTATGCCTTTTCAATATGGGGCGTGATTTTTCTCGGCTTGCTTGCTTTTGCCATCTACCAGGCCACGCCATCGCAACGAACCAATCCGCGTTTTCGGGCTGTTGGCGGGTGGGTTATTCTGAATGCGTTTTGTAATAGCATCTGGAGCCCTTTATTCAACAACGAGCGCATCGGATTAGCACTAGTGGTCATTCTAGTCATGCTATTTTCGCTGGTTATTATTGAACAGCGTCTGCTGGCGCGGCCACATAGCCCCTTGTTGCCGGTTGATGGTGATGCAACGCTTCCTGAGTCGGCAGCGTCACCCGCGGAGACGTGGCTGGCTCGGATTCCGTTTTCGCTGTATTTCGGCTGGCTAACCATTGCTACGATTGTCAACGTGGCAGTTTACCTGAAAGCGACCGATTTTAGCCTGATGGGTCTTAGTGAGCAAACCTGGGCCGTTGCTGTCCTGATCGTTGGGTTGGTTGTGGGAGCTGTTGTCTTCAATCGCTATCGAAGTGTCGCGTACATACTTGTATTTGCCTGGGCTTATGTAGCCATAGCTATCAAGCAGGAAGGTAATGGACAGGTTCCGTTGGTAGCTGGGGCCGGAGCAGTTGTGGCGGCTTTACTAGCCATTACAGGGCTTATCTCCCGAAAAACACCAAGCTATACGTAACAGCTGATCATTGACGGTTATCAAAAAGGGCGCTTCCAGTTGGAAGCGCCCTTTTTGTAGGAGGACGGAATAGACTTATGCCTGTTCTTCTTCCAGTACTTCGATGCTGTTGATTTTATCGCCCTGACGAATCTGGTCAATAACGTCCAATCCTTCGACAACCTTCCCGAAAACGGTGTGGTTACGATCCAGGTGCTGCGTATTCTGGCGGTTGTGGCAAATGAAAAACTGCGAACCACCCGTGTTGCGGCCCCGGTGCGCCATCGACAAGACACCCCGGTCATGGTATTGGTTGTCGCCCGTCAGTTCGCAATCGATGGTGTAGCCAGGACCACCCGCACCCGTACCGGTTGGGTCGCCACCCTGGATCATGAAGTTCGGGATAACGCGGTGAAACATGATACCGTCGTAGAATCCTTTCTTCGCGAGGGTAATAAAGTTATTAACCGCTTTGGGCGCGTCTTTATCGAAAAATTCGATGAGCATGCTGCCTTTATCGGTATTCATTTTAGCCTTTGGCATAACTAAAGTCGATTTTGTTGTGGTTGCAAAATTACGACGAATCGCTTTATAAAGATGTCCTTTTCCGATGATTGCAACGAGAAGCAATAAACAAGGCTTTAATAAAGTCAGAACAACGGATTAACACTATTTACAATCTACAGCCAGTCAAGTGGCTAGTTGACAGGGCAATAGTTTATCAGTTGAGACGCCTAGGTGTAACAGGCGAGTTGACCTGTCGTTGGCGAGAAGCGTATAGCGAATAGCTATCAAGGAAAAATAGGTAGTTAATGGTAGCAAAACCATTGGTTGATGCTAGTGGTAAAGACGCTTATAAGTCTACTGATTTCGCAAAGCTATTTTTTAAGATTTGATTTATAATTTATTCTTGGAATAAGTCAATGTGTGGGGTGTTGTTATTTGCGGCAAAGAGGATAAATTGCCTGATCGTTAAGACTTAAGAAGAAACTAAGTCTGATTTTCTTCTTGTTTTTGTTCAATTATACTCAGTTTCATCTTTTTTGTAAGTACTATTACTCCGTTGGTTTTACTTTTTTGTTGGATTCCCTACTTACCATTTTTATTCAGAATCTGTGAACATTCAACCGATTCTTATCAATTTCTAAACGTGTAACCATGAGTCTGATCTATCATGTTGTTCCGGCTAAGGACTGGGCGACGTTCGAAAATAAATCAACGTATGAAGCCGCCAGTCTCCAATCTGAAGGCTTCATTCATTTGTCAACAGAGTGTCAAGTGGCTGGTGTATTGGAACGGTACTATCAGAACGTGCCAGATCGATTACTGCTGCACATTGATCCTACACTGCTGACTGCCGAACTGAAATATGAAATTTCGACCAACAACGAGCGTTTTCCGCATCTTTATGGCCCTCTTAATAAGGACTCCGTCTTGACCGTAGAACACCTGGATTAACCGTCATAATTGACCTGTACGAAAGCGTTGTGATTGCAGGCCCTGGACGATTTGTATTTGTCAACGTGCCCCAAGCGTATTTCCAATCGGTTAAGGTCGGGTGCCCGCCACAGTTGTAACAGAATTAAGAAATCAGGCGTTTGCCGGAAAAGTTGTAGGTGCATCAGGTACGTTACGAAGCGAATCACGAACTTTACTTGCCGAAGTCGCAATTCCTAACCCAAAACAGAAACTGTCTTCAGGCTTGTGTAGTCAGGTAGAGTTCGACATAATTGTGCCCAATGCACCCGCCTAATCCCAGCCAACGCGCTTCAAATCACTTCTGAGAAACCGCACAGTGCGGTAATCGAACGTTGTCGAAAAACAGTAGCCCAACGATGAAGAAAAGTATTATTTATAGTTTATTGATTCTTGCCGTCGGTGCGCCGATTTGGTGTTACACTGCCCATGCCCAGACTACGCCACTCAACGCACCAGGTGGGGGAGTAACGGTACAGCCGGGGGGCGTTCCTGCTGGTACAACGGGTACGGTTCAACCACAAACCCCGGCCAACAACGGCGCAACCGGACCAACGACGACATCGTCCGCGGCTCCCGATCCAAACGCGTCCGCTCCGGCCTTGACAATCAGTGGCTTTCGCCGGTTCGGTGATCCGATGCTTGAGTCGTTGATTCAACTGGGTTTGGACAATAGCCCGAATCTGAAAGCGGCTTTGAGCCGGTTGGAAGAAGCCCGAATTCGGGTGCAGGTGGCGCAATCATTCCTGTCGCCTTCTTTACGAAGTTCGTTACTGGTTACCACACAAAGCCTGTCTGAGCGTCGGCCCTTATCGGTTCCAAATCAGGCTGATCAGCTGCCTCGCTTTCAGTTGAATACATTTCAGCTTTTACCCATCGACGCTAGCTACGAACTCGATTTGTTTAAGCGGATTCGGAACAGCATCACGGTGGCGAATCTGCAAGCGCAGGCCAGCGATGCTGACTATCAATCGTTTCGGCTAACATTAGCTTCCGATATTGCCCGGACGTATCTGCTTATTCGGGGTAACGATGCCGAGCAGGCAGTTTTCCGTCGGAACATTCAATCGCGGGATACAACCTTATCGATCATTCGGGAGCGCTTCCGGGTCGGGTTGATTAATAACATCGATGTACAACGGGCCGAAACGGACTATGCAAGTTTGCAAGTGACGTTGAAAGGGCTCGAACGCGCGCGTATCGAACTCGTCAACGGCTTAGCGCAGCTTTGCGCGCAGGACCCTACCCAGTTTTCGGTACCTGCCGGAACGTTGCCAGCCGCCGTACCAGCGTATCCGTATACCGCTGTGCAGGTCGAACAACTGCAACGTCGTCCTGATTTGCTACAGTTCACCCGTCAGAATCAGATTGCAACTGCTCAGGTTACGCTCCAGCAAAGTAGTACGCTACCCCGCGTAACCCTTGTTGGATCAGCGGGCGTCTTGTCGGGCCGGATCGGTCCCTGGTTTACGCCTAGTGCTGCAACGTACATAGTAGGCGTTAACGCGTCGGTACCTATTTATGAGGGGCATCGGGCTCGTCAGAACATCTCGCTTTCCAGGCAGCTTGCCCAAACGGCGCAGCAGACGTATCAGCAGGCCCTACAGCTTGCTCTACGTGATGCCGAAACGGCTTTGGATAATCAGACGCTTTTACGGCAGCAGATTGATTTACAGGGACAAACACTAGCGCTGGCTCGTCGAACCGAGCAATATAACCGGGAACTGTATGTCCGAGGACTGGCTACGTATTTGGAGGTTCTGGATGCGCAACGTACCATTTTAACGGCTGAACAGCAACTCGTACAGCTTAGAAGCCAGGAAAATCAGTACGCTGTAGCCCTGTTACGTGCCATTGGCGGGGATTGGTAGTTTAAATAATTTATATTTCGGTAACAATTCTGCTTTGGTAAGTAGGAAATCTGACGTTTGTCTATGTACTTTTGCTAGCCGTGATCGTTCAGTAAAATTACTGAACTATTCCGTAGTTTTTAAGTAGAATAGTAGCGTCGCAACTTTAGCACATTCAAGTCTATTAGATCACTATCAATGAATCATACGTACGTCATCATTATGGCGGGGGGCGTTGGAACGCGCTTTTGGCCCTTTAGCCGGACCAGTTATCCAAAGCAATTTCACGATGTTTTAGGTACAGGCCGAACGCTTCTCCAGCAAACTGCGGACCGTTTCAACGGTGTTTGTCCACCTGAGAATATTTTTATCGTTACCAGCTCGTTGTATAAAGATCTGTGCCAGCAGCAACTGCCGAAGCTTTCGGACGATCAGGTACTCTGCGAACCTATTGCTCGCAATACGGCTCCCTGTATTGCATATGCTTGCTATAAAATTGCCCAGCAAGATCCGGAAGCCAATATTGTTGTGGCTCCGGCTGATCATATTATTCTTAAGGAAGAAGAGTTTCAGCGTACCATTCGTACCGCTCTGGACGCTACGCAGAACCAGGACATTCTGGTAACGCTCGGAATTCAGCCAAGCCGTCCGGATACGGGCTATGGCTACATTCAGTACATCCCTGATTCAGCACAGTCGGTTAAGAAAGTAAAAACATTTACCGAAAAGCCACACCTCGAACTGGCGCAACAGTTTGTCGACAGTGGTGAGTTCGTCTGGAATGCGGGTATCTTCGTCTGGAACGTACAAGCGATTGTCAAAGCGTTCGAGAAATACCTTCCTGAAGTCGCCGAAATTTTTGACGAAGGGAAAGGCAAGTATTACACGAGCGAAGAAACCGCTTTTATCGACAAAGCGTACTCGCTGACTAAAAGCATTTCCATCGACAACGGTGTGATGGAAAAAGCAGACAACGTTTATGTTGTGCTTAGTGACTTTGGCTGGTCGGATCTGGGTACCTGGAAGTCTTTGTACGAGGTGTCGGATAAAAATGACGAAATGAACGTAGTAGACGGTCACGTTCTGCTATACGATACCAAAAACTGCATCATCAAAACGCCTAAAGATCGCTTAGTAGCAATTAACGGTCTGGATGGCTTTATCGTTGCCGAGTACGACAACGTACTGATGATCTGCCGGAAGGAAGATGAACAGAAAGTAAAAGCCTTCGTGGCTGATGCCAAGGAACGCGGTGTTCACTACGTGTAATTCCTAAATTAGCTTAACACCGTCGCGGCACGTTGACAAACGGAGTCGCGACGGTGTTGACGTTTTCTGAATAAGTGTATCCTTCTTATAAAAATAGTCGGTCAGGACAATCAGACTGAAACAGCTTTCGTTAGTTTTGCGAACTACCGACTGACTTGTGAAAAAACTCTTCCTATCCATATCTGTTTGCTTGCTGTGCATTGGTTTGCTGACTGACTGCAACGATTCTAAGTATGCTTTCTCGCCTGGTGCCGGAGACCCTCGCATTACCGGGACCTGGCAGTTGTACGAGCGGCAGTTTCCCAAAGACTCCACGTTGTACACGAAAAATTATTCCTATCAGGTCGTGGTGGTAGATAAGCGTAACGTTCGGGTTGTCCGTGACTCGACATTGACGTCGCGGGATACGTCTTTTTACGCCCGGCGGAGATATCGAGCCAATCCTGCGCAGACGCTGTCATTCGGTACAGATGGTACATTGACCGCAAGCGGTGATGAAATGACGTATTACACCTCGACAAAGCATTTTCGCGTTGATTCAACGCAGCAGGACGGATTGGGTGTGAATTTGTATGTCAACACGAACGGTGCCAATCAATATTTCCGACAGGGCGTTTCCTTCCAGAGCGATACACTTTTACTGAAGCCCAAATGCCAAGGAAATTGCTACCTTAAACTGTATCGCGTGCGGTAGGATGTTCTTCCAGACGAAAGAGCGGTAGATTTAGCTATATTGGCCTGTTAACATCGCTTTATATGACGCTTCTCAATCGCCGTTTCGTCGCGCTGACGGCTATTTTCGTGTGTTTATCAGCGCTCTGGCAATCAACACTTGGTCAGACAAAACCAACGCTAGCCCAACTGCGCGGACAGATCACCGAGGAACTAGCAAAGCAACGTGGTGTTTTTGCGGTCGCTTTCAAAGATTTAAGCACTGGTCAGGCGTTAATGATTCGGGAGCATGATGTATTTCATGCGGCCAGTACCATGAAAACGCCTGTTATGATCGAGATTTATAAGCAGGCTGCCCAACGTCAGTTATCGCTTACGGACTCGATTCCTATTAAAATAGAATTCAAAAGCATTGTGGATGGTAGTCCCTACAGCTTAAGCGCCAGGAATGACAGCGACACTGCTATCTACAAACAAGTTGGAACGAAGCGGACGCTGGCATCGCTGGTTTATGATATGATTATCCTGAGCAGCAATCTGGCGACAAACCTGGTTATTGAGCAGGCCGATGCCCAGAAGGTGACGCAAACCATGCGTGAATTGGGCGCAAAAGATATCCAGGTCCGCCGGGGCGTCGAAGATTCGAAAGCATTTGCCCAGGGCCTTAATAATACCACGACGGCCTACGACCTGATGGTGATTTTTGAAAAAATGGCCAAGGGTCAGGTCGTTAGTCCGGAAGCGTCAAACGCAATGATCAAGGTATTGCTCGATCAGCGATTCAACAGTAAAATTCCCGCTAAATTGCCAAAAGAAGTGAAAGTGGCGCACAAAACGGGTTCTATCGTCGGTGTCTCGCACGATTCGGGCATCGTGTTTTTACCCGATGGACGGAAGTACGTGCTGGTTCTCTTGTCGAAGGATCTCAAAGACGATCAGGCGGCTGAAAACACGTTGTCTACTGTTTCGGAAATGATCTATAACTACGTAAAAGACTAAGCGTCGTTCGTCTGCCTGCACATCCCTGCTCGCTCAGGATAACTAAGTAATTGCGGTATCGGCAGCCTAACAACGGTCGTTGTCGCCGTTGGCCTGTTACCTGCGTAAAGGTTTAGTAAAGTTTAGCCATTGCTCGTACAGGAAACGTACCGACTCCTTTAAACTTTGGCGGGATAGCGCTAAACGTAAAACGGTCGTCGGGGAGCGAAGACAAGTTGCACAAATGTTCAACGATTAAAATGGACGCACATAGTAACGTGGTGTGTACCGGACGGCTTTTACCGCGTGTATCGTCGATGTTATGGGAGTCGATACCGACTAGTTTTACGCCACAATCACGTAAATAGTCAGCCGCTTCACTTGTCAGAAACGGATGATTCTCGTAATAGTTGGCCGTGTTCCAGAACTGATCCCAGCCGGTATGAATAAGAACCGCCCGATTCCTAACTTCGTACGATTGCACATGAGCTTTCGTAATAGACAGTGTTTCGGTGTAGGGCACTCGAATAACAATACCTTCCAGATCGGTAAACGCTTCCAGGCCGGTTTCAGACAGGTCTTTACCGTTTTCGAACCGATGAAACGGGCAGTCCAGATAAGTACCTGTATTGGTGACCATCTCGATCCTGCCAATCTGAAACTCTGTGCCTTCCTCGTAAAGCTGACGCGATTTTTCGCGGCTCAGGTAATCGCAGATAATAGGGGCGGGGAGACCCTTGTACGTCACGAGGCCATCTTCAATGGTATGGCTTAGATCGATCAACCGATTTTGCTGTCCAGTACCTTCGATAGGCTTTCGTTTATGCGCTTCTGTAATGATTTCTTTGTTCAGGATTTTGGCAGGACCCACCATAAGTAGGCGCAAGTCAGCAATGATGTATTCTAGTAAGTCGGCGTCTGAAATATCGTCTCCTGCAATATCCAGTCTAAAATCTTCGCCGGTTAAACTACCACCGTTGGTGAATTGAATCTCGAAATCGAACTTAACGCGCTTCTGCATGAATTGACAACTACAAGGGTTTACCCGCTTCTATAATTACTTCTGCATAGCTTCCCAACCCTGCGCACGAATCGGTGTTTGCTGACCCGCTTTGGTAGCCAGCGTTATCTGATTCGGGTCGTTCGTCAAATAACCAATCGCCGTTATACGCGGGTTATTGGCTAGTTTGTCAAATTCCTGCGGACGGACCGTAAATAGTAATTCATAATCCTCGCCACCGTTGAGTGAAGCCGTTATAGGGCTGATCTTGAATTCATCGGCCCCCAAATGCGTCTGATCGTCAACCGGAATGTTTTCATCAAAAATCACCGCTCCCGTACCGGATTGGCGGCAAATGTGAAGCAGTTCAGAAGCTAGTCCGTCCGAAATATCGATCATGGCCGTAGGAAGAACACCCAGGTCGCGAAGCTCATGCACAACGTCGGTGCGTGCATCAGGACGGAGTTGCCGTTCTACCAGATAAGCGCGTTCTTCCGAAAGATTGGGTTGCATGTTCGGATCGGCCAGAAAAACCTGTTTCTCGCGTTCCAGCAGCTGAAGGCCAAGGTAAGCGGCTCCAAGATCGCCCGTTACGCAAACCACATCGTTGGGCTGGGCGGTGTTCCGGTACGTGATCAGCTCTTTAGGTACTTTGCCCAGCACCGAAACCGAGATGATCAGTCCCGACCTTGAGGCCGTGGTATCACCACCCACCAGATCAACGTTGTAGGCTTCGCAAGCTGCCCGGATGCCCTCGTACAATTCATCAACGGCCTCAACCGGGAATCGGCTGCTCAGGCCAATGTTGACCGTAACCTGAATCGGCAGGCCATTCATCGCTGCAATGTCCGATACGTTGACAGCAATGGCTTTGTAGCCGAGGTGTTTCAGGGGGACATACGTCAGGTCGAAATGAATACCTTCAACGAGCATGTCGGTAGCCAGCAAACCGTAGTCGTCACCCCAGTCAAAAACAGCTGCATCGTCGCCGATACCGCGAACCGTTTCGGCATGGGCGGGAGCCGGAGTTGCCTGTCGGATACGCTCAATCAGGCCAATTTCGCCAATAGTATTAAGATCAGTCATAAGTTTGCAGGCGATTTACGGACTAGTAAACCACTAAAAAAGCCGTTCCTGTTGACATACGGAACGGCTTAATCAAAAAAATGGTTTGCGCGCTTACGGATTCGTCAGCGTATATTTCACGATTTGACCCCCTGTTTTCTGGGTAGTTGTCGTCTGGGTTATCACCAACTCATTATCGCTAATCGAATTGATCGTGAAATCGAGTTTGCCGGTGGTGTTACCGCTTATCGGGGGGCTTATATTTGAGAAGGAAAGTTGTGTATCCGATGGAACTGAGTACTGGCCCGTAAAAGCAGTTCCTTCAAAATCGGTGAAGGTAACGGTAGGCGCTGCGCTTAAATTCAGCTGGTAATTAGCGTAACCTGGCCGAACATTGCTCGTTGCTCCTTTTGTATAAACAGTAACGTTGTTCCATTCAATTTTACTGGCTGTCCACACTTTAGCAATTCGTTCAGAAACCGGAGGGGTTTTGGAACCACTGCAACCCATCAGCAAACCAATAACGGCTATTGCCGAGAGAAAAGCAGTGAAAGAAGTCTTTTTCATTGTAAATTGTTGCATATAACAGAAGTGGCTAAAGTTACACTATTTTTGTTTTCGCCTGCAACTTTCAGGCACTCAATAATTAGTTGGTCCGACTGAACGGTTATACAAATGCTTACTGATTCGGCAAAGCCGAAAGAATACACCCGAGCGCAACTGGCCCTTCGCAATGGCTCCGACCGCGACGAGATCTGGTGCGCCTACGCTGGCCTGATTTATGACGTATCAGCCTCCCGACTTTGGCGTACGGGTAAACATTACGAACACTGGGCCGGGCAAGACCTGACGGCAGAACTAGCCGACGCTCCCCACGCTGATTGGGTATTCGCCCGCTTTCCCATAGTAGGACGGCTTCTGTAAGCTATCACAAATCAGAGGCCACAAACGCTACATAATGACTACGATTCTCATCGCCGACAGCGGTTCAACCAAAACCGACTGGCG
The DNA here is from genome assembly GCF_023196085.1 of Spirosoma liriopis. Lineage (NCBI taxonomy): Bacteria > Pseudomonadati > Bacteroidota > Cytophagia > Cytophagales > Cytophagaceae > Spirosoma > Spirosoma liriopis. Next base: position 61,402 of record NZ_JALPRF010000002.1, read on the forward strand.
TCTTGTTAGCGCTGATGGAACTCCCCGCGCTATTCAAACGAATGGCTTCAATCCCTATTATCAAACAACCGAACAGATTATTGATACGCTACGCGTTCAGTTGCTGCCTGAGCTAAACGACCAAATCGTAACCGCTGTGTTTTTCTACGGGGCTGGATGCAGCGGGCCGTCGGTAAACTATGTTATTGCCGATGCGTTGCGGGCGATTCTGCCTGCTGTGAGTCTTGTCGAGGTGAACAGCGATATGTTGGGAGCCGCTCGCGGAGCCGCCGGACGTGAGCAGGGTATCGTTTGTATTTTGGGGACAGGTTCCAATGCGTGCTGTTACGATGGCTATGGCATCAAGCGTGGTATCCAGACGCTGGGCTTCTGGCTTGGTGATGAAGGTAGTGGCGGCTATCTGGGTAAAACGCTCGTCCGGGATTTTTTCCAGGAACGGCTACCGGCTCACCTGCGCGATAGTTTTCAGGCTCGTTACGCGCTTGACCGGCCAACGCTGTTGGAAAATGCGTACCAGAAACCCTACCCGAACCGTTATTTCGCGTCGTTCACGCCTTTCTTATCCGATCATTTGGCCGATGAATACGTCGATACGTTAGTGACCGATGCGTTTATTTTATTTCTGTCAACCTACGTCACTCGCTTCCCCGAATCCAGACAGTGGCCAGTGCATTTTGTCGGGTCAATTGCGTATTATTTCGGGGATCAGCTCCGTAAAGCCGTTCAACAGACCGGTTTGCTGATGGGCCGTGTTGTAAAGGCTCCCGCTACGGAGCTGGTTAATTTTCATCGGGAGACTGCATAATGTACCTTTGCGGTGGGGTTATTGGTTACGCCTTGTCGATAGCCTATACAAATCCCGCAACAACCTGAATAGTAATGGCAAATCGGTATTTTTTAAAAGTAAAAGAGGTCGTTCGGGAAACGCCGGACGCTGTAACAATAACGTTTTGGCACCCACTCAACGAAGAAGTGCGCTACCAGCCGGGACAGTTTTTAACGTTCCTGCTGAATATAAACGGTCAGAAGCTGAGACGCTCGTATTCAATGGCTTCGTCACCACATGTCGATGTGTCGTTGGCGGTGTCGGTGAAACGGGTACCGGGCGGTTTGGCGTCCAACTACCTGTGTGATCAAGTCAAATCCGGCGATATTCTCGAAACGCTGGAGCCAATGGGGAACTTCGTGCCGAAGCTGGACGCTAAAAATCGGCGCAACATTGTGCTGATTGGCGCGGGTAGCGGTATCACTCCGCTGTTTTCGATGGCGAAGTCGGCGTTGCACGTTGAGCCGGATAGTCGCGTATGGCTGATTTACGGTAACCGCAGTCAGGAAACCATTATCTACAAAGCGCATCTGGACGCGATGGAGCAGGCGTATGGAGCATCGCGCTTTCGGGTGACGCATGTGCTGAGTCAGCCTACGGGAAGCTGGTCGGGACTCGAAGGACGATTGAATCAGCACACGATTGCGAAACTGGTCGAAACATTACCGGCTGCTGAGCGCCAGAACGTTAGTGTTTATCTGTGCGGTCCCGATGGCATGATGGCCGAAGCCCGTTCAGCTTTGTCGCTGGTCGGCATTCCGAATGATCGTGTATTCAAGGAAAGCTACATTACTGCGCCCGTCGCGGCTGGTGAAGTAGTCGAAGAGCCGGTAGCCGCCGACGAGACAGGATCGCCCGAAGTGACCGTTCTCTACGAAGGTAGCGAGTACAAATTCACCGTGGCCCCGCACCAGACTATTCTGGAAGCGGCTTTAGATCTGGACATCGATTTGCCTTATTCGTGTCAGGCGGGAATGTGTACGGCCTGTATGGGCCGTTGCGTATCTGGTAAAGTACAATTGGACGAAGAAGACGGTCTTTCGGAATCGGAATTAAAAGCGGGTTACATACTAACCTGCGTTGCGCACCCTGTTGGCCGGGATGTAGTGATTGAAATTGAATAAAAAGCCTATTTGATCTTTTCGGAATGTTTTAGAATGTCATACGCCATATCTCCAAGATATGGCGTATGACATTCTAAAACATTCCGAAACCGTAGTACTACAACTCGTCCTTGACCATTTATTTTTTACGCTTCGACGCCGGAGCTGGGGCAGCTGGTAAGGCAGGAACTACGGCGTCAGGAGCCTGAGCCGGTGTGACGAAGGCCGGAGGGGCAGCTGGTGTTGCTGGAAGTGGAGGAACGGTAGCGCGTAACGACCGGGACGGACGCGTCGGACGCTTTACCGGTTTGGATTCAACCTTGATCGGTAAATCTAGATCCATGTCCGATTCGTCTTCCGCCATAATATGCGCTACTTTTTCGCTGTGCCGACTCATCTCTTCCGATAGCAAATCCAGCCGTTTTGTCATCTTCTCGATCTCCTGTTCCAATTGGTCCATGGGCTGCCGGGCTGTTTCCGCTCTTTTTTGAGCCTCTTCGAGTTGCTTGTCTAATTCTTCAACATTGAGTTCCTGCTTTTTTATTTCCGGTTCAAGAAGTTCAAGTTGTTTTTCAATCGTAGCGGCAGCGGCTTTGTTTTTTCCTTCGACGGATGCGTCCATCATCTGTTGTCGTTTCTGGAGAATACGTTGCCGTTCTTCCAGCAACCGTTGTTTACGCCATTCGAGCGTTTCCTGACTGCGTTCAATCGCTTCGACTGGAAAGCGAAGCTTCTCCATCTGCCGATACAAGGCTTCCATTTGGTTCGATCGCTGAGCCATGAGCCGGCTCAAACTGTCAAGACGCGTTTGGTGCAATTTGCGCAGCTGCTTAAGGGTGTCGGCCAAGGGCTTGGGTGGCGCCGTCATTTTGGCTAATTCCTCGTCGAGCTTATCCGGGCTAACAATGCTGGTATGCTTTATGTCTGCCGTCCATTGATCCAGTGCGTTCATGCCTTTGTCGAAAGAATACTTTGTTTCGATAAGGGCCAGTAGCATATCGCGATCAGGTTGAGGAATCGAGTCTAGTAGAAGCTGACCGCTCATAACCCGATCGAACTGCTGTTGAAGCTGGTCAACGTGCTTCGCTGGTAGCTTCTGACCTTTCCAGGTCATATAATCGAGCTTGTTATTGTCCGTCATACTGAATTCAGTGCCGTTACCTGCGCTAAGCCGCCGGTACGACTGCGGCTTCGGCTTACTTGGTTTAGGTTGTTGCTGAATGGCATAAACCGATGCGCTTACCAGGAGTAGCGTTGCCAGCGTAAGACCAACCAAACTACCGTTCGAGACAATCGGGCGCGTTGAGACACCAAGCGCGCGCCGAACCCGGTGGAGAAGCAACTGCCGTTTGGTGGTCAGGGCCATTGCCAAAGCGGGCGTTTGACTGGGTTGAGCCAGCCGTAGTTCTTCGACACGGGCTAGCGCCTGAGCCAGTATCCGTCCATTGTTTCCACATGCCTGTATCGCCAGATCATCGCAGCAGTGTTCCCGTTCCTCCCGGATACGCGCCGATAACCACCAGATAGCCGGGTGGAAGAAATACAGTACTTCCAGAACCGACTGAAGAAGATTAACCGCATAGTCATGGCGCTTCACATGGGCTAACTCGTGAGCAAGAACGGCTTCAAGTTCCTGAATGGACAGGTGAGTCGCCAGGCCGATAGGAAGTAACAAAACAGGTTTCAGGCTGTTGACAACCATCGGTACCACGATCCGGGCCGACTCACGGATGCGTACCACCGGACGGATCTGTAAAGCTGATCGCAGGTGATTGGCCAGATCGGCTACACGGTCGGAAGCGGGTTGAGCCGCTGTTCGGTTGAGGTGTTGCAGATAAAGCCAACCGCCCGTAAGTCGTACACCGAACAAAACGACGCCAACCAGATAGATCAGCACAAACTGACTCAGGTGATTGTCCAGAAAAAGCTGAATTTGCGTGTGCCACGGCAATGTGTGCGTTATTGTGTGCCACTGCGTTGCGAACGAACGTAGGGCGGGTGTAGTGCCGGAGCTGGTTACCGTAAGGAGTGGCTTGTAATACCACACAAATGTGCCAATCGAAAGGAGCGGTTGAGCTAGTAAAGCCAGAACGCCTATGCGGTAACGTGCTGCACTCGATTGGCGACGGAAGAGATGCAATACCAGAGCTGTAGACAGAACAAGCGCAAACCCTTGCCACAGCGCGTGAAATAAGGTCCAGCCGAGCGCGTACATGACCGGACTCGATAGAGGATAGGTGATGGTATTCATGACAAACCTTGTTGATCAGTTCAATTGATTAGTCCCGGTCCAGATTATCCAGCAATTTCTTAATCTCATCCAGCTCTTCACGCGATGTTTTGTGCTGGCCCAATACCTGCATGACCAGTTTCGACGCCGATCCGCGAAAGGCCGTTTCCACAAAGCGGTCAACTAGCCCCCGTTGCGTATCCTCCTGACTGACAGCCGCTGTGTACGTATGCGACCGCCCGTCCTCTTCCCGGCTCAGTAACCTTTTCTCATGCATGATCTGCATAAGCTTCAAAGCCGTTGTATAGCCAATATCACGATTTTGGCTTAGTGTTTCGTGAACCTGTCGTACGGTGCTCGGCCCTTTAGCCCAAAGCACGTGCAGGATTTCCAGTTCAGCATCGGTTGGCTTCATAATTATCTACGAATAATTTCGTAGTAAAGAAATACGAAGATTTTCGTAGATGCAAGAGTGTGAACAAAAAAGTTTTATAATCACTTATTTATAAGATGGCTGGATAGCTTTTTGCTTTATCAACCCGTAAAAATTTACACATCGACTTTGATAGCCGAATCACCCTATGACCCCAAACGAAACCTTACTTATTCCAACCCGTCCCGTTCGGCAATTCATTGGCGAAGATCGCTTTGCTAATTCGGATCTAAAAAGTTGGGACGATGTAAAACCCTTGTACGACGAGTTACTGAACCGGCCTATCCAAAACGCCGATGATCTCAAACGATGGTTGATTGACCGGAGCGAACTCGAATCCTACCTATCCGAGAATTTCGCATGGCGGTATATAAAGATGACCTGCGATACGGCGAATGAAGAGCTGATAAACAGCTTGAATTTCTTTATCTCTGAGATTCAACCGCCCATGACTGCTTATGGCAATGATCTTGACGTCAAAGCCATTGACAGCCCTTATTTAAGCCAGCTAACCGACGAAGGATTTGCGGTTATGGTACGGGGCATGAAAAAGGCTATTGAGATCTTCCGCGAGGAAAACATTCCACTGCAAACGGAGATTCAGACCGAAGAACGCAAATACGGTGCAATAGCTGGTGCAATGACCGTTACGATTGACGGACGCGAAATGACTTTGCCCGAAGCCAGCGACTTACTTCAGGTAACGGACCGGGCGGTTCGGGAAAAAGCCTGGCGTAAAATCTGGGAACGCCGGTATCAGGATCATGATGCGCTCGATGGGCTTTTTGATCGGTTGCGAACGCTACGGCATCAGGTAGCGGTTAATGCGGGTTTTGCCAACTTCCGGGATTACTCGTTCGCGGCTCTCGGTCGGTTTGACTACACACCGGAAGATTGCTTTAATTTTCACAGTTCGGTGGCGGATGCGGTAGTGCCGTTGCTGGACAAACTGGCTTCGGATCGGAAACAACGACTCGGTGTCGAACCGCTGCGTCCGTGGGATTCAAAAGTTGATGTGGAGGGCCGTCCACCGCTCAAACCGTTTGGAACGGGAACCGAACTAATCGAAAAGACAATAACCTGCTTTGACCGACTTGATCGTTCGCTCGGCGACGACCTGCGGATTATGCGGGCAATGGGCCACCTCGATCTGGAATCGCGGAAAGGAAAAGCGCCCGGTGGCTACAATTACCCACTGGAGGAAATCGGCGTACCGTTTATTTTTATGAACGCTACTTCAAGCCTACGCGATCTGGTAACGATGGTTCATGAAGGCGGCCATGCTATCCACTCGTTTCTGACGCGTGATTTGTCGCTAAAAGCGTTCCGCAACCCACCGATGGAGGTAGCCGAACTAGCTTCCATGAGCATGGAATTACTGTCGATGGATCATTGGGATGTGTTTTTTGACAACCCCGATGAATTACGTCGGGCTAAGCTTCAGCATCTTGAATCGATTATCGAAACCCTGCCTTGGGTAGCAACCATCGATAAGTTTCAGCATTGGATCTACGAGAACCCAACGCACACCGACGCCGACAGGAGAGAAAGCTGGATTGCCATTTATGATACGTTTGCCGATAAAATAACGGACTGGTCGGGCATAGAATTCTTCAAGTCGTACCTCTGGCAGCGGCAATTGCATTTATACGAGGTGCCGTTTTACTACATCGAATACGGCATTGCTCAACTCGGCGCTATTGGCGTCTGGCGTAACTATCGTCGGGACGCGGAGGCTGGTTTAGAGGGCTACAAAAAAGCGCTTAGCCTGGGGTACAAAGCGCCTATTCGGGATATTTACGCGGCTGCTAATGTACCGTTCGATTTTTCCCGCGAACATATTCGCGAGCTAATGGCGTTTGTATGGGAGGAAATGGAGACGCTTAAGAAGTAGACGATTAACGAGAAAATTAGAAAAATCTAACGGTTAACCGCTTACGACTAACGACTCTTTCGTAAGTTTGCAGAATCAATTCGTAATCAAGTGGCTATGAAACGCGTATTCAGTGCAGGATTAATGGTAGCCGCCGTGCTGTCGCTGGCATCCTGTGACTATCAGAAAAATAACACGATCCGTCAGGCCGACTACCGGGCAGGTGATTTCCGGCCTGATTATCGGGCGGGTGATCCTGAAGTATATGGAGCTGGCAAAGACTCGGCTGCTGTACAAACAAAATACAAATACACGCCGAATCCTGCTCTTGATCAACGGGCCGATAAGATTCGTCAGAAATTATTTGGGCCTAGTACAAACGGGCAAGGTGCTTAATCAACTTGCATTATTCGGAGGTCAAGGTTTATTTAACCAAGGCCGTAGAATGGGCTAGTTAGATGGCTTATAAAAGCGACGCATTGGTCAACTTGACCGATGCGTCGCTTTTGTGTACAAGGAATAGTAGTATCTATTTTTTTTGCGTTACTTTGTTCGCTTAACACATTGCACTTAATAGTACTTTTTAAATAAGGTAAGTAGTCAAAAACAGCATAGACGCTATGAATATTGCATTAGTAACAGGTTCGGCTGGGCTCATTGGTAGCGAAGCCGTATCCTTTTTTGCCGATAAGTTCGATCTCATTATTGGTATTGACAACAACATGCGTCAGTACTTTTTTGGCGCCGATGGGTCAACCGAATGGAATCGGAATCGATTGTCAGACACCTATGCTACTTATAAACACTACGCAGCTGACATCCGGGAAGTAAGCCAACTGGAACCTATTTTCCGGGAGTACGGCTCTGACATTAAATTAGTACTGCACACGGCTGCGCAACCGTCACACGACTGGGCGGCTCGTGAGCCATTTACCGATTTCGGCGTGAATGCTGTTGGAACGCTCAATATGCTTGAGATGACCCGCTTACACAGCCCCGAAGCGGTATTTATCTTTACCTCGACCAACAAAGTATACGGTGATAACCCGAACTACCTGCCGCTGATCGAGACAGAAACCCGCTGGGAAATCGATCAGAATCATCCATATTTCAAGGATGGTATTGACGAGTACATGAGTCTTGATCATACCAAACACTCGGTGTTTGGCGCATCGAAAGTAGCTGCTGATATCATGGTACAGGAGTACGGCCGCTATTTCGGTATGAAAACGGGCGTTTTCCGGGGTGGCTGCCTGACGGGACCAAACCACTCAGGTGCTCAGCTTCACGGCTTCCTGTCTTACCTGATGAAGTGTGCCATCACCGGTAATCAGTACACGATTTTCGGCTACAAAGGCAAGCAGGTACGGGACAACATTCACAGCTGGGACCTGGTGAACATGTTCTGGCATTTTTACCAGAATCCTCGTGCGGGTGAAGTTTACAATGCGGGTGGTGGCCGTTACGCCAACTGCTCCATGCTCGAAGCCATTGCCCTATGCGAAGAAATCTCGGGTAATAAAATGAATTATCAGTATTCAGAAACGGCGCGTAGTGGCGACCATATCTGGTACATTTCTAATCTGAACAAATTCAAAGATCACTACCCCGACTGGAACTGGACGTACGATTTGAAAGAAACGATGGTTCAGATTCACGATAGTATGGCTGCCCGGTTGGCCCTGGTGAAATAATATCCATTTACGCTAAAAAATGCCAGTCGAATAAGCTGGCATTTTTAGTATTATGTCCATGCCGCATTTCGATACCTACCCGACTTTATACTGGTTTCCCGTTTATTTATTGTGCTGGGCGCTGTTGTGGTTGGCCGTTCGGCCCCGGTTCAATCACCGGGCTTTTCTAGCCTTGTCGGTGCTGGTCCTGTTTTTGCTACGGTTGCCGAGTATTGTTTTTAACAGCGAGATTAATCCGGACGAAAGTCAGATGATTACGCAGGCGCTAACGCTCCGGCAGGACCCCGTTTATTTTCGGGCGGTAGATGGAACGACAGGGGGACCGTTGGATAGCTACTTCTTAATTGTTCCCAGCTTTATCGGGTTACCATTCGATTACATCACTGCGCACTTAACCGCCTTTGGTTTGGTTGCGGCATGTCTGTGGCTTCTGTTTCGAACGGCAAGGTTATGGTTTGGCGACGCAGCCGCTCGTCTGGCGTTGCTCCCTTTCATCTTCATGCTGGGATTAACGCAGAATGGTGATTTTTTGCATTATAACAGCGAACTGATTGCACTGCTGCTGCTAAGCTGGAGCTATTACCTTTACGCTACATTATTAAAGCAGAAAGAACCTTCGACAGGTCGAATAGCGTTGATCGGCTTATTTCTGGGAATGGTGCCGTTTGGAAAATTACAGGCTGTTCCGCTTGCGGCTGTGGTCGGCTTGTTTGTTTGTGTCGATGTACTGCTTCGGCAAAATCTTAGTGTAGCGGGCAAGATTGGTCGCGTCGCTGTACTAGGCGTATGTGGGCTAGCGTTCCCGCTATTTTTCGTTTTGTTTATGCAAGTCAACGGCATGTACGATGACTTCGTAACATTCTATATTCTGGGCAATTTTCGGTACGCTGGTGACACAAACCAGTGGCAAAGCCTGCTTCGTCTGCCTGATTTTTTCCAGAAAGGAAGCGAGTTTGACTGGCTGGTTAAGTTTGTTGCCATCGTCTGGTTAGCTGGCCTGGTAATGGCCTTCCGCCCAAAAGACCGGTTAACGGCTCATTCCGTTCAGATTGGTGCTTTTATTGGTCTGCTCCTCGTGGCAACGCTGTTTGCTATTACCCGAACCGGCTCGGAATACGTACACTATCTTTACTTTCTGACGGGACCGCTGTTGTTTGGACTAGCGTATGGCTGGCAAAATCTGTTGAATGTTGAACGCTTAGGGAAGTGGCTTGGGCTGGGTGCTACCGCTATTTTTCTAATTCTCTTTGGTGTTCAAACCGGTCAGAAATTTCTGAATAAAACGCCCGTTAACCCGTATCCTTCGGACAGTCAGCATGGCTGGGCCGTTCAGCAAACGCCCGTATCGAAAGAAGTCCTGAAATACGCGCGACCTGGTGAAAAACTAGCCGTTTGGGGTTGGCGCTGCGATTACTACATACAAACCCAGATGCCGCAGGGCGTAGCTGAGAATCATACTATTCGCAGTGCTTTTAATCATCCCATGCTGGCCGACTATCAGAAACGGTACGTACGTGATTTTGTACGATCTACTCCGCCGGTTTTCGTTGATGCGGTTGGTAGCCAGAGCCTTTGGATGAACGACCGGAAGACGCAGGGCCATGAACTAATCGGACCGTTGGCTCAATTTGTAGCTGCGCACTATACATATGTGGGCCTGATCAATGACACCCGAATCTACGTTCGCAAGGACCGTGTTAATGGCTTATCGCTGGTGGATCAATCCGTAAAGTAGACAAGTAAAAAAAATAATTCACATTTGGCAGCCAGCACTTATTAATCAAAAAAAGGCTAAGCTGACTCGTAACAAGCTTTTTTCATGTGGACAAAAAAAGGACTCATTTATAAACCAGACGGTGCTCAACCGTTTAGCCGTACGCACGCTCAAGTACCATTTGGCTATCCAATGGGCGATAAGTTACGCGTGTATTTTTCGACGCGTGATGAGAACAGTTCGTCGGCGGTTTCCTTTGTCGAACTGAATCCGAACAATTTATCTGAAATAACGTATATTCATGACCAGCCCTGCCTGAGCAAAGGTGCTGTTGGTATGTTTGATGAAACCGGAACCATGCCTTCGTGGTTTTTGCCCGTTGGCGACGAAATCTGGCTCTACTATACCGGTTGGAACAAAAGCGAAACAGCGAGTTATCGACTGGGTATCGGTTTGGCTATTAGCACGGATGGAGGGCTGACGTTTCAGCGAAAGTACGACGGCCCCCTACTGGATCGCTCTATTTATGATCAAGTGTGGGCGGCCCAGCCTTGTGTGATTCGGGAGGGTGAAACCTGGCGGATGTGGTATTTGTCCTGTACAAAAATTGAAGTCATTAACGGGCATCCTGAACCCTTTTACGACGTTAAGTACGCCGAATCGAAGGACGGTATCAACTGGGAACGTACGGGGCAGGTATGCGTTGGTTACGACGAATTTACCGACGCAATAGGGCGCCCGACGGTTTACAAAGACGGTGATTTGTACAAGATGTATTTTTCGTACCGCAACGCGACGAACTATCGTACCGACGTACAGCGCAGCTATCGAATTGGCTATGCCGAGTCGAAAGACGGAATTACGTGGAGCCGCAAAGATGAACTGGCCGGTATTGAACGTTCCGCCGACGGTTGGGATTCATTGATGATGGATTATTGCCATATATTCCCGCATCAAAATGAATGGATTATGCTCTATAATGGTAATGGCTTCGGTGCATCAGGATTTGGGTACGCTACCCAGTCGGCCACTTACTAAATTATGAACAAATGTCTTTGTTTATTAGATAGATAGCAACCTAATTTGTGTACAATCCACAAGTGAGCACCCATGAAAGAAGTAGCGAAATATCTGATTAAAATAGACGCCGAATTTGTTGATGGTAAGATAGTAACCGAGATTCCTTACGAGGAGGTAATGCGGCTGGTTAACGAACCGAATATCGTCATTATAAAGACCGGCATTCCACAAGAAACCCTGGCGAAAGTTATCAAAGGCACACGCCAGTGGGCTAGCAAAACTCCTTTGACTGAGGCACCGGATACGTTTGACAATAACCAGCACAAACATCGGTTACATATTGCCAAAATTCAGCAGGCTCCGCAGTTGTTCCACGATCATACATTCGATGCTTTGCTCGACCTGGAGCCAGCATTTCAGCAGACACTGCTGAGCATTTTTGATCCGATGCGTAATCTTTGGAACAGTCTGACTGGAAACGATGAGGCATTTGGAATTCGCAAAGGGGAGGCTTATTTCCACCCGCAGGTAACGCACTACCCGCTGGGAGGAAGTTTCTTTGGCCGGCACTGGCATCCGCTCAATCCACAAAAAGTAGGGTTGATTCTAGCGTTGAACCAGTACGGAAAAGACTACACGTCAGGTGGCACAGGCTATGTAATAAACGATCACATTATTGAAACAGAAGGTTTCCAGGATTCGGGGGATCTGCTTTTGTTTCGCTACGACCTCCCTCATTGGGTGAGCCCTTCCAGCTTTGCTGACCGCTTTAGCTGGGAAGATCCCGCCGGGCGTTGGGTGTCGATTCTACCGTTTTATAACCCGTGGGGTACACCCGCTGACAAAGATGAGCCGCAGGGCTGGAAAACCCAGATCCAGCAGGCAAAACATGCCCCCTCGGTGGCAGTTGCTTAAGTTAGTCATTAAGTACTACAAGTGAACCCTATACGTGACATTCGGGTTTCAACTGAAGTACTTAACGACTAGCTATAAATTTCCAGTATATGGTTAAAGTTAGCGTGCTGATTATTACTTACAATCAGCATAAATTCATTCGCGCTGCCATCGAGAGCGCTCTTGCTCAGCAGACAACGTTTCCAATTGAAATTCTGGTGGGCGATGATTTTTCAAAAGATGGTACGCGTGAGATTATTCAAGAGTATGAGCAAAAATATCCTGGCTTAGTTATTGGTGTACTACATCCTCACAACATGGGGAAAAATGGGGGAATCAACTGCCTTGAGACCCTAAAGCTAGCCAAAGGTGAATATTGGGCCTTGATGGATGGCGATGATTACTGGATAGATCCGCTGAAACTGCAAAAACAGGCCGATCTATTAGACGCTCATTCTGACTATTCCACTGTTTTCAGCAACACGCGGGTCATCTTCGAAGATGGGTCGCCGTCGTACCTACTCAACGGCCCCGACATGAAGCCCTATTATACGCTGGATGATTTGATCGGCGAGGATGAGATCTGGTTTATGGCTACGTCAAGTTGCATGTACCGGAACAACATCAATGAGTACCCGGCCTGGTTTCGGGAATCATCGAGCGGTGATATTCCCCGCTTGATCCTGAAGGCAAAACTGGGTAAGATTGGGTATATCCCGGATGTGATGTCGGTTTATCGCAAAAACCGGGGTGGAGCCAGTTACGCAGATAACTACTACGACGAATCATTTCTGCGCAATCGAATTCAAATGTATAGCGACATCAACCGGGAGCTTGATTACCGCTACGATCACCTTTTGCGCCGGAATATTGCCCGCTATTACCGGATGATGCTCGATTCGAAACAATACAAAGACACTTATTTCCGTCGCGCCAAAGTGGCCATTCAGTACCTTTATCTGGGAAAACCAGAGTGGGATAAGGCGAAAAAAGTAATTCGTGATTATATTGTTCCTCAGCCGTTAGCGAAATTGTACAGTACAATTCGTTTGTTGCCTTACCGATAATTCGTGACGGCAGCCAGTACGGAGACGGAAGCTACAAACCTATTTAGAGAATCACGGGCCAGAATCCGTGCTATAGCTATGAAATTAAGCGTTGTTATACCGGCTTATAACGAAGAAGAATCGTTGCCGCCCACCTTACGGGCCTTGTACCAGACCTTGGCTAAACACGGTATTCCGCACGAGATCTGCGTGACCAACGACAACTCGAAAGACGGAACGTTACGGGTACTTAATGAAATGGCGGCTAATGAAATTCCAACGTTGGTTCCATTCACAAACCTTGGCCCTAACGGATTTGGTTATGCGGTTCGTTACGGGCTGGAACGTTTTTCGGGCGACTGTGTGGCTGTGTTTATGGCCGACATGTCCGATGATCCAGAAGATCTAGTTAAGTTTTATAATAAAATGCTTGAGACCGATGTCGACGCCGTATTTGGGTCGCGTTGGGGAAAGGGTGGAAAAGTAATTGACTACCCACCGCTTAAAATGTACATCAACCGCGTAGCCAACTTCATCGTTAAGCTGTTGATGGGGATTAAGTACAACGACACGACCAATGCGTTTAAGTTGTACAAGCGCGAGACCATTGAAGGCATTAAGCCCTTTTTAGCCCCTCACTTCAATCTGACGGTGGAGCTCCCACTGAAAACGATTGTACGTGGTTACAGCTTCGCCGTTGTACCCAATAGCTGGACAAACCGGAAGTACGGCGAGTCTAAACTGAAGATTAAAGAAATGGGCAGCCGCTACTTCTTTATCTTGATGTACTGCCTGATCGAAAAATATTTTTCGCGTGGTGATTTCCACAAAAAACCGGTGACGCCTGTAGCGCAAACAGTTAGCCGGTAGAAAATAGTCTATTAACGTTAGTTGATGAGCCAGCCCGCAGACGGTTGGCTCATCGTGCTATCAGGCCCTTTAACCCGGGAATCTGGTAAATAGCGAGGGTTTGTACGACCGCCCACAGAAACCCGCTGATCAGCATATAAAGCAGGAGCTGACCACGACTCACGCGGAACGAAACCGCGAGAGCGGTGCCGCCAATAGGCGTGAGAATCAAAGGCGTCAGGAAAGCGATTCCCATCAGGCCAAACCGCTTCCAAACTCTGATTGCCATCCGCGTTCGGCGTGTAAACCGCTTTGGTCGCTGCTTTCGGTAACGATCGACCAGGGCTTGTATGGCCGATCCTGCGTAAGTAATTGCTGCCACACTAAGCATCATGCCCGCCACTGTACAAAGGGATGTTTCTATCCAGGATAAGCCCAGTGTTGCCCCTGTCAATGGCCCGCCAATGAATTTAATCGTGCTGGCAATGATTACCGAAACATATTTGGCAAGGTTCATAGAAAGAATTTAGTCTTGAAACAACGCCATAAACGTAGCTGTTGTTTACGATATATGCCACTGCTTAAATCTGTTTATTCTGGTTCGCCTGCCTACCTTTACAATGGTCATTTACAAACCATTATTCCAAGTCTTACCCGCAATGTCACTGGCGTTACTTACGAACGTGAACGGCTAACGCTCGCCGACGGCGATTTTATCGACCTTGACTGGATCGATGCAGGGAAGAAACGACTGGTTATTCTGACGCATGGACTAGAGGGCGATAGCCGACGCCAATACATGCTTGGAACGGCCCGGCTGTTTTCTCGGCATGGCTTTGATGTGCTCGCCTGGAACTGTCGTTCGTGCAGTGGAGAGATGAACCGGGCTTTTCGGCTCTACAATCATGGTGAGATTGGTGATATTGGTGAGGTGATAAACCACGCATTACGCACCAAATCATACGAAGAAATTGTCTTGGTAGGCTATAGCATGGGAGGAAATATTATCCTGAAATACCTGGGTGTCCATGCAAAACACGCCCCCGATGTTATCAAGCGAGGAGTTGCCATTTCGGCCCCAACTGATTTGGGAGCTAGTGCTGCGCTGCTCGACCGGACTTCGAATCGTTTCTACCGGAATCGATTCATGAAAAAACTGATTACGAAACTAAATCAGAAAGCCGACCTGTTTCCGGGCCGGCTGGATATGACAAAATTGAAGCAGGTAAAGCAATGGCGTGATTTCGACGATTTTTTCTCGGCTCCGGTAAACGGATACCACGATGCCAACGACTTTTACAATCAAGCTTCCGCCGTTAATTACATGGCTGACATTACAGTACCCGCACTATTATTGAACGCAAAAAACGATCCGTTACTATCACCCGAATGTTCACCCGGTTGGCTTGCTGAAAACCATCCGTCTATATTTTTAGAAACGCCCGCTACGGGTGGTCACGTTGGCTTTATGGTCGCGAATGACATATACACCTACGCCGAACGACGAGCGCTGGCTTTTGCCGAAGGTACAATCGACGGCTAAAACATCGCTTCTGCGATCTGTTCAGCGTGAACTAGGCGCTGGCAATATGAATCAAATCTTCGATTTGATTGATGATTGTAGCATTTTCGGGAATATCGATATCCTGTCCGACGACTTGGTAACCCATGAGTAGTAAGTGAACGTCCGGAAACGATTTCACCAGACGATCAACGTAAGGTTGGACTTCATGGTTTGCGGGTACTGAGGTCAAGGCCGTGAGCAGATAATCAGGTTTGTGAACGTTGTAGGCAAAAACCAACTCGTTGAACGGCAAACTCTGACCCAGATAAATAACTTTGTTGTAGCGAGCCCGAATAATGTAATTGCTGAAAAGAAGACTAATCTCGTGCATTTCACCTTCCGGTAAGAACAGCATGTATTTTTTGCCGTCTGGCCGCTGTTTGCTAGCCTGCCCATCGATAGCAACGATAATTTTCTGACGAATCAGATTCGAAATGAAATGCTCCTGGGCAGAGCCAATCGATCCTGTCACCCAAAGCGTACCGATTCGGCTTAAGAATGGATAGACAATGTGGATCATTGTGTTCTCAAAGCCAAACTGGAGAATGTTCGTGCTGATAATCTTCTCGAAACGCTCCTCGTCGAGATCAATCATCGAGATGGTAAGCGCGTGGATCTGATCAGGATAGTTGAGTTGCCGATCTGAAATCTTGATTACTTCACGATACATTTCCTCTACCGACAGCTTCGAGATCTCAGATATCTTGTATCCATGATCTTTTAGCAGAGAAATATTCAGCACCAGTTTGAGATCCTGATCGTCGTACGTGCGGATATTGGTATCCGTTCGCTTGGGAGAAATTATATTGTAGCGTTGTTCCCAGATTCGCAACGTGTGAGCTTTGATGCCCGAAAGTTGCTCTAAATCTTTTATGGAGTAACTACTCATAGAACCAATCTATTGTATATGAACAGGGAGTAAAGCGCCATGCTGATTCATACTTTTTTGCAGTTGACAGCAGACTGCTCTTACAAGCCGACTGAAGATAAATAAAGACATACGGTCAATACCATCGTTAAGTTTGCTTGCTATGCAAATATACTTATAGAACGCCAAACTTTGACTTTTGTTTAAGTGAATTCTACAAAAGTATGAACAAAAATTGGCCGATAAAAAACGTGAATTGTAATGCCAATAACCACTTCGCCAAGCGATTGTCTTTTCGGAAGGGTAGTGCATACCAAACGGTAAACAACAGAATAGAAACAAGCCACCAACCGAGATAATTCTGCAAAGGAACTGGCTGCCCGAACCACGTCCAAAAATCCAGCTGAATCGCTACGGGTTCGATAAATAAGTCTAACACGACCATCACTGTTGCGGCCAGTACAACTTTTAGCCAGGCAGGGGCAGGTAACTCATTGCATACAGAACCAATACAATACGATAAGATAAGCCAGTTGACAGCAATAACCGGAGGAACTGACCATACCTGAGCGCCTAGTCCCCAGCCGTAGGCATAGTGACCAAAAATCGACTCTGTATGAACACCGATTACTTCAATAAAATAGCTCGCCAGTAGGGTGAAGGCAAGATAGATGTAAAAGGAAGGACGCCAGTCGGTGTGATATAACAGTAAAACGACTAGGGATGAAATAAGCGTAACGGGGCTTAACGGGCGGAAATAGTCTACCAACGGGGGGAGTTGTAAACCAACGATACCCGCAAGGTAAGCCATAATTAAAATCGCTCGGATGATTGAGTGATACCGGGTAACTGTAGGAACATGAACGGCCATGAACGAGCAACCACCTGATCGAGAGAAGTGTTACAAAAAAAGCCTCCTGAATAATCAGGAGGCTTTACTAGGGGGTGAAAGACGGGGCTCGAACCCGCGACCTTCGGAACCACAATCCGACGCTCTAACCAACTGAGCTACAATCACCGTTTTGAGAGGGCAAAGATAGTAAATAGCAATGAATTATAAACAATAGCGGCTACCTTTTTTTCTACAATAGCCAACATTGTCTATAATTCATCGCTTATAATTAGGCTTGCTTACCTTGCTGATAACGCTTATTCGCAGCGTTCCAGTCAATTACGTTAAAATAAGCGCCAATGTATTCGGGACGACGGTTCTGGTACTTTAGGTAGTACGCATGTTCCCACACGTCCAAACCAATGATTGGAAATCCTTTTGCGTCTGCAACGTCCATAAGTGGATTATCCTGATTTGGGGTTGAAGTAACGGCTAACTGACCTTCTGGAGTAACGATCAACCACGCCCATCCTGAACCAAAACGGGTCGTCGCAGCTTTCGTGAACTCTTCTTTAAAAGCGTCGTAAGAACCGAATTTTTCGTTGATCGCGTCGGCTAGCTCACCCGTTGGCTGGCCGCCACCGTTACCAGAAATCGTATTCCAGAATAAGGTATGGTTATAATGGCCGCCCCCGTTATTGCGTACTGCAACCGGAGCCTGGCTCACCGTTTGAAGCAATTCTTCAATTGACTTGTTTTCCAGCTCTGTTCCAGCGATTGCATTATTTAAGTTCGTAACATAAGCATTGTGGTGCTTGTCATGGTGGATTTCCATGGTTTGCTTGTCAATGTTAGGCTCGAGCGAGTCGCTGGGGTAGGGTAGTGGGTCTAATACAAAAGCCATTGGACTTATAAAGTTAAAATGGAAGATCTTTCGGTTGGGTTAACACGGCTCCATTCGTTTATGTTCTTAAGCGTCGAAAAAACTTAGTCAATAACTGCTGACTGTCATCGGCTAACACACCTGTTTCGACGCGCGTTTTGGGATGTAAGAGCGAGGGCTGAATGCGGCTGTACCCGCGTTTTGTGTCGGGTGCGCCGATCACAACACGCCCGATCTGCGCCCAAAACAAGGCCCCGGCGCACATAACACAGGGCTCCAGCGTGACGTAAAGTGTACAGTCGGTTAAGTACTTGCCGCCGAGGTATTGCGTCGCTGCCGTGATGGCGAGCATCTCGGCATGAGCGGTTACGTCGTTGAATTGCTCCGTCTGGTTTCGACCCTTCGCTATAATACGATTTTGAGCGACAACTAAAGCGCCAACGGGAATCTCGCCCGCTTCGGCTGCCTCTTCCGCCAGACTTAGCGCAATATCCATAAAGTAGTCATCCGAGAACATAAGCAAGAAGGTAGCTGGAGAACCGGCTAAAATACAGCTTAATTTATTGTTTAAGAATTTTCCGAACCGACTGCCGGTCTCCAACCTGAATGCGAAGTATATACTGACCCGTCGGCTGAGTACTCAGATCAAGTTCGGTTTTGGCCGTACGGGTGGTCAGTTGATGGATTGTTCGTCCCTGCTGATCCATGAGTGAAAGAACAGCCGGTGTACGACTCAGAGGCATATCAATCGCCACGGTCACAGATGTCTGAGCGGGTACGGGATACACACCCACCAACGGATCGAGGGAATTGTTTTCCAGCCCTGTTACAACCAGAACTTTTACAGTCGCTGTACCCGATATAGCGCCTGCTCCGCAACCATTGCTCACACTAACCAGATGATACGTTGTCGTTCGCGCGGGTCGGACTTCGGCAACGTATGGGTTCGTTGTGGTTGTTGCTACGTATGATCGGAGGCTATCCGCGTACGTTACTGTCCAGGGATTTTCACCGCTTAGGGTAACCGTCAAGCTTGCCGGGACACCCGCATAAATAGTTTGATCACCCTTCAGGAGGGCAATCGGTTTGGAGCGTACCGTAACAAGCGTGGGGCTGTTGGTCCCTATCACTTCGACATCTGGATTTGATCCTTTCACGCGAACGTAATACTGACCAGCTACGAAAGAATCTGACAAACGTGCTGTGACAGGGCTGTTGGTACTGGTAGCAGAAATTTCGTATTTTTTACTCGTATCTGCCGTACTGATCAGATCGATTGTAAACGTGTTGCCGTTTCTAAATGCTCCTGTCGTCTGAAACGGGACCGTCAGAGTTGTTCCTGCGCACACAATGTTATTGCCTATGCTGCTCGTTGCGATCGTTGGACTTTGTACACTGATGACGGCTGTTGCCGGATTACCCGGTAGCCCAACACCACAACTATTGGAGACAGTCGTGACCTGGTAAGTAGTATTGCCTCTGGGTAGTACCTGAATGGTTGTGTCAGTTGTGCGGGATACGCCCGAGTAGCCACCCGTCAGGGTGTAGCTGAACGGAGGATTGCCCGTGAACTGTAATCGTAGCGGTGTTCTCTCACCCAGATTGATCGAGGCCGATCCTGTTAATGATAAAGTGGGTATCGCGTTGACGATGACTTTGACAACCGAACGGGCGCTGTAGCAACCCGATGAACTGGTCTGATACACATAATACGCATCACCACCGGGCTCTACATTGACGTTGATCGTGGGAGGAGCGGGGGCAACGGTTGTTTCGTGGCCGTACGGATCGACCCAGTGCAAGACACCCCCTGGCTCAGCGGTTGCTTCCAGGGGTACTGATTTCTCATCGACGCAGTACGCAACTACCGGCTTAGAAACCACCGGGACGGGTGTTGTCTGCACGTATACCTGAAGTGTAGCTTTCTGGCTTTCGCAATTGTCAACCGTCTGGGTAACCTGGTAGCTGATACTACCTGTCTGCGAGATGGGTGGCGTTGGAGCGCTTGAATAAACCCGACCGTCGGTATTGTACCACCTCAGATTCTGACCACTTGCGGTCAACGGCGAAATCGTCTGAGCGGGCTGATCCTTCTGTGCCTGACAGAACGTTAGATTGCTGACGATGGGAGAGGCTGGTATGGGTTTGATGCTGACGGTTAAGGCCGCCTTGTTACTTTCACAGCCGTTTACGGTTTGCGTGGCCTTGAAAAGTTGATTGCCAATCGTGTTTGTACCGGGTGTCGGAGCATTAGCCAACGGTTGATCCGACGCGTCGTACCACTTGATATTTGATCCCGTAGCCGTTAGCGCTTGTGCCTGCGCGTTGTTGCAGAAATTTACTGAACTTACGCCAGGAGCAACGGGTATTGCTTTAACTGTAACAACCAGACTGGCTCTTGTACTCTGGCAACCATCCAGCGTTTGACTGACGTAATACATCGTTTGCCCTGGTGTGGTGTTCTGAACAACGGGACTCGTGGCAGATGCCGTACCACCCGTCGCATTAGTACCATACCAGTTTGCTGTTGCATTAGCCGTAAGGGTTACTGGTAGTGTTGGCACAGGACTATTCTGGCAAAAATCAACGGGTGTCGTGACGGGTGCCGTGGGTGCATCTTTGACAAGCACCGGAATAGCCGCTCGGTCGCTTTCGCAACCGTTTACGATTTGCGTAACGTAGTAGTTTGTCGTGCCAATAATCGATGTATTCGGAATTGTTGCCGTTAGGGAAGAGGGCCCACCCGACTGTTGGGTACCATACCAGTGTAGATCCTGACCGCTAGCCGATAATGGATTGGCTTTCGCGCCTTCGCAGTAAGGACTTGGGGTAATACCGGCGGGCTTGTTGGGTAACGGGTTAACCAGAGCCGTCAAACTTGTCCGAGCACTCTCGCAGCCATTCAGCGTCTGACTCACGTAATAAACCGTTGAACTAACGGTGCTTGTAGAAGGCGTAGGCGCCGTAACCGACGCTGTACCACCCGTGGCATTGGTTCCGTACCAGTTCAATGTGCCACCTTGCGCTGGTGTTGCAGACAAAGCGTTCGCTGGACGATTTTGACAATAGATAGTTGGACTGACTACGGTCGGAGTTGTAGGTAGCGGTTTCACCTGTACGGACAAGCTGGCCCGTGGACTTTCGCAGTTGCCTACTACCTGAGCGACATAATATAACGTTGTCGAAGCGGAGGTCGTACCAGGTGTGGTTGGTGTCGAGGTAGCTGTACCACCGGTTCTGTTAGTCCCGTACCAATTTAATGTACCGCCCGATAGCGCTGTGGCCGACAAGGGTTTTGCTGTTTCATGCTGGCAATAGGTCAACGAAGACGGCACAGAAGGCGAAGCGGGCGCCGACAGGACGGTTACGGCAATTGCTGCTCGCTGACTTTCACAGTTATCAATTATCTGACTAACGTAATACGTAGCACTGCTTTGATTAGTAGGTACTGTCGGTGTTGCTGAAGCCGTGCCACCCGTAGCCGATGTACCCCACCACCGTAATGTCGCTCCTGATAGGGCCGTAGCTGTAAGCGCTGCCGTCGTTGCTCCCTGACAAATACTTACCGAAGCGATTGTTGCAGGAGCTGGCAGAGCATTGCTAGTTGTTACAAGGAGGGAGACCCGCTCGCTTTCGCATCCGTTCAACGTTTGGCTGACGTAATAGGCTTTCTGACCAATTACGCTTGTGTTAGGAGTTGGAGCAATCGATGAAGCCACCCCGCCAGTGGCCCCTGTGTACCAATTGAGCGTTGCCTTCGTAACAGTTGTAGCAGACAAAGGACTGGCAACACTACCCTGACAGTACGATTTGTTCGCAACGATAGGCGCATCTGGCCGTTCGTTAACCGTTACCTTAATGCTTACTTTATCGCTCACGCAGCCATTCAGCGTTTGGCTTACGTAATAAGCCGTGCTACTGGTGAGGTTGGTATTTGGGACTGTTGCAATACTGGTTGGCGCGTTTGATGCATTCGTTCCGTACCAGTTTAACGTTCCACCTGACGAAGCTGTAGCGGTCAGGGGTTGGGCAACATCACCTTCACAATACGCAGCAGGCGTTGATACCGTAGGCAAACCCGGAGCCGATTGGACAGCGACCTGTTGGGTATTTGTGCTAATGCGAGCCGGAGAACTGGAAATAACCCTGATCTTATACGCTACGCTGGCTGCTGTCGTCTTTGGAATCGTCGCGCTGATTGTAGCCGTGTTGGCTGCTGATGGAACCAGAGAAAGCGTTCCGATGCTGATCGTAGAACCAGAGAAAACGCCGTTTGCATCCGATAGTTGAGCCGTAAAAACATTTCCGGTTGAAAATGCGCCCGTCGTTGAAAAGGAAATGACCAGCGTGCCGTTTGAGCCTGTACAGGCGATACTGGCCGATAAGGTACCTGTCGTGATGGTTTGAGCCTTGCCCGGTGTCATAAACCCGGTAAGACAAAAACAGATGAAGAGATAAAAGTAGCGTATAGGTCCCTTCATAGATCTAGCTGGAAAAGCGGTTAACGTATCTAAAAATAGCAAAATTACTTTACTTGATGCAGACGGTAGACGAGGGTAACTAATAGTATCTAACAATAAAAATGCCACCTTTCACAGTGGCATTTCATAAAAGACGAAAGGATCGTGGAGTGTGTTGCGCTTATAAAACTGCGCTGTAAATCAACTCGTGTATTCTTCGGCGAAGCTTAGTTGTGTTGATTGAGTTGTTGCCCGCTGTCGGATAAATACGGTTCGACAAGAAAACGAAGATTAATTCCTTTTCCGGATCAACCCAAACGACGTTACCCGTAAAGCCCGTATGCCCAAATGAGGTGGCGGAGGCTTGTTGCGCCAGATAAACGCTGCTCGAACTTTCCGGATTCGGTTTATCCCAGCCCAGCGCCCGGTGGCTACGGTTACTCAATGTCTGCGTAAAGTAAGGAACCGTCATCGGTTGAAAGATACGCTCCGTACCGTAAAACCCCTTTTGGAGATTCATTTGAAGAAGGGTCGCAATGTCATGGGCGTTTCCAAACAACCCGGCATGTCCCGAAACTCCACCCTGTACCGCTGCCATCTGATCGTGTACCGTACCCACCAGCAGTTGATTCCGGTAGTAGGTATCCTGTTCCGTCGGTGCGCAATGTGGATTTTTCAGGCGTTGAAGTGGTGTAAAGCCTAACTGGTGTAAGCCAAGCGGTTTGTACACATTTTCCGTTACAAACGCATCCAGAGGTTGTTTGCTGACGCGCTCGACAATCTTTTGCAGCATCAGAAAATTCAAATCACTGTACACGTAAGCGGGTTTGCCCGACTCGTCGAGCTTGCGGGACATTGGTGACTGAACCACCCATTTCCAGACTGAGTCCTTCAGCGCAGGCGTTGCCCAAAGCGTCGGCGCTATTTGCAGCGGGTGCAACGTATCACGGGTCGCACTGTAATATTCAGCTTTCAGCCCACCACCCGGCGTCCGTGTCCGGTCCCATGTGGTTGGGTAGAACGACACCATACCCGACTGGTGCCATAATAAGTCCTGAATAACGATATTCTGTTTGTTAGTGCCTCTAAGTTCGGGCAAGTAAACCGATGCTTTCTGGCTTATGTCAATCTGCTTGCGATCATACAGAACCATCACACTTTGCAGCGTTGCCAGCACTTTGGTCAATGAAGCCAGATCATACAGCGTTTCGTCCGTTACTTTCTCTGCACCGGGGCTGTAAGTCAACGCACCAAAGTTCTTGCTGTAAACAACCTTGCCTTTACGAGCCACCAGAATTTCGCAACCGGGTACAACGTGATCGCGAACTGCGTTTTGAGCAATAGCGTCAATTTTTGCCAGAACGGCGGTTTTCATGCCAACGCTTTCTGGCGAACCCGCTGAAAGACGACCTTCCGGACTGACCGTTTCACCAAGCCCAACTTTCAGATCACCCGTCGAAATTGGCAGCATACCTCGGGAGCCTAGTGCGCCGAACAGAACCTGAGGCACAACGCGTTGCATCTCATCAAATTCCTGATAAGCACAGATCAGGCCGTCGGCATCCGTAAACTGCGTAAGGCTGTAAGGCGAACCAAAAACCGTAACAATTACTTTAACGCCCCGTTGTTTCAGCCGTGTTACCAGATCGAATGAAGCTTTGGTAATGCCGAACTTCCGGTAACTCGACTCGGTCATTTTGTGGTAGCTCACGACAACCGTATTCGCCGAACTGACCTGAGCCAGCGCATCGTTCAGTTCTGTTTCGGAAACAATCTTATTCGGGTAAGAAAGCGTCTGAAAAGGCGCGTATTGGTTAAGCGTTTTTTGGAACGGGTTGTCGACATCTGCACCAATCGCAATCGACGCCAACCGCAGGGAGTCCAACGGGCCGATAGGCAGGATCTTGTTACGATTTGTAACAACCGTAACCGCTTGTTCGCACAAGTCATGCTTGAGCTGTTGCGCTTCCGGTGAATTCAGCTCCGCCGATAAGCCAGCAAGATTGATGGGCTTATACTGATTTAACCCAGCCCAGTATTTAGCGCGAAGTATTTTTTTGACTTTTTCGTCAATGAATTCCTGGGATATGACACCCTGCTGAATCGCATTAAGGATATTTTGCGAGGCTTCCCGAACGTTTTCTGGATACAGCAAAATATCGTTTCCTGCCATCAACGCCCGTAGGTTAACGTCCATTGCTTTGGGTGACCGGCTGATACCGCCCATGTTCAGCGCATCAGTAAAGACCAATCCCCGGAATCCCAGCTCCTTTTTAAGAAGCTCGGTTACAATTTTTTCGGATAACGTAGCGGCCAGGGCCGGGGTGTTGTCCATTACTGGTACGTGCAAATGACCCGTTACAACGCCCATCAAACTGTCGGCAATGAGTTTCCGGAATGGGTACAGGTCAATGTCACGCATTTGCTCCGACGACCGGCTAACGGTTGGCAGCGTATGGTGCGAATCGGCATTGGTGTCGCCGTGGCCCGGAAAATGCTTGGCCGTAGCAATGACGTGCGTTTGCTGTAAGCCACGCATGTAAGCCGACGCTTTCAAGGCTACATTCTCCTTCGACTCCCCAAATGAACGAATACCGATGACCGGATTCGCGGGGTTGCTGTTAATGTCCGATACCGGGGCAAAATTGATATGGATGCCGAGCCGCTGGCATTGCCGCCCAATTTCGGCGCCCATCCGGTAAATCAGCTCATTGTCGCGAATGGCACCGAGCGCCATCTGCTTGGGAAAGTCCATCGTACTATCCAGGCGCATCCCTAATCCCCATTCGCCATCAATGCCAATCAGCAAGGGGACTTTTGATAATGCCTGATAGCGATTGGTCAGAACGGCCTGCCGGTACGGACCACCCTGGAAAAAGATCAGACCACCAATATGGTTTGTCTGGATAAGGTGCTCGATGTATTGGTAATGATTATCATGACGGTTGGAGAACGTAGCCACCATGAAAAATTGCCCGACTTTTTGTTCGGGGGTGAGCGTCTGAAACACACTGTCGACCCAACGCTGCCCACTATCGGGAAGCGAAAAGACTTCAACAGGGGTGGCGTACGAACGCACGTGCGAAGCGGGTGCCGTCAACCGTCGGGCCTTCGCTTTGTGAGCGTGTGCCGACGGGGCGAGCCGGGTCCATAAAGTACGCCCTGGCTTCGTTAAGCCAAATGCCGTAAATAAACTGACGGACAGCAGACCGATGACCAAAATCGGTCGTACAAGGTTGTTCCGCATGGGTACTCGATTGGTAAAAAGGTACAGTCGGCTATCGGTGGTTTATTGCCAAACCATAAAAATAGCCAACACCTACTGAAAACAATAACACATGTTTGAATTATCTAACTTTTTAACAAAATAATATACGTGAAATGTTTCGCTGCTTGGATTAATACAAAATTAAAACGAGCGAATGGAAAGAAAGCCGACGTTGCGATTTCAGGAAATGCATTGACAATCAATTCATCAGTTGAAGAATAAATGAATGTTTGTTGCAGGATTGAAACGTTAAAAAAGTACACGGAGCAGCACAAAATAACAGCAGATCAATCACCAACCGTATACGGGGTAGCTGTAAAGTACTTGGAGCGGAAGAAAACTTCCTGTAAACTGACAAATGAGATTGGAGAAGCAGGCTGGTAAGAGTTTAATAACGATTCGTTGTCTACATGGGCCGATCACCCAATAGCCTGTTCAAGTGGATCATTGCAAGACCCATTCTGTAGCTAGTTGGAAGAAGCTACAGGGCGCTTTCAGACGTAACTTAACAGCCGTCAGATGAAGCGTGGAAGAGAGGATGCGTAAGGGTAAATCAGAAAGACCGTGCCGGACGTACGCTCGCCAGGGCAGCAACCAGTCGTTTGCTTAGTTCAGCTTTGTCAATAGCGGCAAGCGGCTGCCAGCACGACGACGCTGATGTCACTTTCGATTTTTGAACTAAAGCCGACGATTTTGCCCGCATTTGCTTTCTGGCAGCAAAAATATTGTGCGGATGCCCCATGCTCATCGCCTGTCCGCTAATGCCTACTAGTAAGGTTCCGACAATTAGTAAGGTTTTCATGGTCTGGTTGGTTCTTATTGACAACACAAAGATATAGGCTTTGTTGGGTATCTTGCAATACATAGTACTAAATTTTTCAATTATTTTTTCAGGATCGACCAGGTCGAGCAAAATATTGAGTCTCTTCTCCATAAAGCATAATCATTTTGCTCGACCTGGCTAACCGATTTATAGTCAATCAAGCACGATTCGTTTGACGGCACCGTCTTCGTTCTGCGTGACAGTTATAAAGTAAGCTCCTTGTGCGCTTTTACCTAAATCAATTTGGCCGACAAACTCACCTGAGAAATTGTTCAACTCGCGTTTAGCTACTTCTTTTCCTTTCGGATTGGTCACAACGATACTTACATCGCCTTTTGCCGGAGCCGTGAACCGGACGTTCAGTTGGGCGCGGTCTGGGTTGTTTGGATAAGCATCCAATCCACGAATGGTAGACGGTTTGCTGTTGAAATTGCGTGACCAGTCTTCGAAGGGACGAACAAGCTGTCGATCCAAGTCGCGCGGTAATTGCATTCTGAATCGGTTTAGCTGGTCGGCCAGCGAATCGGTCCCGCGACGAAATTCATAGCGCCAGGTTTGTAAATCGCGGTCGTTGATCCGGGGTATTCTGCCTCGATACACGTAAAAATCATCGGGAAGCCGTCGGTGGCGGGGGGTGAGACGCTCGCGTCTTGCTACGTGGCCGCTATCCGTATCATCAACGATGATGGTCATGTGGCGTTTGCCTTCTTTCCCTTTCCGCGTCGTCTTCAGCGAGTCGACCAGTTTCATGACAAGACGGTCGCGTTCAGGATCAGTCAGACCGTCAACCCGGTAGGTACGTTCGATCTCCCGCACTTCATCGCCGTTTCGTTCAATGATTCGGACGTTAACTTCGTCTTTCTTTGGCGAAGAACCCGCCTTCTGAGCCGTAGCGATTCCACTGATACCACCAGCGATCAACAGCGCTAAAACGAACCGCTGTAGCAGAATTACTGTTTTTTTCATAATCGTAAACATTAATGAATACACAATAAGATAGGCTAAAAGTCATTGAGGGTGGGGCTGTTAAAGTTTGTTAAAGGCTCAGTGACTGCCTGGCAGCATTCGTATTTTTACGGATTACACAATCAGGCATAGCCAAAAGCATACCGATTGTGATCCGCTTGTTTACCCATAGATGAAAAAAAAGGCCGAAGGTTGCATAAAGGCCGAAAAAAATGTCGACACTACGCATACGATGGATTGTTGCCCTGATGGCAGTCGGATTGGTGGGCCTCGTTGGTTTACAGTCTTACTGGATCAGTAGTGCATTGCATTTGCAGAAAGAACAATTCGACTATAAGGTTACCGATGGCTTGCAGGAGGTTGTTCGCGCCCTCGAACGGCAGGAGGCTATGTACCAGGCAAAACAACATATCCAGGCCCGCGACCATCAGGACCGGTTGATGGCGATTGCCAGAAAAGAAGATAAGAAGTCGGTTGTTGAATCCTCGGCTTCCAGGAAAAAAGTAGCCAGTGCAACATCCGATAAAGTAGCTAGTACTCAGGCAAAGAAAGCAAATCCGAAAGTGACTGATTCGCAGCGGTTGCCGTATGGAATGGCCCCGGCTGGTGCGGTAGTTGTACAATCGGATGTGCTGCATCCGGTAGCGCATCCGCTGTCGCCAGAGCAAATGGCCGTTGTCGAAGAATTTTTCCGCCAGCAGGATGAACTGATGGCGGTTGGTGATTGGCAGACGCAATTGGCGCAACAACAGCAGTTTAATCACTGGGTCGATCAGATTCTTGTCAACGAACTCAATCAGATCAACGGACAGGTGGCTTCGGCTCGTCGGCAGGATTCGCTGGCTCGATTAAAAGCAAGTCGGGAGCGGGCCAAGCAGATTGCTAAGCAGCGAAAGTCGCGCCAAAATGTGTTGAACGATTCGGCTAAAACAGAGGTGGCCGTCAGTACACCGACAAGCTTTAGCTCGAACCGAACGGGCGAGCAGTCGAGAATGATCAAGGATGTATTGAAAGGGCTACTTCTTTCGGAACGCCCCATCGAGGATCGTATCAACCGACTGGCGCTCGATACGCTGCTACGGCAGGCATTGCAGGAAAGAGGCATCAACATTCCGTTTGCTTTTGGCGTTCGGACGAAATCCCAACCTGCTTTTTTGTTTACGTCGCTCGGTATGAGTCCGCAGCAGTTCAGCGAGGGTGGGTATAAAGCCGCCCTGTTTCCGAACAATATGCTCGAAACTGGAAACTACGTTTACGTTTATTTCCCAACGCAACGACAGTTTATTCTGAGTCAGTTGTGGTTTACATTCGGCGCATCAGCCGTGTTGATTCTCGTCATTCTGGCTTGTTTTTACATTGCTATTAGTACGATTGTCCGACAGAAAAAGCTGGCCGACATCAAGAATGATTTCATCAACAACATGACCCACGAGTTCAAAACGCCTATTTCGACCATCTCATTAGCGGTTGAAATGGCGCAGGAACAGGTCCGCCACCCGCAGGGCGCTTCAAGCACGGATGAGTCATCCGTAAATGAACGGTTGTCGCGTTACATGGGTATTATACGTGATGAAACCCGACGACTTGGTTCGCACGTTGAAAAAGTACTGCAAATGGCCTTGCTCGACCGGGGCGAAATCAAGCTGAAATTGTCGTCAGTCAACGTACATGATGTCGTCGAGAATGTGCTGAACAACATGAGTTTGCAGATCGAGCAGCGCGGGGGCGAGTTAGACCTGGAGTTTGATGCCGACCGCGAAGTGATTGAAGCCGATGAGGTCCACGTAACCAACATTGTGTATAACCTGCTCGACAATGCGCTGAAGTACTCGCCCGAAAGTCCGCGTATCGCCTTGGCTACGCGTAGCCTTCCCGAAGGAGTCAGCATAACGGTTACGGATCACGGCTTGGGAATGACCAAAGATCAGCTAAGCCGTATCTTTGAAAAATTTTACCGGGTTCCGACGGGCAACCGGCACGACGTAAAAGGTTTTGGGCTGGGATTGAGTTACGTGAAGAAGATGGTTGACGAACACCACGGGCAGATTCACGTGGTCAGCGAACCTGGCAAAGGCAGTTCATTCGAAGTGATTTTACCCTATAACATTAGCGAAAGAGCAAAAGAGTAGTGAACGATTCATGTACTCGTTTGCTCTTTCATCGTTCAATTATGCCTACCATTCTTCTCGTCGAAGACGATCCCAATCTGGGCCAATTAGTGCAGGAATACCTGACTATGAAAGGCTACGCTACTGACCGCGCTACGGATGGCAATCAGGGCCTGCAAAAGTTCATGGCTGGTCAGTACGACCTATGCATCTTCGATGTAATGATGCCTAAGAAAGACGGCTTCACCCTGGCGAAAGAAGTACGTATGGCGCAGCGCGAAGTGCCGATTATTTTTCTGACGGCCAAGTCCATGCAGGAAGATGCCATCCAGGGCTTCAAGGTGGGAGCCGATGACTACGTGACGAAGCCGTTTAGTATGGAGGAGCTTTTGTTACGCATTCAGGCTATCCTACGGCGGTATCAGCGATCTGCCGACGCACCTGAACCAACGGTATATAAGATCGGTTCGTTTTCGTTCGATTATCCCCACCAACTGCTAAGCCGTTCCGCCGAAAATGAACCCCAAATCGAAATAGAGTCGCCGGCGCAGAAACTAACCAGTAAGGAATCCGAGTTATTAAAGTTGTTGGCTCAGAATTTGAATCAGCCCGTTAGCCGTAGTTTTGCGTTAAAAATGGTCTGGGGTGACGATTCATACTTCAACGCCCGCAGCATGGACGTGTACGTTACCAAGCTTCGCAAATACTTGAAAGACGATGCGACTGTTCAGTTGGTCAATGTACACGGTGAAGGATTTAAACTGATTGCCTGACGGTTTTCAGCTGTTCGATTGTTTTGAACCGAACGGTACGCGAAAACCGAAATTTGTAAGCCATGAATATAATACGTCGTCCGCGCCGGAGCCGTCAATCCGCTGCTATTCGTGATATGGTGCAGGAAACGCGCCTGTCCGTCACCGATTTTATTTTGCCCGTTTTTATCATGGAAGGGCAGAACGTCCGTTCTGAAGTGGCTTCCATGCCGGGAATTCATCGTTTGTCGCAGGACTTACTCCTCGAAGAAATACAAGAGTGCGTCGATTTAGGTATCAAAACGTTCGATCTGTTTCCGAATCTGCCTGAGTCGAAAAAAGATAAATATGCTACGGAAAGCTACAACCCTGACGGTTTATATCTGCAAACGATCCGCGCCATCAAAGACCGTTTCCCCGATGTGATGGTGATGACTGATGTGGCGATGGACCCGTACAGTTCGGACGGTCACGATGGTGTTGTCGAAAACGGTCAGATCCTAAACGATCCGACCTTAGAAGTACTGGGTAAAATGGCCTTGGCGCAGGCGCAGGCAGGCGCTAACATTGTCGGTCCTTCAGATATGATGGATGGGCGAGTAGGCTATCTCCGGCAGGTGCTCGACGAAGGGGGCTTTCACGATGTAGCGATCATGTCGTACTCAGCCAAGTATGCCAGCGCTTTTTACGGACCGTTCCGCGATGCGCTTGATTCAGCACCGAAATTTGGCGACAAAAAAACCTATCAGATGAACCCGGCCAATAGTCGGGAAGCGCTCATCGAAGCCCAGCTCGATTTTGCCGAAGGAGCCGACTTTCTGATGGTAAAACCCGCCTTAGCGTATCTTGACATCATCAAGCTTCTGAACGATAACTTTCATTTGCCCATTGCTGCGTACAATGTTAGTGGAGAATATGCGATGATCAAGGCCGCGGCTCAACAGGGCTGGCTCGATGGAGAGCGCGCCATGATGGAATCACTACTGTCAATCAAACGGGCTGGTGCTTCGGTTATCCTCACTTATTTTGCTAAAGAAGCTGCCCGCCTTTTATGAGTAAGCTATTAATTCGTAACGCTCGTTTGGTAAACGAAGGGCGTGTTGTGGAAACGGATGTGCGTATTGAAGACGGATTCATTGCACAGATCGGTCAGAATTTGTCAGATGCTGGTGTTAATCAATCAATTGATGCCGATGGCCAGTACCTGCTCCCTGGTGTCATTGATGATCAGGTACACTTCCGTGAGCCGGGTCTTACGCATAAAGCAACCATTCAGTCCGAGTCGCGGGCGGGCATAGCGGGGGGTGTCACCAGCTTTATGGAGATGCCCAATACCGTACCCAACGCGCTGACGCAGGAGCTACTGGCCGATAAATATGCCATCGCTGCCCAAACGTCGCTGGCGAACTACTCGTTTTTTATGGGTGCTTCGAACAACAATCTGGATGAGGTTCTGCGTACAGATCCGCGCACTGTTTGTGGCATCAAGGTGTTCATGGGATCATCTACCGGTAATATGCTTGTGGATAATGAGCAGGTACTGGCCAGTTTGTTCCAGCAAAGTCCGATGCTAATTGCTACCCACTGCGAAGACGAAGCTACGATTCGGGCCAACACCGAGCGCTACCGGGCAGAATACGGTGACAATGCTACTGCCGATCTGCATCCGTTGATTCGTAACGAGGAAGCGTGCTTAATATCGTCAACGCTAGCGGTTGAACTGGCCAAGCAGTATAATGCCCGATTACATATCCTACACATCTCGACGGCTGACGAACTAAAGTTATTCGCTAACGACCGGCCGTTAACGGAAAAGCGCATTACAGCGGAAGTGTGTGTCCATCACCTTTGGTTTGATAGTGATGATTACAAACGCCTGGGCAATCTGATTAAATGCAATCCGGCCATAAAAGCTCCGCATCACAAGGAAGCGCTAATGACGGCTCTGCTGGATGATCGACTGGATATTATTGCTACAGACCATGCTCCGCACACTTGGGATGAAAAGCAGCAATCGTATTGGCAGGCTCCATCTGGGTTACCGTTGGTACAGCACCCGCTTTTGTTGATGCTTGATTTTGTTCAGCAGGGTAAGCTATCGATTGAAACCGTTGTCCGCAAGATGTGTCACGCCCCTGCCGATTGTTTTCAGATTGACCAGCGTGGTTATGCGCGTGAAGGATACTGGGCGGATCTGGTACTTGTCGATACCAATCTGCCAACAACCGTTTCGAAAGAAAATGTACTGTATCAATGCGGATGGTCGCCATTAGAAGGCCATACATTCGGGGCTACGGTAACGCACACGATTGTGTCAGGCGAACTGGTATACGCACAAGGGCAGTTTCTGACCCACCAGTCAGGACAGCGGATGCTATTTAATCGATAGTACGAAAAAAATATGGTCTAGATCTTGCACAGTCAGGAAAGTGTACCGTATCTTTGCAATCCCAAACAAGGGGAAACGTACTGCCGAAGTGGTGAAATTGGTAGACACGCACGTTTCAGGGGCGTGTGTCTTTACGGACATGCGAGTTCGAGTCTCGCCTTCGGCACCACCTTAAGCCGCAATCTATTGATTGCGGCTTTTGTTTTATAATTAACTTGTCTACCACGACACTGCCCCTCTATACTACCCCTGAATGCGGCATGATTGGTCTGCCCCTTTTGAACACTGTTGAATAACCAGCAGCCTTTTTTCGGTTTCAATAATCCATTTGCCAAGATTGCGCGTACGAGCGTGATCGATTCGAAGACGGCTACCGAGACGACACTTAGCCCGTTACAGAAAGAAAACCGCCCCACTCCTTATCGCCCCTTTGATACTCACTGATTCTAAAAGTAGACTCAAGTCTCTACAAACATTTTTGTTACTGGCTTGTCTACTATAAACTATTCATACATATTGTTTTTCAAGATTAACTCTTTTGCAATCAATGAACGGTGAGCGCGAGCCCCTCGATCAAACTATTACCGCCGACTATGAGCGGATAAAGTTTACGCTACAGGCTGCTTGTATTGGAACCTGGGAGCTAGATATAACGAATCAATTGGTTCGTTGGGACGATAGCTGTAAAACGCTTTTTAATTTTTCGGGCGATGATCTGGTAGCCTATGATCAGGTACTGAATTTAATACACCCTGATGATCGAATTTTAATCGAAGAGATTGTTCAACAGGCAACTAATAACCAGCTTGGTGAGCAGTATAACGTTAAATTTCGTGTTCATGCCGATGAGAGCGGCCAGTTTCGCTGGTTGCAAAGCAGAGGGAAGATACACATTGACAAAAAGACGGGAAGCCGCCGTTTGCTAGGCATACTAGAGGACGTCACTCAGTCGGTTGACGGTCAAGACCAGATTGCTGCTCAGCAGAAGATTGAGATTGACGAGCGATTTCGGGGGCTTATTAACGAAGTACCCGTCGCCACTTGTCTTTTGATAGGCGAAGATCTGATTGTCGAAATGGCCAATTCGCCGGCGTTGGCTATCTGCGGAAAAGACCATTCTATAATTGGTAAACCATTAATTGACATCTTCCCCGAACTGAAAGGTGAATTCGTCGAACGGGTGTTACATAGCACGTTACGTTCGGGAGAAACCAATCAGACGCGCAGCACTCCTGTCGAGTTAATTGTAGATGGTGTATCGCACACCTATTACATTGATTTTGTATGTAAGCCGTTGCGTAACCCGGCGGGTACTAGCAACGCTATCTTAGTCATGGGAATCGACGTCACCGAGCAGGTGATGGCTCGGATGAAGATCGAAGAAAGCAAAGACCAGTTGACGTTTGCTATTGAGGCTGCTGAACTGGGCGTTTGGGATTTGAATCCTGCCACGAACAAATTCACCGCTAACAACCGATTGAAAGAGTGGTTTGGCGTTCCTTCCCAAAAGGAAGTAGAGTTAGATGTAGCACTTAATGCCATCACTGATAAGGACAAACAGCGGGTATCCGGGGCAATCTGGAACGCCTTGCAGGGACAATCGGGAGGACAGTACGATATTGAATATACACTCGTCCATCCAGAGACGAAGCATGAGCGAACGGTCCGGGCGAAAGGAAAAGCCCAATTTACCGATAAAGGCGTGGCTTATCGCTTCAATGGTACACTACAGGACATAACTGAGCGTGGACAGATAGAATTGGTCCTGGCCGAAAGTGCGCAAAAATTACGTAGTTTAGTTGAAAGTGCCCCCTTTCCAATTGGCGTTTACGTTGGTAGAGAAATGCGTATTGAACTTGCCAACCAGTCGATTATGGACGTTTGGGGTAAAGGCAACAATGTGGTCGGTAAAACGTACCAGGAGGTGTTACCCGAACTGTCGAATCAAGACATTTACTCCCAACTCGACAACGTTTTTACTTCGGGTATTCCCTTCCATGCTAAAAATCAACGGGTTGATCTTAAGGTAGATGGTAAGTTACAGCCTTACTATTTCAATTATAGCTTTACTCCTCTGTATGATGCCAAGGGGGAAGTGTACGGGGTAATGAATACGGCTGCTGAAGTAACGGACCTGATAGTTGCCAAGCAGCAGATCGAAGACGCTGAGGTGGCTCTTAGAGGGGCAATCGAACTGGCGGAACTGGCTACCTGGAGCGTGGATGTCAACCAGAGCACCTTCACTTTTTCCGAACGATTTATGAATTGGCTTGGCATCACCGAGTCTACAAAAAGTCTGGAGGAAGTGTATAAGTTGTTGCCCGATGAATCGAGGCAGTCAGTGAAAGAAGGAATTGCGGCCAGTCTACAGCCTGGTTCATCCGGCTTTTATGAGAATGAGCATCCTGTTAGTAACCAACTGACTGGGAAGATGCGCATCATCCATACCCAAGCTCAGCTTTATTTTGATGCCGATAATCAGCCAATAGCGCTTCGAGGTACGGCTCAAGATGTCACTGAGCAACGGCAGGTACAAATAGCTTTAGAGCGGCAAGTTCAGGAGCGGACTGAAGAATTGGCGGCTATCAACGAGGAGTTGGCAGCTACTAACGAAGAATTAGCCGCTACCAATGAGGAACTGGCCGCTACCAATGAAGAGTTAGCCGAATCCAACCAGTTGTTCATTCGCTCCAACCACAACCTTGAGCAATTCGCTTATATTGCCTCGCATGATTTACAGGAACCTTTACGTAAGGTGCAGCAATTCGGCGATCTGTTGATACGACAACATGGCGATCAGCTAGGTGAAGGGGCGATGTATCTAGAACGCATGCAGTCAGCCGCTAGCCGCATGTCGACGTTGATTCGTGACCTACTGACTTTCTCGCGCATTTCGACTCAGCAGGATAGTACAGGGCTGGTAGCTTTGAATGGCGTTATTAATATGGTACTGACAGACTTAGACCTGCGCATTCAGGAGACAAGTGCGGCCGTTAACGTTGGGTCATTACCAGTTATACAAGGCGATAAATCTCAACTGGGACAATTATTTCAGAACCTGATTAGTAACGCGCTAAAGTTTTTCCGACCTGATATTCTACCCGTTATCAACATCAGTGCTGAATTGATAGAGGTCAGTGATTTACCTCCAACAGTGAAGCCAACGCGCTCAGTAAGGGCTTACTATCGCATCGATGTAGCCGACAACGGAATTGGGTTTGATGAAAAGTACATTGATCGCATCTTCCAGGTTTTTCAACGGCTGCACACCAAAAGCCAGTACGCAGGTACTGGTATCGGATTGGCGATCTGCGAAAAGGTAGCGGCCAATCATGGAGGAGCAATCACCGCTACGAGTCAACCGGGGCAGGGTGCTACTTTTAGCGTATACTTACCGGCCTGAGTCGCTATTGAGGCTGGCAGCAGTCGACTTAGCATTGTCAACATAAACAAAATCCCGTCTGGTATCAGAACCAGACGGGATTTTGTTTATGTGTCTCGTAAAATAACTAGGCGATAACTTCGCCAGCTTCTACCAGATTATGTTTTAGTAAGTATTCTGCAATCTGAACGGCGTTGGTAGCTGCTCCCTTGCGAAGGTTATCAGCTACGATCCACATATTCAGCGTG
The DNA here is from genome assembly GCF_023196085.1 of Spirosoma liriopis. Taxonomy (NCBI): domain Bacteria; kingdom Pseudomonadati; phylum Bacteroidota; class Cytophagia; order Cytophagales; family Cytophagaceae; genus Spirosoma; species Spirosoma liriopis. The sequence goes on from NZ_JALPRF010000002.1 coordinate 97,627, forward strand.
TTCGGCTGACTTTCATCACGACGAATACGACCGACGAATACTTCGTCTTTACCGTGCGCTGTCAGTGGCATCGGGTATACTTTGTTTTGCGGGTCATCCTGTACAACAACACCCTCGGCATTGCTGAGTAGTTCAACCACTTCGGTTACGTCAAAATCGTTTTTGAATTCAACGTTTACTGCTTCCGAGTGGCCACCGATGGTTGGAATGCGAACTGTGGTTGCCGTTACCTGAATCGAATCGTCGCCCATGATCTTCTTGGTCTCGTTGACCATTTTCATTTCCTCTTTGGTATAACCATTGTCGAGGAACACGTCGATATGGGGTAATACATTCAGGTCAATCGGGTGCGGATACACTTTCGATACGCTAGTGTCGCCATTACGTTCAGCAAATAGTTGATCAACAGCCGCTTTGCCCGTACCCGTAACCGACTGGTAGGTCGAAACGACAACCCGTTTAACGCCATAGCGGTCGTGCAGGGGCTTTAGCGCAACGACCATCTGGATCGTCGAGCAGTTTGGATTCGCAATAATCTTGTCTTCTGGCGTGAGCGTATTGGCGTTGATTTCAGGAACAACCAGCTTTTTGGTTGGGTCCATCCGCCAGGCCGACGAATTATCAACTACGGTAATTCCTGCCTCCGCAAACTTGGGGGCCAGGGCCAGCGAGGTGCTACCTCCAGCCGAGAAAATCGCAACGGCAGGTTTGGCGGCAATGGCATCCTCAAAGCTAACGACTGTGTACGGTTTACCCTTGAACTCAATCTGTTTACCAACCGAGCGCTCGGAAGCAACGGGAATGAGTTCTGACACGGGGAAGTTACGTTCTTCCAGTACCTTCAGGATTTCGCCACCGACTAGGCCTGTGGCGCCAACGACTGCGATTTTCATAATTTTTTCACCAGTTAATTAAAAATTGACCGCAAAATTACAGTAATAAGTTGACATACAGATAAAAAAGGAAGATATTTTTAGTAGCAACCAATTACTTAAAATAGACAACGGAATCAGGAGTCACACAAACGTCCAACGGAATGTCAGTTGGTTCAATCGCGTCAATTTGCTCGATGGAGTCTACGAATGATAATCCGACTTTTAAACAGTCGGGGCGACAATCTGCCAGGAATCGATCATAAAAGCCACCACCATAGCCGACTCGATGACCCTGTCGATCAAAAGCCAGAAGTGGTACCAGTACAAGGTCAATCGCGCTGGTCTTGACAGCTAGAGAATCTTCAGCAATGGGCTCAGGAATCCCCCATTGATTAGTAGCCAGAAGCGTATCCGGAGTCAGTTCGTAATGAGTCAGTTGGTATATATCAGCATCCGTGATCGAAACAGCCAGCCGGACCTGCGGAAAATCGTGCCAAAAACGGTGAACGATTAGCCAGGTGTCCATCTCGTTTTGGCGTGCGATGGGGAGGAAAGTATGAACGGTAAGCCTGCTATCCGTCCATACCTGATCGAAAAAATGCGCGCAGATTTTTTGGCTATACTCAGCAAGCGCTGTATCGGACAGCGCCTTGCGAGTGGTCAGATACTGACGCCGTAAATCAGCTTTTTTCATACACGCTGCGATAGCCAGAAGCCAAACTTATTCCAAACAGAGCTGCATCCGATAGTCGAACGGATCGAAGACCGAACGGATTTTGTTTAAAAACTCCCGGTCGTTCAGGTGAAATGTCAGAAAGTTTTCGCTTCGTTCCTGTAATCCGCCATTAGGAAACAGTTCGTCCTTGACGGCCAGTAACTGCCGAACACCCACTTCCTGATTGTGCTCTTCGGCCCGGCGCATTTTCTTTTCCAGCCGTGTAATGGCATTGGCAAACCGCTTCGTCTCGGCTAAAACTGCTTTCTCAAGGGTAGGGTCAACCATTTGCGCTTTGTGCAAAATGTTGTCCAGCGCTTTGTTGACAACCTTGTTTTCGTTGTCGAACTTAAGCGTGTGCCGGGCGTGGTTTTCGACATACTCGCGCTTGAGAACCAGCGTATCCTTAAACAGTTCTTCGGGCGTCAGACCCAACTTGCGAATGCGCTTTGCGCTTACTGATGGCACATACATCGCAAAATTGCGCGGCATCAGAATTGGAAAAGCGGTCTGGAAATAATCAAATACCGGTTTCAACTGCAACCAGTAAGGTACTTCCGACGGTCCGCCGATGTAAGCCAGATTCGGTAAAATCGTTTCCTGGTACAGAGGTCGTAGCACGACGTTAGGACTGAATTGCTCCGGATGTTCGTCGAGCAGTTGTAACAACTCCTGTTCGGTAAACCGAAGCTTGGTATGTAGCACTCGATAGGTACCATCCTCCTTGCGCTCGATACGTTCGCGAAGCTGATCGTCCAGGTAAAACAGGTTAATGTCGCGCGGGGAAATAACCGTTTTGTACCCCAGCTTTTCGAGTAGCTCAGTTTGCTTTGCCACCAGTTCACCCGAGCGCTGATGCTGCAACTCATCCCGCATGACCGGGGCAAAAACACGCTTTAACGCGGCATCGTCGGCATCCAGCGATATAAGACCCTGACTCCCGAACAGCTCGTTTATGTAATGCCGGGCCGCATCGGCTAAGGTGTTGTGCTTTAAATACGCTTCTTCAAACAAGGACAGCTTTTCGGGAATCTGATTGAAAAGCGTCTTTAGCTCCTGCGGATTCATCCGTCCAACGGCTCCCCGCTGTTCGGTCGCCCAGGAGTAGTTTTTGCCGAAAAGCGAGAAGTGATTGATTTCAGCAAAATCGTGATCTTCCGTCGCCATCCAGTAAACCGGCACAAAATTGTAGTCGGGATAGGCTTTCTTCAACTGTTGCGCCAGCCTGATTGTCGTAATCAGCTTGTAGACGATGTACAGCGGTCCCGTAAATATATTTAACTGGTGGCCCGTTGTAACCGTAAACGTGTTTGGCTGGAGGAGTACCGAAAAATCCGGTTTGTTAGAAATTTGTGCGTACTGCCGCTCAAGTGCATCGACTAAAACCTGCCGTTTTGATTCGTCAAATGCCTTATCATTGATCTGTTCTTTAAACGCTGATAACTCTGGGTAGCGCTGATAGAACGGGAAAAGTATATCTTTTTTATTGATGTAATCGAGAAATAAGGAAGAAAACTGGCCGGTGGATGCGAGCGGCAGGTACTGACAGTCCATGCAGGTTGGGATTTATTCGGCTCAACAACGGAAAAACCCGCAAGGTTCGGCTTGATCATAATGACCAGGACTAAACCTTGCGGGTCAGTAACAGTTAGGAGACAACTTCTCCGTATAAATCAAACTCTTCGGCCCGGTTGATCTGGACATTCGCGAAATCGCCCTGTCGAACGTAGCGATTGCTTGCCGATACCAGCACCTCATTATCAACTTCGGGAGAATCGCCTTCGGTACGACCAATAAAATAGCCGCCCTCTTTGCGGTCGAAAAGAACTTTATAGGTTTTTCCGACTTTCTGCTGATTCAATTCGTGCGAAATACCCTGTTGTAACTCCATGAGCGCATCAGCACGTTCCTGTTTGATCTCATCGGATATATCGTCGGGCATGGAGAACGAGTGCGTGTTTTCTTCGTGCGAATACGTAAACACACCCATTCGGTCAAAACGCATCCGTTCAACAAAGTCGTACGTTTCGTCAAACATGGCATCCGTTTCGCCGGGGTGGCCAACGATCAGGGTTGTACGCAACGTAATGTCCGGTACTTTTTCCCGAATTGTATGGATCAAGGCTTCCGTTTTTTCGCGGGTTGTACCCCGGCGCATCAGTTTCAACAATTCCGTCGAACCGGTTTGCAAAGGCATATCTAAATAATTGCAGACGTTTGGCCGGTCGCGCATAACGTCGAGTACTTCCAGCGGAAATCCTGACGGATATGCGTATTGCAGACGAATCCAGTCGATACCTTCCACGTCGGCAAGCTGGTTGATCAGGTCGGCAAGGTTCCGCTTTTTATACAGATCCAGACCGTAGTAGGTCAAATCCTGAGCAATAAGAATCAACTCTTTGGTGCCACGTCGGGCCAGCGAACGCGCTTCGGTAAGCAAGTCGTCAATGGTTCGGGATACGTGTCCTCCGCGCATCAACGGGATAGCGCAGAACGAGCAGGGACGGTCGCAACCTTCGGCAATTTTCAGGTAAGCATAATGCGCAGGCGTTGTCAAAAGCCGTTCGCCAACGAGTTCGTGCTTGTAGTCAGCCCGAAGTGTTTTCAGCATCCTGGGCAATTCGTTGGTGCCAAACCAGGCATCGACGGTGGGCATTTCGACTTCGAGTTCGTCTTTGTAGCGATGGGACAAACACCCCGTTACGTACACTTTATCGACAATCCCTGCTTCCTTGGCATCGACGTAGCGGAGAATCGTGTTGATGGATTCTTCCTTCGCATTGTCTATAAAACCGCAGGTATTGATGACAACGATGTTGGCATCGTCCTTTTTGGCTTCGTGCGTCACATCCATACCGTTGCCCTTCAGTTGCGTAAATAGCACTTCCGAATCGACTAGATTCTTCGAGCAGCCCAGCGTGACAATATTGATTTTATTGGTACGTATTCCTTTCGTTTTCAAAACGGATATAAATTTCAAGCGTCGGTACTAACTAACGCTGATTTTAAGAAGCAAAGTTCGGAAGCGTATTATTTTTCGGATTGTAGAAGTTCTCTGACCCACGGAATCCTGTGATAAACGGTTGTAAGAGGCTTTCCTTTAAAGTGACGCTCCAAAAATTCAGCGTGGTCTGCAAAGAATAAATTATTGACCCAGACTATAGTACCATCAGTAAGGTAGAACAAAAGATAGCCATAGCCGTAAAGCGGTTCTTTCGGATTATCGCTTTTGCGAAGATGTGACTCTATATAGTCTACATTTTCAGGCGTAAGCGTCGCTAACTGGGTTGGACTGTCAATGTGAATACTAGAGTCAAATGGGTTGAGCGTGAGCTGAACGTCTCGGGTAATCGTCCAATACTGCCAATCGACGTAAAAGATAAAGGTCAGATAGACAGCCATAAAGAAAAAGAACAGAGCGGGAATAAAAACCCGTGGGTCGGCCTGTCTTATTGCCTCTCCAACCAATATTTTGACGATTATGAGAAACTGGATGAAAATAACGGCGAGCATTCCTTTGTAGAATGTCACGAAATAGTCTTCAGTCAGGATCTCGTAAGTCCGCTCACGATAAAGCGGGGAGTTTTCACCGATCGTATCGTCCGTGTACCGGATCATCTTGTAAATGAACCAGATGAATGGCACAAAGACAATAACCAGCAGAATGATAAACGTTTCCATGATGCCTAAAAAACAGCTTCATGGGTAATTTCTACTTTCACGGTTAACTGCCGGTTTTTCTGGACGTTGACCGGAAAAATATTGTTTTGAGTGTCAGAAAGGTTTGCGTACAAACCCTTCGGTTCACGTACGATCAGCGAGTACCGACCAACGGGAAGATTGATGCAGAATTTTCCGTTTTTATCGGATCGCACCGTCTTGATTGGCTTAGCCTCACGGACGGAATTGATAAAACCATTGTCACCCGCATCGACCTGACTCATATTCAGAAGCGGAAAAATAAGAATTTCCCGCTCAGCGGGTGCACCATCCGAGTCAGACCGGGGTGAATCAGGGCTGGGCGAATCCACGCTGGGCATATGATTTCCGCGCTTTACCACAACCAAACCGCAGATTCCTTGCTTGGCGGCAGGTTTACGAGTCTGTTTGCGTGAGTGGTTTTGAGCGGAGACCGCAAACGCAACTACGAGCAAAAGAAATGTAACTGCCGCCTGTTTCATACCCGATGTCATTTCTTAAAAAACGAATCCACAAACTCCATCTTGTTGAAGGTTTGTAAATCGTCAATTTTTTCGCCGACGCCGATGTATTTGACCGGAATTTTGAACTGATCTGAAATACCGATGACAACGCCACCTTTGGCTGTACCGTCCAGCTTGGTAATGGCCAAAGCCGATACTTCCGTTGCTTTTGTAAATTCGGTAGCCTGGATAAACGCGTTTTGTCCCGTTGATCCGTCGAGTACTAAAAGCACCTCGTGCGGAGCGTCAGGAGTCACCTTCTGCATGACCCGTTTGATTTTGGTCAGCTCGTTCATCAGGTTGACCTTGGTATGAAGGCGTCCGGCGGTGTCGATGATAACCACATCAGCTTGCATATCCGTAGCTTTTTTGACCGCATCGAACGCAACCGCCGACGGGTCGGTGTTCATGCCGTGTGAGATAACAGGTACCCCCACGCGATCGCCCCAAAGCTTGAGCTGGTCGACAGCCGCAGCCCGGAACGTATCACCCGCACCCAACACAACCTGCTTTCCCCGCTTGTGGAACTGAGCCGCCAGCTTACCAATGGTTGTGGTTTTACCGACGCCGTTGACACCAACAACCATGATTACATAAGGCTTTTTATCAGCAGGGAGCGCAAAGTCGTTCGACACGTCGGTTGTGTTATTGTCGGAGAGCAGCGCAGCGATTTCCTCGCGCAAAATGCGGTCCAACTCTTCGGTACCCACGTATTTGTCACGGGCAACCCGCTCTTCAATCCGGCGAATAATCTTGACGGTTGTCTCAACGCCAACGTCCGACGAAATCAGGACGTTTTCTACCTCGTCCAGCACTTCCTCATCGACAGTTGATTTGCCGACGACGGCTCTGCTAAGTTTAGAGAAGAAACTATCTTTTGTTTTCTCTAAACCTTTGTCGAGCGATTCCTTTTTTTCTTTCGAGAAAAAACCGAATAAAGCCATAGTATCGTTAGTGAAATGGGATCAACAAGTTAGTGTGTCAGTGCTTAAGGAGATCCGCGTATTCAATACGGTGATCGGCCTGCCAACTGACTAACTATTTTTTAACGCAAAAAGTCCCACTAGGCCAGTGAAGGCTGTGGGACATTTGAGTTATTGGTGAAGGAAACAGGTTCCAACAGGGGTTAGCCTTTCAGCGCAGCCTGTACTTCGTCGACAGGAACCATTTCTTCCTTGAAGGTATAAGCGCCAGTTTTAGGCGATTTAACGGCTTTGATAATCTTAGCAAACGCTTTGCCGTTATCCTTCGTTTTTAGGGTTGCAACTACCTTTTTTGCCATGACGGTTTATGGTTTATAGTTTTTGACTGTGTTATGGTTTTTTACAAGCTAAAGCAAGTGCCGGCCCACGCTGTAAAAACAATAACCAAAACTATTTAATTTCTTTATGCAACGTTACTTTTTTCAGGAACGGATTGTATTTCTTCCGTTCGATACGAGCCGGCGTATTCTTCCGGTTTTTCGTGGTGATGTACCGGGACATGCCGGGTACACCGCTGTCTTTCTGCTCGGTGCATTCCAGAATAACCTGGATTCTGTTGGCGCCTTTCTTTGCCATTGCTAAAGTTCGTTTTCTCGATAAGGAGCGCAAAGGTACAAAATTACTTTTAGTTTACAAACATATAGTTGCGAAAAAGCTATGATTTGTAGAAGGTTAGCCCGGAAGCGATAATCTTTGGGCGTTTAATTCCCTCTGACGACCTTTGTCCACAAATGCACTAAAACAGCCGTAAGTTGTTTTGGGTATGATTATGGCTACGCAAATAATTCAATACGAATACGCTCCTGGTCATTTTCGGGCGTCGGAACCAAACGTTTACCGGCCCGATATGCTCAATGAAGGAGAGATGATTTTAAACATGGGACCGCAGCATCCGTCTACCCACGGTGTGCTACGGCTCGAAGTCGTTACCGACGGCGAGATTATTGCCGACGTGGTGCCGCACCTGGGTTATCTGCATCGTTGTTTCGAGAAACACGCCCAGGCCTTGCCATTCAATCAGACCATTCCATTTGTGGACCGGCTTGATTATCTGGCTGCTATGAACAGCGAACATGCTTTCGTAATGGGTGTCGAGCGGATGCTGGGCATTGAAAACGACATTCCAAAACGGACGGAATACATTCGGGTGCTGGTAGCTGAACTAAATCGCATCGCGGCCCACTTCGTCGGAGTTGGTACGTATGCATTGGATATCGGCGCGTACACGCCTTTTCTGTGGCTTATGCGCGACCGCGAGCACATTCAGCGCCTGCTGGAGTGGGTAAGTGGCGCGCGAATGCTGTACAACTACATGTGGGTAGGCGGCTTGTTTTATGATCTGCCGGTAGGTTTTGAAGAACGCTGCCGGGAGTTTGTTCAGTACCTCAAACCTAAGCTGGTTGAGCTGCAACAATTGGTGATCGAGAACGAAATCTTCGTAAAACGGACGGCTAACGTGGGTGTTTTGCCGCTCCCAGTGGCGATTAGCTACGGTTGTACAGGGCCTATGTTGCGTGGTTCTGGCTTGCGTTACGATTTGCGCCGGGTTGACGGGTACTCCGTTTATCCTGAACTGGATTTTGATATTCCCATTGGTGAAGGCCAGATGGGAACTGTCGGTGACTGCTGGGACCGTAACAACGTCCGAGTACAGGAATGTCATGAGTCGATACGGATTGTCGAGCAGTGTCTGGACAAGCTCACGACCGATTACCGACGTACCCGCGACTACGACCCACAGGCTGTGGTACCCAAAAAGATCCGTCCAAAAGCAATGGATTTTTACGCCCGCGCCGAAAGTGCCAAGGGTGAACTTGGTTTCTTTTTCCGGACGGATGGTCGATCAGACGTACCCGTTCGCTGCAAAGCCCGTTCCTGCTGTTTTCACAACCTATCGGTTATCGGTGAAATCAGCAAAGGGGCTATGCTGGCCGACCTGGTGGCTGTTATTGGATCAATCGACGTTGTAATGGGCGAAGTAGACCGGTAGAAGATCAAATTCTTTTCCGGCTGCTACCCGCTTATTCCAGTACTAAAATGTCGGGTGTGTTACGACCCAGGCCATCGTAATCGAGACCGTAGCCTAGTACAAACCGGTTTTCGATCTCAAAGCCCACGTAGTTTAGGTCCAACTGCTTTTTGAGCGCTGCTGGTTTGAACAATAGCGTGGCAATAGCAAGCGATGCCGGTTTTTGAGCGTTGAGCTGATTGCAGACATCACTAATTGTCAGGCCCGTATCAACAATGTCCTCGATGATGATAAGGTCACGGCCTTCGATCGAATCGTTTAAACCCAAAATCTGTTTAAGCGTTCCGCTGGATTCCGTAGCGGAATAAGAAGCAACCCGAATAAAGGTGATTTCGCAGGAAATGGTGAGACGCTTTACCAGATCGGCGGCAAATATAAAGGCCCCGTTGAGTACGACGACGATCAAAGGCTGTTTGCCTGCATATTCCTGATTAATTTGCCCAGCCAGTTCGTCGATACGCGTTTGAATGGCTTCTGCACTAATGAATGGGATGAAATTTTTATTGTTGACTGTTATCATATCAGCGTCTGCGTAGCGTCAAAGATACGGCCCTCTGTTGCTAGCAGACAAAAATTTACCTGAAAAATAAACGTTAGTAAACGTACTGTCAGCGGATTGTGTTGATAGAGAAGGAAAAGCGACCTTAACGAATGAAGAAACTACTGTTGACGGTATGGCTCGTGGGACTGGCTGCGTTGGCACAAGCCCAGTTGTATGATCCGTCGGCGTTTGATAAGAAGTATGATGGCTTGTTGAAGCATCCTGGGGTTCAGATCGAATCTGCCGAAGCCATCAATTTGATGTATAATTACAAATTTTACGACGCCGATAAGGAGTTTCGGTGGTTACGGCTACGTTACCCCAAACACCCAATGCCTTATTTCCTGATGGGCCTGGCAGAATGGTGGAAAATCGTCCCGAACACCGACGTTACGGACTATGATGACGTTTGTCTGGCTTACATGGATTCGACCATTACGCTGGCCGAAAAGCTGTATGATACCAGTGAAAACAAGCTTGAACCTTCCTTTTTCCTGGCGGCTGCTTATGCCTTTAAAGGCCGACTTTACTCGGAGCGGAAAAAGTGGACAAAGGCGACCTTGGCCGGTAAGAATGCATTAAAGTATTTCGAGAAGTGTAAAGGTAATGCTGATTTCAGCCCTGAACTCTTGTTTGGCGACGGGATGTATGACTATTACGCGCAGTGGATACCCGAAAATTACCCGTTGCTGAAACCGATCCTGATGTTCTTTCCAAAAGGAAACAAAGTCAACGGTATCAAGGAGTTGGAAAAAACGGCTAATTCGGCCTTCTACACGCGTGTCGAGGCCCGGTATTTCCTGATTCAGATTTACAGCATGGAAAATCAGTATGATAAAGCGTACGAAATGTCGAAGTACATGGCGGAGCAATATCCTGATAATCCATTTTTCGAGCGGTATTATGCCCGGTCAGCTTTTGTAACGGGACGATTAACCGAAGCGGAGCGCATCTCGAAAGATATTCTGGCGAAGGTAAGCCGCACGCAGTCGGGCTATGAAGGTGTTAGTGGACGAACGGCAGCGTATATCTTGGCTTACATCAACCAGCAGTTTTACAAGAATCTGCCCGAAGCCAAAAAGTATTACCAGCAGTCGATTGACTATGCTAAACAAACGAATGCGTTAAATGCGGGCTATTACTGGTCGTCGGTGCTGGCTTTAGGTAAGATTGCCAACGAAGAAAAGAATTACGATCAGGCGCAGGCTTACTTTAAAGAAGTGATGGACAAAGCCGAACGTAAGTCAAGCCAGCATAAAGACGCGAAAAAAGCGCTGGATGACATGAAAAAATCGCGCCGGGAAGAACGCCGGAAGCGTAGAGAGTAGCGTGCAATAGGGAGTAAGATGTATGATATAGCGGTTATTAGTGGTATATCATACATCTTACTTCGTACATCATCAAGGAATAGGTAATACTTTGCTTTCTTTGAAAGTTGACATGATCACCATAGTTTGGGTGCTGGCAACTTCGTCAATTTCGTTAATAACATCTAGCATTAACGCCTGATACGAAGCAATATCCTTCGCAATTACTTTCAGCAGGAAGTCGCCGGAACCCGTAATGTGGTGGCACTCGATAATTTCAGGAATTTCATTCGCACGAGCCACAAACGACATTGTGGTTTCTTTTTTGTGCCCAACAAGCGTAACCATCACGAATGTGGTAACGCCGAGGCCGACTTTCTCGCGGCTAAGCTGAGCGTGGTAGCTTTGAATAATACCTGATGTTTCGAGCTTTTTAACGCGCTCCAGGGTGGGAGCAGGAGAAAGACCTATTTCTTTAGAAAGCTGGGCATTGGTAATTTTTGCGTTGGCTTGCAGGATCTCTAATACGTTGCGATCTATTTGATCTAATTTATGGCTCATACTCAATACGGTCTGTTGAAACTCAGTTTCAGAATAGGGCAAAAGTAGTATCTTTCAAGAAAAATAGTCTAAAAAGATATTGGTATTTTGCAAATTTCGAAAGAATTGTTGCTTATATTTCTTTTAAACGGCACAAAAGTAAGGGAATTCACTAAGACACCAAATGAAAGCCTATTGATCGGTTACATACTGATATGTTACCGGTGCTACTGAATCAGCTGTGAAAACAGGCTTAATAACCCCTGTGAGGGGCAATTACAGGTAATTTTAATAAGTACTATTTACTAAAAAATTATTTTGTGCGCGTTAGGTTGATGAATTCTGACAAGCAAATAGATCGCCGAGGATTAAACCTAGGCAGTTAATCCGGGTTTATAAGGCATGAAAATGCGCAAGAAATCAGAGTTGCCTACCAAAATATGTCCGGTGTGTAACCGTCCGTTTGCGTGGCGAAAGAAATGGGAACGCGACTGGGATAACGTAATTTATTGCAGTGATGCGTGCCGCTTAGTTGGCAAAAAGCAAAAAACGACTCCTTCGCAAACGTAGATCCAGCCGTCTATCGTTATTTTTGGCAATTAACCAGCTACTCAACATGCGCTTAATTGCCTTTCTCTGTTTGTTTGTTCTTGCTTTATCATGGGATGGTTGCCGGCGACCTCAACCTGTTGTGGTAAAAAGAACGCCAGTGCCCGTCAGACGCCCACCCGCAGCAAAACCAATTCCTCAAAAACCAGTAGCTGCAAAGCCAGCACCCGCGAAGCCTGTTCCAGTAGCTCCTGTAGCGGCCCCCACTCCTAAAGATATGGTTGATGACGAAGAGGTAGAAGAAATGCCCTTCGAACGTGGTCTCGTTCCGCCAAAGCGGGAGTTTCGGGCTGTTTGGATCGCAACCATCGATAACATCGACTGGCCGAGTAAGAAGGGATTGCCCGTTGCTGACCAGCAACGCGAGATTATCGAAATGTTTGATCAACAACAGCAGATGGGGATCAACGCTGTTGTTGTGCAGGTCCGGTCAGCAGCGGATGCGTTTTACGCCAAAAGCTCGGAACCCTGGTCGGAGTGGCTTACTGGTCAGCAGGGTTTAGCACCACAGCCGTTTTACGATCCGCTGGAATTTATGATTGAGCAGGCCCATCAGCGCGGCATGGAATTTCATGCGTGGTTTAACCTCGACCGGGCTACGTACAGCAAAACATCCAGCGTAGCGCCAACGAACATCATTTATCGAAAACCGGGATGGGTGTTTACCTACGGTGGCCGTAAACTTTTTAATCTGGGAGCGCCCGCCGTTCGGACATACATCGCCGGAATCGTCGCCAACGTGGTCCGTGAGTACGATGTAGATGGGATTCATTTTGACGATTATTTTTACCCATACGCCGTCGCCGGACAGGTTTTTCGCGATGACAGCACGTATCAGGCGAATTTCAATGGTATGAAAAAAGAGGATTGGCGACGTGACAACGTGACCAAGCTCATCACTGAACTGCGCGATTCGATTCGGGATAATAAACCCTGGGTTAAATTTGGGGTGAGTCCGTTTGGCATCTGGAAAAACCGAAGCAACGATGCTGAAGGGTCAGCTACCAACGGCGGGCAATCGTACTACGATCAATATGCCGATACCCGGAAGTGGATTCGTAACGGGCTGATCGATTACATCGTACCGCAGGTTTATTTCAGCACGGAGTTTACGCGGGTGCCGTATAAAACCTTGGTTGAATGGTGGGCTCGTAACTGTGGTAAGACTCACCTTTATATCGGACACGGCGCTTACCGAGTTGGACGTGGGTCGGAGCGCGATCCGGGCTGGGGGCGATTCACGGAGCTTCCGGATCAAATGCGTTACAACCGGCAGCAGCGAGCCGTACTGGGAAGCGTATTTTTCAGCGCAAAATCGTTAAAGACCAATCCACTTGCCATTCGGGATTCGTTACAGTCGAATTTTTATCGATATCCGGCCCTGGTACCGCCAATGACCTGGCTGGATAGCATTCCACCCCTAGCGCCCCGCGACTTAAAAGTAGCTGACACCCCAGAAGGCATAGAGTTGTTTTGGCAACAACCCGGCGAAGCACAGGACGGTGACGGAGCGAGTTATTACATTGTCTACCGCTTTGAAGGGCGTCCTTCCCGTGTGCGATTAGACGATCCTCGGTGTATCGTAGCGCAGTGCATCGGCGAAGCTTCGACGCGATTTATCGACAGAACCGCCGATCCGAAAAAGAAGTACGTCTACGCTGTAACAGCCGTTGACCGACTTCATAACGAAAGCCGTGAAGTAACCGTTAAGCTACGCTAGCTCAAAAACTCGTTCATGACTTCAGAAACGGGCCGGGCTTCCGGAAAAAAGCTGACTAGTTTCGTCAGGATACCTTCTACCGTAGCATCGGGGCAGGACGCGCCACAGGTCAGTAAGATTGTGACGGGTTCGCCCGTTAACCCGCTCAGTCGGGGGATAAAGTTTTCGGTAACGACTTCTTGTCTCGTATGGCCGTTATAATGACGGATCAGGTTTGGCGAAAGAATCTTCTGTTCCGACTCGATAAAATAGGTGGGTAACTTCTCCTCGCAAAGATCGACGATGTGTGATGTATTGGATGAGTTGTAGCCACCGGCTACGATGGCAAAATCGGCTGGATACGTCAGTAGCGCATACGTCGCGTCCTGGTTGTCGTTCGTCGCGTAGCAGAGTGTGTCCCGCGTGTTAGCAAAGTAGGCGTCAACCTGATCCGTCGATGGGTTTTCGCCAAGATTGTGCTTCTGGATCATCACTTGCTTCAGGTAATCGGCAATACCCTGAGTGTCCGAAGCCAGCATGGTGGTCTGGTTGACGACGCCAATCCGCTGCAAATCGCGGGATGCGTCAAAACCGACCGAGTACTGATCCGCAAACTCGGTGTAAAATTGTTCGGTGGGTGACTCGCCCGTAATGTAGCGAGCCAGGCGCTGCGTTTGCGCTAAATCTTTTACGACTACCGTTGGGGCCGCTTCTTTGCTGTGCGAAAACGTAGCGCGCGTTTCTTCGTGATTCGGCTTGCCGTGAACAATCACCGTGTAATTTTTCTGCCCGATCTGCCCCGCTTTGTTCCAGACTTTTTCGACAAACGGGCAGGTCGTATCGTATTTTTCAACGTTCAACCCAATGGAAGCCAGCTTGCTTTGTGTTTCTAGCGTTGTGCCAAAAGCCGGGATAATTACAACGTCATCGGGCATTAGTTCCGACCAGGGAATAAGCTGCCCGCCCTTGGTATCCATGATGAAACGTACCCCCCGGCTTTGTAAATCAGCGTTTACGTCGGGGTTATGAATCATTTCACTAAGCAGAAAGATGCGTTTTCCAACGTTCTCAGCAATCGCTCTGTAGGCAATTTCAATCGCGTTTTCAACGCCGTAACAAAAGCCAAAATGCCGGGCTATCAAAAAACGGACCGGACCAAAATCGAGCAGGGTAGGGGTGAAGTCCCGTTTAAGCTTATCTTTTTTCCGCCGGAATTCCTTAAGCGGTGTAATAATGCTGCTACGGTAGTAATCAGGGATATCGAACGATTTCATGCTGAGAGTCGGCGGTCAGACTTTTTGGGCTAACAAAGTTAATGTGCCGGTAATCAAACAACAACCTGCCGTTCGGCAATGTTCATTTACCACTATTTTCGATAATCCTGACGAAACCGATGCCGAAACGCCTGCTGAAATACAAGAATTACGATATTCACAGCATCACCACCGTCGCTGGTCTGGACGCAACCGCCCCACGTTATAATGCGAACATTGTTAGCTGGGTCATGACAACGGATATGAAGGCTGCCGTGCTGGCCGTAGCGCTTTACAAAGTTGATTACACCATTGAACTTGTACGGGCAAGCGGTATTCTAAACGTTAATTTGCTGGCCACCGACCAGACACGGCTGATTCGTAAGTTTGGTCAGCAGTCTGGTCGCGCTAGCGACGGGCGGGCAATCGATAAATTGAAAAACGTGCCTTTTGCCCTTGACCAGCGCGGTTGTCCATACCTGACAGAAGCCATCGGTTATGCGCAATGCTCCGTAATGCACAGTACTGATGCGGGCGACCATGAGCTTTTTATTTGTAAAGTACAGAAACAGATTGTGCTCAATCCCGACAAAGAAGTAATGACGTACGCTTTCCTGAAAGAAAAGAAACTGGTACGTGGGTGATTAGCCACTTTTGTTACAGTTGACGGTAGTCTGATCACCTTATAGGGATTGGCTGTTGCGAAAGTCGGTGTTGGTCTGAATGACCCGTTTAAGCTACCTGTTTTGAAGGGAAAAATCAGCCGAATAAGGATTACCAACTCAGCCCAGCCCAGGTTTCTCGACTTTTGCAACAGCCACATCGTGATAGACTCGATTAGAACCGATTCGCCGTAGCCGACACCTTTTTAGCTTCAAATACGTAGCGAACAAGCTGATTAAGGCTGTCGGGCTCAACAATATCGAAAGCCAGGTTCTGGGTTTGTGGCCCATAATAGCCAAAGGCACTAGCCCCGTCTCGATAAAACCCCACAATGTCGTTCGTCTGATTGGCCCGCTTAGCGATGATATTCAAACCGCCAATATTAGCGATCTTATTCACCAGAAAGCCACGCGCTCCTTGCCGGTATACGTTGCGAAGAATTGACGCTTTCACTGTGCCATCGGGTTGGGGATTGGCCATACTAATGCCGATGCGATGGGTAATCGTCGTACTATCCGGCATCAAAAAGGGTAAATAGCCATCGAAGGTTTTTTGGCCGTTTACATACTGCGTCAATCGGGTCACTTCATACGTACCGATCGAACTCTTCAAATTGGCGGCTACCGGATCATCATCACGACGGCAACTACTCATCAGAAGAATGAACACGGCGAGGGAGAGCAAATAATGCATACGAATAAATAGATTTGGTTTTGTAGATACGAGTCCACCCTTACGAAAAGCGTTGGGTTGCTGCCGGCTTAAAAGTTGTTAAATCAGTGTTATTGATCAGGTAAGATAACTTGATCATCATCTTGTTTATTTAGAAAGCTATCCCTTTCCGAGCATGCTCCAGCAAGTCTATTGGCGTCTTTTACGGAATAAAGGTTGGCATACAGCTTCATGCTGTCGTGGAAGTGACATGGCCGTTTCAAGAGTAGGTTTATAGTTCTGAATTTCCGGACTTTACAATTGCAGAGTAGGGTAAAATCTGCCTGCTTAAGGCTTATGTGTCGAGCAGCATAAGCCTCTTATTGACTTTTACAACAGCTATGGAAGTTATCTATCAATATGTTATCGCCTGACTCCGCTTTACTTCTTTGGCAAATCATTATATTAATCCAACTACTCGGATTAGTTTATAGCATTGTGCGTCTGTACAACCATCGGCTGGGTTTCAGGACGAAAACGGTTTGGTGCTTCATCATTCTATGCGTTCCTCTCGGCTGGGTTGTTTATTTGATCTTTAGGAAGCCGACCTATTCGACGGGTGACTGAGTCAGCGTAAGCAATCGGCAGCCAATGCCTGATCTCTTTGCCGCAATGCCCGAATGGAACGGATAGCATCTTTGTCGCCATCCCGACTAAACGCTAAGGATCAAGCATCGGGACAGTGCTTTTATTACCAGTAGTTTCTTCGAGAATTAGCTTCTCTAACCTAAAACCATTCATGGAAAACTCCGCCGTGTACTTGGATAATCAGTGGGCCTGGTGGCACAAATTGCTATTTCGCTTCGCCTGCATTTACATCGTACTCTACACAACGATCTGGACCTGGATAGGCGACCTGCCTCTATTCAGCTTGATTGGTGAGTACTACGGCAAAACGGAGAACTGGCTGGTGACGGCGGCTAACGATTACATATTTCATGTAAAGGACGAGCTGGTTCCATTGAACGGTAGCGGGGATACATCCTACGGATACGCTCAATTGTGTTTCTTTCTACTGGTTGCAGTCGTCGGTACAGTCATCTGGACAATTTTCGACAAACGGAAAGAATATAACACGGGCTACTACTGGCTGATCGTGCTGGTTCGGTATTACGTAGCGATGATGGCGTTAGGCTACGGCATCATCAAGCTATTCGGACTGCAAATGATCTTTCCGTCGCTGAGCGCCCTAGCTACTCCGCTGGGTGATCTGCTGCCCATGCGGTTTTCCTGGTATTTTATTGGCTACTCGACGCCATACCAGTTCTTTTCGGGGGCCGTTGAGGTCGTAGCGGGCCTGCTGTTATTATTTCGGCGCACCAGTACGCTGGGAGCATTTGTGGCTGCGAGCGTGTTTCTTAACGTGATGATGCTGAATCTGTGCTATGACATTCCTGTCAAGCTATTTTCGATTCATTTGTTTCTGTTTAGTAGTTTTCTGCTGATCGCCGATGCCCGACGACTGCTTAACTTCTTTGTATTCAACAAATCGACCCAGCCACTGCCTCAGATCGTACTTCCTAAACAATGGATGCGACGGAGCAAAGTAGTGCTGAAAATCGCGTTTTTTATTTTGTTTCTGGTATTCCCTCTGATCAGATCATATCAGGGTTGGTCATCGTCACAGCAAGCGTCTACTACGCCAAAGCTGACCACCGGTTTTTTCTCGGTTGATCAGTCGCAGGGTACAGCCGTCGATAGTCTGCGTTGGAAAGATATCGTTTTTGAACCGACGAATACGGGTAGCATTCACACCGCTGATACGCTATTCCGGCAACGGTATCACCGGGCTTATTTCAGCTATTCCTTTGATACCTTAAAACACACAATTGATTTCAAGCGGTCGTCTATGGATACGACGGCGCTGTTTACCATGCAGTACGTAATGCCCGACACGAATCACATCGAGTTGCGTGGAAAAATTCGTAACGATTCAGTAGCAATGACGCTTAGACGCGAGAACCGCCGTTTTCAATTGGCAGAAAAGCAATTTCACTGGCTTTCGGAGGCCAACCGTTAAAAGCGACGAAGCACCAGTAAAATGCTTGCTTACAGGCGGATACTCTGACCAAGAATGTCATCCAGATATTCCCGCGAGTTGGCTAGTCTAGGCACTTTATGCTGTCCACCTAGCTTGCCGCGCTGTTTCATCCAGGCGTAGAATGTGCCGCGCGGAACGACGTGTACGCGGGGCTGTTTCAGGACCATATCGTTATAGCGCTTCGCGTCGTAGTCGGAGTTAACCTCGCGCAATGCCTGATCAAGAAGCTGGTTGAATCGCTGTTGGCTATCAGGCTCTCGCGAAAACTCGATTACCCATTCGTGGCAGCCGTTTGCGCCGTTGCTCATGTACACTGGCCCCGCCGTGTAATCGGCAATAACCGCACCTGTGGCTTCGCAAGCCCGCGTTATGGCGGCTTCTGCATTCTCGACGATGATTTCTTCGCCAAACGCGTTGATGAAATGCTTCGTACGACCACTAACTTTCAGACGATGAGGGTAGAGCGACGTGAAGCGCACGGTGTCGCCGATTCTGTAGCGCCACAAGCCGCCGTTTGTCGAAACGATCAGCGCGTAGTTTTTGTCTAGCTCCACTTCGTCGATGGTCAGGGCTTTGGGAAAAGGCTGATCCGCTTCCTGAATGGGGACGAACTCGTAGAAAATTCCATAATCGAGCATCAGAAGCATTTCACCGATTCGCGACAAATCGTCCTGAATGGCAAAGAACCCTTCCGAAGCGTTGTAAACCTCCTGATACCGAACAGTTGACGAAGGAAAGACCTGCTGTTGAAACAACTCCCGGTAAGGCTGAAAATTTACCGCACCGTGAATCATAACTTCGAAGTTCGGCCACACGTCAAGAATGTTGGATTTACCCGTGCGAGCCAGAATTTTGTCGATCAGCACCAAGCCCCAGGTTGGTGCGCCCAGCATACTCGTCACGTTTTCCTGAGCCGTGACCTCCGCCATACGATCCATTTTGGCTTCCCATTCATCCATGAGCGCAATGTCGATAGACGGTGTGCGGATGAACTGCGCCCAACTTGGCAAGTTTTTCATGACCACGGCGGACACATCGCCAGCGGCACTGTTCGCACTGAATGGATTGGTATGCAGGCTACCACCAATCGAAAGTCCTTTGCCAGCAAAAGTCTGTGTATCTGGATTGTTGGCTACGTAAAGAGCCATCATATCCTTACCGCCTTTGAAGTGGCTTTCATCCAGCGACTCGGTCGTAACCGGAATGAATTTGCTGCGGGCGTTGGTTGTTCCTGACGATTTGGAAAACCAGCGCACCGGCGACGGCCAAAGTACCTTGTTTTCGCCTTTCATTACGCGCTCTATGTAGGGATAGAGATCTTCGTAACTCGAAACAGGGACCTGGCGCTGGAAATCAGCAATCGTCTGAATTGAGCGGTAATCGTACTTTTTGCCCCATTCCGTTCGGCGACCTGCCCGGATGAGTTGCTCAAAAACCCGTTGCTGCACCGGACCTGGGTGTTGCATCATGGCCTCAATGCGCGGTAAACGCCGTTGCAGGAGCCATTTGAGCGTAGTATTGAGGAAGGTCATACCGTTAAAATACACATAAACTAACGTAGACAGCTAGGTTAGAGGTAGAAACTTACAAAAGCATTGGTTGGTTTACAAACGAGCCGCTCGATCAGGGTAATCGGTAATCAAGCCATCAACACCCCACTCTTTCAGCCGTTTCATGTCGCTCAACTGGTTGACCGTCCACGGAATAACACTGATCCCTTGTTCGTGTAGCTGGGCAATCCGGCGCTGGTTCAGTAGTTTGTAGTGAGGACTGTAGATAGCCGGTTTGAAGCCCAACTTCTGTATGTTTTTTTGGGGACTGCGCAGATTCTCGACCAAAGCCGAAAGCCGGACGTTAGGGTATTTGCCCGCATCGATCTGTTGCTTCCAATGGGTCAGGATGGCAAAGTCAAAGCTTTGAATAACAACACGTTCGGCTGGTAAGGTCTGGCTGATGACGGATTCAACAAGGTCGCAGAAAGCGGCTGGTTCTGGCTGGCTTACGTTGTACTCAGACGGAACGCTCTTTAGCTCAATGTTGTAAGAAAATGCCGGTAGATTATGCGCTTTTCTGTAGGCTTCTGCCTGCTCAATAACCTCGCTCAGCAAAGGCTTGTAAGTCTGGATTTTCTGTTGTTCGGGATAGGCGGAGTTACCGTTTGAACCGACGTCGTAGCGCTTGACATCGGCATAATTCATTCGATAAATGAGCAGACTTTTCTGGTCTTTCTTATCAACTGGTTTCCCGTCCGGTGTTATGCTGTAGGCCGCATTGAAGTAGGGTTCATGCGAAACAACCACCCGTCGCTCTTTGCTAATAACTACATCCAGTTCAAGTGTTGTCACGCCCAGTTCCAGCGCTTTGAGAAAGGCCGGAATCGTATTTTCAGGCATCAATCCCCGGCAGCCCCGGTGCCCCTGTACATCAAACGCGGGCGGAGTAGCCGAGGTAAAAAGGGTGGCAATCACGCAACTAAGTAGAACGTTAAAACCCATAGGCCTGATTGGTGGAGTCCCAAAAGTACACTTTCTTTTTTAGTTAGGCTCGCTCGAAACCACTCGTGAGGATTGCGATAGGTAGCCGCCCCCCCAATCAAACTCTACTCTGCGTCTGTTTTTTAAACTGGTAAACACCTCGGTTGGCTTGACTCGCCGGTATCTTGTCTGATCGTTTGTTTGGGTAAAAACGCGAACGGGACCGTTGTTTTGCGTGGCGATGTGACAAAGTTTTCCGTTGGCAAGCAGGACTGTCGCCAGTGCTTTGGCGTCTCCATCGACAACAAAACCTGACTGAGCGGGAGAAAGAGGTTTAAAGTGGCCATGTCCATCGCCTAGCAGACACAGCCCCAATCCGGCATCCTGCCAACCCGACAAAACTTCGTTGGCGTAGTCGTTGCCGATCAGCAGCAGATCCAGGTTACCATCGTGGTTAAGGTCAGTAGAAATAGTGCCGAACACGGGCGAAAATTGAGCCTCTATAGGCAGCGTATGCAGGACAAACGTTCCGTTTCGGTTCTCGATGTAAGCCGATAATGTGAAGGTCGCCCGTTTATGAATGGCTGATTGTTGCTGATCGCTGTCCAGCAGGTCGGCTAATTTTAGCTTGCCGTAAGTAGCGTAGGACGTCATTTTCTTTTTCAACGACGGAACCTGATCGGTTAGCACATCACGCGGGTGAATCGGGTATTCGGTGTCGCCGTTGAAAAAACTCAGGATGGGGTCAAGCGTACCATTCTTGTCATAATCAGCTGCGTAAACTGATACCGGGTGAGAATCGGATGCCTGAAAGCGATTGTTCAGGCCCAAATTGCCCGCTACGTAATCCATGTCGCCATCGTTATCAAAATCACCCGCTGTCAGGCTATTCCAGAAACCGACCGCTTTTTCCAGCGACGGCATGGACGCAGCTGCCAACCGGCGACCTTGCTGATTTTTAAAAACGGTAACAGGCATGAACTCGCCCGCTATTAGTAGGTCCGGCCAGGAATCGTTATCCACATCTGTCCAGAGTGCTGCGCAGATCAATCCGGCCTGACTAAGCCCAGGCGCTAGCTGGTCGGTTACGTCGGTAAATCGAACAGTACCCTTATCGCTATCATTGCGGAGAATGCAGCTCCGGGCCGGTTCGGGGTATCGCTGTGGTTTTATGCGCCCCCCGACAAACAAATCGAGGTCGCCGTCGTGGTCGAAGTCCGTCGCTACGATGCACGATCCGCTTGACGTGGTGTTAGGTAATGATTGAACAGCGGCCCGAAAATTTCCCTTTCCGTCGTTTAGATACAGGCTGTCCTGATAGCGGGCTTCGTTTTGCCCAAACTCGGTGCTACCGTGAACGGCGTACAAATCGAGGTCGCCGTCTTTATCGGCGTCAAACAGCAAAACACCGGTTTCTTCGGGTTCTTTCGCCGGTCGATCTTTACGAGAAAAATGACTTTTGCCAGATGACGTAGCTTGTTGCAGAAAGAAAGTGCCGCCCCGGTGAGCCGGTCCCCCGATGTAAATATCGTCCAGCCCGTTGCCGTCTACATCGCCTACCGCTAAGCCTGGACCAATCTGTGAATGCTTGTGCGCAAGCAAGGTTTGCTGGGCTTTATAATCCACGAAATCGTCTTCCTGATGCTGAAAGAACAAACCGAGTGGTGCAGAAACTTCGGTAAATAAAGCTTTCTCGACAGGCTGTAACTGCATAAACGTGGCTGGTTGCGCGGTGGCCGAACGTTCGTCGAGGGTGACCGTTTTGTTGGTCAATATATTTTTGAGTAGCTGACCGGTACCAGATGGCCATAGTATTTTTAGCGAATCGATTCGCTGGGCTTTGCCTAACCCCACATGAACGCCCGATTCCATCGACGATTGATAACCACGCTGTCGGGTGTATTCGGTGTAGCGAACTGTCCCGTTTGTCCAGATGGCGATTTTAGCGCCTAAGCCTTCCCGATTACCCGGCTTCCCCGCTAGTTTTAGTTTTAAAAAACGATTGGTTGACGAGTCGGTGGCGTTTTCGATGGTCCTGTTGCGATAAATGAAAGCCGGATCGTTAATGTTATTCATCACCAGATCCAGATCGCCGTCATTATCGAAATCGGCGTAGGCCGTACCGTTCGTAAACGACGGTTCATTCAGCCCCCAATCACCAGCAACGTTCGCAAAATGGAGGCCATCGCCTTTGTTGTGGAACAGGAAATTTGGTTTGTAAACGGGTTCCAAATCCTCGATTCGCTTCAAAAGTTGCGCACGTCGGTCGGCATCTGTACCAAATGTCCCAGCATCCCGGTTGTAGCTCGTGAAGTCTAGGTCAGTGATGTCTTTGCGGTAGCCGTTTGTGATCAGCAAATCACAAAGTCCGTCGTTGTCCAGATCGGCAAAAAGCGCACTCCAGCTCCAATCGGTTGCGGCTGTACCCGTCAGGTAGCCGATATCACTGAAAAGAGGTAGCGCCCCCGCTTTATCGGATGCATATCCCCGATTGAGTTGAAGGACATTACGAACGTACTGCGTCTGATAACCCAGCCGTTGCGCCATCTGAAAACGGTCGTACGGAATGGTCGAAAACATGGTTTTCTGCCGTAAGTTATCGTCGGGAAGCATATCGACTACGGCCAGATCATTCAGACCGTCGTTGTTGATGTCAGCTATATCAACACCCATGCTATTATGACTCTGGTGCTTGAGCGTTTTCGCTATCCGGTTGGTAAACGTGCCGTTTTGATTGTTGACGAGCCAGACGTCGTTGGACTGGAAATCATTGGCGACATAAATGTCAGACCAGCCGTCTGCGTTTATGTCGTTGATCACGACGCCTAGTCCCCAGCCTTCGTGTAGTAAACCTGCCTGCGCCGAAACATCGGTAAAATGCGGGACAGCCGGACCAGAGCCTACCTTGCTCGAAGAACCATCGTTGCGAAATAGCTTGTCCCGACTTTTGGCCGAGCCGTCGTTGCGGGGGCCTATCACGTTGTTTCGGTTAAACGCTTCCAGCGCATTGGTCAGTAGAAAAACGTCAAGGTCACCATCGCGGTCGTAATCCAGGAAAGTCGCCTGCGTCGAGTAGCTGGAGTCGGCTAATCCCGCTGTTTGTGCGGTTTCCCGAAAACGGGGATTGCCATTGGCGTCATTGCCCAAATTAAGAAACAGCAGATTAGGAACGGCCCGGTCCCGATTGGGATGAACCGTCGAGACGTAAATATCCTGCCGACCGTCCTGGTTTATATCGGCCACGGCTACCCCCGTACACCAGGATGTAGTGCCGACACCCGCTTGTTTCGTAATGTCTTCGAACGTAAAGCTTCCTTTGTTAAGATACAGCTTGCTCGACACCTGATTGCCCGCAAAAAAAACATCACTCAGCCCGTCACCGTTAAAATCGCCGACGCCAACGCCCCCACCATTGTAGATGTATTCGAACTCCAGTACGTTCAACGAGTCACTTTCCGTAATGGTATTGGCAAAATCGATACCCGTCTGATTGGCGTCTAAGCGCTCAAACCGGGGTGTTTGACGGGTGCAGCCAGCGAGTGTAACGACAAGTAAGAGAGTTCGTGTGAGCAATGAGCGCATAGTCGACAGGCAAAATCCCCGGCATAGCAACGAAGGCCAGCCGGGGATCGTATTGGATACTTTTATCTAGTGAAACAACGCTTAATAGCCCGGATTCTGATCTTTTTGCGAGAGCTTACTGTTGTTGTCCAACTCCTGTTGTGGAATCGGTAGCAACTCCTGCTTGCCTTTAGCGAAGTAAGAAATGGGCTCGGTTTTAAGCTTGTTCTGAGCCCGCCAACGCAAAAGGTCGCGGTTCCGGATTTGCTCACCGCCCTGTTCGACCCGCTTCTCGTGAACAATCGCCCGGAACACTTCATCCTTGCTATTCACCGGGTAGTTCGTGGTCGGATAGGCGGGCATGGCTACGCTTTTACGCGCCCGGACCTGGTTAAGCAAGGCAATAGCGTTCGCTGTGCTGCCCGTTTCGTTTTCGGCTTCAGCCATCATCAGCAGCACCTCCGCGTAACGGATAATTCGCATATTGATTCCTGACGTATAGAACGTTTCGTTGTTTTTATACATCGCCGTGTACTTGCGCCAGCTTATCTTTTGCGCCGTTCCGTTGAAATTGGACGTGTTACCCTGCACCTGCGACTCCATCAGCGTATTAGCGCCGTTGTTATACGTATCACCGATGAAATAAAAATTGTATTTCAAGCGGGGGTCCGTTTTGGCGTCGCCTTTAGCGGTGTTTTCAAATTCGCCGATCAGGCCATCGGATGGAATCAGGTTGCGCCAGCCAATGGCCGAGTACTCCTGGCTTCGCGTCATCGTTTCGTTAGCTCCGCCATCATTGCCGTCGCCATCCCAGTTGAAGTCGCCAATTTTAGAGAACCCAATTTCAAAAATAGATTCCGAATTAAATTCCGTCTCTTCAATGAAATTGTCGTTGTACTCGTCGGTCAGCTTATACAAGCCTGAGCTAATGATCTGCTGAAGCTGGGTTTTTGCATTGGCATAATCGCCTTTTTGCATGTACACCCGGGCGAGTAGTGCCTGAGCCGCTCCCTTCGTTGCCCGACCGAGATCGGCTCCGCTAAAGCTAGCAGGAAGATCGGCCTGAATAGCCTGTAAGTCGGTGATGAGCAAATTATAGATCTCATCGACCGTTGCTCTTGCCTTCGTTCCGGAGGTACTCTCGACGTATTCGGTGTAAAGCGGAACCCCGCCCCAAAGCGTCACCAGATCGAAATACGACAAGGCACGGAGAAATTTAGCCTCTGCAATGGCGCGCTTGGTTAGTGTCGGATTATCCGTAACGGAGGTCCCTTTATTGATGACCACGTTGGCCCGGTGTACGGCCCGGTAAAGGCCGTTCCAGACGGAGAAGGCAACGCCATTACCGGGGTTCTGAGCCCCAATCAGAATCTGGTTGCGGGGCGCTTCCAGCTGTCCACCACCCGTTGCTACGTCGTCCGAGCGTAGATCATGGACAAAAAACCATTCACGGCCCGTCAAATTGGCGCTTTGCCAGATGGCGTAAACGGAATTGACACCCTTGACAAGTTCGTCGGCGTTTTTAAAATAAGTCTCGGTTGTGAACTGGTTTGGATTGACTTTGTCGAGGTTGTCTGTACTACACCCGAAAAACAATCCAATCGCCACTATACCTGTAGTCCAGTATGTAGGTTTCATAGTTGCTGCGTTTTTCTGTTCCGTTAAAAGCCAAGTTGTAAGCCGACCATAAAGGTGCGTGCCTGCGGAAACTGACCGTAATCGATACCGTTTGTTAATGTCGGGTTGGCGTTGCTGGTGCGTGATCCGACTTCTGGGTCGTAACCCGTGTACTTCGTAAACGTCAGCAGATTTGTCGCTGCGACGTAAACCCGCGCCCGGCTGACCGTACCGCGTGAGAACGATTGCAAGGCTGCGGCTGGTATGGAATAGCCAAGGCTGAAATTCTTCAGGCGCAGGTACGACCCGTCTTCGATAAAGCGGTCCGAGGTGCGGGAGTTCGCGTTCGGATCGCCGTCAACAGCGCGGGGAACATCGGTGTTGGTGTTTGTTGGTGTCCAGGCCCGAAGCACATCGGTTCCGGCATTGAACAACCGCAGCATTCCCTGCTCAAGCACTTTTACACCGTTGTAAATTTTATTGCCCTGAACTCCCTGGAAAAAGAGCGACGCATCGAAGCCCAGATAATTGGCGCTCAGGTTTAATCCATAAGTAAATTTCGGCAAAAAGCTACCCAGATTGATCCGGTCATTCGCGTCGATCACACCGTCGTTGTTGGCATCCACGAACCGAAGATCACCCGGCTTCGCGTTGGGTTGCGAAGGAGCCGTTCTAACCTCATCCGCTGTCTGGAAAATACCCGCTACTTTCCAGCCGTAGAAATACTGAATTGGCTGACCCGCTTCGGTACGCGTAATGTCGAATCCACCGTAATCGGCGTTGGAGCCGTTGAGCAGCGGTGAAATCGTTGGTCCCAGACTTAAGACTTTGTTGCTTATGAAACTGATGTTACCTGACGCGTTGAACCGGAAGGCACCTTTGGTTTTGTTATAGCCCAGTTGTGCTTCGAAGCCGTTGTTTCGCATACTACCCACGTTCACAATCGGTGATTGTGAATAGCCGATGGATGGCGCAATCGGTTGGTTCAGAATCAGTCCGTCCGTGTTGCGGCTGTACACTTCGGCTGATAAGGTAATGCTGTTGTTCAACAAGCCCAGATCCAATCCGAAGTTGCTCATCTTAGTCACCTCCCAGCGCAGGTCGGTATTGCCCAGTCGGTCGAAATAAGATCCCTGCGCCCGGTTACCACCCAGAATCGAGTTGGTGTTCTGCGATACGGTTACCTGCCACGAGTAATCACCGATGCCGTTAAAGCCCATTGTGCCGTAGCTAGCCCGCACTTTCAACTCCGAAATGGTCGGTATATTTTTCATGAACGGTTCTTCGCTGATGCGCCATCCTGCCGAAACTGATGGGAAGTTGCCCCACTTGTTGCCCGGCGCAAACCGCGATGAACCATCCCGCCGGAACGACGCACCAAACAGGTATTTACCGGCAAATTCGTAATTGAGTCGGCCCAGGTAAGAGATGAGTACGCTTTCAGAACGGGTTCCGCTCAAACCCACGCTGGTACTGATCAGGGCATTCAATTCGCGAATGTCGTTCGACGCTGCCTGACCCGTACCATTAATATCGAGGAACCGGCTGCCTTGCCGTTCGGCGACAGCTACGGCGTTGATGCTATGCTTGCCAAAAGTTTTTTCGTAGCTCAGCTGGTTCGAGATCAGTGGTGATACAAACGTTGAGCGTTGGTCGGTCAAACTGGCCAGCGCCCGGGCGTTAAAGCTTTCATTATAGATCGGTAAGAAGGAATACGTCCGGGCGGTTACGTAGTCGATACCACCCCGCAGCCGGTAGGTCAGTCCTTCGATAAGCTTCACGTCGATGTAAGCGCTTCCCAGAAATTTCATCCGCTGGGTGTTGCTTTGATCCTGTAAAGCGGCCCGAACTGGGTTCTGTGGGTCCGATGCATCGGAGCCGTCGGGACCCCGGTATCCGCCCAGTAGATTCGGATCTTCAATCGGCATGTAAGGTGTCATCCGGATCATATTCTGCACCTGCGTCCGGCCACCAGCGCTTACTTCATTCAGCTTGTCATCGTAGGAAATAGTCAGGTTCTGACCGAACGAAAAGCGCTTGCTGATGGTATGGTCGGAGTTGATGCGGAAATTACCCCGTTTGTATCCCGTACCGATCATAATACCCTGCTGGTTGAAATAACCGACGGACGAGTAAAACCGTGACCGTTCATTACCACCCGATAGCTGAAGGCTATGTTGTGTAATCGGAGCACTGCGAAACACGGCTTTCTGCCAATCGGTATCCGTTTGCGCGTAAGTCTGCGTTGCACCGGTATAAATAGGCTGGTTCAGATTGGCGAATCGGGTAGGAATTGGCTGGCCCGCGTTTGTACGCAATGCCGTACCGTATTGGATGTACTCGTCGCGGTTGAGCAGGTCCAGTTCGCGCCAGGTACTCTGCGTACCTACGTAGCCATCGTAATTGACGTGTAGTTTTCCGTCAGCGGCTCCTTTTTTCGTTGTAACAATGATAACGCCGTTAGCGGCCCGCGATCCGTAGATGGCTGCCGACGATGCGTCTTTCAGTACATCAACCGACTCGATGTCGCGGGTGTCGAAATTGTTTAGATCACTGGTAGGAAATCCGTCAATGACATACAGCGGATTAGCTGCGTAGTTGATCGAGCCTATCCCCCGGATGCGGACAATGGGTGTTTCTCCCGGCGAGCCGTTGGCTACCACCGTTACGCCTGGTACGCGGCCCTGAATTGCCTGCTCGACACTCGGCACGGGTAGCTGGGTAACTTCCTGCGCTGATACAGACGAAATCGCGCCCGTAACGGAAGCCCGCTTTTGCGTGCCGTAGCCAACGACGACAACTTCGCTGAGCGCTTTAACATCATCCTGTAGCGTTATATTGACCCGGCTGCGGTTGGCTACCGCCACTTCCTGCGATGCATAACCGACAAAGCTAAATACGAGTGTCGCATTGTTGGCTGCGTTCAGGGTGTACTCGCCATTGGCGTTCGTTGTCGTACCCCGGCTAGTTCCTTTCACGATGACACTGACACCGGGTATTCCTTGTCCGTTTTTGTCGATGACCCGGCCACTGATGTCGGCCAGGGGTTGGCTCGATGTCATCGACCAGCCGCTACGCTCTAATCGCTCAAGGGTGCGGTCGGGCAGGTTCACGGGTGACGATGGCTGATCGACCTCGGCTGGACTCTCGATTTGTTTGATTTTGTTGAGAAACCGGTGATTTTTCTCTTTCTCCCATACGATGGCGTAAAAGTTAGGCTGGACCTTGCGATACGTCAGCCCTTTATCCGTCAGTAAGTTAGTGAGTTCGGTTTCCAGATTTGGGCTTCGACGGCCCACCAGCTGAACTTTTGTGTCAACCAGATTGGTCGGATAGATAAACGAAACTCCGTAGTGCTGCTCTAACTCAGCCAGGGCGCTTCGGAGTGTGATAAAACGAGTATCAGTGCTTCTGCTCTGATACATGGCAAATCGGTCGCTGGAGGCCAGTAATTGGGCGCGTACTGGCAAGATCCCGGCCAGCAACAACGATCCGAGGACAGTTAGTTGTTTATTCATGTTGGGATAGGTTGGTTCGCTGAATAATAATCCGATTTTTTTGTTGAGTAATGCGCAGGTCGAATACTGTTGATAATCCATTCAAAATGGTTTGCATCGACTGGTTAGGAATCGTTCCGGACAAGGTCTGACGCTGTAGGTCCGGATCGGCAATCAGTACCGTCGCTCCATAGGTGTCTTTGAGCATCTGGGCTACTTCCTGCAAACTGGTTCCTTCGAACTTTAGCTTCCCCGTTTGCCAGGCCGATTGAGCCGCTGCGTCAACCCGTTTGCGGTAATACTCCTTTGTTTTGACGTCCGTATAAATCAAGTCGCCCGGTTTCATGACCAGTTTATTCTGCCTGGGATTGCCTACATCGAGCTGAATTTTTCCGGTGTTCAGTACCACTTTTGCCCGGCTTTCGCGGGCTAGTACGTTGAATTGCGTACCGAGTACTTCAACGTTCAGCTTATTTGGTAGATGGACAATAAAGCGCTCGTGATTCGACTTATGGGTGACCTGAAAAAAGCCTTCGCCATTGAGCCAGACTTCGCGCGTTTGACCGCTTTTCCAGTGAGGTGCATACCGTAGGCTACTGTTGCCATTAAGCGTTACAAGCGAACCATCTGATAGTGTAAAGCGAGTTGTTTTACCGAACGCGGTTTGCTGGAACAAGTCAGCGGGATATAGTTGCCGGTAACCAAAGAAAGCAGCTGTTGCCAGTAGCAAAGAACCAACGAAAATCGCGGCCCATTGCATGGGTTGACGGAGCCAGTTTATCCGTCGGATTACCGGTCTGTGCTCGGTCGAGGCAGCGGCCAATCGATGCCGAATTGTACTCAGCATCTGGTCCGCATCGGGTGCCGGAATAGTGGGAGGGGCGTGCCAGTCCGCGTTGCTGAACTGATTGTTGAGCCGCCGAACCAGATAGGACTGCCCGGCCTCGGTGTCAAACCAGGCCAGCACCTGTTTCGCTTCGTCGGCCGTTACCCGATTGGCGAAATACTGCTCAAGTAGCGCTTCATTCATGAGTATAGGAATGCCAGTATGCTTCCTATACACCACTCGAAGAGAAAAGTATTATTAGAAACGGAAAAATATTTCTATTTTAATTAATAAAAACAGCCAGCCATGTGATCATAGCTTCAATTCCGGCGTGTTGGCGTAAATAATCGCGCAGAAATCGGCAGGCGTGGTAATACTGCACTTTGGCTGTGTTGCTAGAGATTTGCAGTTGAGAGGCTACTTCCTCGTTGGTCAGTCCTTTTTCGGAGCGTAGAATAAATACCTGTCGCCGTTGCGCCGAAAGTTGTCGTAAGCCCGCCAGCACTACCGATCCGTATTCGCTCAGCGTCAACGTCTCTTCCGTTGAAGTATCCACATCGGGTCGGGTGGCCTGATGACTGAGATGCCGTAGAATAGCCCGTTTTTCGTCACGAATCGTATTAATCATTTGATGACGCATAGCTGTTGCGAGATAGTTTCTTACCGATTGAGAGGGGTCTAAATGTTCCCGGTTTATCCATAATTTCAGGTAAACGTCCTGAAGTGCGTCTTTCGCCAGGGCCGGGTCTTTTACGTACTGTATAGCTATACTGTATAGAAAATGGTAATATCGCCGAAACAAAGTTTCGAACGCAGCCTCGTCATGCTGTTTCAAGCGAAGCGTTAATTCCGTATCCGTCAGTTCCATAGATTTTATGTAGGAGCAGTGCGAACGGTTACACGTAGAAGGAGCAGACAACGTGTTCTATTTACAAATGTAACAAGAATTGTCCCGACAGGAAAAGAATATTTTTTATTTGTTCAATCCAATAGTGATCTTGCAATACCATTTTTTCGCTTGGTCTATTAAATCTTCATGCGCTATCTAAAGCCTATCTTAGTTTCAACAATTACCCTACTTTTTGTTTGGCTATTAAATCGTTCGTGGGGTAGCATTCCCGCTTTCGGACCATTACTAAGTCCCTTTGTTGGATTTTGGCAAAATGCGGAGTCTGTTTCCGGTACGGACGAAGAAATTAAGCTGGAAGGGACCAAAGCACCTGTTACCGTTGTCTATGATGACATGGCGGTTCCGCACGTGTTCGCTCAGAATGACTACGACGTTTATTTCGCCCAAGGGTACGTTACGGCTCGTGATCGACTTTGGCAGATGGAATTTCAGACTCATGCCGCTTCGGGCCGATTAGCTGAAGTCGTGGGTGAGCGGGCTTTGCCGCTTGATCGCTTCAATCGGGAAATTGGTATGGTATACGGTGCCGAGCAGGCGTTGAAAGCCATGATGAGCAATCCTGTATCGAAGCAGATTGTTGAAGCGTACACGGCTGGGGTTAACGCTTGGATTTCGACGCTCAAACCAGCTGATTACCCAATCGAATACAAGTTACTTGGCTACTCGCCCGAACCCTGGTCAACCTTAAAATGTGCTTTACTGCTCAAGGCCATGACCAGCACACTGGCCAGCGGAGCCGATGATCTGCAAATGAGCAATGTCAGAAAACTGTTCGGCTCGGCGGTTACGAGTGATCTTTTTCCGGATTATCCTGATCACGAGGACCCAATTATTCCCCCTGGTACTAAATGGGACTTTAAACCGCTACCGGTCCCTAAAACACCCGATTCGTCAGGGGTAAACAATTCATTAGCGCTTAACTGGCCCGCTCACGATCCGGCCATTGGTAGCAATAACTGGGCGGTAGGATCACAGAAATCAGCTACCGGCTATCCGATTTTAGCGAATGATCCTCACCTGACACTTAGCTTACCGTCTATCTGGTACCAGATTCAGCTCATTTCGCCGACGATGAATGCCTGTGGCGTGTCGCTGCCGGGGTCGCCCGCCGTGATTATTGGTTTCAACAAAGACATCGCCTGGGGAGTAACGAACGTTGGTGCTGATGTGCTGGACTTTTACAAAATCCGTTTTCGGGATGCCAGCAAGCAGGAATATTTGCACGGTGGCACATGGAAACCGATTCGGCAACGGCTCGAAGTCATCAAGGTGAAAGGTCAGGCCGATGTGATCGATACAGTCTATTACACGCATCATGGACCAATCGTGAATCAAAGTGGTCAGAAAGGATTCCGCGCGAATATACCGTCGGGGTATGCCGCCCGCTGGATCGCTCACGAACCGACCAACGAAATTCAGTGCTATTACCTGCTTAACCGCGCGAAAAATTACACGGATTATGTACAGTCACTGGCTTACTACGGTGCGCCGGCACAAAACTTTATTTTTGCCGATGTTCACAAAGACATTGCTATTTCGCCCAATGGTAAGTTTCCGCTGAAATGGAAAGAGCAGGGTAAATATTTGCTCGATGGTACCAATCCCGCTCACGACTGGCAGGGATGGATTCCTCCGGCCCAAAACCCCCGCGTACTAAATCCGCCAAGAGGCTTTGTCAGTTCGGCCAATCAGTCGTCAACCGATCCGAGTTATCCGTATTACATCAACTGGCAATTTGCTCCTGCGGAGCGTGGAATTCGCATCAACCAGCGGCTGACGGCTATGCAGCGCGTCACAACGGATAGCATGCGTCGTTTACAGAACGATGTGTATAACCTGCGGGCGTCGATGGCCCTGCCTACGTTGCTGCCTTTGCTGGACATGTCAGCGTTAAGCGGTGATTACGCCAAAGCGTTAGCCACGTTAAAAAGCTGGAATTATCAGAACGACACCAGTTCCGTTGGCGCGACGATCTTCACGGAGTGGAACCGGCAGTTAAGCGACGCCATCTGGAAGGACGAATTTGACCGGGGCGATACTTTGCTCACGCGCTTCCCGAGCTTCGACCGGACGCTACGCATGATCCAGAAAGAGCCTAAAGCACACTGGTTCGATAATGTGCATACGGCCGCCCGCGAAACGCTATCGGATGTGCTGACGAGTAGTTTCCGCTCTACCTGTGATACGCTTCAGAAAAAGCATGGCGCTATTGGTTCTTCCTGGTCCTGGGCGACCCACAAAGCTACGGCTATCCGGCATTTGGTACCCGGTTTGGACGCATTCAGCGTCTTAAACGTACAGACTGGGGGAGGGAGTGGCATCGTTAATGCAACCACGGAGCGCACGGGTCCTTCGTGGCGGATGGTTGTTGAATTAGGGCCAACCCCAAAAGCATATGGTATCTATCCGGGCGGTCAGTCAGGAAATCCGGGCAGTCCACTTTATCAGAACATGATCGAAACATGGCGTCGAGGACAGTTGACCGAGCTGGTCTACCTTCAATCGGCACAGGACAAAAATGCCCGGATTAAACGAAAGCTAACGCTTAAATAGCCTTGTTGACAGGCACACTAAGTTCACATTCTTAACTCCCAGCGGTTCCCATACTATTTTCATGATTCAAATTCTGTTAATTGCGCTGCTTAGTTTGCTGGCTCAGCTCGTACTTCCCTGGTGGAGCCTGGCCATCATCGCCTTTTTGGTTTGCTTTTGGCGTAGCGAGCGAGCCGGACGAGCTTTCTTTTATGGTTTTGCGGGCGTCGCCCTGGTCTGGCTGGCCTATGCATTACTGATTCACCTGCGTACTGATGGTGTTTTTACGGGACGAATGAGCCAACTGATTTTTCGGACAAACAACGCGGGCCTGCCACTGCTAGCTACAGTGCTTGTTGGCGGCTTAGTGGGTGGTCTGGCTGGACTTTCCGGTTTCTTTGTTCGACAAGTGACCGGAAATCAACCCGTAAAGCATACTTCGTAACTTGTAAAACCCCTACATTTGTAAGATAAACTTGCAACTAACCAATCCATTTTACTGTGAAGAATGCTTCATTG
This sequence comes from Spirosoma liriopis, assembly GCF_023196085.1. Classification (NCBI taxonomy): domain Bacteria; kingdom Pseudomonadati; phylum Bacteroidota; class Cytophagia; order Cytophagales; family Cytophagaceae; genus Spirosoma; species Spirosoma liriopis. Next base: position 131,731 of record NZ_JALPRF010000002.1, read on the forward strand.
ATTCTAAATGTCGTCCTGACAATTGCCGTAGCTGTTCTGTATTACCTGCACTTTAAAGATCGTCAGCCCGAAACCACTTCGACGGCAGCCGTGCCTGCCGAAGCAAAAGGAAAAGCCATCGTATACGTGAATGTCGATTCGTTGCTGACTAAATATGAGTATTTCAAAGACACGCAGAAAGTGCTGGAAAGCAAACGTTTTCAATTAGAGAATGACCTGACTGCCAAAGGCCGTAACCTGCAAAACAAAGTAGCGTTCTTTCAGCAGCGGGCAGCTACCATGACCCAGGAGCAGGGCCGCGCTACAGAAGCGTCGCTTCAGAAAGAGCAACAGGATATCCTGGCTTATCGTGAGCGGGCCGCCCAAAACCTGGCTGTCGAAGAACAGAACAAAAACAAGGAATTGTACGACCAGATCTACGACTACCTGAAAAAAGAAAACGCGAAGAATAAATACGAGTTCGTGTTGGGTTATACCAAAGGCGGTGGAATCCTTTTCGCTGATCCATCAAGTGATCAAACCAGCCGTATACTGGCGGGATTAAACCAAGAATATAAGACGAAGCAGGATAAGCCAGCGAAAAAATAAGCAAGCATAGCTCGTTACAAAGCGTCGGTTAACAGACTATTTGTTTGTCGACCGACGCTTTTTGTTCGTGAATAGGGTAGAAGAGGGCCTCGCAAAGACAATTTTCGTACGCAAACAAACCTCTGTTCTGTTTCGTGTGTTCTTGACCTTACCGGGTTATTTTCGACCTGCTAGTAGTTGTTTATTTGGATTACTAAAGGCTAAAGCCTGCTTTTAGGCATCACAATTATATATAGTATTGCATGGCCTCCGCTTCTATTGTTAAACAGGTTGATATTCGAAACCGCCGGGCGTCGTTTGAATATTCATTCTTAGAAACCTACACCGCCGGTATCGTACTGACTGGTACAGAAATCAAGTCGGTACGGCAGGGGAAAGTGAACTTGCAGGACGCTTACTGTCTGATTCATGGCGACGAATTATTTATTCGTCAGATGAATATCTCGCTCTACAGTGAAGGGACGCATTATAATCACGAGCCGTTACGGGACCGAAAACTGCTGTTGACCAAGCGGGAAATAAGGCGGCTGAACGAAAAGCTAAAGGATCAGGGACTTACGATTGTTCCCGTTCGGATGTTTACCAGCGAGCGTGGGTTCGCTAAAATTGAAATTGCGCTCGCCAAGGGTAAGAAACTGTACGATAAGCGCGATAGCATCAAAGAGCGCGATGTAACCCGAGAGATGCAACGAGAACGCTATTAAGTTTACGTTTCTGGGCATCTACTAAATTTTCCACAACTCTTGTCGTTATGTGGATAACTCTGTAACTTGCTACCGTACAGAGGCATCTAAACGCGACATGGGCAGGAAAGTATTAGTCTTAAATCAAGATTACAGTGCACTCAGCATCTGCTCCGTTCCAAAAGCATTTTTGCTGGTTTATTTAGACAAAGCCGAACTCATCGCCGAATCTGAGCAATTTATGCTACGAACCGTTTCGGCCGAGTTCCCGATGCCGTCGGTTATCCGGTTACATCGGTACGTTAGTCTGCCCTACAAAGGCGTTATGCTTACGAGGCAGAATATTTTTAAGCGCGACGGCCACAATTGCCAATACTGCGGAACGACCGAAGACCTGACACTCGACCACGTTCTGCCCAAATCACGCGGTGGAAAAACAAGCTGGGACAATCTGGCTACCGCCTGCAAACGGTGTAACTCGCGAAAAGGCGATTATACTCCCGAAGAAGCAAACATGAAGCTTCGTCAAAAACCTTTCAAGCCCACTTTTTTAGTTTTCCTACGCGAATTTTCCGGGTCTCTTGAACAAAGCTGGATGCCCTTTTTGAGCAAAAAAGGAAAGGCTTTTCAGTAAGATAACGATATACGAAGAAGAAGGAAACGGCCCGTCCTAAGTGTTCCGCGAAATGCGAACCTCTTGGGCGGGCCGTTTCCTTCTTCTTTTTTGCTTTTTCTTGCTCAATTTCAAAGAGTTTTACCTGCCGAGAAACTTTTTCCACAAAGCAATTGCTATCTTTGAGTCCTTTTTTAAAGGTACCATTTTATAAAACCAAAAGTCAGTCCGCCGTTGACCCACGGACTGATGTACCGAGTGGGTCAGGAAAACTTTTTTTATGAGCAAAACGCAGCAACGCGAACTGCCGGCATTTGATTGGGACCGGGCAGACAACAAAGGATTCGGAAGTGGCTATTCGGATGCGGAGCGCAACCGGATGTTAGAACTGTACGACAATACCCTGTCGGAAGTTAAAGAAAAAGAAGTCGTTATGGGAACCGTCGTTGGGATCACAGACCGTGAGGTACTGCTCAACATCGGCTTCAAGTCGGACGGATTGGTTCCAGCTTCCGAATTCCGGGATATGCCGGACCTGAAGATGGGTGATGAAATTGAAGTTTACGTAGAAAATCAGGAAGACCCGAACGGCCAGCTGGTATTATCGCGTAAAAAAGCGAAAGTGATTACCGCATGGCAGAAAATCCAGAAGGCTCTGGACGAAGACCTCGTTATCGATGGCTTCGTGAAGCGCCGGACAAAGGGTGGTCTGATCGTTGATATTTTCAGTATTGAAGCTTTCTTGCCAGGTTCGCAGATCGACGTGAAGCCGATTCGTGACTTCGACATCTTTGTCGGCAAGAAAATGGAGGTTAAAGTCGTGAAGATCAACTATGCAAACGATAACGTTGTCGTTTCGCACAAAGTACTGATCGAGAAAGACCTCGAAGCACAACGCGCTCAAATCCTGAACAACCTCGAAAAAGGTCAGGTTCTGGAAGGCGTGATCAAAAACATGACCAACTTTGGTGTGTTCATCGATCTTGGTGGTGTCGATGGTCTGTTGCACATCACGGATATCTCGTGGGGCCGCATCAGTCATCCATCCGAAGTACTGCACCTCGACCAGAAGGTCAACGTGGTTGTTCTGGATTTCGACGAGGACAAAAAGCGTATCTCGCTGGGCATGAAGCAACTTCAGGCTCATCCTTGGGATGCTCTGGAAGAAAACATCGAAGTAGGATCGAAAGTAAAAGGCAAGATCGTGAACGTAGCCGACTACGGTGCGTTCCTCGAAATCATGCCGGGTGTAGAAGGTCTGATCCACGTTTCAGAAATGTCGTGGTCGCAGCACCTGCGTAACCCACAGGAGTTCCTGAAAGTTGGTGACGAAGTAGAAGCTGTTGTGCTGACACTCGACCGCGCTGACCGCAAAATGTCGCTGGGTATCAAGCAACTGACCGAAGATCCTTGGACTCGTCCAGAACTTCGTACGAAGTATGCCATTGGCACCAAGCACAAAGGCGTGGTTCGTAACCTGACCAACTTCGGCTTGTTCCTCGAACTGGAAGAAGGCATCGATGGTCTGGTACACGTATCGGATCTGTCGTGGACGAAGAAAGTGAAACATCCTTCTGACTTCATCAAGGTTGGTGAAGAACTTGAAGTGATTGTTCTTGAACTGGACATCGAAAACCGTCGTCTGGCTCTGGGTCACAAGCAACTCGAAGAGAACCCATGGGATACGTTCGAAACCGTATTCGCCGTTGGTACGATTCACCGGTGTACGATCATCAGCAAGAACGATAAGATGGCAACGCTCGAACTGCCTTACGGCATCGAAGGCTTCTCTTCATTGAAAAATCTTGCTAAAGAAGACGGTACATTTGCTGAAGTAGGCGAAACGCTTGATTTCAAAGTAACCGAATTCTCGAAAGACGAAAAGCGGATCATGCTGTCGCACACGAAATCATGGCAGGAGAAGAATGAGCCAGTGAAAGAGCAGAAGCCTAAAGCTGCTACTGCTAAACCAGCTTCTACTTCAAACCAGTCTGACCGTGGTGCAACCTTAGGAGACCTCGACGCGCTGGCGGCTCTGAAAGAGCAGCTAGAAGGTCGTAACTAGTCTTCTCGTATAGATTTACGATGAAAATCCTCTGGGCCGAAAGGTTCAGGGGATTTTTTTGCAACACTCTTTTCAAAATAAGAGATAAAATCGTATGTTTGCACTCCCGAATCCGGCATACAGATCAATTCGGGCTATAAGGTTCCGTGGCCGAGTGGCTAGGCAGAGGTCTGCAAAACCTCGTACAGCGGTTCGAATCCGCTCGGAACCTCACCAAAAAAAGGCTAATCAATACTGGTTAGCCTTTTTTTGTGGCCTTTGCTCAACAAAATGAGTTATAGCGTCAAGTCTTCTTTATCAACAGATCAATTATTTTACTGAGTATCTCAAATCATTCATACGATGGCGATAGATTGCGGCTTTTTCTGCTATCTTAACTGATAGACGTTACGGATGTAATTCACTGATGGGCAACTATAAAAACGTTGAGGAAGAGCTGGTCGCTTTACGAGAAGAGCTTGATCGGGTAAGAAAACAGACGAGTGCAGCCCTAGAAGCGGTTGGCATTGGTCTGTGGACGATGTTTCCTCAACAAAACCGTGTCCTTTGGGACGAACAATGCCAGCGAATCTATAATTGGCCTCACGCGTCCGTCAGGCTGGATGAGTTTATGTCCCGAATCGATCCGCAGGATTTGATACGGATGCAGGCAATACTGGCGGAGCCGCCAAGTCGACAAACGGGTAAGCCCACAACTATTGATTACCGAATCACTAGTCCGGTCGACGAGAAAGTTCGCTGGATTCGTATTACAGGCCGGGTAACGATGCAGGCATCCGGAACAGCGGACTATTTTTCGGGCACGGCCCAGGACATTACTGACGAAAAACGCAGGGAAGCTACGCTACAGACTGTCGAGCAGCGATTTCAAATGGCCTTCTCCAATGCTTCGGTCGGCGTGGTTATTCTGGATACGCACAGCAGAATACAGCTTATCAACAAAGCATTTGCTGACTTGGTAGGCTACGATCAGGAAGAGCTACACGATCAGCATTTTCAAGCAATCAGTCATCCAGACGATGTACAGGAAAATATTTTCTTAGCGCAGCAACTGTTAGCGGAAGAAGCGAATTCGTACGTATTCAATAAACGTTATATTCGTAAAGACGGCTCTATTGTATGGGCTCAGGTGAGTTCAGCCTTAATTCGGGATCAGGATGGAAAACCCGATAGCTTCATTACGATTGTACAGGACATCACGACTGAGCTACAGGCACAGGCGGAACAGAAAAAGCTACTCTCCTTATTACAATCCAGCGAAGAAAGCCTACGGGATGCCATTGAACTTGCGGAACTAAGCACCTTTGAGATAGATCCGGCTAAGGATGTACTTCTGCTTTCCGAACGGGCTAGAGATTGGCTGGGATTCTCGCACGATGAAAGAATTACCCTTACGCAGGTGCTTGATACGATGCGAGACCGCAATTCGGTCGAAGTGTCCTTGAATCAAGCTTTTTCTAAAGATGTAGGTACAACAACCGATATTGAGCTATGGGCCATTAACCGGCAAACGGGACAAGAACGGCTGTATCTGGCTCAGGGACGCGTGGTCAGACGAAGTCCGAACGATGCAGATCTAGTCATACGTGGTATTGCTAAAGACATAACAACCCAAAAACAGTACGCACGGGAGCTGGAGCAACAAGTGCAAGGGCGTACTCAGGCGCTTCAGCAAGCTACGGTACTTGTAGAGCAGCAAGCCGATCAACTCCGGTTCGTTACCGACAGCGCCCTGACTGCTATTGCGCTTTACTCGATTGTTCGTGACGAAAAGACTGCAACCGTCATTGACCTGCGTTACGTGTTGATTAACCAGATGGCTTCACGCATGACGGGCATACCCGTAGACCGCCTGATCGGTAAAACGATGTCAGAAGTGTTTCCTGGTATGAAAGGCAGCAAGGCTTGGCACCTTTATTTAGAATTAGCGGAAACCGGGACCCCGCTGCGTTATCACAATCACTACACGCAGGATGGCTACGATATCTGGTATCAGGTCCAGGGAGTCCGCCAAGGCGACTTTTTAGTCTTGTCATTTCTCGACATCACCGAACTAAAGCAGACCCAACTTCAGCTTGAAGGACTAAATAAAGATCTCTTAACCGCAAACGATAACCTGCAACAGTTCGCATTTATCGCGTCACATGATTTGCAGGAGCCACTGCGCAAGGTGCAACAGTTCGGCGACCTATTGAAAAATCAGTACAGTACTGAATTAGGCGATGGCGTAACGTATCTTGAACGAATGCAACTCGCTGCCCAGCGGATGTCTATCCTGATTAAAGATCTCTTGACTTTTTCGCGGATTACGACCAAAACCCAAACCACTACGGAAATACCTTTGGAACGGGTGATAAGCCGTGTAGTCGAAGACTTGGACATCGCTATTCAAGATGCTGATGCAACGGTACAGATCGATTCATTGCCAGTTATAAAAGGGGATGAGTCTCAGCTACGACAACTCTTTCAGAACTTACTATCAAACTCTCTGAAGTTTCGCCGACCGGATGTAAAGCCGGATATCCATATAAGTGCGCAGCGCATAGCCGCATCTGATTTGCCGTCAACCATCAACATGATTCGGCAGTCAGCTAGCTATCAACTAATTAGTATTAGTGATAATGGAATTGGGTTTGATGAAAAATACCTTGATCGTATTTTTCAGGTTTTCCAGCGTCTGCACGGCAAAAATCAATATGATGGTACCGGCATAGGATTGGCTATTGTTCAAAAGGTAGTTTCCAACCATGGGGGGACAATTACCGCTACGAGCCAACTCGGTCAGGGTAGCACGTTTCAGGTATTTCTGCCCTATGAATCTTGAAATTCAGTATTAAGAACAGGCTGAACGAATAGCGAAGATGTGGGCGAATAATCTGACCGCTATGCTCGTCTTTAGCTAGCTAAGTTTATCCTCTTCCGATGAAAAGAGCAGTTGGCTAATAGTCAATAAGTTATTTTCAACAAATAAAGACCGCCCATGTTTACAACTTACTCGAGCGGTTTAAATAATCGTTGTAGCCTTTCTGACTGACATTCTTGAAAGAATCGTGAAATAGCTTTTTTGCCGAATAGCTCGTTTGATTATTTGCCCAAATCGCCAATGGGCAGTACGATCCTTCTTAATTAGAAACAATATAAATAAAATTGAGAATGCAAAATAACTAAACGTCTGCTTTTGCCTATACAGCATTCGTGTAGTACTTTTGTGGACCTATGAAAGGTCAGTGGTGATTATGTTGATCAACTTAATGAATAGATGTCTAACAATGAGTCGTTTGTCTAAGTTTTGCGGGGCCATGGCCCTGTCACTGGCGCTGTTATTTAACGGCGGTCAGCTAAAGGCGCAGGACTCATCTGCAACTGCGGGCGGTGGTGCGGCTGCGGCTGCACCTGCTTCTGGGGGTGGTGGTGATGCTGAAAAAGGAAAAAGTCTGTTTACTAACAACTGTGCACAGTGCCACGCAGTAACAGATGAGAAAGTAGTTGGCCCGGGCTTAAAAGGTATTGAAGAGCGGGCTCCAAGCAAAGATTGGCTTCACAAATGGATACGTAATTCATCCGCTGTGATTGCATCTGGTGATGCGTATGCTAACCAAGTATTCAACGCCAATGGTAAAGTACAGATGTCGAGCTTCCCCAATTTGTCGGATGCTGACATCGATGGAATTCTAGCTTATATTGACCAAGCTAATAAACCTGCAACAGCGGGACCTACAAGCACACCAGGTAACGCAAACACGGCAGGCGTAAGTCAGCCGGGTGGAGCAACCGCTGGTAGTCCTTCTGAGCTGTTTACAGTAGTACTTGTTGCTTTACTTGTAGTGATGTTGCTCGTTCTGGGCGTCCTGCTGGTAATCGTAACGATCCTGTCGAAAGCCGTAACGCCGGTAACTGTCGATGGAACACAAACTACTTCATCATTTGGACAGCGTTTGAAAGACGGTTTGTCTAGCGCTTTCAATAACTCGACACTTCGCTCGATTGTAATCTGGTTGTTTATCTTGGTTGCTACGAAAGAAACATTCGATGGCGCTTACAGCATCGGTATTCAACAAGGTTACGCACCTAAGCAGCCAATCGCTTATTCGCACAAGCTGCATGCAGGTCAGTACAAGATCGATTGTAACTACTGTCACACAGGAGTTAATAAGGGCAAGAGCGCTACGATTCCGTCGGCTAATATCTGTATGAACTGCCACGGCGTCATCAAGAAAGAGTCTCCGGAAATTCAAAAGATCTACACAGCTATTGAACAGAATCGTCCTATCGAATGGATTCGGGTTCATAACCTGCCTGATCTGGCTTACTTCAACCATGCTCAACACGTAAACGTCGGTAACGTACAGTGCCAGACCTGCCACGGTGAGATTGAAAAAATGGAAGTAGTTGAGCAGCGTTCGTCGCTGACGATGGGCTGGTGTATTGACTGCCACCGCAAGACGGAAGTTAATACGAAAGACAATGCTTACTACGATAAGTTAGTCGCTCTCCACCGGAAAGAAAGCAAAGAGCCGCTCAAAGTGGCTAATATCGGCGGTCTAGAATGTTCTAAATGCCACTATTAATCCACTGGGCCGTATAGACCTGACCGTAATACGTCAGGTTGACCGGCCGGTTCAACCAACAGGTATCTTACCGATTACAACACGCATGGAAGAGAATACGACCAAACGGTATTGGAAAGGGGTTGAAGAATTACGCAACGACGCAACGTTTGTGAAAAACGCTAACAGCGAGTTTGCTAATCCTGATCCGCAAGACTCGCCGAGTGACTTGGAAGGTCTGCTCGGTGGTTCAAACACCCAACGCCGTGATTTCCTGAAAGTAATGGGCTTTGGCATGGCAGCCGTGACTTTGGCAGCCTGCGAAACCCCAGTTCATAAAGCAATTCCGTACATCAACAAACCGGAATTTACATTTCCTTCTATTTCAGACTACTACGCATCAACGTATACCGAAGGCGGTGATTACGCTGCCGTTTTAGTTGAAACACGCGAAGGTCGGCCTATCAAAATCGAAGGTAACCCGCTGTCCAGCATTTCGAAAGGTGGTACCACCGCTCGGGTTCAGGCATCGGTTTTGTCACTATATGATATTGATAAGCTGAAAGGTCCAAAGCGGGGTGAGTCAGATATTGACTGGGCTACAGCAGACCGGGAAATTGTCACTCAGCTGAATTCGGTTGCGTCTCGTGGAGGTGCCATCCGGATTGTTACATCAACGATCCTTAGCCCGGCAACCAAAGCTGTCGTAGCTGATTTCGTTGCCAAATACCCAACGGCACGTCACATCATGTACGATGCCAACTCAGCATTTGGTATTACGCAGGCTAACCAGGCTTCATTTGGTAAGGCTGTTATTCCTTCCTACGATTTTGGCAAAGCGCAAACAATCGTTAGTGTTGGTGCTGACTTCCTCGGTACGTGGATTGCTCCGCTAGAATATGCTCGTCCGTACGCAACGGGACGGAAAATCGGTGCTGTCGGTGGTGGTAAGAAAACCATGTCGCGGCACTATCAGTTCGAAACGGGACTGTCGATGACAGGTGCTAACGCTGATTACCGTACCGCCATCAAACCATCGCAGGAAGGTCTGGTTGTCGCAGCGCTGTATAACAAAGTAGCGGCTAAACTAGGCGGATCAGCGATCAGTACGCCAGCTGTTACTGTTGCTAATCTTGACAAAGCTGCCAACGATCTGGCCCGTTCACGTGGACGCGCACTGGTTGTATCAGGTTCTAACGATCCAAATGTTCAGATCGTTGTGAATGCTCTGAACAATCTGCTGGGTAGCTACGGAACAACAATCGATATCAATACACCGGTTAATTACCGTCAGGGTAATGACCAGCAGATGAATGCTTTTATCGACGAAGTTAAAGGAGGTCGCGTAGGAGCAGTACTTATTTTTGGCGCTAATCCGGTATACGATCATCCTCGTGGTGCTGAGTTAGGTGAAGCGTTGCCTAAAGTTGCCTTGTCCGTGTCATTTGCGGACCGGGCTGATGAAACGGCTTCGTTGGCAAAATACATTGCGCCAGCTCCTCATTATTTGGAGTGCTGGAATGATGCTGAGCCAAAACAGGGTTTCTACAGTCTGATGCAGCCTGCCATCACCAACATTTATAAAACTCGCCAATTTCAATCGAGTCTTTTGACGTGGGCTGGTAAACCAGGTGATTTTCAGACGTATTTAAAAAACTACTGGCGGACAAACCGCTACCCACAAGCATCTGGCTTCAGCTCTTTCGATTCGTTTTGGATTAAGAGCTTACACGACGGTGTATTCGAGCCTAATAAAGGTGCAGCAGTAGCAGGTGGAGCTTCTTTTGCTGGCAACGTAGCACAAGCTGCTGCCGGAATTGCTCAGCGTTACAGACCAACAACAGGCATGGAGCTAGCGCTCTATGAGAAAGTAAGCGTTGGTACAGGTGCAATGGCTAATAACCCCTGGTTACAGGAAATGCCGGATCCTGTTACAAAGGCTTGCTGGGATAACTACGCATCGCTATCGCAGAAGACAGCCAACGATATGGGCCTTGCTCAGAACGACCTGGTAACGGTAAGCGTTGGTGGTAAGTCGATAGAATTACCTGTTCTTGTTCAACCTGGCCAGGCAGACAACACAGTTTCTGTGGCCGTCGGTTATGGTCGCGAGAAAGCTGGTAAGTCGGCAAATGGTGTCGGTAAAAACGCGTTTCCGTTTGTTACTCTAGCCGGTGGCTATGTAACGTATGCTGCTTTCGACGCAAAAGTTGACAAGGCTGGTGGATCGCACGAAATAGCGCAGACGCAGACGCACGAGACCGTAATGGGTCGTAAAGCTGTTCTTCAGGAAGCGATACTCGCTGATTACCAGAAGAACCCGATGGCGGGCCGGTATGAGCCAAGAGTAGCGACATCGGAAGGGCCAAAAGCGCCAACTGATATTACGCTATGGAATGGTTACGGCAAGCCAAACCATTCATGGGGTATGGTCATTGACTTGAACTCATGCATCGGCTGTAATGCGTGCGTAATCGGTTGCCAATCCGAAAACAACGTTGCTGTTGTTGGTCGTCAGGAAGTTATCAACCGTCGTGAAATGCACTGGATTCGGATTGACCGTTACTACAGTAGCGACGCCGATCCAGAAGACGTTAGAGAGTTAGAAGTTGCATCAGCTAACCCTGAAGTAACGTTCCAACCAATGCTGTGTCAGCATTGCAGCAATGCTCCCTGCGAAACGGTATGCCCTGTGTTGGCTACTACCCACAGCACGGAAGGTCTTAACCAAATGACCTACAACCGTTGTGTAGGTACACGTTATTGCGCAAACAACTGTCCTTATAAAGTACGCCGGTTCAACTGGTTCAAGTACTTCGACAACGATAACTTCGATTATAACTTCAATAATGACCTTGGTAAAATGGTCATTAACCCGGACGTAACGGTTCGTTCACGCGGTGTAATCGAAAAATGTTCATTCTGCGTACAACGTATTCAGGAAGGTAAACTGACTGCCAAGAAAGAACGTCGTCGGCCAATGCCTGACGAAATTCAGACAGCTTGTGCACAAGCCTGCCCAACGAATGCGATTATTTTCGGAGATATGAACAATCCGGAGAGTACGATTTCTAAAACACTGGAAACCGAACGGCAAGGTCGTGCTTTCCACGTGCTCGAAGAGATTAACGTAAGACCGCAGATTTCGTACCTTACGAAAATCCGGAACAAAGACGAAGAGCCTAAACAAAAAGCTCGTCAGGAATCAGAGGCATAATGTAACTTACAATTTACGGCCTGTAACTCACGATTTTAAACATCAAGAGAACACAAACTGTAAATCGTACATCGTAAATCGAAAATAAAAAAAGTAAGTATATGTCGCATGTAACATCAGCCGTAAGAACTCCTCTGGTCACCGGTGGTAAGACCTACGCCGACGTGACGGAGGATATCAGCAGACAGGTTGAGGGAAGCCCCACCCGCGAGTGGACGATTGCCTTTACCATCTCGGTGGTTGTGCTACTCTACGGAACCGCCTGCGTGTTCTGGACCTGGTGGGAGGGCCTTGGTGTATGGGGCTTGAATAAAACAGTCGGTTGGGCATGGGACATTACCAACTTCGTGTGGTGGGTTGGTATCGGTCACGCCGGAACGCTGATCTCTGCGATCTTACTACTGTTCCGTCAAAAATGGCGGACGGCTGTAAACCGCGCGGCTGAAGCGATGACCATTTTCGCCGTTATTTGCGCAGCTACGTTCATTCTGATGCACATGGGTCGGCCTTGGCTCGCTTACTGGGCATTACCGCTGCCAAATACATTCGGGTCGTTGTGGGTAAACTTCAAATCTCCACTTGTATGGGACGTATTTGCTATTAGCACATACTTCACTGTATCATTGGTTTTCTGGTACATGGGCTTACTGCCTGACCTAGCTACCATCCGCGACCGGGCTCGCAGCAAAGTATCTCGTTATATTTATGGTGCATTCTCGCTAGGTTGGAACGGTTCCGCTAAAACGTGGGCTCGTTATGAATACATGAGCTTGATCCTGGCTGGTCTGTCTACTCCACTTGTATTGTCTGTACACACCATCGTATCATTTGACTTTGCTACGTCGGTGATTCCAGGATGGCATACAACAATCTTCCCTCCTTACTTCGTAGCTGGTGCTATCTTCTCCGGATTTGCCATGGTGCAAAACCTTGTGTTGATCATCCGGGTCGTATTTAAATTGGAAGATTACATTACGCTTGAGCACATTGAGTCGATGAACAAAGTCATTACGCTAACAGGTTCTATTGTGGGCGTAGCTTACCTGACAGAGTTCTTCATCGCTTGGTATTCTGGAGTTGAATTTGAAAGTTACGCGTTTATCAACCGTGCCACAGGTCCTTACTGGTGGGCTTACTGGGCGATGATGACCTGTAACGTAATCACTCCACAGCTTTTCTGGTCACGGGCTATCCGTCGGAGCATCGTTTGGACATTTACGTTGTCAGTCGTGGTGAACATCGGTATGTGGTTCGAGCGGTTCGTAATTATCGTTACCTCGCTGCACCGTGATTACTTGCCATCGAGCTGGGCTATGTTCCATCCAACCTTGTTCGATATCAGCGATTACATCTTCTCATTCGGTTTGTTTTTTACGTTGTTCTTATTATTTTCCAAGTTCCTACCTGTAGTGAACATGGCCGAAGTAAAGACCGTAATCAAATCGTCGTCGGAAAGACTGCCAGTGTCTGTCTCTGGCGTTGCTAAAGGGGAGCGCGTTGCGAATCCAACATTCAATAAAGACGTAGAGTAAACTAGTTCGAGCTGGGTAACCGGGCGGCTTGATGGTTGTGGTTAACGCTGCAACCATCAAGCTACAAACCTCAAACATTAATCACTGATCATGTCAGACGTAATTGGTAACGGTAAATTTTTGGTAGGCATCTACGATGATGATGATGTTGTACTGACAGCCGTTAAAGATGTTAAAAAAGCGGGTGTACGTATTCATGAAGTGTATTCACCATTCCCAATTCACGGATTGGACGTTGCGCTTGGACACCCACGGTCACGGCTAGGGATTGCCGCTTTTCTATTTGCTCTGTCGGGTACAACAACTGCTCTTTTATTGACCGCTTATACCGAAGGTTTCGACTGGCCAATGATCGTTGGTGGTAAAGATTCGTATTCCCCGGTCATCTATGTACCGATTATATTTGAATTAACGGTATTGTTCTGTGCCTTGGGCATGGTTGCTACCTTTCTTGTATCAAACGGTCTTGGGCCTACGGTTAAACCCTTAATGTATGACCTGAGAACTACTGATAATAAGTTTGCAATGGCTATTGACCTAAGCAAAAACAATATTGGCGAAGGTGATATAGAGCAAATTCTGAGAAAATCAGGAGCTGCTGAAGTTAACATTAAGCAGTTCTAACGGTCCGCATGAGAATGATAACGAAACATATAAGCATAACTGCACTGGCTATCGTTGGGCTACTATTTGCTGGAACATCCTGCAAGCGGAGCCATGATAGTACCGGTCTTGAATTTGCTCCGAACATGTACGATGCTGTTGGCTATGAACCTTATCGTCAGATTCGGCCAAACACCATAAACGTTCGGGAAAACGGTCTGAACATGCGTCTCCCAGCTCGGGGAACGGTTTCAAGGCCAAATTACCATACTACGTTTGATGGAGATAGTGCATCAACTGATTTGATGATTTACAACATCCCAGCCGATAGTATCTCTATTGCTGAGCGTACGTTGACAAACCCAATCCCTCAAACCGAAAAGTCGCTAGCTGACGGTCAGCTAATGTACACTCGGTATTGCTCACATTGCCACGGTGCAACGGGTAAGGGCGATGGACCTGTCGGTAAAGAGTATAAAGGGGTACCTAACTACGCTACCGATGCTTATAAAACAATGAATGATGGACACATCTTTCATGTGATTACGCATGGTAAAGGGCGTATGTGGCCACATGGCTCTCAAATTACCCCTGAAGATCGGTGGAAGATTGTTCAGTACGTACACAAATTGCAACAAGGATAAATTTGAGTATTAGCTTTTGGTTTTCGGTTGTTTGATTGGACAGCCATTGAACTGAAAGCTAATAACCGAAAACTGAAAACTATTAAGAATGGCATCGGCTCACGCAATACCGTCGCTAGACGAAGAATTTGAATTTACTGCGGAATCCAAGCGTCGACTACTTATTGGCATCGGAGCCGGAGTTGCGTTGGTCGCAATTGGCGCGTACTTACTGGCATCGGGTGCTGGTTCTCATGGACATCATGAAGTTGCTCATGCGGCCGGTGTACACGAAGGTGCAGAATCAGGACATCACGCCTATAAATGGACGAATCGGCTTTGGGCAAACGTCTGGCTGAATGCTGTCTATTTTGCTGGAGCTTCCGTGATCGGGATGTTCTTTATTTCCTACAACTATCTGGCTCAGGCTGGCTGGTCATCTGCCTTTAAACGTGTTCCAGAAGCACTGCCTGCTTTTCTACCTTTTACAGGTATAGCTATTCTTCTTGTCTTCTTTGTTGCTGGCCATGATTTGTTCCACTGGACCAATCCTGCATTGTATGACAAGAGCAGTCCAGAATACGATCCGATAATCAGTGGCAAACACGGCTTTCTTAATACGCCATTTTACCTAATCCGTATCGTCCTGTATTTCGCGCTATGGTATGTGCTATGGCGTATGATCCGCAAGTATTCTTTAGACGAAGATCTAAACGGGGGTACTGAATACTACGATAAGAGCATTCGGTTAGGTACAGCTTTCCTCGTGGTTTTTGGCGTAACATCGTCAACCTCGGCCTGGGATTTTGTTATGTCTATCGATACTCACTGGTTTAGTACCATGTTTGGTTGGTATACACTGGCTAGCTGGCACGTTACAGGTTTAGCTATTATTACGCTGACTGTTG
Organism: Spirosoma liriopis; assembly: GCF_023196085.1. Lineage (NCBI taxonomy): Bacteria > Pseudomonadati > Bacteroidota > Cytophagia > Cytophagales > Cytophagaceae > Spirosoma > Spirosoma liriopis. Next base: position 147,110 of record NZ_JALPRF010000002.1, read on the forward strand.
TAAACCTAAAGGAACGGGGCTATCTGAAGATAGTAAATGAAAGCCATCTTCAGGATCTAGGTAAATTCATGTTTGCGTTCAGCATTTTCTGGACATATGTGTGGTTCGCTCAGTTCATGCTTTACTATTACGCTAACATTCCAGAGGAAACAATTTACTACCGCGAGCGCTTCAGTGGATTTGGGGGTATTTATAAAGCACCATTCTTTATAAATATACTTCTAAACTTTGTCTTTCCATTTCTCGTTCTAATGACAAGAGATTCTAAGCGGACATATATCTTTCTTAAGATAGCTGCTTGGGGTATTATAATCGGTCATTATTTCGATTTCTATACCAATATTATGCCAGGAACGGTAGGCGAGCACGGTGGTTTTGGACCGATTGAATTCGGTATGATTCTGATTTTTGCCTGTGGGTTCATGTGGTCTATTTCTTCACAGCTTACAAAAGCTAATTTGATTCCAAAGAATCATCCAATGCTAGAGGAAGCCATACACCATGACATCTAATCAATAATCCGCTTACAACATGGTTTACATAGTTGCTATATTATCGGTTATCTTTCTAGGAATGGCTGCTTTGGTCGTTTCTCGGATTGCAACCGTTGTAAAGAATGCAAATGGTCCCGTTGAGGAAGGTCGCATAGGGACGAGTAACCGTATCAACGGTGCCTTGTTCATGATCTTCTTCATTCTTGGAATAATTGGCGTGGTATGGTCTTTCCTATATGCCAAGCAATTCTTCTTGCCAGAGGCTTCCTCTCCGCACGGTCGTCGTACCGATTTCTTGTTCTGGTTGTCGATGGGAATCATCATGGTTGCTTTTGTTATTACAAACGCGCTGTTGTTTTTATTCTCATGGATGTATCAACACAAAGAAGGCCGTAGAGCGGCTTATTATCCAGAAAACCACAAGCTGGAGTTAATCTGGACCGTAGTGCCAGCAATCGTGATGGCTATTCTGGTTTTCACCGGCTGGCGCGCATGGCGTGATATCATGTCTGAAGCTCCAGCAGATGCTCAGGTTTTTGAGATCGTTGGAAAGCAGTTTAACTGGATCGTTCGCTATCCAGGTGTTGATGACAATAAGCTTGGTTCTTACAACTATAAGCTTATCGACAACAACAACGAGACAGGAATTGATTATTCAGATGAATCGTCATTTGATGACTTTGTATCAACTTCTGAATTGCATATCCCAGCGGGCAAACCTGTTTTGTTGAAAATCCGTGCTCGTGATGTGTTGCACAGCGTATTCATTCCTCATCTTCGGGTGAAAATGGATGCTGTACCAGGTATGCCAACCCGTTTCTGGTTCGTTGCTGATAAGACAACCGACGAAATGCGGAACATTACCGGCAACCAGGACTTCGGTTATGAAATCGCTTGTACAGAAGTATGCGGTCAGGGACACTTCTCAATGCGTATTCGTTTAATTGTTGAGGATGAAGCATCGTGGCAAGCATGGTGCAAAGAGCAAAAGCCACTCTTGAGTTCTACTCCGGATCTGGCAGCGCGGATCCCTGCCAATTTGAAAGCGAAAGCAGCGAAGTACTTGCCTGCTGATGGTGCTGCTGCCCCGTCGGACAGTGCAACAGCCTCAACGAAACAGGGCGGTGGTCTGTCAGTAGCCAGTGCTACGATTCGTTAATCTAAAAAAACTTTAATAAACCAAATACAATGGCGACTGTTCCAGCTAACCCGGCAACCGTAGCTCATGCAATTGAGCATGATCACCACGAGCCGCAGAGTTTTTGGCAGACATACATTTTTTCGGAAGATCACAAAACAATTGCCAAGCAATACCTGATTTCTGGGATTCTTTGGTCAATTATTGGGATTAGCTTATCAGTTATGTTCCGGCTTCAGTTAGGTTTTCCTAACATGAAGTTAGAGTTTCTGCGTCCAATCTTAGGTGGCTGGATCAATGAAGCTGGTAAGCTTGACCAAGACTTTTACTTGGCTTTGGTGACCATGCACGGTACCATCATGGTATTTTTCGTGCTAACAGCTGGTTTGAGCGGAACATTCTCAAACTTTCTGATACCGCTTCAAGTTGGTGCTCGTGATATGGCATCAGGGTTTTTGAACATGTTATCATTCTGGTTCTTCTTCTTGGCCGGAGTGTTCATGTTCTGTTCGTTGTTCTTGGAGACGGGACCTGCTGCTGGTGGTTGGGTTGTGTACCCTCCTCTTAGCGCGCTGCCCCAAGCACACAAAGGTTCGGAGCTCGGAATGACGCTTTGGTTGATTGCAATGGCGCTGTTTATTGTATCTCAATTATTAGGAGGTATCAACTACATCACAACCGTAATCAACCTGCGGACACGCGGTATGTCGTTTAGCAAACTGCCGCTGACAATCTGGGCGTTCTTTCTGACAGCTGTTTTAGGTCTGATCTCATTCCCTGTTCTTCTATCAGCGGCTCTGCTTCTGATCTTTGACCGGAGTTTTGGAACAAGTTTCTATTTGTCAGAGATTTATATCAAGGGGGAAGCGCTTCCGAACGTAGGTGGTAGCCCGATCCTGTTCCAACACTTGTTTTGGTTCTTAGGACACCCCGAAGTATACATTGTCTTACTTCCTGCTTTGGGAATGACCTCGGAGATCATTGCAACCAACGCACGTAAGCCAATTTTTGGTTATCGCGCCATGATTGCGTCCATGATGGGTATTGCCTTCCTTGCGTTCATCGTATGGGCACACCATATGTTCGTTTCGGGGATGAACCCATTCCTTGGGTCGGTGTTCATGTTCCTTACTCTGATTATTGCTGTACCATCAGCGGTAAAAGCGTTTAACTACATTACGACTCTCTGGCGTGGTAACATTCGGTTTACCCCGGCTATGTTGTTCTCGATCGGTCTTGTATCGTTCTTTATTTCGGGTGGTTTGACTGGCCTTATCTTGGGTAACTCTGCTCTTGATATTCAGTTGCACGATACGTACTTCGTAGTAGCTCACTTCCACCTTGTGATGGGTGCAGCTTCTGCCTTTGGCTTATTAGCTGGGGTATATCACTGGTTCCCAAAAATGTTTGGCCGTATGATGAATGAGAAGCTTGGTTATATCCACTTCTGGCTTACATTCATTGGTATCTATCTGGTGTTTTTCCCAATGCACTACATTGGTATCGCGGGTTTCCCACGTCGGTATTATGCATTTACGAGCTACGACTTCACGAAAAACATTTTCGCTGATATGAATAGCTTTATCAGTATCGCAGCTATTTTCACCTTCACGGCTCAGTGGGTATTCGTCTATAATTTTGTGTATAGCATTTTCAAAGGTAGAAAAGCGACACAAAACCCGTGGAAGTCAAATACGTTAGAGTGGACTACGCCGATCATTCCAGGTCATGGTAACTGGCCAGGTGAAATTCCCGCAGTTTATCGGTGGCCGTATGATTATAGCAAACCAGGAGCTAAGGATGATTTCATTCCACAAAACGTGCCCTATTCACAAACTCCGGAGTCCAACCTACCTCACGAAAATGAGTTGATCAGTTTGGAAAGAGAGATTGAGGCACAGAATATGAATGATCAATTCAAGCAACCTCATTAATAAAAAAGAACAGCGATTCCAGAGTCTGGTGCTTTTAACAATACTAATCGTCTACCTAGTTGTGTTAGCTGGTGGTATTGTTAGAGGAACAGGTTCTGGAATGGGCTGTCCTGACTGGCCTAAATGCTTCGGCCGTTGGATTCCTCCTACAGAAGCGTCTCAATTACCTTCTAATTACCAAGCCATTTACGGAGCGAAGCTGAAGGGCGAAATTGAGTTCAATGCTGTAAAAACATGGATTGAATATGTAAACAGGTTGCTGGGCGTATTATCCGGCTTCTTTGTTTTTGCTACGTTAATTACTTCATTTCAATACTGGCGGAAAGACAAAGCGATTGTCATTGGTAGTATCGCTGCTTTTCTGCTGATAGGGGCAAATGGCTGGCTTGGTTCACGAGTGGTTGCAACGGAGTTAGCACAATACCTAATTTCCTTTCACCTACTACTAGCGATTTTAGTTGTTCTATCGTTACTCTTTGTCCTCGTTCGCGCAAATCCAGAGCAAGTGAAGTCAATGACGAATGGCCGCAAGGAAAGCCGTGTTGCTTGGCTCTTGCTACTTACCTTGTTTTTGACATTAGGGCAACTCTTACTCGGTACTACTGTTCGGGAGACGCTTGATGAAGCCATAAAACGTCTCGGTTACGGCCAACGGGACAGCTGGATTGACAATTTAGATTGGCGATTTTACGTCCACCGTTCGTTTTCATTAGTGATTCTGGCCTTCCATGTAGCGGTAATTTATCAGCTGCGCAAGCTTGGTAAGAACGGATGGATATCGGCAATCGCCACTTGGTTGATAGTCCTGGTGTTCATAGAAATACTAACGGGCGTTATAATGGCGTATATGGGTGTGCCAGCCGCAGCTCAACCCATTCATTTATTGTTAGCGATTATAATAATAGGTTTGCAATTTGTAGCTTGGTTAATGTGCATGCCGAGGATAGGACTTGCGCAAAAGTCAGCTCAGCCGATCTATGAATTAAAAATATAGTATGGAAAAAACGATTGCTGTAAACGGCGTCAATGCGAAAGCTAAAGCGTATATAGAGTTAATAAAACTAAAGCTTACGCTAGCTGTAGTTTTTTCTGGCGTGTTTGGTTATTGTCTAGCTGTTGATCAAGTAATTTGGTGGAAAGTTGGGGTCTTGGCAATTGCTTCTATTGCAATAACCGGAGCTGCAAATATTATTAACCAGATTATTGAAAAAGATTCCGACAAGGTAATGAAGCGAACAGCCGTCAGACCATTACCAACTGGTCGGCTGTCGGTGAATGAAGCGGCTATATTTGCATTCATACTATTCAGCGTTGGATGTTATTTATTCGTCGAAGTTTTTAACATCAGAGCTGCGGCACTAGCTGTACTATCGTTGCTGTTATACGGCTTTGTCTACACGCCACTTAAGCGGAAAGGTCAGATCGCTGTGTTCATTGGTGCACTACCTGGGGCCTTTCCACCAATGATCGGTTGGGTAGCAGCCACAAACCATTACGGGTGGGCTCCTGGTATCTTATTCGCTATTCAGTTTTTCTGGCAGTTTCCCCATTTCTGGGCGATTGGCTGGCTAGCGTTTGATGAATACAAAAAAGCAGGAATTCAAATGATGCCGGGTAGCGGTAAAAACGCAGACACTGCCTTTCGTATCATGATCTATACCTTGTTCTTAGTGCCCATAGGTTGGTTGCCCTACTTACTCGGTATGACAGGCATAAATTCCGCATTGGTCGCTATGATTGGCGGAATCTTGTTCCTAGCACAAACGTTTCACTTAATGAGGACTTGTACCGATAAAGCGGCTTTACAAATGATGTTTGGCTCTTTATTGTACTTACCTGTTGTACAGATAGTTTACCTGTTAGACAAAGTTTAAGGAACCATGAGTGATTTTGTGAACGAACTTGCTGTGATTGAAGAGCCGGAAGAGACGCTCTCGATGAATCCTAAGAAGTTTATTCTTTGGTTGTTCATCGTTAGTATTATTATGCTCTTTGCCGCAATGACCAGTGCTTATCTGGTACGCCGGGCCGAAGGGAACTGGTTAGAGTATGACATACCTACCGTTTTCTCCTATAGCTCGATTGTACTGGTAGCGAGTAGCCTGACAATGCATTGGGCGTATCTTGCTGCAAAAAAAGATAACTTCGGCGGTCTGAAAATAGCGATAACTATTACTTTTGCACTTGGAATGGCATTTTTATACATGCAATTCCAAGGCTGGGTTGATCTGGTTAAACAGAATGTGTTTTTTGTGGGAAACCCCGCTGGCTCTTTTATGTATGTATTTACAGGGCTACACGCGTTTCACCTGATTTCGGGCTTAGCGGTGTTGGTGTTCGCGCTAATTGCTGCTTTTAAGCTTAGAATTCACGCTAAAAGTTTGAATCAACTAGAAATTGCTGCTACATACTGGCATTTTTTAGACATTTTGTGGTTGTATTTGTTTTTCTTTTTAGTCTATTTTCATTGATAATCTTTTAGACGCATGGCGGCTAGTGTAACGACCGATACCCTGACAACCGACTCGGATCAAGTGTTCGACAAGAAAACCTGGATGGGGGGTGTCGAGCCAATGAAGGCGAGCTACGGCAAGCTGATGATGTGGTTCTTCCTGATTTCTGACACGTTTACGTTCTCAGCTTTGCTGGTAACGTACGGTCTGATACGGTATAGCTATCCAGCTTGGGACCCAGCTATTTATGGAGAGGTGTTCAAATTCTCGAACCTCTATTGGCCAACGCCTGAAAAGGTTTACAACGCAGTGCCGTTTTTGCATGGTGTCGATATGCCCCTGATTTTCGTGGGTATCATGACGTTTATTCTTATTTTCAGTAGCGTAACGATGGTACTAGCTGTTGAGGCTGGTCATCGGATGGACCGCGCTGACGTTGAGAAATACATGCTCTGGACTATTCTTGGTGGTTTTACCTTTTTGGGAAGCCAGGCTTGGGAATGGACGCACTTTATTCATGGAACGGAAACGGGTACAACCATTACAGAAATTGTGAATGGGCAAACTATCCAACGCACAATTTTTGGTGCTAACCTAGTTGAGAACCAGTATGGACCACCAGCTTTCGCTGACTTGTTCTTCTTCATTACTGGTTTTCACGGAACGCACGTACTCAGTGGTGTTATTCTGAACATCTTGATTTTCTATCGGGCTGCAACTGGCTTATACGACCGTCGTGGCCATTACGAAATGGTCGAGAAAGTCGGTCTGTACTGGCACTTTGTCGATCTTGTTTGGGTATTCGTATTCACCTTCTTTTACCTGGTTTAACCATCTTTTACCATGTCTGATCATACACACGGAACCCACGAAGTTGGAGAAATACCACCAGCGCAAACAGGTGTTATTTGGCGGACCTTCTGGATTCTACTTGCCATCACTGCTCTAGAATTTACGTTGGCTTACTTCATGAAAGCTGGCGGCTTTAGAACGTCGATTTTCGTTATCATGACGTTAGTCAAAGCGTTTTACATTGTAGGTGAATTTATGCACCTTAAGCATGAAGTAAAAAGCCTTATCTGGGCAATCGTGCTTCCCGTAATTTTTGTCGTCTGGTTGTTAGTTGCATTATTGAACGAAGGCGGTTCAATTTTCGAACTTCGATAAATTATGACGGCCAATCGAAAAGCCGGGATCCTGCTCGCTACGCTGCTGGTCCCGGCTTTGCTGTATCTATTCCTACGGTTCGGTACCGAAAATCATTACGTTTTGCCTCGTTATTTGCCCAAAATTGATTCGGCAAAAGGAGAGCCTCTAATGGGTAAGGTAACGTTGGCAGATGGCCAGCAGGTTACTGACACGCTATACAATCATATCCCCCCGTTCAGGCTAATCGATCAGGACGGTAAAGTAGTTGACCAATCCATTGTAAAAGGAAAAATTTACGTTGCTGACTTTTTCTTTACGAGATGCGGGACAATCTGTCCGAGAATGTCGTCACAACTTACCCGCGTGCAGGACATCTTTCGCGAAAATCCAAACATCGTCTTTTTATCCCACTCAGTTGATCCGGAGCATGACCGCCCTGAGCAGCTGAAAGCCTACGCCAAAAAGTACGAAGCGATACCTGGGAAGTGGTATTTCCTGACGGGAAGTAAAGAGGAAATCTATGACTTGGCGATGCATGGGTATTACTTACCGGCAGTTGATAAGGGTGTCACCGAAGGGAAACCTGACGAAACTTTTATTCATAGCCAAAAGTTGGTATTAGTAGATAAGGAAGGCATTGTCAGGGGTTTTTACGATGGGACAGACAAGGAAGACGTTGATCGGCTAGTGCTCGAAATTCGTGTCCTTCTGGATATCTACGACAAAGAATAATTCACCGTTATTATGGAAACATTGCAACCGGCTCGGGAGCAAAAAGCCAATCGGGTTATCAATATTTTATCGATAGCTATTCCCGTTGCTGTAGCCATTCTGTTGGGTATTCGTCAAAAGGTTGACTTAGGCGGGTGGACGACGTACCTGCCCCACATAAATGCCGTAATCAATTCGCTAACCGCCGTGCTTTTATTGATGGGGCTTTATTTCATTCGGCAACAGAATGTTGAGGCTCATAAGCGTACGATGTTAGCCGCTTTTACGCTGGGTTCACTCTTCCTGGTGAGCTATGTTCTTTACCACTTAACGAATAATTCGACGCCTTTCGGTGGTCAAGGATGGGTACGTCCGGTTTATTACTTTCTGCTGATTTCGCATATCGTACTGTCTGTCGTTGTGGTCTGGTTTGTGCTGCGGGCTGTGTATTTTGCTTTAAGCGGCCAGATACAGAAGCATAAACAAACCGTGAAATATGCTTTCCCAATCTGGTTATACGTTAGTATTACGGGCGTTGTTGTTTATCTACTGATTAAACCGTATTACGTCCATTAGCTCAAAAAAATTATGAGAAGTTGGAAAGTGTGGTTACTACTAGTTGTATTCGTATCAGTAGCCCCCGACTTAATGGCCCAATGTGCCATGTGTCGTGGAACAGTTGAAAGTACGGTTAGTAATGGGCGTAGTGTTGTAGCTTCGGAACTGAACTTCGGTATCCTCTACCTACTAGTGGTCCCTTATTTGATTGTCAGTGCCATAGGATATCTGTGGTACAGAAATAGCAAGCGTGAGCATGAAAGACGTCTCGAAATTACAGGCCGCGTTAAGCGGGCTTTGTCCCAGATGTAGGAAAGGTAAAATTTTTAAAAAGCCTTTTTACTCGCCAAAGGGATTCGATGAAATGTATGAGCATTGTCCCCACTGTGGATTGCGCTACGAAGTCGAACCGGGCTATTTCATTGGGGCCATGTACGTGAGCTACGCCATATCTGGTGGAGTAGCACTGGTGATTGGCTTCATGCTTTTTTATTTAGGAGGTGATCCTGATGGATGGGTATATGCCGCCGTTGTAGCGCCCGTTATGCTCTTGATTGCACCGGTAAATTTTCGAATATCACGCGTTATTTGGCTACACTACGTAGCCGGTATAAAATACGTAAAGGGGCTGTAATGCCCCTTTTTTGTTGGCTACTACTGACAAAAGATTAGTTGCGACTTCGCTGATCGGCAAAATTTTTTAACAATTTTTAGGACGTATGCAACCAATGCCCTAGTATCGTGCATCTTGTCGATGAACCTAAACTAGTATGCTTCGACTTATACCGTTTTTTACGACCGAATCGCAGATGATTGCTGCGTTGAAGCGGGGCGAAAGCCGCGCTCACAAGGTAGTCTATGAACGGTTTGCGGGTAAAATGCTGGCGGTATGCGTTCGTTATTGTGCAAATCGGGCAGATGCGGAGGAAGTGATGCTGGACGGTTTTATGCGCGTTTTCGAAAAAATAAATCAGTTTAGGGAGGATGGTAGTTTTGAAGGGTGGGTCCGGCGAATCATGGTGACTGAGTCGCTTATGTTTCTTCGCAGAACAAAACAGCTTCGGCAGGAAGTACCCATTGAAGACATTACTGTCGAACCGGATTACGAGTGGGCGGATGCGGCTGTCAATGAAAACGATCTGTTACGCTTGGTAAATCAGTTATCCGAAGGATACCGGACTGTGTTCAACTTATACGCCGTTGAAGGATATAGCCATGCTGAAATAGCCGAGATGTTGGGCATCTCGGAAGGGACGTCTAAGTCGCAGCTAAGTCGTGCCCGGACGTTGTTGCAAATGAGTTTGAAAAAACTGGAACAAGAACCGGGACGCCGGAACCAGAGCGAACATTATGAAAAAACATACCGAAAGACTGCCGATTGATGACCTGTTTGCCCGAAAGCTGGGTAACATGTCATTGCCGCCGAGCTCTGATGGTTTTGAGCGGCTACAGGCGCGTTTGGGGCAGACAACCGAAAAACCAAAAGTTGTCTTCTGGCGAAATCCCGATAGCTACCGCTACATGGCTGCTGCCGCCTGTTTACTACTGGTATGCCTGTTTGGGTGGTTGTATTGGCCGTCTGGCGATCCGGCTCAAACAGACCGTAACTCAGTAGCTAGTAATAAGCGTATTGAAAATCACAAGCTGGAGCAGCCGTCCTCAACACGTATGGGTGGTTCTCAGGAGTCGAGACAAGCAGAAAAGGCCGACAATCCCGTTATAGACGAAACTGCGGCTACGGACCAACTCGCTCAAGCTTCGTCACCGACGAAAGGTCGTAAAGGCATAAGAAACGATAATAGGGAAGTAAACACAGCTAACGCTCCCGTTGAGTTAACTCGTAAATTAACGGGTGGATCTGTTGCTGCACAAACGACCCCTGGCAAGCCTAGTGATAAGATCGACTCTGAGCGGTTAGCAACAAATTCGGCTGCGTCATCACAGCCAACTTCGTCTGATCAACCAATTGTTGCCGCTGTGAAGCCAGCGCCGGCCACTGAGCGCGTTTTGATTGTCACCATTGCTGAGCCTGAAGCACTGGTTGCGGCTCGTCAGGCTGCCAAAACGGCAATCGAAGAAAAGACAGCACTAGCTGCAAACGATAAATCCGAGAAAGAAAACAAATCTCCGAATATCTGGCAACAGGTAAAGCGATTCAAACAGGGCGACGTTTTTGCCCGTGGCGACAAAGATGATAGCGAGAGCGGCTTACTAGGAAAAGCCTATAGCGGGATAAAACACAGTTTCGAAAAAGATAAAGCAGTAAAGCAATGAGAAGTATGCTGAGCTTAGGTGCTCTCCTGGCAATTTTAGTACTTCCGGTATGTGTCGTTTATGCATCTCCGGCGCACACCGCTGACTCGCTGGTTATCCGATTTGCGAATCGGACCCGACTCGTTATTTACGCCCCCGATAAAGCCGGAATACAAGCGTTGTCGAACTACGATTTAAATAAGATCGTGCGGGAGATGAGCATGAAACTTGATTCGGTGCCGGGTGGAGAAACCGCTATTTCGCGGGATGGTGGTCGCTACTTAAAAGATACTGTACTCGTTGTTACAAAGAAAAAAGACGGTGTAACGATTGTTATCAGCGGTAAGAGCGATTCAACCCGATCCGACTCGGCAAAAAACCTTCGGGATTATAAGCGGTCGAGCGTGCGAAGGGGTATAAACTCATGGTCGAGAAGCATCGATTTTCAGATTGGCCTCAACACGTTCATTAGTCAATCTACGCTCGCAGCTTACCCAAGCGACGTGTATTCTTTAAAGCCGATTGGATCGCGTTATTTTGCCGTAGCATTCTCGCAGCGTCCGACCTTCATCAATGGAAAACGGGCGAAGCTGAGCCTGTATTACGCGCTGGAAGGCTCCTGGAACAACTATATGTTTGACAATAACGTCGTAGCTACCAAAGGCCCCTCGCAGCTGGAGTTCGTTCAGTACCCAGAGCAACTCAAGAAAAGTAAACTAACGACTTTTGCGTTACAATTGCCGGTCGTGCCCCGTATAAGCTTTTATAATAGTTCAGGCCGCAAGGTGTTTCATCTGGGTCTAGGCGGTTTTATTGGTTATCGACTCGATAGTTACACGAAAATCAAGCGGCTGAACAACGACAAAGAGCACGAACACGCTAACTTTTACCTCAACAATTTTCGATATGGTCTGGTGGGACATATTGGTATCGTACGGACCAGTTTGTTCGTCAAATACGATCTGAATCCGGTGTTTCAGGAAGGAAAAGGGCCCGACGTGCGTACACTTAGCTTTGGTATATCTTTTTAATGAGTCAGGAAACCGTTTCAATAATCGGCTGCGGCTGGATAGGGCTACCACTAGCCGAACGTTTGGTTAAAACAGGCTACACCGTCAAAGGAAGTACCACATCGGCTGAAAAGATAAGCGTATTGCGTCAGAAAGGTATCGAAGCGCATTTGTTAGCATTAAACCCTGAGCCACAGGGCAACCTATCGGCTTTACTGCAAGCCGATACGCTTATCGTTGACATTCCACCTAAAGCGGGTAAACTGGGCGATGAGCATCATCCGGCGCAAATAGGTCATTTGGTGGAAGCTATCCGACAATCCACACTGAAGCACGTCATTTACGTCAGTTCAACGTCTATCTACCCTGAACTAAATCGAGTCGTGGTTGAAACGGATGTCGTTGAGCCAGCGCAGTCAGCCGCGTCCGCACTGGTAAAGGCTGAACAGTCGATACAAAACCTCCAATCAGGACAAGCGGTAACGATTCTACGCTGCGGTGGCCTGCTGGGATACGATCGAACACCCGGTAGATACGTTGCTGGAAAAACGGTAGATACGGGTGCTGTTCCAGTTAATTACCTACACCGTGATGATGCCGTTGGTATTCTAGAAACTTTAATTCGGCAAAAGATTCGTGGCGTTTATAATGCTGTTGCACCGGAACATCCCAACCGGGAAGCCATCTATCGTAAAAATTGCGAGGAGTTCGGCTTCGAGCAACCCACATTTGTTAAGCCCGAATCGCCGGTAGCCTATAAAGTTATTAGCCCAGACAAGTTGTTGGAAGCTACACAGTATAACTTCCAGTATCCCGATCCGTTGCAGTTTTTTTATCAGTTATGAACGTAAGATGTGGCGCATGCGCGTCCAGAAGAAGCCACCCGATGGTTTACTTTTAGGCATAATGGCCCGGTTCAAAGCCGCTAGGAATAAAAAATAACCCTGTGCGTGCCAGGCTCGGAAACGTTCGCTTACTGTTGAATCGTAGTTGGGAATCGCCTTCAACAGCTGTTCTAAGTCGAAGTGACTGGCCGCAACGCCAACCCCAGCGCGCTGCCCATCGATCGCGTTGCAGGCTTGTTCGAAGTGATTGGGTTGAGGAATCATAAGGGCAGGCTTGCCCAGATACGCGGCTTCGCACACCGATTCAAATCCGGCGGTAGTTATGACCGCTTTGCAACGTGCCATAAATTCCAGAAACCGCTTACCGTCAATCGCATGGTAAGTTAATGTGTCGTCAATCACCTGGTCGGGAGCCGTTACGCCCGAATGAAAGCCATCCATTCGAACCGTCGGATGCTGTAAATGAGCTTTCATCAATTCGCTTCTCAGTCCCGGCTGCGTAACATACGCTAGTAGAAAGTCTCCATCTGTTGGCTTCAGATCGGTCAGCTCCTGACGGAGAAGCGGAGGAACAACCCGTACACGCTGGCTCGGTTCATCCGCTTGCTTATCGAATGATAGAGCCAGTAGTTCCTGGGCACCGAAACAGGTTAATCTCGTGTTGATTTTAAACGCTTGCCGGTAAAACCATTGCCCTTTAGGTCGTTGGAAATTTGAGTGGAAAGCAAAGTATTGATGGGCAATACAAATCATCGGTACGGATGGTCGGAAAAGAGCATAGGTAAGACCACCCAGCATCTCATAGAAGTTGACAACCACGTCCGGGCGCTGCGTTTCTATTGTGTCGCGTACCTGTTGCAAGCTCTGCCAGAAAGGACGCATGGAGCGAATCGCTTGTACGGTAGTTTTAAACGGTTCAAGCGAATTGTTGCCCGCATTGTAAACCAACCCTGGACTAAATAATGGCGTGATCGGTGCTGTGAATTTTTCGCTAAAGAACGCTGGAACTCCTCGTTCAGCGGTTACACCCACCAGCGCGCCAATAACATCATGGCCTGCCGTTTTCAGAATTTGTGCTAATGATAAAGCCTGCGTCAAATGGCCTCGTCCTTCACCCTGTACTAAAAATAAAACACGCATGATTATGGAGTTAATAGCGCTGATGCTTATTGATGAGTCAGTTCGTGCGTTATAGCAGCGGCTTCTGCCTCGTCTTCGTCTTCGGATGTATAGTAAAGCAGGTTCCAGTTGCCATCGTGATCTTCCACGAGCGCACTAAGCGATTCGACCCAATCACCGGAATTCATGTAGATGATACCGTCAAAATTGTGAATGGCTGGCTTGTGAATATGGCCGCAGATAATGCCGTCGCAATGGCGAGCGCGTGCCAGCTCGGTCAATTTCTGTTCATAATCAGAAATGTAGTTGACCGCCTGTTTGATACGCTGCTTAATCTGTTGTGAGAGCGAATAATAAGGTAGGCCCCGCCAGGCTCTATATTGATTGTAAAACTTATTGATCCAAAGCAGAAACGTATATCCCAGATCGCCCAGATAGGCAAGCCACTTCATTTGCGAGGTGATTGAATCGAAGACATCGCCGTGGGTGATGTAAAACTTTTTATCGCCCGAGGCTAGTGTATAGTCTTTGCGGATCGAAAAGTTTTTGCCCACTTTGAGCGGCATAATCTGATCTAAAAAGTCATCGTGATTACCCCGTAGGTAAATGACTTTGGTATCGTAGTGAACGATTTGCTTTAAAACCGTTTTAAAAAAGGCAGTGTGTTTTTTCTTCCAGGTGCCGTACTGTTTCAGTTGCCAGCCATCAATGATGTCGCCGTTGAGGATGAGTTTCTGACAAGAGTAATTTCGCAAAAACTCGGTGGCCTCTCTGGCTTTTGAGCCCTCTGTACCAAGATGAATGTCAGAGAGTACAATTGTGCGGAACTGTGTACTTGATTTCATAGACGAATTTACCCTCCGTCTATGAAATAGAATTTACCCTAGTGTTACCAAATTGCCAACTATAATGAACTCGTAAAGTCTTTATTCACATTGACTTAACACAACACGATAAATGGAGAATCCAGTGCTAATTTTTGGGGCAGGTAGCCTCGGTCTGACCGTTTTAGATTTATTTCAGCGCAACAATGTCGTTGTTTACGGCCTGCTGGACGATAACAAGGAGCTTCACGGAAAAGAGTATGGAGACATATCTGTACTAGGCGAAACCGATGACGACGGGTTCCTGAAACTCATCGGGCAGAAATGCGAAGCCTTTGTTGCCATTAGTGATGGGCGCGTTCGGAAGCGATTGGTAAAAATGCTTAATGAACGACGGAAGGTACAGCCCGTCAATGCTATTCACGATACGGCAATCGTGTCAGCAACGGCTACGATTGGGCATGGTAATCTGATTGCCGCCCGAGTCGTAATCAACCCATTTGCGGAGGTGGGCCAGCATTGTATTATTCAGTCGGGAGTCGTCATTGAAAGTCAGGCCAAGCTAGGTGATTACGTGCAGGTAGGGACCGGCAGTATGATCAACAGTGGCGTGACGGTAGGAGAAGGAGCCTTTATCGGTAGCGGAGCAACGATTGTTGCTGGGGTGACAATCGGCAAAAATGCCCGCATTGGAGCGGGTTCGGTAGTCATAGAGAGCGTCGACGCGGGTGCAACGGTATTTGGGAACCCGGCCAAAGCTTTGTAATGGTTACTGGTTTTACGTCTGCCAGCTAACGAGTGGCAGACGTAAAACTAATCAGCATCTATTCAACGTACAGCACTTCGTTCGCCAGAAAATCCTGGTAAGTACGTTCGATACCTTCGCGAAGTTCGGTTGAGTGTTTCCAGCCCATCGAATGCAGCCGCGAAACATCCATCAGTTTGCGCGGAGTACCATCGGGCTTGTCGGTATTCCAGTGAAGTTCGCCTTCGTAGCCAACGGTCTCCTTAACTAATTCAGCCAGTTCACGAATGGTCACGTCTTCGCCGGTACCGACGTTGACAAACAATTCGTCGTTGTAATGTTCCATCAGATAGAAGCACGCGTCGGCGAGGTCGTCGGCGTGTAGAAACTCCCGTCTTGGCGAGCCAGTGCCCCAAAGTTCAACCGTAGGCTGATCGTTGATCTTCGCTTCGTGAAACTTACGGATCATCGCTGGTAGCACGTGCGAGCCTTGTAGGTCGTAGTTGTCGTTCGGACCATACAGATTCGTAGGCATTGCGGAGATGAAATTTGCCCCGTATTGGCTTCTGTACGCTTCACAAAGCTTAATGCCGGTTATCTTAGCGATAGCGTAAGGTTCATTCGTTGGCTCCAGAAAACCACTCAGCAGATATTCTTCTTTGAGCGGCTGCGGAGCCATTTTTGGGTAGATGCACGACGAACCGAGGAACAATAACTTTTTAACGCCTGTTTCATAAGCGCTATGAATAATATTCGATTCGATCAGTAAGTTATCATACAGAAACTCAGCCCGATAAATATTATTAGCCATGATACCACCTACCTTAGCCGCTGCCAAAAACACGTAGTCCGGTTTTTCTTCGGCAAAGAAAGTAGCTACCGCTGCTTGATTTCTTAAATCCAATTCAGATGAGGTGCGGACAAGTATGTTTTCGTACCCTTCGGCATGTAACTTGCGAACAAGAGCTGAACCGACCATTCCTCGGTGTCCGGCAACGTAAATGCGAGCCTGTTTTTCCACGATCTTTGTTTATATAAATGCCGGATACTCCGGTAATGGATTGACAAAATAATAGTATATAGTGAAGCGTTGCAAACTTAACAAACTTAAGACATCAATCGTTACTCAAATCATGTTTGCACATTCGGTTAAACATCTTGTTCTCCTTGTCTTTTTTGTTGGATCGGGAACAGTATTTGCGCAAACGCAAGTAACACAACCCGCTTCACTGACAACAGCTTCGAAACCGGTGTTGGCTCCTTCCGGAGCGCCTGCTTCGCCTTTTTCTTCGGTTTCATCCGCGCTTGGTCTTCCCTCAATGTCTTCTTTGAAAGAAAAGAAAGACGAGTATATTTCCGACTTGAAAAAGAGCAAAGATGCGCTTGTATCCGATATGATGCCGGACCTTGGTCTAAAGATAAAACATTTAAAGAAGGCTAAATCCGATAACAAAGACAAGAAGAAGGCGGCAAAAAATGAGTATGAGGGCTTAACAATGATAAAAGCCTATACCAAGATGGGTAGCGGAGACCGGACAATTGTTGAGGAGTTCCATATATTAAAAGACAACGATGCCGCAAAACCACTACCTTTTGTTCGGGATGTGTATCGTTATTATCAACGTAGTGGTCGAGTGACCAGCTCAATCATAAAAGATGAGGGGACCGGCTTATTATTGCATGGGCCTTACAAACGGTATCAGAATGGTGATTTGGTTGAAGAAGGCTTTTACTACGCCGGTATGAAAGACGGGCGTTGGGAAAAGTACGATTCACATTTTATACTTACTGACAAGAGCCGTTGGGCGAAGGGGGTGCCGGCTGAATCGAGGCTGACCTACCACGACTCGACGCACCGAAAAATTAAAGAGATTATACCCATCGAGTACGGCAAGGTAAAAGGCACGTATATGGCCTTTCACGAAAATGGACTGCTGGCCGAAGAAGGGAAATACGACAATGGCGTAAAAGTAGGACGCTGGACGGAGTTTTATCCTATTAATCCAAGTGGCCGACGGATGCGTAAAAAACTCACGCAGTATGCCAGCGATCAGTGGGATACCGACTTCGAACCGTTCGTGATCAGTGAGTGGGACGAAAAAGGAAAAATCACCTTCGAGCGGGCAAAAGAAAAAGTTATTCAGGAAGAGGAAACGGAAAACTAATCAACCCTGTAAGCATGAAATGCTGGCCAAAAGCCAGCATTTTTTATTTAAACTTTCCGGTCGGATCGGGTCGTTTCGCGAGCAGATCATTTAGGTAAGCGAGGTCCAGAACCGAAAGGTCGAGACTGTAGGCCTGATGAAATAATTCCCAGGCTTTGTCATAATCGGCCTTCAGGTAATTGACCAGCGATAATTTCTGGTAAGCACCGGCATTTTCCGGACTGATAGCGAGCGAGCGTTGTAAATGTTGCTCTGCTTCGAGAAGGTCGTCCTGAACGGCTTTTATCTGAAAGTGCTTTATCTGAAGCGTAGCCAGATCTGTCATCAAAACGGCATTGCTGTCCGTTACGGCTAACCCCTTCTTGAGCATCCGAATAGCGTCGGGAAGGTTCTCTTTCTGATAACAGACTACGCCTAAACCCCAGTAAGCGTCTGCATTTTTGGCGTCAAGCAGCCAGGCCAGATTAAAGCGATGGGCCGCTGTGTCCAGTTGTCCGCTCTGAATGTAATCCCAGCCGCGTGCTGCAAAGAACTCGCTGGCTTCGGGGCGGCTGGCGAAATTTCGGTCGCAGTCGTTTAGGAAATGAATTTCCTCGTCAATCTGAGCCGCCGTTTTTGCCCGCTCCCCAAAAAGGGGGAGCGTGTTAACGTCCATCGACGATTGCGGAGTGGTATCCGTACTCGTCGATTCCAGCTGTTTTGTCTGCCGTTCTGTAGCGGTTGTCGTGTTGCTTACGGTCTGAACGGAGTTAGGCCGCGCCGACGTTATAAGCCGTTTGGGTTGTGCCAACGATAACATGGGCATCATCACCAAACTCCACTGCACCAGATTCATCCGGACGTTCATACTGACTAATACACGGCTGTTATTATCGTAAAACGAATGGGTAATCCAAGTTAGTACATAGTTTTGGTACTACCGACGGCCTCCTCGTGTACCTGTACGCTTTGCACTACCTGATGTTCCGCCAGATTTGCGGGCTGAGCTGCCAAAACGCGGTCCTGCGGCCTGCGATGCGGCTTTTTTCGAGCTGCCAAGCTTTGCTTTTGCTTTTAGACGATCCTTGCCCGCCGGGGTATTTTTCACCTTTTTTTCGTGAAAGGCGCCTAAAAAAGTTGGATCTTCCTTTCGACGCTGCTCGTCAATCTGGCGCAGCATATCCTGCTGCTCATCGAAAGGTGTTTCCGTGACCTCAACCAACTCGGGCAATGGCTGACGAGGAATGGTCATACGAATGATTTTTTCAATCTTCTGAACGTGATAGTCCTCCGCAATTGTCATGAACGTAATGGCCTCACCCATCTTGTTGGCCCGGCCTGTCCGGCCAATCCGGTGCACGTAATCTTCGTAAATAAGCGGTACGTCAAAATTAATGACGTGACTGACTTCGGCTACATCGATACCCCGCGCAGCAACGTCTGTTGCGACCAGTACCTGGATGTTTCCTTCCTTGAAAGCATCCATCGCATTGATACGCGTATTTTGTCCTTTGTTTGCGTGAATGACCCGAATCTTTTCCGACTCAACAACTTTACGGGCCAGAAACTTGTAAATGTTCTCTGCTGTAGCTTTTGAACGGGCGAAGATGATAACCCGCTGAAATGCATCCTTACTGATCAAATAATCCAGCAAATTAATCTTGGTGCGGAAATTCGGAACTTCGTACAGCACCTGACTGACCATCTCGGCGGTAGATGCCTGGGGTGTTACCTCAATTTTGATAGGAGCTTCCAGAAATTCACCGGAAAGCCGTTCAACGCGCCCGCCGAACGTAGCCGAAAACAGTAGATTCTGGCGTTTGTTGGGAATAACCTCCAGAATGGAACGAATCTGAGGCATGAATCCCATGTCCATCATCTTGTCGGCTTCGTCCAGAATCATCGTCCGGATGTCCTTCGTAACAATCTCCCCCATTCGGTAAAGATCCATGAAGCGACCCGGCGTTGCTACTAGCAGATCAACACCTTTCTGTAACGTCTCGATTTGCGTTTTAGGCCCTAGTCCACCGTAAAGCGCCAAGTGGCGGAGATCAGTGTATTTTCCGAGCTGGCTCACGGCTTCGTTGATCTGCATGACCAGTTCACGCGTTGGAGCCAGAATAAGCGCCCGTGGGTTGGAGCCCTGCGCGTATTTTATCTTCATAAGCAGGGGCAGCAAATAAGCCGCTGTCTTACCGGTTCCCGTCTGCGCTATACCGAGTACGTCGTGGTTCCCTAGGCTCAGCGGAATGGTTTTCTGCTGAATAGGGGTTGGTTCGGTGTAGCCAAGATCGGCGATGGCATTGAGCAACTGTCGGTTAAGCTCAAACTGCTCGAACGATGTAATTTCCATGGGTAAATCAAATGAGTTAGAACGAGCGCTAAAATTGATTTAACACGCGCTCCACACCGCTAACATAACCAGAACCAAACAGATTCACGTGAACAAGTAGCGGATAAAGATTATAAATCGCGACGCGTTCGTTGAAGTTCTCCTCGAGCGGAAAAGCTTCGTCGTAAGCGTCATAAAACCGTTGGGCAAAACCGCCGAACAGCTTCGTAAAAGCCAGCTCAGCTTCCCGAAAGCCGTAATACGTTGCCGGATCGATCAACGCAGGTTGCCCACCTTCGGTAACCATAACATTGCCCGACCATAAATCGCCGTGAAGCAGGGCCGGACGCTCGTTGGGTAATAAGTCGGGCAAGCGGGCCTGCAACCGAAACAACGCGTCATAAGCTTGCTTGGGCAGTAATCCTTTGTACAAGGCCATACCCGCCTGAGGAAGGAGACGCTGCTCAAAAAAGAAATCGCTACCGCTGGCCGTCAACGTATTTGCCTGCGGTAAGGAGCCGATGTAATTGCTGAAACTTAAGCCAAATTTGGGTTGTGTGTGAGAATGCAAGATGGCTAGTGCCTGGCCCAGCGCTTCCCAGTATTTTTTGTCAGGAGTTCCGGGATCAATATAATCCAGAATCAGGTACGACTTGTCGAGTTCCTGCCCAAAACCGACAACCTGCGGAATGTGCAACGCATCCGTCTGACGAAGCAAATCAAGACCACGCGCTTCCGTTTCAAACATATCCTTGCGGTCTGCATGGTTCCACTTGATGAAAAACACACCTTCCGACGAAAATACCTGAGCCGCTGTGTTGATATCACCCCCGGACAGAAACTGCGTTTCAATTACATCTACGGGTTGACCCAATGCCGAGAATAGAATGCTCTCAAAAAATGAAAATTGTTCGTCACCCCAGAAATTCATGCGTTATTCGCGTAACGATAGATTTGCCGTTGAACTCCGTACCGTAAAGTGGTGGTATCTAACGCAAACTATCTGATCAGTAGCTTTTATGAATCAGCAAATTCAACACCTGTACGATATTGCCCGAAAGCCCGAACGGCGGATTATTGGTCTTATGTCGGGTACGTCACTCGATGGACTTGATATCGCACTTTGTCGCATCAAAGGTAGCGGATCAACAACGGCTGTTGTGCTTGAGCAATTTGCCACCGTACCCTACGACGACGACTTTAAAGCGGAGATTCGCACCATTTTTGCCAAACGTGACATCAACTTTGAACGGCTCTGCCTCTTAAATCCGTACATTGGCCGACTGCACGGTCAACTAATTCTCGACTGTCTGCATACCTGGGCAATTGAACCCAGCGAGATAGATGTTGTTGCCAGTCATGGTCAAACGGTTTACCATGCTCCCAAAAGCCAGCACCGCCATGATAAGTTCCCCAACGCCACGCTTCAGATTGGTGATGGCGACCATATTGCCGCGCTAACGGGCGTAATCACCCTCAGCGATTTTCGACAAAAACACATTGCTCTTGGGGGCGAAGGTGCGCCGTTGGCTGTTTATGGCGATTATTTCATGTTTTCCAAAGCGGGTCAAAACCGAATCCTGCTCAACATGGGCGGTATTGCCAATTTTACGTACCTGCCAGCCGACGGTGATGCCAGCAAGGTGTTTACAACCGATACTGGACCGGGCAATACACTGCTTGACGCCTACGCCCGGCGATTGCTCAATCAACCTTATGACGCCGATGGCCGGTTAGCAGCTAGTGGTCAGGTGAATGAGTTACTACTCGATGCGCTGAAAACGAACCCTTTCTTTAACGCTCCTTTTCCAAAAACAACCGGGCCGGAGGTGTTCAATGTGCCCTATGTTGAGGAGGCTCAGCAGCGGAGTCGCACCCGCGATCTGCCAGCAGCGAACCTGATGGCAACGCTGGTTCAGTTTAGCGCCGATACAATTGCCCATGCCATCAGGCGTGTCATCAACGAAGCCGAAATGAGCAATCCGCACGTTTACATGAGCGGAGGAGGGATGCATAATCCGGTCCTGACAGGAGCCATTCAGAAATTACTACCGGACTGTGCTTTTGGGGTTACGAACGACCTTGGTATCAATGGTGATGCTAAAGAAGCGGTATTGTTTGCGGTACTGGCCAACGAGAGTCTCGCGGGCGGGACCACCTCTTTCGGGAATCGGCAAGGCGTTCCAACCGTTTCGATGGGTAAGGTGAGCTTCCCGAAGTGAGCCATCCATACCCATAAAATTCCTCGGAACGACATCCAGTTAGCAATGTCATTCCGAGGAATTCTTGAGGGCAAAAAAGGGTGGCTAACTTTTTGGGCGGAAGACTTTCATTACCGTCTCATCTGTCGTTAGAAAAGGGCCGTTGATCAGGTCAATGCAATACGGTATGGCTGGAAATACGACGGATAAACACTGACCAATAGCGGTCGGTTTGCCCGGTAGGTTCAGGATAAGCGTTTGATTACGAATGCCCGCTGTCTGCCGCGATAAGATTGCCGTAGGAACGTATTTAAGGCTTTCCTGACGCATTAATTCACCAAAACCGGGAAGCATTTTCTGACAAACTGCTTCGGTCGCTTCGGGTGTTACATCACGAAGAGCAGGTCCCGTACCGCCAGTCGTAACAACCAGACAGCAGCCTTCTGTGTCGGCCAGTTCGATCATTGTTGCTTCTAGTTGATCCTGTTCATCAGGAATGACGCGGTAAACGGGTTCCCATTCACAAGTCAGCCATTCGGTCAGTAGCTTCACAACCGCCTTACCGGGAATATCTTCGTAAACACCTGCACTAGCCCGGTCGGATACGTTGATGATACCAATCTTAATCATGGATGCGAATAAAGTGCCGCTGTCGGCAAGCGTAAATGATAGTGCCTACAACGATTAGGGTTTCTTCCGTTTTAAAGCCAGATCGTGCGCCGTGTCATAATAGGAGCGAAGGTTACTCCAGTCGAACACTTCAGCGATGCTTTCGACGCGATTACGCTGAGCAATCCGATCCCGCTGCGCCATCCGCACGAAGCGGAACAACACGTTGGCAAGCTGATCGGCGGCTTCGTTGAAGTTCTGCGTACGCCGGTTAATCACATAAATACCCCGGTTTTCGTAGTCCCGCATGATCTGCATGATGAAATCACCAAAACCCGACTGGTCGCTCGTAACGGTTGGAATACCACGCACAACGCATTCGAGCGGTGTATAACCCCACGGTTCATAATAACTCGGAAACACGCCAAGGTGACAACCGCGTACAAACTGGCTATAGTCCAGACCAAATAAAGGGTTGGTTGACGCGATGAAGTCGGGGTGGTAAACGATTTTAACCCGGTCGTATTCGTTGTTGACCAGATTAGCCCGCTCAATAAACCGCGTCATGTCATCTTCCTGTACCAGATTATGCGTGACAAACGGCGGGAGGTGCTTGGTCTTCCAGCTTTGCACGGTACGCCGTAACCGAAGGCGCCAGTATTCATCAACAAATTTGTTGAGATCGGGCAGCATGTTGTCGGTGTTCGACGCAGCCGCCAGAAACAAGCGTTCGCCAACCTGTTTTTCGATGCTTTCGCACGTTTCTTGAATTTCGTCGAGCAGGGCGCGCGAGTGCAAAACCTCAGGATTGATGGAGGTGTACGGCTGTTTGGTTACCATAAACATAACCACCGTCATATCCATGTTGGCTTCCCGCATCCGGTAGTTGAGCCGGGCCAACGCTTCCAGCGTCAGATCGTACCCTTTGTTCGAAAATTCAAAACGGCCCGACGTAAAGAAATAAAGCGTTTTTTCCAGATCGAATGAGTAGCTCTGGAAGAAATGGCCCATGACGAACTCATGAATTTTGTCTTTGTACCGGACGTGCAAATTCTGGAACTCGTGCGTGGCCGCAAAACGCGTTATGTTTAATCCATTCGGCAGAATCAAATCGGGGTTTCGACCCAGGAAAACCTCGCACTCCCGAGCGGTTACGTCACTAACCGTCGTAAAGACGTGCGCTTGCTGAGCGGCCAATCGCTCGATGGTTGCCTGCGTGTCGATGCCGTAGTGCAGCGCTTCCCGTTTCCAGTCGAAGAAAGGAAGCTTGCCGTAAAAACCCGCTTCGTTCTGGGCCAGATAACGACCGAGCATTGTCGCGTGGGTAGTAAAAACCGTTGCCACTTTGACATTGTCCCGGCGCAGATCAGGCAGACCGGTACTCGCCATCCATTCGTGAAAATGAGCGACGAAATCCACCCGGCGCGCATGATCTTCGGCTAGCAGCGTAATGAACACCCGGACCATTTCGCCAAAAGCAATGGTTTGGTTCACCAGATCTTCTACGTTGAGGGTCGAAAGCTGATGGTTTTGCCAAAGCTGCCCTTTGATGTAGTTTAGCTGCTCAACGCTGATGCTGGACACATCGAAGAGAACAACCCGGGGTCGACCAGTTACCAGCCAGTAACCGTATTCGACGTTGAAGCCCAGCTGCCGCATTTTACGGACAGTCTGACCAATCTCGGTCTCATCAGAGTCTATAATCGGCTCAAATTCGGCGGCTGCCCGTTGGGCAAAATACGGTCCGAGTGCAACATAGTTATCATCCCATTTTTCGACCATCGCCGGTACTTTTGACCGGATGACCGTGTAAATACCGCCGACCTGGTTACAAACCTCCCAGGCTATTTCCAGCAGCAACTTCCGCTTTGATGTTGAGAATACCGATTCCAAATTAGCTGTAGTTTTGGCGTATTGTGATTCGTACAGATTACGTGTTTGGCACTGCAATCAAATACTATAAACAATAATAGACAAAGTTGTTTATTTCAAATATGACGGCGCGTCAATAACCTTTGTCTGCTTATCCTGAGTTATTGTATAGTTAAAGCCAGGTTGGATACTAAATGCACCTGTTTCTCCTTTTTTGTTAACAGCCACGAAGCCTACTTGAATGTCTTTGTAGTCTTGTTTCTTCACAATTCGCAGCGCGGCTTCTTCACAAGCTTGCTGAGGTGTTCGGCCTTGTCGCATCAGTTCAACAACTAGAAAAGAACCGCAGGTCCGCATTACCAATTCGCCAAGACCCGTCGCGCACGCACCACCGATCTCATTATCAACGAATAAGCCTGCGCCGATAATCGGTGAATCGCCCACCCGGCCATTCATTTTGTACGCTAACCCACTCGTCGTACAGGCCCCTGAGATGTTACCCTGAGCGTCGATGGAGAGCATGCCTATCGTATCGTGACGCTCAATATTGGCAATCGGTTTATATTTTGCTGTTTTTAACCACTCGCGCCATTCTTTTTCGGTTTTTGCGGTTAATAAATTTTCTTTTTTAAAACCTTGCGAGAGCGCAAATCGATAAGCACCTTCACCCGCCAGCATAACGTGTGGTGTTTTCTCCATGACCGCCCGGGCTACCGAAATCGGGTGCATGATATGCTCCAGGAAGACAACCGAACCGGCGTTGCCTTTCTCGTCCATGATGCAGGCATCGAGCGTTACGCGCCCGTCGCGGTCGGGACGCCCCCCGTAGCCAACGCTCATATCCTCAGGATCGGCTTCCGGAATACGAACCCCCGCTTCTACGGCGTCGAGGGCACTTCCGCCCCGATCGAGAGCGGCCTGGGCCGCGGCATTTGCCTTGGGTTGCTTCCAGGTCGAGATAACCAGGGGGCCACCTGCCGGAGCTTCATTCGGTGTTGGTGAAACGGTTTTAAACGAGAGGGTTGGAAAGAGGCCAGCCAACGAGCTAACGGACAAGAAACGGCGTCGATTTATCATAATAAGGCTACTTGTGGCCCAAAATAAAGGAATAAACAATTGGCATTTACTACTTTTAGACGATTTCTTACCAACGAACTATGGAAGATCCCCGGAAGCATATTCTGCTGATGGATGGGCCTGATAACAAAGGTCTGATTTATCACGTAACAGGCGTTCTGTTTCGCCACAACCTGAACATCATTCATAATGACGAGTATGTTAGCCCGTCCGGACAGTTCTTCATGCGAACCGAATTTGAAGGAACGTTCGACAACGACGCATTATTGACCGAGCTAAAGACAACGTTACCTGATCCTGGGATTACGTTTCGGCTGAATCCCAAGCGCAAAAAGAATATCGTTGTTCTCGTCACTAAAGAACACCACTGCTTGGGCGAACTACTCATACGGTATGCTTTTGATGAACTGGATGCCGACATTTTAGCCGTAATAAGCAATTATAACAGCCTGCAACCGCTGGTAAGCAAATTTGGTATTCCGTTTCACTACGTCTCTCACGAAAATAGAACCCGCGAAGAGCACGAGCAGGCCATTCTACGAACATTGGCCATCTACGAACCTGAATACCTTGTACTGGCCAAATACATGCGGGTGCTGACACCGGGATTTGTCGATCAGTTCCCAAACCGAATTGTCAATATCCATCATTCATTCCTGCCCGCTTTTATCGGAGCCAATCCGTACCGGCAAGCCTACGAGCGAGGGGTGAAAATTATTGGAGCCACGGCTCATTTTGTGAACAATAATCTGGACGAAGGGCCAATTATTGCGCAAAATGTGAAAGATGTGGACCACCGTCACACGGCTGCCGACATGGCTACCGAAGGAAAAGACATCGAAAAGATTGTGCTATCGCAGGCACTAAAGCTGGTGTTCAACGACCGGGTCTTTATCGCAGGAAATCGGGCTATCGTTTTGTAAACCAAAGGGGCGTAGCGGGGGCTAGGTCGCTGTTATTTTGCCTCATTAAACAAATCAAGCTACGTTTAACGGCGTTAGTAGGCGAAAAGCACACTTTTTTGTATCAGGAATATGGTATATTTCGGACCTAAAAAATACTATTAACATAACATAGCTTTCCTGTACCCGCTCTATCATGCAAAAACTTCAGGCGTTAGACTACACAGTCTTTTTCGTTTACTTCATTATCGTCAGTGCCTATGGCTACTGGATTTACAAAAAAAAGCACGCTGAAAACATATCTACCACCGATTTCTTCCTGGCCGAAGGGTCACTGACTTGGTGGGCTATTGGTTCTTCGCTGATCGCGTCCAATATCTCAGCGGAACAATTCATTGGTGCTTCGGGCGACGGATTTGCGATGGGACTGGCCATTGCTACCTACGAATGGATGGCCGCGGCTACGCTGATTGTAGTAGCCGTTTTTTTTATGCCTATTTACCTCAAGAACCGCATCTTCACGATGCCGCAGTTTCTGACTCAACGGTACAACAATACCGTTGCGATGATCATGGCTATCTTCTGGCTGTTCCTGTACGTCCTTGTTAACTTAACCTCGATCCTCTTCCTGGGTGCATTGGCCGTTTCAACCATTTCGGGTCTGAACTTTACGGCTTGTATGATCGGACTAGCCGTTTTTGCCGTCATCATCACACTAGGGGGAATGAAAGTAATCGGCTATACCGACGTAATTCAGGTATTTTTCTTGATTCTGGGTGGCTTGGCAACTACGTATCTGGCGATTAATCTGGTTTCAACGCAAAGTGGGACAGAAGGGGTTATGAACGGATTCAATCAGATGCTGACTCAATCGGCGGACCACTTCCATATGATTTTTGAGAAAGACAATCCGCATTATTCGTCTTTGCCTGGACTGACGGTGCTGATTGGCGGTATGTGGATTGTAAACCTGAACTACTGGGGTTGTAACCAGTACATTACGCAACGGGCGCTGGGCGCTGATCTGAAAACGGCTCGCGAAGGTATTCTTTTTGCCGCCTTCCTGAAATTGTTGATGCCAATTATTGTGGTCTTACCGGGTATTGCGGCCTATACGTTGTACCAGAAAGGACTGTTTCAGCAGGAGATGCTCGACGCAACGGGTGAAATCAATAAAGACCATGCGTATCCGGTGTTGCTTAACCTATTACCAGCCGGTTTAAAAGGGCTTTCCTTCGCGGCACTAACGGCTGCGGTCGTCGCGTCACTGGCCGGTAAAGCCAACTCGATTTCAACCATTTTCACGCTTGATATTTTCAAGAAATACATTTCTCCCGACGCCAGTGAAAAGCGGCTGGTACAAGTTGGCCGTATCACCATTTGGGTATCGATGGTCATGGCTATTCTTATTTCGCCATTCATGGGTATCGATAAAAAAGGTGGTTTTCAGTTCATTCAGGAAATGACTGGTCTGGTTTCGCCGGGGGTTTTTGCTGCCTTCCTGCTTGGTTTCTTCTGGAAAAAGACGAATTCGCAAGGTGCCCTGTTTGCCATTGTCGGCGGCTTTTTGCTCTCCCTCTTTTTCAAATACGTACTTCCTGATATCGTGAACCTGGAATTCCTGGCTCCGATAGGCTTTGCCGTTCAGAATGCAAACGGTGTTTACACGATTCCGTTCCTCGACACGATGGGGCTTGTGTTCCTTATCTGCGTTGCGGTTATGATCGTTATGGGGCTAATGAAGCCCGGTTCGAAAGGGCTGGAAATTGATGCCAGTATGTTTAAAGTGGCACCTACGTTTGCAATAGGTGCCGGGGTAATTCTGGTATTGGTTACTATCCTTTACGCGACTTTCTGGTAAGGATCACCCCTTAACCTGATCAATCACGCTTTGAATGGCGTCGGCGCTGGCTTCGATACGTTCGTATTCGCCCAGTACAGCCGACGCCATTTGTATGTTTGGCCGACGATAAACCATGGGACTGGGTTGATTGCTTTTCCCGCTGAGGTGTAACGCGTCGAGACCAATTTGCGTGAACAGGTTCGCGTTGCGCCCGGAAACGCCGACGCCCGCCATTATTTCGATGCGTCCGGCGGCCTGCTCGGTTAGTTGACGAAGAACGGATAATCCCTCTTCGGCGGAAGGGTGCTGACCCGATGTCAGAATGCGGATAGCACCCGTACGGATGACGGCTTCCAGCGCTTCTGCCGGATCGCGGCTCACGTCGAAAGCGCGGTGGAAAGCAACCGGCATTGGGTGCGCCAGGGCTACCAATTCTTTGGTCCTCTCTTCGTCGATGGTTCCGTCAGCTTGCAGGATGCCCAATACAACGCCGTCGGCTCCTAATGACTTAGCAACGGCAATGTCGGCGCGCATAACCTCAAGTTCCGTATCGGAATACAAAAAGTCGCCCCCGCGTGGCCGGATCATGACAAATAGTTGGATAGACAGATGCTGACGAGCCAGTTGAATCAGTCCAGCACTTGGTGTGGTACCGCCTTCGCTCAGACCTCCACAAAGTTCGATCCGGTCGGCTCCGGCTTGTTGCGCCGTCAGGCACGATTCAAAAGAGTAAGCACAAACTTCGATGCGCATTGCAGATGAAATTAAAATTTAGAGAAGTGATGGCCGAGGCAAGAAATTATCGTCAAAATGATGGTATAGGTCCGAAAGTGTGTATTTTAACTGAAAATTATTGCTCAGCCTATATTTAGGACGAGATCCAAACAAAAGTAATGAATGGCTGTTATTGGCCTAAATCCCCTGCTAAATGCGCTTGCAAACATTTTTGCCGAAAAGCGTTTGGATATTAACTGTTTTTTTACTTTTGCACCCTCATTGAAAAAGTAGTCATTAAATACTGAAGACACTATGTACTGGACTCTCGAACTCGCATCCTACCTGGAAGATGCTCCTTGGCCTGCCACCAAAGATGAACTGATTGACTATTCCATCCGCTCCGGCGCACCCCTGGAAGTTGTAGAAAATTTGCAGGAATTGGAAGACGACGGTCAGCCTTACGAAAGCATCGAAGAAATCTGGCCGGATTACCCGACCAAAGACGATTTCTTTTTCAACGAAGACGAGTACTGAGTAATCCGAATAGTCTTCAACCCAAAAAGGCGTAACCTATCTATAAGGTTACGCCTTTTTGGTACATATGAATTAGTTATTACTTCGAAGCGCCGGTTGAGCGTTACTTTTCCTTGACGGTTGCCGGCGAGGATTTTACAGAACGATCATACTTCTTGGGAGCGTATAAAAAGCCAAATGCTTCAGCGCCCTCTTTTGTGTGGACTTTATGGTGAATGTAGTGCGCGCGCATGATGCGTTGCATGTATCGACCGCTCGTATCAATTTTCATCTTTACACGACGATGTACAATGATGTCGTGAAACACAAAGTAAAAGAAGCCGTATAGCGTTACGCCCGCACCAATCCAGGCAAGATAGCTTAACTCAGGTACTTCTACACCGACAACGATAAGGATGATGGCTGTCAGGCTGAAAACTACTGCGAACAGGTCGTTGATCTCAAAAAAGCCTTTATGATGGTTATGGTGATCGCGGTGCCAACTCCACAAAAAACCATGCATAACGTACTTATGAGTGAACCATGCAACACCTTCCATAAAGAGAAAAGTCCCTAGTACTAAGGCAACGTTTAGCAGCATTTTTGTGTTATTTAGTTAATATAAAGGTAATTGAGCGGGGCAATTACTTCTGTAGTTAGCTCACCAATTATTAGTCAGTAACGGTTTGTTCAGCGGAAAAGTTGGCTTGACCAGAATGACTTTTAAACGAAAAATAGGGATATATAACCGATACTTGCATGTTTGAAGAAAAGCCGTATCTTTATCCCGATTCAGTGCTCAACCAGATGAACCCATCGGTTATGGACTATCAGGCACTTAAGAACCTGGTTAGACGGGGAGAGGGTAGCAATTTAGAGTTTAAACTGAAAACGAATCATCCCGAGAAAATCATCCGGGGTGTAGTCGCTTTCGCGAATTCAAATGGCGGCATCATGCTGATCGGCATCGGTGACGACAAAAAAATTGTGGGACTCAAATACGCCGATGAGGACGAATACCTGCTCGTCCGGGCCATCAACAAGTATTGCTTCCCGCGTATCAGCTACACCATCGAACGAGTGCAACTTTACGACGAACGTGAAGTACTCGTTATCCGGGTGCCCCCCAGCCCGACCCGCCCGCATTACATCATCCCGGACCTCAACGAACCCGAAAATAAAAAGGCTTACGTTCGCGTAGCCGATAAGTCGGTTCAGGCCAGCCGCGAAGTGCGCGAAATCCTTAAAGGAGAACAGGCCGCCCGCGACATTCGATTTTCGTACGGTGAGAAGGAAAAGAAGCTGATGCAGCACCTCGGCGAACACAACAGCATTACGGTTGATCTGTTTGCGTCCATTGCTGGTATTTCAAGACGTATCGCATCCCGAACGCTTGTTTTGTTAGTTCTCGCCAATGTGCTCGAAATACATCCTAGCGACATAGTCGATCAATACACGACCCGACAGGTTAGTTAACAGTATTTAGAAAAAAGCGTAGAAGCGAAGAAGCATACGCCGTATCTTTAAGATACGGCGTATGCTTCTTCGCTTCTACGGGGGGCTACGAAAGGCTGGTCAATAACGCTTCTATCTGCGCATAGGTATACGCTAGCTGCTCGTCGGTAGTGCAGTAGGGTGGCATCAGGTAAAGTACGTTGCCCAACGGACGCATGAGTACTCCCCGTTCCAGCAGGAAGTGGTAAGCGCGGTCGCGGATGCTGTTGAAGTAGGAAGTTTGTTCGCCCACCTGCAAATCGAACGCAAGCAACGTTCCCCGCTGGCGGACATTGGCAACGGTCGAATAAGTCCGTAAGCGTTGGCTGAACGCAGCATGATGCGCAGCAATCCGCTCAATACTGGCCTGTGTTTCGTCCAGCAGCAGCAAATCCATGCTGGCTAAGGCAGCCGTACAAGCTACCGGATTAGCCGTAAAGGAGTGCCCGTGAAAAAGCGTCTTGCTTTTATCGCTCGACAGAAAAGCGTCGTAGATAGCCTGGGTGCATGTCGTTACGCCCAGTGCCATTGTGCCGCCGGTCAACCCTTTTGATAAGCACATCAAATCCGGTTTCTCTGGTACATAATCGCTGGCAAATCGTTTCCCCGTCCGGCCAAAGCCCGTCATCACTTCATCGGCAATAATGAGTGTACCATTTTGCCGCGCCAATGCATATAATTCGTTCAGGACAGCTGGCTCGTACATAATCATACCCCCGGAACCTTGCACCAGCGGCTCCACAATAAAAGCAGCCACTTCGTCGGTGAACAACTGCTTTGCTTGCTGAAGAACGGCTTCCTCCTGCCCAGCGACGGGCGCGGGTAAATATTCCACATCGAACAGGAAGGGGAAAAACGGAGCCGTAAACGCACTTCGGCCCCCTACAGCCATCGCGCCGAAGGTATCACCGTGGTAAGCGTTGTCCAGCGCTACGACTTTGTAACGCGGTCTACCGAGGTTGTGCCAGTACTGAAACGCCATTTTCAAGGCTACCTCAACGGCCGTCGATCCGTTGTCTGAATAAAAAACTTTCGACTGGTTCTGAGGCAGTATCGCCAGCACTCGTTCGGCTAGTTCGACGGCGGGCTCATGCGTAAAATCGGCGAAAATAACGTGTTCCAAGCGCTGCAACTGTTCCGAGACGCGTTGGGCAATGTGAGGATGCGCATGGCCGTGCAGATTGACCCACCAGGAGGCAATCATGTCGAGGTATTCGCGACCATCAGCACCGTATAGTATCGATCCGCTCCCTCTTACAATCGGAGTGGGGGGCAAAGCCGTCTGCATCTGCGTAAACGGGTGCCAGATCACCGCTTTATCGCGTTCTGATAAGTTCGGCAAATTGGTCGGCGTAGTGTCGGATAACATCCTTTGTGAGCGTATCTTCCTGCCCGATTCGACCGAGGCAGGGTATATTGGTGTAACTAAGAATAAATGATTCGGAACTGGTAACCGTTGGGCCGTTGAAAATGATCCCTAAGATTGGAATGTTGCGGCTCCGGCAGGCATCGATTGATAACAGCGTATGATTGATACTGCCCAGATAGTTGCGGGAAACCAGTATCACGGGTAGCCCCCACCGTTGTACCAGATCGATGTTCAACTCGCGTTCATTAAGCGGAACCATCAAACCACCGGCTAGCTCAACAACCAGTGCGTTGCTGGTTTGCGGCAAAACAATGTTGTCAAGACTGATGTGAACCCCATCAATGTCGGCGGCTGCGTGGGGCGACAACGGTTCGGTAAGCCGGTACGCTTCCGGGTGAAACTGCGTTCCTGAGTTACTGATCAACCGTCGGACGGCTTCGGTATCGGAGTCTTCCAGCGCACCGGACTGAATGGGTTTCCAGTAATCGGCCTGCAACGCTTCGACCAGTATCGTCGAAACGATTGTTTTTCCGATTTCGGTGCCGATACCAGCAACGACAAATTGGGTTGGAAAAATAGGGGTATTCATAAGCGTACTGTATGCGTAAGGGCTGTTTGTAAAACGGCAATCAGCCGGTCGATCTCGTCGAACGAATTAAAGAGGTGGATACAAATGCGCAAGCGTTCCTGGCCGCTCGGAACCGTTGGACTGAGAATCGCTCGTACGTCGAAATCCGCCCGTTGTGCTTCCTCGGCCACCTGCCGGGCCTGCTCATTGCCCGGTACTATCAAACACTGAATGGGAGATTGACTAGCCGTCCAGTTCGTTTCGGGTAATATGCTTGCCGCCTGTTGCCGGAAATAACTGATTCGGTTGTGCAATTGCTGACGGTCTTCCCCTGAAATGGATAGGTGTTGATGGGCGCACTGAATTGCCAGCAGGCTATGGGGCGGGAGCGCCGTGGTATAGATGAACGGTCGGGCGAAATTAATCAGGTAATCAAGCAGAACCGCCGGACCGACAACCACTGCTCCGTGAACGCCCAAGGCTTTTCCAAACGTGTGAACGCGGGCCAGTACCTGATTCGTCAAACCTAAAGCAGCTACTAACCCTTCACCATTGGGACCGTAAACGCCCGTTGCGTGGGCTTCGTCAACCAGCAGTGCCGCACCGTATCGCTCACACAAATCGACCAGTTCGGCCAGGGGAGCCTGATCGCCATCCATCGAATAAACTGATTCAACCGCAACAAATACCTGTCCTGATTGACCGTCGCCTGTTGCTTGCTGAAGTTTCGATTGGAGATCATACAGGTCGTTGTGCCGAAAACGCAGACGGTGGGCATAGCTAAGCCGTGCCCCGTCGATCATGCTGGCATGAATTAGTTCGTCTGTTATCAGGGTGTCGCCCGCTTGCGGCAGGCAAGCCAGCAAACCGAGGTTAGCGTCGTAGCCAGAGTTAAAAATCAGGGATGATTCGGTCTGATAAAATTGAGCCAACTCCTGCTCGACGTGATCGGCCAGCGCCGTCTGTCCAGCCAGTAGACGAGAACCCGTAGCTCCATTCTGCGTACCGGTGTTCAAACGTTCCGCTTCCTGAATACGTGCTTTGAGTGCGGCCGAACGGGCAAACCCCAGATAGTCGTTTGAGCAAAAATCGGTGAGGTGATCAGCCGTACGCAACTGGCGCAATAGCCCGGACTGGCGTCGGTTTACCAGCCGTTCGGCGAGTTTATCAGCGATTGAGAGATTTTGTTCAATCATAGCACAAAGGTAAAACAGGCGGCTCTACCGTTGTCTTTTTAATTTGCTTCTTATGAAAATGTTAATAAGATGGTAGTTATCCACATTTAGAATGTGGATAACTTTTGTAGCGTGTTACTAAGTTTTGGCAAAATCTTTTCTAGATATACGATTAGTTAACTATTCAAGAGGTTTGTTTCCTACTCGTCAATACGCAAAACGAGCTTTCCGAATTGCTTGCCGTCGTTCATTCTACGCATAGCCTGCTCTGCATCAGCCAATGGGAAAATTTCGTCAATAACGGGGACCAGCTGTTTTGCGGTTACGAAAGAAAGCATATCGGAAAATTCTAATTCGGTACCCATCGTAGTGCCCGCGATGTTCAGCTGCTTGAAAAAAACTTTGGCCGGGACAACATCGGTGATAACTCCCGTTGTGCCGCCATAAAAAACAATGCGCCCACCGGGGGCGGCTACGTCAATCAATCGGGCAAAGCCGGGGCCTCCTGCACTATCGATGATCACGTCAAAATAGCCCCGCGCTGAACGGCTTTGCGTTTGGGACATAAGCGTTTTAGCCCAGTCCGGCTCCCGATAATTGATACCCCCGGTTGCCCCTAGTGCCTTGGCGAGCTCCAGTTTCTGGGATGATCCCGACGTTACCCAGACCTCGGCATCTGCTCCTAGTGCGAACTGTAACGCAAACAAAGCGACTCCTCCGCCAATGCCGGTGATAAGCACTTTTTCGGGCTGACTGCTTGCTTTCTTGTGAAGCCCCGCTCGGGTCATAAGCGCTCGCCAGGCGGTCAGACCCGCCAGTGGAAGTGCGGCTGCTTGTTCGAAAGATAGGTGGTCTGGTTTCGGGAAAATGTACTCGGCATCTACGGCTACGTACTCCGCAAACGTACCATTGGCAGGCATCCCCAGGATCTGAAAGTCAGGCCCGTAAAAGTTGGGATCATCTCCCCAGTTCATGGCGCAGTTAATAACGACTTCCTGGCCGAGCCAGCTTGCATCAACACCTTCACCTACCGTATCAACGATTCCCGCACCGTCAGAACCTAAAATGACGGGAAGTTTGATGCCAGGATACAGACCTTGCTGGATAAAGAGGTCGCGGTGGTTTAGTGCCGCAGCTTTAAGATGAACAAGTACCTGACCCGGTCCGGCAATGGGCTTTGGCAGATCGATGTACTGAATGGGCTGGTGTATGGCCGACAGATAGATAGCTTTCATGAGTTGTTTACGGATCAGGGAGCGATTACGCAAATAAGTGCGGGTTCGGTGTTATCTGAGCGTATCTTTGTACCTCCAACGGATGCGTAAAATTCATCCTACAATCAGATTATGATTCGGTTTTTCAACGAAGACGTTCCGTACAAACTTCCTCAGAAACAGGCTACCCGCCAGTGGTTAAAACAGCAGGCTGAGCGCGAGGGTTACGCTGTGGGCGATTTAAATTATATTTTTTGCTCCGATGACTACGTGCTGCAAGTCAATCGGGATTACCTCGAACACGATTATTATACGGACATTATCACGTTTGATCAAAGCGAGGAGGAAGGAAAAATAGAAGGGGATATTTTTGTCAGCGTTGACCGGGTGGCCGATAATGCGGCACAACTGGGTGTACCTTCGGAGCAGGAAATGCGTCGGGTGCTGGCGCACGGACTGCTTCACCTCTGCGGCTACGGCGACAAAACAGGGGAAGAGGAAGCGCAGATGCGCGCAAAAGAAGAAGAATGGCTCCGCAATGCTTGATTGCTGTGCTCACTGATTCACAGACATAAAGTACTGGTTCGGTTGAGTTAGCCGGCTGTCATGCCCCCGTCCATCTGGATGGCCTGACCGGTACAAAAAACGTTTTCGTCGGAACACAGCCAGAGAATGGCCTGCGCTATATCGTCTGGATGTCCTAACCGGCCTACGGGGATCACCCGGCGCATTCGTTCTTCCATGTTGGGCGCCATCGTGAGCAAATGATCCACCATAGCCGAGTGGGTGTATACCGGGCAGACGGCGTTGATCCGAATATTTCTTTGTGCGTATTCCAAAGCGGCTGTTTTGGTCAGGCCAATAACCGCGTGTTTCGATGCACTATATGGCGCTCCCATTGGCATTCCCCGAACACCGGCTACGCTGGATACATTGACAATTTTGCCCCGGTCGCTATGCCCATTTTCTGGTTGCTTGAGCATTTGCCGGATCTGGGCTTGCATTCCGTGGAAAACGCCACCCACATTGACGGCCATTATTTCGTTAAAATCGTCGGGTGTCTGGTCCAGCAGTCGCGCAAATCGACCCCCAATACCCGCGTTGTTAATGGCTATGTCTAACCGGCCATACGCTTCGACTGTCTGCTGAATAGCTGTATCAATTTGGCTGGGGTTGGCTACGTCGCACGTAACGGACAAAGCTTCGCGACCGCTCTCCCGAATAAGCGTTGCGGTTTCCTGACCACTGGTTTCGTTTACTTCGGCCACGACAATACGGGCGCCTGCTTTTGCGAAGGCCAGAGCTGTTGCCCGACCGATACCAGAGCCTGCTCCTGTAATAAATGCTACTTGATTGGTAAAATCTAACATATATTGCTGAACGGTGAAGTCGAAAGACGAGCCGAAAATAAGGTTATTTTGTAGTCGATTCGTAGAAAGTCAACCAATTTTGCCGTTCCTATCCCGTGAAAACGCTCTGGCGCGACCTGCGCGATCATCTTCGTATTGACTTTCGACCTGATCTCTATGCGGCTACGGCAATCTGGGCGGCACTACTGCTTACTGTCAATTACTACATCGATCTCGAAGATTCGTACATCGACACGTTTCAGGGCGATCCGCGCTGGCCAGTATTGTACTTTGCCTTGTACGCGACAACGTATTATGTCAGCGTCTGGCTCTGGACTTATTTTCATCACCGATCCGACATCTGGCGAAACCGGGAGTTTTGGCTTCGCAGTCTCTGGGCGCTTGTCTTTTACTCGCTTTATTCCGGCTTCTACGCGCATACCGAATGGAGCCGTCAACTGTTTGGCGGACAGATTTTCGTGTATGCCTACTACTGCCTGCACAATCTACAGTCGGTGCTGACCATTGTGTTACCGTTGTACGTGTTTTACAAGCTGGTCGACCGAAACCCGAGCAGTTTTTACGGGATGGCCCCGAAGCGAAAGGGATTGGCGTTGTACGTGATCTTACTGGGGCTAATGATTCCGCTTATCACGCTGGCGTCGTTTCAGCCGGACTTTCTGGAATCGTACCCGACCTATCGCGATACCAACGCCGGTGAATTTCTAGGCATACCAGAATGGGTCACCGTACTGATTTACGAACTCTGCTACGGCTGGGATTTTATCCCCACTGAATTGTTGTTTCGCGGCTTTCTGGTTATTGGCATGAGTCGGGTACTGGGCCGGGGAGCTGTATTGCCCATGATTGTTTGGTATTGCGCCATTCATTTTGGCCGTCCGCTGGGCGAAGCAGTTTCTTCCCTGTTTGGTGGGTATCTGTTGGGCGTTCTCGCCTTGAGTACCCGAAGTATCTGGGGCGGGTTGCTCATTCACATCGGTATTGCCTGGGGAATGGAACTGGCCGCATTTTTACAGCGGTCCAGTCATTGAGGCAGTGGTCATGCCGGAGAAAATTACCCCAGCATGACCAGCTCTTTCAATTCATTGTCGCTCAAATCACCAAGCCAGGTTTCGCCCGTCTGGATACTCAGGTCGGCCAGTTCGCGCTTGGACCGGATCATCGCGTCGATTTTTTCTTCCAGCGTCCCCTGATTCATCAGGCGGTAAACCAGCACGTTTTTCGTTTGGCCAATCCGGAACGCCCGGTCGGTAGCCTGTGCTTCCACCGCTGGATTCCACCATAGATCGTAATGAATGACGTGGTTGGCCTGGGTCAAATTCAAGCCCGTACCACCCGCTTTGAGCGACAGGATAAAGGTATGATCGCTCCGGTTCCGCTGGAATTGCTCAACCATTTCGTCGCGATCGGCGCGGGAAGTGCCACCGTGCAGAAACAATGGCTGCGTACCGAACGTCTGCTGGATAAACTGCTGAAGCAACTCGCCCATCTCACGGTATTGCGTGAAAATCAAGACTTTTTCGTGGCTGGCGTAGATGTTTTCGAGCAAGTTGAGCAGTAAGGTTGCTTTCCCGGAAAGGCTGGGCGAAGGGCCTCTGTTTCGGCTACTGTTTCGTTTTAGATACTGTTGCGGATGGTTGCCGATCTGCTTCAGCGCTGTCATTAATTTCAGTACCAGACCCCGGCGGGCGATACCGTCTTTCTCTTCAATAGCGCGTAAGCTTTCCTGAACCACGCTTTCGTAGAGTGCCGCCTGCTCGGTCGTAAGCGAACAAAACTGATTGTTCTCGATCTTGTCGGGCAGATCACTAATAATACTCCGATCGGTTTTGACACGGCGGAGCAAAAACGGACTCGTGACGCGCCGAAATAAGTCCAGCTTGTGGCGGTCGTGCTCCTGCTGAATGGGTTTTCCAAAGTCTTCGTTGAACTTTCCTAAGCCGCCTAAATACCCTTTATTCACAAAATCCATGATGCTCCAGAACTCCGACAGCCGGTTTTCGACGGGCGTACCACTGAGCGCAATACGGATCGGCGCTTTCAGGGCTTTTACGGCTTTGGTTTGTTCGGCGTCGGGATTTTTGATGTTCTGTGCTTCGTCGATGACGACGGTTGCCCAGGTCGATTTTTTGAGCGTATCAAGGTCTGACCGAACGACGCCGTAGGTTGTCAGCAACAGATCGTACTCGTCAGCTTTGCCCGTACCCGTCGGAAATTTCCGGTTGGGACCATGATAAATGTGCGCTCTTAAATCGGGGGCAAACCGGGCAATCTCTTTTTGCCAGTTGGTAAGCAGTGTCGTTGGTAAAACCACCAGGCCTCTCTGCTTTTTGAAACGACCATCCTGCTTGAATTTTAGCAGTAACGCGATGATTTGAAGCGTTTTTCCCAAGCCCATGTCATCGGCCAGCAAACTGCCCATGCCTAAGGTTGTATTTTTGAACAGCCAGTCGTAGCCACGCTGCTGATAAGGCCGGAGGGTCGCGTTCAGGGCGTCGGGGAGGGGTTGCGCTTCGCTGTCCGTAAACTGCTTAACCAGGTTACGAACCTCCGCTGTGAGTCCCAGACGAGCACCTTTGTACTCTTCGGCTAGCGCGGCTTTCAGCAAATCGGCACCTGTCAACTCAGGCGGGTTTTCAAGTTGCTTGTACAATTTGGTCAGCTCCGCCGGGTCGATTAGCACATATTGATCCTTGATTTTGACAAGACCTTTGGAAGTGCTCACCAGTTTCTGAAACTCCTTAACGCCCATCATCTCGTCGCCAAGTGCCACTTGCCAGTCGAAGGTAAGCATGTCTTCCAGACGCATGAACGCGTTTTTGTCGGTAACCTTGGCTTTAAGGCGTCCGCCGATCTGCGGTCTAACCCAGTGCTGAAGAGATTTCGGCAGCCAGAGGGCAATGCCGAGCAATTGCATCCGGGGCAAGGTTTCGAGCAGAACCTTTACAAATTCGTCGGGTGAATACGAGAGATGTACAGGGCCGCCCATCTTAGTAAGTTTCGCCAGATCGGGGAAGTGTCGCGACAGCACCAGCAGATCCTGCAAAACGGCCATCCGAATCCGCTCGTGCTTCTTTTTTGTCAGCAGTTCGGGTAACGGAATAGGCTGTTCGGTTGCTCCGGCGGTGTTTGCTGCTTCGCGATCCCGGATAAGCAGGCTGAGCCGAAACTCGTCGCCGAACTCGCTATCTTCAACGGCCAGGATAGGTACGAATCGTTTGTGAGTCAGGAAAAAATCGTTGAGCCACAGTTGAATAGCCAGGGGCATTTCTTTCCGGCCAAACCCTTCAAATCGTAAGGTTTCGACGCCAAAAAATAAGCGGTCGGCATCTTCCAGAGGCCAGCGCTCCCATAGTTCAATGGTACTTGGCTTAATGACCCGACGCAAAAACAGGGAGCAAAGCGTCAATACCTGCTGATCGTCGGGTAAGGCCAGCCATTCTTTTTGCCAGCGAACCGTCAGCAGCGTTGGTGGAATCTGGGTCGCCAGCCGACTCGTTAGGTCTTTGATCGTTTCGTTCAGCGTGGCGGGTAGCCAGCGTACCCGATATTGATCTTCGGTAGGGCCAACGCGCAACAATTGGGGAACAATTGCTCCCCGACGCAGTAAGGCAGCCGCAAATTGCTGAGTCAGGTAAAGACTCCGTACCGAATCGCTCATTTCGGGCCAGTCGGCCTCGGTCAGTGTATCGAGCCAGTTGTTCAGATCGGTCATGGTAAAACCCGCAATAGAACGGGGCTCACCATGTTCGCTGAACATGCTGATCTTTTTTACTTTCATCACCTCATCCAGTTGCAGCTCAATGCTATCACTCGGATCGGGATGGGGTTCATTGTCGGTTTCTGGTTTCTTAATAAGCTTGTCCAGCAGCGGTTTACTGAAAAGCTTGTAGGATTTGCTGAGCGACTTATGGAAATCGCTTTTCGTAAACGTTACATCGGTTGAGAGCAGATCGAGGAGCTGATCGGCCAGGGGCGGAATTACGGCAAAGTCGAGCCCAGCGCGAATCTTATCGTCGGGACGCCAGTCTTCGTCATCATCGGGTAGTTCGTCGGTACCGAGCTCCCGAAACGACAGTACTGTATTCATACTACCATTAACCGCATCGGGTTGACCTTTTTGCAGTTCGGCCAGAATATCGAGTCCTTTCAGCAAAAAAACCTGGAATGGATTGCGGTCAATTTCATTGGCAACTACATAAATGACCGCAGCCAGATGTTTACACGGAACCGCTTCATCGGGACAGGAGCAACCCATAATCAAATCCTGAAAGGAATGCGGAAAGAGCTGTGTCCCCTGCCGATTCGCAAATTCGATCAGCTCGGCGGGAAGCTGGCGATTAAGAAGCTGGGCCAGTATAGCCGGATTTTCCCGGATTTCGTTTAATAACCCTTCCTTCTCAGCTTCGGTAAACAACTGTACTGTCAACTTCGTCCGGTAGGGGCGGGGGGCCGACCCTTTAATAGACGCTGAAATCTGGTTGTTCGAAATGGTTAATCCCTGTACCGCTCCTTTGTTGGCATATGTTTTGCCTCTTGGTAGTCGGTTGGCCATGTCAATGCTTGTCAGGGCATTGAGCCACTGCTGTCCCCACCACGTTTTGCCGTAGGTGATGCGTTCCGCCATCTATACTAAAAAAGTAAGTTCATGTAAAAAGCAACTGGTTTCTAGCACGGCTATGTCGGATAGGTATGCGTAGTACCCATTACCGGTGTAAACCAGACTCGACATACGACTATAACCCGTGTGGCCAAACTGTTGAGTGAAGTTCAGCCGTATTTCTTCCAGTACGTTAACGGTTATTGTCCTGAAGTAGTTTGAACGATCTGCTACGAATCATTAGTTTAATCTGTTTTAGTCGAGGTGAAGTGACGCACTTTGGTTTGTTTTGTCAAAATGGAATAATATATTGTACATTCATTTATAATATACATTTAATTTGTCAAAATGGTTATGATGCTTAGTTTTGTATGAGTCTTGTGGCGATCTCTTACATAATACAAGTACAGGAATAACAAGCTGGTATCGACTAACGCTTTATGTATCGCTCACTGCCGGGACAGTAACTAGTAAGAGGAGGTATCAGGCAGGTTACCGCCAAATAACAAATTTTGCTCTGCTGCAAAGAATATAGTTATCAGAAACATATGCGATGAGCACTCAACGGCTTAGCTCAATTCGTGCGTGGGACGTGGATAAGGGGCTGTTCGTAGAATAATAGTGCCTTCTCAACGGCTGTTTCTGGTGGCTGGCTATCTATAAGTAGTTAACTGCTACAAGTTTTCTTTTACGTATTTATTATTCACGCTCTAGCACGCTTATGTCAATCGTAAATCTGGATCTGGATTCGCCCGCTGATACGGCGCTTGGTCGAGGAATCAAACACATTGGCATTGGTAAATACGGTAGTAAGCCGCTTTCCGCCGAACTACTGGCTGAGTGCCGTGCTGCCCTCGAAGATCCTATGTCGCATCCGCTTCAACGGGGAGCTTTTCTGGGAGCACTGATCGCTAAGGGACCCACGCCTGCCGAAATGACGTTGGAGGACGTGATCGGTAAAGGCGCATTCTCGCATCCTACGTTTTTTATTAACAAGGTTTGTCCTGATTTGCCGATTGGTATGCATCCGATTGCCACTAAACTGGTGCGAGGACATAACCTGCAAATCAGTGAAGCACATCAACTAGGCGATTATTTGTTCGGTAATGGCGACTGCGAAACATTTCGTGGGCTAGCCGCCAGCATTCTACGCGTCAGACACGAAACCAACGAAGAATATCTGGGGCTGATGCGAGCCGCCGAGCAAACCTATTCACCAGGATTTGCGCCGATCAGTTGTGCCGACCGCCCGTTGATTCAACTGGCTGAGCCGTTCGATGGGGTGGACAACAGCTACCTGATTACACCCCTGTTGGGGCAATTTTTTCAGAAGCGCGGCTACGGTGCCGTCTCTATGGTTGGACGTTCGGGCGGGCCGAAATTTACGCTCAATGCGCTTGATCTGTACATGCACATGGGCTGTCAGTTCCTGCAAAGCAACCACGAACTGGATACACCGTTGGGTCGCTACGGCTGGGTGCTCGATCAGAAAGCCCTGTCTCCCGCGTTGAACCATTGGGTAGACCGGCGACACACGATCATCAAGCGCCCTTTTCTGGCTACCTTGGAGAAAGTGCTTAACCCTTGTCACGCGCAAATTCTGGTAACGTCGGTCTTCCACATCACGTATCAGATGAAAATGGCCGAACTGGCATTGATGGCGGGTTTCGACGCAGCTATTGTCCTGAAACGTGGTCTGGAAGGAAGTCTTGCCCCGTCAACCAGCCGGTCAACTGGAATCTTATGCGCCGTCCGGACTCCACGGGGACATATGTTTCATCAGAACTTTGAAGGCGATTCTTCCGCGTTTACGGCGTTCCGTACCGAGAGCGACGTACAATACGAAAATCCGCTGGCTTCGGATAATGCTCGGCTTGTCCAACGGTTTATGGACGAAGGGCAAACGAACAATGCGGATTTTGATAACCGGGTGCATTTTGCTCATGCGCTGTATGGGCGTGGGCTGGATTGGGTAGAAGCGCAACTGCAATACACCAATTAGCCAAGGCTGTAGCGTTTGCGGAAAGAAGAACGCAACGACCCGACTTATCACCTCTTTTTAGAAAGAAACGATCATTACGCCGTACCTTTGTGGCTGATATTTAGCCATTCTGGCATGACAGACGTAGTAATTATTGGCGGTGGCATTGTGGGTTTAGCCACGGCGCTGCAACTGAAACAGCAACGACCAAACTTAAAAGTCGTTTTGATCGAAAAAGAACCAGCGGTGGCCCGCCACCAGACTGGTCATAACAGTGGTGTTATTCACTCCGGGCTGTATTACAAACCGGGTAGCCTGAAAGCCACGAATTGCATCCGGGGTTACCACATGCTGATCGATTTTTGTAACGCCGAAGGGATTCCCTACGACCTTTGCGGAAAAATTGTGGTAGCCACCAAGCAGGAAGAGCTGCCGCAACTGGATACCCTTTACCAGCGTGGTCAACAGAAAGGCTTAACGGGCCTGAAAAAATTGTCGCTGCCCGAAATGCGCGAGATTGAGCCTCACGTAAACGGAGTCGCCGGGATGTTTGTGCCCCAAACGGGTATCATCGATTATAAGCAGGTATCCGAGAAATACGCGGAGAAGTTTCAACAGTTGGGTGGCGAAATCCGGCTAGCCGAACGCGTTGAGCAGGTAACTCCCGGTACTAGCCTGAGCATCGTCGTGACGAACAAAGCGCGTTACGAAACAAAGCTGGTCGTCAACTGCGCCGGTCTGTATTCGGACAAAATTGCGCAGCTGACTCAGCCCGTCGATGTGCGTATAGTGCCGTTCCGGGGCGAGTATTTCAAGATTCGTCCCCAGAAGGAGTACCTGGTCAAAAACCTGATTTATCCGGTTCCTGATCCAAATTTTCCGTTTCTCGGCGTTCACTTTACCCGTATGGTTCACGGGGGTGTCGAAGCGGGGCCTAATGCGGTACTGGCCTTTCGGCGGGAAGGCTATTCTAAATCCGATATTAACCTGAAAGAGCTATTTGAGACATTAGCGTGGCCAGGTTTTCAGAAGGTGGCGGCTAAATATTGGGAAACGGGATTGGGTGAAATGTATCGTTCGTTTTCGAAATCGGCCTTTACGAAAGCCTTGCAGGCATTGATTCCAGACGTGCAGGAAGCCGACCTCGAAGACGGTGGGGCGGGTGTCCGGGCGCAGGCCTGTGACCGGACCGGCGGTCTCCTCGACGACTTTGCTATTCTGGAAACCGATAAAGCCATTAACGTCATCAACGCCCCTTCTCCCGCAGCAACCTCGTCATTGTCAATTGGGAAAACGGTA
Organism: Spirosoma liriopis; assembly: GCF_023196085.1. Taxonomy (NCBI): domain Bacteria; kingdom Pseudomonadati; phylum Bacteroidota; class Cytophagia; order Cytophagales; family Cytophagaceae; genus Spirosoma; species Spirosoma liriopis. The sequence goes on from NZ_JALPRF010000002.1 coordinate 191,623, forward strand.
TCCGAAAAAGTTCTAATCCGCTTTTAATGATCTTCACAAACAATCGTGCGTACAGAAGGTTGTAAATAGTGACAATTTTAGACTTAAAACGGACTTAGCCATGAACGCTATCACCCATATCGAAGCGCTTGATACACCTTCTGACTTGAAAGAAAAAGGAAGAGAGAAGGTTGCAGAAGCTATAAACAGACTTGTTGCCGATTCATTTGCGCTATATATCAAAACGAAAAACTACCACTGGCATATGTCCGGTCGTCACTTCCGTGATTACCACTTGCTGCTGGATGAGCAGGCCGATCAGATCTTCGCTACGATTGACCCACTAGCCGAGCGCGTTCGGAAAATCGGTGGAAACACCATCCGGTCGGTGGCTCACATTGCACAGCTGCAACGGGTAAAAGACAACGACGAGGATTTTGTAGCTCCCAAAGACATGCTGGCCGATCTGATCGATGAGAACAAAAAAATGGCCAAGAACATGCGCGATGCTCACCAGATCTGCGACGACGCAGAAGACGTAGCAACAGCGAGTTTGCTGGAAAACTACATCGACGAAACCGAACGTCGTACCTGGTTCCTGTTTGAAACGACGCGTGAACTGAACTAATAGAACTTGTTTTATCACTAGTAAGAAGCGGTCGTTTTCCGGCAATAACCCGGAAAACGACCGCTTTTAAGTATGCTGCCTTTATGAAAGTTCGCCCATCTGCTCTTATCTGGCGCCAGAATGCCAATCAAGCGGAAGTATTATTGATGCGTTATAACTACGGTGGTCAGGATGTGTACGCGTTGCCGGGTGGTAATCCGGATCGGGGCGAAATCCTGACTGAAACGGTTGTCCGAGAAATCCAGGAAGAATTAGGGGTTTCGGTCGATGTGGGCGAAATGATTCTGGCGGGCGAAATGCTACTGTCGCAACGGAATGATGATGTTCTGCACATTGTGTTTGCTACCCGCAATCTCCAGGGGCAACCAGCGCTGAATCCCGCCGAAACAACCGCGCACGAACTGGTCTGGCAACCCGTTGATGTACTCGACAAACTAAATATGTATCCGAACATCGGCGCGAAAATTCAACCCTGGTTTAGATCGGCAACGTATCTTGGCTACGTCGGACGCATCGAACAGCAATACTTTGGTTAGCGGGTAAAGTATTCTATTTTGCGTTTCGTTACGATTGAATGTAATAAACCAATTACTAAGGCAGAAATAGTTTGTAGTAGTTTACAATATCGTTTTTGTCATGCTTCCTGCGTCAGCATGACAAAAGTTTTCGATGATTTACCTATGCTTGTACAGACCTTGAAAAGCTTATTTGGCCGGGATTTAGCCCGGTTGAAGCACGAGATTAGCCTTTACAAAGACGAAAGCCGGATTTGGTACATTGAGGAAGAAATTGCCAACTCTGCCGGTAATCTGTGTTTGCACCTGATTGGTAACCTGAACACATACATCGGCGCTGAACTCGGCAAGACGGACTATGTGCGCTATCGTGCTCTAGAATTCTCGCGTAAGAATGTATCGAAGCACGAACTCATTCGGATGGTTGAGGAAACGGATGCCGTTGTCCAGAAGGCGCTTGATACGGTAACCAGCGAGCAACTTGACGAGGAGTACCCTATGCTGGTTTTCGAGGAAAAAACGACAACTGGCTATCTGCTCGTACACCTGACAACCCACTTGACGTATCACCTCGGGCAGATCAATTACCACCGGCGGTTGCTGGATAATTGAGTAAATCGTTACTTACAAAGCAGTCGGCTGATTGACGGGCTGTCTTTGCCGAGTGATCAAACTTCCCAGGACCATTGCTAGTATGCTGGCCAGCAGGCCCCACAAAATCGGTTCGTAGTTAGTGTTCAGCCACAGGCAGGCTACCCAAACCACAAAACCAACGCCCATCGACCACAGACAACCCGTTAGGTTTGCCCGTTTCCAGTAGATTCCGGCGGTTAGTGGGACAAAAAGGGACACCAGGCTAAAAGCCGACGATTCGCCTACGAGATCAAAAATATTGGTATCGCGGACCGTACTCATGCCGACACAGATAATGGTAATGACGACGACCGCCCAGCGGATGGTTGCCAGCAATGCCTGATCACTCAGGTCAGGACGAAAAAATTTAACCACGTTCTCGCCAAAGACCGTTGCCGGAGCCAGAATCGCCCCACTCGACACGCTCAGTATGGCCGACGTAACTGCACCGAAGAATAAGACTTGTAAAGCCAGATTGCCGTGCCGCATCACCATGTTCGGAATGATCAGCTGATTGTCTTTGGGAAGGTCAGGGTGAAGGAGCCGGGCGCTCAGTGCAATAAAAAGCGGGATCAGGGCGATGGTCAGGTACATGCCCGATGCCAAGAACGAAGCCCGAACGGATGTATCCTCGGTTTTGGCCGCCATCACGCGTTGAAAAACGTCCTGCTGCGGTATCGATCCAAGTCCGATTGTTATCCAGGCGGCTATGTACGTTGACCAGTCTTTAAGCGTCGCCTGTGGAAAGAAGCGAAAAAATCCGGTGGGCGTTCGCTTCTGAATCGTTTCCCAGCCACCCACATCATTCCAAAGCATAACGCCTAAAACCAGCATAGCTAGAATGATGATCAGGTTATGAAAAAAGTCGGTAACCGAGATTGACCACATGCCACCCAGCAGGGTGTAGATCATCACGATGGTTGCGCTGGCAATAATGCAGTATTCACGGGGTACATCGATTACGACGCTTAGCACAATGCCGATGGCAACCAGCTGGGCCGCTATCCAGCTAAAGTAGGAGGGAATGACCATTAGCGCAGACAGCAGCTCGGCTGATCGGCCAAATCGAATCCGGAAATAATCGCTGAATGTTGTGATGTTGAGCCGGTAGAGAGGGCGGGCAAAGAACGCGCCGACGAGAAATAAGCAAAGCGACGATCCGAACGGTTCTTCGATAACCGCCTGAACACCCCCTTCTACGAACATAGCGGGCGCGCCCATAATCGTCTCCGAGCCAAACCAGGTCGCAAACGTAACGGATGCGGCCAGAAACAGCGGCAATCGTCGGCCCGCCAGCACGAAATCCTGGGCGCTTGTCACGCGTCGGGCGGCCCAGGCGCCAACCGCTACGTTGGAAAGAAGGTATAGGGAAATCAGAAGGAGCAGCATCGGCAACGGATAAAACACGGAGGCACAAAATACACAAAGATTGGCTGTGTATTTTGTGCCTCAATAATTTATAGTCGCTAGTTAGGACGCTAACCAAATTTTGCCCTGACGAACCGAAATGAGTGTTTTTTGTCATCTCGACGGCAGGAGAGATCTTCGGGAGCGGGTATTTTATGTCACATCCGAAGATCCCTCATTCCTCAGAATGACAAAAGTGTTACAAAAATAAATCTTTAGATGCTTGGTAAGACGCTCACATTCAAACCGGTGCAATATTCGTCGGTCTATGCTTACAATTTCAGCGTTGCGGGCAAATACTTGGCGATCAGATCCTCGTAATACGGTTTTAGTTCGCTTACGACCGGTGGCTTCGGACTTTTCGAATACAGATCGTACGGGTTGAATTTATGAACCCATTTAAACATCTCATGGTCGTGATCGTCCATCAGGTGGTTATAGGCTTCTTCGCGGTGTTGCGAATAGAATGAGTGGTATCGCATCATGTACAAGGCCGGTTCAGGCATGTAATCTTTCATGATCTGATACAGATACTCATCATGACCCCACGACATATGGACGTTACGCAGGCCACAGTTTGGCTCGTAGACGCCATATTTGGTATTATACCGTTCGTCGTAGCTATCCGGGTTATTGACAAAGTATTCAGAGTAAACGATCTTATCCGAATGCTTGCAACCTACGGGGAAGGTATCACCAACGACCGCCCACTGTGGCTCGCCGAACAGACACAGTACTTTACCCATGTCGTGCAGGAAGCCGGTCAACACAAACCAATCGGGGTGACCGTCGGCGCGGATGGCTTCGGCAGTCTGCAACAGGTGCTGAAGCTGATCGAGGTCCGTGTCCGGGTCCGAATCGTCCACGAGCGTGTTCAAAAACTCCATAGCGCCCCAGACGGGTAGCTCTTTCTTATCGAATTTCAAAAATTCCTGCTCTTTCTCGCGTACAAAAGCATACGTCTGGTACGTATGGTTGAGCCGGTAGAACTCACGAACGGTATCCCGCTCCGGCGTATCGTAGTTCCGATAGTCTTCTTTAGCTTTATGCGTTGGCTCGGGATAACGGCTCAGTAAGTCATCTTCCCACTGATCGAGACTGGCAAGGGGAGCGGTTTCGCTGATCATAGTTCAATGAAAATTTTTGCAGTAAATATATGATTTTATTGCTGTTAACCGACAGATCGAACCAGATGTTATTGACGGGTTAAGCAAAAGTCCGGTGTTTACCAGAATACAGCGTACAAAACGGCCAAAATGCTGAATATGACCACTGACCCAGCCACAAAGGAAGGCGCTACCCGAAACATTTGCCGATCAACAATTAACCCTTTCACTCGAACGGAATCGGTCAGTGACACGACAACCATCAGCAGTACATCAATGCAGAAAACCCAGGTTGTACGGTGTAGAAACGGAATGGGGTCCGACTGAATACCGATCAGTTCGGTTACTTCCGGCCAGAACTTAAGCAGCGTTGACAGGGGAATGGTCAGGATGGCAACGGTGAGGGCAGCCCGGTTGGTCGCGCGTTTCCAGAAAAAGCCAAGCAGAAAAATGGCCAGTACACCGGGAGTGATAAAGTTTGTGTATTCCTGAATGTACTGATAAACCTGATCGAGTGACCGGAGCAGAGGGGCCAGCGTAAGAGCGATGGCAAAAGCCACGACAACAACCCAGCGGCCAACGTTGACCAGCTTTTGTTCGGACGCGTTCTTGTCGATGTATTTTTTGTAGATATCCAGCGTAAAGATCGTTGAGATCGAGTTGCCTTTACCCGCCAGCGAGGCTACTATAGCGGCTGTCAGTGCGGCAAACGCCAGTCCTTTCATACCCGCGGGTAGTAAGTTCATCAGTACCGGGTAGGCATGGTCGGGTTTAACGACGCCCGATGCATCGGTCATCGCGTCGCGAAACGGGCCGCTTTGGTACAGCACGAACGCAGCAATACCCGGAATGACAACAATCAACGGAATCATCAGCTTCAGGAAGGCGGCAAACAAAATACCGCTCCGTGCTGTCTTTAGATCCGCGCCCAACGCCCGCTGGATGATGTACTGATTACAGCCCCAGTACGAAAAGTTGTTGATCCACATACCGCCCGTCACTAACGCCATACCGGGCAAAGCGTCGTAATGCGGATGGCCTTTCGGCAGAAACATGTGAAAATGCGTGTTCGCCTGTTCGTGTAACGTCAGTAATCCATTCCAGACACTTGAATCACCGCTTTGCTGGGCCACCAGTTGTAAGGCCAGATACGTGACGACCAAGCCGCCGAACACCAGCACGGCAACCTGAATCACATCGGTATAACCGATTACTTTCATGCCGCCAAGGGTGATAAAAATAGCGAATATAGCCAGTCCGAAGGTGCAGGCCGTAAATGAAACCCCGGCCAGCGACTCGATAGCGATAGCGCCTAGGTACAGAATAGATGTAAGATTGACCAGCACGTACACGACTAGCCAGAATACGGCCAGAATGGTACTCACCGTGTTGCTATACCGCTGGGCCAGAAACTGAGGCATGGTATAAATGTGGTTCCGGAGATAGATCGGGATAAAGTAGACTGCCACAATGACCAACGTAGCAGCCGCAAACCATTCGTACGACGAAATCGCCAGACCCATCGCAAAGCCAGAGCCCGCCATACCAATGAAGTGTTCAGCGGATATATTCGACGCAATCAGGGAAGCGCCGATAGCCCACCAGGTCAGCGAGCCTTCAGCCAGAAAAAAATCCGTTGTGTTTACCTCGCTCCGTCGGCGTCGCTGGTAAACCCAGTAGCCGTAACCAACAACAATAACTAGATACGTAAAAAAAACGATGTAATCAGCGGTAACGAGATGGTTCATAAGGTGGGCAAAAGAAAAGGGTGCCTTAGCCTAAAGCAAGACACCCTTTTGTTATACCTAATGCTAGGTAAATACTACAACGTGCTAAAATCGAACGTTTCCAGGAATGCGGTTGTGAACTGACCCGATTTGAAGCCGGGGTCGTCCATAAGCTTGATATGGAACGGAATGGTCGTTTTGATACCTTCGATCACAAATTCCTGCAAAGCCCGCTTCATCCGGGTAATTACTTCTTCCCGCGACTGCCCTGATACAATCAGTTTGGCAATCATTGAGTCGTAGTTCGGTGGAATGGTATAACCCATGTACACGTGGCTATCGACCCGAACGCCATGACCACCCGGCATGTGCAGGACGGTAATTTTTCCCGGCGATGGGCGGAAACCGTTCGCTGGATCTTCGGCGTTGATCCGGCACTCCATAGCGTACAATTTCGGTGTATAATTCTGTCCCGAGATTCCAACGCCAGCGGCTACTTTGATCTGCTCTTTAATCAGGTCGAAATCCGTTACTTCTTCGGTGATCGGGTGTTCAACCTGAATCCGGGTGTTCATCTCCATGAAGTAGAACTTCCCGTGCTTATCGACCAGGAATTCAACCGTTCCGGCTCCTTCGTAGCCGATAGCTTGAGCACCTTTGATGGCTGCTTCTCCCATCCGGTCGCGAAGATCCTGCGAAACGATGGGTGAAGGGGTTTCTTCCACCAGTTTCTGGTGCCGACGTTGGATAGAGCAATCCCGTTCGGAGAGGTGGCACACGCGTCCGTATTGATCACCAACAATCTGGATCTCAATGTGACGGGGTTCTTCTACAAATTTTTCGAGGTAAAGACCATCGTTTCCGAAGGCAGCTCCTGCTTCCGTACGGGCGTCGTTCCAGGCTTTCTCGAATTCGTTCTCCGCCCGGATAATCCGCATCCCGCGTCCACCACCACCGGCCGTTGCTTTGATGATAACGGGATAGCCCATTTCCGCAGACAATGCTTTGCCTTCTTCAATCGATTCCAGCAAGCCATCGGAACCTGGAATAACCGGAACACCAGCGATTTTCATCGTTGCCTTGGCGGTTGCCTTGTCGCCCATGCCGTTGATCTGTTCGGCGGTCGCTCCTATGAACTTTATCCCGTAATCGGCGCAGATCTGCGAAAATTCAGCGTTTTCCGACAGGAAGCCGTAGCCTGGATGAATGGCATCGGCACCGGTGACTTCGGCAGCCGAAATGATGCTGGGGATACTCAGGTACGATTGTTTGCTGACGGGTGGGCCAATGCAAACAGCTTCGTCGGCGAAGCGCACGTGTAGGCTATCCCGGTCAGCCGTTGAGTAAACAGCGACCGTTTTTATACCCATTTCGCGGCACGTCCGAATAATTCGCAGGGCGATTTCTCCTCGGTTAGCGATTAATATTTTTTTGAACATAAACGAGAGAGGAAAAGCGTGAACGCGTGAAAGAGCGAAACTACTGCGCTTGTAACGCTCGCTCTTTCACGCGTTCACGCTTTCGCTATTAAATAGGTTCTACCAAAAATAAGGGCTGATCATATTCAACCGGCGTTGCATTTTCGACAAGCACCTTAACGATGCGTCCAGAAACTTCGGATTCAATTTCGTTGAACAGTTTCATGGCTTCGATGATGCAGACTACTTTTCCTTCGCTTACAGTGTCGCCTACCTCTACAAATGAAGGTGTTTCGGGGTTAGATGACCGGTAGAATGTACCAATCATGGGCGATTTGATGGTAACGTAGTTTGACGAATCAGCTTTGGGGGCTGCCACTGTTGGGGCGGCTGCGGCTGTTTGTGCTGGGGCTGCTACTGGCTGCGGTTGTAGAGCGGCTACTGGTGCAGGGGCAGCGGGCGCTGGAGCGGCTGCGGCAACGACAGGCACGCCTGATCCGTAGCGCTTTACGCTGATCTTGAGGTCAGTCGTTTCGATATTTACCTCATCTAATCCCGATTGAGAGATGAAGTCAATTAGTTGCTGAATGTCTTGTGTGCTCATAGTCTAGGAGTGAAGAGCGAGAAGAGAGGGTGAGAGGCAAAGATTGGTGTCGTGCTCACAACTCGCTCCTCACTTCTTGTTTATTTCACGCGTTCTACATAATCCCGTGTACGGGTATCAACTCGAATTTTTTCACCTGACTCGATGAAGAGTGGTACCATGATTTTGGCTCCCGACTCAACTTCGACCCGCTTTTTAGGGCTGTTGGCTGTATCGCCTTTAATACCTGGCTCGGCGTAGGTCACTTCCAGCTCAACGAATGGCGGTAATTCGCACGAAAGCGGAGTGTCATTTTCAGCATTGATCAGAATTTCAACTTCCTGGCCTTCTTTCATCAGATCGGAGCCATCAACGAGTTTCTCATCGATGTTAATTTGATCAAACGATTCCTGGTCCATAAAGTTATAACCCGCTTCGTCTTTGTAAAGAAACTGGAATTTCCGGCGCTCAACCCGAACAGGGTAAATCGTTACGCCCGAGTTGAACGTGTTGTCGATCACCCGACCTGTAGTAAGGCTTTTTAGTTTGGTACGCACAAAAGCCGCGCCTTTACCGGGTTTCACGTGCTGAAACTCAGTAATCTGGAAGAGGTCGTTGTTGAAGTTTAAGACTAGTCCGTTGCGGATGTCTGCGGTCGTTGCCATGTCAAAAATGTATGATAGTAGATGTTGGACGTATGCTATAGGACGCCGTGATGTTCATGTATCCTATACCATGCATCGTATGTAAAGTTAATACGCCCACTTTACGTAGGCCGCTCCCCAGGTAAAGCCCCCACCAAAAGCAGCCAATACCAGATTATCCCCTTTTTTTAACTGCGATTCGTAGTCAAACAGGCAAAGCGGAATGGTTGCTGCTGTCGTGTTGCCGTATCGGTGGATGTTCATCATGACCTTGTCGGACTCAATACCCATGCGGTGAGCCGTTGCGTCGATGATGCGCTTGTTTGCCTGGTGCGGTACCAGCCAGGCAACATCGCTGCCCGTCAGTTGGTTACGCTCCATAATCTCAGCCGATACATCGGCCATATTTTTCACTGCGAATTTAAACACCGACGGACCATCCTGGTAAACGTAGTGCCATCGCTTTTCAACAGTTTCGTGGGTGGGCGGGTAGCGGCTGCCGCCTGCTTTCTGGAACAGGTGGTTCTGGCCGGTACCGTCGGACTTAATGAGCGAATCGAGAATACCCAGACCGTCATCGTTTGGTTCGAGCATTACCGCTCCGGCGCCATCGCCAAATAAAACACAGGTTGTCCGGTCCGTGTAGTCAACAATTGCCGACATCTTATCGGCGCCGACAACAATTACTTTCTTGTATTTACCAGTCTCGATAAACTGTGAGCCGACGGTTATTGCGTACAGAAAGCCCGAGCAAGCGGCCTGAATGTCGAAGCTACCTACATTCCGAATACCAACCATATCGCAGATAAGATTCGCCGTGCAGGGAAATACATAATCGGGCGTGGTCGTCGCGCAGATAAGCAGATCGACCTCTTCAGGTTTCGTGTTCAGCTTTTCGAGTAAACCCGCCACTGCTTTGGCCCCCATATGCGAGGACCCCATACCTTCGCCCTTCAGAATGTGACGTTCTTTTATCCCGGTCCGCGTTGTAATCCATTCATCGTTTGTATCGACCATGCGCTCCAATTCAGTATTGGTCAGCACGTAGTCGGGTACATAGCCGTGGACTCCTGTTATGGCAGCTTTACTCATAATTCGGTGGTACAAAAAATTTACAGCCTACGGTCTATACCTTTTCAGCAGTCAAGATAATACCTGAAAGCGTTGAACATAGACCGATCATTAACTGAGGGCCTGTGCGATTTTGGTGTAAGCGTCTGATTCAACCTGTCGGATGGCCAGACCAATCATGTTTTTGATCGCAAGCGGTGACGAAATTCCGTGAGCGATAATGACATTTCCATTAACGCCAAGAATAGGACTACCGCCTACCGATTCATAATTGGTCTTATCCAGAAATTCGTCACGGATGCCCCGTTGCAATGCCATTCCGTAAAACGACTCGCCGAGCTTAAACATGGTGTTACCCGTAAAGCCATCGGTTATAATGACATCGGCTTTGCCCGCGAAGAAATCTCCGCCTTCGATGTTACCGACAAAATTGATTTTTCGATTGTCTTTGAGCAGCTGATGCGCTGCCTGGGCCACAAGGGATCCTTTTTGCTCTTCGGTACCGATGTTCATCAGCGCTACGCGGGGCCGTTCGATGTCGAACGTATACTGAGCGTAGATCGAGCCGATCTCGCCGAACTGGGCGAGCATTTCAGGCTTGCAATCAGCATTGGCTCCAATGTCGAGCATAACGGCATGACCACCTGTGATCTGTGGGACAAAACCGGCAATACACGGCCGTAGGATACCCTCTATGGCTTTTATGCTAAACAGCGCACCAACGTGCATGGCTCCCGTATTTCCGGCGCTGCAAAAAGCGTTGACCTGACCGTCTTTCAAAAGCTTAAACCCAACTCCGATACTGGAATTGGGTTTCTGCGAGAGAGCTTTAGTAGGGTGCTCACTCATTTCGATGACGTCGTCAGCGTTGACCAATTCAATATTGGCAACGGCTTCCGCACCGTGTTTCTGGATTAGTTCATGCACAAGGGACTGCTTGCCAATCAGCACAATAGTTACATTTTCCGGCAATTCAGCAGCGGCCATTACAACTCCTTCCACAATTGCTTCGGGAGCAAAATCGCCACCCATTGCGTCCACTGCAATTTTCATTGACTCCGTTTGTTCAATACCTCCCAGCTTATACTGGCTAGCAAAAAATACGCGTAAAAATAGGGAGGTGGCGGGCAATAAAAAAGTATTTCGCGTTCATCTTCAGGAAGACGTCAACGAAATACTCTTTATAATAGAATGACAATTAAGCTGTTTTAGCGTAATTCTCAATGATCATCTGGCCTTTGTAAAACAAGTTGCCCTCGAAAACGTGAGCGTGGTGGCGCTCATGAACTTCACCTGTTTGGGCGTCTGTCGAGAGCGTTACGGCCGTAGCCTTGTAATGAGTTCTGCGCTTATCGCGCCGGGTGCTAGAGTGGCGTCGTTTGGGGTGTGCCATAAAACAGTTTGTAGTTTATAGTTTTTAGGTTCATCGTTCGAAGGCCATCACACACAAGCCCGTGAACAACAAACAGATTAATTATCACTCAATTTACGCAAGGCCGCCCAGCGCGGATCGATCTCCGGCTGCTCGTCTTCGCTTGTCGTTTCGGGGTCAGAGCGGTAAATTACTTTACCGTTTTGCTCATCGTCAGCATCATCCTCATCGCGAAAACGGGGATGCAATCGCTTCATGGGCAGCGACAGGCTAATAAACTCAAAAATGTAGTGAGCTACATTGATGGTTGCCGTACTGCGCTCAATCAGTTCAATCTCGTCGCTCAGCTCCTCGTTGTGGTCGCCAAACTTAAGCAGCATCGTCTGCTGCGTATCAACAGGTTCATCATAGTCATCAAGGCTCCGGTCGCATACTTGTTCGACGGTGCCTGTGATGTGAAAATCCAGCCGGATCATCGTTTCAGACTTATCCAGTGTCACATGAGTCCGAACGTTCCCTTTCTGAATTAGATCCTGTTCCAACGCAGCAAAAAACGCATCGTCCGATGTAAAATCGTACTCGTAGCGTTTGTTGTCCAGACCGACAATATTAATGTCGTATGCGCGTAGTGGGTTCACCTCTGTGTCTCCTCTTCAAAATAAGACCGCAAAGGTACGAAATGTTTGTTAATCAGTAAAGTGCTAAGCTAAAAAAGGTTTGCGGTTTAACGTTAACTTCCACTTTTTGAGAAATTTTTGTAACTCTGACACTTACCTTCCTGCTTGTTTATGTTCGTAACCTTTGTCAGCATTACCTCGCTGGCGGTACTGATCCGCATTGTTGCCAATCCGCTTTCGAACGTATTTCAGAAGCAGCTTACCCACCGATCTGCCGATCCGTTGTTCATCATTTCGGCTACCTACGGGTTTCTGGCGCTGGCTTGTCTCACGGTTTGGCCCCAGCTTCAGGTTGAAGGCTTACCCAAAGCTTTCTGGCTTAGTATGCTAGTCGTTGGTCTGTTTGCGATGCTTGGAAATGTATTTCTGGTGAAAGCACTGCACATCGGCGATCTGTCGGTACTAGGCCCCATCAATGCATATAAATCGGTAGTAGGTCTTGTTGTTGGTATCTTTCTTTTAAACGAAATTCCGGGTTGGTGGGGGCTGGCGGGCGTTGTGCTTATTGTAGTTGGTAGTTATGTCGTACTAAGTAATAAACAGCAGCGTAAAGGCTTTTCATGGCGTATTTTTGGTCGACAAGAAGTGAAATTAAGGTTGGCAGCGCTGGTATTTTCGGCCATCGACGGAGCATTTCTTAAAAAAGCAATCGTTCTCTCGTCACCGACTATAGCGTTCTTTTATTGGTGTGTGTTCGGATTTGCTTTTACGCTCATCTGGATGCTGATCGTTCTGAAAGACCGCTGGCAGGAGCAAACGAGCCTGCTTTTTTCGCAGAAAAGCACATACCTGGCCTTGTTCCTGACGGTTGGTGTCACGCAGGTCGCCAGCAACATTGCTCTGGCGGAGATGCAGGTCGGTTATGCGCTGGCTTTGTTTCAGACATCAGCGTTGATAAGCGTGCTGTTTGGGCACCGATTTTTCAATGAACAAGGTATACTCCGCAAACTAATAGGAGCTGCTATCATGGTTGCCGGGGCTATTCTAATCACTGTACTGGGATAAACATCTACTCGCGAAGTAGGTTATGATTGTTGAATCTAGAGTCCGTAGCTGATTAACCGCTACGACAAACCGTTATAAACTTTTTCGTTATGTCTCAGTACAAACTCGTCGAAAAACACGACATCGAACACCACAATGAGTATTATGAAGTGCGTATAACGCAGGACAACGATCACCCCGAAAGCTTGTTTTTTACCACCAATGAAGAAAATCTGGAAGAGGTCGCTGCTGACATTATCTATGAGCACAGACCCGGGGTAAAGAACTGGACGGTAATTCCACATCGCAAAGACAGTTAATTAGACAAGCGAAAAATCAGGATTCGTGGCAAACGCTTTCCTTATCATTGACACCCAGTTTGATTTCTGCCATCCCGACGGAGCTTTGTTTGTACCGGGGGCCGAACAGGACGTTATGCGTATGGCCAATCTGATTCGTCAACATACGGATCAGATCGACCATATAGTGGTGACGCTCGATACACACCATCTGCTCGACATTGCCCATCCTTTATTTTGGGTGGACAACAATGGGCAGCATCCGGCACCCTTTACCCGCATTTCAGCCGAAGACGTTGATGCCGGACGTTGGGTTCCACGTTTTGCGGTCGAAAAGGCGAAGCAATACGTTCACGATCTGGAAGCGGATGAGCAGTTTGCGCACTTTATCTGGCCTGAGCATTGCCTGATCGGCTCGCGGGGTGCCGCCTTACACGATACCCTGCTCGATGCGTTGAAAGATTGGTCACGCCAGCGAGAGCTTGATTACGTGGCGGTTCCGAAAGGATTACACCCGCTGTCGGAGCACTTCGGTATTTTCCGGGCGCAGGTTCCCGATCCGGCGGTGCCCGAATCGCAACTCAACACGGGCCTGATTGCTGACCTTGATCGTTTCGACCGGGTTTACCTGATGGGCGAAGCTAAATCCCACTGTGTAGCCAATAGCTTGAAACAAATCCTTGACTTTGCTCCGGAGCTTGTGCCCAAAGTGACGGTCGTGACTGATTGTATGTCGGACGTAACGGGCTTAGGTCATCTTGCTGATCCGATTTATGCTGAAGCTCGCGCAAGAAATGTGCATTTTGTGAAATCAGACGCGGTTTTTAGCTGAAAACCCGTACTTTTCGGCTGTATGGAAAAAACGTTACCACTGTTTCCGCTCAGTTTAATCGTTTATCCGGGCGAAGATTTGAATCTCCACATCTTCGAGCCGCGCTATCGCCAGCTCATTAATGAGTGTCTGGAAGAGGAGCGTACGTTCGGTATTCCGGCATTCATCAATAACAAGATGCCGGGTTACGGCACCGAAATGCACGTAACGAGTCTGCACAGGCGTTACGACGACGGCCGGATGGATATTAAGTCTAAAGGACTATCGGTGTTCCGGTTAGTTAATTTCGAAAACCCTATTCCCGGAAAGCTCTATGCAGGCGGGGAAGTAGAAATGATTGACAAGAGCGATAGCTTCAGCGCTCACGCGACGGCATTGATGGAACGCCTAGAGCGTCTATACGGCTTGTTGCAGATCGAAAACGATTACGATCCAACCAGCGAAAATTTTTCGTATAAAGTAGCGCACAAAGTTGGTTTATCGGTCGATCAGGAATATGAGTTGCTGACCCTTGAAACCGAAGCCGAACGTCAGCTTTTTTTGATTCAGCACCTTAATAATGTCATGCCTGTAGTGGCTGACATGGAGCGGACCAAGCAGCGCATCCGCATGAACGGCCACTTCAAAAACCTCGATCCGCTCAATTTTTAACAAGCTCCTTTGAGAGCCGATCTTTCGGGAGTGACAGACTCTTGTCCTAGGCGTGGTGTCGGTTTTGAGAAACCGACACCACGCTCACACCACGCCCACGGAGCTTACAGCAATTTCATTGTCTCGTAATCACCGACGTGTTGCAGGTAAAAGAAATGCAGCAGCAAACCATTGACGTTGTTGACCAATTTGTGCGCTTCGGGCAGCGACGTAACAACAGTGGTTATTCGTTCGTGCTCCGACTGGTTGCCCATATCTTTGTGGTGGAAGCTCATGATTTCGTCGTGCGACATTTCGCGTTCGACGTAGAAATAATGCATCGCTTCGTCGCTTGTACCCGTACTAGGATAGCACAACTGGGAGTTAAGTTTCGTCAACTCATCAGCCGTGACGGTAAGACCAATCTCTTCGCCTAGCTCACGAGCGGCTACTTCATCCGGTGCATCGCTGGCATCGACCATACCGGCGGGGTGCTCGTACGTGTGCGACCCGTCGGCAATCCGCCGTTGACGAACCAACACGACGTATTTCTGTTTGGTCTCTTTATCAATCAGGGCCACCAGCATACAGACCGCATGGCCTTTCAAGAACAAAGCCGGTGGAATTTTATCGCCCTCGGGTGTATCGGCGTCTACTTCGAGCATGGCAAAGAGTACTTTACCGTTATGCCGACGCCGGATGTAAAAATCGTTGATCGCGTTAATTTTAAGCCCATTGCTTTCCATCTGGCTTTTCCAGAATTTGAATTTCGGTGCGTCCTGAAGGGCTTCTTCGTGTTTACTCATAGTCGTTTATCGAATCAAAATTACGTTACTCACCGGGCGTTCGCCGGTATGAATCCACTGCTTGCTATCGGACGGATAATTAACGACCCCAGTGCTCCCCTGACCTACCGAGCGAATCCAGAGCGTTGTGGAGCCACCTCCGTCGAGGTTGATTGCGTCGCGGCAACCGAGCCAGCGCATGAGATCCGTTAGTTCGTGCAGGTTCATGCCTTGCGCGTTCGCATTTCGTCCGTCGACGGTAGCTAGAATCAGCCGTTTGCCCGGACCTACGCATAGACACGCCCGCGGATGACGATTGTCGTTAAAAGCGTTCTTTTGAAGCGGATGCGGCTGGCCGTCGAGCAGCAGCAGCGGACCCGTTGTCATTACGTTTTCCGCCGACAGTTGTCGGTCCCAACCGGGCTGGTTACCGCCAAAAACAAGCTCAACCTTATTCTTGTGAATAACAATGGCTGCCTGCTGATGTTCAACCATCGTTTTGCCGGACAATCGAGTGGTGTCCAGCACACGATCATCAATTTTGATCAGATCGACCGAACCTCCCTTTTTTGTGTCGAAGAACGTGCCGTTTAGGGCAACCAACGCCTTGAATTTCTGACCGAACCAGCTAGTCGGCTTTAAGCTATCACCGGCTGATCCAAAAGCGATGGTCGGCCGACGACGATTTTTGAGGACGATCAGGTTAATGTTCTGTTTCGATTTAAACAAGCTGTCGAAGTGCGCTTCCTGCCAGAGGATACGGCGGTGAATGCGGCTGTTGCGCCAGTTGGCCGTTTTGACCTGTACGGAATCCGTTGACTGAGCAAAGGTGAACCGAATGCTCAGCAAGGTGATAGCGACCAATAAAGTGACTCGAGAAAGATACATAGAATCGTTTGTAAACGCAGAGGAAGCCGACCTAGTCGGGGAGCTACCAAGCGCCTAAAGCGTGGCGTCCACGAATATCTCGGCTTCCTCCAGGTTTACCAAATTAACTTATTTCTGCGTCAGGCCCTGAGCATCGGGACCGACGTAGCGCTCAAAGAATTCGTAAATCCGAAGCATCCGGTCAATACGCTGACGGACATTGCCCGTACGACTCAACTCGTGCGTTGCCCCCGGCATCCGAACGTACTCAACCGGACGGCCCAGAATCTTAAGGCTCTTATACATCATCTCGCTTTGGATAATACCCGTGCGCAGGTCGTTTTCGCCGTGTTTGATCAGCAAAGGCGTTTTGATGTTCTGCACGAACGTGTACGGCGAGTTGGCATCCAGCACTTTGGCTTCGGCTGTCCATGGATAGGCGAAGTAGTTTGGCACAAGCCGCCAGGCATTACCCTCACCCAGGAAGGTCGTCAAATCGTACACACCGCGTTGCGAGAAAGCGGCTTTGAATCGGTTGTCGTGGCCGACGATCCAGGCCGTGAGGTAGCCCGCGTATGAACCACCTGTAATCACCTGCCGACTCGTATCAACCCAGGCTTCCTTTGCCGCAGCGGTTGCCGCAGCCAGTACATCTTCGGCCGGGCCGGTTCCCCAATCTTTGATGTTAGCCCGTTGAAATTCGAGTCCGTAACCGCCCGAACCGCGTGGATTGGCGTAGACAACCCCGTATCCCTGCGAACACATGTACTGAAATTCGTGCCACATTGACGGTTCGCCCGGTCCCCACATGGCGGTTGGCCCACCATGCATATTGAGCAGGAGCGGATATTTTTTACCATTTTCCACAAGGACTGGTTTCATGATCCAGTAATCAACCGTTTGACCAAGCGAATTCTTGTACGTGTGCTTTTCGGGAAAGCTAAGCTGTTTCTGAGTGACCCAGTCGTTGTGATTGCTCAGCTTCGTCTGAGCCTTGGCCTCGGCGTTCGTTAGATACAGTTCCGATGGGTTTGTTACCTCCGTCTTGGCGAAAACAATTTGACCACCAGCGATGTCGAAATTCGTTACGCCACTCTCAAACGGAGTTAACTGACTTACCTGGCGTGTTGCGGGATCGAGTCGGTAGAGCGGAGTTCCACCATTTGCGGCAGCGGTGAAGTAGATCGCATAGCCAGTGGTTCCTTTCTTGCCTTTGCCCGACGATGGAAGAGCTGTCCAGGTCAGATTACTCGCTGCCCGGTCGAAGGTAACGGGCTGGATGGTTGAGGCTGTTGTACCGGTTAACGTTGCCAGACCAATCTGCGCGAAGTTGACGCCTTCGGATGGACTCATCAGAACGGCCAGTTGTTTGCCATCAGGCGAAACCTCCGGCGAACCGTAGCTTTTTCCGGCTTCGGCCAGTACGACCGTCCGAGTACCGGAGCCATTGGCCGGGATGAATACGATGGCGTTGTCCGATTCACGGTCGGGGTGCTTGAGCGAGTCACGATCCGTTACAGCTAGTAAACCCTGCCCGTTGGGTAGCCAGGTTCCTGCCTGAAACGACGAAAAGCCACGCGTTAGGGCTTTGGGTGTTGCCTCTTCGTTGACGTCGATCACGTACAAATGCGTGAAACTAAGGTCTGGCTCGGTCGTAGACTCTCCCTGAAAGTTAAGCCGGGTAATGACCTTTGCCTTTTTATCGTCAACGTCTTTGTTTAGATACGCCCGAATTTCGGCCAGCGATCCGTCGGGGTTCGCTTTGATTTTTTTGTCTGTCTTGATGAAGTTGTTATTGGCAAAACCCGGTTTTTCGAGCGACCAGAGCGGACCATTCTTACTCGGATTCAACACCGAATCGGTTAGCATCTGCGCCGTAGTGACGGTACCCGAAAAGGCAATCCGCTTCCCATCGGGCGACCAGACCGGGCTCGACGCACCGTAGGGGCTGTTGGTTAGCTGCCAGGCTTCACCACCATTGAGCGGCATGACAAAAATCTGACCTTTGCCTTTTACGGTCCGCACAAAAGCAATCCGTTGACCATCCGGCGACCATACCGCCTGCCGGGCCGATTCATTACCACGGGTCAGGGCTTTGCTATCGCCGGGCTTAAGATTGGTCAAGTAAACGTGCGTTTTGTATTCGTATTCTTCCTTCTGGTCGGGGTTTGGCTCAATCGTCGTGAGCGTGTAAACCGCCTGTTTACCATCGGGGGAGAGTTCGATGCCGCCTACCTGCCTGATGCGTGTCAGATCGGTAACGACAACCTTGCTTTTGGTCTGCGCACAGACGACCTGTGCTGTCAGTGTAAGAAAAAGGAAAGTTCGTTTTAGCATAGCTAATTCAGGTTATATGTTGGCGAAAATACAAAAAAGGGGTGTAGAATGATTGTTCTACACCCCTTTTCAGCAATGCCTGCCTGATTAGGACAGCAAAGGCAGATAACGCTCTTGCAGGATAGCTGCGTGGTGCCGCGCGTGACCAACTACCACAAAGCCCAGCGCCAGTACGGATATGGTCTGATTAGAAGCGGTACCGCTGCGGACCAACATTTCGTCGTCAACGCTTTTGAACAGCCAGATGGTCGCCTGCCGAACACTGGCAAATTCATCATACAGATCCGCAAGCGTCCGGCGGTTGGCTTGAGCCGAATGGGCAAACGGATCCTCGTCGAAGCTGGGTAAGGCGGTTTTGTCGTTGCGGGCGAAGCGCATCGCACGGTACGTCATAATGCGCTCAGTATCGATAACATGCTGAAGAATGTCCTTGCCCGTCCATTTGCCGGGCGCGTAGCGGAGATCGCCCAACGCGTCGAGCGTTTCAAGTGGAATCAGGCTATTGAAAGATGCCTGTTGAGTCAGTGCATCAACGATGTCGATGTCCTGGACCAGGTGGATGTAGCGGTCGAAAAATTGGGGCAATGCCGGAATGTCGGACTTAGTCATAGTGGCGAATGATTGGCTGCCGAAAGATCTGAAACTTTGGTGAGTTTTCGAATTGGGACTATTTCTTTCGGATTGGGGACAAATCAATCATCAGCCGTGACCAATGTGTATACTTGCCGCTCTAACAGAAACCGGTAGGATTGGCTGCTGGCAATAAGCGGAAATTTTGAGCGGCAGGTATTCACATGCAACTGGTATGTTCTATCAACAAAGTGTTTGTCCACGTTTCCCATCAATTCTATGAAAAATAACTACGGAAAATTAACGGGCTTCGGTTGGTTAATAATGTTAGTGAGCGCTGTAAGCTTAGCCTTTTTTAGTCAGGCGCAAACCGTTTCTCCACCCCAAATTCAATGGCAGCGGACGATTGAAAAGAACCCCTTGTTGCCTACTGGTTATTCATCAACCAATGACATGCCGGTGCGGGTGGCTAAGATTGGTGACCAGGAATATGGAGTGCTTACATCTGGGGCAGAATTAGTACGCCTTTCTTCTACCGGAAACCCGATATGGTCAACGTTGATTGTCGATGCAAACAGTGGTTATTTCCGAACGGATGGAGTTATTGCTACCCAGGATGGCGGGTTTATGGTGCTCGCTCTTACAACAGGGAACTGGCGACTGATAAAGTACAACGCAAATGGTGTTGTCGAGAAAACGTATTCTCCGTTCAGTATTGGTAACCGTCGGCAATACAGTACTACAAGGAGTAATCTGATAACTACCTCTGATAATGGTATTTTAGTCCTAGGTAATCGTTGGGATATGCTAGAAGGGCAGATTACAGTTGTCGTTGCTAAGTTTGACTCAAACATTTCTCAGAGCTGGGAGACGGAGATTTCTTTTCCAATTCCTAATCCACCCGTAGAATCCAAGGACTACACAAATTCTGTAAAAGCACTTAATACTCCGGATGGTGGATACCTATTAGTCGGTAGTAATGGTAGAACCGTTAATGGGCCAACTGCTGGTTGGGCAGTCAAGCTGAATGGACAAGGCAATCAAGTCTGGCAAAAAAGATACGAGGATATTTCTGCAATCGACGATGTAATTCCAAGTCCATTTAGTGTCGATACATACATAACCATTGGAAGGGGCGCAAACGACCCAAGCTTAACACAGATAACGACTATCAGCTCGAATGGCAATGTAGTCGAAAAATCCACTTACCCTGGGCGAGCCACTGGTACAAGTTCAGCCCTAGTTGCCGTTCCTGCAAGGAATGGTGTTCCTGCCTATCTAACCCTCATGGATGTCAGCAGTCAGAATAATGGTGATATTCGGTTAACGGCGATCAATGCGCAAAATGAAGTAAGTTGGACAAAGACGTTAGGCGGTTCAGGCAAAGAAAAGGGGCAGGCTGTTCTGGCTACAGATGATGGTGGCTATATCACTGTTGGTACGACTACGTCAACGGATGGCGATGTAACCGGCAAGACAACGAGTGATGAAGCTACATGGGTAGTCAAGTTAAGCGCACCCGTATCAACACCCACATCGACCTTGAAGCTAACCCAGCCAACCTATAACTGTAATACAGGTATCATCACCTTCAACACAAGTGGTGGCGATGGTTCACCTATTACGTATACGGCACCAGGAATTACCCGTTCTTCACCTACCAGCAACACGGGAGTTATTGAACAGGGCTTACGGAATGATCCCAAGTCCATTACTATCCAGGCTACGCAGCATGGTTATACAACAAGTTACATCTTTGATTTAAAAGCAAGTTGTACATCCAACAACGGACCCTATCCTCCAGTTCTTGCCACACCCATTCAGAATCTTACCTTAACAGTGGGGCAGAGCTTGGATCGTTATAGGGTCAACTTTAATTTTAAAGATCCTAACTCGCACCACGGTACCAGCTTTTACCTGCTTTCGTTTGAAGCTACGAATACACCACCCGGCTTGTATTTCTTCGATGATACCGATTCGGGAACAGGGATAGGCGATGCTTATTTTACGGGTACACCTACCAAGCCTGGTACTTACCTAATCACGGTAACCGCTTACTTCTTTCGGTATACCACGTCTAGCATCTCTACTTCCGGAACCTTCACAATAACCGTAATTGACCCGTCCGTCAATCCACCCGCCGGAGGGGATTTAAAATTAACTCAGCCTACGTATGATTGCGCAACGGGGGCTATCACTTTTAACACCACAGGGGGCGACGGTTCACCCATCACGTATTCTGCGCCAGGAATTACTCGCTCGTCGGCCAGCAGCAACACCGGCGTCGTTGAGCAGGGACTGCGTAATGATCCTAAGCCTATTACCATCCAGGCGACCCAGAGCGGCTATATGACTAGCTATACCTTCGATTTGAAGGCTTACTGCACCTCTCGTCAGCGCTCTCCGCTTTACACATCGGTGGCGGACCGAAGCCTGGAAGTCGGTAAAGTGGTCCTCTATCCACCCTTTGAGATTGGGCAAGGCTACTACAGCCCCTCTGATCCCAACAATTATAAGAAGTGGTCGATTTCGGCAACGGGCTTGCCGCCCGGATTGTCTCTCGAAACGGAGGTGGTGATGAGTACGTTCTTTATAGTTCGGATTGGTGGCACTCCAACTACGGTGGGTGTATATCCGGTGATGGTAACGGCCATTGATCCGCAGTATCCCAATGATCCCTACACAACTCGTTTTACCATCACCGTCGTCAATTCCCCTACCGGAGGAACATTGACACTTACGCAGCCCACCTACGATTGTGCTACCGGTGCCATTACATTTAAGACAACAGGGGGGGGTGGCTCGCCGATTGAGTTCAGAGCCATTGGCATTACCGACTGGACAACCAATCCGAGCCAGTTTGTCGATCGGGAGAGCCGCACTGCGAGCGATGTACAACCCTTCACGCTTATGGCGCGTCAGAGCGGACAGGTCGTTACCTATACCTGGGACCTAAAGGCTGCCTGTGGGCGGGCACGAGTGGGTGCAATAGAATCAGGGCAAGCGTTCTCCATGCAACTACTCGGAAATCCGGTTCAGGACCAGGTGAACGTTCAGATACGGGGTGCTGAAGGCCAATCGGTACAGTTGCGGCTAACGGACTTACAAGGTCGCTTGCTGGAAAGCCGGACGATTGAGCAGGCCAAACCGGTAGAGGAGCAGCAATTCTGGCTACATGCATCCGCACCTAAATTATTATTGCTACAGGCCGCGACCCCGCAGCAAGTACAGACCGTAAAGATTATCAAGCAATAAACGTAGCGTATTGAGTTCGCAAACAGGCTTCTGGGAAACCGGAAGCCTGTTTTTTTTAATGATCGATCCGTGATTGAAGTAGGCCGTTCCGAAGTTAGTGGCGAACTAAGCGGACCATCCGTACCCGTTACTTTTTCGCCCCTCGCTAACCAAATTTTTTTGTAGCTTTGATTGTTATATAAAGACGCTGGATGCTGGATAGCACACGCTGGACGTTCGTTGAATCCAGCATCCAGCGTATGCTCTCCAACGTCTTTGTATGGTTGATTATATTTCTGGATTGAATGACCCCCAGCGGGAAGCCGTCATGCACGGTGATGGTCCGCTGATGATTATAGCCGGTGCTGGTTCGGGTAAGACGCGCGTGTTGACGTATCGGATTGCCCACCTGATTGAAAATGGCGTCGATCCGTTTCGGATTCTGTCGCTGACGTTTACGAATAAAGCAGCCGGTGAGATGCGGAAACGGATCGAAACGGTTGTTGGCACCGAAGCCCGCAACATCTGGATGGGTACCTTCCACTCCGTTTTTGCCAAGATCCTGCGCATCGAAGCCAAGGCGATTGGCTACACCAGCAACTTTTCGATTTACGATACCGACGACTCGAAGTCGCTGCTGCGGAGTATCGTTAAAGAAATGGGGCTGGACGATAAAGTATACCGGGTCAACAACGTGTTCGGACGTATTTCGGGCGCGAAGAACCGGCTGATCGGCCCCGACGATTACCTGAATAATGCGGTGATTCAGGCCGACGACGAAGCGGCCCGAATGCCACACATTGGCCGGATCTACAAGCAATACGCCGTTCGTTGCTTTGCGGCCAACGCCATGGACTTCGATGATCTGCTGTTCAACACGAACGTGCTGTTCCGTGACCATCTGGATATTCTGAACAAATACCAGCACAAGTTTCAGCACGTAATGGTCGATGAGTTTCAGGATACCAACGTATCGCAGTACCTCATCACGCGGAAGCTCGCAGCCGTTCATCAGAACATCTGTGTGGTAGGCGACGATGCGCAAAGTATTTACGCCTTCCGGGGGGCTAACATTGAGAACATCCTGAACTTCCAGCGCGATTATGGCAAAGAAAACGTCAAGATCGTGAAACTGGAGCAGAATTACCGCTCGACAAAAACGATCGTTCAGGCGGCTAATTCTATTATCTCCCGCAACAAAAATCAGCTGGAAAAGCACGTTTTCACCGATAACGAAGACGGTCCGCTGATTGATGTCATCAAAGCATCGTCGGATAATGAAGAAGGGCGGCTCGTCGCTTCGGCTATTTTTGAAGCCAAGATGAACGGCAGTCTCGTCAACAACGATTTTGCCATTCTGTACCGGACCAACGCTCAGTCGCGTGCGTTTGAGGAAGCCCTGCGGAAAGTAAGTATCAAGTACCGCATCATCGGTGGCCTTTCGTTCTATCAGCGGAAAGAGATCAAGGATTTGATTGCGTACCTGCGTTTTACGGTCAACCAGAATGACGAGGAAGCGTTCAAACGCATCATCAACCTACCCAAGCGGGGTATCGGCGACACGACGGTAGCAAAGATCAGCGTAATAGCCGCCGAAAAAGAAGATTCGATCTGGGAAATCGTTGCCGAGATCAATAAGCACATTGCTGGTCGGGCCTCTATTGCCATCGAAGCGTTTGCGGACCTGATCAAAAGTTTTAAACTACTGCTCGATCAGAAAGATGCGTTTGAAGTGGCCTCGCACATTGCTAAAGCGTCGGGTCTGTTGAAAGAACTGTACGATGACAAAACCGTGGAAGGGCTGGCTCGGTACGAAAACGTACAGGAATTGCTGAACGCCATCAAAGAGTTTGTCGATAATCCCGATAACGAAGAAAAAAGTTTAGGAGCCTTCCTGCAATCCGTGTCGCTGCTGACTACCGCCGACGAAAAAGAAGATGACGGTGATAACGACAAGGTGACGCTGATGACGATTCACGCGGCCAAGGGACTGGAATTTAAATACGTACACATTGTCGGACTGGAAGAAGACCTTTTTCCTAGTCAGATGATGCTCGAAAGCCGCAACGATCTGGAAGAAGAACGGCGGCTGTTTTACGTAGCGATTACCCGTGCCGAAAAACGCCTGACTGTATCGTACGCCGAAACGCGCTATCACTTCGGTCGCCTGAAAATGTGCGAACCAAGCCGGTTCTTGATGGAAATAGACCAGCGGTATCTGAAAATGTCGAAGTTGCGGTCGGCTCCCAGTCGGATGGATTTCGACCGACCCGAACGGGATCGCAGCGAAAGTAACTCGACGGGTTCGATGGCCTTTGTCCGGTCGCTGGCCCAGAAAACCGCTCAGCGGCAGGCCCCTCAACCAACCGTATCGCATACACCCTCAGCCGATTTTGCGCCGACCAGTACCGCTGAACTGGCCGCTGGCCAGCGCGTAGAACACGCGAAGTTTGGCTTCGGAACGGTAAAAAAAGTGGAGGTAAACGGTACCGAGCGTAAGGCTACGATCCAGTTTGAAACCGCTGGCGTTGGCGAAAAAGTGCTGTTGCTTAGTTTTGCAAAGTTGAGGGTAGTAACATAAGAGACCAGATTTCGTAGTTTGCTATACAGAACCGGGTTTGCCTGTCGTTTCCCTTAAACAACTTCACTATCCTTTACCATAGTATGAATGCCAACGGTATCGTTGTCGCCAGTTTGTTTTTTGCAATAGCATCCCTGGCTGCTTTCGCGCAGCCAGGCGACGCTGCGCAGCGGCAAGACTCGACCAAAACTGCCAGTGCATCGGACACAAAAGTTGAAAACTTGGGTAGCCAGGTCAATTCAGAATACAACGAGATCAACCCGATGATTTCGCCGGATGGCAAAACGCTGTACTTTGCCCGGATAAGCCATCCCAACAACACGCACGGAACCAAAGGCAGTCAGGATATTTGGTATTCTGAACTCGATGGGGCCAGCGGTAAATGGGGACCCGCCCGGCGCATGGGCTTTCCGCTGAATAAGGATGAATATAACTGTGCCTACAGCATTACGCCCGATGGCAATTCGATGCTGATCAAGGGACAGTATGCCAACGGAAACTACGAAACGCGCGGTTTTTCAACCAGTAAACGCACGGCAAGCGGTTGGTCCGTTCCGCAAAAGCTCGATATACCGAGCTACGTGAACATGAGCAAAGGTCAGTTCGACTGTGGCTTCATGTCTGCGGATGGCAAGGTGCTGCTGATGGCGTTCAGCGAAAAGAAAAACAGCAAAGACGACGATATCTACGTCAGCTTTCGGCAAAAGGACGGTTCCTGGACGAAGCCGATGGAGCTTGGCCCGGAAGTAAATACAAAGTTTACGGAAACGACCCCATTTCTGGCTCCCGACGGCGCAACGCTTTATTTTTCCAGTAACCGCGAAGGGGGACTGGGTAGTAATGACATTTACGTTTGTAAGCGCGTAGACAAAACCTGGAAACACTGGACGAAACCTGTTAATCTGGGCCCCAAAGTCAATACCGAAGGTTATGACGCGTATTACACGCTGGCTGCTTCGGGCGATTATGCTTATCTGACCACCTTCAAGAATACGCTCGGCAAAGGCGACATCGTGCGGGTGAAGCTGACTGAGGATCAACCAACCAACCAGCCGGGGCGATTGGGCGGTAGTGACGATGTGGCTGGCAAGGGTGATGTAACGCGTCCCGATCCAGTAGCGCTAATCAGCGGAAAAGTAATTGACCAGAAAACCGGTAAGCCCGTTGAAGCCCGAATTGTGTACCAGACGCTCCCCGATGGAGCCGAAGCGGGTGAGGCTACGTCGGACCCGGTTACGGGTGAGTACAAGATCGTGCTTCCCTACGGCCAGAAATACAGCATGCGGGCTATCGCCAAAGATTTTATTGCGGAAGGCGACAACGTGGATTTGACCCAGACGAAGGGTTTTCAGGAAATTAAAGGGAAAGAACTGAAGCTGGTGCCTATCGAAGAAGGACGAGCGATTCGGTTGAATAACATCTTCTTCGATACGGGCAAATCGGAGCTTCGTCCGGAATCCGGTCCTGAACTTGATCGTCTGGTGACAACGTTGAACGAAACACCGAAAATGATCATCGAAGTGCGTGGTCACACCGACAATACAGGCTCAAACGAAATAAACGCAAAGCTGTCGCAGGACCGGGCCGACGCTGTTCGTGAATATTTTATCAGCAAAGGCATTGAGCCGGATCGGGTTGGTAGCAAAGGGTTTGGAGAAGCCAAACCCGTCGCACCAAACGACACGGACGAAGGGCGGCAGAAGAACCGACGCGTAGAATTTGTAATCGTGAAAAAATAGGGATTGGGCCAAGCGAACGCTTGGCCCAATTGTTAATCCAACCCCGGACGTTTGAACGCACGGGCGTCTGGAAACAAACCTTCCAATTCCCGGCGCAGGCGACTTAACAGCGCCATCAGATCAAGCACATCGTCGGTTTTTTCCGGAGAATGCTGAATAATCGTTTCCCAGGCCAACAACGAACGGTCAATGCTGACCAGAATAAGTTTGGCTTTACCCAACTGGTAATTGACTAACTGCGGATTGTTAATCGGCTCGGCAAAAGCGCGCAGAACCGATTGCGTTTTCACCGGAATCAGCGTGCGATACCAGCGAATCATGTCCCACGCATCTTTCAACGCGTGCAGAATCGGCATCGCTTCCTCCTGCGTCCGTAAGCCCAGTTCAACGGCGCGGATTTGCTCTTGGCCGGTCTGTTCCAGCAAGTTTTTTTCTTCGCTGAGCCAGACGCCCGTTTGCTTTAAGTAGTCACCGGATAAACGCGTGGTGATATGGTTTCGAAAATCGATTTGTTCGACAGCCTTTTGTTCCAAAGCTTGAGCTTGTTCTTCGGTGGGAACGTCTGAACCCGAAAGTGCTTGTGTCCGCGTCAGGTTTTCGACATACTTCTTCGTTAGATTGAGAGCCTCGGTTAGCTGCTGAACCAGGTTGTCACCAGCCGTCTCCGGTTTTGCCAGACCCGTTTCTGTTTGCAGTTGAAAACTACGGCAGCGTGCTGTAAACAGGCACCGCTCACACCAGGCGTCACAGTAATTATAAATACCAGTAATCAATTCAGCTTGTGTATTCATTTGCCGATAGGGCAGATATTGTAGTATTATTTTGTAAATATAGTAAATATCGAAATGATGTCTTGATTAAAATCGTGTGAAATCGACGAGTTGATGAGACCATTTATACGTTTGGTCAGCCGTTTAAACTAAGGTATTTCTACTCATCCGATTCTTGTGCATTGTCCGATTAAATAAGGTAGTTTTGAGCTATACTAAACACATCTTCTATGAAACGTCTCTTTGTACTGTTCGCCTTTGTTTTTGCGTCGGTTGCTGTATCTGCGCAAACTACCGACAAAGCCGTTGCCTCACCCGAAGCCGCCAAGTTGGACTCGTTAGCCAAATTATCGCAGCGGTTTATGAATAACAATCAGCCTGATTCGCTATACGCCCTGATGGGAGCTACGTTCAAGCAGAATATTTCGCCGGAAAAGGTGAAAGAGGTGACAGGCCAGCTTGCGGGCCAACTGGGAAAGTGGGTGTCGCTGGAACCGCGTGGCGTACAAAACGGAGTAGCCCGCTATAAAGCTGTATTCGCCTTAGCGGCAATGGACTTTTACATCAGTCGGGATAAGGAAGGAAAAATTGAGACTTTTTTATTTAAGCAGCTACAGGAATAGTGTGATTGGGCATAGCTGTAATTTACCCTATTTTTGTCAAAAACAGCGCTTTGTATGAATCCTCAACAACAACAAAACCCTGAAGGCTCTATTGATGTCGAACTGAGCGAAGAAATTGCCGAAGGGGTATACGCTAATTTAGCGATGATCGCTCATTCCAACAGCGAATTCATTCTTGATTTTATCCGTCTGATGCCGGGTGTACCGAAGGCGAAGGTGAAAGCGCGTATCATTCTGACACCAGAACACGCCAAGCGATTATTGGAAGCGCTTCGCGAAAACATCAGTCGGTTTGAAGAAGCCTATGGCAACATCAACAACCCGACCGATACCTTTAAATTTCCCAACGGAGGCTTCGGCGGACCTGTCGGACAGGCGTAGACAGTAAGCGTTAAAAATTTTTGCAGAAAGGCGTTGAATACGAGAAGCCAGAACAGGCTTAAGCGCTCGTATTCAACGCCTTTTATTTTGGGTATCTTCTGCTTAGAGGTTTGGTATTCAAAGAGTTTTCCGTATCTTTGCACCTCAAATTTCGGGAAGACTGTTTTTTGTAAACAATTTAAAGAATGCCTACTATACAACAACTAGTGCGTAAAGGCCGCGAGAAGCTTGAATTCAAGTCAAAATCGCCGGCTCTTGACGCCTGCCCACAACGTCGTGGCGTGTGCACACGTGTGTATACGACGACACCGAAGAAGCCAAACTCGGCTCTTCGTAAAGTTGCCCGGGTTCGTTTGACGAACGGTCGGGAAGTTAACGCGTACATTCCGGGTGAAGGCCACAACCTACAGGAGCACTCAATCGTGCTGATCCGTGGTGGCCGGGTAAAAGACCTTCCGGGTGTTCGTTACCACATTGTTCGGGGTGCTCTGGATACGGCTGGTGTAAACGGTCGTCTGCAAAGCCGTTCGAAATACGGTGCAAAACGTCCGAAGCCAGGTCAGGCTCCAGCGGGCAAAGGCGCACCAGCAAAAGGTAAGAAGAAGTAATTAATCAGACTGCCCGTTGAAAAAACACGGCAGAGTAAGATCAAAAATCTGAAGAAATCATGAGAAAGGCGAAACCGCCCAAGCGTTACGTGTTACCCGATCCTAAATACAAGGAGGTCCTCGTAACCAAATTTGTTAACAACCTGATGTACGAAGGCAAAAAGAGCCTGGCGTACGGTATCTTCTATGACGCACTTGACGTGGTTGCAAAACGCACCAGCGAAAGTGGTCTGGATACGTGGAAAAAGGCGTTGAACAACGTCATGCCATCAGTTGAAGTAAAAAGCCGTCGCGTCGGTGGAGCTACCTTCCAGGTGCCAACCGAAGTACGGGCAGACCGAAAAGTCGCGGTAGGCATGAAATGGCTTATTAAGTATGCTCGTTCGCGGGGTGAGAAAACGATGGTAGACCGGTTAGCAGCCGAAATCGTTGCAGCATCGAAAGGTGAAGGCGCGGCTGTGAAAAAGAAAGACGATACGCACCGTATGGCCGAAGCCAACAAAGCGTTCTCGCACTTCCGGTTCTAAATCACTACCGACCACATTCCCGGTGGTCACCAAATTCAAAAAAGCCGCTCAACATTGGGCGGCTTTTTTAGTTTTGCAGGATATGACGATTTTAGAAAACGATCAAATTCGCGTCTCAGTCCGTTCCAAGGGGGCTGAATTAACATCCATATTCCACAAAGCAAGTGGCATCGAGCACCTCTGGCAAGCTGATCCAAGTGTTTGGGCCTGGCACGCGCCGAATCTGTTTCCGGTAGTAGGTGGTTGCTTAAACAATCAGCTACTAGTCGACGGAAAAACCTACCCAATCGAACGACACGGTTTCGCCCGGCAGTCGACCTTCGAGACAACGGAATCGACAGCGACACATGCCGTTTTTTCGTTGCGGTCGAGTGAGGCAACACGTGTTCATTTTCCGTATGAATTCGAATTTCAGATCATCTATGAACTGAGCGGACCAACGCTTACGGTTACGTACCGGGTGCTCAACGAAGATGAGAAAACGGTCTTTTTCTCGGTAGGAGCGCACCCCGCGTTTGCCGTACCATTTGGACCGGATGAAGTCTACGAGGATTATTACATTGAATTTGAGAAGGCTGAGCCTTTACAAACCCATATGCTGTCAGCAGCGGGGTACTTTACGGGCGAAACAAGACCAGTTGCGACGGACGAAAACCGCTTGCCGTTGACCAAGCATCTGTTCGATCAGGATGCGTTGGTGTTCAAAAGGCTGCGTTCACATCGGGCAGCAATTCGAAGCCGTAACCACGACCATGCCGTAACTGTTGATTATCCTGCTTTTCCGTATCTGGGGATCTGGGCTAAGCCCGGAGCGCCGTTTGTGTGCATCGAGCCCTGGTTGGGATGCGCCGATAGCGAAGGGAACCAGAAGCCAATCGAACGAAAAGAAGCTATTCAGCATGTCGAGCCGGGCCGCGTGTTCAACGCTTCTTTTACGATTACGGTGTCGTAGGGTATCAGGTCTAAAAGCTGATACTGTCCAAAATAAGTATCCGCCTGGTGGTGTCGGTTTTTTGAACCGACACCACCAGGCGGTACTATAAAAAAGTTTGGGTTGTGTTTAGTCGTGTGGTATCAGGTTTTGAACCGCACGGGCGGCCCCGCTGACACCACACGACTAAACACAACCCAGATAAACACCTTAGCCGTTGGCTTACAGTTCCTTTAACTCCAGTTTCCGCCAGCGAACTTTAATACCGCCACCATCGTGGATTTGCAGGGCTACTGAACCATCGGCCTGTCCAATCTTTTCGTCGTGCATGTCTACCATTTCTTTGCCGTTCAGGTACGTTTGTACATGGTCGCCTTCGACCCGAATACGCATTTTGTTCCATTCGCCGGGCTTCAGAATGTTTTCTTTTTCGTCGGGGATTTTTTCCAGCCAACCGCGTCCGTACGATTCGTAAACACCGCCTGTATCATGATCTTTAGGGGCCACTTCTACCTGCCAGCCCGTGACTTTGGTTCCTTCGATGCTGGAACGGAAAAAGACGCCACTGTTGCCGTTCGCTTCCTGTTTGAATTCAAGCGATAAGTCAAAATTCTTGTACGGCTTCTCGGTAGCTAAATAGCCGTATTGTTTGTCAGGACCACTTTCGCAGACAAGTTCGCCGTTATCGACATACCATTTTTCGGTGCCATATACTTTCCAGCCAGAAAGGTCTTTACCGTTAAACAGTTTTACCGATTTGGTTGGAGCCGTAAAGGCCAGCGTCGCTATGGCCAGGCCAGTAATCAGAAGGTGTTTCATTGAGTACAGGAAGTTAAATTCGTGACAGCGTATTCGATGCACGGCTAAAAATACGATGCACGCGCTTTATCTATTATATCTAACGTTAAAATCTACTTTTCAGCGCTAGAAAACGGCTTAGCGCTTAGCCATGATAACGCAAACGGGCGCGGGGACTTTCACTGACTGGCCCGTGTACGTCAGCTTACCCGTTTTCTGATCACGCTTGAAAATGGTAATGTTGTCCGAATCCTGGTGAGCAACAAAAACAAAATCGCCTTTCGGATCGATCAGGAAGTTACGAGGGTTTTTGCCTTCGGTTGGTTGGTCACCCACTTTCGTTAGTTTGCCATCGTTGCCAATCGAAAAAATAGCGAGTGCGTTATAACCACGATTTGATTGGTACAAGAATTTGCCGCTCGGGTCAATGTGAATGTCGGCGCTGGTATTTTGCCCCGTGAAATCATCGGGCAAGGTTTTAACACCGTCCTGAATAAGCGTCAGCGCACCGGTTTTCGGATTCCGTGAGAAGACGGCTACCGAAGAGGTCAATTCTTCTACCAGATACGCGTATTTACCGTTTGGATGAAAGGTGAAATGCCGTGGGCCCGAACCGGGTTTTACGGATGCGTAAGGCGTCGAAGCTGGTTTGACAGTACTGGCTTTTACGTCCGTCTCGAAGATATTAAGTTTATCCGTACTCAAGTTAGCTACGTAAACAAACCGGTTATCAGGAGCCAGCGTAGCCGAATGAACGTGGGATTTCTCCTGTCGTTGCGTGTTCGGACCTGAGCCAACGTCCTGAACGCTGTCAGCGGCTGCACTCAGCTTACCATCTGCGTTAATGGGCAGCACCGCCAGGCTACCACCGCCGTAGTTGGAAACAAACGCCGTTTTGCCGGTCTGATCGATGCTGATGTGACAAGGACCGCTTCCTAACGACGACTGACCGTTCAGGTACTGAAGTTTTCCCGTGGCTTTGTCAACGCCGTAGGCACTGACACCACCCGACTTGTCGGCCCCCTCGTTGACAGAATACAGGTAGTTTCCTGATGGATGTAGCGCTAAAAATGACGGGCTTTTGGCATTAGAAACGGCCTGAAGCTGTTGCATGGTACCCTTGCTCCGGTCGAACTCAAAGACGTAGATTCCCTCACTACCGCGAAGCGAGTAGGTGCCGATGTACATAATTTCTTTGTTGGACTGAGCTTGCGCAGTTGTACTTAAACCGATCATAATGCCTAAAAAACAGCGGACTAATTTGTTCATAACTGAAAGAATGGGTCGTTGTAATAAGTAAAAATGGATGGTAAACTACCGATGCTGATCATATTGGTTGGCGGGCAAAGCGTTGGCTAGCTGTTGCCACTCCTGCTCCGTCAAGGCCAGACTGGTCTGACTAAGCACGACATCGGTTAATTGTTCCTGCGTCCGTACACCAACTACCGCCGATGCGACCGCCGGGTGATGAAGTACATACCGAATGGCCGTCGCCACGGGGCTACGATTGGTAGATACTGCCACAGTGGATACTGCCGCAGTGGATGCTGCCGTAGTGGATGCTGCCTTAATGGCGTCGGCGGCCTGCCGCACCTCGTCAGTTGTATAATTTAGGTACGATTTGGCTGGTTTGTTGGCAAGCAAGCCTTTCGCCAGACTACCTCGCGCCAGTACGCTGACTTTATGTTCGTGCAGCAGGTCCAGACTAGTTTCCTCGGGGCGACGGTCCAGTAGACTGTATTGCATCATGACACTGACGATGTTCGAGCGAGCGATCCACTCGCGGATGACATTCGGACGAATCGAAGAGATACCGTACTCCCTAATTTTACCTTCCCGTTTAAGCTGCTCAAATGCTTCGATGGTTTCGTCGATAGGGTCATCAAGCGTACCGCCGTGCAACTGGTAGAGGTCGATGTAATCGGTCTGTAGTCGCTTTAAGCTTTCTTCGACCGCTTGCAGAATATACGCCTTGGTTGGGTTCCAGTCCCAGCCCGAACCGTCGGGCCGCCACCGATTACCCACCTTGGTTGCCAGAATGACTTGCTGCCGCATGCCGGCAAAGGCTTGGCCGACCATCCGCTCGTTCTGACCCTGGTCATACAGATCCGCTGTGTCGAAGAGAGTAATACCGTTATCAAAAGCATGACGGAGTAAAGACGCGTTCTGATTCGGATCATCGCCTAGCGACATGCATCCCATGCTGATCTCGCTGACAATAAGGTCCGATTGTCCCAGTGGCAAATAATTCATGGAATAACTTCGTTCTTAATTACATCTAACTTTTTGAGAAATTTCTCCGGTGTCATGAAGAAATAATGCAAAAAGAATTGTTTTAGATGAGGAATGCTATTAAAACGATTAAACAGAATCACTTACCTTTGTAAAACGGTTTAGTGTGCAAGCCATTTATAGCGTTTAAACCTAACTTTTCGTTACCCTTCAATATTTTAATCATCCGTATGAAACGAGTTTTGATTGTTTTCGCAGCTGTAGCAATGCTTTCTTCCTGCAATAGCAAGAAGCGGCTGGCTGAAATCAAATCCCTACAGGAAGCCCGTGATAAGGCTGTGGCATCATTGAATGACTGCGATCAGCGTACCGCCGACTTACGCACGCAATTATCCGCCAAAGACAACGATCTGCAAGGTAAAGACAAACAGGTATCTGACCTGCAAGCACAAGTGGATTACCTGAAAAAGACAAATACGAACCTCCTCGACCGGATGTCTGATTTGTCGATTGTTAGTAAGTCAGGTGCTGAAAGTATCAAAAAATCGCTTGAGACACTGAACGAGCAAACCAAGTATACGAACAACCTGAACGCTAGCATTCAGCGTAAAGACTCGTTGAACTTGGCGTTGGTTATGAGCCTGAAACGGTCACTGGACGATATCAACGACCAGGACGTGCAGGTTGAAGTGAAGAAAGGTGTCGTTTACGTATCAATCTCTGACAAACTGCTGTTCAAATCGGGTAGCTACGACATTACGCCACGTGCTGAAACCGTATTAGGTAAAGTAGCTAAGGTTGTCAATGACCACAAAGACCTGGACATTCTGGTTGAAGGTCATACGGATGTTGTCCCTATCTCTACCGCGTCTATCAAAGATAACTGGGATTTGAGTGCATTGCGGGCTACGTCGGTTGTGCGGACGCTGCAAGGTCGCTTCGGGGTATCTCCTGAGCGTATGACAGCGGGTGGCCGGTCCGAGTACGCGCCGAAAGATGATAACACCACATCGGCTGGTCGTCAACAAAACCGCCGGACCGAAATCATTATTACGCCGAAACTTGATCAGTTCTTCAACTTGTTGTCGAGCGGTCAGGCTGGCGGAAGCCGGTAAGCGGACATACTAGATAATTGAGAAGCCCTGCTCCATAGCGATTCCGTTATGAGGCAGGGCTTCTCTCGTAATAGCGTTCTGACAAATAAGGACAAGGTACCAAAAGCTATTTTTATCGGTTGCTGCGCACACCATTACCCCGGCGAGTAGTTTATAAAAAGGGAAAAACTGGATAGATCAACAGATGAATGGAATTGACATTATTTTGGCTGGTGTTGCTGGCACGGCCATTATGACAGCGTTCATGTACGGTATGACCTTCGTTACCAAACGCGTTATGAAAGTGGTGAAAATATTGGGTACGATGCTGACCTTTCGAACGTCGCCCGATGGAAAACTGTCAGACACGCCACGCGCTATTTCAATCGGAATTATTGCTCACTACGCTATTGGTGTGTTGTTTGCTTTTATTTACAACTCACTGTGGTCTAGGGGAGTAGGGCGTCCCGATTTTGAGTCCGGTATTTGGTTGGGAATCGGCAGTG
Organism: Spirosoma liriopis; assembly: GCF_023196085.1. Taxonomy (NCBI): domain Bacteria; kingdom Pseudomonadati; phylum Bacteroidota; class Cytophagia; order Cytophagales; family Cytophagaceae; genus Spirosoma; species Spirosoma liriopis. Next base: position 226,711 of record NZ_JALPRF010000002.1, read on the forward strand.
GGGTTGCCGCCATTGCGTTCTGGTACAGCTTCTTCGCTATTCATCCCAATCCCCCGGCTATTTCACTGAAGCACTATCTAGTCACGCTGTTTCTAGCGCACATTGTCTTCACGTACGGTGTTATTCTGGCTTATAATTTTCTGAAATAGACAGGTTGTCGGGGCTATTTATTTGCCTTCCAGTTAAAGCGTTTTTATTTTTAAGTTGGCTAATGAAGCGCCAGAATAGGCGTATCGTTGGTCTTCTAAACGAATTCGTCTTTAACCGTACCTGTTTGATGCATACGTCTACAACAAAAGCACTGTTTCATATTCTGTTGGCTGGCACTTTGGCTTGGCCCGCCTTTGCGCAGACGCCCGTACCAACGCCTAAATTCGCCTTCGCCGAACCAAGTCTTTCGCCCGATGGCTCAGAGATCGCTTTTGTGTCGGGTGGCGACATCTGGACCGTTCCTGCAAATGGAGGAGAGGCCCGTTTACTGGTTTCTCATCCCGATAATGAGTCTCGTCCGCTCTATTCGCCGGATGGAAAATACTTGGCATTTGTATCGTCGCGGACGGGCAATGGGGATGTTTATCTGTTGACGCTGGAAACCGGAGCCATCAAACGACTCACGTACGACGACGGCGCGGAAGTGCTTACCGCCTGGTCGCGGGATGGTAAGATGGTCTACTTTCAGTCAACAAGCCGCGATATTGCCGGTATGAACGACATGTACCGCGTGCCGGTTACGGGTGGTACCCCAATGGCGATTACGGCTGATCGTTACGCCAACGAATTTTACGGCGCACCTTCCCCGGATGGCAAAACGCTGGCATTTTCGGCGCGGGGCATCGCGTCGAACCAATGGTGGCGTAAAGGACACAGTCACCTCGATGAAGCCGAAATCTGGCTCTACCATAGCGATGCGAAAAAAGCAGGAACTGCGTACGAACGACTGACGGAAAGCGGAGCGAAAGAGTTATGGCCGATGTGGAGCCAGGACGGTAAAACGCTTTTTTACGTATCGGATCGGAATCAGGGCCAGAATCTATGGACATTGCCGATTGATGGTAAGCCTGCTATGCTGACAAACTTTACCAGCGGTCGGGTACTGTGGCCGTCGATCAGCTATGATGGTAAGGCTATTGTCTTTGAACGCGATTTTCAGTTGTGGAAATACGATATCGCTAGTCGGCAGGCGACACCGATTGCCATCCGGCTGCGGGGCGTTGCCGCTAGTCCGGCAGTTGAACACCTGAAGCTAACAAATCAATTCCGTGAGCTGACTTTGTCGCCAGATGGTAAGAAAGTTGCTTTCGTTGCGCATGGTGACGTGTTTGCAGCATCGACCAAAGAAGGGGGCGACGCAACGCGGATTAGTCACAGTGCCGCGAATGAATCGCAACCAGTCTGGACACCCAACAGTCGTAGTTTGGTCTATGTCTCCACGCGCGACGGGGTAGCCCATTTGTATCGCTATGATTTCTCGACGCGTGACGAAACGCGTCTGACGGATGGTACGCTGGACGATGGTTCACCCGTGTTTTCACCCGATGGTAAATCGCTGGCTTTTGTTCGGAATGGGCAGGAATTGCGGGTGGTGGATCTTACCACAAAAAAGGATCGTCTGCTTAAGAAAGCGTATCTGGGCCGTCCGCCATTCGGCGCTAATGGAAGTGTTGTCTGGTCGCCGGATGGTAAATGGATTGCGTTTGCATCGTACGGTGCCAAAACGTTTCGGAATATTTCGGTTATCCCGGCAGCCGGTGGCGAGAGTAAGCCAATCAGCTTTCTGGCGAATACATTCGGCGGTAATGTAAGCTGGAGTCCTGATGGAAAATACATTCTGTTCGGTACAACCCAGCGGACCGAGACGGCCCAGATTGCCCGCGTTGACCTGGTTCCCCGTTCGCCTAAATTCCGGGAGGATCAGTTCCGTGATTTGTTTAACGAAGAAGTGCCCAAGACGCTGAAGCCAGCGCCGACGAGTCCAGCAATTGCCAAAACCCCTACGCGCGATACGACGGCCCTCGCTCTAGGCGATACCGCTAAATCGGGACGGGGCGGAGCAACCCGAATCGTTTTCGACGACATTCGCCAGCGGCTAAGCCTGTTGCCCGTAGGCGTAGACGTGGATGCCCATTCGATTAGTAAGGACGGCAAAACGCTGTTGCTGGTAGCTACCGTCGCTGGTCAACAAAACCTGTACACCTATTCACTCGATGAATTAGGGCGCGATCAGAGCGTAGCGCGTCAGCTAACCTCGACGCCCGGTAGCAAAAGCGGGGTACAATTCTCGCCCGATGGTAAGGAGGTATTTTATCTGGAACAGGGGAGAGTTCAATCCATTGCTTTAGACAAACGCGAACCCAAACCACTCGCTATAACCGCTGAAATGGACGTTGACTTTGGCGAAGAGAAAATTCAGGTGTTTCGGCAGGCGTGGGATATACAAAACAAAGGCTTTTACGATTCTACATTCCACGGTGTAGACTGGAAAGCCGTCCGGGCAGAATACGAATCGGTAGCGGCTGGTGCCCGTACGCCCGACGAACTACGTCGGCTGATTAGCTTAATGCTCGGCGAGTTGAACGCGTCACATTCGGGAATTTCGGCGCCCGCTGGCTCGGTGCAGACCACTACGGGACGGATCGGCCTGCGCTTTGACCGGGAGGAATACGAAAATAAGGGTAGGCTAAAAATTACGGAAGTCATTGCGCTGGGGCCGGCTGCCGTAGCTGGCTCAATCAAACCCGGTGATTATTTACTGGCCGTTGATGATACAAAAATTACCGCTTCAACTAACCTTGACCAGCTACTCGAGAACCAGATTAACCGACGTCTTGCGCTCACAATCGCTTCTTCTGCCGACGGAACCCCGCGTGAAGTGACGGTTCGGCCTGTTAACCTGACAACAGAAAAAGGATTGCTTTACAAACAGTGGGTACAACAGCAGCGTCAGTACGTTGACAAGGTGAGTGGTGGGCGGCTGGGTTATGTGCACATGTACGATATGTCGGCTGAATCGTTGGCGCAGTTGAGCGTTGACCTTGATGCGGATAACCACGCCCGCGAAGGTGTCGTTGTTGACGTTCGAAATAACAACGGTGGTTTTGTCAATGCGTATGCGCTGGATGTCTTCACCCGGAAAGGTTATATGACGATGACTTCGCGCGGTTTACCATCGGCTCCGGCGCGGACGCAGTTGGGACAGCGAGCATTGGAAACACCAACCATTCTGATAACCAATCAACATTCACTTTCCGATGCGGAGGACTTTACAGAAGGGTATCGAACGCTTAAAGTTGGCAAGGTCGTTGGCGAGCCAACGGCCGGGTGGATTATCTACACATCAGCGGCTCAGTTGATCGACGGATCTAACTTACGGCTGCCTTTTTCAAAAATTACGGATAATGCCGGTAAGAACATGGAGTTGGCTCCCCGTCCAGTAGACATAGCCGTTGCTCGGCCAATCGGGGAGAGTTACACCGACAAAAACAGCCAGTTAGACGCTGCGGTTGCCGAATTGCTAAAAGAGCTAAATGAAGCAAAAGCTGCTAAATTGAGTATCGGAAAATGATATAACAAGGGGAGCGGATCAATTCCGTTCCCCTTGTTATTGATTAAATGTCATCAGAAAGTAAGCCCCTTCGTTCGATTGACCTCCAGCCTGAATGCGCCAGCCTTGTCGTTGGTAAAACTGTACGGCGTTCGTATTTTGTTGAAGGCATTTAAGCGAAGCTGGCCGGCCGACTTGCGCTAAACTCTCATCAAGCAACGCTTTGCCGATACCTTTATGGTGAAAGTGGTAATCAACGAATAAGGTATGAATGAAGTTGTCGGGAGGCCACCACGACACAAAACCAATCGGTTTTTCGCCCACAACGGCTACTCGTATCTCTTCGTCTTGCGTTGCTGAATCGAAATCGCTGGAAGCGAACCGCGCCTTATCTAGCCACGTGAACGTCTGCGCGCGAGAATCTAAGTACAATTGCCGTAAGCCGGGTAGGTAAGCCGGTTGCATCGTGACAATCTTCCAATCCATCGGAACGCCGTTTGCTGGCTATAAGCTGTTTCTCTGAATTTACTTCACCCGGCTAAATTCAAACAGGTTACTGAATACCCATTTGCCGTCTTTTTGCTGACCGCGCTGAATCACCAACTGATCGTTTGAGGGCTTTTCGTAGATAATACGAATAGAACCATCTTCTTTCTCGAATAGCGCGTTGTCTTTTTTTGCTTCGATAAAGGAGTAACGATCCTGCTTATCTTTTTCCTCCTGTCCGATCAGGCCCGGCTTGAAATGTTTGACCAGCGCTATGGGACCTTGTTCGGTCTGTTCGAAGATCAGCATTTCGTACATCGTCACTTTATCGTCCTTCATCATTCGAATAAAGCCGGTAAGGTTATCACCAGCCGGAGCTATCCATACCGCGTCAATCGGCCCGCCATTGAACGTTCCGCGCCAGTGGCCTTCCAGAAAACGCATATCGGACAAAGAGCCTTTGGCAGCTTTGCTAATTTGGGCGTACGAGGTAAAAGAGGTTGTAAAACAAAGAAGGAAAAGCCAGAAAAGCTTGTTCATACGAGTTAAGGAAGTTAGTGTAAAAATTGGGGTTGATAAAAAGGATTATTGTGGTTAAGCTACCGTATCATCAGTAAAACGATGGTTCAGCAATAGTTTCTAACATTTCGTGTTTAGAAGAAAGCTATCCGGCATGATTCGTGATAGAAAATCTGAATTTATCCTACACTGATCGATAATTGATTCGCCATGATCATGACATCAACTGACAGGCAAGAAATTGCTGACGAGATAAGAGCAAAAGTCGTTGAACTAGAAAATCTAATTGTTTTGGCAGAGTCGCTGGGGCTAACTATAAAGCTGACGGGGCGAACCGTTGCCAGCAGTATATTCCGTCCAGACACTACCCTATGCGTAGAAATTAACCATCACCATGTCCAGAAATACTAAAGTTTAATATTGAGGGTTTCCGACAGCGTAACGGCCATGTGCATACTGTCATCAACTACGCCCACAACTGTACCGCAAGCCGTACATTGAACAAAATACAGTTGATAGACGCTGTTCTTAACCGAAGCGGGCTGAAGCTCGAACGATGTATGCTGACAACGGGGACACCTTGATTTAGCCATGATTTGAGCACCAATTGAGAAGGGCAGAGGTTTGCATAAAGGATAAAAATCTTTGTGACTAAATAGGGAATTTAGTATGAAAACTATCTAGTTAGGATTAACCCTGTTCAAGTATAATCAAGGAAATGTTAAATGAAAATTTTAGCTATAACTATTATCTATAGTGTAATAGGATACTCCTTAACAAATAAGCACACTTGTATAAAAATACATTAGTTAGTTAAAAGTATATATATCAATAATAGTTTTTTATTACTACCAGTAATGCTGTAATTTATTGTCCGTCAACAGGTAAAGTTAACTTAACCAGCCAATAGCTATCCTCTTTACAAACGTATAAAAGTTACATAATATGTACCTTGAAACGTATCTTATAACTGTCTTATGCTTGGTTAAACGATAAATCGAATAGCTGAAATTCAGGTAATTAATTCTTCATGGTCCATATTCTATCAAAGGGCTATTTGTTCTAGAAGAAAATAATAGAGAATTATCTACGTAATAGAATGCAGCCAAATGTATGGTCTAACCAAAACGTATAAAAACAGGCTTGGTAAGATAAGTTACTTAGTATAAATAGAAATGTAAATTGAAAAAGTTGACTGTACCACTCAATAAAAAAGCAGGATAAAGACACGTTTTTGTGTCTTTTATCCAGATATAAAAAAGATTGCTTTATTCTAAAACAGAGGCTACTTATTGGTATATTTCATACCCTATGTGCATCGAGCTCGTTACTCACCAATTACTTGTTTCTCGATTAGAAGAATAAACAAGTGAATAATTTTGATGTGAATCTCCTGTATACGGTCGGCATAGCCAAAGTGAGGAACTCGTATCTCTACGTCTGCTTTTCCGGCAAGTTTACCGCCATCTTTTCCCGTCAGTAAGATAACGGACATTCCTTTTGAACGCGCGGCTTCGACTGCTCTGATAATGTTCGCTGAATTTCCGCTTGTACTAAGCCCTAACAGTACGTCTCCTTCGTTGCCAAGTCCTTCGATGAAGCGTGAAAACACAAACTCGTACCCATAATCGTTGCTGACACAAGAAATGTGGCTTACGTCCGAAATGGCGATTGCAGCCAACGACCGACGGTCATTCCGATAACGTCCGGAAAGCTCTTCAGCAAAATGCATTGCGTCGCAGTGAGAGCCGCCATTCCCGCAGGAGATTATTTTACCACCTTTTTTCAGGGATTCAGCCATCAGCCGGGCGGCTTGTTCGATAGCAGTAAGGTGATCAGGATTACTAAGAAATGTATCTAAGACGGACTGGGCTTCGGCCAGTTCGTGGCGAATTATGTCAAGCATTGAAAAGCAAGTTTGAATACTCGTCTGCTGCTATTTGTTGTTGATGGAAAGCAAACGATTGCCAAAGTTGGCTACTATCCGACGAAAACTCAAAAGTCGGTTCTAAAAACTAGCGTTAGAAAACCCAGTTTCGGTAAGGCAGATTCCAGCGCAACGCAAAACTAGCTAGTTTATCTGTGTACGCTTCGGCTTCGTTCTGACTGTCCTTAAAGCGGTACAACAAGCGCCCCTCCAGAAAGATGTTATGACGGATCATATAGGAAGCGCGTACGTCAGCGTAGGTAACGATGGTTTTACGACCCTGACCGATGTAGTTTCCTAAATCGCCATTTCGGGTATCGTAGTTGAGCAAAATGTTGCCGCCAAAGTTACGGCCTGGCTGGTCGGCTCCGTACATCATGACGCCGAAGATACCGTTGCCAGACCATTTGTTACGCTGATACCGAACGATACCCAGACCTTCCAGAAAGTTGGCACCGAGTGGGTGAGCCATCGGCTGGCTGTAATGCGCGTAGTTTCCTTGTCCGGCCGTCACATAAGGCGACGTTAGGTGAGAATACGTATAAGGACGAGCCAGGTTCATTTCCGCCTGGATATCCAAATTCGGCACGTTGAACGCGTCGATGTATTTACCACCCAACTGGAAAGCAAACTTATTGGTCCAGTTCCCTTTACCCGACAACATGTCACTTAGCCTGAACTCATCCAGCAGAAGTTGGCTGTACACCAGAAAGCGGGAAAGGAAATTAGCCTTAAGATCAATCCCAATCATCGCGTTATCGGCGCTGCCCCGGTATGATTCAACGAAGCGGTAGAAAATGATTGGATTAAGGTAGTTTAGATCCAGCCGGTCTCGGCTGAATACTTCGGCTTCAAATACACCTAGATTGATCTGAGGAGTGATATTTACGCTGAGGTGGTGCATGGCTGCAAACTTCTGCTTGAACAGCGTACTGGCCGCTACCGCATCCTGCGTATTTTGTAATTCGGTAAATAAGTTGGTATACTGAATCTTCTTGCCCAGTCGGGTCGTCAGCTTCAGGAAAAGATAAGGTGCACTGTTGTCCGAAAGAAGCAGTGAACGGAAGCCATTACCGAAGAAGTTACGGTCGTGGCCAAATTGCAAATTGATTATTTTTAGGACGTTGAGCGTAAAGTAACCCCGAGCCGAAATAAAGTCGGCTCCTCTCCGGATGAGATCAGGTCCGTTCTGGCTACGTACTTTTGTAAAACCTTCTCCAGGAGCAAATCCACCACCCGCTTCCGTCGCCTGGTAGAGCTGGCCATAATCGTTTATGTACTGCGGATAAATCGCCTGGTTGTCGGCAAAAAAGGTGTAAAAACCTACTTTCTTACCAATGGTACCCCGAATTTCAAGTCCACGTGTGTTGACAAACGGATTGCGTAGCGACTCGTCTGAGCTGGCAGCGTTGCCAGAAACCTGTTCGCCCCCGATACCAAAGTAAAAAACGGGGTTTACGTGCAAGTCAAAGTCAGGAGTTTGCAGACTATAGAAGTCGGCTTTTTTGTGGTAGAAAGGCTTGAGAAACGATACCGTTTGACCCAAGGATCTTTCGCTGTCACCGGGGGACGGGGGAGGGAGCAGATGCTTCGTGAATGGATCACGAACGAGTGAATCCGCCGTGGAGCGAACCCATTCCCAACTGTCGTCCTGTAAATAATTGAAGTTGAAGTAATCCGTATCCGAAAAACCCCGGCCTGGTTTGGCCAGTAAGCTATCCGTGAGTTGAATAACGCTTTGCCGGTTGTAGGGTTTCACAGAACTATGGAAGCCATCGGCCCAGTGGCCCTGTCTGATCTCCAATCGGTCGATTAAGTGGTAGTAGTCCGTATTTAAGGGCACAAATGGACTTTGTGACCAGCCAGAAAATGATATTACTAGAAATAAGAAAACGTAAAGAAAACGCTGCATACAAGTTACAAGATTGCTCACTCCACTCCGTTCATCCACTCAATTTGCCTTATCTGAGCGACAAATTAGGCATTTGGTTTGGATATACGCCAGTCATCGGGCTAATTTACGGGGAAAGATAACCGTAATCTATGTTTGTTTTTGCGCAACAGCCCTCGCTGGCTAATCAATTCGTAGCTGAACTTCGCGATGTATCGATTCAGAAAGACCGTTTACGTTTTCGACGGAATCTCGAACGAATTGGTGAGTTGATGGCTTATGAAATCTCAAAAACGTTACCTTATCACAATGTATCGGTACCAACACCACTCGGTATAGCCGATACACAACTGCTTAGGCAACAGCCAGTTCTGGCGACGATCTTACGTGCGGGGTTGCCTTTTCACCAGGGGTTCGCCAATTATTTCGATCAGGCTGAGAACGCTTTTGCCGGAGCGTACAGGGGGTACAGCGCCAGTGAAAGTGACGAGTTTGAGATTGCGATGGATTATATCGTCGGACCAGATTTAAGCGGGAAAACACTGATCCTTAGTGACCCGATGCTGGCCACGGGCCGTTCGCTAGAAAAAGTATATCACGCGATGCTTCGCTACGGAATTCCGGCGCAAACCCATATTGCCGCTGTTATCGCCAGTCCAGAAGGTATTCGGTATGTCCAACGGCAATTACCGCAATGCCATTTGTGGCTGGGAGCTATAGATGATCACCTGAATGAGCATTCGTACATTGTCCCCGGACTCGGCGACGCTGGCGATCTCTCGTACGGCGCGAAAGTTTAAAACAACGTGTACCAATACGGGGTGTGTCAACTCTCAAGTAGTCGATCACACCCCGTAGTCAAAAGTTTTATTAGTTACCGTAAATCAACAACTTCGACACCTGGGTATTTTGACTTATCAAAGACAAAATACGTGTCTGGTACGTTGACATTCGGGGTAAATTTGGTGATCGTGTACGAAGTACGCTTCCCATCTTTGTTAATAATCAGCCAGTTCCGAACAGATTTGTCGGCTTTATCTACCGAAATCTGGACGGTTGCTATAGGACTTTTCTGACGGTTTGGCGTCAATTCGATAACTTCGAGTGTTCTGCCGCCCTGTTTTTGCTCCTTCAAAAAACGATAATCGAACCCGCGCTTGTAGATCGTGTAAATCTGAGTCGGGTTTAGTTCACCGTTTGCTGCTGCTTCGTAGTCCTGAACGTTTACTTCGTTAGACTCTTTGACATAGGTAGACATTGTTTGCCCATCTGAGTAAACTTCCTGCCCTCCCAATTTTAAGCGAAACTTCGGACCCTTAACGGCTAGATCTCCTTTGAATGAGTCGTTGGCCCCCGCTCCAGCGCTGGCATAAGTAAAAGCGGCCTGGTATGATTTCAGTGCCTGATATTGTTTACTCATTGCGTCCAGAATAGTCTTTGCCCGCTTATCTTTCTGAGCTGCGGCAGGTAGTGACAGCACTAACGCCATGCTCAGTATCCATGCTACTTTTTTCATCTCTCTGTATTTACTCCAAAATTCGAATTGAAAAGGTGGTCTATTTATTGAATTTCTCCTTTCTGCTTAGACTATAGACAGAAAGAATAGTTTAACACAATTGTTTACTAGTGAGCTTATTAACGACTTATTCTCCTTTTAGTCGTTTCAGCGTTTCTTCGAGTAGCTGTAAGTCCTGAACCAACACGTCGCGGGCTTTACTTCCCTCAAAAGGCCCAACGATTCGAGCGGCCTCCAATTGGTCAATAAGCCGGCCTGCGCGATTATAACCAAGCTTAAGCTTCCGTTGAATAAGCGATGTACTTCCCTGCTGATGAATCACAATAAGCCGGGCCGCTTCGTCAAACATTGGATCACGATTGTCGAGGTCCACGTCTTTTTCTTCACCCTGACCACCCTCATCACCGACAAATTCGGGCAGCGCGTAAGCATCGTCGTAACCGCGCTGGTTGCCCACAAAGTCACACAGATCTTCAATTTCGTTCGTGTCCACGAATGGGCACTGTAAACGGATAAGGTCTGAGTTGGACGATAGCAGCATGTCGCCCATACCCACGAGCTGTTCGGCTCCACCCGTGTCCAGAATGGTTCGTGAGTCGATCTTCGACGTTACTTTAAATGACAGACGGGCGGGGAAATTGGCTTTTATCAATCCGGTAATAACGTTCACGGATGGCCGTTGCGTAGCGACAACCAGATGAATACCGATGGCCCGCGCTAGCTGAGCCAGCCGGGCAATAGGCTGTTCTACTTCTTTTCCAGCGGTCATCATCAAATCGGCCAGCTCGTCGATGATCAGCACAATATACGGTAGATACCGGTGCCCTTTTTCCGGGTTCAATCGACGCTTTGTGAACTTGGCGTTGTATTCTTTCAGGTTACGGCAACCCGCGTCTTTAAGCAGGTTGTACCGGTTGTCCATCTCGATGCAAAGCGAGTTGAGCGTGTTGACCACCTTTTTCGTATCCGTTATAATCGGCTCTTCCGAATCGGGTAGCTTGGCCAGAAAATGCCGTTCCAGCTTGTTGAACAAGGTCAACTCCACCTTTTTGGGGTCTACCAGCACCAGCTTTAGTTGCGACGGATGTTTCTTGTAGATCAGCGACGTAAGCAGGACGTTCAGACCTACCGATTTCCCCTGACCCGTAGCACCCGCCATTAGTAAGTGCGGCATTTTTGCCAGATCGGCTACGTAAATCTCGTTGGATATGGTCTTACCCAACACAACCGGCAAATCAAATTTGCTGCTGGCAAAAACGTCGCTCGTAATCACCGAGCGCATCGAGACCATCTCCCGGTTCTTGTTGGGCACCTCGATACCGATTGTTCCCATACCTGGCATCGGGGCAATGATGCGGATACCCAACGCCGACAGGCTAAGGGCAATATCGTCTTCGAGACTTTTGATTTTTGAAATACGAACGCCTTTGGCCGGTACAATCTCGTACAGCGTAACCGTTGGCCCGATAGACGCCTGAATCGAATCGATTTCGATCCCAAAATTGCGTAAAGTCGTTTCAATCCGCTCTTTATTCGCGGTCAGCTCGTCGTCAGAAACCTGTGCCTTTCGATTGTTTTGATAATCGGTGAGTAGCTCGTTGGTTGGATATTGGTACTGCGGCAAATCGAGGGTTGAGTCGTACAAGCCGTGAGTCGCTACCAAGTCATTTTCATCGAATGCATCAGGTTCGAAGGTAGGCGCAGGAGTTGCGCTCAGCTCCGAGGGCTCAGCATCCGCTGAATCGTCGGTAACGGATTCGCGGTTTTTGATCGTCAGCGTAACGCCAGTTGTTTTGGCAATGACTTCGGGCAGCGAAGCTGAAACGGTTTCCTGAACATTATTGTCGATTACCGGCTCAACCGGCTTAACGGGTACAACTTCGGGTTCCTTCTCAACGAAGAGATTAGGTGTTGCAACGGGAACTGTGTTGACAGGAACCGGCTCTTCTTCCTCCTCGTTGTCTTCCTCGATTTCACTTTCTTCGTAAGACTGCAAGGTGGCGTCAGGCCGTTTAGGGGATTTGGAACGTAGGCTTCCGGCCAGATCGGGCGCTGACAAACTAGGTAGTTTAATGTTTCTAACGTCGAAGAAGTAAACGACGAATAGAAACAGAGAAAAGGCGATGAAAGCTAAGTTTCCCCAGCCGAATAAGCTGTAAAGCGTTACGTTGAATTCGTAGCCAAGCCCTCCGCACCACACGCTGGCTGTTTCGGCAGAATCCGTAGCAAGAACAATATAACCGGCTAATAAACTAGCCCAAACCGCCAGGAAGAGCAGACCTGCGGTTGCACGGCTCAACGGAAACAGTTCACGGCCAAGCGTAAGTTTGTAGCCGGCTAAGAACATAATCATCGGCAACGCCAGTGCACCAACTCCAAACCAGCGAAACACGAAGACGTGGGCTACGAAAGCACCGACCAGCCCAACCCAGTTACGGGTTTCGGTGCCTGACTCGGCTAATGGTTCCGAAAAAGCCGATCCGACCACACTTTGATCTGCGTGCCCGGTCGTCATGTACGAAATGAAGGCAATGAACAGACCAATCGATAAGAGCATCAACAAAACGCCTAAGGTAAGCGCCGATCGTTGATCGCTGAACCAACGATCCAGTGAGGCTCCCCAGTTCAAGGATGGTCTTTTCTCCCGCAACGGACCCGCCGAAACGGCCTCGCGATTAGGGCGGGGCGTGTTCTGACGGTTACGGTCTGGCTGTGGTTGACGAACTGAATTTTGGCGAGATGATGTCGTTGGTTGTGCCATGCGTTGAGATAAAGCTGTAGCGGCAGTGGTAAATTTCCCATTTTTTGGCGAAAATCCGCGCACAAAAACATAGATTTCGGGTAAACTGTGGGAACGGGCCAAGGTCGTCTAGTATACGGCTAGACAGTCGGTAGGGGCGAGGTTACCACGTCTTTCAATAGGGCCCTGTTGATGCGCTTTGCCAGTCCTGGCCCTTCGTAGATGAAGCTGGTATAAACCTGAATCAAACTCGCTCCCGCTTGGAGTTTTTCCTGCGCATCTTCGGGGGAGAAGATACCACCAACCCCGATGATTGGAAACGCCCCGCCCGACTGCTGGTGCAGGTAACGAATCACCTCCGTCGAACGCTCGCGCAAGGGGCGTCCGCTCACACCACCAGCACCGATCTGGGAGACGGTGGCTGAGTCTGTTCGTAAACCGTCGCGGCTTATCGTCGTGTTGGTTGCAATGACGCCTGCGATGCCGGTATCGCTGACGATAGCGATGATATCGTCCAACTGCCCGTTGGTTAAATCGGGCGCTATTTTCAATAAAATCGGCTTAGGAGTGGCCCGTTGACGATTTTCGGTTTGTAAAGCGGTCAGCAAACGGGTTAGGGGTTCCCGTTCCTGAAGGTCGCGCAGCCCTGGTGTGTTGGGCGAGCTAACGTTGACCACGAAGTAATCGACCGCATCGAACAACTCACGGAAACTGACAAGGTAATCGTTCAGTGCACTTTCGTTCGGGGTATCTTTATTCTTCCCGATGTTGCCGCCAATAATCACGTTGCGTCCGCCCCGGTTTTTGGCGAAGTGACGCAATCGTCCACCCGCCGGGCCTGCTCCTTTATTGTTGAAACCCATTCGGTTAATCAAGCCACCATCGGCTTTTAACCGAAACAGACGGGGGCGGGGATTTCCCGGTTGCGGGCGTGGGGTTACGGTGCCAATCTCAACGAAACCAAAACCCAGGTCACTCAACTCGCTGACCAGTTCGGCGTTTTTGTCGAACCCGGCTGCCATTCCAACCGGATTTGGAAACGTAAGTCCGAAAACGGTACGGTTTAAACGTTGATCCTCAATGACGAATAATCTGCGGCAAACGGCGGATACACCGGGAAGGGCTAGGCCAAATTTAAGCACCGTTGTAACGGCATGATGAATCGTTTCCGCATCGAAACGGAACAGCAAGGGCAGAATAATGCGCTTATACATGGCAGCAAAGGTACGGTCTTGGCGCAAGAAGGCCGCTACGGTCCACTAAGTTTACCCAAATAAGTCGGAAGAAAGGTAGCGGTCGCCCCGGTCGCAGATAATGCAGACAATAACCCCCGAATCCAGCTCCTGGGCTAACTGCTGGGCAGCCCATACGGCACCACCGCTGCTCATACCCGCGAAAACACCTTCTACGCTCGCCAGCTTCCGCGTTTGCTGAGTAGCATCATCGGCTGATACGTCAATGACGCGGTCTACTCGTTGCGGTTCAAAAATCTTGGGCAGGTATTCGACGGGCCATTTCCGAATGCCCGGAATCGACGAGCCATCCGTTGGCTGGCAACCGACGATCTGTATAGCCGGATTTTGCTCTTTCAAATAACGGGAGGTTCCCATGATCGTACCTGTGGTTCCCATCGACGAAACAAAGTGAGTAATCTGCCCGTCTGTATCGCGCCAGATTTCCGGTCCGGTGGTTCGGTAGTGCGCTAAGTAATTATCGGGGTTAGCAAACTGATTAAGCATCAGATAACCTCCTTTTTTGACCTGGTCTTCGGCGTAATCGCGGGCTCCTTCAATGGTTTCGGTCAAGATCACTTTTGCACCGAATGCTTCCATGGTCAGTACCCGCTCCCGCGTAGAGTTTTCGGGCATGACCAACTCAATATCTATGTCGTAAAGTCGGGCAATCATGGCTAAAGCAATGCCGGTGTTACCACTGGTCGCTTCGATAAGCTTCATGCCCGGTTTTAATTCACCACGAGATAACGCGCCCTGAATCATGCTGGCAGCAGCTCTGTCTTTCACACTACCACCGGGGTTCGTGCCTTCGAGCTTACCATACAATCGAACGTTGGGATTAGGGTTCAGGCGATTCAATTCTATCAACGGCGTATTGCCGACTAAATCAAGCAGGGTTGCCATGCCAATACATCTGGAATAAACTATGTCGATTTAAGGTCAAATGGATTCAATAAGTTCGCATGGCGGTTTTTTCTCCCGGATGTGACGCAATTTTTTTAGAAATGGTATTATCCAAACTTTTCATATGATTCAAATTTTTTTGCGGGTTAATGAATTGATAATGAATTTTTTGTATAATTGAACACGCTTACTCTATGGAGCATATTTATGTATGTGGAAATAGGCAGGCAGTTTACTTATTCACACCATTAAAATAGATTAATTATGAAAGCCGCTTTGCTTCAAGAGCCGCTATCCAGCGCCTATGTCGAACAAATTGCTCTCCAGTTCGACATGCCCGATCTCGTTTTACCATTCTGGGGTTACCGCAAAAAGATGCCGATGCATCAAATTGTTCGGCTGGAAGGAGAAGGTAATTACACCCTCTTTCACTTCTCGGATGGTAGCCAGCTCATGGTTTCGCTGACGCTTAAAAAAATGGAGAGTCGGTTGTCATCAAAGGTCTTTGTCCGACCGCACAAAAAAAATATTATCAATCTGCTGTATCTGGAAGGTGTTTATCCGGAGACCGTTCAGCCGAAACGACCACAACTGAGTGTTGGTTTGGTCAATGGTCATCGGATAGAAGTATCGCGCCGGAAAGCCAGCCAGTTCATCAAACAAGTGAAAGGATTTCAGGAGGAAATTCAGTCCTTAAATAGTTAGACTCAGTCATAAAAGCGGCCCCTGGGTAATTCTCAGGGGCCGCTTTTTGTCGATTAGTACAGGACCTTTTGAATGGGTTTCTGCCTGGGGTTGGTTATTTACCTTTTATTTTTGCTAGCTCTTCATCCCGCAGCGGCCGGCGCAGAATCTTGCCCACGTTCGACTTAGGCAATTCGGTTCGAAACTCGATCAATTTTGGAATTTTATAAGGCGTCAGATTTTCGCGGCAGAAAGCTTTAATGGTCTCATCTGTCAAGGCGGGGTCCTTCTTCACCACAAAAACCTTAACAATCTCGGTCGACTTCTCGTTGGGAACGCCAATGCAGGCAACTTCAAGAACGCCGGGGCACTGCGAAACGACATCTTCGATTTCGTTCGGGTAGACATTGAAACCTGATACCAGAATCATGTCTTTTTTACGGTCAACGATTTTGAAATAACCGTCTTCATTCATTACGCCAATGTCTCCCGTTTTGAACCAGTTTCCTAACATAACCTGAGCCGTCTCTTCGGGACGGTTGTAATAGCCCGTAAATACTTGAGGGCCGAAAGCGGCAATTTCACCAGCTTCGCCCAGGGGTGCATCGGTACCGTCTTCACGAATGATTTTCATTTGGGTGCTGGGCCACGGAACACCAATCGTTCCAACGCGGATACCCTCACCTACAGGATTAGACGATAGCACAGGTGAGGTTTCGGTAAGTCCATAGCCCTCACAGGGGGTGTTACCCGTAAGCTTAGCCCACCGTTCGGCTACGGATGTCTGTAAAGCCATGCCACCTGCCGAGGTTACCCGCAAACCACTAAAATCGACTTCGCCGATTCGGGGGTGGTTCAAAAGTCCATTGTAAAGGGTGTTAACACCGGTGAAAGCCGATACCTTGTATTTTTTCAGATCGTCGATAAAGGCGTTGAGATCACGCGGGTTCGTGATCAGCAAGTTCATGCAACCGCTTCTCAGCGCCGATAGCGCATTCGTCGTCAGGGCGTAAACGTGATAGAGGGGTAAGGCGGCCACAAAAATGCCTTGGCCTTCTGGTATGCCCGCCGGTCGAATCCAGGCGTGCTGACCCTCGACATTGGCAATCATATTTCGCTGTGTGAGCATAGCCCCTTTCGAAACGCCCGTGGTTCCTCCCGTGTACTGAACAAAGGCGAGGTCGCTGCTTTTAATATCCACAGGCTGGAAGCTGTGACGACTGCCCCGGCTCAGCGCATCGTTGAACGAAATGGCATTGGGCAGTTTATACGGGGGAACCAGCTTCTTGACGTAGTTGACAACCGCATTGACAATTTGCTTTTTGGGAAAGCCCAGTAAATCGCCTAGTTGCGTTACAATGACGTGCTGAATGTCGGTTTTATCGAGAATCTTTTCCAGATTGGCCGCAAAGTTCGCCACAATCACAACGGCCTTTGCACCAGAATCCTTAAACTGGTGCTGCATTTCACGCGGAGTGTACAAAGGATTCGTATTAACCACCGCCAGCCCAGCGCGTAATGCCCCAAACATGGCAATTGGATATTGCAAAACGTTTGGCATCTGAATGGCCAGCCGATCTCCTTTTTTAAGACCCAGATCATGCTGCAAAAAGGACGCAAACTGTTTTGACAGACGGTCCAGCTCGCCATACGTGATCTGCTTACCCATGCAGGCGTAAGCGGGTCGATCACTGAATCGTTGACAACCTTCCTCGATCAAAGCTGCCAGAGACGGGTAAGCATCCGGATTTATTTCGTGGGGAACACCTTTGGGATAAAAGCGTAGCCAAGGATATGTCTGATTCGTTGTGGGCGTGTCCATAAGAAAGATTTGGAGCTTTTCTAGTAAAAGTAAAATAAAATGAGGAAAGGTTGTGTTGCGCGAAGCAATTTATACGACGCTAAGCGGTACAAAAACAAAAACCACAGAATGGATCAGTGGTTTGGCGGTCCTGCTTCTGTTACGGCAAGGAAGCCTCTAATAAAGCTACTCATTGATGGAATAGCTTTATTGCTGTATGTTGATTTACATGAACAAACGCTCTCCTGTGTAATACGCTCTGGTAAGGGCAACGAGTGCGCTTCAATGAAATAACTTACGCTTAAGCCGCTGCCAGCGAGAGGGTGTTTTAAGAATCGCGATGCCTCCACCCGTAATGGCTACTGAAATAGGCCGACCATACGAATAGAGCAGTATATCGTTTAGTTCAATGACCGGGCTTGATGGTGACCCCTGAAACGTAGTTTGTCCGCGCCAAAAAGTTAAGGCATGTACATCAACCTTAAAAGCCGTAGTATCGATACGGGTAGTAATCGGCAGGCTGAAAGCACCCGTATCATCCGATTGCGTAACCCATCGTTCTCCTGATCGAGAAACTGATACATAAGCTCCCGATACCGGTAAAAGAGTACCGCTCGAATCATTCCGCATTATCCGTCCCCGAACGACCCACTTTGTGCTTGGACCAAGTGTACTCCGGACGGGAATTGCCCTGATCGAAACAACCGGTTTTTCTGCCGCCTGGTATACGGTAGCGGGTTGCGAGAGAATTCTACGTTGATTGACCTGCGCTCGGGCCGCTTGCCACCCGAACAAACTCATTGTCAACAGGCTAAGCCAATGCCGCCAAACGGGTCTAGCGCCCTTAGTAGCTGGTACTAATGGGCGGTTTAACTGGTCATCTCGAAAACGGCCACAGTTTGTCGCTAAAGGCTTGCTCAGTAGCTTAATTAATTCCTGATCCGAAAAAGCCGTGTAGTCAATCACTAGTTTCTGGCAGCTTGCGCAAAATCGACCCCGCTCGTCTGGTTGCATCTCGGACCAACGTTCGTGACAAGGCTGTGGAATCTGGACGGAGAAGCTTGACATGGTGTGTACCTTCGACTAGGACTTACTTAACCGGGAAGCATGACTATACTGAATCATCTATCGTTTAACAGGACCACCAGTTGTACAAATAAGAAGCCTGATGGTGTGTCGCTGTTTTAGCAATTCTAAAAGCGGTTGATATGCCTTGTATACTTTAAAATAATGTGTACATCGGTAGGAGCCAGAACAGTGACCAAATAAACGAGGGCTCGAAATGTACTGTCTGAAAAGCCAGCTTTTACAGGCTTTCGCCATATACGATTTTGTAAGAACGCGTGAGCTTATCTGCCATACTATTTACGATAATATAAGCACAAATTAATAAGTGATAATTTTATATAAATACTTGTATAGTAAATAGAAAGTTGATTAATTAGTGCTATTATAACAAATAGGTAAGTAGTAATGGTTCTTATTGCAGTAGGGAGATACTACTTGCAAGAAGCGTTGTTATTTATAACAAACAGATTTAGATAATTGTAATTAAACAGAACTCTATGTCGATTTATATAGTCAAAAACGTAAACGTGTCAACAATTAGTGCACCGTTAGGTCCGAGATCTGTGTTCACTAGTCTGTAATCCTTTTCGATTACCCAATTATCCACATTGCATTGTAGGTCATGGAGCAGCGTAATGCAAGCATAGATGTCTTTCGCTTTTTTGCAGCCTGTTTGGTATTTATCAGTCACAGTGTTTATTCCAATCATCCGTCACTGCTGGCTTTATTAGGAATAGTAGGTCGATGGGCGTTGCCTTTCTTTTTTCTGGTGAGTGGCTATTATTTTGAGAAAAGTTATGCTCGTCGGTCCGTATCTGCCTTTTCCAAAACCATAACGGCTCTGTTATCCGCCACCTTGTTTATTAATTTGTTTTACCTGGTGTTTGTTGGGCTCACGGAAGGGACGCTTAAGCCACTTGCTACGCACTTTACCCTGCTAACCGGTACTTACTTTCATCTGTGGTTTCTGACATCACTTTTATTAAGTTATGTAGTCCTCTGGTTTTTTCTAACCTACAAGCTGACCAGGTTACTGCCTTATCTGGCAATAGCAACCATTGTTCTTGTTCTGCTGCTGACTCCTTATAATTATTTGTTTGGTATGAGCGCACACCCCATTTATGCCCGGTCGCTCTTATCAATCCCCTTCTTATGCATCGGGTTTTTTATTGCCCGATATTCAGTGGATGTTAACGTTTCCAGGCCAACGACCTATGTATTGATTGCCGTAGGTATCGGGATACAACTTATCGAAGGATGGTTTTTGTCGAATGGGGGGCAGGATTCGTCAAGGGTTAACTTCCTGGGCGGCACGTTTTTCGTATCGATTGGAATGTTCTTACTAGCCTTGCAACTGGTTGTGCGCAGCGACAGTGTGTTGGGTTATTATGGCCGTCGGTATTCGTTTCCTTTATACCTATACCATCCGTTCATCAACTACTTTCTTCACAAAACGCTGGAAGTTACGTCAATCGGGGAAGTGATGTATTGGCTTAGTCCAATAGTAGCCCTGGCTGCAACCTTACTCCTGTTTATTTACCTGGATAAATATGCTCCGACCGTATTTCGTGTTCTGAGTGGCAACCTAAGTAGGCCAAAACTTGCTGAAAAGCCAAACTAATCTCTTAACCAAGCTTACACTAAAAGCAACTGAAAATCAGTACGCTTTGCTTGATCTACTAAGGCTGGTTAATTCATATTTATAAATTTAGAAGGGCCAACAGATCGCGATCTGCTGGCCCTTCTAAATTTGTTAAGTGCTCCCGAAGGGATTCGAACCCCTATCGTCGGTACCGGAAACCGAAATTCTATCCATTGAACTACGGAAGCGTCTTTTCCCAATGGGAGTGCAAATATACTAGCTTTTGCTCTAAAAACGCAAGTATCTTGCAAAGATGATTTAAGCAAAAAGTCAAATGAGCAAGCACATTCTTTGAAAAACGAGCTTAATTGTGGGTTGAGTAGGCATTGTGACCTGATTTGTGCTTTCCTACGTTTTCTCGTCAATCTCGCCAATTTTCTTCGCTCGTTTGGGTAGATGATCAGCCAGTTGCTGAAAGTTTTTGATGGGTGGACGGGGCTTTTCGGCTTCGCCGATCAAAAAACCGTAAGGGTTAAGTGACTCGACAGCATCGAAAATCACTTTTATGATGGCCGTCATGGGTAGTGCTAGTACCAGGCCCGGAAATCCCCAGACGTTTTCCCACAAAATCAGGACTATAATAGCCGCCAGCGGATTAATACTTACCTTGGAGCCAACGATATAAGGTGTAATGAAATTACCTTCCAACGTTTGAACAAAGAGAAAAACGCCAATGACGCCGAGCGCTTTCAGCGGATTATCTTGCGTGACCAATGCGTAGGCTGCGGGTAGAAGCGAACCCATGGAAATTCCGAAGTAAGGGATCAAAACCAGACAAGCACCAAAGAATCCGAAGAAGATAGCATAGTCAATGCCGAGGATAAATAGCCCGATGGTCATTAGGGTACCGATGATCAAAATAACCAATACCAGTCCGGCCAAATAATCTTTTACGACGTTGTAGATACCGCTCAGCACAGCATCTATCTTGGAGCGCCGTGTACCATTGAACGCTCTGTAAAAAAAGGACCGGAAAAAGTCGCGGTAAAGCAAAAAGAAGAAGATAAACAGCAGCACCAGAAAAACATCCGTTAGGGTACTGGTCGTAGCCAGTAGCGTGCTGGTCAGAATGGTGCCACCTTCAGCCAAAGCTTGGTTCAGGTATTTACGGACTTCAGCGACCTGGCGTTGCCGGTCGATGTTCAAACGTTCGTCGGCGTACGTTTGAAGCTGCCCCAGATACTCGTTACCTCGCTTGATCAACTGCGGTATGACTTCGGCAAAGCTGCTGATCTGCATCGAAACAGCGTATAGAATGCCAACGATAACGGCCAGCGTCAGGATTAAACACAAGATAATGGCGAGTATTCGGGGAAGTCGCCAGTTTTCAAGTCGTTGCGCCAACGGAAAGAGCAGGACGGAAAATAGAATAGCAAAAACCAGCGGAATTAATAATCCATGGAGTGCATGTAATCCGTAAATAATAATAACCAATGACAGTAATACGCAGGAAATTTTAGCGTATAAGGGAAGCTTTATCTCCCGGGCGCGAGTATCCATAATGCAGCATAAACACGAATTCTAGTCTAATCGTTATTAAGTTTTTTTAAGCTGGAAAGGATACAACAGACTATACCGTCCCGTTGGCGGGCTAGTTGAAATCTTATAGCGTATAGAGTGAATTCAATGGGTTAGTAATCAACGGGTAACAAAAGCTTATGGAAGTTGTTTGCTTGTTAAATTTTTGTTAAGTATGTACTGTTTAGGCGTAACGTTGTGGATAAGCCACGTAACTTCGCAGTAGCCTAAGCTAACTAATAGGCTGTTCTCACCAATTCCGCTTCTCATGAGTGCTGCTAAAGCTGCTCAACCGCAACATCGCATTTTAGTCGTAGATGACGACGCCGACATTGTCGAAATGCTCGAATACAATTTGATTAAGGAAGGGTACGATGTGCGCACAGCGACCGATGGTCGTAAAGCCGTCGAAATTGCCCGTACTTATTTGCCTGAATTAGTAATGCTCGACATTATGATGCCGAAATTAGACGGTATCGAAGCAGGTCGGCAATTACGTGACATACCCGAATTACGTCAGACTTACATTCTGTACCTGACCGCCCGTTCGGAGGAATATTCAGAAGTCGCGGCTTTTGATGTCGGGGCTGATGATTACATCACGAAACCCATCAAGCCTCGTGCCTTGATGAGTCGGATTAATGCACTCTTCCGGCGCGAAGCCCAACGCGATGATCCAGGTGAGCAGATCAATATCGCCGAACTAACCATCAACCGGAAAAATTATTCGGTTACGCAGGGTGACAAGTCGGTCATTCTACCCAAAAAGGAATTTGAACTACTGTTTTTTCTGGCGCAACATCCCAATAAAGTGTTTAGCCGGGAAGAACTTCTGCAAAAAATCTGGGGGGCCGATATTTATGTCCTCGAACGCACTGTCGATGTTCATATCCGTAAACTCCGCGAGAAAATCGGGGATACGCATATTCGAACGCTTAAAGGAGTTGGCTACATGTTTACCGACCAGCCCGAATAAACGAATGAGTGAATTAGTGACTGAGCGAATTGGTTTATTGATAAGTGATTGTGTGCCTATGCTGGGACACAATCACTCATTCTCTTATTTAGTTGATGTCGCTTAGCCCCCGCTTTATTGCTTTGCTGCTGGCGTCGCTGATTTCGGCGCTGACGGTCGTTTTTTTAACCTTCGTGGAAGGCGTAACCAACAACATGTTGTTTGTTGTGGGAATCTCCTCGTTTGGCGTCTCGTTTTTCCTGGTCCTGTACGCCATTGAACTGCTCGTTTTTCGGGAAGTCAATAAAATGTACAAGACCATCCACAAACTCAAGATCCGTGATTTTGCTATTTCGCGCAAGACAATCGTCAAAAACGTCAATCCCTTCAAGAAGCTGAACGACGAGATCTTTGTTTATGTCGCCAAAAAGCAGAAAGAAATTGATGAACTGAAACGGCTGGAACAATTTCGGCGTGAATTTCTGGCCGATGTTTCGCACGAACTGAAAACCCCAATTTTTGCCGCGCAGGGATTTATCCATACCCTTATCGACGGGGCCGTCGATGATGAGTTCGTGCGGGATAAGTTTCTGGCAAAGGCGGCTAAAAGTCTGGATGGTCTGGATGCGTTGGTCAAAGATCTGGTAGCGCTTTCGCAACTGGAAACCGGCGAGGTAACGATGAGCTTTGAGCGCGTTGACATTGCCCAGGTGACGGAAGAAATATTCGAACAGCTAGAAACGATTGCCAGCGACAAACGTACGTTTCTAAAGTTACGAATCGATCAGCCCGGCCCGGTCTGGGTGAAAGCGGACCCACAGCGCATCATGCAGGTTATGACCAACCTGATCGAAAATGCGGTTAAATACGGGAATGAGAACGGCAAGGTTATCGTAAGTCTCGAAACCGACAAAAAACATGTGCTTATCGCCGTCAAAGACGATGGTCCCGGTATCCCGCCCGAACACTTGAGCCGAATTTTTGAGCGGTTCTACCGGGTCGAAAAAAGCCGCTCTAAGGATCGGGGTGGTACGGGGTTAGGGTTGGCCATTGTGAAGCATATCCTGAATGCTCACAAAGCAAAGATCACCGTCATGAGCAAATTGGAAAAAGGAACTACGTTTCGCTTCAAACTGGAACGAATGGAGTAACCAGGCCAATCGTGTTTTTTACGTCAGAAAAGTTAGATGAATCGTTTCAGGGCAAAATGCGCAATAACCATCTGCCCATTACGTCTGACCAGGATAGAGACTTCCTTGCCTTCGCCTTTTTGAAGGATCTTATAAATATCGCTGACTGTCAGGTTCTTGGCTGAGTAGTTATTGACAAATAAAACTTCGTCACCTTCTTTGAGGCCAGACAGATCAGCGGGGGAGCCTTCGATGATTTTGCCGACGTAATAGTTGCGCAGCTGTTCGCCTTTGGCGCGAAGCTCCAGACCGCTCATATCGTGCTCAAACGTTTCGCGCATCAGACGCTTGACCGGTTTCATCACAACGTAGCGCTCCGGGTAGTTGAACGTGACGTTGAACCGGCGCAGCAGCTCGCAACCGACATTGCCCTGTCGTTCGGGCATATCGACCAGCTTCATCCCAAAAGCGGTGCTATCCGGGAAGGACGCCAGGATATTATCCAGTTCATAACGGCCAAATTTTATTTTCTGAATCCGACCCATGCTGCCGTTGATCACACCGTTTAACCCACGCCCCAGTTGCGCCCGAACCACTTTGGCCGGCAAGGGCATTGCATTTGTGCTGCGCGAGGGGTCCAGCAGAAGGGCATGACCAGCCCCCGTGTCCAAAACCACCCGAAGCGGCATAGACTTTTCTCCGTCGTAAACAGACAGTGCATCGGTGTACGCTTTGGTGTCTTGAATCGTAATAGGATAACGGTCGCCTTTCCGCTTCCTATAGCGGTATTTTTTTGGCTGCATGATGACGAGTTCCCGCCGGGTAAAATCAACGTTTACGACAAAATTGGCAAAGAGTTCATAGCCAAAAATGCCATGAACCGGTGTTCCGACAAACTCCGAAAGCTTTAGAATGTCTTCGTCCAACAGCACAATGTTGTGGTGCGAAGCCCGTAGGTCGCCCATTCGCAGGTTGTTGTTGATCGCAATTGATGCGGTCAAGTTAGCCCCTTCACCTGCCCCCGCAATTTTCATTTTTCGGGCGAGTGTAAGCGGTTGTTTTTTGAAAATACTAGGATCGGTAATAATAGTATTGCTAACGCCCGTATCCAGAATAAAATGGAGCGTATCGGAATCATTGATGCGTACCGGGACGATAATCAGGTTTGAATGAAGTTGGAAAGGAATTCGCGTCCAGGAGCGATTCCCGGCTATATAAAAGCCGTAACGGTCGCGATCCGGGGTACCCTTGTTGCCATCCTTGGCCCAAGCGTCCAGACAGATGCATAGCATCCCGATTGCCAATAGTACCGCCTTCATGTAGATGTTGTTTATAGCATTGAAATTACGTATTTTTTACTAGAATAACACAAAAAAAGAGTGGTGAGTTTTGCTCGTGAACGAGCGGTGTACACCGGTGAACGATCGCTTTACAAAATTTACCACTGCTCCAAACAACGGGTTCGGATGAAAAGCCCTAATTTCGCCCAGAGTTGATAGACAATGCCCTGTTTAAGTAACTCATTGTAGTTGATTATTAGCACATTATTTTCTGTTCTATGCGTAAAAAGATAGTTGCCGGTAACTGGAAAATGAACAAAACCTTCGAGGAAGCGAAAGCCCTGCTATCGGAGGTGATCAATATGGTTAAAGATGAAGTTACGGGGGACGTTCAGGTGGTGCTTTGTCCGCCTTCGTTGTACTTGACTACATCACGCCAGTATATCGCACCAGGTGGTAAGATTTCACTAGGAGCACAGAACTGCCACGAGAAAGCTTCGGGTGCTTATACAGGTGAAATTTCGGCACCGATGCTCCAGTCTATCGGCGTCGAATACGTCATCCTGGGTCATAGCGAACGGCGTCAGTATTTCGAAGAAACCAATGCGCAATTGGCCGAAAAAGTCAATAGTGTACTTGAAAATGGCCTGACGCCAATTTTTTGCTGCGGTGAATCGCGCGATCTACGCGAAAACGGCGATTACATCGGTTTTGTAAAAGATCAGTTGACCGAAAGCCTTTTTCACCTGTCAGCTGAATCGTTCAGCAAAGTCGTTATTGCTTACGAACCCATCTGGGCTATCGGTACCGGCTTAACGGCTTCATCGGCGCAGGCGCAGGATATGCATTTCGAGCTTCGTCAGCACATTGCCGGCCAGTATGGCGATGAGGTAGCGCAGGAAACATCAATTTTATACGGCGGTAGCGCCAACGAGAAAAATGCGGCTGAGCTTTTCGCACAACCGGATGTTGACGGTGGTCTTATCGGTGGTGCTTCGCTCAAATCGCGCGAGTTTACCAACGTTATCAAGGCTCGCCAGTAACAACAATGGCCAGGCATTAACCTGGCCATTACTTTTTCTAACGCTTAAACGAACGTTGGTTCCGGATGACAGCTGCTTACTACGTCCAGAAATTACAGATGGAGCCCCATCCTGAGGGCGGTTATTTCGCCGAAACCTACCGGTCAGCTGAAACGATTTCCCATTCGGCCTTGCCTGATCGATTCAGCGGTAATCGTGCGTTTGGAACGGCGATTTATTTTTTGCTGGAAAGCCACCACGTTTCTGCGCTTCACCGAATACAGGCTGACGAAATCTGGCATTTCTACGCGGGAGGACCACTAGACGTTTTCGTAATCGATCCAACCGGCGAACTGACAGTTATTCGTTTAGGCAACAAGCTGGAACAGGGCGACGTATTTCAGGCGGTTGTTCCGGCGGGCTGCTGGTTTGGCTCGAAGCCCGCCGAGGGTAGCGCTTTTTCGCTCGTGGGCTGCACTGTTGCGCCGGGTTTCGACTTTGCCGATTTCGAAATGGCTGATCGCGCTACACTTCTTGAGGAATACCCTCAACACCGGGCGGTTATCGAGCAGCTAACGGAAGTTTACATTCCCAAACTTTGAGATAACCCGAACCTTAGGGCCTGAACCGCTACCGATTTTACCCGTGTATTGCTTCGTCAGACGAGGTCCCGAATTACTCTTCTCTTCGGGTTGTGTTCGAAAATGCAGCGACTGATCGGATGCGTAGTTGAAGTTGCCGTAGCTAACGGTCACGTCGAAATCGCAGTTATTTACATTTTCCATCGGCAAGGCAACGGATGAGTAATTCGCCTGAATATCAATGTTATCTACTTTATTAGATAACTGCTCGATCCGAAAACCACCCGAAAAGTCGAGTTTAATCTTTCCCGATTCGCGCAGGGTGCCAATCTTCGCTCCTGAGTAGTTGATATCCGCATCCAGTTTACCAACGTCCCCGATGCTCATTTTACCGAACTTGTTGCTCAGGACAAGCACGTTCACCCGATCCAGTTCCAGATTACCGTAGGCAATGTCCAGTTTCCCTTCGTCAAGCGTGTGAATATCAGCTTTGCCGTAAGCAACATCAATGTCGTTCTGGCGGCCCAGCAATTGATCGGCGCTAAAATTACCGTAGCGCGAATGAACTGACAGCGGGGCATGGAATGACGGAATACTGGTGTTGCCAAACTTATTACGAATGGTCAGCGCGTTTTTCTTGGGCATCGTCACTTCGTAATTGATCTTTACAAAGTTTCGGTCGCCGTTGTTTTTCCAGCTGTTCAGACTCCAGTTCGACAATTTATTCTGGCTGAAATTTGTGCGGATGAGAATCTGATCGCCACTCCGTTTTTCTTCAATCGAAACTGCATCCAGGTACCGTTGGACACGTTCGTCCGAATCTGAGTTGGCTACGATGGTGATTTGAACGCGAATTTCGCTTTTGTCCCACAATCCCACCGATACTTCGCCGAACTGATTGTCAACGACCAGGTTGTCTTTGGCATCGACATCGAATAGCTTGATAATGGTTTTCTTTCGTTCAGTCGCGCCCGCCACAATCGGGTCCTCGGCTCGCGTTAGCAGCGGGCAAAGGAAAAGCAATAGGCTATACAGGATTCTGATTTTCATTCGTTTGCTGTTTAATGCGTTGAATAACACGCAACTGTTCGTTAAGCAGGTTGATCTGTATTTGCAGGTTCTGAATCATGGCCTGAATCAGCATTTCCTGATTCGGATTTTTCGGCAGATCGGCTTTCAATGACTGGTACGATTTTTCGAGCCGGTTAAGGTCCGTCGCAAATTCTTCGTACAGAGCGGGATTATCTTCGGTCATGTGTTTCAGTTCGGCCCGCTTATCATCAATTAGTCGCGTATACTGAACGACTTCTTTGGCGTAGGTAGGGCCGACCGCCACCACTTCGGGTTGACGGGTAACACCGTACTGGTGATTCATGTACAGAAAGCTGCCCGCCAGCAATAACACGGCGATAGATGCGGCTACTCGCCAGTCCAGGCTCGACCATGACCAACCAGACCGGTCGTGCCTGGATTGACCTAGTCTTGCTTGACCAAGTTGGTTGTTATCCGATTCGGACCCGTTTTTATGAATTTGCCCGAATGGGAAGGTGCTGTCGAGCCGAGCCTGATCGGGCGTCGAATCTTTCTCATCCGGCGGTTGTGCTGGTAACCCGGCTTCTATCTTACGCCACAAGTCCAGGGACGGCTCTTTGTCGTCAAAATCCTCGCGATTGTCGCGTATGAAGCGTTCTAAATTATCTTTTCTCATCATTAGTTCTGTTGTTCATTGCAATAATTCTAACAACCGTTTTTTACCCCGCAGATATTGTGTTCGGGATGTTGTTTCACTAATATTCAACACATTGCCTATCTCTTCGTGATCATACCCCTCAAATAAATACAGCGACAAAACAACCCGGTACCCTTCTGGAAGCAACTGCATCGCTCGCCTAACCCGTTCTACTTCAAGCTGAGTCCCTTCTTCGTCGTAGGGTTCCGGATCGGCAAAGTCGGGACCATCGTCTTCACCAAACCGATTTGAATCCATATCGACGAGTTCCAGGCGACGACTACGCAGGTGATTAATGGCCCGGTTAACCACAATCTGCTTTAGCCAAGCCCCGAAAGTACTCTGCCCCCGGAACGAACTGATGTGATTGAACGCATCCATGAACGCTTCCTGCAATACGTCTTCGGCTTCAGCCTCGTGATTGAGAATACGGAGGCAGACGTTGTACATCGCTTTGACGTACTGCTGGTAAAGTTCATATTGAGCCCGTCGCTCACCCTGTTGGCAGCGCCTGACCAAGTCAGCATGGCGATCTGGGTATGGTTTAGGTTCCAACAGTTTCAGCCTAGTGTGTAGTTTAGATTGTAATCAATGAAAAGATGGAAGAAAAAAACAAATGTTGCACGGGTTCTTAAAAAAATAGGTAGCTACGCTAACTAGAAGGTCTACCCCAAGCAATAAAAAAAGGACAGACCCGTTTTGTCTGCCCTTAATTAGCTGGTTTCTTGCGCTATGTGGCTAGTCTGTTGAACAACTAACTCATAGGGCGCAATCTTACTTTTTCGTCGATACTTTACCCGTCGAATTCGCGGAAGTACCGCCGGTCAACTCGCTTACCAACCGATCTGCTTTGTAGATGTAGCGCATAGCGGCTATAATACCACCAGTATGAACCGAGATGGTTCGGTTTGCGTCGGGTACAAAAATGAACTCGCCCGGCAGGCTTTCCATGTTTCCGTCGAAAGCCAGACCGACTGCTTCCCGATTTTTGTTGATCATAGGACTTCCTGAATTGCCGCCAATAATATCGTTGGTTGAAATAAAACACATTGGCTCCTTCAACAAGGCCGCCGGTGGATTCTTCCAGCGGGCGGGTAGATTCCAGGGTGCTTTATCGGCAAATGAATAGTTACGGTCGTATAAGCCCGAAAACGTTGTCATGATCGGTGCTTTGGTGCCGTTGTAATTATAGCTCTGAACTACGCCGTCATTGATACGGAGCGAAAAAGTAGCGTCGGGTGGTACGGCAGCGCCGTATACGTCGTACAGCATCCGCCCTAATTGGCCGCGCAGTACCTCCTGCCGTTGCGAGATTTGTCGTGCCTGACGGGCTGCGGCCACATAGCGTGGGAAGCCAATGCGGGCAAGTACCAGCATCGGATCGTCGGAGGCCGCAATTGAGCCGGGCCGCGTAGCCAGTTCTTTTATAAAGGCTGGATTGTTCAGTTTAGTTGTTTTAAGCAAGTAAGCCGCTGCCTCTTTAGGCGTTCGGGGTTTGCCCGCAACCATTCCCAACGCCGTTTTTACGTAAGGGTCGTCATTACCCAGGCCCGTCTGGGCTTCGGTCAGGTGAGCGGTCAGGTACGCTTCTTCCAGAACAGCGCTTTTTACGTTTGGCGATACCAGAAGCGAACGGGCACTTTCCGCATCCTGCGGACGGGAAGTCAACAGCTCACCAAATTGGGTCAGCACATTCGCAAAGGTGAGGTATTCACCCATAATTCGCTCGCTGGGGGCCAGGTAGTTTGCATCCTTAAACAGACTACGCAACTGAGCCGTATTGGTGGCAATATCGTCCCACGTTTTTAGCTGATCGGCGGGTAGGTTTTTGGCTTTGGCCGCTGTCTGAAACTGATGCTCGAAGTTGGCCTTACGGGCCAGTAAACTTGCATCGCGCAAGCCCGCCAGTTGCCCACCGTAGGCCTTCAGGCTGTTTTCGTAGCTGAAGATCTCGTTTAAGATGCTGTCGTTTTTGGCCGTAGCATTATAAGCCTGTAGAGCAGCCGAGCGGTTGCGCAACAGCTGAATGGTTGCGGGTGTCTGCAAATCGCGGTCAAATTCTAGCTCGGCAACGGTCTTGAGCCGTTCGGTGTGACCGGGGTTACCAATCACAAAAATTGGTTCGCCGTCGCGGATACCGTTGGTATTGAATTTAAAAAAGTGCGTAGTCTGGAGTGGCTTGCCGTTGTCGTACACCCGAAAAAAGGAGCAGTCAAGCGCGTAGCGGGGGTAAGTAAAATTGTCGTAGTCGCCACCAAAGAAGCCAAGCTGCAATTCGGGCATAAATACGAGCCGAACGTCGTTGTAGCGTTTAAAGCCGTACAGCGCATACCGCCCGCCATTGTAAAACGTAATCGTCTGTAATTCCAGCCCCTGCCAGCCTGCTTTTGTGCTGTATTCCTGCTTAACCGTTGACAATGCTTGTTCGCGGGCCTGCAACTGTGCCTGCTCGTTGCCTACGCCGTTCATTGCGTCCTGAACACGTTTCGTAATATCCTCAATCTTGACGAGTTGATCGACGAACAAACCGTCTACCTTGCGCTCTTCGGTGAGGGTTTTCGCAAAAAAGCCGGTTGCGTTCAGATCTTCTCCTTTGCGCGTAACCCCCGTTCCTGACTCGCGGGCGCAGTGATGGTTTGTCATGACCAGCCCATTGGCGGAAACAAATGAAGCCGAACAGTAATCGGCAAAACGTAGCGATGCGAGCCGGGCCTCATCGAACCACTTATCGTCTGGTTTGAAGCCGTATGTCTTCGTGAAAAACTCCTTCGGTGGGGCATCGAAAGTCCACATTTTCCCCAAGTCTAGTGGACCGCCTTTGGTACTATCGACTTGATCCGCCGGGGCGGTTCCGGGATAAGGCTCGGTTGATTGTGCTAAAAGTGGACCTGTGAGGGTGGTGAATAGCGCACTTACAAGCAGTGTAGAGCGAAGGTTAATCCTGTGCATCAGAGAAAATAGCTAGTAGCCAATAAAACGTGAATTTGGCGCAAACGTTTTATGAAATCGTTTTTGCACTGCCAGCTCAAGGTCGTGGGTCGTCGTTAATCCCTGCGGAATTCATTCGTTCTAGTCAATACCACTTCTCTGTAGCTGCATATGAATTGTGTAGCCATTAAATACACCGCCAATAGTGGCTGTTCGTACCCTCGTCGGTAAGCTCAAACGCACAAACGGCAACTCCTTTGCCAAGAAGCTGCCGTTTGCGTGTTTGAGCTATGGTTACTTAACTCATTTCGTTTTTCAGAAGAATTTCTTGACCGACCTTATCATCTTTCCGGACAAAAGGTCGGATGATGATCCGGGTACCCCGTTCGTACGTGAACAATCGGTATATCCAGTTACTGAAAACAATCAGTTTGCTACGGAAGCCGACCAGGTACCAGATGTGCACAAAAAGCCAGGAGATCCAGGCAATAAAGCCACCGAGGTGAATATTTCCCGGTAGGTCAGCCACGGCACGGCTACGGCCTACAATCGCCAGCGATCCTTTGTCGAAGTACTCGAACGGTTCCGTTGGCTCGTTCTTCATCAGTCGGCGTAGGTTTTTCGCTAGGTGCACACCCTGTTGAATGGCGGGCTGAGCCACCCCTGGATGACCTCTTGGATACTTTTCCAGTTTCATGAACGCAATATCACCGATGGCAAATACATCGTTCAGACCTATGACGCGGTTGATGGGGTCTACCAGCACTCGGCCCTTTTCAATGGATTCAGCTGGAATACCGTCGATTAGGGCTCCGGTTACGCCCGCTCCCCAAACCAGGGTTTGCGTTCTGATTTGCTCACCGCCTTTAAACGTTACCGTATCGCCGTCGTACGATTCGACAAGCGTATTTAGCTTGATGATAACGCCCAGATCTTCGAGATACCGTTGCGATTTTTGCCCGGCTTCATCCGACATTGGTGGTAATACCTTGCCCAGCCCCTCCACGATGTAGATTTTCATCTGACTGAAATCCAGACCGGGATAATCGCTTGGTAGAACGTGTTTCCGCATCTCGGCTAGTGAGCCAGCCATCTCGACACCGGTCGGCCCCGCTCCGGCAATAACAAACGTCAGCAGACTCTGCCGTTCAACCGGATCGGTGGTGACGCTGGCCTGTTCGAAGCATTGCAGAAACTGGCTTCTCACATTGAGCGCTTCAGGAATAGTCTTTAACGGAAACGAATATTTCTTGATCTGTTCATTGCCGAAGAAGTTTGATTTTGTTCCCGTAGCAATGACCAGATAGTCGTAATGCAAGTCGCCGATGGTCGTGGTTACCGTTTTAGCGGCTGGATCAATTTTGTTGACCCGCACCATCCGGTAATGGAAATCCTCGAAGCCGTCAAACATTTTCCGGAAAGGTTCGGCAATAGCATCCGGTTCTAGCCCGGCGGTTGCTACCTGATACAGCAGGGGCCAGAAACCGTTGTAATTTTGTTTGTCGAGCAACACTACCTGAACATCTTTATTTTTCAGGCTTTTGGCTAAGTTCATACCGCCAAATCCTCCGCCGATAATGACGACGCGCGGTTTGGTAGTATCAGGTATATTCAGCGAAAGTTTATCAAATTGGAGCATCGTCGTGAAGTTTTCAGCCCAGCGGTTGTTTACGGTTGTACTACCTTGTAATCAGTTGTTTTGTTTGGCTCAGGGCCAAAAAGTAAGCAGCGTAAAAACTCTTTGCCCGGTTTGTGTATACGATTTGTCGATAAAAAAGGTTAATAGATTGATTAGCTTTATTGCGCTGGTAAGCGAGCTTACTGCCCTGCCTCAATCTACCCGTTTTCACCTCATTCTCTTTTATGCGTTTTGGTCTTTACGCTCTAGTGAGCTTTTTCTATCTGTATAACAATGTATGGGCTCAGAAAGTGACCAATCGGGCAACTATAAGCGGTTATGTGCGCGAAATAGGAAGTCAGGAAGCCCTAATTGGTGTGAACGTTTACATTCCCGGCACGACGACAGGTACCACAACGAATACGTACGGATTTTACTCGCTGACGCTGCCTGCGCAGGATAGCGTTCGATTGGCCTACTCATTCGTCGGTTACGAAACGGTTACGCGTGCCAGTCAACTACGCGCTAATCAAACAATCAGTGTAGCGCTTACGCCTGGACGCGCCTTGGCAGAGGTGAACGTGACCGCCGAATCGACGGGTGAAAAAGTTAGCGAGAGTGCTCAGATGAGTGCAATCGATATTCCAATTGCGCAGATCAAAAAAATACCGGCTTTTCTGGGAGAGAAAGACGTATTGAAAGTGCTTCAGCTGATGCCGGGTGTTCAGAAAGGTTCTGAGGGGCAGACCGGCATTTACGTGCGGGGTGGGGGACCGGACCAGAACCTAATTATTCTGGACGACGCCGTCGTGTACAATGCCAGCCATCTATTCGGCTTCTTTTCTGTATTCAACGGTGATGCGATCAAGAGCGTCGAGTTAATAAAAGGAGGCTTTCCGGCACGGTACGGTGGGCGGTTGTCGTCGGTAATCGAAATGAACCTGAAAGATGGTAACCGCGAAAAGCTCCACGGCGAAGGCGGTATCGGGCTAATCGCGTCGCGGCTGACGCTCGAAGGCCCCCTGACCAAAAACAAGAA
Organism: Spirosoma liriopis; assembly: GCF_023196085.1. Lineage (NCBI taxonomy): Bacteria > Pseudomonadati > Bacteroidota > Cytophagia > Cytophagales > Cytophagaceae > Spirosoma > Spirosoma liriopis. The sequence continues at coordinate 260,464 of NZ_JALPRF010000002.1, forward strand.
AAGCTCCTTTCTTATATCGGGTCGTCGTACGTATCTGGATATTCTGGCGGCTCCGCTTATCAATGCCGAAACGCGTGGTCAGACAAAGATTGGGTATTTCTTCTACGACCTTAACGCCAAGGCAAATTACGACCTGAGCGATAAAGACAAATTGTATCTAAGCGGCTACTTTGGCCGGGATAAGTTTCATGCCCGTGACAGAACCCAGAACACGGATACCGACTTGAGTTGGGGTAATGCCACCAGTACACTTCGCTGGAATCACCTCTTCAGTCAAAAACTGTTCTCGAATCTGTCGCTGATTTACAGTGATTACAAGTTTCAAATTGCGTCTATCGAACGGGGAACGGTAGACAATCAGCTGTATTCGCTTCAATACAATTCGGGAATTCGGGATTTCTCGCTTAAATACGACTTCGATTATTATCCGTCGCCTGAACACTCGGTAAAAGTTGGCGTTCAGGGAACGTATCACCGCTTTACACCCAGCGCCGTTGTCTTGCAAAACAGTGCGATCAACCAGCTAAACAGCACCATAAATACTATCGACGTTACCGAATCCGGGGTTTATGCGGAGGATATCTGGCGACCTTCGAGCCGTTGGCGCATCAATGGTGGGTTACGCCTGAGCTATTTCCAACAAAAAGACGTTGGCTATTTCCGCCCGGAACCGCGCCTTTCTGGTGCTTATACACTCCGACCCGATTTGTCTGTCAAGGCGTCCTATGCGTTGATGAACCAGTATGTTCATTTGCTTTCAAATACCGGAATCGGCCTGCCAACCGATTTGTGGGTTCCTACTACCGACCGGGTAAAGCCGCAGCAATCGCAGCAAGTGGCGGTTGGCATTGCAAAAGATTTTACGACCGGGAGTTCGTTCACCAAAGGTTTGGCATTGACCATCGAAGGTTACTACAAGACGATGGACAACATTATTAACTATAAAGAAGGAGCCAGCTTTTTGTTAATCAATGACCCTACTTCGGCGAATAGCGTACGCTGGGAGGATAATGTGACCGCTGGCAGGGGCTGGTCCTACGGCGCTGAATTTCTGTTGCAGAAGAAAGTCGGACGATTTTCAGGTTGGGCGGGCTATACGCTCTCCTGGACGCAGTGGCAATTTGCCGAGTTGAACAATGGTCGGCCTTATTACCCACGCTACGACCGTCGTCATGATGTTTCGCTGGTTGGTATCTATGAACTAAACAAACGAATCACGTTGTCAGCAACTTGGGTGTACGGTACAGGAAACGCGCTTACCATGCCGATCTCCCGGTACGATGCCTACCGGGCGGGTGCTAGCTACCTGTATGACAACGACGGACGCGGTATTATACAGTCGCTTCTTCAAAATAGCCGCCCGGTCGATGATTACGGAACGCAGAGAAACCGGTTTCGGGCTGAGCCCTACCACCGCTTCGACGTAAGTATTCAGTTTCATAAGCAGAAAAAACACCACGAACGAACCTGGGAAATAAGCATGTACAACCTGTACAATCGTCGTAACCCTTATTTCTATCGGTTAGAAGCCGTCGATCCATTATCTACTGAGCCGTCGCGGATTGGGTTATTTCGTTACTCGGTTTTTCCAATCGTCCCGTCGGTGAGTTACAATTTCAAGTTTTAAAATGCGTACGAAGCTATTTTTTGTCTTTACTATCCTTAGTGGATTGACCGGTTTATTAACGGGTTGCGACAGCTTGCGCAACGAAGTTGATCCATCTGTGCTGGGAGCCGAATCGCCACGGTTGGTTGTGCATGGGTTTTTATCTCCGCAAAGTAGGGTGCTTGCCGTTCGGGTGACACGCTCGCAAACAGTAGTCGGCGACAGCGTTGGGGGAGCAGTAACGATTGATGATTCGTTGGCAGATGAAGCCGACGATGTGGTTGATGCTGTCGTTACGATCTCCGAAGGGGGACGGTCGGTGAACTTACGCTACAAAGCGAATGGGCTACCGTATTACAGTGCTCGGGCGGGAGAGCTACTAATTACAGTTGGTAAAACGTATACGCTTACGGTTCAAACGCCCAACGGCGAGCGGGCCACGAGTAGCTGTACGATACCCGGACCCGTTGGTCTTACGAGCATACGATTTGATTCATTACAGTCGGGTAGAACACAGCGCTATTTTGTCCGGGCTCGCTGGTACGATGTTGCCAATCAAACCAATTACTACCAGGTTACGGGAGCGTTCCGCTTTATTGCCGATTGCCCTGAATGCACTACTAAACCGGGTTATATAGAACGGGAAGAGTTTAGTAATTTGTCGTTTGACGATAATAGTCGGGGGCTACTTACCGATGCGGATGGGAATGACGAAATGATTTCCGGACGAGCTTACTTAAACGGGGCAAACGTAGATACACAACTGCCGTTCAGGAGGCAATACAAAACGGCAACTGTAACCATGAACTTGCTTAACATCGAACCAAGCTATTATCAATACTGGACAGCGGTGATTCGGCAGCGACGTACTCGCGGCAACCCCTTTGCTGAACCCGTTATGATTCCGAGCAATATTCAGGGAGGACTAGGCTGCTTTGCCGGCTACAGCAATTCGACGTTAACGCTACGAATAAAGTAACTATAAAATAAAAAACGGGGTACCTCGTGTCTAGAACGCGAGGTACCCCGTTTGGCAATAATAAAAATTTATACGCCCTGTACGGTACTGTTTATGATTTCGGTTTGTTTCCGAATCGACTCCATGTGGATGATTTTGTAAATCTCTTCCACCAATTCAGGATACAGACCTAATTTTTGACCCAGTTCGGTACGCGTTTTCAAGATTTCTTTCCAACGATCAGGCTGGAACAGCGTCACGTTGTTGTCGCGCTTGTACTCAGCCAGACGCTCAACCAATGCCATACGAGCAGCCAGCATTTCTACGATCTGACGGTCTACGTTATCGATGCTGCGACGTGATTGATCCATGAAGCCCTGGAACTCCAGATTCTGCGATTCAACCTGGCGGATTTGCAGATGGTCGAGCATTTCGCCAAACGCGGCTGGCGTCAACTGCTGAGCGGCATCACTCCACGCTTTATCAGGATCGATGTGCGATTCAACGATCAGACCGTCATAGTTGAGATCCATAGCCATCTGAGCCAGTTCGTTCAGATAAGCGCGCTTACCCGCCATGTGGCTTGGATCACCAATGATAGGCAACTGAGGGAAAATAGACTTAAGCTCAATCGCCATTTGCCACATTGGCACATTGCGGTATTTGCTGGCTTCGCCCGTAGCAAACCCACGGTGAATAGCGCCCAACTTTTTGATACCGGCTCCGGCCAGACGCTCGAACGCGCCTACCCACAACGCTAAATCAGGGTTAACCGGGTTTTTAACCAGAACAGGTACATCAACACCGCGCAGGGCATCGGCAATTTCCTGTACGTTAAATGGGTTAACGGTGGTACGTGCGCCAACCCACAGAATATCAACGCCGTATTTCAGCGCTAACTCGATATGTTCGGGAGTTGCTACTTCAACAGCAAACGGCAAGCCCGTTTCGGCTTTGGCGCGCTGAATCCAGGGTAGAGCGGCTTCGCCCATCCCTTCAAAGCTACCTGGCCGGGTGCGTGGCTTCCATACGCCTGCACGAATAACATGAACAGCCCCTAGTTCTTTCAACTGGCGGGCGGTTTCTACTAACTGATCTTCCGTCTCGGCGCTGCATGGGCCAGCGATGATCAGGGGCTTGCCGTTGGTCTCAATCCACGATCCAAGCGGCTCTACGGCTAATTCTACTTTCATACTAAACACTTAATATTCCAAGTAACACCTTTACTCTATAGGGAACTTTTCAATGCAAATTTATGGTATATTTGCAGAAGGAACCAGCTGTCTGTCAAGCTAGTTCCTCTATTTTTCTAAAACAGTTTTCACTTTGTCAAACAGGTCGTAATCGCGATTTTAACTTAATGACCGAAATTTCGTTATATATTTCGGTCGCGTTAGCCGAATACGAACCTAAGCTATAGATGTAGCGCCGTCAGAACGGAGCACTGATATGTCGAACCGAAGTAATGTAATGCCGGAGACCGTCGAACGGTTCAATGGCTCGTTTCAGGCTGGGTCGCATACGACCAACATGAAGCCTGTCTCTTTCGAGGACACTTCGATTGCTTTTTCTTCCCAGTCGGATTCAAAACTGAGAAAGACCTACTGGTTATTTGCGTTGATGAATAAAGGATGGCTGGTAAATTTAGGGACTTTTTTTATAAAGATTGCCCTCCGCCTGCATCTCCCTATTAAATTCCTCATAAAAAACACGATTTTCGAACAGTTTTGTGGGGGAGAAAGCATTCAGGATTCTGAAAAAACAATTCAGTATCTACATAACGTACACGTAGGAACCATCCTTGACTATTCCGTTGAAGGCGAGGATAATGAGAAAAGCTTTGATGAGACAACGCTCGAAATCCTGCGGACAATCGAGCGGGCCAGCCAATCCGACGATATTCCCTTTTCTGTTTTTAAAGTCACGGGCTTAGCGTCCACTGAACTTCTGGAAGCTGTTCAGATCGGCGATTCGCTTAACAAAGAGCAGAAAGCGCAGTTTGACCGGGTTCTCAAGCGGGTTGATACCCTTTGTCGCCGGGCTTACGAACGTAATGTGCGAATCTTTATCGATGCCGAAGAAAGCTGGATTCAGGATACGATTGATACATTGGCCTACGAAATGATGGATCGCTACAATCACGAGCGGCCCGTTGTTTTCAATACCTATCAAATGTATCGGTGGGAAAGCCTGGACCACCTGCGCCGGGATGTGAACGAAGCGCACGCAAAAGGGTATTTTCTGGGTGCCAAGCTGGTTCGGGGTGCTTATCTGGAGAAAGAACGGCTTCGTTCGCACGAAGAAGAATACCAGGATCCGATTCAGGCAACGAAAGAAGATACGGACCGTGATTTCAATGCTGCTATCGATTTCTGTCTGGAAAACCGGGATGTCGTGTCATTCTGCTTGGGCACGCACAATGAGTACAGTTGCCAGTACTGTGTTCAGCAAATGAAACGGTATGAAATTGAACCGGGCGATTCGCATATTTACTTTGCTCAACTGCTCGGCATGAGCGACAACATATCGTACAATCTGGCCAATGCGGGTTACAACGTGGCTAAATATGTGCCTTATGGACCTGTTGAAACGGTAATGCCTTATCTATTTCGGCGGGCGGAGGAAAACAAATCCATCGCTGGACAAAGCAGCCGGGAGTTTATGCTGGTCAGCGATGAGTTGAAGCGCCGTAAAGGTTGTAATTAATTTTTCGGAAAGGCACGGCATTTGTTGCTTTGCTTTTACTGTTTATAACGGCACAGCAGCGATGCTGTGCCTGTGCTTTATGATCAAGAAAAGTCCTCTAAAATTTTTTATCCTAACCCTGATTCTGATTCTCATTGACCAGGGCGTGAAGCTAGCCGTTCATTTTTACATGGCTCCTGGCTTTGCGGGTCAAATAAAACTGGTTGGTGATTGGCTTAAACTGCATTATGTGTTGAATCCAGGAATGGCGTTCGGAATGCAGCTAGGGTATGAGTACGGCAAATTGCTGCTGAGTGTGTTTCGGCTTTTTGCGATGGTAGGTATCGGCTATTACTTGGTTCATTTGGCGCATCGAGGGGCTCCCGATGGATTGCTCTGGGCAATGGCTATGATTCTGGCCGGAGCCGTTGGTAACGTAATTGATAGCACATTTTACGGCGTCTTCTTGAATAATGCACCGTACGGTTCGCCGACACCCTGGTTTCACGGTCAGGTAATCGACATGGTTTTCGTCGATGTATGGGAAGGGTTTATTCCGGACTGGGTACCGGTCTGGGGGGGACAATACTATTCAACGCCAATTTTTAACATTGCCGATTCGTGCATCTTTATCGGTGTCTGTATGATCCTGATCTTTCAGCGCCGTTTCTTTGGTGGTCATACCCTTGAAGATGGTTTGCTGCCTGTTTCTGGTCCTGATGCTACCCAAGCCGAAGTAGTACCAATGTCGGAGCTTACGGATGGAGAGTATGCCGAAAAACAGGTTGAAAAGACGAATGAAGAGCTGTCAAAGGAAACGAGTAACGACGAAAAAACGTCGTCTTCTTCGGAGCCAGTGACGTTAGAAGAACCAAAAGACGAAGACTCCCTTTCGTCTGATTTAAAGAAGTCCTGATTCAATTTTATACTCTAGCCATCAAAACGAAGGGCGTCTGAACAGTCAGACGCCCTTCGTTTTGATGGCTAGAAGAGGATTTATTGAGTCTCTTCTAAAGGAGTGAAATCCTTAAACGTTCGCTTGATCGCTTTGTCGGAGGCTTCTTTCTTACTTTGCCAGTTGGCGTCAAGTTCTAAGGCAACCAGTCCGCTTAAGCTCATCGCGCTCCGAAAATCGTCCAGTTTTTTAACAAACTCATTGCTTCGGCGGGATGATTTGAGCGAAAACTCCCGGGCAAAAACATCTCCTTTGTTCTGCAACTCTGATTTCTTTCCCAACACGTAATTATAGCGGTCGAGTAGGTCTTTCATCGATTTGCCAATAACTTCCGTTGCTTCCAGTGTTCCCATCGTCAGAACGGCGGTACCACCAATTGCTGAAATGAGACGCTGTTGATCTGGCCTGTCAGCCGTTATTGCTGGCGATACGCCCGTGACTGCGCCCAGGGATGCGTTGGCAACCGAGCGGTTCCGTTTGCCGCCTTTAGCCCGCTTATAATCTTTCTTGAGCTGTTCTTCTTTTTCGCCTAATTGTTCGACCAATCCCCAAGCCTGTACAAGTAGCTGACGATAGAGCGAGTAGTAGTACCGATCTTTCTCTAATTCGTTTACGGTATTGATTACGGTAAATGTGATGCGACGTTCCTCCCGGTTCTTCGCTTTGTCAAGGGCGTAGAACGTGATTTGCGTGTTTAGTGAATCATAGGGGTCCTTTACAAAGTCGTAGCCGGGCTGCCAGATGAATTCGTACTGGTTATCCGTGTTTTTTACTAAGCTCGTCTTGGGTATTTGCTGATTGTCCGACAAAAAACCGAATGTAGTCACGTCGTCTTCTCCGTTTGGATCCGAGAGGTAAAACTTAAGGTTTACCGTTGCGTTTTCCTTTAGCTTGTAGTGGGTCTCTTTTGGTATAATCTGGATAATAGGAGGAAGGTCCATCTCCGTTACCTGAACCTTGAGACGGCCTTTTGTGCGCGTTTTTGCGGGCTGGTCTTCTACCCAAAATTCGATGTACTGTGGATTTTGCTTTAATCGATTAAACTGATTCAAAGACAGCGTCCACGTCAGTTCACCCTGTGAAGAAAGCTTGCTACCTTCCGGCATCTGGTCCGCAATAGGAATAAAGGCAATCGGGTCGCCATCGTCATCGTGGACAATTTCGGGGTCGATTTTATAGGTGTTCTGCGTTCGGTAGCTCACGTAAAACGGCTGTAGGTCGCCAACGACCGGCGGGCGGTTAACGTGCATTACTTTAAAATCGACGGTCTGAGAAGCCATTTGCCCACGTCGATTTCGGGCCTCAAACGTCACGGGATAAGTCTTGGTCGTCTGAATACGGTCGGCCAGATCGAAACCAGGAGTCCAGCTGAAATGACCCAGCGAGTCCAGGCGCATGCCTTCCTGCTTGTTGTCTCCAAAGGAATAGATTATGGTGTCAGTAGGAACTGCATTCGTTTTCAAGTCAAACTGAATCGTGCTACCTTCTGGTACCGTATTCCAGTTAGCTTGCGTAGGTAGTAGTAATTGAAATGATTTGGCGTCCTGCGCGTAGCTGCCAACAACTGAGAGAAGTATTAGCAGCCACGCTATAGTACCGGCAGTTCGGCTCATAAGCAACAACAAAAGGTGGTCTGTCTTGAAAAACGTAAAAGTAAGGCGAAGATTTCGTCTGTTTAATTCAAAGGGACAGTTTTGATACTTTTCTTAGTTAAATCTAGGAAATGCCCTGTAATAATTATGTTTTTCGTTGAACAAATGCGCATGTTAATGAGGTGACAGAAAGCAAGACCTTTGGAGAAAATCCAATAAAAAATCGCTCCCTGCCAAGGCGGGGAGCGATTATAAGCATAAGCCGGATCGGCTATTTATTACTTAGTTTTTTTTTGGCGTTGCTGCTCCTGAACCCGCGCTAGCTGGTTTGCTTGCGTTGTTGGTGGCGGCTGGCGTTGCAATCTTGGTTGGGTCGATACCCAATTTTTTCAGCACTAGCTCTGTAATGTTATTTTCTTCTGGAGCTACTAACAGGATTGGAGTCGTGTTGGCACCAGCGTCCAGGTTGAAAACGTACGTATACGCGTTTTCTTTAGCTACCGCATCAATTGCTTTTTGAATCTTCTGCACAACAGGATTAACCAGCTGGCCATATTTGTTTTGCAGCGATTGCTCAGCGGTCCGGCCAAACTCCTGAATCCGACCTTGCAAACCCTGCAATTCCGTTTCGCGGTCTTTGCGGATAACATCCGTCATCTGCGCTGCGCCTTTTTCGTAAGCACCGTATTTATCTTCCAGTTCCTTCTGCATCCGCTTCAGTTCGTTTTCCGACTGCGTGCGCTGGATCGTCAGTTGGTTCTGGATGTCTTTTGCTTCAGGCGTTTGCGCGAGGATATAATCAATATTCGTATAGCCTAACTTCAGTGAAGCAGCTGCGGTTGTGGTCGGAGCTGCTGTTGTCGTTTGAGCTTGTGCCTGTGCATTCAGACCGCCTACCAAAAGAGCCGTTGCGAATGCCATGACGAGGTTTTTATTCATCTCAGTTTACTTGTTTGTACTACTTCGGTTTTATGGTTGTTTTATTGTCGGGGGTACCGTTGGCTGGTTGGGTTGGCGCATTAACGGCTGTTGGTTTGTTTGGCTTGTTGGCTGCATCCAAACCTAGTTCCTCCATAATGTAGTCCGTGTAATCGTGACGGGGATTCGTGTAAAGCATCGTAAAATCAGAAGCCTTGTCAAAGACAAATTCTAATTTCTTTTGTACAGCAACTTTCTCGATTGCCCGGTTCACCAACTCCATCGGCACCTTCATCAGTTCTTTCTTTTTCTCGAAAAGCAATCCCTGATAGCCAAAGACCTTGTTGTTGTACTCTCTGGCTTCGCGTTCTTTATCGCTTAGCACCCGTTGACGGTCGCGTTTCATGTCTTCAGTCAGCAGGATCTCCTCCGCCTGATACGATCTCTGCAATTTCTCGATCTCGGCGTATTTTTCCTGAATGTCCTTCGACCACTTATCCGCAAACTTATCGATTTCGCTCAATGCCTTCTGATACTCCGGCATCTTGCCCAAAATGAACTCTGAGTCTACGTACCCAAATTTTTGTGCTCGTGCCGGTAACGCAAGACAAACGGCGCACAAAAGTACGAAAAAAAGGCCCTTTTTCATTATCAGCCGATCAATTTTTTACGCGAACTAATTGATTGTCAATTATGGATGTCAGCCTTTTGCCTGTTAGATACACAACTAACACGAAGGTTTAATTGCGAGTTCATTGAACCGGCCATTAGGGCAACAACCCAATTTTTATCTACAACTAACGCTCAACAGTTCGAAATCTTATCTGAATTGCTGACCAATTGTAAAGTGGAACTGACCTGAGGCTTTGTCTTTGATACCCGGAATCTTGTCAAAACCATAGCCATAGTCAATACCAATCAGACCGAAAGCAGGCATGAAAATCCGAGCCCCAAAACCAACCGACCGTTTCAAATCAAAAGGATTGTACTGCTTGTAGCTTGCCCAGTTGTTACCCGCTTCCAGGAAGGTCAGCACGAAAATAGTGGCCGACGGGTTCAATGAAATAGGATATCGTAGCTCCGTAACAAACTTGTTGTACACAACTCCACCCTGGCTACGAGCATTGGTTGTAGGAACCCGGTCGTAATCGGCTGTGTAAACGCTCCGGTCATCGTAACCGCGTAGACCAATGATGTCCTGTGCCAGCGCAAACTGACCCTGACCAGCCAAACCTGATCCACCTAATACAAACCGCTCAAAAGGTCCGATTGCCGTGCGCTTGTTATAGCTACCCAGGAAACCCATGTGCGCCCGTGCGTTCAGTACCAGCTTGCCGAATACCGTCTGGAACCAGCTGGCGTCAAACATCCACTTGTGGTACTCTACAAACTTGTATCTGTCTTCCGGCTTTTCTGTTGTGGTCACTGTCCGGAAAGCGGAGTAAGGTGGAGTAAACGAACCACTCAACGTAAACGACGAACCAGAGCGCGGGAACTGCGGGTTATCGATGCTGTTCCGCGAAAGGGTTGTATTGAAGGTGAAGTTGTTCGAGATACCGTTGCTATACCCGATGTAGAACAAATCCAGGTTATTCAAATCGTACCGTTGATACGACAAGGAATTGCTCAAGGTAAAGAAGTCATCGGGGACTTTTAGCTGCCGGCCTAAGCCAACCGTAATAGCGGTGTTTGTGTAAGAACCCGTTGGTTTACGACCTTTAAGGCTTTGGTAGATACTAAGCGGATTTGTTGGATCGTAGAACGTGCGATAAACCGTGTGGCTGGCACTTACTGACAGCGCATTGGGTTTGCGGCCACCCAACCAAGGTTCCGTAAACGACAGCGAATACACCTGATACTGGCTACCGTTGGCCTGGAAGCGCAACTGTACACGCTGCCCATCGCCCGCTGGTAAGGGCCTCCAGGCGCTGAAATTCGGAATGTTGCGGGCTGAGAAGTTGTTGAACGTCAAACCGAGCGTTCCGACAAAACCGACGTAGCCACCCCAACCGCCTGACAATTCGATCTGATCCGATGGTTTCTCTTCAACCGTGTATTCAACGTCAACCGTGCCGTCATTCTGCGGAATGGGGTTGATACCGATTTTTTCCGGGTCGAAATAGCCAAGCGTGGCTAATTCGCGCTGGGTACGAATGAGGTTCGTTTTCGAGAACTTCTGGCCCGGCAGCGTCCGGATTGAGCGCATAACCACATGGTCACTGGTTTTGGTATTACCGTTCAGAATAATGCGGTTGATCGAAGCCTGTTTGCCTTCGAAAATGCGGATTTCCAGATCTATCGAATCGCCATCGATGCTTTTCTCAATAGGCTGTGCATTGTAATACAAATAGCCATCGTCCATGTATAGTGAACTCAGATCCTGTCCGGGGTTACCGTTCAGCTTTTTCTCTAGGTCCTCTGGGTTGTACACATCACCTTTCTGGATGCCAAGTACATCGCGCAGACGGGTTGCAGGATACAGGTAGTTGCCCGAGAAGTCAACATTACGATAGTAGTACTTATGCCCTTCGTTCAGCGTCATATTGATGCTGATGGTGTTGTTGCTGTTGTGGATGATTGTATCGTGTTCGATAGCCGCATCCCGATAGCCAAGCTTGTTGTAATATTCAATCAGCTTCTGTTTATCCTCTTCGTACTTTTTAGGGACAAACTTCGACGGTGAGAACAAGCGGCCAAAGCGTTTTTCTTTGGTGCTTTTAAGCTTCATCCGAACGGCGGATTCTTCGACCTCATCCCGGCCTTCGAACGAGATCTTGGCAATCTTAACCTTCTGCCCTTTATCGACCAGTACGCGCATAGTCGCGTTATTGCGGGCGCTATCCGGTATAGTTGTAATTTTTACTTTCGTATTCAGATAGCCTTTATCGACGAAGAATTTCCGAACGGCCATCTGCGTATTTTTGGTGATGGTGTTCGAAACGATCTTACCCAGATTCAGCTTCACTTTATCTTTCAGCTGATCCTGTTCGCCTTTTTTGACACCCAGGAAGGTAACCCGGTAAAGGCGGGGCCGCTCCTGAGCCCGGAACATCAGCGTAACCTTGCCTTCGCCTGCATGGTTGGCAAACAACTCAACGTTGTCGAGCAGACCCGACTCCATCAGTTTGCGAACCGCCGAGCCAACCGCTTCCCCCGGAATCCGGATTTTATCGCCGACTTTAAGGCCCGATAAAGATACCAGTGAGTTGGGGTCGAGATAACGGGTTCCCGTCATGGTCAGCCCGGTAATTTCGTAATCTTTAGGATTGGCGTAATTCAGCAATTCATCGTTGCTGAGCGGGGTTTCTGTACCTCGTCCGACGCCCACACGAACCTGCGCCCGAAGCGTGGCCGGATATAAACTAGTGAGCAACAAAAAAGCTCCCAGTACGAGTTTTATACGGTGTTTCAAGTGAATTGTACAGTTTTCGATTTTCTGTTTTTCAGTAGGTGAGTTTTCAGTTGCTTTGCTCGGCCAGATTTCCCGAAACTCATCTACCAACGACTGAAAACTTTATTTAACTAATTGCTCGCTGGTTTTCCCAAACCGGCGCTCACGTTTTTGATAGTTCAAAATGGCTTCGTACAAATGGTTTTTGCGGAAATCCGGCCAGAGTACATCTGGCATGTAAAGTTCCGAATACGCCAACTGCCAAAGCAGGAAGTTGCTGATACGCATCTCGCCACTGGTTCGGATCATCAACTCAGGATCGGGGATGCCATCCGTCGTCAGATAATGGCCAAAAAGCGTCTCATTGATGTCATCCGTTGTCATCCGTCCGTCGCGGACATCCGTGGCAATCTGCCGAACCGCTTCCAAAATTTCCCAGCGTCCGCTATAACTTAACGCCAGGATCAGCGTTAAACCCGTATTACCCGCTGTTTCCCGCATGGCTTCGGCCAGTTCGCGCTGGCAGTCGCCGGGAAGGCTCTCCGTGTTACCGATGGTGGTCAGCCGCACGTTGTTATTCATCAGGGTTTTTATTTCGCCCCGAATCGTATGAACCAACAGCGTCATGAGTGCATCAATTTCAAATTTTGGTCGGTTCCAGTTTTCCGTTGAAAATGCGTAAAGCGTCAAAAATTTAACGCCCAGCTCGGCACAACCCTCTGTTACCTCACGCACAGCCTTAATGGCATTCCGATGGCCAAACACCCGGGCAGCGCCCTGCCGTTTCGCCCAACGTCCGTTTCCGTCCATGATAACGGCTATGTGCTGAGGCAGATTGCTCGGGTCAATGAGTTCTTTCATCCCAATGGGGGAGTTTTAACTTTATTTAAGAATCAATCTTACAAAAGTACCTATAAATCCCGATAAAGAGTGAGCTTGCCCTGAAATCCAATTTCTTAAAATTTGTTATAAGTTAAATTTTTGGGCGGGCCAGAACAATTTTTTCTCACTGGATTGAACGTGCCGGTAAGCCTGGTCTGGTAGTTACTATTGGGTGCCCGTTTATCTTTGCACACGGGAAACATAAGCGGGGCCGTTACGTTTGACGTACAAAGACCTCTTATTTCATTGTTCACTTCGTATGACTAGATTTTTTTCATTGCTTCTGGGCCGAGGCCAGTTGGCTGTTTTGGGGCTACTGCTGACAGCCTTACTGAGTTGTACAAAAGATGATACGACTGTTGCCGAGCCCAAAACGATTACGGATCAGATTCTGGAAGATAAACAGTTTAGCCTGCTGAAAGAAGCAATGGCTTATGCCAATGCCGGTGATGCACTCAAAGCCGCTAACCTGACTTTCTTTGCGCCCAACGATGCGGCTTTCCAGGCATCGGGTATCTCGTCGGTGGCTACCATTATGACCATGTCGAAAGAGCAGGTCAAGACAATGCTGCTCTATCATGCGCTCAATGCGCCCGTTACCTCGTCAGCCATTCCGTCCGGGCAAAATGCGGTGCTGACGGCTAGCCAGGGGGTGGCTTACCTGAACAATGCCGGAGGAGGTACGATCTACGTTAACAGTGCCCGGGTTACCCAGCCGGATATTAAAGCCGCCAACGGTATCATTCACGTGATTGATCGCGTATTGACGCCATCCGCCGGGTCTATTCTGGCCACGATTCAAGCCAATCCGAGACTGACCTTTCTGGCGGCTGCCGTCAAACGCGTTGACAGTAGCAACCCATCTCTGATCGCGTCGCTCAGCAATACGTCCGCTTCGAATCCGCTTACGTTGTTTGCGCCGAATGACGATGCCTTTATAGCCGCTGGCTACAAAACGATAAGCGCTATCGAAACCGCTTCAACGCAAACGCTTTTGTCACTGCTTTCGTACCACATCGTGTCTGGCCTAAACCTGTCGTATCAGATTCAGACAAGTTCGGTCAATACCCTGCTGAGTGGTAACCGGTTGAACTTAACCGCCAGTAATGGTGTGCTGGGGGTAAAAGGTAATAAGAATACAACGCCAGCTATCGTCCGAACCGCCGATCTGGTTGCTACCAATGGCGTCGTTCATATTATTGATCAGGTGTTGCAACCGTAAATCGGACCAATCGACCGAATTCTGCTGATGGCTATGTGGTCTAAAGTGCTGCTTGGATTGGGTGTGCTGATTCTGGTGGTTGTTATTGTGGCGTTGATTATCGGCTACGCTGTTTCGGGACCTCGCTATTCCGGACCGATCAGTGATCATTTCGACGGGAATGAATTTCAAAATCTGGATGGGGTAAAAGCTAAAGGCTTTCGGGAAGTGCTGGCCTGGTCGCTCAACCGCCACCGTGACCCCTGGCCAGCCTACCATAATGATCCACCCGGTCCGCCACCGCCCACGCGCGTTGAAGGCCGGACGGTACGAGTGACATTCATTAACCACTCGACAGTATTGCTTCAGTTCGATGGCTTGAACGTACTGACCGATCCGGTGTATTACGAACGTGTAAGTCCGGTGCAGTTTGCGGGTCCCAAACGAAACAACCCGCCGGGCATTCGTTTTGATGAACTGCCTAAAATTGACGTACTTTTGCTGAGCCATAACCACTGGGATCACCTGGATATTGGAACGGTGCAAAAGCTCTGTGATCGCGACAAACCGACGGTGTTCTGTCCACTGGGTCTGAAAGCATTTCTGGAAGAAAAAAATTGTCGGAATGTTCAGGAGATGGATTGGCGTCAGTCCGTTGCCTTCAATGACAGCACGGCGATTCACTGTGTTCCCGCGCAGCACTTCTCGGGTCGGGGCCTGTTCGACCGAAATGCTACTCTATGGGCGGGTTACGTAATCGATAGTAAAGTAGCCGGTAAGTTATACTTTGTGGGAGACAGCGGGTACGGCACGTTTTTCAAGGATATTGGCAAGCAGTTCGGTCCGTTACGGCTGGCGCTGATTCCAATTGGCGCGTATAAGCCACCCTGGTTTATGGCCCCTATTCACTGTTCACCGTTCGAAGCGGTGCAGATCCATACCGATGTTCAGTCGCAGCAAAGCGTGGCCATTCATTTTGGTACCTTTCCGCTAGCCGATGATGGAGCCGCCGAACCAGTGCGTGATCTGGCAAAGGCATTAGCCGAAAAAAATGTACCTTCTGAGCGGTTTCAAGCGTTAAAAGCAGGGGCAAGTCTGGTTCTGGATTGAAAAAATTGACTTCCGTCCCAACGCTACGCCACACTACGGGGTCATTATGCGTACTAGTTAGTATCTATTTGTCTATTTAATTCCATGCGTAAGCTTCAATTACTTATTTGCGGTGCATTGCTGATTGGGGGAGTAGCCGCTTGCTCCCAACAGGATATCGACGCGTCGAACACACGATTTGCTGAGAACGATCAGCAGATCAAAACCTACGCCACAGCTAAAAACCTGAATGGCAAAACAACCAATTCGGGTTTGTATTACGTCATCACCTCACCCACAACCGGTAAACTACCGTCGCTTGGGGAAGAAGTAGAGTTTATGTACAAGTCGTATAATTTACAGGATGTGTTGATTGACAGTACAGTAAGTGGTAAACCTGTTTATTATCCGCTGGGTATTCAATCCATTCTGGCCGGTCTGGAGGAGGGTGTAGGGTTGATGCACGAAGGCGAGAAAGCAACGTTCCTGATTCCGTCGTATCTGGGTTACGGAAACAATGCCGTTAACGCAAACCTGCCTGCTTACTCGGTTGTACGGTTCGACGTGCAGCTAAACCGGTCCCGTACCGAAGATCAGCAAATCCGGCAGTACATCGCCGATAGAAAGTTGGTGGTTAGTGATTCGTCGTCGACAGGAGTGCGGGTTATCAAAACCAAAGCGAACCCAACTGGAGCGGCCCTTGGCGCTAATCAGACGGTTACGATAAAATACGTAGGCCGACAACTGCGGGCTGCCGCTCCGTTTGATAGTACCGGACAGAATTTCGACGCGGTGCTGGGCGGCAACCGGTACGTAAAAGGCTTTGAAGAAGGGCTGTCGAAATTGCGCGTTGGTGAAACGGCAACGATATTGTTCCCCTCAACCGTTGGCTACGGAACGACCGGTGTGATTAGTGGAAATTCATACAAAATCACTCCCTACGCGCCACTCCGTTTCGATATACAAGTGATTTCGGTAAAATAACCAGATCGTTAGCTGATATTAATTCGCAAAACGTACTCATGACAAAGGCCGGTCACTTGATCGGCCTTTGTCGTAGATAGTAAGTGGTAGCATTTATTTCGGAGCCATTCGGATAGCACCATCCAGCCGGATCACTTCACCGTTCAGCATTGGATTTTCGATGATGCTTTTCGCGAGCAACGCGTATTCGTCGGGTCGGCCAAGCCGCGACGGAAACGGTACCTGCTGACCTAGTGATAAGCGCGCTTCTTCGGGTAAACTTGCCAGTAAGGGCGTCTCGAACAAACCGGGTGCAATGGTCATCACCCGGATGCCGGAACGAGCCAGATCACGCGCGATGGGTAACGTCATCCCCACGATACCACCTTTTGACGCCGAATAAGCCGCCTGACCGATCTGGCCGTCGTAAGCCGCTACCGATGCGGTGTTGATAATAATCCCCCGCTCGCCGTCGCTGCCGCTTGGTTCGTTGTGTTCCATCGCCAGAGCCGCCAGCCGGATGACGTTGAAGGTGCCGATCAGGTTGATGGAAATTACTTTTTGAAAAGCCGCCAGTGAGTGCGCTCCGTAAACACCATCCACTTTACCTACGGTTTTACGAGCTTCGGCGACCCCCGCACAGTTCACATTGATGTGTAAACCCCCAAACGCTTCTACTGCCAGATTGACAGCCGCTTGTACATCCGCTTCGTCGGTAACGTTAGCCTTAATAAAGCGGGCGGTTGCTCCTAGTTCTTCAGCCAAGGCATTGCCACGTTCTTCGTTAAGATCGACGATGACGACGTTAGCCCCGTTCGAGGCCAGCAGTCGGGCGGTTGCTTCCCCAAGGCCGGAAGCGCCACCGGTTATCAGTGCCGTTGATGAGTTTAGTTGCATAACGTGCTAAACGTTTTACAGAATCGCAATTAGTTCTTTCCAGTGGCGAATGTCGTAGGTCGGTTGATCATCGACAAGTAATCCCTGCGGATTGTAAAATACCGTATCCAGATTAACGCCTTTTGCGCCCATGATATCGGCCTCGTAGTTATCGCCGATCATCAGGCTCTCCTGCGCATTAGTTCCGCTGATTTCCATCGCGTACTGAAACACCAGCGGATTCGGCTTCTTCGCGTTAGCATTTTCGCTCGTGACGACATGGGTAAAATAATGCGCTATTTCGGCACTATCCATCTTAATCGCCTGAATTTCGGCGAAACCGTTGGTGATGATGTGCATGATGTAGCCTTTCTCTTTCAGGTAATCCAGTACTTCACGCGCCGACTCCAGCAAATGCGGCTTGCGGGGTAAAATTCGCAGGTATTCCGTGTTGAGGTCCGCGTGGACTGCTGACTCATCGACCCCCAAAGCCTGAAAAACCAGCGGAAAGCGGTGCTGCCGGATGTAGCTATGCTCAATAAGGTTCTTGTCGTAATCGGCCCACAACTGTCGATTGATCGTAACAAAGTGCCGACTGAACTCTTCGGCAGAAGGAATACCTAAATCGACTAGCCGAAACGTTTCGAACAATTCAGTAATCGACTCGGCTGAATTACGGTCAAAATCCCACAGCGTGTGGTCAAGGTCGAAGAACAGGTGCTTGTACATGAAACAGGTTTTTCGTTTCCAGCGATAATGGCTTGTTTAACAAGTAAGTTGTCGGACGGAAAGCAGGAGGACGAGAAGCTAGTAATTTAACTTAAGCCGCTCGACGGGCTGGTTATTTATCAGATCGCTCTCTACGATTTCTTCAACGTCGGACAGTTGAACGTTGCCGTAATACGTACCTTCCGGATAGACAACCAGGGCTGGACCAAAGGCGCAGGCGTCGAGACAGCCAGTCCGCTGCGCGCGCATTTCTTTCAACAAACCACGTTGGGCCAGAGCCGCTTTAAACGCATCAACGAGTTCGTTACCGTGAGTTTCACCACAGGACTTTTTTGGGGCGGCCTTCTGATTGGCACAAATAAAAACGTGCTTTTTGTATTTCATGGGATTGAATCAAATCTATGCGGCAAAGGTACGGAACGAACCGGACTACCGGCCAACTTACTTTTTGGCGGCTACCATCACCCGACCGGGCATGGTGCGGTACGAGATAACTTTGTGCGCTTTCAAACCGGCGGTTTGCTGCCACTGCTGAATTTCGGTGACGGAGTAATTTCCCGCTGTGCTGCTCAGACCGTAGAATAAATCGGTACTGCTGCCGATCAAGTCCGGTTTGGCTCCCAGCTCGGGACGGATAAATTCATTAACGATAAATACCCCGCCGGGCCGTAGCGCACGCGCCACTTTGTCCGTGACGAGTTGATTTTGTTCAGGAGTAAAATGATGCGCCAGACTTGACAGAAGCACAATGTCAAACGCACTTTCGCCGAAATCGTCGGTAAGCGCGTTACCCGGTCGGTACGTTATCCGATTGCCCATGCCTTGCCGGGCGAGCAGTGGAGCCGCTTGTTCAATAGCCGGCGGTAAATCCAGAATGATTGACGTCAAAGCCGGAAGTTTACGGCAAAGGGCTGCCGAATGCTGACCGTGCGAACCACCAATGTCTAGCATCGACGTGGCTCCTTTCGGAACGGGTGCCCGTCGGCCAAACTCCCGCGCTTCGGTGCTTGACGCTGCGACCATTGCCTCCTGGTAATACTGCCACTGCTCGGTTGACAGCGAGTCGTGGTACTGAATGCCTTCGCCCGTTTGCAGGTAGTTGCCCAACTGATTCATCCAATCCCAGACGACGCGGTTGTTGAAGATCATCATGCCGTAGACCGAGAACGGGTCATCTTTGAGCGTAAACCGTCGGGCCATTCGGGTCAGCGAAAACTGGTTATTTTTATAGGTAAAGTAACCCATTGCCGTCAGCAGACCCATCAACTCGCCCAGTGCCTTCCGGTTCAGATGCAATGTTGTCGTAAGTTCGTCCAGCGTTTTGCGGCCTTCTTTGACGGCTTCAAAGATACCTTTATCGGCGGCTTCGAGTACCGCCTTTGCCAAAACGGGCATAATCTGAACGTGGAGGAGCGGAATAGGGGCAAGGTTAGCGCGAAGGGCCAGCCATTCAAGTGGATTTTCAGGCGAGATGGTAAGTTGCATAAACGTATTACTTCTAACCGTACAACTCGCAAAAGCCAGAACTGGCTTCTAGACGGGAAAGTATTTATCGAACTGCTCCGTGCCGGGCTCAATCAAAAACAAGTCGTCCCGACAGATCTGACAAAACAGATTCTGTCGGGACGACTTGTTCACGTCGAGTAGCTTAGGATCGTTTGCCCGACGATTTAGAGGAAGCAATTGGCTTTTTGGGCGTTACTTTGGTCGTCGTTGGATTTTTCTGGGTCATCGTGACAGGGTCCCAATGAATCACTTTCTGTTCGAAATAGCTTTCGTTGCAGGCCAGTACCGGCGCGGCTGCCCGGAAACCAAACACGGGATCTTCAACCGTTCCCTGACTTCCCTGCCGTACATTCTCGAAAAAGTTAGCGAAGTGTTTAGCGTGCGGGTCGTCGTCTTTCGGGGCTTCGAATCGTACTTCTTTCACGGGTTCTGCCTTTCGGGTTTCGGGCGGGTACTGGGCATCGTACTGCTTGACAAACTCCTGCTGCACGGGTTCGGTAAACGTAAAGAAGCTATCGTAACCGCCGTAGCCGGGAGCCGTCGGTAGTTTCTTCTTGCTCATGATAAGGTTGTTTTCCGAAAACTCAATCTGGCCTTCGTTACCGATAATCCGGGTTACGTCGTTGATCTTACCGGCGTTGGCAAAGTTTACGCGCAAAACCATCTGAAACGCTTCGTGCTGGTCGGTTTTCGGATAATCCATAATGCACGACATCACATCTGGTACATCACGGCCATCTTTCCAGTACGCTAAATTTCCCGATGAGAAGATCCGTGTTGGACCGAGGGTATTCGTAACGAAGTGAACGCCGGTGATGAGGTGGACAAACAAGTCACCCGCAACGCCGGTGCCGTAGTCCCGGTAGTTCCGCCAGCGGAAAAAGCGTTTTGGGTCAAACGCTTTCTTCGGCGCGTCGCCCAGAAAACGGTCCCAGTCGAGGGTTTGTGTAGACGCATCGGGTGGAATGGAATACTGCCAGGCCCCCATAGCGTTGAACCGGTCGTTGTTCGACTCGATATAATTGATCTGTCCGATTTCACCCGCTTCGACGAGTCGTTTCGCTTCCTGAAAGGCCGCGCTGCTGATGCGCTGACTGCCTACCTGCATGGTTTTGCCTGATTTCTTCCAAGCATCAATCACTGCTTTGCCTTCGCTGAGGTGCTGTACCATCGGTTTTTCGCAGTAAACATTTTTACCTGCTTTGAGCGCTGCGATGGTGATATGATCGTGCCAGTGATCGGGCGTAACAACCAGAACGGCGTCAATATCGGGCCGGGTCAGAATTTCGCGGTAGTCGCGGGTTGTGAACAGCTCCTTATCTTTCCCGTAGGCCGTTTTCGCGTGCTCCAGCCGACCGTCGTACAAATCAGCTACCGCCACCAGTTCTACGTCAGGACTACGAAGGGCCGCGCGGGTATCAAAATTGCCCTGTATTCCCATGCCGATGGTGGCAAAGCGAATCTTGTCGTTCGGGCTGATTTTCTTAAGATTCTTGATGTAGGCAGGAGCCACGCCAAACGGTTTCGCCAGCCCTTGCGTGGCTATGAGCGCCGAAGCCGCCGACAGGCTTTTTATGAATGTGCGTCTGTTGGATTGCATAGGAAAGATTCGTTTCGAGTATGCTAACTAAAGCGTAAACATTGAAAAAAATACCCCTATTTTCTGGCGTTAATGCGTGTTCTTTTGCGGTGGTGTCGGTTTCTTAAAACCGACACCACCATAGAAGGGTATCAGATTGGGACAAATCCAACATTCCGGACAATACTGTTTTTAGAACCGCGCGAGCATCCCCGCCGACACCACCGCTAGGCATTCGCCATACCGTATTCTTTGAATCCGATTGCGTTATAGATGAAGCAGGTTTCAACAAGGTTAACGCTAGGCATGGAGTAGGGGAACCGTCCAAGAACGCTTTTAGTCCTGTTTCGTCCAACTTTCTACAGGATCTCCAATGACTCCCGTTTCACGTCGTTCTTTTTTGCTATCATCGGCTGTTGTATCCGGTAGCCTGCTCACCGCGTCAATTCCTGCGTTCAGCAAGGCACAAAAAGCGCTGCGGCTGGGTGGCCCCATTTTTCTCAAAAGTGATGATCCTGAAATCCTGGCTCGTGAGCATCGGCGGTTACGGTACAGTTCGGCCTATGTTCCCCCGGTCGAGTTGAAAGACTCGGACAAAATCAAGGCGATTCAAAAAGCATTTACCGAGCAGAATGTTCTTATTGCGGAGGTTGGTGCCTGGGTAAATATGCTGGATCAGGATGCCGAAAAACGTCGGAAGAATCTGACGTACGTGACCGAGCGGCTGGCCCTGGCCGAAGCGGTTGGTGCGCTGACCTGCGTAAATATTGCTGGTTCGTACAATCCTAAGCATTGGGACGGACCCGACGCCCGTAACCTGACGAAAGAATATTTTGACGCGACGGTTGAAAATTGTCGAAAGGTGATTGATGCCGTAAAGCCTAAACGGGCCAAATTCGCGCTCGAAATGATGGGCTGGAGCTTACCCGATGGACCCGAATCCTACCTCAAATTCATCAAGGCAATCGACCGGCCAGCGTTCGGAGCGCACATCGATATTGCCAACATCATCAACAGTCCCACGCGCTACTATACCAACACGGCCCTGATCAACGAGACGTTCCGGATTCTGGGCCGCTGGATTGTCTCGTCACACGCGAAAGATGTCTATGGAAAAGACGGTCATTTTATGGAAACCATGCCCGGTCGGGGAGAAATGGATTACGTAACGTACCTGCGCAACGTGACTGCATTGCCGCAGGAAGTGCCGTTGCTGCTTGAACACCTGCGGACAGCCGACGAGTACGACGAAGCGCGGCAATACGTTATCGGTCAGGCTGAGAAGGCGCAGATTTCGTTAGCCTGAAAAAAGCCTATAGCTCAGTAATCTCCCGAATACGCACTTTCACCGCCGGACGCTCCCCATCGGGTACTATCGCGACAAACATGTTGGTTACCGACTCGCCATTGTGCAGAATGTACCCCGCCTGGATGTTGGTTGTGGTCGTTACTTCTTTGCCTTCCGCGTTTTTAACTTTTTGCTGATAAGGAACAGTAAAGGGTTTAGCCAGAATCTTGCTGCCCTTCGCCGTCAGGCGCTTTCCGTTCGCGTTCAGACAGTCGAAGGCGGCTAGTTCGTTGAAGTTTTCCTGACCGAAAACGGTCTGCCGGGGAAGAAACAGTTTCGTGCAGTTGCTTTTGTTGGTGACGTAGACCGTCAGCTCATACCGCATGAACGGTTCGCCACTGATTTTTATGTGGCGTTCGTTCTTGATCTCAAACCCATAGTCGATCCCGTTGAATTGGGCGGGTTTGCCCGCTTCCAGATCATACGCCTGTTGGGCAAAAACGGGACAACAGATAGCTAATACAAACAGACAAGCGTTCAAAAAGCGGATCATAAGAATTAAGTTACGTTACGGGCTATAAAAATACGTAGAGAGCCACGTATCACGCAAGCCAAATTCAAACCGGGATTTAAACGGGCAGTACATGACGAACCACTGCCCTATTGAACCGACTAAGAGCAGTGGGGCAGTGGTCGTATTTTAATGCATTGTATGGCTATGAGCGGCCTGCAATAGCGTGATTACAGCGGCTTGCTCAACAGATGAGGCCGTTCGGCTGCTACTTTTAACACAAACTCGCCGAAGAGCGTGTTGGCCCAGGCAAACCACTTCCGGGTAAATTTAGCCGGGTCGTCCTGATTGAACGATTCGTGCATGAAACCTGTGCCCGCGTGGTTTTTCTTGAGCTGACGAAGCTGCGCCAGTATTTCCGCATCGTCGGTAGATGTTAGCCCGCGCATGATCAGACTCATTGGCCAGATGTTTTGTACCAGCGTATGCGGGCTACCGATCCCTTCGGCGGCTTTACCTTTGAAGAAATACGGGTTGTCGGCGCTGAGCACAAACCGGCGGGTGTTTTTGTAAATCGGATCGCTGGCAGGAAATGCACCCAGGTACGGTAAGCCCAGCAGGTTCGGTACGTTGGCATCGTCCTGAAGCAGGTAGTTGCCGTAGCCGTCCACTTCCAGCGCGTAGATTTTGCCGTATTTCGGGTGATTGTAAATGGCATGCTGTTTCAGCGCGCCTTCGACTTCGTTGGACAGCGCCCGACAATCGTTGGCAAACGCAGCTTCGTTTTTGTGCATCTGGTCGATCATAGTCGCCAATTGCCGGAAGGAAACCACCGCAAACCAGTTTGATGGCACGTAGAACGGGAAAACCGTCGCGTCATCCGATGGGCGGAAAATGCTGTGGATCAAACCAATTGGGCGGGATGCATTGCCATAACCATCGCCCGGAACCGTATCCGTTGACCAGGACGTCGTGCGACTAAATCGATAAGGTCCCCGGTTTGTTTTGCGCTGTTGCTCCCGGCAAGTTTGCAAGGCCAGCTTCATAGCTTGTAGCCAGCTGGCATCGAAGGGACTCGTATCGCCCGTCAATTTCCAGTACTGATGAGCCAGCCGGATCGGGTAACAGAGCGAATCCAGTTCCCATTTGCGCTCATGGAGGCCGGGTTTCATGGCCGTAACGTCTTTTTTCCATTCGCCTTCTTTGGTCGCATCAGCGTAGAAAGCATTGGCATACGGATCGCGACGGATGCACTCGGCCTGTCGGCGAATAACCCCCTCAATGAGTTGCTGTAAAGGCTTATCCTGCTTGATGAGCGGTAAATAAGGCCAGACCTGCGCCGTACTGTCGCGCAACCACATAGCGTCAATATCACCGGTAATCACAAACGTATCGGGCTTGCCGTCGCGGCTACTGAACTGAACCGTAGTATCGAGCGTGTTGGGAAAGCAGTTTTCGAACAGCCAGGCTAGTTCAGGATCACGGATGGTTTTGTGCATCCGCTCAATTGTTTGGTCAACGGCAGCACTCTTGAAATTCCGCTGACCGGTAGCCGTTCGAACAACGGGAAAATCGGGCGCTGAGGTTGCCCAGACGGCAGGCTGATTGACGAGTAATCCGGCACTGACTAAGCTGGACTGTTGGATAAAATGACGGCGATTCATGTAAACGAAAAGTAACGATAAGATGCAAAAAATGCCGGGTACAGCGCATAACGCTTCACTGTACGGTAATCAGGAGCAAAGAAAATGCAGCCAGCGCCCAGAATCGCATCCAAGGACAATATTATTTCGTGTTAAGGCCGTATTTGGCCTTCAAAGAAGGTATTCTTTGTTTACGCACTTTTTAGTGGATCAGCATATCTTTTTCTATACTTATGGCTTGAACCCCGATTACGTATCAGCACGATAAACGCTCATGATTCATTATACGCATCCAAACCGGATTTTGGTAGCACTGGACTGCATTATCTTCGGCTTCGATGGCGAAGAGATCAAGCTTCTGTTGATCAAACGAAATTTTGAACCGGAGAAGGGTAAGTGGTCGCTCATGGGCGGATTTTTGAATGAGACCGAGGACCTGGAAGCCGCTTCTCAGCGCATTCTGTACGAACTCACCGGATTGACCAACAACTATCTGGAGCAGTTGCAGACCTTCGGTGCCGTAAACCGAGATCCCGTAGAACGAACGATCTCCGTAATCTACTACGCGCTGGTCAACATCGAACAGCAGGATGTTAATGCCATTAAAGCACATAACGCCTATTGGATCAGCCTGACGAACAAACCAGAGCTGATCTTTGACCACGATGCTATGGTTGAACAGGCGCTGCAACGGTTACGCTACAAAGCCGCTTTGCACGCTATTGGCTTTGAGCTGTTACCAGAAAAATTCACGATTCCACAGCTTCAAAAACTCTACGAAGCGATCTACAAAACCCAACTCGACCGTCGCAATTTTAGTCGGAAAATCATGTCGACGGGTTTGTTGGAGAGTACGGGTGAAAAGGATACCAACTCGGCTACCAAAAAAGGCCAGCTCTACCGGTTGAATAGCGAGAAATACCAGCGGTATCTAACCGATTACGTTAGCTTCTTTCCCGAACTGACTTTATCTTAAAACCGACTCATTCTTCCAGAATAATATACTATGTTTCGATAGCTGGTGAGTAAAAAATAATTTCTATTCTTTATTGATACAACACAACAAGTTTGTAGTATTGTGTCAGATAAACACTATTCGGAAATCGCTTCTGAATGAAACCCTTACTTAATGATCCGGCGCCCAAATCGGGACGCGGTAACAAATCACCATTATGAGCAATTCCTACGTTATCGGGGTTGATTTTGGCACCGACTCGGTCAGGGCGCTGATCGTCGATACGCAGACCGGGCAGGCCGTTGGAACGCATGTCCATAACTATGTCCGGTGGAAAAAAGGACTTTACTGCAATCCCGCTACTTCGCAGTTTCGCCAGCATCCGCTCGATTATCTGGAAGGGCTGGAAGCAAGTATCCGGGGCGCACTGGCTAACGCATCCGATGACGTACGACAGCACGTAGTCGGTATCTCGATTGATACGACAGGTTCGACACCCGGACCGGTGGATGAAACAGGGTTGCCGCTAGCGCTTCGGCCCGATTTTGCCGAGAACCCAAACGGGATGTTTATTCTCTGGAAAGACCATACCGCCAATGCCGAAGCGGAAGAAATCAACAACCTCGCTCACCACTGGGATATTGACTACACGAAATATGTCGGGGGCATCTACTCGTCGGAGTGGTTCTGGGCAAAAATGCTGCGAACGATCCGGGTGGACGAAGCGGTTCGTCAGCACGCGTTTTCGTGGGTCGAGCATTGCGACTGGATTTCGGCAGTGCTGACCGGCAATACGAATCCACTCACGCTTCGTCGGTCGCGTTGTGCGGCTGGTCACAAAGCGCTTTGGCACAGTGAGTTTGATGGACTACCTTCCGAAGAGTTTCTTACCCAGCTCGATCCTTTGCTGGCTGGACAGCGCGACCGGCTTTACCACGATACCTACACATCCGACCAGTCTATGGGAAACCTGTCGGCTGAATGGGCTCAAAAGTTAGGGCTCTCTACCGACGTTGTTGTTGGGGTTGGTGCTTTCGATGCGCACATGGGCGCTATCGGTGCGGAGATCGAGCCTTACGCTTTTGTTCGGATCATTGGTACGTCAACCTGCGATATTCTGATGGCTCCCAACGAAGA
This sequence comes from Spirosoma liriopis, assembly GCF_023196085.1. Lineage (NCBI taxonomy): Bacteria > Pseudomonadati > Bacteroidota > Cytophagia > Cytophagales > Cytophagaceae > Spirosoma > Spirosoma liriopis. The sequence continues at coordinate 286,928 of NZ_JALPRF010000002.1, forward strand.
AATCGGTCATCGGCTTATTCGCGGCATCTGCGGTCAGGTCGATGGGTCGGTTGCGCCGGGAATGCTCGGTCTGGAAGCGGGTCAATCGGCTTTTGGCGACGTGTACGCGTGGTTTGCCCGGCTGATTACCGGCCCGGTGCGCGAACTGCTGGGCGACGAAGCCGCTGATACCATGAGCAGTCAGCTCATCCCACATCTTTCGGCACAGGCCGAGCAGTTGCCCGTTACGGCGAACGATCTGATTGCGCTGGACTGGATCAACGGACGCCGGACGCCCGATGCCAATCATACGCTGAAAGCGGCCATTACTGGCCTGAACCTTGGAACGGATGCACCTAAGATCTTCAAAGCACTGGTCGAAGCGACGGCCTTCGGTTCTCGCAGCATTGTCGATCGTTTCCTACAGGAAGGCGTTCCGATCAGCAAGGTAATTGCAATTGGGGGGGTGGCCAAAAAATCACCCTTTGTCATGCAAACCCTAGCCAATGTGCTTAATAAACCCATTCAGGTGGCTAGTTCCGATCAGGCCTGTGCGCTGGGAGCCGCCATGTGTGCCGCTGTAGCCGCTGGTATTCACCCGACGATGGAAGCCGCTCAGCAAGCAATGGGTTCAGGCTTCGATGCTGAGTACCAGCCCCGTCCAGAACAGGTAGCGACCTACGAAACTTTATACCAGAAGTACCTTCAACTAGGCGCTTTTGTCGAAAATAAACCAGTAAGCAGTTCCCAATCAATCGCGCAGTATGCTCAATCTGAATCACTATGAAGTCTGGTTCGTCACCGGAAGTCAACACTTGTACGGTGAAGAAACGCTTCGACAAGTAGATACTCATTCCCAAATTATTGCCAAGTTTTTAGATGAAGCTTCGGCTGTTCCGGTGCGGGTCGTTTTCAAGCCAGTCGTTAAAACACCGGACGAAATTTACGCGATCTGTCAGGAGGCCAATGTCGCACCCAATTGTGTAGGGATCATAACCTGGATGCACACGTTTTCGCCCGCTAAAATGTGGATTCGGGGACTGACGGTGCTTAAAAAACCATTGCTTCACCTGCATACCCAGTTCAACCGGGATATTCCCTGGGGCGACATCGACATGGATTTTATGAACCTCAACCAGTCGGCGCACGGCGACCGCGAGTTTGGGTTCATGGTATCGCGGATGCGCCTGAACCGGAAGGTAATCGTTGGTTTCTGGCAGGATGAAAGCGTTGTACAAACGATTGGTGCCTGGACACGGGTGGCCGTAGCCGCTTACGAGTTAAAGACCATGAAGGTAGCCCGTTTTGGGGATAACATGCGTCAGGTAGCCGTAACCGAAGGCGATAAAGTAGCGGCCGAAATGACCTTCGGAATGTCGGTTAATACCTACGGAATCGGGGATCTGGTCGCGGTGATCAATCAGGTAACGGACGGGGACATAGATCGGCTGGTGGAAGAGTATGCCGATAGCTACACGCTGATGGATTCGCTGCTGAAAGGCGGTGCGCAATACAGTTCGTTGCGCGATGCGGCTAAGATCGAATTAGGCTTGCGGGCTTTCCTGAAAGACGGAAACTTTAGCGCCTACACCGATACGTTCGAGGATTTGCACGGTATGGCGCAGTTACCTGGTATCGCGTCGCAGCGGTTGATGGCTGACGGCTACGGTTTCGGGGGCGAGGGCGACTGGAAAACCTCGGCGATGGTGCGTACGCTAAAAGTGATGGCGGCTGGTCTACCGGGCGGTAACTCGTTTATGGAAGATTACACCTACCATTTCGATTCGGTAAATCCGTTGGTACTGGGCTCCCACATGCTTGAAATCTGCCCGTCCATTGCCGACGGTAAACCGTCCTGCGAAATTCATCCGTTGGGTATTGGCGGCAAAGCCGATCCGGTGCGGCTGGTGTTCAACGCTCCGGCGGGTCCCGCAATCAACGTATCGCTGATCGACATGGGCAATCGGTTCCGTTTGCTGGTCAACGAAGTCGAAGCGGTTGCCGTAACCGAAGCGTTGCCCAAATTGCCGGTAGCCCGCGCCTTGTGGAAACCCATGCCCGACATGCAAACCGGCTGTGCGGCCTGGATATTAGCGGGAGGGGCGCACCACACGGTCTACAGCCAAAACCTGACGACCGAACATATCGAGGATTTTGCCGAAATCTTTGGTGTCGAGCTAGTTGTCATTGACAAGGACACAACCCTACGGCAGCTAAAGAACGAATTACGCTGGAACGAAGCGTCTTATCGATAACCCTTTCCTGTCCTCTGCTCACGCTTTTACGGAAACGAAGGAGCAGAGGACAACCCTGATTTTTATGAAAAAACCATTTCTTACACTGGCGTTGGCGTCGCTGAGTCTTGTGGGCTTAGCACAGAACAAAGTGACGATCAATGGGGATGAAGGCAAGCATACCATCAACCGGCATATCTACGGCCATTTTGCCGAACACCTGGGCCGCTGCATCTACGGCGGTTTTTACGTCGGCGACAACAACAAGACCATCCCGAACAAAAACGGGGTGCGGCTCGACGTGGTCGACGCATTAAAGAAGATGAAAATTCCGAATCTGCGGTGGCCGGGCGGCTGCTTTGCCGATACGTATCACTGGAAAGACGGCATTGGTCCGAAAGCCAAACGCCCGAAGATCGTGAACACCTGGTGGGGGGGCGTTACGGAAGATAACAGCTTTGGTACGCACGACTTTCTAAACATGTGCGAACTGCTGGGCACCGAGCCGTATCTGGCAGGTAACGTCGGCAGTGGCACCGTGCAGGACCTCAGCGAATGGGTGCAGTACGTCAACTTCCCGAGTAATAGCCCTATGTCGGCCCTGCGGCAGCAAAACGGGCGATCAACACCCTGGAACGTTAAATATTGGGGCGTTGGCAATGAAGCGTGGGGTTGCGGAGGAAACATGAAACCCGACTACTACGCCAACATCTACCGCCAGTACAGCACATTTATGAACGGGCAGGTCGGTAAGGAAAAGATCTTCCGCATTGCATCCGGAGCCAGTTCGGATGATTACAACTGGACCGAAACGTTGATGAAAAACATTCCTGGCAACATGCTCGAAGGCGTGGCGATGCACCATTACTCGGTGTTCGGCTGGGGTGAAAATGCGAAAGGTTCGGCCACGGAGTTCACCGAAACCGACTACGCCCACACCATGAACGAAGCCCTGAAAATGGATGAGTTCGTGCAGAAGCACTCGGAGATCATGGACAAGTACGACCCGAAGAAAAAGGTCGCGCTGGTCGTCGACGAGTGGGGTGCGTGGTACAACGTTGAGCCGGGTACGAATCCGGGGTTCCTTTTCCAGCAGAACACCATGCGCGACGCCGTACTGGCGGGAGCTACGCTCAATATTTTCCACAAGCATGCTGAACGGGTTCGGATGGCTAACCTGGCGCAGGCGATCAACGTACTACAGGCGGTTATCCTGACCGACGGTCCAAAGATGCTGCTGACGCCGACCTACCACGTGCTGGAAATGTACAATGTTCACCAGGACGCAACCATGCTACCGGTCGACGTGAAGGCTGACGACTACAAAGTGGGTGAGTACAAAATGCCTGCCGTGTCGGTTTCTGCCTCGCGCGACAAAGCCGGAAAAACGCACATTTCGCTGGTTAACATCGACGCGGGTAAGCCCCAGACCTTCACAGTAAACCTGAAAGGCATTAACGCGAAAAGCGTGTCGGGTCGTATTCTGACATCGGCTAAAGTGCAGGACTACAACACCTTCGCTCAGCCGAATAAAGTGAAACCGGCGCCTTTCTCCGGTGCCAAACTCACTGGTGATGAACTAACCGTAACCCTGCCCCCGGTGTCGGTGGTGGTGTTAGAAATGTAGAATTAATGAATGCGTGCCGCAACGGAGGTTGAATTAATGAGCGAGTGTTTGGTTTTGCGCCAGCAATTATTCGCTTATTCAACCTCCGTTGCGGCACGCATTCACACAATCACGCATTGAATCATGTACAAAAATCTTCAAGACGAATGCTACGAGGCTAATATGCAGCTTCCGGAGCTGGGACTGGTGCTGTTTACGTTCGGTAACGTCAGTGCTGTCGATCGCGACAAAGCGGTATTTGCGATCAAGCCCAGCGGGGTACCGTACGCGCTGCTCAAACCCGAAGACATCGTTATCTGCGATTACGACGCGAAGATTGTCGCCGGAACCATGCGCCCCTCGTCCGATACGAAAACGCACGCGCTGCTGTACAAAACCTGGGACGACATTGGCGGAATCACGCACACCCACAGTACCTACGCGGTGGCCTGGGCGCAGGCGGGTATGGACATTCCCATCTTCGGCACGACCCACGCCGACCACACGCATCAGGATATCCCCTGCGCCCCGGTACTAACCGACGAGATGATTCAGGGCGACTACGAACACGAAACGGGGAACCAGATTTTCGACGTATTCCGGGAAAAGGGGCTGTCGCACAAGGAAGTCGAAATGGTGTTGCTGCAAAATCACGGTCCGTTCACTTGGGGGAAAACGGCCGAAAAATCAGTGTACAATGCTGCCGTGCTGGAAGAAGTGGCCCGTATGGCGTACATGACACTGGTGATCAACCCCGATACGCCACGCATCAAAGACACGCTTCGGCTCAAGCATTATGAACGCAAGCACGGCAAGAATGCCTACTACGGGCAAGGGTGCTGACATGTAGCTCCAAAAGAAAATTGTAAGCTGGAACCGCGATCAATCTGATTATCGATCAGCTACATTATTTTCTGATGCGTATTCGCTTTTACGTAGCGGGGAGCGGGATCGAACTCCGCATCTTATCATCACCTTGCCTTTTCCCATGAAAATAGTCTTTCAATTTACAGCTGTTGCCCTGCTGATGGGCTGCTTAGCCATGACATCTTCTTCCCCAGAATCAATTGACCCGAATCAAAAAGCCGGAATTGAAAAGTCAGTGTTTGGTCAGTTACCCAGTGGGCAAACGGCTGATTTATACACGCTTCGCAACGCAGCCGGTATGACCGCCAAGATAACCAATTATGGAGGAATTCTGGTGTCGCTGGTAACACCGGATAAAAATGGCAAATTCGAAGAAGTTACACTGGGTTACGATTCACTGGACCCCTATGTACAAAGCAACCCGTTTTTCGGTGCTTTGGTGGGGCGCTACGGAAATCGAATTGCGAAAGGCCAGTTTACGCTCGATGGAAAAACGTATTCGCTCGTAACGAACAACATGGGTAACCATCTGCACGGTGGTAAAGTCGGTTTCGACAAGGTACTCTGGACTGCTACGCCAGTCGATGGCAAAGAGCCCGCTCTGAAATTGGCGTATACCGCAAAAGATGGCGAAGAAGGTTATCCGGGCAATCTGGCGGTTGCCGTTACCTACACGCTCACCAACGACAATACGTTGCGGATCGACTACCAGGCTACGACCGATAAACCAACCGTGGTGAACCTGACCAATCATACGTATTTCAATCTGACCGGCGGAGTCAAACGCGACGTTCTCGACCACGTGGTGACGCTCAATGCCGACCGGTTTCTACCTGTTGACAAGACCTTGATTCCAACGGGCGAACTAAAGCCTGTTGCGGGTACGGTTTTCGATTTTACGAAGCCAACGCCGATCGGTGCGCGGATCAACGATGCAAACGATGATCAGATCAAATACGGGTCGGGCTATGACCATTGCTGGCTGATCAACGGTCCTGAAACGGCGTCGAAGCGAGTTGCTACGGTCTATGAACCAACCAGCGGACGGGTGATGGAAGTGCGTACCACTGAACCCGCCGTTCAGTTTTACACGAGCAATATGTTGGTCAGCAAAGCGCCGGGCCACGGTGGAGTTTCCTACAAAAAGCGGGATGCGCTGTGCCTTGAAACGCAACACTATCCCGACTCGCCTAACCAGCCTTCTTTTCCGACAACCGAACTACGACCCGGCCAGACGTACAAAACGACAACCGAGTATACGTTCTCTACCCGGAAATAATTGCTGAACGCGTTTGACACAGTACTAACGTGAAGAGGGCCGTATAATCGTATACGGCCCTCTTCACGTTAGTCGGCTAATTGGTCGATTAGTACGTTATTTTCTTAACCGTACCGTCAATCAGGCTGCTGACGTAATAGGTGTTAGCGGCAGTACCTGCAATGATCGATGTTGGGTAATTAAGACCCGTTAGTAATGTTGTCGTTTGTCCATTGACGGTTTGCTTTATGTTTCCTGAATTTTGGGCGAAACCTTGCGGACCGAACTCTCCAACACTAAGCGTGATAATGCGCTTGTCAGGTGCTAGCAGTAAATCTACCATTGTCGTATAGCCTTCCTGGAACGTATCCACGCTACCGTCCTGACTGATTTTATAGATTCGAGCCTTGCCCACAGGGAAAGGAAAACCAATCAACGTAGTTACCAGAAACTTATCGCCATCAAACGTAATGCTGGTTGGTACAACGTTGATTTTAGGCGGGCCCACCGTGGTTGGATTGTCAATGTTTGCCAGTTCTGTGAACACACTCAACGCTCCATTGGGGGTCCGCCGAATGATGGCGTTGGCTGCTGCGTCAGTGATGTACAAATCGCCGTTGGGCGCGAACGTAAGGTTATACAGGTTTGAATCGTCGGTATCTTCCTTAAACTTATAATTCAGGACAAACTGACCTATTGGCTCGCTGCTGAGTTGGCTAACCGTCATAGCCGGATCGCCCGGCTTAAAATTAGAAACATCGGCTTTGTACAGCTTGTCATCGACGCCGTGCAGAATGTACAGCATACCGTCTTTATAAGCCAGATGGTTAAGACCGTCGGGCGTGTTTTCGGGGCTAACGGTCACCGAAAAACCGGTGATGACCGGGTACTTATTGCCGTCCGGTGTGATGACCGATACGCGACCCGCTCCGGCTTCGGTAACCCAGATCTGTCCTTTAGCGTCACGCGCCAGACCGATGGGCGCGCCCAGGCCACTAGCCAACGTGGTAGGAGTTGGTAACTGACCCGAAGCAGGTGGCTCCCGGTGATCCTGACAACTGGTTGCTGCCAGAAGAGCGCACAGAGAAAAAACGCTAAGCAGTTTAGTTTTCATGAACGAGTAATGAGGAATTGAAACGTAGATAGATGACTAGCAATCAGTATGATTACGGGGCCAAAATAAAAGAGCTTGAAAGGATATCGTTGTTTTTTATAGCAAACGGTAGCTTTAGAAGAGGCCCTATTATTTTACGGTAGTCTACGCAGGCGATTTATTCCACAAGCTGCACTGTAATGCCTGTTCGGTTAGGTAGTTTATTTCGGTTTTGGCCTTATTGAAATAACCTAACTGTCAATCTATTTCCTAAGCGCTGCTTAACTGTAATCGTTATGTCTTTTTTATCGACATCTGGTAAACGCTGGCTTCATCTGCTCGGAGCGGCCGGGGTTTCCATAAGTTTGTACGCGTGCCTGAGTACGCAAAAAGTTACCAATCAAACGGGAGCCAACTCGGTTTCGGCCACCGACGCTTCGGTAACACCTACGTCTGCCGTTCCTGAACCGGGCCGGGCCACACCTGGCCGGGTGTTGGTTTTTTCTAAAACAAAAGGCTGGAAACACACGTCCATTCCGTTTGGCATTGCGGCTATTCAGAAGCTGGGTCGGGAAAACAACTTTCTGGTCGATACGACCAAAAACGCGAATTACTTCAACGACGATAGCCTGAAAAAGTATCAGGCCGTTGTCTTTCTGAGTACTACGGGCAACATATTAAATCAAACCCAACAAGCGGCTTTTGAGCGGTACATTCAGGCCGGGGGGGGCTACATGGGTATTCATGCCGCTGCCGATACCGAATACGATTGGCCGTGGTACAACAAACTGGTGGGTGGGTATTTCGCGAGCCATCCGAGTAATTCAAACGTTCGGAAAGCGACGGTTGACGTGACCGACAAAAACCATCCGTCAACGGCGCACCTGCCCGACCATTGGGAACGCACGGATGAGTGGTACAACTACCGCTCGTTCTACACCGATCTGACCGTACTGGCTAATCTGGACGAGAACACCTACGACGGAGGAACAAACGGTAGCAATCACCCGATTGCCTGGTATCATGAGTTTGACGGTGGACGCGCTTTTTACACGGGCGGTGGCCACGAAGATGCCAGCTTTAGCGAACCGTTGTTTGTGCAGCACGTACTCGGTGGCCTGAAATGGGCCATGGGCGACGGCAAGGCCCTGAACTACAGCAAATCGTATGCAGTGGTAATGCCTGAAGAAAACCGCTTTGTAAAAACGGTCCTGGTCAATGACCTCAACGAGCCGATGGAGTTAGCCATGGCCAACGACGGTCGTGTTTTCTTTACCGAACGCAGCGGTAACCTGTCGGTTTACAACAGCCGCACCAACGAGCATAAAATCATGCACAAGTTTGCGGTAACGACAAAGCAGGGCTTCGGTGTACAGGGCGTTACGGTTGACCCAAATTTCGCGACGAACCATTACCTGTACGTGTATTATTCGCCTGATACTGATAAAGATCCGACCTATCATTTGTCGCGTTTCGTAGTCAATGCCAACAATACGCTTGATCTGGCTTCGGAGAAAGTAATCTTGAAAGTGCCCGGTGAGTTTGAAGCTAGTGCCCACCACGGCGGCTCACTGGCCTGGGATAAAGACGGCAACCTGTTTCTCTCAACGGGCGATAACACCAACCCGTTTCCATCGAACGGCTACGCGCCCATCGATGAACGTCCCGATCATCTAACACTCGATGCCCAGCGGTCAGCCGCCAACACCAACGATTTACGCGGTAAAGTCCTTCGTATTCATCCTCAGGCCGATGGTACCTACACGATTCCTGACGGTAACCTGTTCCCGAAAGGTACTGATCAAACGCTGCCTGAGATCTACACGATGGGGCTGCGGAATCCGTACCGCATTGCCGTCAACCCGAAAACGTCGGTCCTATACTGGGGCGAAATTGGTCCTGATGCCGGAAAAGACAGTACCATCGGACCACGGGGTTATGACGAATTCAACCAGGCGAAAAAGCCCGGTAACTACGGCTGGCCCCTGTTCATCGGTAACAGCCAGCCCTATCCCGATCTGAATTTTGCGACCAACGAGGCCGGTCCGAAATTTGATCCGAAGGCACCGGTTAACAGTTCCCCGAACAATACGGGCATGAAAAATCTGCCGCCGACCAATTCGGCCATGATCTGGTATCCGTATGCCGCTTCAAAAGAGTTTCCCGAACTAGGCTTGGGCGGACGCAGTGCAATGGCGGGCGAGTTTTATACCTACGACAAGAACTCGTCGTCAAAAACGAAATTCCCGGAATACTACGACGGAGCCTTGTTTATCTTCGACTGGATGCGCAACTGGGTTGTAGCCGCGCGGTTTGATAAAGACGAAAACTACGTGCGCAACGAGCCGTTCATGGCCGCTGGTGGCGACTTCCGGCGACCTATCGACCTCGCGTTCGGTAAAGACGGAGTCATGTACATGCTGGAATACGGTTCCGTTTACGGCGCTGACAACGACGACGCGCGTTTGGTGAAAATCGAGTACAACACGGGCAACCGGCCACCTATTGCTAAAGCAGGTATCGTTGACTCGGTAGCCGTAGCGCAGCGGAATGCCCGTTCGTACCTGACGTCTGACGGACGCAACGCCCCCGCCATCCGGGAGGCCATCGGTCAGGCTCCGTTGCGGGTAAAATTCAGCGGTCGCGGTACCGATCTGGACGATGAAGACCAACTGACGTATCAATGGCTCTTTGACGGAAAAACGGTTGGTGCAACGCAACCCAACGCGACGTATACCTACAGTCAGCCCGGTGTTTATAAGGCTATTTTCAAAGTAAGTGACCAGACCGGACAGGTTGGCATGGACACCATTGTTGTCAAAGTCGGCAATGCTAGCCCTGAAGTTGCTATTACAACACCCGGCAACAAATCTTTCTACTGGGAAAATAAGCCGTTTGCATACGCCGTAAAAGTGACGGATAAGGAGGACAAAAAGATTGATCCCAAAAAGATAAAAGTAGTCTACGCCTACAGCGCACAACCGGGGGGAGCCCCAACGGCGGGTCCTCAGCAGGGCCATCAGGACTTAGCCGCTATCGGTAATGGGTCACTGGGTAAAACGCTGGTTGCCAATAGCGACTGTAAAGCGTGTCATACCATCGATAAGCCATCGGTGGGTCCAACCTTCCTGGCGGTTGCTACCCGTTACAAAGGGCAGGCCGGATCGGTCGAGCGACTGGCGAGGAAGATTATCGAAGGGGGGGGCGGTAACTGGAGTAAAGACCATCTGATGAGTGCTCACCCGCAGATTCCGGTGCAGGATGCTCAGGAAATGGTGAAATACATCTTCTCGCTGACCGACGAGCGCAAACAGAAAACGGTTCCGCTGCAAGGAACGCTGGCGTTGAATGAGCATAAGCCGGAGGAAGCGCGAGGGCAATACACGTTGGTGGCTTCGTACACCGATAACGGCGGGAAAGTGGTTGGACCGCTTACGGGTACCGACATCGTCACGTTGCGCAATGCGAAAGTAAAAACGCTCAATGCCGATGCTTACGTTGGGTTTCCGCGCTGGGGCAGTCGGCTGGGTGCCGGAAGTCACAAAGCCTATATTTTGATGAAAGACATTGATTTGACGAATATCAAGTCGCTCACGTACGATTACTCATCGGTCAGTAAAGATGGCGAAATCGAAGTACGGCTCGATTCTTACGCTGCGCCCATCGTCAGCCGAACAGCCTACAAAGCGACCGGCGATTGGAAAAAGAACAGCGAAGTAACGGCTATTTTTGATAAGCCCGTGACCGGTAAGCACGATGTTTACATTGTTGTGGTTAAGCGAGATAAGCCAAACAACGACATTATTCAACTGAACAGCGTCCAATTCAACGAGCAGAATAATCAATAATTATTCTGTATGGTATTACTCGTGTGGTGTCGGTTTCTCAAAATAGTATTGTCCGAAATGTCGGATTTGCTGTAATCTGATGTCCTTCTGCGGTGGTGTCGGTTTTGAGAAACCGACACCACTGTTGTTTTATCCCGCCCAACTCTCCCGGTCCAGGCTCCGGTACTGAATCGCTTCGGCGAGGTGCTCGATGCGGATTTCTTCGCTGGCGGCCAGGTCGGCAATTGTGCGCGACACTTTCAGGATGCGGTCATATGCACGGGCCGACAAGCCGAGCCGTTCCATCGCCGTTCGAAGCAAAGCCCGCCCAGCATCGCTGATGACGCAGATTTCCTTCACCATTTGCGAAGGCATCATGGCATTGGAATAAATGCCCGGCTGATCATTGAACCGCTCCGTTTGTATATCGCGGGCTTTGATTACCCGCTCCCGAATCACTTCACTGGATTCAGCGGGACGGTTCGCCGTCATTTGATCGAACGAAACGGGTGTTACTTCAACGTGCAAATCGATCCGGTCGAGGAGAGGACCACTGATTTTAGCCAGGTATTTCTGCACCACACCCGGTCCGCATACACATTCTTTGTCAGGGTGATTGTAGTAGCCGCAAGGGCAGGGGTTCATACTGGCAATAAGCATGAAACTAGCCGGAAACTCTACCGCCCACTTGGCCCGTGAGATGCTTACTTTTCGATCTTCCAGCGGCTGCCGCATGACTTCCAGCGCCGAGCGTTTGAACTCTGGCAACTCATCCAGAAACAAAACGCCGTTGTGGGCCAGCGAGATTTCACCCGGCTGTGGAAAGCTGCCACCACCGACCAGGGCCGCGTCGGAAATCGAGTGGTGTGGGGCGCGGTAGGGGCGGGTCGCAATGAGCGTGGCGCGGCTACCGAGCTTACCCGCTACGGAGTGAATTTTGGTTGTTTCGAGCGCTTCCTGCAACGTAAGTGGGGGTAGGATGGTAGGCAAGCGCTTTGCCAGCATCGTTTTGCCCGCACCCGGCGGACCAATCATGATGGCGTTGTGCCCACCGGCCGCAGCGATCTCCAACGCCCGTTTAATGTTTTCCTGGCCCTGTACGTGCGAGAAATCAACTTCATACGCGTTGATCTGACTCATAAACAAATCGCGCGTGTCGCTGACCAACGGCTCAATCTCTTTCTTGCCTTCGAAGTAATCAACCGCTTCCTGTATGGTTGTCACACCAATAACGTCCAGATTGTTGACGATAGCCGCTTCCTGGGCGTTTTCGACGGGAAGAATAAATCCTTTGTAACCCTGTTTTCGGGCTTCAATCGCAATGGGCAATACGCCTTTGATGGGCCTGAGTTTCCCGTCGAGCGCCAGTTCGCCCATAATCACGTAGTCTTCCAGATTGCGTTTGACAGTAATCTGTTCGGATGCCTGGAGGATACAAAGCGCAATCGGCAGATCGTACGCGGAACCTTCCTTGCGGATATCGGCGGGGGCCAAGTTAACCACGACTTTCTGCCGGGGCATTCGGTAACCGAAAAATTTCAGAGACGCTTCCACCCGGTGTTCACTTTCCTTAACGGCACTATCGGGCAAACCGACGAGATGAAAATGCAAACCCTGCGCGACGACCACTTCGATCGTAATCAAACTGGCATTGACGCCATACACAGCCGCGCCGAAGGTTTTAGCTAGCATAGAAGAAAGAAGTAAACAAATTAAATAAATAGGTTTCAAATCTACATTGCTGTCGGTCAATAACAAAGTAGATTTCGGTGTCAGTATGCTCGTGGTGCCAGATTCTCAAATCATTATTGCCCGAAATGTTAGCTTTGCCTCAATCCGATGTCCTTCTAGGGTGGTATCGGTTTTGAGAAACCGACACGAATTGCTGACGCCAAGGGTCGGTTTTGAGAACCGCGCGGGCGGCCCCGCCGACTCCACCCGCCCGACACCACCAATCATACTGACACTCAGAAGTTAATCAACCAATGGTTTCTCGGCAATACGAAGCTTGGCACTACGGGCGCGGGGATTCCGGGCAATTTCGTCGGGTGTCGCTTCGATGGGTTTGCGGGTCACGGATTGGAGCGGTTTCAGGTCATTGCCAAACAAATCTTTCTCGACCTCGCCCTGAAATTTACCCTTGTTGATAAAGTTCTTGACCAGTCGGTCTTCCAGCGAATGATACGACATCACCACAAGACGCCCGCCCGGCTTTAGTACCTCCGGCACCTGCTCCAGAAATTCTTCCAGGGCCTGTAATTCTTCGTTCACTTCGATGCGAAGCGCCTGAAAAACCTGGGCAAAATATTTATTTTCTTTACCGCGTGGCGCGTATCGTTGCAAGGCGGCTTTCAGATCGTTGACCGTTTTAAGCGGCCGGTTTGAGCGAGCCGACACGATGGCGCTGGCAGCGGTTCGGGCGTTAGTGATTTCGCCGTACATACCCAAAATTCGGTGCAAATCCGCTTCCGAATAGTCATTAATCACCTGCCGGGCTGTGCGGTCGGCCTGTTGGTTCATGCGCATGTCGAGGTCAGCGTCAAAGCGGGTCGAGAAGCCGCGCTCTGGTGTATCGATCTGGTGCGATGAGATACCTAGATCGGCCAGAATACCGTCTACCTGATTCGCTTTGTACAAACGCAGGTAGCGTTTCATGTTGCGGAAATTAGCGGCAACGAATGTCAATCGCGGGTCATTGATGGCCTGGGCATTGGCGCGGGCATCGGCATCCTGATCAAAACCGAACAAGCGTCCGCCTTCCAGTTGATGAAGGATTTCGCGGCTGTGCCCGCCCCCGCCAAACGTAATATCGACGTAGGTGCCGCCGGGTTGTAAATTCAAACCGTCGATGCAGGCTTGTAATAAAACAGGTTCGTGGTATGTAGTTGGCATAATTGTTTGATGAACTATATTCATTCCGATCATCATTGAGGTACTCGTTTTCTGGTTAATGACGAGAGCGGCAATGTAGCTCGAAGCATAAGAGCTGGACGAATATGACTATTGGAGCCATCTTCTTTAAAACCAAAAAGTAAACCCGAAAAGATGGGGTATCGTGTCTCAATAGATATCATTTTTCGATAGCTCAAACCAATACTGGTATCTAAGAAACCAAAACCAGTCGAAAACCCAGTATATAACTTACCTTGAATAGCATGTTGGCCAAAGTACTTCCCGGCATAGAACCCAAGCTGAAGTGTCGTTTCGACTCCTACTGAGGAATTCCGGCTAGACCGCCCAAGATCAAGACATAGGAATGTATTATTGAGTCTCCTGGGAAGCAGAACCTGACACATTAATCCATAACCTATTACAGTTCTCTGATCGGTAGGCCACAACGAAGCAAATGTGCCAAGTAAGAAAGTTGCCGTTCCTAATTTTTTCTGCTCTGAGTATATCTTAGAATCTATCTTACAAAACGAAAGGTATTCCTTAAAAAGTTGAAGTATACTTTTCTCTGAGTAAGTAGTATTGTCTATTTTCAGGGTAGGACATTCCTGAAGTAAGGTTCGTAATTGCCTTCTGTATTCATGATCCGCTATATCAAACCTACCCTCTCGCCGATACACCTGGACATGAATATCATTCAATAAGGTCAGCGTGTCGTTTTTACTAATAACAAAACGTACTGATGCATCCTGATCGAAAAATCGATAAAGTTTTACGGATTCACTATCGAGTAATAATTCAGCTAGGTAATAAGTTGAATCTACATGATCGATGATATTTCCTCCAATCGATACAGGAGATGTTGCGTAATAAGGAACTTTTAAATACAAGCTCTCGTACGTGGGACCGCCTTGGATAAAGAGTTTTCGCATACTTCTTAATGAAAAGGAGGTCATCGATCCCACCGTGTCTTCTCCAAATTCTATATTTTTAGGACTTCTGTCCCAATCGTAGAATTTAACAAATCCAGTAATTGTTTTCTCGTTGTCATCCATCAGCGTGGCTGACCGGACTTGATATTGTGCTAATAAAGAAATTGGTAGTAATAGTATGAGGAAAGTAAAAAGTGACCGCATGAACAATAGTGAAGGTGGGTGGAGTTAATTTGTTTATTTACTTACGCATTACAAACTTCAAATTACTGGCGTCTATTCGTAAGCTATTTACAGTACATTAACGAGTGATTTTTATGAAAAGAGTGATTATTTATAGCATCTATTTATTAGCGACCACAGCCTGCTCCGGCCAGTCTACTTCGTCAACGGTAAAGCCCGGAACGTACCGCGCTGTTCTGAAAACCAAAGGTGGCGACTTACCGTTCGGATTGGACATTCAGCCAACAGCAGGTTCTTCTAAAACGTACACAGTCTTTGCGCTCAACGGTAACGAACGGCTGCCAATGGACCCCGCTACCGTTCAGGGTGACTCCATTCGTATACCGATGGCGTTGTTTGAGTCGGAATTGATTGCAAAGATAGAGGATAATACGCTCCGTGGCGTCTGGCGTCGGCGTCGGACTGCGCAACAGTATCAGACATTACCGTTTGAAGCGCAGCACGGCCAGAATTACCGGTTTGTCAAAGAAGCCAAAGGAACAGCTGCGAATCTGGCTGGTAAATGGGCGACCGACTTTGGCAGCAAAACTGGAAAGGTGGATACCGTAAACGCCGTGGGGGTGTTTAATCAGAAAGGTAATCAGGTAACGGGAACCTTTCTGACACCGACGGGAGACTATCGCTACCTCGATGGCAACGTTGTGGGTGATAGTCTGTTTTTATCCTGCTTCGATGGATCACATTTGTTTCTGTTCAAAGCTAAACATGATCCGGCCACGAAAATGCTCACGGGTGGTTTCTGGGAGGGGGTTTCTGGGTACGAGTCGTGGGTAGCTCGGTTTGATCCCAAAGCCGAATTGCCTGATCCCGCCAAGCTGACTTTTCTGAAACCCGGTTCAAAAACACTAAATGTATCGTTTCCAGAACCAAACGGCAAGGTCGTTTCGCTGGCTGATCCGCGCTTTAAAAACAAAGTGACGATTGTGCAGATTCTAGGATCCTGGTGCCCAAACTGCATGGACGAAACCAATTTCCTGAGTCCCTGGTACAAGCGCAACAAGCAGCGGGGTGTGGAGGTGCTAGGTCTGGCGTTTGAACGGTCGCCTGAAATGGCCGAATCGGGTCCGAAGATCGAACGGATGAAGCAGCGGTTCAAAATCGATTATCCGGTTGTATTGGCAGGCACCAACGATAAGGCGCAGGCCTCGAAAGCATTGCCTGATCTGAATGCCGTAGTTGCTTTTCCAACGACCATTATTATCGATAAAAAAGGGCAGGTGCGCTCTATTCATACCGGCTTCTCCGGCCCCGGAACTGGTAACTACTACGATCAATACGTAGACGAGTTTAACCGGCTAATTGACAAGTTGCTGGCAGAGAAGATCTAAATCGTCTGGTAGTTCGGTCTGGGTTGTAAGATTTGACCGACTAGGCTTTCGTTTAGCTCTTCCATTTCTTACAGCGCTAATCTCGAATAAGAGTGTTCGATCAAATCATATAAATCCTGATTGAAACTATTATGCATGCATACTGTTTTCAGAAAAAATAGTAGATTTACATCCATAAATTGGACAGTACGACACCTGCTATGAAAAAAGAGAAAACAGTAGATTTCCACATAAAGTGGGCCTGGCATGCCATTTCGCGGATGTACAACGCCCACGCAGGCCGCTTCGACATCACGATGGCGATTGGCTACGTGCTGCTCAACATCGACCTCGATAACGGTACGCCCGCTACCAAAATTGGTCCGTTGCTGGGAATGGAGCCGCGCTCGCTGGTGCGGATGCTGAAAAGTCTCGAAGAGCGAGGACTAATTCGCCGGGAGGTAGACGGAAACGACAAACGGTTTGTGCGCATCTACCTGACCGAAGAAGGTAAAGAGAAACGGGAGATGGCTCGTGAAGGCGTTATTCAGTTCAATAACATGATTCGCGAACGAATTCCGCTCGACAAACTGGTCGTTTTCTTCGATGTGATCAAAGAAATCAATCGGATGGTCGAAGATGAAAATGCGAAAATCAAAACCGGCGAACCCGAAGAATTACCCTTAGATTAACCATAAAGCCAGGAACACCGATAAAGTCTACGAATCAACGGGTAGCTTTATCGGTGTCTCTTTTACCACAAACCCCATGGAAGCAACCCTGGAGAAACCCAAACCACAAGTAAAAAATCGGACCATCCGGCGCGTAGCCGTATTAGGTTCGGGGATTATGGGATCGCGGATTGCAGCTCATTTCGCCAATATCGGTGTAGATGTACTGCTGTTGGACATTGTCCCGAAAGAGCCGAACGATGCCGAAAAAGCAAAAGGGCTAACCGTCGATAGTCCAGCCGTCCGTAACCGGATCGTCAACGACGCGTTCCAGACGATGCTAAAAGCAAGTCCCGCTTCGTTGTACGCACCAAAATTTGCCGACCGAATCAAGCTGGGTAATTTCGATGATAATCTAAAGGATATAGCCACCTACGATTGGGTGATCGAGGTAGTCGTTGAACGGCTCGATGTCAAGCGTTCGGTATACGAGCGCGTCGAGCAGTTCCGCAAACCTGGAACGCTGATCACGTCAAACACGTCGGGTATTCCGATGCACCTGTTGACGGAAGGTCGCAGCGAGGATTTCCGGCGTAACTTCTGCGGAACGCACTTCTTTAATCCGCCCCGCTACCTGCGGTTGCTCGAAATCATTCCCGGTCCCGACACCGACCCGGCGGTTATCGATTTTCTGATGAACTACGGGGATTTGTACCTCGGTAAAACGACCGTTCTGTGTAAAGATACGCCCGGCTTCATTGCCAATCGACTCGGTATTCAATCGTTGATTCAAACCATTCGCGTAGCCGAAGAACTGGGTCTGACGGTCGAGGAAGTCGATAAACTAACCGGCCCCGTCGTGGGTCGTCCTAAGTCGGGAACGTTCCGGTTGTCGGATGTGGTCGGTCTGGACACGACGGTCAACGTAGCCAGCAACCTAGTCAAGATGGAGCACGACGAGTCGCGGTCGTCGTTCGAGTTGCCAACATCGGTGCAGAAACTGATGGAGAACAAGTGGCTGGGCGACAAGACCGGTCAGGGCTATTACAAGAAAACAAAAGATGAGAAAGGGCAGACGCTGATTTTGGCGCTGGACCTGAAAGCGTTTGAGTATAAGCCGTCACAAAAAGTAAAATTCGGAACGCTGGAGAGTACCAAAGCGATTGACAACCTGAAAAAACGGTTTCCGGTGCTGATCGCTGGTAAAGACAAGGCAGGTGAGTTTTACCGTCGGACGTTTGCCGATGGGTTCCGCTACGCAACGTATCGCATTCCCGAAATCTCCGATGAACTGTACCGGATCGACGCGGCTATCACGGCTGGCTTTGGCTGGCAGCTGGGATTATTTGAAACCTGGGATGCGATTGGCGTCCGCAAAGGTGTCGAGCTGATCGAATCATCTGGTCAGAAGCCCGCGCCGTGGGTATACGATATGCTCGACGCTGGTTTTGACAGTTTTTATAAGCTGGAAAACGGCAAGCGGAAATACTATGATATTCCAACGAAGAGCTACAAAGTAATTCCAGGTACGGAGGCATTTACCATTCTGGAAAACTTGAGTAATAACATTGTCTGGAAAAATTCCGGTGCTAACGTTGTCGATCTGGGCGACGGTATCCTGAACGTAGAGTTCCGAAGCAAAATGAACACCTTCGGTCAGGAAGTATCGGAAGCGTTATTAAAAGGAATTTCGCTGGCCGAGAAAGATTTTCGGGGGCTGGTTGTCGGGAATGATTCGACCGACGCGTTTTCTGCCGGGGCCAACCTCGGAACGCTGTTTATGTATGCCGTTGAGCAGGAGTTCGACGAAGTAAACCTGATGATTGCGCAGTTCCAGAAGCTGATCACGCGGTTACGCTATTCATCGATACCCGTTATTGTGGCTCCGCATACGCTTACGCTGGGGGGCGGCTGCGAAGCGGTGCTACATGCTGACCGAGCCGTTGCTCATGCCGAAAGCTACATTGGGCTGGTCGAAGTGGGTGTCGGGTTGATTCCTGCGGGCGGTGGTACGAAAGAAATGGCGGCTCGCGCGTCGGATCTTTACCAAACCGGCGATCCCGAATTGAACATTCTGCAAAATGTGTTCATGAACATCGCCACGGCGAAAGTGTCAACCTCGGCGCAGGAAGCCCGCGACATGAACTATCTCCGCTCGACGGATCAGATCGTACTAAACCGCAGTCGGCTGCTGGCCGAAGCCAAGCAGGCGGCTATCGAACTGGCAGAGAACGGATACACCCAGCCAAAACCGCGTATGGACATCAAAGTACAGGGAAAAACCGGTATTGCCTTGTTTAAAGCGGGTATCACGGCTATGCACATGGGCCGCTACATTTCGGACCACGACCGTAAGATCGTTGACAAGCTGGCGTATGTAATCTGTGGTGGTGATTTAAGCGTTCCGCAAAACGTGTCGGAGCAGTATCTACTCGATCTGGAGCGGGAAGCCTTCCTGTCGCTATCGGGCGAAAAGAAAACGCTGGAACGTATTCAAAGCCTGCTAACGGGCGGTAAGCCGCTGCGGAATTAGAAAATCTGATTAGTAAAACGGTTGATTGAATAAGGGCATACGCCATATCTTGGAGATATGGCGTATGCCCTTATTCAATCAACCGTTTTGGCTGTTACACCTTCTCCGTTCGTCGTTCTTTGCGGGCGTTCAGATAGCCTTTAACCACCGTAAATGTTGTGACTGCCAGGAAGAAAATAATAATCCAGTGCACATAGTTAATGATCCATGGAAAGCGCTCTCCGAAGTAAAACCCACCCCCGACGAGCGTTAAGACCCAAATCGCTCCGCCGACGATATTATACAGCATAAAGAAGCGGCTCGGCATGTGAATCAGTCCGGCCAAGATAGGAGCGAAGGTCCGTACGACCGGCAGAAAACGGGAAATAATCAGGGCGCCGTTTCCGTAACGAACAAACGCATCCCGTGTGTCGTCAATGTATTTCTGCTTGAAAAACAGGGAGTCAGGGCGGTTCTTAATGCGGGCACCGAAGTAATAACCCGTCAAATAACCCGTCAGCGAACCTAACACGGCTGCTCCGAAAATGCAGCTCAATAGCAGCCAGAGCGGTACGTTCAAAATCTTTGTCCCTGCAAACACGCCTGACAAAAACAGCAGGTAATCGCCCGGCAGGAAAAACCCGAAGATGATTCCGTTCTCGACGAAAATAATAAGCGTGATCAGGACTAAACCACCCGTTCGGATAATCTCTTCCGAATTTAACAGGTACTGAAAAAAGTCGACAATCTGGTGCATACGTAAAGAGTGAAAGAGTCAATGAGTGAAAGAGTGAAGTACTGGCGGTTGCTTCGTTCACCCATTCGCTCATTCACGCTCTAAATATATTCCGCCAGCTCCAGCCAACGGTCTGATTTTGTAGCAATACTTTGATCAATCTCTTCGATTTCTCGCGACCACGCCGTTAACTGTTCGTGGTGGCCGCCCGTATTCAGTAGACCAATTACCTCGGTTTTCCGTTGCTCCAGCGACTCGATTTCTTTTTCGAGCGTTTCGTACTCACGAATTTCCTTGAACGACAATTTCTTTTTGGCCGTCGTAGTGCTAACCGCCGTCGCCGGTGAAACTACCGCGCTGGCGGTTTGGTTCTTAGCCGTGGGCTGCACTAATTTATCGACTTGCGGTGCGTTCTTGGGCTGCGAGTCGCGCCATTCGCGGTAATCCGTGTAATTACCCGGATAGTCGCGAACTTTACCGGCACCCTCCAATACAAAAACGTGCTCAACGAGCCGGTCCATAAAGTAGCGGTCGTGGGTAACGATCAGAACACAACCGGAGAAACTGAGCAAAAAGTCTTCCAGTACGTTGAGCGTCGTGATATCCAGGTCGTTCGTTGGCTCATCGAGAATTAAGAAGTTCGGATTCTGCACTAACACCAGCAGCAACTGCAATCGCCGTTTTTCGCCACCGCTTAGCTTCGCCACGTAATCGTACTGCTTCGCGCGGTCGAACAGGAACCGGCTTAGCAACTGACTAGCCGAAACGGTGTCGCCATTGGCTAGTTTCATCACCTCGGCAACATCCTGTACAACATCGATAACGCGTTGATTTTCGGGAATGTCCAGTTCACTCTGCGTGTAATACCCAAACTTAACCGTGCCGCCCGTTGTGATCTTTCCCGAATCGGGCCGCAGCTGACCCGTCAGCATATTCATCAGCGTGGTTTTACCCATGCCGTTTTTGCCGATCAGCCCGACGCGGTCGAACCGTTTGAACGTGTACGTAAAATGATCGAGCAGGACTTTTTCGTCGAATCGTTTGCTTAGATTTTCGACTTCCAGAATCTTGGTGCCAAGCCGGGCGGTACGCAGGTTTAAATCCAGATCACCATCGCTGCGACGACCGCTTGTTTTTTCTTTCAGGTCCTCAAACGCGTCGATCCGGTACTGAGCTTTGGTGCCCCGCGCTTTGGGCTGCCGACGCATCCACTCCAGTTCGCGCCGGAAGGTGTTTCGATCTTTCGCCAGTTCCGACGCTGCGGCTTGTTCGCGCTCGTCTTTCTTTTCCAGAAAATACGCGTAGTTGCCTTTGTAGATGTATAGCTGGCCATTGTCGAGTTCCGCGATCTGATTGCAGACCCGATCCAGGAAATAACGGTCGTGGGAGACCATCAGCAACGTACCGTTGTTCGTGTTGAGGAAGTTTTCGAGGTATTCAATCGCTTCCAGGTCGAGGTGGTTGGTTGGCTCGTCCAGAATAAGCAAATCAGGGTTCTGGATCAGCACCCGCGCCAGCGCGACCCGCTTACGTTGCCCACCCGACAGCGACCCTACCGGCTGTTCGACATTCTGAATGCCTAACTCCCCGAGGATTTGCCGAATCTGGGACTCGTAATCCCAGGCTTCTAGCTTTTCCATGTCCGACATGGCCCGTTCGAGCGCTGCGTGATCGTCGTTGGCAAGCGCATGTTCGTAGGCACGTACCGCATCGAGTTGGGCGCTATCGCCCGCCAGTACGACCTCCATCACGGTCAGGGCGTCGTTGAGGTCGGGTTGTTGATCAAGGTAGCCGATACTAATATCTTTCCGGTGGCTAACAATACCGGCGTCGGGGGGCGCTGCTCCGGCTAGGATGGAAAGCAGTGTTGTTTTGCCCGAGCCGTTGGCCCCGACGATAGCCACCTTATCGCCCCGATTGACGCCAAACGTCAGGTTTTGGAACAGCATCCGGTCGCCGTATGACTTCGTTAAATTTTCCGCTGAAAGGTAATTCATTAGCTAATTTTGAATCAATTTGATGGTCCAGGGGAATCGTTCTGCTTTGTTGCTTGCGGGTACATTCGGTCAACTGGACTTCTCTCTGGTTACAAAGGTACAATAAAGAAAATCGTTCGTATTTTTACGGACCAACATGATCCTTGCCTTTTCCTTATAACCAACAATGTTTCTGAAATATCTCAGTGTAGCGAGTATAGTTGCCCTAAGTTCAGTCGTGAGCGTGAATGCCCAAACGACGACTAGTTTTACTTCCTACACGCAGGTTATTCCCGGTAGTAACCAGACGTATGCAATGGCTGCTATCCCAGGCGGTAAGTACCTGATGGGTAGCACACCCTCTGAAAAAGGACACAAACCCGACGAAAGTCCGCAGCATGGTGTGACAATCGAGCCATTCTACATGGGGAAATACGAGGTGACGTGGGATCTTTATGACCTGTTCGCCTTTACCAATATGGAAAAGGAAATGGCCGCGAAATATACCGACACCGACGCCAAGCTGTCTAAAACGGACGCTACCACCCGGCCTAGTCCGCCGTATGTCGATATGTCGTTCGGTATGGGTCGGGCAGGTTATCCAGCAATCAACATGACCCAGTACGCGGCCATCAAATTCTGCGCCTGGCTGTACGCTAAAACGGGGGTGTTTTACCGGTTGCCGACCGAAGCTGAATGGGAATACGCTTGCCGGGGCAACGACAAAAATGCGACGCTGGCTTATTCTTTCGGTAACGATGTGAAAAAACTGGGCGAATACGCGGTGTTCAAGGGAAACAGCGATGGTGGTTATAAAAAGGTCGGGACGAAGAAACCAAATTCGTTCGGTCTCTACGATATACACGGTAACGTCATGGAGTGGACCAAGGATCAGTACATCGAGGATTATTACAAACAGGTAGCCAGTGGAAAGGTCAAGGAGCCATATGCACCAACGACTACACTGTATCCGAACTCGGTACGGGGTGGTTCCTGGGATGATGATCCGACGGTCCTACGCTCAGCGGCTCGTACGCCTTCGGCTCCAGCCTGGAAAGTACTCGATCCGCAAAGTCCTAAGTCAGACTGGTGGCTTACGTCGGCTTCGTTCGTTGGCTTTCGGATCGTACGGCCCGCCAAAACCCCTAGTCAGGAAGAGATTGACGCCTACTACGGCATCAAACCAATCAAAGATTATTGATTAACGAACGATTAGTCAAAACACGTGATGTATCGCTGGGTGAGTGGTATTGGCGGGCCCGCCCGCGTGGTGTCGGTTTCTCAAAACCGACACGAATTGCTGACGCCAAATGTCGGGTTTGCGAACCGCGCGGGCGGCTCCGCCGACACCACGGGCCCAGACCCCATCACGCGTTTTCATGAATTTTGGACAATACTAGTTCTCTAACCTGACAGTAAACCAGCAACTTCACGCCTTGGAAACATTCCTTCTTTTAGGGGCCAATCTTGGCGACCGGGTCACAACCATGGGCCGGGCTGTCGAACTGATTGCCCAACAGGTTGGGAAGATTATTCGACAGTCGAGTTTGTACGAAACGGCTCCCTGGGGCGTTACTGAACAACCGTCGTATCTGAATCAGGTATTGCTTGTCAAGACAGCCCTGGCTCCGCAGCCGCTACTTGAACACACCCAGGCTATTGAGTACGAGTTGGGGCGTGTTCGGCTTGATAAGTGGGGGGCTCGCCTGATCGACATTGATATTCTGTACTACGAGCAGCAAGCGATAAGGACAGAAACACTTAGTATTCCACACCCTTATCTGCATCTCCGCCGGTTCACGCTGATGCCATTGATGGAGATCGCGCCCCACTACAGACATCCTGTTTTGCAGAAAACAACCCAAGAATTGCTTAATGAATGCCCGGATACCAGCGATGTTGCGATTTTTAATTTCTGAAAAATATCGTCGCTACGCTGAAAAGATAGTACCTTTGTAGTCAGTTTGTTATAATTTTCTCAAAAAGAAACACCGATTATGTCTGCCACGCTTGACACCGTGAGTTTGTTAGCCGACCGCATCAACGCGCTGGAGGAGTCGTCCACGCTGGCGATGACCAAGAAAGCTCGTGAATTGGCCGCTCAGGGCCACAAAGTAATCAGCCTGAGCGTCGGAGAGCCGGATTTTAAAACTCCTCAACACATCTGTGAGGCCGCCAAAAAAGCCATCGACGACGGCTTTCATGGCTACTCGCCAGTTGCGGGGTATCCAGATCTTCGCAAAGCGATTGCTGATAAGTTCAAGCGCGATAACAACATCGACTGGAAACCCGAGAATATCGTTGTTTCGACCGGGGCTAAACACTCGCTGGCTAACGTTATTCAGGTTCTGATCAATCCGGGTGATGAAGTGGTCATTTTCTCACCTTACTGGGTTAGCTATTCCGAGATGGTGAAGCTAGCCGAGGGGAAAGCGGTTGTCGTTGACGGATCGTTCGAGAATAATTTCAAAGTAACGCCCGAGCAATTTGAAGCGGCTATCACCGACCGTACGAAGATTGTGATGTACGCGTCGCCGAACAATCCAACCGGTTCTATCTACTCCGAAGCGGAGCTTCGTGCCATTGCCGACGTGGTTGCCCGTCACGAAAATGTGTACGTGCTGGCGGATGAAATTTACGAATACATCAACTTTACGCCGGAAGGACATTTCAGCATCGGGTCTATTCCCGAAATTGCAGAGCGCGTGATCACCGTGAACGGCGTTGCTAAAGGATATGCGATGACTGGCTGGCGGATTGGCTACATCGGTGCGGCAAAATGGATCGCTGAAGGTGTAGAAAAATTGCAGGGTCAGGTAACGTCGGGTACTAACTCGATTGCGCAAAAAGCGACCGTTGCGGCCTTAACGGGACCTTTGGAACCTTCGATGGAAATGACCAAAGCATACCACCGTCGCCGTGATCTGGTCGTTAAGTTACTGAAAGAAGTGCCTGGCTTCCGTACGAATGTTCCAGAAGGAGCTTTTTACGCCTTCCCGGATATCAGCTCGTACTACGGCAAATCAGACGGTACGACGACAATTGAAAATTCGGACGATTTTGCCGCTTGGTTATTAAATACAGCGTACGTAGCAACGGTTGCCGGATCAGGGTTCGGTGCTCCCAATTGCCTGCGGATTTCGACAGCTGCCGCTGATGAATCGCTTGTTGAAGCTGTTGAGCGCATCAAAGAAGCTGTATCAAAATTGAAGTAGTCAGACTAAACTCTGGATATAGTACAATAGCACAGACCTAGTTTGTGCTATTTTTCTTGTAGTTAAGTAATTAGATCATCCTTGTATGTAAACAAATTAGTAATTTTTAACGTTTTTTTAATAAAAAAGTAGTTTTATACTTTTGAATCAGGTAACTACTATTGCTATTTAATTTTAGTCTTTATATCTTGTCAATCAATTAGTTATACGTATTCTAACACTAGGCCTGTTCTGCTCGTTTCCTTACTATTTACCCTTTCAACGAACCTTTTTAAATAGGGCTTGTTTTTGCATTTATAATAGTTTAACTTTGATTATGCTTGGAATGGGATTAAGATAACGATCAACTTCTTTTTACTTTAGAGAAAAGGTGTTAACTTAATCTTATAAATTACTAACCGACCGATGAGAAATTTCCGCTTGTATATGCTCTTTCAATGGGTCTTTTTCCTGCCCATTATTTTACCGCTTTGCATCATTTTTGGTGCGTTACGGGGCGCAGCACAAATGGCTGAGCGCGTAATCGAACAGATAAAGGCGGATATCTTACCACAAAACGAAACACAACCATCGATGGATTGATGGAATATATCTACGTTTGATACGCCCATTAGACTAGCAGACATAATTTAAAGACTTGCTACATCGACAATGATCTGTTCGGAACCTAACTGCGAAGTGCTAGTTTACAACCATCATGCAGCGGTTAGTTGTACGCGTTACGATTCAGAAAAAATCTACTATAAAGACTATATAAATACAAGGGCATAGGTAGCCAATACAATCGGAAAAGTTATTAAATTTACCGTTCGTTTTTCACCGAATTGTACCGGCAACACTTACTTATGGCAACGTTCACCAATTTTGTCAACTCGAATACCACCGAACCCCACCGCATTCGCACTCGGCAGATCTTAAAATCTCATCCAGAAGTTAAGAAGCTTATCGGCCAAAAGAATCCAACAACGTTTTGGATCATTCTGGGTTGCGTTACCCTGATGACAGGTATCGCTTATCTGGTTCGTGACCAATCGTGGTGGGTCGTTGTCGCGGCTGCCTGGTTTATCGGCGCTTTCCCGGCGCATACGCTGTTTGTCTGCATTCACGAAGCTGCGCACAACCTGATTTTTCGTAAGCCTGCTGCCAATATGTGGGCGGCCATTTTTGCCAATCTGCCAACGGTATTCCCAACAGCGCTATCCTTTAAAAACTTTCACATCAAACACCATGCATTCCAAGGCGTGCACGAGCTAGATGCTGACTTACCCGACTGGTATGAAGCCAAGCTTATCAACAACTACGCAATTGGTAAGGCGCTTTGGCTGCTTTTCTTCCCTATCTTTCAGGGTATCCGGACGATTCGTTGCCGCGAACTGGCTGTGATTGACAAATGGGTAGCCACGAATATGATTGTTCAGGTTGCGTTCGATGTGCTGATCGTTGCCTTGTTTGGCTGGAAAGCTTTAATCTTCTTGGTGTTGTGCTTGTTCTTCTCGGTTGGGCTTCATCCGCTGGGCGCTCGCTGGATTCAGGAACATTACCTAACCCTCGACCCGGAGCAAGAGACTTATAGTTACTACGGTCAGTTGAACGGCGTAAACCTGAATGTAGGTTTTCACAACGAACACCACGATTTTCCATCAATTCCTTGGAACAAGCTGCCTGATCTCAAGAAATCGGCACCTGAGTATTACGATACATTGAAATACCATACGTCGTACGTTCGGTTGTTTTTCCGCTTCTTATTCGATCAGGAGATTTCGCTGTACTCGCGCATTGTTCGCAAAGAACGTGGTCGGGTAACCATCGCTGATCAATCAAAACCGGATATCGAGTTTATCCAGGCTAACGAGGCTCCTGCCAAGGTTACGGCCTAAGCAAAAGTCGCCATATTCTACAAACGAAAGCCCCGCCAGTTTTGGCGGGGCTTTCGTTTGTAGTTCAAAGTCAGTTCTTAAAACTTATTCTTACCTGATTCAAGGAAAGCAACGAAGTTCTCAACGCTTCGATCGTAGTTTTTGGGAGCTACCAGCAGCTCGCCGTTGCTGTTGACAAGGCAATAGTGCGGCTGAGCATTATTGTTGTATTTCGTGATTTGTAAATCGGCGTTCTGGGCACCAATCGTTTTCTTAACCTTCTGGTCATACGTAGAGGTATACCATTCCGATTCGGGTAGTTCGGTCTTATCGTCGACGTAGAGGGCAATTAACACAAAATCATTTTGCAACCGTGACTTTACGGCGGGGTCCGACCAAACGCGGGCTTCCATCTCGCGGCAGTTCACGCAACCGTGACCAGTAAAGTCAATAAAGACGGGCTTGTTTACTTTTTTCGCGTATGCCAGTCCCTGCTTGTAGTCGAAGAAACCTTGCAGGCCACGGGGCAGATCGAAAAGATTAGCGTATTTGATTGGTTCCGCTATAGAGCTGCCTGCTGGTTGCTGACTACCTATAGCCGCTGACTGGTTCATGTTGAAATCCTGTGACGTTTCAGGCGGTAAATAGCCTGACAGAGCTTTCAATGGCGCTCCCCATAAGCCGGGAATCATGTAGGTCACGAATGAGAACGTAGCTATGGCCAATAACAGCTTCTGAACGCTCACATACTTGGTTTCGCTATCGTGCGGCAACCGAATTTTTCCTAGAAAGTAAAAGCCGAGCAGGGCGAAAATAACAATCCACAGCGAGAGAAATACTTCGCGGTCCAGCAGATGCCAGTGGTATACCTGATCAGCAACGCTCAAGAATTTCAGGGCCAACGCCAGTTCCAGAAAGCCGAGGACAACTTTTACCGAGTTGAGCCATCCGCCGGAACGGGGTAGATTTTTGAGCCATTGCGGAAAAGCCGCGAACAAAGTAAACGGTACGGCAAAAGCAGACGAGAAAGCGGCCATGCCCAGAATTGGTTTCACGACTTCACCACCCGCCGAGGCTACCAGCAAGCTACCAACGATAGGGCCTGTGCAGGAGAAGGAAACAAGAACCAGCGTGAAGGCCATGAAAAAAATACCGAGGATACCGCCTTTTTCAGAACGGGAATCTGCCTGGTTGATCAGCGAGTTCGGCAGTACGATCTCGAACAAGCCCAGAAACGATAAACCAAAAACAAAAAATATGGCGAAGAACAGGATATTGGGTATCCAGTGCGTACTGACAAAATTTGCGAAAGCTGGGCCGTTGATTCGCGAAACGACCGTGCCTACCAGCACATAAATACCAATGATAAAGGCTCCGTATAATAAGGCTTTCCACTGCCCACCCTGCTGATTCGTGAAAAAGCTAACCGTTGCGGGAATGATTGGGAAAACGCAGGGCGTAAGCAGCGCAACCAATCCGGATAAGAAAGCGGCCAGCATAAAGCCCCATAACGATCCCCCCGACGTTGTGGCTGATTCGTTCATGGCCTGAACGGGCTGTTTCAATACCTCTTTGACGATGGGTGTCGTTGATGCCGTTGCATCAGCCGTGTCTGGCAAAACGGGTGCAGTAGCCGCTACCGCCGTATCAGACGCCGAGGACGTAACCGCCGTGGTCGCTTTCGAAGTAGATGCTACAGCTGTTGTGGTAGCCGCTAACGCGGTCGCTTGTTCCGAAGCTTTAATTGCTGCCGAAAATTCAATTTCGGTGGGGGGGAGGCATACACCATCTTTGTCCGAACAAACCTGGTATTCGGCCGTTCCCGAGAAAGTGGCCGTAGGCTTCAGAACTTTAACTTTCTGAATAAAGACTGCCTTATTCTTGAACTGACGAACTTTGGCTCCCCACACTTCTTCGAAAATTTCTTCGACGCCGACAGGGGTCGTTTTGCCGACGAGCGCGAACGCGTCCGAATTGGCAAATTTGAACGATGTTGGAACGGGGCCAACATTCGGGTCAAGATCGTTTGAGTACATATGCCAGCCGTCGCCAATGCTGACCTGAATCTTGATGTTGACTACATCGCCCACTTTAGCCGGCTGCTTATCGACCTGGGTCGACCAATTGGTAGGGTCTTTACGAATCTGCGCTGTTGTTGCAAGACTAATAAGTAGCCCCACAAAAAGTGCGAAAAATGATTTCATACCGCCTTGGGTAAGTAATGGTTTGCAGGTGTAACAGAAATACTGCAAAAATACTTCCATAAAACGGCAATAGTCGTTAGTTAATAGCGGTAAATCATCACAGATAACTTCCTAACCGCTATGGATTAGCTAATAACTGAACAATACGGGATTCAAATCCGACTGGGGGTGGCTACCAATGGGCGCGTTATTTAGCCATTTCTCAAGATCAGCAACCTGAAACTCGTTGCGAGGTTGACTAATGATCTGCTCCTTGTCCATGTAGATCATGGTCATAACCTTACGCGGTTGAGTTGACGTATTGGGGCCAGCGCGGTGAAATGTCCAACCCG
The DNA here is from genome assembly GCF_023196085.1 of Spirosoma liriopis. Classification (NCBI taxonomy): domain Bacteria; kingdom Pseudomonadati; phylum Bacteroidota; class Cytophagia; order Cytophagales; family Cytophagaceae; genus Spirosoma; species Spirosoma liriopis. Next base: position 316,665 of record NZ_JALPRF010000002.1, read on the forward strand.
CATGGTAGCTGACTTCACCCAGATCAAACGGCGTGTCATGAACGGTAAACTTCTGTTTTTGTAGTTCATCCGCCAGAATATTCTCGCTTTCGTCGCTAATTTCCAGATCGCGGCCAATCTCAACGTGTTGACTACCTTCGGCAAAAGCCAACGGTCCCATTTGCATGGGCGTTTCCTGGAGCGGAATCCAGACCGTAACTGTGTTTGGTGACGCCAGCGGCCAGTAAAACTGGTCGGCATGCCAGGGTGTAATTCCTCCCGACGGTTCCTTATAAAGCGCCTGATCGTGGTAAAGCCGAACACCCTGAACGCCTATCAGATCAGCCGCAATTTTGGCTAGTCGTTTAGAAAAAACAAACGCTTTGGCCTGTTCGTCCTCCCGCCAGAGATTCATAATTTGGAGAAATGCCCGTTCGTAGGTGCTCCGTTCCTCCATCGGTTTACTAAGTGTATTGAGCCGAAAGACTAACTCCGTAATAATGTTGTCGTAGTAGTCGAGAAGGGTGGGACTCAGTACGTGTTTTAGTTTGACATACCCGCGCTGTCGGTAAAAATCGATAGCTGCTGGGTCAAGCGTGTAAGGCGCATCTAACTCGTCGAGTCGCGATTCTTTAGAGCGGGTAGCCTCCATACAGTTCTATGATTTAATGGGTTTAGGAACAGCCGAATGCTTAACAAAGTTAATTTGCTACTTCATTGCAAGTAAAGCCAGTATTTTCAGATTTATGTCTAATTTTGATCATTGATGTAAAGTGATTTGCATAATTAGGTTAAGATAGCGTATAGATGAAGGCATTGTTTGAGAAGGTACCTTTTGCTGGTCAAAGCTCGCTGCTGGTCCGTCGATTTAAGATGCCTTACTTCGATGCTCCCTGGCATTATCACCCGGAATACGAACTGACGTACATCGTAGAAGGATACGGGCGCCGTTTTGTGGGCGATCATATTGAGCCATTTACTGCCGGAGACCTGGTATTGATTGGTCCTGACTTACCTCATTTCTGGCGCAGTGACGAAGATTTTTACCAGCCTGGATCAACGCAAGAGGTGGAATCAATTGTTATCCAGTTTCCAAGTGAGTTTTCGCAACAGGGTTTAACAACTTTACCAGAAGCCAGCGCAATACAGCGATTGCTGGAGCGTTCCCGTTACGGGCTACGCTTTAGTCCAGCCGCTGGCCTGGCGGTTCGAACGCAGCTAAATCAACTGCCCGAACGAACAGGGTTTCTGCAACTGCTCGGTTTGCTGGAAATTTTGGATGAACTAGCCGCTGATTCGGAGGCCGCACTTCTGGCCAGCGATGGCTACCAACTCGCTCCCGGTGCTGCTGAAACCGAGCGGATGAAGCGTGTACTCGATTTCATGCTGACAAATTTTCGGGAAGAGATACGGGTTGAGCAAATTGCCTCCGTAGCGGGCATGGCACCAGCCGCTTTCTGTCGTTACTTTAAAAAACGGACCCGAAAATCGTTTGTCGAGTACTTAAACGAGTTACGGATCGGTCACGCTCGTAAACTACTCACTCAGGTCGATATCAGTATTGGGCAAGTGGGCCTTGAATGTGGATTTAACAACAGTTCACATTTTCATCGGCAGTTTAAGCTACATACCGGTATGACTCCACTACACTACCAAACGGTGCAAAAAGCAAAATAATCTGGTGAATTCGGACGCTTGTCGCATATGCCGTGCATTGGATTGAATAAAGATTGCTTTCGGTCTGTAATTCCGCTAAATTCGAAGGACTGATCTTGAAGAGATCCTGCTTATTCTACCGTTTTCCGCTGTACCTTTGTGTCTAATTGCTTGTTTGGTTGTTTACTAGTATCTTTTTTTTCAACCAGACGTTGACTAATCGAATGCACAAAACGCTCGAAGCATGACTACCGTCACCACCACCCGCGATACGCAGGTATTTGACCTGATTGCCAAAGAACAACACCGGCAGGAGTCGGGTATTGAACTGATTGCATCTGAAAATTTTGTTTCACCCGCCGTTATGGAAGCGGCTGGAAGCGTACTGACTAACAAGTATGCGGAAGGACTGCCCGGCAAGCGGTATTATGGTGGCTGTGAGGTAGTCGACCAGATTGAGCAGATTGCCATTGATCGTGCCAAAGAACTTTTCGGGGCTACGTGGGTCAATGTACAGCCGCATTCCGGAGCGCAGGCTAACACAGCTGTCTTCCTGGCTGCGCTGAAACCCGGCGATACCATCCTGGGCTTTGATTTGTCGCACGGTGGTCACCTGACGCACGGTTCGCCGGTCAACATTTCGGGTAAATATTTCCGGCCTACATTCTATGGCGTGGAAAAAGAAACGGGTGTTATCAACTACGACATCGTAGAAGAAACGGCCAAGCGCGAAATGCCGAAAATGCTGATCTGTGGCGCGTCAGCCTACAGCCGCGACTGGGATTATGCTCGGTTACGGGCCATTGCCGATGAAGTCGGAGCGTTACTGCTGGCCGACGTATCGCACCCGGCGGGTCTGATCGCCAAAGGATTACTGAATGACCCCCTAGCGCATGCACACATCGTCACGACCACCACGCACAAAACACTGCGCGGTACACGGGGCGGTATGATCATGATGCGGAACGACTTCGAAAATCCGTTTGGTATCAAAACCCCGAAAGGTGAATTGCGACTGATGTCGTCGCTGCTCGATTCGGGTGTGTTTCCCGGAACGCAGGGCGGACCGCTTGAGCACATCATCGCGGCTAAAGCGATTGCCTTCGGCGAAGCGCTGACCGACGATTTCTACGATTACGCCGTACAGGTAAAAGCCAATGCGCAAGCTATGGCCAACGCTTTCCTGAGCCGGGGTTACGAGATCATTTCGGGTGGAACGGACAACCATCTGATGCTGATCGACCTGCGCTCGAAAGGCTTGACCGGTAAACTGGCCGAGAACACGTTGATCAAAGCCGACATCACGATCAATAAAAACATGGTTCCGTTCGATGATAAGTCGCCAATGATCACGTCTGGTATCCGCGTGGGTACAGCGGCCATGACAACCCGTGGTTTAAAGGAATCGGACATGGAGCAAATTGTCGTATATATCGATAAGGTGTTGATGAACCACGACGACGAAGCAACTTTAGCGACCGTTAAAGAAGAAATCAACGAGTGGATGAAAGCATTTCCACTCTATAAAAGTTAATCGTGAGTGAGCGAATGAGTGGGTTGGGCCGTAAGTCTCGCTGGTTTTTACCAACTCATTCGCTTATTTACTCATTCGCTAATTAATACAATGCCACTAGATCAACTGACCGACGAAGAGATCGACGCTGAAGGTAAAGAGATGTCCTTTCTGGACCATCTGGAGGAGCTTCGCTGGCACATTATCCGGGCCGTTGGGTCCATCTTTGTGTTCGCCCTAATTGCCTTTATTTTCATTGAGGATATATTCAGGGTCGTTATTATGGGGCCTAAAAACCCTGATTTCTGGACTTACCGGATGATGTGTAAGCTGTCAGATATGACGGGTTATGCCGACTTGTGCGTCAAGAAGTTGAACTTTGAGTTGCAGGCGTTGGGAGTATCTGACCAGTTTACAATGGCGCTTACGTCGTCGTTAATTATTGGTCTGTGCTTTGCGTTTCCGTATGCTTTCTGGGAATTATGGCGGTTTATCAAGCCCGGCTTGCGCTCGTCGGAGAAAAATGCCGCTCGGGGAGCCGTGTTTTACGTATCGATGCTGTTCCTGTTAGGACTGATGTTTGGTTACTTTATTGTATCACCACTGGCTATCAATTTCTTAGCGAATTATCAAATCACCCCTGAGATTAAAAACCAGTTTGATATCACATCGTATATCGGTATTCTGGTGACGCTTTCGCTGGGTTGTGCGTTAATGTTCCAAATGCCGATTGTCGCGTTTGTGCTCTCGAAAGTAGGTGTGCTGACACCTTCGTTTATGAAAGAGTACCGCAAACACGCCTGGATTGTGATTCTGGTGGTGGCGGGTATCATAACCCCTTCGCCCGATATTTACAGTCAGGTGCTGGTTGCGCTACCGTTGGCCGCTTTGTATGAGGTCAGCATTATCGTCTCCGGTTCTGTGGAGCGGGCTCGTTTGAAAGAGCTACGGGAGTTAACTAAGTAATTCTTCATGCAATCCATAACTGGACGTTAGGTACTGGACTTATTCCGTATTTAACGTCCAGTCTTTTTATAGACTATGCAGTACGATTTCAAAAAATACCATTACCGCTCGATCAATGCCACTGATGATGCCGAACGAGCCGCAATCAACCAAGAGTTGAAGGACCTCTATACATCGCTACCCGACGATGAAAAAGAAGATTTCAATCGTCAGTTACAAACGTTTCTTGCGCAGGAAATGGGACGTTTGAAATCGAATTACGAATCGGTAAAGGGCAATCTAGGCGACAACTAACGAGTAACAAGCCTTATCTTCTCATGGTGTCGGTTTTGAGAACCGCGCGGGCGGCCCCGCCGACACCACAATCATTTTTACGTGTTTTGGGCAATAACGCTTCGAAAACCTGACACCACAAAGAGCCAAGATCTACTTGTCAAATCATTCCTCTGGCTTTTAATTCAAGGTATTTGTTGACCGTATTAGCCGTCAGGTTTTGCGGGGCGGTCAATATGGTCTGAATACCGTATTGGCTTAACTCTTTTACAATCTGCTTTTTTTCAGAAGCAAACTTCTCCGCGATCGTTTTCAGGTAAATCTGTTCGGTGTCGCTCGCTGGTTGATCTAATAGGCTCCTGAGTTCGGTGTTCTCGAAAAAAATGATCAATAACAGGTGATCTTTAGCTAGCCGACGCAGGTACGGCAATTGTCTGTGCATGGCGCTAACCGTTTCGAAGTTAGTGAACAGCAGAAGTAGACTGCGTTGACGGATGTGGTTGCGAACGCTGGCGTACAGACTTTCGTAATCCGTTTCGAGAAAGCGCGTTTTCTGTCGGTAGAGCAACTCCAGAATCTTGAGCATGTGCCCTGTTCGACGGTCGGCGGGAAGAAGCTGGCCGACATGGTCGGAGAAGGTTAGGATACCCGCACGGTCTTGTTTCAATAAGGCAATGTTGCTCAGCACCAGACTGGCATTGATGGCATAGTCGAGCAACGTAAGCCCCTCAAACGGTGATTGCATCACGCGTCCCTTGTCAATCAGGCAGTAAACCGGCTGAGAGCGTTCATCCTGATAAGCGTTGATCATCAGTGAAGTTCCTTGTGCATCGGTGCGTCGGGCGGTGGCTTTCCAGTTAACTGTTCGCACATCGTCACCAGTAGCGTAGGGGCGTACCTGCTCGAATTCCATGCTATGACCAATGCGCCGAATCCGTTTTATACCAACTTCGTTCAGGCGATTGGTTGCGGCCAGCAGTTCGTACTGACGCATTTGTAGAAACGATGGGTAAACGGCTACCATCTTGCCTTGTTCAAACTGGTAGCGTCGTTTCAGCAAGCCGAGGGGAGTTTTGACAAATACGTTAACCGCTCCGAAGCTATACTCGCCCCGACGAGTTGGTCGAAGTTCATAGCGGATCGCCTGCGTTTCGCGCGGGTTCAGTCGTGCCCGAAACAGCACATCGCGTCGCTGGAATTGGAATGGGATCTCATCAATTACGTCGACATCGGCTCGGAATGAATACCGGTTTTCCAAATAGATCGTTAACGGATTTTCGTCGCCGTTGGACAGTCGGTCAGGCACCTCGCGACGCGCAAAAAAGGCCGATCCTACAGACTGGTTTTTCGTTCGAAACAGCAACCAGCCATCTAGTCCGATCAGAATAACGAAAATGACAAAAGCGATCTGTACCAGCGGAAACAGCAGCAGGAACGCGTAGGCCGCCACAAACAGCACGACAAAGACAATCAGGACAAACCACAGGCGAGTAGCGACGAAAAGAGGGCGGATAGCTTTCAAAACTTACGGTTTAAGGTTGGCAAGCGCTTGGTCAATTTCAGGCTCGTAGAGTGGATTTGATTCGTCTTCCTGATAATCAGCCGTTCGTTCAACGCGTAAAGCTTTGAAGAGGAATGATGCATCCTGAAAAGCGGTTCGGGCTTCCTCCTTCCGGCCCAGTTGTTTCAGGGCCTGTCCTCGATGGTACTGAGCCAGTGCGCTACGGCTGTAATTTTGGGAGGCTTTTTCTAAATCGTCCAGTGCTTTTTGTGGCTGGTTGATCGCTAGATAGCTCACGGCTCTACTGACAAAATGCCGGTAATTAACCCATTTTGATCCATGTTTGATAGCCAGCGAATCGATTCCTCTCGAAAACTGGCTGATCGCTTCCGCATGATTTCCCAAACTCCGGTACGTGAGGCCAAGCAGATAACTCACCGGATTGTTACCGATCATATCGTCGAAGGTCGGCGTTGAAGCGTCGTAAGCCGTTAGGTGACACAGCGCTCGGTCGTAATCGTGTAATTGAGTCAGATACATTTCACCCGCAAATCCCTGTCCTTTCGGCAACAAAGCGACGTTTTCCAGCGCGACAACCGCCTGTTCGTAGTTTCCTTCCCACAAATAGTTCATCGCCTGAAAACGGTAGTTTTGCGGGTTAGCAGACGTAGACTGGCCGCGCCTTGGAGAACCGAGAAACGTTGGCTGGGTGGTACGATTAATGGCTAGCATATGCTGATACGAAGTTAGTATCGTCTTACTCGTTTGGGCAGAAGCTAGAATCGGCCAGAATAGTAGTAAGAGATGAAAGGGCTTCATGGTAGAATATCGGTGATCTTACCGTCTTTAAGGCGGATCGTAAACGATACCGGAACGTCCATTGAAGAACGTTCATCCGCTGATAACAAGCGGTCGGCGGTTAAGTAGTTCCGGCAAATATCGAGTAACTGACTGGTTACCTGAGTAGAGAAGGTTTTAGGGCAGTAATCCGCATCGAAGCCGTTCACGTGGTACATGCCTTGGGCACCTTCGCAATTGATTACGAACTGTAAGCGAATTATTCCCGATTGGCCTTGTCTGATAATGGGTTTGTAATACGTTGCTAAAAGCTGATTCAGTTCGTAACGCTTGTGTGATTGACCAAGTCCTGAACCTGCCATCATCCGACTAAGACAATTCGCGCAGGGCTGAAAACCCGACGGACGGCATGAATCACCGGGTGACAAACGGCGCACGAGCCGAAACGGTTGTGTTACGGAAGAACGACCATTTGAGCCAATGGCTTGAATAAGCGTAGGCGACAAGCTACCAAGTTGCCAAATAAATTTATAGTTGCCCTCGCGAAAACGGTACTGATTACCGCCAATGATCAGGAACAAAGAGGTTCCAAACCGCGCCAGTTGCCAAAAATGAGCGGTGCGTTGGCTGGACTTCCGATCCTCGACCATCAGCTGACCGTTGGCGTGAATGAACAAAGACAGGCTATCGGACTGCCAGACCCGACCGCTCAACTGCCGATGGGCAGTAGCGGAGTCGAGCGGAATGGCTGTGAAGCGCCGAAAAATCAGTGGGTAGTTCGTCCCGATTCGTAACAAATCGTTTTCCCGCATAACCAACTTCGGCGCAAAATGAACGGTGTCTAAACGCACCAGGCTATCAACTGCCCATGTCGAAGAAACAGTCTCGACTGAACCGTCTATCGTGCCAAGCCGGTATGTACCGTCAGCTTCTAGCTGAATGTAGACTGGTAGCGGGCAAAAAGAATTTGAGTCCCATTCTGTACGGACGCCGATCCAGGTTCCTGCGAGTTGTTCTTTTGTTGGGTTCTGTCCGTACGAATAGCTAGCCATGAAGCATGTACAAAGCAAATACGACCACTTTACCCAGAATAGACCGGATAAAAAGCGAGCGGATTGGCAACGTACAGTAGTCATGCGGCATCGGTGGGTGATTAGCGGGGGACTTCGATCTTCTGTACCAGCTGCGCAATGACTTCGTCGGGTGTACCTCCTTCCATCTCACGTTCGGGCGTGAGTAGTACTCGGTGGCGTAGGACCGCAGCGGCTAGCTCCTGAACGTCTTCGGGTGTAATAAAGTCGCGGCCTCGTAGTGTAGCCAGGGCTTTGGCACTGTTGAGCAAGGCAACCGATGCCCGAGGGGATGCTCCAAGATACAGCGACTTGTTTGCGCGAGTCGCCTGAACGATCTGCGCGATATAATCGAACAGGTTGTCTTCAACGTGAACCTGGTGAACCTGACCACGCAGCGTTGCCAATAGCTCAGCGGTAATTACAGGCTCAACTGCATCAAGCGTATCGTTGAGGTTTCGTCGCTGATGGTGACCACGCAGAATGTCAACTTCGGCGGCTGCATCGGGATAACCCACGACGATTTTAAACAAAAAACGATCCAGCTGGGCTTCGGGAAGTCGATACGTACCTTCCTGTTCGATGGGGTTTTGCGTAGCCAGGACCATAAACGGCTCTTCGAGATGATACGTCGTGCCGTCGTTCGTTACCTGACGCTCTTCCATCACTTCAAAAAGTGCCGCCTGCGTTTTTGCGGGTGCGCGGTTGATTTCGTCAATCAGTACGAGATTGGAAAAGATAGGGCCTTTCTTAAACTCGAAATCACCTGTTTTCGGCATAAAAACCGAAGTGCCCAATACATCCGACGGCATCAGATCGGGCGTAAATTGAATGCGACTGAACCCCACCGACATGGTTTTTGCCAGTAATTTGGCGGTCAGCGTTTTAGCGACACCCGGAACGCCTTCAATCAGAACGTGGCCGTCGGCTAGTAGGGCCGTCAATAACAAATCGACAGTCTGATGCTGACCCACGATAATTTTACCGACTTCCGACCGAATTGCATCAATCGTGCTTCTAAGAGAGGTTAGGTCTATGCGCGTTTGTCTATTTTCCATAAAAGGTGTCAGAACCAGCGTTTGTGAGATTCATTCAATGACTACGATTTTTCTTGCAGGCAAGCAATAAGCATAGTCAAATGGTGTAATCACATAAATCGTGGTTCAGACGGTTTGGTGTTTAAATCGTTCGATGGCGGCATTGAGCGTCAGCAAGTCATACTCTGACAAGGAAATACTTTTTTGCGCATCACGCAGTAATCGAACCAACTCTTCTGTTTCTGTCAACGAGGTTCCGCTTTTTTGAGCCAGTGTTTCCGTAAACTCTTTGTCGAGAACAGTTGTGTTCAGGCTGTATTGTTCACGCAGGTCGCTTAGAAAATACTGAATGCGCTTACGGGCCAGATTGTCGTGGTCGCCTTGCTGAAAATACAACCGTCCTACGGTTTTTACAAAATCCAGCGAAGTATTTCGGGGCGGTTCAACTACCGGAATGATGCGTTGGGTGCGCTTGCCCGCAAAAATAGCGTAGAAGAGCAAACCGAAGACTACCAGATAATACGCCCAGTTCAAAGCAGGCTGGCTCCAGATGTAGCGGAAAATGGATTGTTGTTCCTCGTCGAAGCGGCCCTGCTTCTGGTACTCATCCCAATAAGTGGGTAAGGCTGGCAAGTAAGAGAGCGCTTTAAACGTATAATCCGACGTTCTGGGCGAAAGCACGTAATAGTTCGTGAAAGCCAGGGGCAGATTGTGAATGAAAAAGTATCCTTTTCCGTATTGAACCCGAATGAAAACCGGCTCTTTTCGCGCATTACGACCTAGGACGGTTGTTCGCTGGCTGTTCGTGATCGTCAAGAAATTCCGGCCATCATCGTGGAAGAAATTATAACCGCCCGATTTGGCTACTTTCGGATTGACGAGGTTCTGGCGAAGGGTTGTGTCCGCTTTGTTCGGTTCTTTCACGTCTGCTTTAAAACCGAGTACCGATCCTAATGAGTCCGGAAAGCTATACGCCGAGATAAAGACGTTATTACCGCGATTAGCGTACGCCCGTAGCTGCTTCAGGTCATTACCATCGGCGTTGAAATCCCGGCAGATAAAGACGTAGTTACTGCGAACCGCCGGTTTGGTTTCGGTCAAGAAATTGTAGACAGGCAGCCGCACAGTGCTGACGTTTGCCTGCTGCATGACATCAGGTAAGAGTTCATACAGCACCTTTGTACCGAAGGGAATCTTATCGTCGTTTTCGTAGGTAGGTGTCCAGTCCAGCGGCTTCGGACGGTAATACTCAACGAGTACGTATGCCGTAATAGTGGCCAGTAAAATAAGAACGTATTTATTGGGCTTCAAATGCTTGATTACCAGTTAGTGCCGGATCACCGGACGGTTTGCAGTTGAGTCGTTGAAAAGTCCCCAAACGCTTTACGCAATAGGGTAAATTGATGCTCATCAATCGGAAAATCGCCGTACCAGATAAATTCGAACTGGCGGGTCAAACGTTCGAAATCGGTCTGTAAAGGTGTTTTTGCGAGCTCGTTAATGTAGTGCTGGTTGGTTTTGTCCGGCTTATAATGGATGAGTCCCGGATCGGTTAGTCGTTTAAGCGTTTGTAGATACAGCAGTCGAACCGCCTGCCGAAAATTACGCTGACCGACTGCTTCGTCAATAGCCGCATCAAAATTTATGGCATGAATATTCTCCGACAGGTTCTCGTAGTCCAAAGTGCTCGTCTGTGCTTTCTTGGGGAAAAGAAAACCAAGTACTTCAGCCTTCATCAACAAGTAGACAACGAAGCCCGCAACACCCGCCAGGATAACATACTGCCAGACGTTTTGATAAGCGTCGCTTCGTAGAAAACGCATTATTTTCGTGTATAGCCAATAAAAAAAGCGCGCGACCGGATTTTCGGGGGGTGGGGCTTCATGGTCATATTGGTAATCACGATCTGTCTGAAAATCACTTAGCTTTTCGGGCATTGGATACCGTACCCGGATTGCCGACCGGTCATCGGACGCAACTACCGACTGGGTTTGAGGCTTAGTCGTTTGGGCCAACACAGGCGCATGAACGCTTATAACCAGGATAAGCATTGCCCAAACGCCTTGGCGGCTACTCACCAAAATCTTGACAAAAGAACAGTCTATCAAGCTACTCATACGTTGTTTACCCCGCTTCATTGCGTTAAAAACTACCTTCATCGGTTGAGCGGGGTTGGCTAGGGCTTGTCCCGATAGAATCGATTGCCGACAGTAAACCCCGTCCTTCCTGACGTTCTACCAGGTTGGTATACTGAAACCCGATGGCGGTGTAAAGCACCGTATTCAGGAGGGTTTTGCCTACTAAATTGATAACGCTCGCCAGCATTAGCCAGGCCGATGACACGTCGGGCAACAGCTTTCCACCGATCATAAAACCAATAACCGCGCTTGGAATCTGAAAGATAAGCCCAACAAGCCCAACGATGATTCCCATGACGACAATCAACCCGAAGGTAGACCACCACTTGTCCCGAATCAGTTTAAAACAGCGCTCCCAGGTCGCGCCGAAGTCGGTGTCTTCAAACGAGGTAACCGCTAACGAGAGCGATAGAACAACCGCTACGTAAACGCCCGGAATAAAGAAAAACATAAACCCGACGAACGTAACAATCGATCCAAGAACCGAAATGATGACGGCCCGGCCAATGGTTGGCTGCACTTCCTCCCAAATATCGGCAACGCTGATAGGACCACCATTGGTGCGGTTATACACCTTCATATGACCGTAGGTCACCATAATGACCGCCACGTTCGCTAGAATGCTCAGTAATACCGTCAGCCAAAAGGTAGGTGAGGCAAATTGGGTCATCATCTGAAACATAGCTGTCTGGCGTGAGTCGGCCCCTCCGTCAATTGTCGACGCAATTCGTATCACTTTGGATTGGAGTAGTCCACTTAAAACGCCCACTACCAAAGCGATCGGCCCGACGATGTAGAGTAAAGCCGTGCCCAGGCTCCGGAAGTTTTCGCCGATGTACTGAAACGTGGCGTTGATTTTATTGCCAAAATCGCGTTGTTGAAACAGTTGAATCATGGTTGAACTGTGCGGTTAAGTGAGATAGGGTATAGGATGAAATACCAAACGATAAACGTAGCTGATACCAGGATGATGGCTCCGCTCGCGACCGGCGGTAAGGTCAACCGGGTGACGAAACTTTCGAGAAAGCCCGCCATGATAAATATAGGAACCAGCCCGATGGCAATTTTAAGCCCTTGCTTCACTCCTCGTTTAAACGATTCCAGCCGCGAGTAAGTACCCGGAAAGAGCAGGCTGTTGCCTACCGTCAGGCCCGCGCAGCCCGCAATGACGATAGCCGAAATTTCGAGCGTGCCGTGAATCCAGATTTTCAGAACCGAGTCGAGTAGCAAGCCGCGCTCGTAGAAGAAGTACTGGAAAGAGCCAAGCATCACTCCGTTGTAGAACAGCATCGCCATCGTACCGAATGAGGCAAACAAACCAAAAATAAAGGTTCGGAAGGCTACGTAGATATTGTTTAGCGTAATCTGTACAAACATACTACCCTGATCTCTGCTGTTGTATACGCCTAGCGGATCGCCTTTCTTGATGTTTTCGAGCGTCATGTTTACGTACTGATCACCCAGGATCAACCGCACAAACGTGTTGTCGTGAGCCGCCGATAACCAGCCCAGGATACCGGCCGCCAAAAAGACTGCTGCCGACACAGCCAGCAACCGGTGTGATTGCCGAAACAACAACGGCAACTCGTACTTCCAGAAGGTGATGAACCGGCTTCGGTCGTCGCGCCGATTTTGCATCAGCCCCCGGTGCATCTGGGCCGCCAGCCCGTTAAGGTAACGCGTTACATTTGAGTCTGGGTAAAACGTACGGGCGTACGATAAATCATCCGTCAGCTCTACGTAGCGCTCGGTCAGTTCGTCCGGGTTGCGGGTCGTGGCTTGCTCAATGGTACGCCACTTATCGGTGTTTCGTTTAACGAATAAGGCTTCACGCATGGGGTAAGAATTTGGGCTGCTGACGCTGATAGTGAAAATTGGTTATTTGTTTATTAAGAACAAAAGAAAGGTTGTTAATTTTGATGACTGGCTATGCCTGACGGAAACTACCGTCAACAACTTATTTATTGCTGACAACTCACCGACAATGTCTGTTGCGATTCGCACCTCCCAGAATGTGTTATTGGAATACGAACCCGCCAGCGTTGGTGAACGCATCCTGGCGGCAATCATCGACTATCTGGTTATATTCGGGTGGGTATTGCTGGTCGTAGCCTTGCCGTCCCGGTTTGGTATTCGCACGAGCAGCTTCTACACGGTTCTCGTTATGTTTCCGGTGGTGGCTTACGATTTGCTGTCGGAGTGGTTTCTCAATGGTCGAAGTCCTGGCAAAATAGCGATGGACATCCGCGTGGTCATGCTCGATGGTTCGTCGCCGGGTTTAGGCGCTTACCTGATCCGGTGGGTATTGCGGATTGTGGAGTCAGCAGCGTTTCTGGGCGGTATTGTTCCGATTATCACCGTGGCAATGAATGGAAAAGGACAGCGTCTGGGCGATATTGCCGCCGGTACGACAGTTGTTAAGCTTAAGCCCGCTGTTTCGTTAGACCACATTCTTATTCAACCGGTCGATGAAAATTATACCGTACAGTTTCCCGATGTTCGTTTATTAAATGACCGCGATATCAGTATTGTCCGAGAGGCTCTGTACAGAAGTGACAACGAACTGCTGACACGCACCGCCAATAAAGTTAAAGACGTAACCGGTATTCAGAGCACGATGCCTGATCGCGACTTTCTGCAAACGGTTATCAGTGATTATCAATTCATAACGTCGCAGTAAACGTTGGTTTGGCTGGCGGCTTACCTGTGATTTATTTAACGACCATCGTTCTGTTGGTCAGACTACTATGCTTGAATCAATCAAATCGCTCGCCCGGCAGTATGCGGCTGATATCGTTCAGACCCGTAGACATCTGCACGCGCATCCCGAACTTTCGTTTCGTGAGCATAACACGGCTCAATTCGTTGCCGATCAACTGAAAGCGATTGGCATTACTCCGCAGGAAGGAGTTGCTGATACAGGTCTGGTGGCGCTTATTGACGGTACTAAAAGCAACGGCTCCAATATGTCTTCCCGAGTGGTTGGGTTGCGGGCCGACATGGACGCGTTACCCATTCATGAAGCGAACGACGTTTCGTATAAATCCACCGTCGATGGGGTCATGCACGCCTGTGGGCATGATGCGCATACGGCTAGCCTGCTCGGTGTCGCGCGTATTCTGCACGTCTTACGCGATCAGTTCGATGGAACGGTAAAGTTGGTGTTCCAGCCTGGTGAGGAGAAAGCGCCGGGTGGCGCGTCGCTGATGATCAAAGAAGGTGTTCTGGAAAATCCGACCCCGATGAGCATGATTGGTCAGCACGTTGCGCCGAACATTCCGGTAGGTAAGATTGGCTTCCGCGAAGGCATGTACATGGCCAGTACCGACGAGATTTATATAACGGTGCGCGGTAAAGGCGGCCACGCGGCTATGCCCGACAATCTGGTCGATCCGGTATTGATTGCATCGCATATCATCGTGGCTTTGCAGCAGATCATTAGCCGCAACCGTCCGCCCGCCAGTCCGTCGGTGTTGTCGTTCGGGCGGTTTATTGCCGATGGCGTTACGAACGTAATTCCGAATGAAGTCAAGATTGAAGGGACCTTCCGCTGCATGAATGAAGAATGGCGGGCCGAAGGAAAGCGCCGGATGGTAAAATTAGCTGAAGGTATTGCCGAAGCGATGGGCGGCTCATGCGAGTTTACCATTGTTAACGGGTATCCTTACCTGAAGAATAATCCTGAGCTGACCCGGCGCGTGCGGTCGCAGGCGGTAGCCTACATGGGTGCGGACAATGTGGTCGATCTCGACCTGTGGATGGCGGGTGAAGATTTTGCTTTTTACTCGCAAGTGGTTGATTCCTGCTTCTACCGGCTTGGAACGCGCAACGAAGCACGCGGCATCATTTCAGGAGTGCACACGCCCACGTTTGACATCGATGAATCGTCGCTGGAAATCGGTGCCGGACTGATGAGCTGGCTGGCCGTACAGGAGCTGACAGCGCTCTAGATTTTTGTGTATTGCAGGGTATCAGATAGTTGATATAGGGTTGATATGATCCTTTAAAACTGCATCTCTAAATTGCACAATCAAATCCTTGATTTTTATACATTTGTAATTCCTTACATCGTTCTATTTGAAAGTTTAACTCGCTCTAAGCACATGAACAGAAGAGACGCCCTTATGCGGGTGGCTGCATTGGCTGGTGTAACCATGTCTTTGCCCGCTTTAGCCGATACGCTTGAAGCTTCGGCCACCCGACGCGCCTTGACGGGCAAGCCGCTCTTTTTTACAGCTGATCAGGACGCTACCGTCGCTGAACTGGCTGATACAATAATACCAACGACTAGTACTCCCGGTGCCAAAGCCGCTAAAGTGAACGAGGTCATTGATATTCTGCTAAAAGACTGCTACAAGGCAGACGATCAGCAACGGTTCCTGGATGGCCTTACGCAAACAAACAAATTAAGTCAGGATGCGTATGGCAAAGCGTTTGTCCAACTCGACCCAACGCAACGGATTGAGATTGTGAAAAAGCTGGAAGCCGATGCCAAGCAACAGCTGGCGCAGATGAGCAATGCAAAAGCTGCCGCCAAAGTGGAAAACTCGCAGGCCGATTTGCAGATGCCCGACGCTAAGAAACGGTATACGCCGTTCTACACGATCCTGAAAGATTTAACGCTGACTGGCTATTTTACGTCGGAAATCGGCTGTACACAGGCGCTCGAGTACGTGGCTGTACCGGGCCGTTACGATGGTTGTGTTCCACTCAAAAAAGGCCAGAAGGCTTGGGCTATCTAAACGCTTGCCGTAACAAGGTATAAAGGGTCAATAGATAAATCTGATTGCTTGCAGAAGTAATCAAAACCGTTGAACTGAAAACTTTATACCGAAAATTTCTTCAAAGATGAATCTCAATATTGACGCAAAAAAAGATATGACCTACGACGCTATCGTTGTAGGATCAGGAATATCGGGCGGCTGGGCTGCTAAAGAATTGACCCAAAAAGGTCTGAAAGTATTAATGCTGGAGCGGGGCCGCGACGTGAAACACATCGAAGGCTACCCAACTGCTACCAACAACCCGTGGGATTTTCCGCACCGGGGACGCATCACAACGATGGCTGCCGAGGAGTACTGGGCAAACATGCGCACCGGTTACACGGCTAACGAAGAGTGGCGCCACTTTTTCGAGAATGATAAAGAAAACCCGTACCTCGAAAAACGCAAGGTAGACTGGATTCGGGGTTATCACGTGGGCGGTCGGTCGCTGATGTGGGGACGCCAAAGTTACCGCTGGAACAAAGAAGACTTCATGGCCAACGGCAAAGAAGGAATCGGCGTTGACTGGCCAATCCGCTACGAAGATCTGGCTCCCTGGTATACGTACGCCGAAACGTTTGTCGGCGTTTCGGGTAGCAAAGACGGACTGGACGTACTGCCCGACGGTAACTTTCTGCCCGCGATGCAGATGAACTGTCTGGAGAAGGAAGCGAAAAAGAAAATCGAAAAAGCGTTCCCGGCGCGTATGGTTACGATGGGACGCACAGCGCACCTGACGGCACCTAAGCAGCTTCACTACGATCTGGGTCGGGCGGCTTGTCAGTTCCGGAATCAGTGTATGCGGGGATGCCCTTACGGTGCTTATTTCAGTACGCAATCGGCTACGTTGCCAGCGGCCATGAAAACTGGTCGGTTAACGCTTCGTCCTGATTCAATCGTGTCGGAAGTTCTTTACGACGAGAAAAAAGGAAAAGCAACCGGTGTTCGGGTTGTTGACCAGAATACGAAAGAAGTTCGGGAGTACTACGCTAAAGTTATCTTCCTGAACGCGTCGGCTTTTGCGAGTACGTCGATCCTGATGAACTCGAAGTCGCACCGGTTCCCGAACGGAATGGGTAACGATTCTGACCAGCTTGGCCGGAACATTATGGACCATCACCTGGCTGCGGGTGCTGCTGGTTCGTTTGAAGGCATGGAAGACCAATACTATTACGGCCGTCGTGCCAATGGTGTGTACATTCCACGCTACCGCAACTGGGCGGGTGACAAACGTGATTATGTACGTGGCTTTGGCTATCAGGGTGGCGCTGGCCGGGGCGGTTGGAACCGGGGCAATGGTATGGAAGGTTTCGGAGCCGAGTTCAAAGATAGCCTGACAACACCGGGTCCGTGGACAATGAGCCTGGGCGGCTTCGGCGAGATGATTGCTGACCCGAACAACCGCATGACGCTGTCGCCTGATCAGAAAGATAAGTGGGGCCTGCCATTGATCGTATTTGACGCGGCCTATGGTGAGAACGAGAAGAAGATGCGCATTGACATGATGAACGATGCCGCTGAAATGCTCGAAGCCGCTGGTCTGAAGAACGTAACGCCTTATAACGACGAGTCGAAACACCCCGGTATCGGTATTCACGAAATGGGTACCGCACGCATGGGCCGTGATCCGAAAACGTCGGTTCTGAACGCGCACAACCAGGTTCACGCGGTTAAGAACGTATTTAATACGGATGGAGCCTGCATGACGTCGGCATCCTGCGTAAACCCTTCGCTGACCTACATGGCTTTAACGGCACGCGCTGCTGATTTTGCCGTGAAAGAAATGAAAAAGGGTAATTTGTAATCAGCAAAGTGCACAAAAAGGGGTAGTGAGCCAATCTGGATTCACTACCCCTTTTTGTGCTTTTATGACACCTTCGTAATTCATGCATTGCCGCAAGATCAAAACTGAAATTTATTAGTTGCTAAGAATGAATCATTTATAAACGGTGAGAGCATACGAGGCTGCGGAAGAATTTTTTTAGAATTCTGCTGAAAAGTTAAAGTTTGATTAAACAAACTAATATTAGTTGAGTTATACTATAGAATATCGGGTAAAAACGATATAACCATTACTCAACTATGAAAAAAATACTGATAATGGGTTTCATGCTGGCAGCCGGCCTGACCCTCAATACGCAAGCACAGACAACGAACTCAGGTTCGACCGGAACCACGGGTACGGGAACGACTGGTGTAGGAACAACAGGAACTACCGGTACCGGAACGATGGGAACTAATACAGGCACGATGAATAACGGCCAGAATACGGGAACGAATTCGGGTACGTATCAGACGCAGCCACCGACGAATACGGGTACTGGCACGATGAACGGCGGTACGATGGGAACGACAGGCACCAACACAGGTACCTACCAAACCCAACCACCAACGGGCACTAATACCGGTACGATGAACAATGGTACCACAGGAACGGGTACTACCGGCACAACCGGCACGGGTACTTATTCGACTGGCACGGGCACCATGAATAACGGAACAACGACCGGAACAGGAACTACTGGTACCGGAACGATGGGTACTTCTGACCGTATGAACAACGGTTCGACGGGCAACCCTCCAACCCGCAGAAACAGCCGTCGTTCTTCATCATCAACGACGACAAGCCCTTCTTCAACCACGTATTAATCGAGCGCAATACGAGAAGAAGTAAGCTGGATGGATAACTTTGCGAAGTTGTCCATCCAGCTTTTTTTATGTCCAGTCATACTGATATAATAGCATTACATAATTTTTCCATACGTCGCGGTAATCAGCTCGTCTTGTCTGATCTAACGTGGACTGTTCATTCGGGTGAGAGCTGGGCCGTAGTAGGACCGACTGGCAGTGGTAAAACTACACTCTTACAGGCATTAGCCGGGCAGTTACCGGCAAAACCCGGTACGCTTCTACGAAAGAAGTCAGCTGCGTTTGTTTCCTTCAAGGAAGAATCGCACCAGTTCTCGTACACGGGTCATTTTTATCAGCAACGTTATCACGCTACGCTTAGTGATTCTCATGACGGCAAGCCCGCTTTGACAGTACGCGATTACCTGCGTTTTTCCGGGTCAGCGGAAGATATGGCTCTTGTACAACGCCTTGGCCTTGAACCCCTTCTTGATTCGGCCTTTCTCAAGTTGTCGAATGGTCAAACCCGGAAAGCTCGTATCGGCAAGGCATTACTACAACATCCTGAGCTGCTTCTTCTCGACAATCCGTTTGTTGGATTAGACGCTATATTTCGTCAGGAACTAAATCAGTGGTTAGGCGATCTTATTCACCACGGACTTACGCTGATCATTGTCGTTGAACCTGAAAATATACCCGACTTTATTACCCATGTCCTCGTATTGGAGCGCGGGCGTATTGTCCAGCTAGGCCCTAAAGAAGGGGTTCGTTGGCAAAGTGGTTTACTAGCGAGTTCCGAACTGCCCACTCTGGAAACGCCCCCTAAGGCGGCTGATTTCTCAGAGGCATTCCGTCTTACGGATGTCAGTGTAAAATATGGCGACCGAATTATTTTGGATGCCATCAACTGGACTGTCGCCGTCAACGAACGCTGGGCGCTGATGGGCCGGAACGGAGCTGGGAAATCTGTTTTATTGAGCCTACTTTACGGCGATCATCCGCAGGCCTATGCCAATGATGTACGCGTGTTTGACCACAAACGAGGTAAAGGCGGAAGCATCTGGGATGTCAAACGTCGGATCGGTTTCGTTTCGCCGGAGTTGCATCTGTACTTTCCGCAGCTTCTAACGGCGGCACAGGTGGCGTTTACGGGTTTGACGGATACGCTCACTGTCCCCGCCCGCGTTCCGGCCAGCGCTGAAGCCGATTTGCAGTCCCTTCTGGCATACTTTGGTTTGACACACCTTAAAGACCGTCCGTTTGGTACGTTGTCCATTGGTGAGCAGCGGCTTACGTTGCTGGTAAGAGCTTTACTCAAAAACGCGCCAGTGCTAATCCTTGACGAACCCTTTCAGGCTATCGATGCCCGTCATGTTCAGCTAGCGCAGCAATTGCTGAACTCCTTGTCGGATAAGACAATTCTGTTCGTGACCCACGATCGGCGCGAATTACCCAGTAGCATTAATCGCCTTTTCGAGTTAGGCTAAGCAACGAATAATTGGTCGAGCGTGTTAGCGTACCCTACCGCTCGGTAACTATTATCACTTTTACTTAACTGGTAACTTAACGACTTACAAGGCTGGCATGGTTTGTGATAATTTTAAGCATGTACCAGCTGAACATAGTATGCCTGATTCCAGCCTACTGCCCAATTTGTAACTAAATCGGATGGTTGTGCGCTTGTACTGCATGCTACTTCCGCAGCGCTTGGCATGATATTCGTCTAGTGTAGTAATAGACCATACACCATTCGATAGGCATGTTACTAACTAATTTACTGAGGAATTTTTCGTGTTTTTTTGTACTAGTATTAGTAACAAGCAACGTGACAGCGAGCGTATTTTCAGTGGCCGATTCATGCCGAAATCCGGAACCTCCCATTATCAGAGGTTCCGCGAAAGCAATATGTCGCAATGAAAGCGTTACATTGACCGCTACTGGCTGCACAGGCACTGTCGTATGGTCAAACGGAGAGACGGGCAACCAGCTAACTGTTCAGCCGCAACGAACAACAAAATATACGGCCATCTGCCGCGCTCGGCAAGGTTGTATTAGCTGCTTCGCGGACGTGTGGAAAGTAACCGTAAACACGCCTGAGCCGCCTATTCTGACGACTTCTGCCACCACCATCTGTCCTGGAAATAGCGTTACGTTGACGGCCACAAATTGCGTGGGAATTGTTCGCTGGCCTGATCAGACAACCGGCTCAACCTGGACGGGCCAACTCGTACAGACAACAACGTTCAGCGCAACCTGCGAAGGAGAAAATTGCGTTAGTGGACCGTCGGTGGGGATTAACGTGTCGGTTGCTGAACCAACAACACCTATTATTTCGGCAAGCGTAAGCGACATTTGTGCCGGGCAAACTAGTCAGTTGACTGCCTCGGGCTGCGTTGGCCGCGTGCGTTGGTCAGATGGAGGAGAAGGGTTAGTACGATCTGTAAGTCCGTATAGCACGACTACGTTTCGCGCTGTTTGCCAGATTGGTTCGTGTCAAAGCGACAGTTCGGCTGGTCAGTTGATAACGGTACGGGGGGGCGGCAAACAGATAGCTTCCAGCGCTACAGTGACAAATAGCTGTCCGTTCCAAACCGCCGATTTGTCTAACGCTATCGGGACGACAAACCAAAATTCAGCGGTTCATTATGAGTTTAGAACCGCTCCATCGTTGAATGCACCGTTGGTTCAATCGCCGGGCGCTGCCTTGTCAGGGACATATTACGTGTTTGGGAGAGACGTCAATGGATGCTATACTGAGCCAATGGCCGTGACGGTTCGTATTGCAGACTGTCCAAATGCCATACCCCCGTGTATAAGTAATCCCGCTACGGTAGCGGTTCGAGTAGACACGTTGGATTGGGCGAAAGGGGTTGTGTGTCTGCAAGGAAAACTCGGTGGATCAGCAACTGGCGTAACCTGGGAAAGCAGCGGTAAAGGGTTATTCACAAATACAGGTTTGAACGCACGTTATTTATTGTCCGAAACGGACCAACGACTGGGCAGGACGACATTCACGCTGACAACAGCCGATCCTGATGGAAAGGGTCCGTGCGTTGGCGCATTGACGCAAGTAGTTGTTGGGGCTCCATCCGTAGCGCGCGAACTGCTGGGTATCAGCAAAAAAGTAAGCGAACCGGTCTGGGTCGTGGAAGGAGCCGCGCGGTTGGTTGCGTTAACCTATCAGCTAACGGCTACTAATTTGGGAGAACACACACTAACGCAGCTTCAGGTTTCGGATAATCTCGATGCGGTGTTTACCAAAAAAGGAGCCAGGGTTCACTCGGTGGCTGTCCGGGCCGATAACGGATTGATTGCCAATGCTGCGTACACAGGACAGGGCGCTGACACAACGTTGTTGCTGGCGGGTAGTCAACTGCCTACAAATCGACAGGCGCATATCTGGCTGACAGTTCGGGTAGATGTTAACCAGGCTACGGATTTAACATTTACAAACACCGCGCTTGGGCAAGCTGTTGATGCTGCCAATAACGTCTGTCGTGATTGGTCAGTCAATGGTACCAGCGCTGATCCTGATCAGAACGGTGATCCAACGGATAACAATGAACCAACAAGCGTAACGGTACACGCAGTACTGCCCGAAGGAGCGCAAACGGTATTCATTCCAGAAGGTTTCTCGCCGAACGATGATGGAATCAACGACCGTTTTGTCATTCAGGGAGTGCCGTCAGGTATCACTATACAGTTGGCAATCTATAACCGTTGGGGAAGTCTGGTTTACCAGAATAACGATTACAAAAATGACTGGGACGGTACCGCAAATCAAGGTGTTAGAGCCGCTGATAAAAGCCAGGGACTACCCGATGGTGCGTATTATTACCAGATTAAATTAAGCGACGGTCGTGAGTTCGTACGATTCTTGACGTTGGCACGTTGATTATCGCGTAGCGGTTAATAGCCGAACTTGTGACCTGTCGAACGAAAAGTCACGGATTTATTGGGCGTAAACTATGCCAATGAGGATAGGTTGGATAAAGCATTTTTTAAGCGTATGGCTGTGGATAAGCTGTTCTATAACGGCTTGGTCACAGACAGACTCGCTGTTGCGGCAGGCCGAACGTCTGCTTAGTTACAAAGCGTATGGGCGTGCAATTGACGCCTACGCGCAGTTATTGGCGAACGATCAGCTGACAACGACCCAGAAAGCACTGACTCAGGGAAAATTAGCTTACGCATACCAGCAGGTAGGTGATGGCACAAAGGCCGAACGTTTTTATCGGGATGCCCTGAGCAACGGTGCGGATGAAGATCCTCAGCAAGTGTTGCAGTTTGCTAAGGCGTTAGCGGCCAACGGCAAGTTTCAGGAATCGCAGAAGCAATACGAACGGTACCTGCAATTGAAAGAGAAAATGCCCGCTCGTCGGTCTGTCGCGATACCAGAAAATGCGGCTTCACCCGGTGGCAGTAAAAAAGAAACAATACGCTACCGGCTGGAATATTTAGACTTGAATACAGCGGGTGAGGAGTTTAGTCCATCGTTTTATCAAGATGGGTTGGTGTATGTATCGGGGAAAAAAGGCGGAGCAACGATCGAGACAACTGGGAAGGGTGGGGGAGCCGGTTACCTTGACTTGTTTTATGCGCCCAACCGCAATAGCCTGAAAGTTGCCAGCATTATCAATGCGGATGGAAGCGTCAGTAAGGCTGTTAACCAGCGGACCAAAACGGAGCGTCAGGTCGGTAGCGATCAATATACTCGTGCAACGGCTAACGATTCACGCACGGTACCAAATTTCAGCGGAAGCATCAACATTACGGAAGGACTTGGCTATGACGCCCGCTCCTCAGGTGCTCCAAAGCGATTCAGCAAAACGTTGAATACTAAGTACCACGAGGGACCTGCCACTTTTTCGCGGGATGGTTCGCGGATTATCTTCACGCGGAATAACTATAACGAAGGACGTTCTGCAAAAAGCAGTGAAGGCGTCAACAAACTAAAACTGTATTCGGCTCGCCAGGAGAACGGTATGTGGGTTGATGTGGAAGAACTGCCCTTCAACAGCGATGAATATTCCGTCGGCCATCCAACCTTGAGCCGTGACGAACAACTGCTGTATTTCGCGTCGGATATGCCGGGCGGTTTTGGCGGAACGGATCTCTACGTAAGCCGCTTCCAAAACGGAAAATGGGGACGACCGGTCAACCTTGGTCAGACAGTCAATACGAAAGGCAATGAATTGTTTCCCTTTGTTGATGACGCTGGAAATCTTTACTTCTCATCCGATGGTCGGGGTGGACTGGGCGCACTGGACATTTTCTTTGCTGCGTTGTCCAACGCGACAACCGTACAATCCGTTGAACACCTGAACGCGCCAATCAACTCGGCCGAAGACGATTTTGGGTTGATCACCGATGCTAGCCGACGGGGTGGCTATTTTAGTAGCAATCGACGTGAAGGCAGTGACGATATCTACCGATTTGTTCGTGAGAGTTCGTTGTACGGATGCCGTGATCTGACCATTCGGCTCTATGATATGGATACGGATGCCGCGTTGGATAGCGTCAGCGTGCTGGTCAAAACCAAAGGCGAAGGCCGTCCTGATCAAACGCTTACCACCGACCGCAACGGACTAGTGCAACTCTGTCTGGAAGGCAACAACGACTTTATGTTTCAGGCCAGCCGGGATGGATACATCAACAGCACCATTGGATTTACAACACGCTTACTGACGGATGACCAGCCAACCCGGCTTGAAATGTCGATGATGAAGCCCACGGTCATTATGGATACCATTGCGGAGGCTCCGGTAAGGCCAACCTCCTTGTCACGTTCCCGGATTCGGGGTGTAATCATGAGCGAACGGGATCGTCGGCCGATTGCTGGCGTTACGGTGCGACTCCGAAAAGAGTGCGACCGGTCACTGCGTGAATACGTAACAGGACCAGATGGGCGCTACAGCTTCGAACTTGATCCAGGTTGTGATTACACGCTTATTGCTTCTAAGCCCAAGTTTGGAACCAACACGAGCCGTATCAAGCGACTGGCCAAAAAGGAAAAGCCAAAAGAGCTATCAGCGGACTTACGTATGCTGGGTGTCGGCGAT
Source organism: Spirosoma liriopis (assembly GCF_023196085.1). Lineage (NCBI taxonomy): Bacteria > Pseudomonadati > Bacteroidota > Cytophagia > Cytophagales > Cytophagaceae > Spirosoma > Spirosoma liriopis. The sequence continues at coordinate 341,049 of NZ_JALPRF010000002.1, forward strand.
ATTGTCGCTATTGACAACATTTATTACGATCTGGATCAGTTTAGCCTCCGTCCGAACGCTGCGCGTGAATTGGATCGGCTGGTTGCTACCATGCAAAAATATCCCTCGCTGGTCATCGAAATTCGTTCGCATACCGACAGTCGTGGCGACGCGGGCCACAACAAAGCTTTATCAACGGAGCGGGCAAAAGCAGTCACCAACTACCTCAGCTCAAAAGGAATCAGTCGCAAACGGATGGTGGCAATCGGCATGGGCGAGTCGGAGCTAGTGAATAACTGTACCGATGGGGTCATCTGCACCGATGCCGAACACCAGCGCAACCGCCGAACGGAATTCAAAGTAATTGCGATCAAATAAGCAGCGAATGTATTGCGGCAGGATTAACTTCTTTAGGAGTTTCTGCGCTTACATTTGTGCTACTATTCGTCGGTTTCAATGATTTCTTTTCCAAACGCAAAAATTAACCTCGGCTTGTTTATCACAGAAAAACGAGCCGACGGCTTTCATAATCTGCAATCCTGCTTTTATCCGATTGGATGGAGTGACGCACTTGAACTGATTCCTGCAGAACCGTTTGCGTTTAGTAGTAGTGGATTACCTATTCCGGGAGAGACCGCAACCAACCTTTGCGTACGGGCGTATGAGTTACTAAAGAAGGACTTTGCGCTACCTTCGATTCAGATGCATCTGCACAAAATAGTGCCTATCGGTGCCGGGCTAGGGGGCGGCTCTGCTGATGCGGCTTTCGCGTTAAAGCTCATCAACGAACAGTTTGCGCTTGGCTTGAGCGTTGCGCAGTTGCAGGACTACGCCCGTCGCCTAGGTAGCGACTGTGCTTTTTTTATCCAGAACAAGCCGGTCTACTGCGTTGAGAAAGGAGACGTCTTTGAAGAAATCGGGGTTGATTTAAGTGGCTATTCCATCCTGCTGATTTATCCAAACCTGGCGATCTCGACTGCCGAGGCTTACGCAAATATTCGACCAACAAAACCCCAGCGACCGCTACGGGACTACCTGCAACAACCGATTAAAACCTGGCGACAAACTGTCCGTAACGATTTCGAAGACAGCCTGTTTCCTAACTATCCTGTTTTACCCAAAATCAAGCAGCAGCTGTACGAATTAGGGGCGGTCTACGCTAGTATGAGTGGTTCAGGCTCAACGGTGTACGGGATTTTTGATGCGCCACCGGTTATCTCAAACCAATTTGAGGATTACAACGTTTGGCAAGGAAAGCTTTAACCTGGTTTTTAAAATAAGTTTGTGGTTCAGGATCGTCTGGCTATAGCGTAATTAGAAGCCACAAGCTACGAATCCTTACGAATGAGTAACTTCATCACGAAACGGCGGGAGCCGTTCCGCTTCATGGTCTGGCTTGGAATCGCTAGCAGCGTCATGCTGTTTACCATTCTGCTGGCCGCCTATGTAATCCGCCGAACGGGGCCGGGATGGACCAGCGTTAAGCTACCGAATGTCTTTTTAATCAGTACCGTAGTCATCGTTCTAAGCAGCCTCACGCTGAACAATGCCAATCAGGCTTTCCGGCATGAACGGTTTGGAAGTTACCGCAGCAACATGGCGACAACGCTGGTGCTAGGAACCCTTTTTATTCTTTTACAGGGTTGGGGTTGGCGGCAAATGATTCAGGCTGGTATCAAACTAGAAGGTAATCCGGCGGGTGGGTTCGTCTATATTATCTCCGGAGTCCACTTACTTCACATTTTGATCGGATTAATTTTTATCATCATTGCTTTGGTCGAAGCTCTACGCCGTCGGCCCTACGTCGATTCGTTTGTTTATAGTGTTAATCCGCCCAATCAACTTAAAATTCGCCTGATAACGCTCTACTGGCATTTTGTTGATGTTTTGTGGATCGCTCTATTTATCTTCCTGCTGGTTCATCACGGCCTTGATTTACGCTTGCCCTTTTAACTATTCGTTCAGGCCAACACCTAGTTTTAGGGCTTTATCGCGTTATTTGTATATCAATCTTGTTTTATTATTGCTTCATGAAAAAAATTGCTCTCGGAGCGTGTCTATGGGCGTTAAGTATCCTCTCGTTCGCCCAAAACGCACCGTCATCAACGACGGGATCGAAATACGATCCGCTTGCCTTGTTTCATCCTCTTTTTAACATGCAGCCGGGTAACGACTACCGAACGGGTAGTGGGGCCCCCGGACCGCGCTACTGGCAAAACCGCTCGGACTACCAGATTAACGTTGCCCTTGACGATCAGCAAAACACGATCACGGGTGAGGTAACGATTACGTACAAAAACAATTCGCCCGAATCGTTGGCTTACTTATGGCTTCAGTTGGACCAAAATGCGTTCAGCGATACCTCGCGGGCTTCGAAAACGACACCCGTAACCGGTGGACGGTTCGGTAACCTGGGTTTTGCGGGTGGGCTATCGATCACGAGTGTGACGGTTGATCATGGCAAGAGCAAATTTGCGAACGCCCCTTACGAAGTTACGGATACCCGGATGCAGATACGTCTGGCAGAGCCTGTAAAACCGAATGGGGATGTGATAAAAGTGAAAATAGCCTATTCGTTTAAAATTCCTGAGTACGGCTCCGACCGCATGGGGCAGTTGAAGCGTAAGGATGGTGTCATTTACGAACTGGCTCAATGGTATCCACGGATGTGTGTCTACGACGACATCGAAGGGTGGAACGTATTGCCTTATCTGGGCGCGGGCGAGTTTTACCTCGATTACGGCGACTTTGAGTATAATGTTACCGTACCCTGGGATCATATCGTTGTCGGATCGGGCGAACTGCTGAATCCAAACGACGTTCTGACCGCTGAACAGATCAAACGGCTGGCACAGGCCCGCCAAAGTGACAAAACGGTTATCATTCGCAGCAAGGACGAAGTAAACAATCCGGATTCCCGTCCGAAGAGAACGGGTACGCTGACCTGGAAATTCCGTTGCCAAAACACCCGTGATGTCGCCTGGGCTTCGTCAAAGGCGTTTGTGTGGGATGCTGCTAAAATGAATCTGCCAAGCGGTAAACCGTCTTTGGCTCAGTCTGTTTATCCGGTTGAAAGCGCGACCAATGATGCCTGGAACCGATCAACGGAGTACGTAAAGGGATGTATTGAATTTTACTCAAAATACCTGTACGAGTTTTCGTACCCCGTGGCTACCAACGTAGCGGGTATTGTAGGCGGTATGGAATACCCCGGTATTGTGTTCTGCGATCATAAAAGCCGTAAAGATGGATTGTGGGGAGTGACGGACCACGAATTTGGCCACAACTGGTTCCCTATGATCGTTGGCAACAACGAGCGTAAGTTTCCGTGGATGGATGAAGGATTTAACACCTTTATCAACACGCTTTCTACGGCTAACTTCAACAAGGGGGAATATGATCGCGAGCGCGGTACCATGCACGACCTTGCGCCCGCGTTGTTCTACCCAACCGAGCCAGTCATGACGATTCCTGATGTGCAACAGCCACGCGACTTAGGCATCCTGGCTTATTACAAACCGGGCATGGGATTGAAAATGCTGCGTGAATCGGTGTTAGGTCCTGAGCGCTTCGATTTTGCCTTTAAAAATTACGTGAATCGCTGGGCATTTAAACACCCGACACCATACGATTTCTTCCGAAGCATGGAAGACGGTGCTGGCGAGGATTTAGGCTGGTTCTGGCGCGGCTTCTTCTACGAAACCTGGAAACTCGATCAGGCCGTTAAAGAAGTAAAATATGTAGATGGCTCCGCTGAGAAAGGATCACTGATTTCCATCGAAAACCTCGAAAAATTTGCCATGCCGGTGACTATCGAAGTTACTGAAAGCAATGGTAAAAAAGGACGGGTGAATTTGCCTATAGAAGTTTGGCAGCGGGGCGGCTCTTGGACGTTTAAGTACAATTCGACTTCACCGTTGAAGACGGTTGTTGTGGACCCGGACGAAAAACTGCCGGATATCAACGAAAAAAACAATACCTGGCGGGCCGATGCTCAATAAGGTAACGTAGCAAGTAAATAGCCTGTACTTAGTCGCCAAAGCGGCAATTAAGTACAGGCTATTTCTTTTTTATGCTTCGATCAACATGGCACCATACGAGTAGCCACCCCCGAAGACGGTTATGACGATGTGCTGACCTTTCTGGAAGGTATCCCACTGCTCGGAAAGCGCTATAGCGCAACCTGCACAGCCGGTATTGCCGTACATCTGAATATTTGAAATCAATTTTTCCTCGGGCAGGCCAAGCGTATTCATCACATTGCGCGAGATACGCAGATTAGCCTGGTGTGGAAGCACGTAGTCTACATCGGCAAGTGTCAGGCCACACCGTTCGAGCACCTGTAGCGATGCTTTGGGCATGTACTGGCAAGCGTTAATAAACACATCACGACCGAAGGGCATACTGACGCCACCGTCGACAGGTTTCAGCATAACACCCGTGGTTGCTTTTGGCGTATGGGCCGCCCCACCCGTCAGCAGTGCTTTGATGGAAAAATCGCTTTCCTGCTGACGCTCTTTTGTGATCAGGAGCGCAGCAGCACCGTCGCCCCACAAATGACCCGAAACGGTGTCTTTGTCGTTATTATACGCCGTATTGTGCTCCGAAACGATGACAAGTGCACGGCTGGCTTTGTTAAGCGCAAAGTAACCTTCTACAACCTCGATGGCATTCAGCAACGAAGAGCAGGCCGTTGAAATAGAAACCACGGGTATGTCAGCGATACCAAGAAAATGCTGAGCCTCGTGGGCAAGTGAGACAATTGTATCGTAGGGCGTATACGTTGCGCCAACAATCAGGTCAACCGTTGATAGGTCTGCCTTGGGCATAAGCCGACGAACCACCTCAACGGTCATCGTATTTGTATTCTCGCCGGGAGAGGCTTTGCGTCGCTCCCGGATGCCGGTACGCTCAATTATCCAATCACTGGATAGGCCGTTTAGCCTCGTAAAGTGTTCATTGCCGACTATCTCTGTAGGGAGATAATGACTTACTGCATGAATATACATCAGGTCAATAAAGTAAGGCTAATCCGAGTAAAACCTGAATTAACGCCGAAAGTTAAATCCTTCCGTGAAAGCGTAGTATCAAACATTGGAACAATACTATAAATAAGTGGAAATGTATAATTATTTATGCCCGAATCTTTGTTTGCTTGCCTTCTCGAAAAACAAGTTCATAAAAGCGTAACAGCTTATGGGCTTCGCTTTTCCAGTTATATTCTGTTTCTACCGCCCGGCGTCCCCGCTGGCTCATGTTGTAGCTTTGCGCTGGGTTCTCGATAAGAAAGGTCAACGCATCAGCCAGTTGTACCGGATCGGTAGGATCAACGCACAAGCCACATTGGTGACGCTCTACAACGTGGCGGTAAAGAGGAAAATTTGAGGTTATGACCGGTAAACCTAAGGCCATGTATTCAAACATCTTGGTTGTGTAGGAGTCGGGGTAGTCACCAACGGCTTTGAGCAAAGCCAGGCCAGCTGTACATTGGGATGTATACGAGAGCGCTTTCTTTTGATCTGCATAGCCGTGAAAATGCAGATTATTTTGAACATACGCAAAACCGGGTAGCTCCTTGAGCTGCTCATCTGTACAAGTCCGTTCCCCGAATAAATGAACCTGGAAAAGAGGGTGGCGTTTTTTCAAAAGAACCAGGCCTGCAACTAACGTGTCGATAGCGCGCTCAAAACTTATCCAGCCGATGTAAAAAAAGATTGGCTCTTGCTGATTGGGTGTGTAGGGACTACGAAAAACATCCAGAAAAGACAACCGCGGATAATTATAAATGATGGTGTATGGTTTCGCCAGGTTTGTATAGGTGTCAAGGTAGCGGTGTTCCGTAAAAATGAGGTGAAACCGGCGTTGCGCCATCGCGTCGAACAAAAAGAACAGCCACATGAAAACAGCCCCCTGATTGGTCGCTTTCTCGTGCTTCTTTTTGTGCAGATTCTCGTGAACTTCGTACAAGACCGGGATACTTAGCGCCAGCTGAATAAGACGGGCTAACGGGAGAAGTTCAGGATCGTATATGTGAAGCAGTTGAGGACGCAGTCGAAAGGCGTACCAAAGCACGAAAGGCTGGCTGACCAGAACGCGGAACAACAGACGCCTAAATTTGGGAAGCCAGCGGTAATCGACTCCGTTTCTGTAGCCTGTTGACACATGAGGTAAGGCCGCCGTTAGGTCGTAGTGCGGTGCCAGACTCGGAATTACCCGGTAGGCTAATCGCGGGTCTTGGCATGGGTGGGCTGTGCTAACGTGCAGAATACGGACTTTGTTCATCCTAAAGAGTGAGAGCTAGATGGATGTGCCTATCAGGTCGCCGGAGGCAGGTTGGCAGCCGATTTATTTCTTTACACCAAAAGCGCGCAGTTCTGCATCTAATTTTTGGTTCCAGCGTTCCTGCGCTGCCTGATTGATTCCGTGATTGGTTTCACTGTCGTACTGCTCCTGCATGTGGTTCATCTCCCGAAAAGATTCGATGAATTTGTACTGAATAATGCTGTTGTAATCCTCCAGCGTCAGGCTGTCCGGCTGAATTTTACGCTTGAACCGCTCGACAATTATTTTGGCAACGTCAAAATGGCGCTGTTCGTGGTTTAAAGCGTAGTCGTTTTTGGCCTCGGGTCTTCCCCAGGAGGAATTTTTAAGCATGTATCCTTTTACTGTCAGGTTGACATTAATAATGCCATCTTTTACGCTGCTCTTGCCCTCGTAGGCAAAACTGGTGAATACTTCCGCGGCATAATGACTACCCCGGCGTGGTTCGGCCCGAAAATCGGCCCATGTTAATTTGCGAGCTGGATTGTAGTGTACCGTGTCATCGTCAGTAATGCGATTGTCATCAATGATCGTAACCTTAAGATCTTTCGCCAGCCTTTCATTTTTACCGCTTTCCCGATTCATATAATCGTTCAAATTACGCAATGAAGCCACAAGCGCTTGCCGAATGGTTGGCTCAACAACAGCAGTCTGGCCGAGCGGTCGGGTGTAGTTCGCGCTGCCCTGATACTCGGTCAATCGGGTGCTCGTCTCAGTTCCCGTATCATCTTTGCCCAATAATTCAAAAGCAGCGCTAAACGTAAAATGACCGGTTACTCGACTGCCACTGGCTGTCTCCGTTATTTTGCACTGGCGGATACGCATCGCAATCGGCCGTAACGACCGATTCTGCTTCATGTTCTGATTGATAAATTGCCGTATGTGCGTAGCAACGCCGTCCTCCAAATCAACAGGTTGCACAGGCTGGTTAAGCACTAGCGCCAGGCGGGCAACGGGACCTCGTTCGGGCCGCTGATCAGTAACGGTCGCTATGTAGAATTCTTTAGGCGTAAAGGGCAGCGATTGAGAACTAAGTCGGATAGGGGTAGCCGGGGGGGCAAACGAGAGCAGCCCAACTAAAATCAATCCAAAGAATACGTTGTTCATTTGCCTTGAAAGGGCTCAGTATTGGTAATAGACGTTTCGTATATCAACAAAAACGCCCCCCGAATATACAAATCGGGGGGCGTTTTGACAAGTATGCTCAGGTTATTCGATGAGCATCGCTTTTCCACTTACGACATCATTTTCAACCGTCTTGAATTTAACGTCGCGTTTGATCGAACCATCGGCATACTGAACGTTAACACGGGCATTCCGGTCCATCTTAGCCACCCGTGCTGGTAGCTGGGGAGGCATTGGCGGAGCGCCTGCTCCCATCGCGTTATTTTCAGCCATCCGACGAGCGTATTCTTCAGGACCGGTCGCCAGATGGTCGTCATCAAAGTCCTCTATGTTTGTGTGCAATTCTGGCTGCGGTTCTGGCCGACGCTGGGCTGGTGCCTGCCGAATTTCCTGCTGTACTTCTTCGGCTTCCTGGGCTGGAATATCTGCTTTGGTCAGGAAGCTGATTGTGTCGAAGTTTACTTTGGTCAGGAATCGCTTAAATAACTCTACCGACTCAAACTTGTACACCAGCAAGGGGTCTTTCTGCTCGAAAACGGCATTTTGCACCGATTGCTTCAGATCGTCCATTTCGCGAAGGTGTTCCTTCCACTCCTGGTCAATGACTGACAGCGTAACCGCTTTTTCCATCTCGGTCACGATTTCACGGCTGTTCGACTCGACCGATTTCTGCAAATCAGCAACGACCGTCAATTCGTGAAGTCCATCGGAGAAAGGCACGACAATATTTTTGATCTGATGACCCTGTTCGTTCCAGACCTGGGTTAATACCGGCAATGCTTTCTCGGCAATAGCTTCGTTTTTCGCCTGATAATGGGCTTCTGCCTCGTCGTACAAACGCCGGGTCAACTCAGGTTTCTTCAACCGGTTAAACTCTTCGTTTGTCACTTCTGGCGTAAAGCCGAGCGTTGTCAGCAGCTGAAGTTTTACCTCTTCAAAATTGCCCTCCGCATTGTTGACGGTTTCTTCGACAACGTCATACATCGTATTGGCAATATCGAGTGGTAAGCGATCGCCGAAGAGCGCGTTCCGACGCCGTTTGTAAATCGCTTCCCGCTGGTAGTTCATCACGTCATCGTATTCCAGCAGCCGTTTCCGAATGCCGAAGTTGTTTTCTTCGACTTTCTTCTGCGCGCGTTCAATCGACTTGGTGATCATGGAATGCTGAATGACTTCACCTTCTTCCAGACCCATACGGTCCATCACTTTGGCGATTCGCTCAGAACCAAACAAACGCATCAGGCTATCTTCGAGCGATACAAAGAACTGCGACGTACCGGGGTCACCCTGACGACCCGAACGACCGCGTAACTGCCGGTCAACCCGGCGCGATTCGTGACGCTCGGTACCAATGATGGCCAGACCACCAGCCGACCGCGATTCGGGCGTCAGTTTAATGTCAGTACCACGACCAGCCATGTTAGTAGCAATCGTCACCGTACCCGGCAGACCCGCAGTCGCAACAATCTCGGCTTCGCGCTGGTGATACTTCGCGTTCAGAACCTGGTGTTGAATCTTACGAAGCGTGAGCAAACGGCTCAGCAGCTCAGAGTTTTCAACCGAAGTTGTACCAACCAGAACAGGACGACCTTTTTCGACCAGACTCGTAATCTCATCGACAACGGCGTTGTACTTCTCGCGTACCGAACGATAAACTTTATCTTCCTCATCTTTCCGGCTGATAGAACGGTTGGTTGGAATAACCACGACGTCCATTTTGTAAATTTGCCAGAATTCAGAGGCCTCCGTTTCAGCGGTACCTGTCATACCCGCCCGCTTGTGGTACATCCGGAAGTAATTCTGTAGCGTAACCGTAGCGTAGGTTTGGGTAGCGTCTTCAACTTTCACGTTTTCTTTCGCTTCCACCGCCTGGTGCAGCCCATCCGACCACCGGCGGCCTTCCATGATACGACCCGTCTGCTCATCCACGATTTTTACCTTGCCGTCCATAATGACGTATTCGGTATCTTTTTCGAACAAGCAATATGCTTTCAGTAACTGATTAACCGTGTTGATGCGCTGCGTTTTGACGGCGTAGTCGCGTACTACAGCTTCTTTATGCAGAATTTTTTCCGGCTCCGAGAAATCACTGTCTTTATCAATCGCATTCAGATCGATCGACAGATCCGGCAGGATAAAGAAGTTTGGATCTTCGCCCGATCCGGTGATAAAATCAATACCTTTTTCGGTTAGATCGATGCTATTGTGCCGCTCGTCGATTGTGAAATACAACGGTGCGTCCGCTTCCGGCATTAATTTCTGGTTCTCGGCCAGATAAATAGACTCCGTTCTTTGTAACAAGGCTTTGTTCCCTGTTTCACTCAAGAACTTGATGAGCGGTTTATGCTTTGGCAAACCACGATAGGCACGGAACAGCGACAAACCGCCTTCCTTTTCGTCGCCAGCCGCAATTTTCTTTTTGGCGTCGTTGAGGTAATCGTAGACCAGTTTCCGTTGGGCTTCAACTACCCGAGATACCCGAGGCTTTAACTCAATATAATCCTGCTCATCACCACGGGGTACAGGTCCGCTAATGATCAGCGGAGTCCGGGCATCGTCAATCAATACTGAGTCCACTTCATCCACCATTGCGTAGTGGTGCTTCCGCTGAACCAGTTCACCCGTTTCACGGGCCATATTGTCACGCAGGTAATCGAAGCCAAATTCGTTATTTGTTCCGTACGTAATGTCGGCCAGATAAGCCTGCTTACGGGCGGGGGAGTTAGGCTGGTGTTTGTCGATGCAATCCACCCGCATTCCATGGAATTCAAAAAGAGGAGCCATCCACTCCGAGTCACGCTTCGCCAGGTAATCGTTGACGGTTACGATGTGTACACCGCGACCGGCCAATCCGTTCAGGAAAGCGGGGAACGTTGCTACAAGCGTTTTACCTTCACCGGTAGCCATCTCCGCGATTTTCCCCTGGTGAAGTACAACACCACCGATAATCTGAACGTTGTAGTGGACCATATCCCACTTAATGGGTGACCCAGCCGCGTCCCAGCGATTAGCCCAGTGAGCTTGTTCGCCATCGATGGTAACGTTCTTTTTGCGGGAAGCAATTTCACGATCGAAATCGGTAACTGTAACCGTTAATTGATCATTTTCGGTAAACCGCCGGGCTGTTTCCTTAACCACCGCAAAGGCGCGGGGAAGAATGTCCATCAGCACCCGTTCCAGTTCAATGTTTCGCTCTGCTTCCAGTTTATCGATCTGGTTGAATAGACGCTCTTTTTCATTAACGTCTACTTCGGGATGGTTTACCGACTCATTGAGTTCCGCAAGCTGGTTATCGATACCGCCAAGTTCATCCGCGATCTGGGCTTTCAATTCAGCTGACACCCGACGCAATTCATCGTTGGACAGGTCTTTTAACCGGGCAAATTCGGCATTCACCTTCTCAACGTAAGGAAGCAACTCCTTGATATCTCGTTGCGACTTAGTGCCGAAGAACTTTGCTATCAGATTAATCATTTCGTTTAGTCGTTACTCGTCCGCTGTCTAAATCAATTCCGCTCTTTAGGAACTAATTACTGATGACGAACGACTTATTTTTCTACAAATTTAGTGCATTAGGATGGGACTACAAGGTAAGTATTACCTATGTTAGGCTCAGCTTAGTATGTGGGAACAATGTTTTAAGAGTATTCTATTACTTTTGCGAATCAAATATTGGCCCAAAGCCACTGTTCATGCGTACCACCGACAAATTGTCACGTTATAGTCAGTTTATAAACCCGTTTTATCTTGGTTTGGTGCTATTGTTGCTAACGGGAATACAGCAAGCTTCAGCTCAGAGACCACGTTCTCGCGTTGATCAATTAAGTGACGAAGATGTACAGAACTTTTATCGGAGAGCTCAGGCCAGCGGTCTCAGTGAAGCCCAAATTGAGCAAGCGGCTATGTCACAAGGCTATACATTAGATGATATAGCTAAGATGCGGAAACGTATTAATGAGATTCGTACATTGACCTCGTTACCGCAAAACCAAACAGCAAACTCAACAGGACGTACGCTTCCCTACGATCTTTCGAGTCGAGTGGATTCTGTACCAGGAAGAAATGTTCGAAAAGATACTAGCCGTGGCTTACCTGTTTTTGGTGCTTCTCTTTTTGAAAACGCCAATCTCTCTTTCGAGCCAAATTTACGTATAGCCACTCCTCGTAATTACGTTGTTGGACCTGACGACGAAATAAGAATTGATATTTCCGGAGCGTCAACTGGCGAGTTTCAGTTAAAAGTAACACCCGATGGTACTGTAAAAGTACCCAACCTACCGCCCATTTTTGTCGCAGGGCTTACGATTGAGCAAGCAGAGCAACGTATTATCGCTCGTTTGCGCCAAGGAGGCTATCAGGGGCTTGGACAAGCGGGCAGTGGTACTACTGCTAACGTCACACTAACCAATATCCGTAGCATCCGTGTTACTCTTGTTGGAGAAGTGGTTCACCCCGGTACGTATACAATATCGTCATTAGGCACTGCCTTCAACGCCCTTTATTTGGCTGGTGGACCGAACCCTGAAACAGGATCATTTCGGAAAATCAATATTATACGAGGTAACCGCGTTATACGTACGATTGACTTGTACGATTTCATTTTACGTGCTGATCAGCGCGATAACATTCGTCTGCAGGATCAGGATGTTATTCGGGTCGCTGATTACGAGACACGGGTTGAATTAACTGGGCAGGTTAGAAGGCCAGCCATCTTTGAAGTGTTACCGGGTGAAACACTCAAGAATGTTCTTGCGTTTGCTGGCGGTTTTGGTGACGATGCCTATCGAGCTTCTATCACGCTTCGACGTAACACAACTCGTGAACGGCGGATTGTTACCATTACAGAAGAGCAAGTAGCTAGCTTTGTGCCACAACGAGGTGACAAATTTATAGTTGGAAAAATCTTAGAGCGTTACGAAAACAGAATCCAGATAGCAGGGGCTGTTATGCGCCCAGGTGATTATGCCCTAGAGCCCGGTCTGGAAACTGTTAAACAACTGATAGCTCGAGCGGATGGGCTGCGCAAAGATGCGTTTACCAATCGGGCTACCATTCTAAGGGAACGGGCTGATATGGATCAAGAGAACCTTTCATTTGATCTAGGTAAACTCATGCGGGGAGAAATTGCCGATATACCTCTTCAGCGCCAAGACAGCTTGACGGTGTTGTCGATACGGGATTTACGTGAGCGGTATTATGTAACTATCGAAGGAGCTGTTAACAATCCTGACACTGTCGATTATATAAATAATATGACGGTAGCTGATTTAATTGCCCAAGCGGGTGGGTTTCAAGAAGGCGCTAAACCAAACTTGGTTGAAGTGGCCCGTCGCATTCGACAGGACTCATCGGGAGTACGCACAACGATACTAGAAACGTATCGTTTTTCAATAGATCGAAATCTTCAGATAACTTCTTTAGAAAGTAATTCGCCCGAGTTTCGGCTTCAACCTTTCGATATAGTTTATGTAAGGACTTCAATTAATTATGAAGCCCAGAAGCAAGTAACTATTCTAGGAGAAATTATGCAACCTGGTAATTACGCTATTTACAGTCGAGAGGAGCGTATTAGCGACTTAATTAAACGAGCGGGAGGGATAAAGCCCGAAGCGTATATTTCTGGAGCCCAGCTTCGACGTCAGGGACAACTGATAGGTAACGACCTAAGGAATGCATTAAACGATCCTAGTGCTGAAGAAAATTTATTGATTCAAAATGGCGACACTCTACTGATTCCTCGTCGGTCTGAAATTGTTACGGTACAAGGTGGAGTCCTAAATCCATCATCTGTTAGCTTTAAATCTGAATACAACTTTAACGATTATATTAGTGAAGCTGGAGGATTTACTGAGAATGCAAGGAAAAACAAGGCATACGTGATCTATCCGAATGGTCGTAAAGACAGAACGCACAAGTTTCTTTTTTTTAATTCAAGACCCCAAGTAGAGCCTGGCTCGACGGTAGTTGTGCCATTCAAACCTTTAGACACAAATCGCTTGACCGCTGCTGAACGGATTGGCATTTTTTCTCTTTTAGCAACGGTGTCTATCGCTTTAGTTAATGTCTTAGTTCGCTAATCTTCTTATGGATATGTCAACTACAGAGAATAGAAGAGAAGTGAGCTTTGAGGATGATCGAATAGAAATTCGGCTAAGCGATATATTGAAGTTTCTAAGAGCTAGTCGACGCTGGATACTATGGGGCGCTTCAATTGGCTTTGTGATAGGTACTTTGTATGCATTCTCTAAGCCTAATATTTATACCTCACAAGTTACAGTGATGCCTGAAATACAAGCTAAAGGTGCAGCAAATTTAGGTGGGTTAGGATCTTTAGCCGGTTTGGCAGGAATTGATATTGGTAGCGCACAAGGATCGGGTATGGATGCAATTCGTCCGGACATTTACCCTGACGTACTAAAGAGTATACCTTTTGCTCTTCATATATTAGATCAGAAAGTCTACTCTGATTTTTTACGAAGAGATACATCATTGCGCACTCTCTTTGAAGAACAAGATAAAAAGTCATTAATAACGAAATTGCTTTCCTCAAAAAATAGTCAAGAAGAGAATTCGTCAACTGTACATAAAAAGGGTTTAAAAGCTTTACAGCTTACTAAGAGGCAAGAAGCAGATGTGAAAGCTGTTCATAATGCTGTTTCATCAGTATATGATAAGAAAACTGGTATTATTACTGTATCAGCTAAGTTATCAGATCCAATAGCAGCCGCTGATGTTGCACGTTTATCCTTAGAATACCTAACAAATTATATAACAAGTTATCGCACTGAAAAGGCGCGCAACCAGGTTCAATTCTTAACTCGTCAAGTAAATGAAGCTAGACGAAGATATCAAGAAACTGAGCTAGCGTTATCTATTTACAAAGACAGGAATCGAGGTGTCTTTTTAAATACCGCTAAAATCGAAGAGCAGAGGTTGCAAGGAGATTTTTTGCTTGCGCAAAGTGTATACAACGATTTATCAAAGCAACTTGAGCAGGCAAAAATCAAAGTGTCAGAAGAGTCACCTATTTTTAAAACACTTGAACCTGCATCCATACCATTGCGTAAAAGCGGACCGAACCGCGCAGCAATCTTGCTAGGATTTATTATTGTCGGTGCTATTAGTGGGAGCGTTATCTATGGAATACGCCTATTGAAATTACACTTAAAATAACTGTTTTGTGAAAAAAGCACTAATATGCGGTGTATCAGGACAAGACGGGTCCTATCTGGCTGATTTTTTACTGAAAAAAGGTTATACAGTATTTGGTGGTTCACGAGATGCTCAGATGACTTCGTCAAAAAACCTTAAGCTATTAGGTATCCAACAGGACGTACAGTTAGTATCTATTAGCATTAATGATTTTCGGAGTGTATTACAAACTCTACTAAAAGTAAAGCCAGACGAGGTATATAATTTAGCGGGACAAAGCTCAGTCGGTTTATCTTTTGATCAACCTGTTGAAACACTTGAAAGTATTAGTGTTGGCACGTTAAACCTGTTGGAGGCAATACGATTTACAAATCTTCCAATTAGGTTTTATAACGCCGGCTCCAGCGAGTGCTTTGGCGATACAGGTAGCTTAGCAGCTGATGAGACTACGCCGTTCAGACCACGAAGTCCATACGGAGTAGCTAAGGCAGCTGCTTTCTGGCAAGTCGCGAACTATCGAGAAGCGTATCAATTATACGCAAGCACGGGTATTTTGTTTAACCACGAATCTCCATTACGGCCAGAGCGTTTTGTTACACAAAAAATTGTAGCCGCTGCTTGTCGTATTGCTAACGGCAGCAAAGAAATATTGTCCTTAGGGAATATAGACATTGCTAGGGATTGGGGTTGGGCGCCTGATTACGTTGAAGCTATGTGGCTTATGCTTCAACAAAATAATGCAGACGATTACGTAATTGCTACGGGTAAGACGCACAAATTGAGTGAATTTATTCGTATCGTTTTCAATACGCTTAACCTTGATTGGCACAATTACGTCCGCACGGATTCTTCTTTTTTTCGTCCAACGGATATAGTAGAAGGGCATGCAAATCCAAGTAAGGCTAAACATCAATTAGGATGGGAAGCCCGTTTTAAAATGGAAGATGTCGGCCGGTTAATGGTTGAAAATCGATTTGAAATCGAGAAAAACATAGCACAAAGTATATTATGAGAGTTAGTTCATTGCATTATTTAAGAGGAAAGATACGAAATATTCACCCACGTACTCGTAAGATTCAACTAAATACTATGGTTGGTCTATTTGTTAGAGGAGTAGGTATGCTTATTTCCTTGGTATTAGTGCCAATGACAATCGATTATTTATCGAATGAAGTATATGGTGCTTGGCTTACAATAAGTTCAATTGTTACAATGATTAGCTTTTTCGATATAGGAATAGGAAACGGATTACGAAATAAACTATCTGAAGCAATCTCCAAGCAAGAGGTAGAATTAGCTCGTACATATATAAGTACGGCATACTTCATATTTGGAATGATACAAATAGGCCTAGTTTTACTCTTCTTCTCAGTATTGCGCTTTTTACCTTGGCAGACTATATTAAACACTAATGTTAATAATGAACAGTTATATTCTATTGTTTTAATAATGGCTGCAGCAGTAGCCATCAAATTAGTACTTGATATACTATCTTATGTTCTTCTTGCAATTCAGGAATCTGGCCAAGTTAGTTTAATAAACTTAATATCTAATGTGCTTATATTATGCGGAACCTATACATTAACTTATTTTACCACTGGAAACTTAGTTTATATAGCATTAGTTACTGCTTTTAGTCCAATAGTTGTTCTCGTAGCTTTTAGCTATGTACTTTACAAATCTAGCTTGAAAATATATACTCCTGCAATTAGATTTATTAACCTTAGATATGCAAAAGAACTATTGTCTCTAGGGTATAAATTCTTTGTGATTCAAATGGCAGTAATAATATTATTCTATACGGATAATATTATCATTAGCCAGTTATTTGGCGCATCTGAGGTGACGACTTACAATATAGCCTTTAAATATTTCAATTCTATAAATATTATATTTACTATTATAATAGCTCCATATTGGTCAGCATTCACAGAAGCATTTGCTAAAAATGATAGTAAGTGGATGAGTGAGACATACCGTAAATTAAAAATTATTTGGATAGGTTTAACTCTTGTGGTTGTCGTTATGGTTACTCTGTCTGATCAGGTATATTCAATCTGGATTGGTCAGCGGGTAATTATACCCCAACGCTTAAGTATTTTTATGGGTATCTTTATTATAATCAGTTCTTGGAATTCAATTACTGTAACTGTCTCTAACGGATTAGGTAAGGTACGACTACAACTATTGTACGCATCATTTTCTGCTATTATAAATATACCTTTAGCTATATTATTTGGTAAAACTATGAATATGGGAAGTGCAGGTGTAATTTTGGCCACAAGCGTCTCATTATTAATTGGTTCTGTGTTAGGGGAAATACAAGCTCAAAGATTGTTGTCTGGTAATAAACAAGGAATTTGGGCTAAATAGTTTGCTTATAGATACGTAAATAGGTTAGTAATATTCGTATCTAATCAGATTGCTGATTTACAGTTTATTACAGCTGCATTAATATACGTATACTCGCGTGTCATAATTTAAGGTATAGAGTAATATTTCAGCATACAAACATAGCTTAAACAACCTAAATAGTATTTGAAGTGCTAACTAAGGTTTGAGAGAAGACAAAAAGATTTGTATAATTGTGATATAAATCTTTAGCTTTATCTACAATGAAAATATTTTTTGATCATCAAACCTTTTCTAACCAGTTATATGGGGGTATATCGAGGTATATATGTGAACTAGTTAATGGTATTAATATTCAAAGTGAACACACAGCTCATTTGTCGGTACTTTGGTCGAATAATATTCACTTAAAAGAGTATAACATAAAAAAGTATTCGTACCCATTCTCAAAAAGACATCGATTGTTAGTGAAATCTAACGAATTATTTAATAAGATAGACTTTAAAATAGGTAATTATAACATTTATCACGCAACATATTTTAGTGATTTTTTAGTAAACTCAGCCGCATCAGTACCAATACCAATTGTGACTACTTTCTATGATATGAATTATGAGTTACTTGCTGATAGGTTCGCAGAACTAGCTAAAGATTCTACCATTACATTAAGAAAAAAGGCAATAGCTCAACGTTCTACCCATATAATAGCAATATCAGAAAGTACGAAAAAAGACTTAGTAAACATATTAGATATAAATCCTAGTAAAATAAGTGTAATTCACTTAGCAAGTTCTTTTAAATTAAATACGGATTCTATTTTAAAAGAAGCTAGACAGCCATATCTATTATATGTCGGGAATAGAGACGGTTACAAAAACTTTGTCCCATTCTTACAATCAATAGCCCATATTCTGAAAAAATATAAAGTAAAGTTAGTTTGTGCGGGAGGAGGGCATTTTAATAGAGCCGAAGCTAGCTTATTAACTTTGTTAGAAATAAAAGATCTAGTAGATTATGCAACGATAAATGACAAATCTCTACAAAATTTATATTATAACGCTACAGCCTTTATCTTCCCCTCTCTATATGAAGGCTTTGGGATACCTGTCTTGGAGGCCTTTGCTTGCGATTGTCCTTGTATCGTTAGCAATCGTAGTTCATTACCAGAAGTAGCTGGCGATGCTGCGTTGTACATTGACCCTGAAGATCCTGAATCCATATCCAGTGCGGTAGAAAAGCTAATTTTAGACGATACATTAAGAGACAATCTTATCGAAAAAGGACGTTTGCGCTTAAAAATGTTCACATGGGAAAAAACTGTGAGGAAAACATTAGACTTGTACTCCGATTTGCTGCAGAATTGAACTAAATTAGTTAATTACTAGTTAGTTTAAGCTCTAGAAAAGTGGGATACTAGCGATTAAAGACAAATTATAAGATGAATTCAGTTCTAGTTTCAATTATTACAGTTTGTTTTAATAGCGAGAAATATATCGAGCAAACAATAAAATCGGTTGTTAGCCAAACATATGGTAATATAGAGTATATAATTGTTGATGGTAAATCAACAGATTCTACATTGGAGATAATAGAAAGGTACTCAAATAAGTATCCGCATGTTATAAAGTATATTTCTGAAGCAGATACGGGAATATATAATGCGATGAACAAAGGTATATCAATGAGTACTGGTGAGCTAATAGGAATTATAAACAGCGACGACTGGTATGAACAAACAGCGATTGAACAAATAATTAATGCATATTGCCTTCATGGTCCTGCTGTATATCATGGGATTCAACGTACATATAGTAATGATATGTTAGTTGAGTTACAGTGTACAAATTCGACTCAACTTGTAGTGAAAATGATTGAGCATCCTACATGTTTTTTACATAAATCTTTGTATTTAGAGTATGGTGTGTTTGATGAATCTTACCACTATGTGGGGGATTACGAATTAATGTTAAGGTTACGGAAGTTTGGGGTACCTTTCATTATAATAGAGAGTGTTATAGCCAATTTTAGGCAAGGAGGAGCTTCTCATACAGCTAAAGCTATATGGGAAAATTATCGCTTATGGCTCGATTTAGGATTACTATCTCGAAGCGATTACGTATATAGGTCAGTAATGGATAGAATTAGGTTGTTTATGAAACGTGGTCAGTATAAAATAAAAAAATAAAAATATTAGTAAAACCGTTTCGGTTAAAGATTGAGGGTCGAACGTTTATTTGTTCTTATTATTAGCTAGATTCAGTTCCGCAGCAACAACTGCAACAGAATTGACCAATTCGAAGAGCGATTAAAATCCATAACCAAAGCCCTCGGTAAACTGTTGCAATGTTGACTTAGTTGAGTCGTTAGGCTCGGGTCTTTATCACTTATTGAACTGTGAGTAGACTTGTAATATTTGTAGCTTGCCATAACAAACGCAAGCTACAAATATTACAAGTCTACTCACAGTTCAATAAAGTCTGTTTACAGACTTATTCATTACTCGCTATCTTACCTATGGGAACGCTATTTCAAATTTCTATTCAAGGCTGAAGTAGCAAATCCAAGCGAGTTGAATCGGCCTATAGGACGTAAATTTGACTGGAGACTGTAGGGAAGTCGACATGGTTGTCTGTTTGGTAAGCTGGCTAAATCTTAGTTTCTTAGCAGCCTACACATAATAGTCGGAGCGATGCACATTTTTTAGGCATTTGTCTCTGATACTGTCATTAAAACACCACGCTGTCGGTCCAGTAACTAAAAGGATCATCTTTGAGTTTACCAAGTGTTGAGAAGTCTAAAATTATCCCGTTGGTATACGCCCGCAGTGGTGGCTGTCCTCTCATAAACTGAGCGATTTTGAGCGGTCTGCTATTACGAATAAACCTATTATTAGTGTCGACCACCGGGCCGGGCGACCCCGTCGAATTCATTTGAGTACAGTCAAATATATAAATGCACAGATGATAGTCTCTTGATTGATTCATTCATTATTGCCACTACGTCTTCCCCTTTCAATGACTAGCCAACATGAATCGCCAGACACTTGCAGCAATAATTAACAATTATTGCTAACCCTTAGATCTTCTGTCTGTCAAATAACTGACCAATAACAAAATCTATGCTGCTATGGCGGGCTGTTCCAGCATTGGTGAATACCAGAGGATTGTTACCCTTATAAGCGATGGGCAGCAGCTCGGTTACGACAAGGACGCTTGCTTCTGAGACACAATCTTTCTTCACAACATACCTTATGTACCCTTTTATGATTGTCAAGCCAGCCTTCTCGTTGTAGTAATATATAAATCAGCTGATAACCTTTCCAAGCCTTTACTTGGGTAATTTCATACGTATCCGTTTCCGGATCAATGGTGGGGTTGCCTGAGCAACCGTCTCGCCGGAGAGACTTATATTGCAAGCAGAATCGACGCAACTAAATAACAGGCATGCACGACGAACACAAATCCGCGGGGTGGCCCATGCCATAGATTGCCATTAAATCTGAGGCCAGTTTTCTTTGCTGAACCGCCGGATGGCCCTATATGATAAGTCTACTTACGGACTGGCAATGTTTGAGCCAACTGCGGATCATGCTTACTTTTTGAAAATTAAACGTAATTTTGTAATTATTAGCTGATAAGGTCCAAACATTATATGAAAATTTTTTTTGACCATCAAACTTTTTCATTACAAGACTATGGTGGTATATCTAGATACTTTGTTGAACTAATAGACGGCATAAACCAGACATCAACCAACGAGGCATACCTATCACTGCTATTTACAGATAATGTATATATATCTGAGAAGCAAGGTAAAAAGAGGTCATTGATAAAAGAATCGGATTTTTATAGAAAGAAATCAATACAATACCGATTAAACAAAATATACTGTTACTATGAATTGGCAAGGACAAAATTTGATGTTTTTCATGCAACATACTATGATCCATATTTCACTGATGTAATTAAGGATAAACCCTTTGTAGTGACATTTCTAGACATGATCCATGAGCGTCTAGCAAATAAATTTGTTGACTTATCAGGTGATAATAAGATTACAAAAAGAAAGAGAAATATAGCTGAAAAAGCTTCGGCTATCATTGCAATATCAGAAAGTACAAAAAATGATATTGTGGAATTATTCGATATTAACCCCAATAAAATATCTGTTATACATTTAGGTAGTTCATTGAAATTAGATAGCTTAGATAACATTGATCATGAAATGCCATATCATAAGGATTTCTTATTATTCGTTGGTAATCGTGGTCATTATAAAAATTTCATATGGTTTCTAAAAGCTGTAACACCAGTTCTAATCAAGTATAAATTAAAGCTTATCTGTGCTGGCGGTGGGCCTTTTTCGTTGCAAGAAAATAAGCTGATAGATTCATTGCGCATCAAGGATTTGGTCTTGCAGCAACCTATTACTGATAGAATACTTATTAATTTATATTATAACGCTACAGCCTTTATCTTCCCCTCTCTATATGAAGGCTTTGGGATACCTGTCTTGGAGGCCTTTGCTTGCGATTGTCCTTGTATCGTTAGCAATCGTAGTTCATTACCAGAAGTAGCTGGCGATGCTGCGTTGTACATTGATCCTGAAGATCCTGAATCACTGATCGACGTATTAGAGAGTATACTAACCGATTCTTTGCTTCGAGAAACATTAGTTATTAAAGGTAGAGAAAGGTTAATGAAGTTTTCTTGGACTAATACCGTACAAGAAACGTTGGATCTTTACAGTAAAATTTGAGTACCCATAATGGAAAAGAATCCACTCGTTAGTATAATTATTGTGACATATAATAGTATAAAATATATACGCAATGCTATCGAAAGCGTAATAAACCAAGACGGTGATTACGAACTGATAGTTATCGATGGGGCAAGTAATGACGGAACACTGCAAATAATAAAGGAGTATGAACCTCGATTAGGGTATTACATAAGCGAACACGATAAGGGTATATATGACGCTATGAACAAAGGTGTCAGAAATGCAAGAGGAGAATGGATCTATTTTTTAGGTTCTGATGACGTATTAATGCCAAATATACTTAGACAAATTCAACCTTTAATGATAAATACCAAATCTGTTTTGCTATATGGTGATGTAGTATATGAAGATGGTCAGTTATTTGTTTCAAAAATGAATTCAAAAATATTACTTCATAATACTATACACCATCAATCCGCATTTTATAAACGGTTTTTATTTGATAAATTTAATTACAATTCTACTTTAAGAATTATTTCTGATTACGAGCTAAACTTGAAAATTTATAGTGAAAAATTATTGTCTGAGAAATTTAATATAAGAGTGGCGAAATGCTTAAAGGGTGGAAGTAGTTATGATATAGATTTATCGTTAACAGAGACAAACCTTGTTAGAGGTAATTATCTAAGTGTAAATGCTAACAAATTTGTTAGCAAATTGTTGTCGATTAAATATTTCATAAGATATGTATTACTACGAAAAATATAACGCTTTTGTTCTATTTCTATCGATGGCAGTTCTTTCAATATCCTTGATATACTTTTTGAGAGACAAAATATCATCTTTAATCGATCCACTACTTATTCATTTGATATGGTGTGCTAGTGGTATGGCGTTACTTATAGGATATTTTTTTACTAATGGGCTTAGCTTAGATGGATTGTCTTTTATTTCAGTATACATAATATACGTCATAGGTCTATTTAGATTTTTGAATAACACTTCACAATCATATGAAACACTAAGAAAGTCTTTGTATGATGATAGAAACTTTAAGCTATTTGTTGTCAGTTTAATATTGAATATTGTAAGCCGCTATGAGTTCTTTACATACGCTATTTCTCACCCAGCTGTTATAGAGTGGTTTTTGTACAAGTTCAAGCAAACAGAAGAACGCAGTTTTGCACAATATATATTACAGATAGGAGCTAGACCTTTTTTTATTTACTACACATTTATTTTGCTGAAGACTAAACCAAAGTGGCGAGTCGTAATCGTAGTTATATTGTTGGGTAATGTGTTGTTGGACGTTTTCGCTGGAGGACGATCAGCTATAATCGGTTTGATAGTTGCATATGGCTATTTTGTTCATAGATTTCGCCCTTTCTTTTCTGAATACAAACTTAAAAAGCTGAACAGATACAGCATAATTTTCATTGCTTCTGCTTTGGTTATTGGATCTGTAGTGACGTCCTTTTACAGTAAAGAAGCGACAATAAAAGAAGGAATGATGAGTATGGTTAATCGGTTGTTAGCCGCAGGAGATGGCTTAGAGATGTATTTGGCTAACAATGCTTCTGAACATATAGAGTCTGGAGTTGGAGAATATATAAAATCGGCTTTCGGAATTTTTATTAAAAGAGTTGTGGATATTCAAACTCAAAGCGTTGGGTGGAAACTCTACGAATTAGAAAATGGTGTAATATCATCTATTGCTGTTGGTCCTAATTATATTTTACCCCTTCAAGCCCTTGTTTTAGGGAAAATATTTATACCAATTTATCCTTTATTAATTAGTTTTATCGTTGCTTTTCTGAGGGGAAACAGGTACTCCAGAAAGCTCTCAATAAGTCAAGATTTATCTTTTGTGTTAGGGCTAATAAGTTTTGAGCCAGCTCTTGACGTAGAGCTATTTGTATTGGTTCTAGCTGCATGTTTAAGTATCTACTTAATTTTTATCTACCCTGTTAGAAAAATTAAGTTTTTATTAGATTGGCATAACATTATATCTTTCCCCAAACATGTAAATGCATGAAAAATGTAAGTGTATGCATGGCTACGTATAATGGAGAAAAGTACATTGGCCGCCAACTGAGATCCATTTTAAATCAATTAAGTTTAGATGACGAAGTTATAATTTCTGATGATCATTCCACGGATAGAACAAAAGAAATTGTTGAGAGTTTTGATGATAATAGGATTGTTTTCGTAGAAAATACAGAAAAAAGAGGTCCTATCGGAAATTTTGAAAATGCGCTAAAACTTTCTACAAAAGAATATATTTTTCTCTCGGATCAAGATGATGTATGGTTACCTAATAAAGTAAGCACAGTTGTTAGTTTACTGGAGAAGTTCGATTTGATACTTAGCGACTGTACAGTCGTTGATAAAGATTTAAATGAATTATACCCGTCTTATTTTTCATTACGTAGAAGTCATAATGGAATTTTAAGGAATATATACAAAAATTCATATATGGGATGTTGTATTGCATTTAGGAGTAGTGTTTTGACTTATGCTTTACCATTTCCTACTAATATTCACATGCATGATTGGTGGTTAGGTCTAATTACAGAAATAAAAGGAACTGTCTTTTTTTACGAAAGTCCCTTAATCTTGTACGTTCGTCATGGAGAAAATGTTTCTCCAACAGGAGAGACATCACATGGTTGGTTTAGTAAAATTTCGAACAGAATTACACTGGTGTTTTCTTTATTAACGCGTGTAATAAGCTAAATTCGCAGTATGGTATCTGTTATTATTCCGACATATAATGCTGCTGATTATATTCCTGTATTACTGAAGAGTATTCGCCAGCAAACACTTACTCATGAGTTGATTATAATTGACTCTGAATCAAATGATGAGACGCGTACTCTTCTCACAGAAAATGGAATTCCTGTTGTTACTATACCTAAAGAAGATTTTAACCATGGAACAACTAGAAACTATGGAGTATCTATAGCAAAATATGATATTGTTATTTTTCTGACCCAAGACGCTTTGCCTGCTCGTCCAGATGCTTTCGAACGATTAGTTGAGGCATTGACAGTCCGTGAAGATATAGCCATAGCCTATGGAAGACAGCTACCGTATCCTGATGCGGATGTACTTAGCCAGTTTGCAAGGACAAGTAATTACCCTAACCAAAGTGTAATTAAGAGTAAGGTAGATATTCCTAGGATGGGAATTAAAACTTGTCACTGTTCAAACTCTTTTGCGGCTTATCGGAAGAAAGACTTTCTTGATGTAGGAGGCTTTCCTTCTGATACTATTCTTGGTGAGGATGTAAGTGTTGCGGCTAGACTAATTTTGGATGGTAAAGCCGTCGCTTATACCGCAGAAGCTGAAGTTTTTCATTCCCATAATTATACCTTAACAGAGGAATTTAAACGATATTTTGATATAGGAGCTTTTCATAAACAGCAACAAAAAGTGCTTCAGCCTTTTACTAAGGCTGAAGCGGAAGGATTAAAATATGTTATAAATGAATGGACTTATTTGAAAAAAACTAAAAATCTTAAGCTGATTCCTAAACAACTAATACGGACGGCTGCCAAATATGTGGGGTATCGAGTAGGTTATTGGCATGAGGTACTACCAATAAGCTTTAAACGCATAATAAGTATGCATCGCTCATTTTGGAAATGATCTCTAAGTCAACGGAAATGGATCGTTAATGAAAAAATCACTTTGGAATTCTACAAAGCCTTCATAATAAACAGGTTCTCCAGTACCATTTCCTAATACTCTTGGTAAAAGAGTAATGCTACCAATGTTATTGGTAAATGTAAGGTTCGCCACTATCCCACTAATACTTAAGTAACTCGGGTCAGTGGAACTCTGATCAAGCGTAATTACAGTACTAGAAAAAGGATCTAAAACTCCATCATATCTTTGATTGACAATAATTTGTGCTTGAAATGATAGAGATGCCGCTTTACCTGAACCATATCCTCCTGCTTTTATAGTGCCATCGATCCAAAATCGGTAGTGTCCACTATTGTTGTTTACATTTGTTAGCCTTGCTTCTCTAAACTGTAAAATACTAGCTGAAGTAATTGACCCTACCGTTCCAAATGAGACACGAGAGTTTGTTAGCTGCCTGATACGCCCACTTCTTTTCTCAAAGGGGATCAACGTATTAAACAAGACGTTGGTTGAGCGCTTAAGCAAATTTGCTGAAATGATAAATTCGTTGCTAGGTACAGCTGAGCATGTAATTTCACTATTTGTTATCGATCCTACAGCTTGTTGAGTGTTGTTCGCGACTGGAGCATGATATATTACGATACGATTACGCTCAGATGAAACTGGTTGAGATACTGATAATCTCAATCCTGACACAAAGCAGTTTGTAACATCTACTAACTCTGTATTTGGGGTTGTAGAATTAGCAACCACTAAGTTTAGATCACAGTTCTCAAGTGCACTATTTAAAACTTGTACAGCTCGCGAAAAAGACTCAATAGTAGCATGTACTCTTAGGTTTGTTGTATAGGTAGCGCATAAAATAGCTGTTTCATTTGATCCACTTCCTGAAGAAAGAAGCCTACTGAGGTAACCTTGAAAGTTTATAGTGTTTGTACCAAGTAGAATCATGGCAGGCAAACGCTTTTCAATGGCTTGCAATGAAGTGCCAGTGATGTCAGTCACTCCCATAGAACCTGTACCACCTAAAAGAGCCTGATAAGAGCTTGATGCCGTGTAGTTGACCCCTATAACAGCAATATTAGATGTATAGCTTAAAATGAGTGGTGCGTTAGCTCTAATGACGCATTCATGAATATAAAATTCTTCGCTACGAATGTTCAATAACCCTATGGAGCCTAGGCCTCCGTTGGCAGACGCATTGTCTGCCATTTGAAAATAACACTTTTTAATGCCACAGTTCAGGCCTCCATTGTTAGTACGTGCAAACTGAACACCTATAGTAGAGGAATTAGATGCATTACCGGCTGGTAAGAAAGTAAAGTTTTCACAGCCTGAGTATGACGAGCCGCTGAAATCAAACATAGGCTGGTTACCTGTAATACCTAAAATAACTGTGTTTAGGTATGAACCGCCATCTCCAACAAGCCAGATTCCAGTTGCGTTTGTTAAATTTATCGGACTACCAACTAAATAATACCCCGCAGGAAAGTATACTGTAGTGAGATACGGTGCATATGGGTTTGCGCTTCTTGTCTTTGCGAAATCAATTGCTTTTTGAATAGCAGCGGCATCGTCTTTCGAGCCGTCACCAACTGCACCAAACTGAGAGTCTTTAACATTAATAGGCATAAAAAGTCATTGGTATGCAGACTAGTGTACTGTATGATTATCTGTCGGGTCCAAATAGTAATATCTTGCTACAAAGGTAGTATTCTGTTCTATATTATAATTAGATCATTTTGCTCTATTGGTAAAGATTTGATAGCTTGTAGGTTATAATTTTGCGAAAAATAATTTAAAGCAGTTGCTCATTAGTATATTTAGAGTAAAAAACGGACTCTGACATCTCATCAGATTAACTCTGTTAGGTCGCAAACCCCAATGTCTGTATCAAAAGCTTGAATGAGCTATGGAATAATAGATTACTTAACTCTATTAGTTTTAGTGCTTAAAGTATAAAATTTCAATTGTAATATGTTGAATCAAAAAGCTTTTTTTGTCGTCCTCATAAGCGTAGTAGTTAGTAAAAGTTGGGCACAAAATAATATTTCTTTTATTAACGGCAATACATTTCTGGGCTATCAGGCAGGCCGCAACAACCAATCGGGCAGTGCCAACGTGTTCATCGGCAGCACCGCTGGTTACAACAACAGCAACGGTATTGCCAACCTTTTCCTGGGACAACGAGCCGGCTACAACAACTCCGTAGGCGCTTACAACACGTTCATCGGCAGCTCCTCGGGCGAAAACAACTCCGTAGGGGCCAACAACAATTTTATCGGTAACGGAGCGGGTCTGGCCAACACAGAAGGCAACTTCAACGTCTTCATTGGCTCGGAGGCAGGAGCCAAAAACAAGCGCGGAGGCTCGAATGTCCACATAGGAAGCTATGCTGGCCGGGAGAATCTGGAGGGTAGCGCTAACACGTTCATTGGCCACAATGCTGGTGTACCGGCTGGTGCCACCTTGAACAACGTGACGGTGCTAGGCTACAACGCCCTGGCCACTGCCAGTAACAGTGTAATTTTGGGCAGCAATGCCAACGTAGGGATTGGTACATCCGCGCCGAATGCCAAGCTGGAGATTACTCAGGGCACTGCGGGTAGCAGCGGTTTACGGTTTACTAATCTAACCTCTTCCTCGACGGCAACAGCGCTCAATCAAACCAAGTTTTTGACGGTCAATGCTCAGGGTGACGTAGTGCTTGGTAGCCTCAGCGGATCGGGCCGTCTGGCAGCTGAAGAAGGGCAGTGGAAGGCGTCAGGCGACAATCTGGTGAACACCAACGCTGGGGGGGTAGTGATCGGTCCTGGCGTAAGCAATACTCCCGCTGGCTACCGGTTGTATGTAGCTGATGGGGTATTGACCGAGAAGGTGAAGGTGGCGGTGAAGAGTACTACCGACTGGTCGGACCGGGTGTTCGAGAGCGGCTACAGGCTGCGGGGCTTGAAAGAGGTGGAGAGGTACATCAACCGGGAGAAGCACTTGCCAGGTGTTCCATCTGCGGAAGAGGTGGTGAAGGAAGGGAATGATTTACATCGGACTGACGCCCTTCTATTAGAGAAGATTGAGGAATTGACTTTGTACACTATTCAGTTGCAGAAGAGCAATGTATCATTGCAAAAAAAAGTATATGATCTTGTTAATGTTCAAAAAAACCAGCGTAAAAAGTTAGCCATGCTAGAGGAGGTGTTATTTAAAAAGCACAATAAAAGACGGTGAGATCCGCTTCGGCTCTGATCCGGAAATTAAGTTATGGCCGTTAATTTGTAGTTGGTGTGTCGGTGCCTATTACGACGCTAGTAAGACTAATTTTTGCTCATTTTTTGTATTTTATAGTTAATAAAGACTTCTTTATTAACTATAAAATAGCTTTGCTCGATTACATATGGGTGACTTAACAATATTGACTTTGGTAGCTTGACTCTCGGTTTGAATGTATTATTGTAATTACCATTTAATTTGTCAGACAAGCTAATGTCAGCCCAGATTGACAATGACTATGTCGTAAACCTTGCTTTTTCGAATTATATGATTTTAAAAGCTTATGACAATTGGCGTTGTTAAAGCTAATAATTACTCCCTTTTGGATAAATTATAGTAAAATTTTCTAACTGGTACGCTTATATGTCATTCAGTAAACTATTATTGACATGGTCGTTCGGTATCGTAATTCAATTACCTTGAGCACGAGCTAATTAGCTGGTATGATGCGTATAAGATGAGAGTTAGTTCCGAGAAGACTAACTAAGAAACTGCTTAGAACAAGTTGTATTTATGCATTGAAATAGCCGCTGCTCGGTTTTGTGACTATTTGTCGATAATGGGTAAAACTGTGGGGGTACAACGGTAGTGCTATTTAATCGGCTCGAAACTGATTAAAATAGGGGGGACTACATCCTGAACTAAGTAACGTTTATTGTGTATTCTTCCCAAACGGCTTGACAGCCGATAATTTGGGAGTTACGAAGGTAAAACTGAGCTAAGTTACTTACGCAATATAAAATTTAGTGCGTACTCCTATTAGACATCAAAGGCAAAAATTAGGTTTATTTGAGTACACATCCTGCACGAAGCGGTTAATGATTAGGTTTCTTTTAAGATGTAGGACAATGGTTTGTTACTCATTGTAAATTGGTCAGGAAAAGTGGCCGCTTACTTTGTACGATTAAGGGTTGGGTTAGCTATTTGCCCTTCGTTGTCAAAGCCTATGATCATATTATCGTATACAAAGTTATTGATTGTACGTTTGTCTGTTAAAAGCATTGGAGTTAGTCCTTTGCCCTTACCAATATGGCGAAATGTGTTACCTGTTATACGGGAGTTGGCTAAACCAGTTGAGTAACAAAAAATAGGGCTATCAGGTACATTGGCCCCTCCCAAGTTAACCTCCTTTGAGTAATCTCCCGAAAGTACATTATTTGTGATGTATATTGTACTAACAGACTGACCTCCCCCAATCTCTATGCTCCGTCCCGAACCATGTCGATGCATATTATTTGATATTAAAACATCTTCAGCATTGTGATTTACGAATACGAGTCTGTTTACATAGTCAAGGTAATTATTACTTATTTGCAGCCCTTTGACGCTTTTCCCGTTAGCGTTTAGAAAGTAAGGTGTATACCGCTGTGCGTTATTGTATACCCTGTTAGTGTTTACAATTAAACCATCTACGTTAATCAGATCTATAGCACCAGCCCGTATGTCATAAAACGTACAACCGACAATACTGGAATTAGTAACAGCATTTGAGGAACTTCCCATCTTTATAGAATGATAAGCGGATACGTCGAAAGTGCAATTTCTTATGTTGATATCATCGCCCCTTAGAAAATTTATACCATATTGCTCAGGCGTCTGAAACCACACGTTATCAATATACGTGCTGTTATTGTTAGCGTTCAAAGCGCCTTCACCGCCGAAGATTAAAGCTACTTCTGCACTTGTAGTAGATGCACTTCCCTTTAGAATACCACCAATAATGTGCACTCCAGAGGAACTACCGTCGTTATCTTTGACAATATGAAATAAGTGTTTACCCGATGCCATTTGCTGAATCCTGGTTCCGCCGTAGCTACTTGCTTGTTCCATAAGAATTGTACAAGATCCTTGAATTAAGATTTCATTAGTAATCTTATAAGATCCATGCGGGATATAAACTGTATTAGAGCCATTGGCTGGACTTGATCCTTTTTTAGCTGCTGGGTTATTGGCTTTACAAGCCGCGTTGATAGCGGCTTGTAAAGACTTTGTATCATCTGTAACTCCATCGCCTTTAGCTGCAAAGTGGTATTGAGCATTTATGGGCCCTTCAAGTAGGCGTTTGTATCGTTTTCCTTGATTCGTAACAATCACTGTACTTCCATTATCCGGCGTTGATTTGTCCTTAGGATCGTAGTAAAATAAGTCGCTTTGACCATCAATTGCCAAGCTTAAGCGATCTGGGCTTGTTTTCAGATTTCGCACTTGAGACACCTTACTGTATGAGTTGGAAGGTTCGACGTCTTTTTTATCGTTTGTAGCAGTTGTCTCTTTTTCAAGAGTTGTTTGTTGGGCTGGCGTTGAACAAGCAGTAAGACATACAATTATACCGATAGTGATCGGCTTCATTCTAATTAATAATGGCAATAGTCTTCTCAGCTTCATATAGTTTCCTTAGTATTTATAGACGCAGCCAAATTAGATTTTAATTCAAGCTTAAACACTTAAAAATATTTGTGGTGGCAAGGCCATAATCTGCTAAACAAGAGACTTTAAAACATGTTTAAAACTGTTGTAATTTGCCTAAAACAGACTTTCTTTGTAAAAAAATATTAAATATGAGAAAGATATTTTACGTACTGATTTCCTTAGCTGCTAGTTCTACTCTTCTGCGCGCACAGACAAATTACGTTTCAACTACGCCTGCTTCAACTACACCTGGATCTGATAATACATTAGTGGGTGTGGGAGCTGGTAATCAGAATATGAGTGGAGCCAGCAACCTAATGGTAGGTAGGGCTGCTGGAGTTTCAAACATGGCTGGTACGCAAAATGTATTTATAGGGGCAAGTGCAGGGAAGAGCAACTCTTCTGGTCAGGGGAATGCCTTCTTAGGATATTCTTCTGGATTTACGAATTCATCAGGTAACAATAACTCTTTTTTCGGGTCTTCGGCGGGTTACTCAAATACAATAGGTTATAATAATTTATTCGCCGGGTACAGATCTGGATACTATAACGTATCAGGCAATAACAACTCTTTTGTTGGTGCAGGCGCTGGCTATGCAAATCAAGCGGGGAATGACAATACATTTCTAGGGTCAGACGCCGGTTCTTCTAACACTAACGGTAACGATAATTTATTCGCTGGATCTTTAGCCGGTTCGGCTAACTCTTCGGGAAATGCTAACATTTTTCTGGGAAGTAGAGCTGGGATATCTAATACAACGAGTTCGCAAAATACTTTCGTAGGATTCGAATCAGGATATGGGTCTATTGGACAAGGCAATACATTTCTGGGCTATCAGGCAGGCCGCAACAACCAATCGGGCAGTGCCAACGTGTTCATCGGCAGCACCGCTGGTTACAACAACAGCAACGGTATTGCCAACCTTTTCCTGGGACAACGAGCCGGCTACAACAACTCCGTAGGCGCTTACAACACGTTCATCGGCAGCTCCTCGGGCGAAAACAACTCCGTAGGGGCCAACAACAATTTTATCGGTAACGGAGCGGGTCTGGCCAACACAGAAGGCAACTTCAACGTCTTCATTGGCTCGGAGGCAGGAGCCAAAAACAAGCGCGGAGGCTCGAATGTCCACATAGGAAGCTATGCTGGCCGGGAGAATCTGGAGGGTAGCGCTAACACGTTCATTGGCCACAATGCTGGTGTACCGGCTGGTGCCACCTTGAACAACGTGACGGTGCTAGGCTACAACGCCCTGGCCACTGCCAGTAACAGTGTAATTTTGGGCAGCAATGCCAACGTAGGGATTGGTACATCCGCGCCGAATGCCAAGCTGGAGATTACTCAGGGCACTGCGGGTAGCAGCGGTTTACGGTTTACTAATCTAACCTCTTCCTCGACGGCAACAGCGCTCAATCAAACCAAGTTTTTGACGGTCAATGCTCAGGGTGACGTAGTGCTTGGTAGCCTCAGCGGATCGGGCCGTCTGGCAGCTGAAGAAGGGCAGTGGAAGGCGTCAGGCGACAATCTGGTGAACACCAACGCTGGGGGGGTAGTGATCGGTCCTGGCGTAAGCAATACTCCCGCTGGCTACCGGTTGTATGTAGCTGATGGGGTATTGACCGAGAAGGTGAAGGTGGCGGTGAAGAGTACTACCGACTGGTCGGACCGGGTGTTCGAGAGCGGCTACAGGCTGCGGGGCTTGAAAGAGGTGGAGAGGTACATCAACCGGGAGAAGCACTTGCCAGGTGTTCCATCTGCGGAAGAGGTGGTGAAGGAAGGTGTCGATGTTGGTCAGATGCAGGCAAAGCTTCTCGAGAAAGTAGAAGAGTTGACTCTCTACGTCATTGAGTTGAAGAAGCAAAATGACGCATTAAAACAGAAAAGCAGCCGATTGGAGAACCGTATTAATAGAATGCAAACCAAAACTCGCAAATAACATGAAAACACTAGCTATAGTAGTGGGTTGCGGTCTGGCATTAAACGGCTTCGCGCAGATTCCTCCCAAAAATCTTCGTGTTCAACTTAGTTATGAACAAGTTGGTAAATATACGCAGCAGGCAGTCGAAACGATTGAAGCTACGAATACAGTAGGAACAGCTAGCGTCGTTGGTTATAAAGCGGGGCGATCTGTTACGCTATTGGCAGGATTCGAAGCGAAGACCGGTAGTACATTTACTGCTGATATTCGGCCCGTGAGCGTTGAAGGGGATATTGCATTAAAGTTAGAGGCTTATCCCAGCCCCTTTGAACATTCTACACGAATCGAATATTATTTACCAGCCGACGGCAACGTAAATCTATGGGTTATAGACGCTCAGGGTAAAGTTGTTGGTCAACTAGTGAAAGATGAGAGCCAATTAGCAGGCAAACATCATGTAGAATGGAAACCGTCTAACCTAGATGCTGGCGTTTACATTCCTATCGTAGAAGCCAATCAACAAAAGGCAACTAATCGCATTATAAAAAAATAATATCTTTTATTAGAGCCTGAATCGTAAGAGAAGGACCTACACAATGAATGTGTGGGTCTTTCTCATTTTTACAATTGTCTTAATCATGCGCAGCCTCAAAAAGAAAGCGTGCTAACAATAAACGTGGACTTAAGGCATTATTATTGCAAATTCATTCTCTACTCTACCCGACAATCAATGTGTGATTGCTTAAAGTCAGGTCTTCTGCTACTTGGTGTTTACATTATTGCTTCTTCTTTGCAAGCACAGTCAATTCATTCGCCTAATCAGTATAGTGCTGAAATCGGAACTTATTTTTCCTCCTCTACCCAAACACCATTTTGGCTAAGAGCTAATCAATACGGAATTGTTCCGAATCAGTCGCCTGTAGTGACCTATCGAGCTGGGGTTTACAGCGATTATGACACCAGCCGTTATGACATTGAACGTAGGCGTAGTAAAAAATATGATTTTGCCTATGGCCTAAATGTCATTTTAAACACTCCGCAGAGCCAATTGCCTTACGAGCGAAACGTGTTACTGCCAGAAGCGTATATTAAAGTAAGGCGGGGAATTTTTGAAGCGTATATCGGGCGGCAGCGCGAAAAATTCGGCTTGGCTGATTCTACATTATCGACAGGATCATATGCCTGGTCGGGTAATGCGATGCCTGTCCCTAAGATACAAATAGCTATTCCCGTTTTTACGCCCATTGGCTTTACAAAAGGATGGGTGTCCGTCCAGGGAACGTTTGCGCATGGTTACTTAGATGGTAAAGGGTATATCCAAAACACAATGCTACATCAAAAATCATTGTATCTACGTTTTGGGCGAGAGCGCGATGTGATACGGGTGTATGCAGGAATTAACCATCAAGCTGTTTGGGGTGGGCGTGCAACCGATACAACAGGTATACCAGGCACGATTCCTGCTGGCGGAAAATTGCCAAGTGGTCTGACGAATTACTTCTATGTGGTTAGCACATTAAATTCAGGTCGTACTGATACACAGCAATATACATACTTTGACTTGACAAACCGGGTAGGGAACCATCTTGGCTCTGTAGACATAGCTACCGAAATAGATCTGGTTCGTCATACACTTTATCTGTATCGGCAGAACATATATGAAGATGGGTCACTGTTTTACTTAATCAACATTGCTGACGGCTTGAATGGAATACGAATTCGACGGAATGATCCAGGGGCGGTGGTTCGAGACATCCTATTTGAGTTTTTGAATACGACAAGTCAGGGTGGCCCTGAGTTCGTTATTGATGATCCTGATCGAAGAGGTAAAGATGATTACTTTAATCATCAGCAGTACCGAGATGGTTGGGCTTACCGCAAACATACCATTGGCACGCCATTTATCGCACCTGCGCTTGGACCACAAGATCAATACCCGTACGGTACGTTTACGGCAAACAATCGAGTCTATGTCTTCCATACGGGGATTGCTGGAAGTTTACCGATTCGAGGGCATGCATTTGAGGGTCCCATATCGTACCAGCTAAAGCTATCTTACAGCCGTAATTTAGGTACATACGATTATCCGTTTCGTTCGATTCGTAACCAGTTTTCTGGTCTTGCTAGTTTCGTTGCTCCAGTAGCAATTTTGGGTGGTATCCAACTTACGGGAAGTATTGCCGTTGACGCCGGAACGTTTTATCAAAACAGCGTAGGGGGGTATATTAGTTTAAAGAAAAATTGGTTGACGCGATAATACGCTATCTAATCTATTAATACTCTCACGGTGACATGTCAGCAAATTGGATAAAAATTGCTACATTGCAAGCAAAGTCCTTAAACCGTAGGATAATTTTAAGAAGTGCTGCTACACCTTGAATGCTATCTTCGTTGTCTAAACAGAGAGTAAGTGTTGTAATGGACTTGCACGGTAAATAAGTATATTATGAGGCATCGCTATTCCATATTACTCTTTCCGCTCCACATTATTGTTGATTTTTTGAGTCTCAATGTAGCCTTTGTTGGAGCATACGGAATTAAGTTTGGAACGATATCTCCCGTCTTCGAACCACCCTATGTAACGTTATGGTGGGTTTTTAATCTGATCTGGTTAGCTGAAATCCTCGTATCCAAGCCTTATATATTTCCCCGGCAACTATTCAAAGCCGATCATCTGATCAAAAAAATGCTTATTTTGATGGCCATACACGTGGCCATTATTGCAATATATTGGGTAGCTGTCAAAGGCTATTATTACTCGCGTGGACATATAGCGATTACATACGGGTTGTTCGCTACTCTAGGAATTGCTTTTCGAATAGGAGGGTTACTATTTTTGAAGGAATACAGATCTAGAGGGTATAATAACAGACGGTATATCATTGTAGGATATGGAAAGTTAGCGACCACGATTCGAGGTTTTTATGACGCTCATCCCGAAATGGGATTTCATTTTAAAGGCTATTTCGATGACCCTACTCCCGATACCGTCGATCAACTGAAAGGCAATTACGACCAATTGGTTGATTACGTCCGTGTTAATCAGATTGACTGTGTTTACTGCTGTATGCCTTATATTGACAACAGTCGGCTAAAGGAAATTGTAGATGATGCGGAAGCTGTTGATTATCAGGTTAAGTTGTTAGTCGATTTTCGGGGATTTCTAGCTCGTGGGGCGTCGGTTGAATACCACGATTTTCTACCCGTGCTAAATCTGTCCTCACAAATGTTAGCTGATTTTCAGGTTAACACCCTTAAGCGAGGATTTGATATTACTTTTTCGTTAGGAGTAATAGTACTTGGGGCTCCCTTCTTTCTTTTGGTGGCGTTAATTACGCGAGTAACATCAAAAGGACCCGTCTTTTATGCGCAAGAACGTATTGGTAGAGGGGGAAAACCCTTTCTAATCTACAAGTTTCGGAGTATGTATGTTAATGCGGAGCAAGGCGGTCCTGTATTGTCAGCAGGTTACCGGGATAGCCGAATCACTCCCTGGGGGTGGTTTATGCGTCAGACCCGCTTGGATGAATTACCGCAGTTTTACAATGTTTTACGGGGAGATATGTCTGTTGTTGGCCCTCGCCCCGAACGTCAGTTTTTTATTGACCAAATTATTGAGGTTGCTCCAGAATATAAAACCTTACTCAAAGTTAAACCTGGCATCACGTCGATCGGCCAAATTAAATTTGGCTATGCGGCCAATATTGAAGAAATGGTACAGCGTTTGCGATATGACTTGTTGTATCCTGAACGCCGGTCTTTCTTGTTTGATATGTGGATTATCGCCCAGACAGTCCGGGTAATGATGCAGGGCCGTGGAAAATGACCCTGATGCCAATTGGGGCAATTGATCTATTCCTTCACTTTATGAGATTTGTCCTTTGCTGCTTTTGTTATCTATGGCTTTTGCTCTTCCCTGTATCTGCCTCTTATAGCCAACGCATTAACCAATACGATGTAGAAGCGGGAGGAATGATTTCTTCTAGTCAGACGCCATTCTGGTTAAGAGCGAATCAATACGGTACAATCCCCTTACAAACGCCCTTGCTCCGTATGAATGTAAGCCTACGCGCCGATTACTTATCAGCGGACAGTACGGGGCATCGACCAAAAGCTGATTGGGGGTATGGCCTGAATCTAGTATCGAACGCAGGTCAAATGAGTCAACTACTGTTAGCTGAAGCATATATTAAGGGGAGATTAGGCGCTTTTGAGATTTATGCGGGTCGTCGGAAAGAAGTTGTTGGTCTAGTTGATACGCTGTTAACTACCGGAGCTTATGCTTGGTCAGGTAATGCGCTTCCCATACCCAAAGTTCAGATTGGCTTACCTGCATTCACATCAATTCCGTTCACAAAAGGCGTCATATCAGTGCTGGGCGCTTGGTCACACGGATGGTTCGAAAATTCAGATCGTTTAGTAAAAGGCTCTTACTTACACCAAAAATACCTGTATCTGCGATTAGGGAAGCCGTCTTGGAAGATTCGTTTTTACGGAGGTTTTAATCACCAAGTAATTTGGGCTGGATATGCTGATCCAAATGTTTTAGGGCCAGTTGTTGCTGTTGATGGGAAATTGCCATCTAGTTTGCGTTACTACCCGAACGTCGTTTTGGGGACGCGGGGCAACGATTACGCAACCGATAACAATCTTACATCCTTTGAAGATAATCGAATCGGTAACCATTTGGGCTCTGTCGACATAGCCGCTGATATTGATCTGGCTAACTGGAATGTGTATGCTTATCGACAATTCTTATACGACGATGGCTCTCTGTTTTACGGCACCAACTTGAAGGATGGATTAAACGGTATTCGTATTAAGAATATGAATCAGCCAACTGGGTCTGCCTTTTTTCTCCGGCAGTTTACGTTCGAGTATCTTTTTACTGGTAGCCAGGGGGGGGCAGAATTTGTTATTGATGACCCGGAGCGTAGAGGTCGAGATAATTATTTTAACCATAGCCAGTTTGTAGATGGATGGACGTACTTTGGACGTACGATAGGAACCCCATTTCTAGCACCAAGGGCTGAAATCAATCCGAATCTGACTAGATTTAGTCCCGCTATTGCTAATAATCGGGTTAGTGCTTTTCATGTTGGTCTTAGTGCTCTGATAGTCGATAAGATCGATTTGACAACACGATTGTCCTATAGTATTAATGCTGGAACGTATGATATTCCATTCATTAGTTTACCTCGTCAGTTTTCAGGATTAATATCGCTGGCCGTTCCCGTAGGCATTCTAGGCGGCTCTACAATAAATGCTTCCGTCGCTGCTGATGTAGGTGAATTGTTGCCGAGAAGCGTTGGTGCTTACCTGGGAATACGTAAAGTTGGATTTTTAGGCCAGAAACCAGCCAACAAGAAGCTATCTTCCGGAGCAGACAAGCGTTCGGATTTTCAAAAGGCTAACCATCGTTGGTAAGTGCGCTGAATAAGTTTTTAAACTCAGTTTTATTTTTTGGGCAAACCTATCCTTGGCATTTGACGAAGGTTTTTATTTTTGTGCGTACAGAGATTAGTCAAGTAAGGGGTAGGATGGCGAGGATGAACAGGATAGTAAGTGTAATAAGCGTATTAGTCTTTCTAAACCTTATTTTTTCTTGCGGGCAAAGCACGCAAAAACAGTTAGATAAGTCAGCAAAAGAATTGCGCAACTGTGCCGACGAGCAGGTTCTCACACCTGAACAACAAGCGGCTGTTCGACAGGAAATCCATGCTGACCAGAAAGCTCAGCAGATTGAACACATCTTTCAGCAGAAAGTACGTGAAGGTCTAAACGGTAACGTTCTGGTAGCACAGAAGGGAATGGTCCTTTACAAGCATTGCTTCGGCTTGGGCCATTTCGAGCGGGGGCAACGGGATACACTAGTCGATGATTCAAAGTTTCAGCTGGCATCGCTGTCAAAAACGTTCACGGCTGTCGGTACACTCAAGCTTATCGAGCTGGGTAAGTTGAAATTTGAAGATACTATTCAAAAATTCTATCCTGATTTTCCTTATCACGGTATTACGATTCGAGAATTGCTGAGCCACCGAAGCGGGTTGCCGAACTATCAGTATGCCTTCGATGATAGCATGAAGGTTAATTTCTACAAAAAAGAAAAACCTTACCCGTCCAATGCAACCATTATGCATTGGTTCGCCACAGTGAAACCTACTCCCAGAGCCTACAACATTCCTGGTCGTGGTTTTAGCTACAGTAATACCAATTACATGGTGCTGGCGTCAATCATCGAAAAAGTGTCGGGTAAAAGCTACGAAGAGTACATACACGCTACAATTTTCGAACCGCTGGGAATGCATCAGACCTTTGTGGCGACGACAAAAAATGAGTTGTTCAATCAGCATAAAACGGCAGGTTATCAATGGAACCGACGAATACCGAAAGATTACTATGATGATGTCGTCGGTGATAAAGGTATTTACTCAACCATCGGCGATTTATTTCGATGGTATCGAGCGCTCAATGGCGATTGTGTCTTACAGAAAAAGACATTGCAGGAAGCCTTTGTGCCGCGGAGCTTCGAGAAAAAAGGAGCAAAGAATTACGGCTACGGCTTCCGAATGATGCTCGGTGAAGATAACCAACCTGAATTTATTTACCATTCAGGCTGGTGGAAAGGGTATAACACCATGTTCTGGTTTAGTCCAAAAGATGAGTACGTCATCATAATGCTAGGCAATAAATACAACAAAACGGTATATCGGGTAAAAGAGCTCATCGATGTTCTCCGAAGTGATTCAAAAAGTACGGACACTGCGGAAGAAACGGAGGCAGAAATATGAGTAGAGCCGACCTGAGTGTCGGCTTTTTCATGCAATTATCATCGGCCCTGTTGCTAACCTTACGCCTTTATATGCGCAATCTATTCGCTACTACACTTTTAACCATGCTCCTAACGCAAACGGCTCATTCGCAGGAAGTAATAAAGTTATGGCCTGATGGAGCCATTCCCAATGCTATTGCTGGGGCACAGATCGAAGAGAAATCAGATCCTGGGAATGACGGGATCATGCGGATCAGTAACGTATCCGTACCGACGCTTACGGCTTACCTGCCCGCCAAGAACAACGCAACGGGGACTGCTGTGATGATCTGCCCAGGTGGCGGGTATTCGATTCTTGCATCAGGCCACGAAGGCGTTGATATTGCCAAGTGGTTTAATGAGATGGGCATAACGGCTTTTGTACTGAAATATCGGCTGCCCAACGAAGCGATCATGACCAATCAACAGGAGGTGCCGCTTCTGGACGCCATGCAGGGAATGACCCTGATTCGGCAAAACGCAACCAAATACAATATTGATCCAAACAAGATAGGGGTTATGGGCTTCTCTGCGGGGGGGCACCTAGCTTCTACGCTGGCAACGCACTACCACCGTGGCCCTAAAGCGAATGAAGTGGCTAAACCAAACTTCGCGATTTTGATGTACCCCGTGATAACCTTGGGAGAGAAAGCCCATACGGGTTCAAGGGATAAATTATTGGGAAAGCTAAATACATCCGCCGAGATGCTGGCGTACTATTCCAACGAGCTACAAGTCTCCAATCAAACGCCACCGACATTCCTTGTTCACTCGGAGGACGACAAAGCGGTACCCGTTGAAAACAGCATTAGCTATTATCTGGCCTGTTTAAAAAACAACGTACCCGTCGAGATGCATCTTTATCCAACTGGTGGGCATGGATACGGACTTCGTACGGCAAAATTTGGCTCGTTGAATACTTGGCCCGCTGCCTGTAAAGCGTGGTTGACTGCCTTGACAGCTACAAAGCAAAATTAGTAAGTCGCTTTTGGCGAAAGATGCCCGTTTCCGCTGCTCATGAACCGTAGATTATCGGTTTATTGGCAGCAGAAACGGGCATTATAGCTGAAAGTGGCGGAAGAGTAACCTTTCTAGTAAGAAGCAAAAAAAAGCATCCGGTAAACAACCAGATGCCTTTCGTGACCACACTATTAACCCTTCAGCGTGTTAGCGTGATTTCTTTTTGTCTTTGCCAGCAGGAGCTGCAGCAGGGCTAGCCGCTGTTTGAGCATCTTTTTGAGCAACGACTTCACCTTTCAGGTAAAGAACAGTTTGACCGGCCTCGGCATTGCTTGTTACCGTAACCGATTTATTGAATGGACCAGCCGCAGCAGCATTAAATGTAGCTGATACCGTACCCGTTTTGCCCGGCATTACTGGTTCGCGCGTCCAATTTGGTTTGGTGCAGCCGCAAGAAGCCGTAGCATCATTGATGACAATAGGATCAGTACCCGAGTTCTTAAATTCGAACACGTACGTTACTGGCTTGCCTTGCTCAACTTTACCGAAGTCGTGAGTCTCTTTAGCAAACTTCAGGACTCCCTTCTGTGCGTAGCCTACTGCGACAAACACAAATAAAGCTACGAAAAGTGAAAAAAACTTTTTCATTGGACTAAACGGAATTATGGTTTGGTTGTTTTACTAGTATACTCAGTAAATCGATTGTAGAGCAAAGAGTCTGCCAAATGCTAACTGCCTGCTGTTGACCTAACAAAGAAACAGAAAAAATCGTTTTTTTGAAAGCTGGGTTGTTTTGCCTTAAATTTACTTTCGCATGACGCTCGAAAGCGGGTATCATTCGCACCCTATGAGAAATTAAATGTTGGACGCTTTCAACCCGTAGCTCCGCTGTGATAGCAAACGAACAACTCCGCTCGACTGATATTTTAACTCGCGAAAAAATCCTATCTGATTACCGAATGGCCTGCGAAAGCCGACAGGTAAGTTTATTAGGTCGGCGCGACGTTATGGGCGGACGCGCGAAATTCGGAATCTTCGGCGATGGCAAAGAATTGGCGCAGATTGCAGCAGCCAGCGCTTTTCGTCGGGGCGATTTTCGTTCGGGGTATTACCGCGACCAAACGTTCGTAGCCGCTTTGGGTGAACTTAGCTGGCAGGAATTTTTTGCCCAGCTGTATGCCCATACCGATCTAGTGGCCGAGCCTAATACGGGGGGGCGGTCCATGAATGGACACTACGCTACTCGCTGGCTCGATGACCAAGGGCTGTGGCTTAATCAAACAGACCTGTTTAATTCTGTCTGCGACATATCACCGACAGCCGGGCAAATCCCGAGAGCGGTTGGATTAGCGTATGCATCGAAGCTTTTTCGAAACAACGAAGCATTGCATGAGATGACCAGCTTCTCTCACAACGGGAACGAGATCGTGTTTGCTACCATTGGCGATGCGTCTACGTCACAAGGCATGTTCTGGGAGGCAATGAATGCCGTTGGGGTCTTACAGGTACCACTGCTGATGTCGATCTGGGATGATGGCTATGGTATTTCGGTGCCCGTTGAGTACCAGACAACGAAAGGGAGTATCTCAAAGGCGTTGGCCGGTTTTCAACGCGATGGACAAGAGGAAAAAGGAATCGAAATTTTTACCGTCAAAGGCTGGGACTACGCAGCGTTGTTGGAAACGTATCAGCAAGCCGCTCGTATCTGCCGGGAAGAGCATGTGCCCGTGCTGGTTCACGTACAAGAACTCACGCAGCCACAGGGCCATTCGACGTCTGGTTCGCACGAACGCTATAAGTCGAAAGAACGACTTGCTTGGGAAGCGGACCGAGACTGTAACCGGATATTTCGCCAATGGATTCTCGAGAATGGCTACGCCACAAGCGATGAGTTAGAAGCTATCGAAGCGGAATCCAAACAAGTTGCTAAGAAGGCTCGGCTTGATGCCTGGCATGCATCCGAAGCGTCGATGAAAGAGGATTTTGAGACTGCGCTGGCTTTACTTCAGCAGACCGCAAGGCATAATTCAAAATCGGCTGCGCTAATGGCACTTCGGGAGGAATTACGTACAACGGTCAATCCCTTGCGCCGAGATGCTGTTTCCACTGTCCGGAAAGCGTTGCGAATACTTCGGAACGACCCAGGGACTGCCCGGCAAAAGCTGAAAGCATGGCTGGAACGAACCAACGAAGCGAATGCTGATCGGTACAACTCACACCTTTATAGCCATTCGCCCGAATCGCCGATGCTGGTAGAGGCTGTGCCCGCGCATTACGCCGACGACGCTGTACAGGTAGACGGCTATGTGCTGATGCAGCGATATTTTGATAGCTTATTTGCCCGAGATGCTCGGGTCGTTGCGCTGGGAGAAGACGTGGGTATGATTGGCGATGTAAACCAGGGGTTTGCTGGTTTGCAGGAAAAATACGGCGAAATCCGAATTACCGATACGGGTATTCGTGAAACAACCATCATTGGACAGGGCATTGGGCTGGCGATGCGGGGCTTGCGGCCGATCGTTGAAATCCAGTACTTCGATTACGTCTATTACGCGTTAGCGACGCTTACCGACGATCTGGCAACGTTGCTTTACCGTACCAAAGGTGGTCAAAAAGCGCCTGTCATCATTCGGACGCGTGGCCATCGACTGGAAGGAATATGGCATTCAGGATCACCACTGAGTGCGATGCTTGGTAGCTTGCGTGGGCTGCACGTACTGGTACCGCGTAACATGACCCAGGCTGCTGGCTTTTACAATACGCTGATCAAAGGAGACGATCCAGCCTTGCTGATCGAATCCTTGAATGGCTACCGGCTTAAAGAAAAGCTTCCCGACAATCTAGCCGAGTTTTGTGTACCGCTTGGGGTGCCGGAAATACTGCGGAGCGGTTCAGACGTAACGGTTGTTACATATGGATCAATGTGCCGATTTGTTATGGAGGCCGCTAGCCAGCTGGCCGATCTGGGCATAAGCGTCGAGGTTATCGATGTTCAGTCGTTGTTGCCGTTTGACGTCCATCATTCCATTGTTGAGTCCATAAAAAAAACAAATCGCGTTATCTTCGCCGACGAAGATGTTCCCGGTGGTGCGTCGGCGTACATGATGCAGCAGGTAGTAGAAGGTCAAAACGCCTATCGCTACCTGGACTCCGTTCCTAAAACAATCTCGGCTAAGGCCCATCGTCCACCGTATGGATCAGACGGGGATTATTTTTCGAAGCCAAGCGTTGATGATGTGATCGACACGGTGTACTCACTGATGAGTGAGTGCGAACCCGACCGATTTCCCGCTATATAATCACTGATCGATTGAAAAGTCGAACGGCATTCAATCGATCGGTCCTCTTTTGCCATGTCTTACTTTGACGATATACAGTCCGGTATTCGGACTACACTCAAGGGATTAAGTCTGACGTTGCAACACATACGCAATGCAACGCATCGCCGGACGCCCGAAGGAATTGCCGACGCCAATTATTTTGATCAGCAAAATGGGCTGGTCACGCTTCAATACCCGCACGAGCAGCTTCCTATTCCCGACAATGGTCGTTATCGGCTTCGTAATGAAATTGAGGATTGCATCGTTTGCGATAAATGCGCTAAAGTATGCCCAGTCGATTGCATTACTATCGACGCTATTAAAGCCACAGAAGAAGTCGGACGGGCTTCTGATGGGTCTCCAATTCGATTGTACGCGGCCAAGTTCGACATCGATATGGCTAAGTGCTGCTATTGCGGTCTGTGCACAGCCGTTTGTCCAACTGAGTGTCTGACGATGGACAAGAAGTTCGACTACAGCGAGTTCGAGCTTGGAAAATTAACGTATGAGTTCTCGAACCTGACGGCTGAACAAGCGGACGAAAAACGATCCCTGTACGAGCAATTTCTTCGCGAAAAAGAAGAGCAGAAAGCCGCTCAGGTAGCCGCCAAAGCCGCAGCCCAACCAACCGCTGAAAGCGCACCTGTTGCCAAGCCCAAACCGGCATTCCGGCCCACCGCCAAGCCAGCCGCAACTCCGCCACCTGCTGAACCCGCTAACTCGGAGGGTTCATCTATTGAGCACCCATTAACGGACGCTACGCCGGACGAAATGCAGCAGATTGCCCAGG
The DNA here is from genome assembly GCF_023196085.1 of Spirosoma liriopis. Lineage (NCBI taxonomy): Bacteria > Pseudomonadati > Bacteroidota > Cytophagia > Cytophagales > Cytophagaceae > Spirosoma > Spirosoma liriopis. Next base: position 385,827 of record NZ_JALPRF010000002.1, read on the forward strand.
GCGGTCTGGAAACGACGAAACGGCCTGTATTCCGCCCAACGAAAAAACCAGCGAATCCGCCTACTGAGGTTCCAAACGAAGCGAGAACTGACGATGTTACTAATGAACTGGTGACAGGGGAGAAGCCTGCCGAAGCCCCACCAAAACCGAAAGCGCCAGGTGGATTCCGGCCAACGATGAAACCGCCAAAACCAGCTGACGAAAAACCAGCTGAGCAACCTGATCCTTCAGCAGCGGAAGAAACGCCCAAGCCGAAAGCGCCAGGTGGATTCCGGCCAACGATGAAGCCACCCAAACCGGTCGCTAACGACCTACCAGCGGATTCAGAAGCACAGCTGACCAACGAAGAAAGTAAACCAGAGCCGAAAGCGCGTCCGGCGTTCCGGCCCACGATGAAACCGAAATCGGCTCAAACAGACGAAACTGCGCTCCGTGGTGAGGATGAAAAGACAGAGGCTGTTGAGAACGTAAGCAAGGAAAGCTCATCGGCATCCGAAGATGAGAATGCCAAGCCGAAGCCTGCGGGTGGGTTCAGACCGACCATGAAGCCAAAAGTAGCTGCACCTCCCAGTGAACCAGCGAACGACGTATCATCGGAAAAGTCGATTGGTCAGGATGCAGAAGAGGCAGCTATTGAAGAGCCTAAGCCAAAACCCGCCTTTCGGCCAACGATGAAGCCGAAGGCAAGTGAACCTGTGCCAACGCCGGCTGAACCACAAAGCAGCGAAACGGATAACGTAATCTCAGAAAAACCAGAAGAGGAAAGCGATAAGCCTAAACCGGTTTTTCGCCCGACGATGAAGCCGAAGGGTACACCGGTTTCTGAACCAGAAAAAGGGCTGTCGTCGGAAGGTACTGTTGCCCAGAGCTCAGCAACTCAGCCGGAGGAAGCGCCCAAGCCTAAAGCCGCTTTTCGGCCAACGATGAAGCCCAAAGTAGCTCCTCCAAAACCGGCGTCGGATGACGAAACGGCATCAGAATAACTAGACAAACGGAAGATCTGTGGTTCAACTCGCTTTTTATGGATTTGCTGCCCTGACGATAGGCGGAGCACTAGCCGTGTTACTAACCCGAAACGTACTGTATGCGGCCTTTTTCCTGTTGTTGACGCTGCTTGGTGTGGCAGGACTGTTCGTGCTGGCGAGCGCTGATTTTCTGGCAGTGGCCCAAATCATGATCTACGTTGGCGGGGTGCTGGTGCTGGTTATTTTCGGCGTGATGCTTACTCAAAAGAACGCATCATCAAACGCAGATAGTCAGTCGCCTAACCGCATTCCTGCCTTGAACCGTGCCGGAACGTACTCCTGGTTGCTCGCTTTGTGCGTAGCAGGTGGATTGTTTGTTGCTTTGTATACGTTGTTGGCGCGGGCTAATTTTTCGCTCTTAACTCGTCCAGTCGGCTGGAAAACAACGGTCGGTACTATTGGCAAGCAACTGATGACCGAATACGTCGTCCCGTTTGAGATCGTTGGTATTTTGCTATTGGCGTCCTTAGTTGGCGCAACGTATCTAGCGGCACCACTAACCCAAAATCGTAATTCCGGTCGTAACGGCGTTTAATAATCACCACCCGCGCCACCACCGCCGAAGCTCCCACCGCCAAAGCCGCCAAAGTCGCTGCCACCACCGCCACCGCTCCAGCCACCTCCGCGTGAACCGCCCCAGCCGGAATACGTCGAGGTAGGGAAAAAGACGGGCGGAAAGAAACCTCCACCCCGGTTGCTTCCATTGCCTCCCCCTCGGTTGCGCCGGGAGATGATGAAGATGATAACGAAGATGATGACAATCCAGATCAGGAAACCCGCCCCATCGCCATCTGACTGCTCCTTCGGATCCGCTTTGTACTCACCACTGGCACGCTGAATAATTTCAGTAGTTGCCTTGTCTAAGCCTTGATAGTACTGCTCCTGCTTGAATGCTGGTACAATGGTGTTGCTGATAATGCGTTTGGCAATGGCGTCGGGAATGGCTCCCTCGAGGCCGTAGCCAGTAGCAATAAAAACTTTCCGCGTCTGCGTTGCCCAGGCAAGGACTAAGCCGTTGTTCTTGCCCTGCTGTCCAACCCCCCACTTTCTACCGACTTGAAAGGCAAAATCGCCGATGGGGTAAGGCTCCGTGGTTTTTACGATAACAACAGTGATCTGTGTCGATGTGGAATCGTTATAGGCACGGAGTTTTTGCTCCAACTGATTGCGCTCGCTACCGCTCAAGATACCCGCAAAGTCGTTCACCAAACGCGGTGGATTCGGTTTGTCAGGGATGACAGCGTTAGGAGTGCCCGTTGATGAATCCTGCGCCAGCAGATGGTTTGGTAATGCCATAAAAAACAACAGCATGACCAGACTAATCGTGTGGGCGGTTCGGTATAGGAAGGTGGATACGTTCACGAAGTTATCAATCAAACGAAATTTCATCGGCGAGTTCGTTGGTATCGGTTTCGCCATCATACGGGAAATAATGCCGCAGTTGTTGTCCGGCTTTTTCGATGCCTCGGCTTAATCCTTCGGTGTATTGACCCGCTGCAAAGTGGCTGCGCATTAACTCTTTTGTGCTTGCCCAAAAATCGGCGGGTACTTTCGAGTTGATACCTTTATCGCCGACTAAAGCAAACTTGCGGTCAACATGCGCCAGATAAAACAGCACACCGTTCTGTTCTTTTGTCTGGCGCATACCGAGCTGATCGAATACGGCGATAGCGCGTTGGACAGGATCTGAAGTCGGGCAATGTTGCTCAACATGCACCCGAATTTCTCCAGACGTGGCTTTCTCAGCCTGTCGGATGGCATCTACAATGCGTTGCTGATCTTCGGGAGTAAATGGATTGTTCATGGCCGGGGCAACAATCTGCGCACCCGTGAGCCTGTTGTGCATAGCTCACGGGTGCGGAAACTGGTTTAGAACTGCACGGTCGGTGCGCTTTGAGCTGCCTGCGACGCTTCAAAGAAGCCTTTTACGGGGAAGCCAAAAATACCGGCGAAAATATTGTTCGGGAATGACCGCACGGACTGATTGTAGGTTTTAACCGATCCATTGAAGTCGTTACGTGCCACAGCGATACGGTTTTCGGTTCCTTCCAACTGGGCTTGCAACTCCGAGAAATTCTGATTTGCTTTCAGATTTGGATAGTTCTCCGCTACTGCTAACAACCGCGATAAAGAACCACTAAGCTGATCCTGAGCAGCCTGGAATTTCTGAATGTTTTCCGGTGTCAGTTGATCCGCGTTCAGGTTGATCCCAGTTGCGTTAGCTCGGGCCTGTATTACAGCCGTCAGTGTACTTTTCTCAAAATTAGCGGCTCCCTGTACCGTTCGTACGAGGTTCGGAATAAGGTCGGCCCGACGTTGATATTGCGTTTGTACAAGCGACCATTTTTCCTGTACCTCGGTATCACTCTGGACAAGGCCGTTATAGGAGCTACAACCGTACATGCCCAAAATCAGGGCGACAACGATCACAATAATTAATGTTCTTGACATGGTTTTTTAGGATGGTACTGTGTTATTGAGTCAAAGTTGAACAAAACTTGTTAGGATGTAAACTTAAAACTGGGTCAACGGTTTTTTTCCGCTGTTGCCCACCGGTTTGGGTTGATGATTGGTAGGGGATATGTGTCGCCCAGCGTAACCCCATATTGTGCCTGATCGGCAACCGATAAGTTGTAAACAGAATGAATTTTTTCTGCCGGAACAGCCGCTAATTCCGGAAGCCAGCGCTTAACGTATTCTCCTGCTTCGTCGAAACGCACCGCCTGATCATACACGTTGATTGTGCGGTTTTCGTGGGGATCATTGCTTACATCGGCGACGTAGTTCCAGCTACCCCAGTTTGTACAAGGATCGTAATCGACAAGCAAGCTTTCGAAGTAAGACGCACCCCATGTCCAGATAACGCCCAGGTCATTAGCGAGAAAACGGCTGACGGTCTGCCGACCCCGGTTAGACATAAAGCCTGTCGCGTTTAACTCCCGCATGTTTGCGTCAATAAAGGGAATTCCCGTTTTCCCCTCAGCCCACTGTTCGAAGAGAGTTTTGTCACGAAGCCATGGCTTATTCAAATTTTGCTGTATTCCGCTTGGTTTGAAAAGTCTTGATCCGTACCGGAGAGCGGTAAACCGAAAAAAGTCGCGCCAAATCAGGTCCGATAGAATACGCTCGGTCGAGTCGTTTCTGGCGCGGTCGGCCTGATAGCGTATAACTTCCTGATAAATCAGTCGAGGAGACAAACAACCCAGCGCTAGCCATGCCGAAAACTTCGATGGATAATCGTCGCTGGGTAGTCCGTTTCTGGCGTCCTCGTACGTTTTAACGAGTTCATTTTCCCAGATGTACTGATGCAGCCGCTGAACTCCCGTCGTCTCTCCGCCCGCGTACCGACTAGTTGTATTTTCGTTGATTTGGTATGCCTCATCCACGTCCGAAAAACCAAACGAAGCTAGTGAAGGTAGCTCCTGCGTTGGAATTCCCGGAACGAGCCGGACCGTTTGGGGCTCGGCGATTGGTTTCCGTACGGCGGTATAGGGTTCAACGGAGTTATGGAATTCCGTAAAGCTTTTGGGCAGTCGTGAAACCCAGAACGGTAAATCGCGAACGTGGTACAGCGTCGATACCCAGAACAGATCAATGTCAATGTTGATTGGCTTGAGCAGCTTGCTTAGATCCGATTCCGTATCCGTCTCTTCTTCGGCAACTTCTTTGCTGGCGTAGATGGCTTCCGCGTCAATTTCTTCCGCCAGCTGAGCCAGTATTTTGGCCGAGTGGCCGACGCGTATGATTAGATCGGCGCCTTTGGCCTGGAGTGATCTACGCAGGTCCGCTACCGCTTCAATCATGAACTTGGCGCGGTAAATCCCGGTTCGGCGAAAACCAAGCTCAGATAATTCGTCGAACCAGCGTGGTTCGAAAACATACACCGGAAGAACCTCGTCCGCCATTTCGACGGCGCGGGCAAACCCTTCATTATCGTGAAGGCGCAGATCGTTTCGGAACCAATATAAAATTCGTTTAGGCATAATTGTGTACAGTAACCGAGCTTGCAGTAAGCAGAAACAATATCGAAAGGCTACAGTTCCACCTGGCCTTGTTAGCGTCTGGTTATTGCTCGTTCAACCCCCAGTTGTAATCCAGATAAGAGATTGGCGTATCCCGATTGATTTTTGCTGACGAGTAGCGATTTACCCAGTAATCAACCGATTTATTACTTTTCTGCCAATCGCTTTTGTACCAGTCAAAAATTTTTGAAAGACTCGCTCTTTGTGGACTAATGGCATTTTTGGCCGGATTGTTTAGAAAGTCGCTGCCTTGCTCGTCTAACTGAGTGCTAAGTTTGTCGGGTTGGTACGCTTCATTCCGTAGGCGAGGACCTGACGTGGCTGCGGGTACCAACGCGAAGTGAATACGTGGTTCGTTGAATTGCTTGCGCAGCACACTGCGCTCGATATGGTCAAGGCTCATGTCTTTACCCCCGATTTTAAAGAATTTGCTCGCCCAGGGCGTTGTTACAAACGGTATCTGAACTTTAGAACCGATGTCTTTAATACTCGCGACCGGGTAATGATTCAAAATCAACTGGATGGTATAGGCATTATACGCATTGATCCAGTAAGCCATCTGCTCATTTCTGGACCACTTATCCGCTGGTGGATTGTTGCTAAGCATGTCCAGATACTTTGTCAGCTCTTTCTGGTCATGTTTAAAACCTCTGTAATTGACAAGACCCTTTTCGTTGACGTACTTTTTTAGCAACCTGTCGTAGAGAGTATGGTTAACTGGAGCACCCGTTGTAGAGGCATTTCTTGCCGTAGTGACCCCTACTGAGAAAGGTATAACAAAGGCCGTCAGACTTATGAACAGACAGCTGACAATGCCGGTGATTGCTATTTTTAGCAAGGAAGGTGTCATTAAAATTTGTTTGTTTACGATTATGGGCGCAAATAAGCGTCAAAAATTGAAACCTCAGCCGTTTGGCTGACGTAACGAATCGAACGCAATGAATCTTGATTTAACTGGAAAAACCGCTCTTGTTGGGGGGAGCACCCAAGGGATTGGCCGTGCTTCGGCTATTGAATTAGCGCTGTTGGGTGCTAACATTGTGCTTATGGCCCGGAATGAAGAAACGCTCAAGACCACACTGGCTGACTTGGACACGACAAAAGGGCAACTACATCGATACCTGGTCATTGATTTTAGCCAGCCGGGAGCCGTTGCAACAGCGGTCGCGAATCATTTGGCCCAGTTTCCAGACGTACACATCCTCGTTAACAACACGGGCGGTCCGGCAGGGGGACCTATCATCGACGCCACACCGGAAGAGTTTACGCATACATTTCACAACCACTTGCTCAATAATCAGACCTTAGTTCAGGCGGTGGTGCCTGCTATGAAGCAAGCCGGTTATGGCCGGATCGTGAATATCATTTCTACGTCAGTCAAACAACCCATTGTGGGGCTGGGCGTGTCGAATACCATCCGGGGAGCGGTGGCTCAGTGGGCTAAAACGTTGTCGCTGGAGATCGCGCGTTTTGGCATTACGGTGAATAACGTCTTGCCCGGTTATACGCGTACGGCCCGTCTGGACTCCGTGTTGGCCATGCGCGCCAAAGCATCGGGTAAAACGGAAGACGAAGTGTCGGCTCAGATGGAAAGCGAAATTCCTACGGGTCGGTTTTCAACCGCTGAAGAGGTAGCAGCCGCCGTCGCGTTTTTGTGTACGCCCGCAGCCGCGTCGATCAATGGGATCAACGTTCCGGTGGATGGCGGTAAGACGGGAAGCTTATAAACGAGTCGTTGGTTCTTGTGGTGCCGGGTAGGAGTACCCGACACCACAATGACCATACGTTACACGAGGCTGTTTTTAAACGCGTAGGCTACCATACCTGCCGTATTTTTGGTGCCCGTTTTTTCCAGAATGCGTAGCCGGTGCCCTTCAACGGTACGCGGGCTGAGAAAGATTTTTTCGCTGATTTCATTCGTTGACAGCCCTTCGCAAATCAGCGTTAGTACTTCCTTCTCCCGTTCGGAAAGGAGAATTTTACTGTTATAAAACGAGTTGGCTGGTTTGTTAACCGTGGTTTTATTAGTCATTTTGCGAAGCATCGCTCTGGAAACGAATTCGTTCAAATAAACGCCTTCGTCCATAACCTTCCGAATCGCCTTTTCCACTTCACCCGCTTCGGCATCTTTCAGCAGATACCCGCTAACTCCTTTTTCGAGCAGGTGCAGCACCATCCGGTCTTCATCGTGCATAGTGAGCACGACAATCTTGACCAGGGGGTAATTCTCACGGAGATAATCAGCCGTTGCTGTACCGTCCAGCACCGGCATTTGCAGGTCCAGTAGAACGACATCCGGCGTTTTTCGGGGAATTTTATCGATGAGATCTTGTCCGTTTCCTGCTTCGAGAATTAGTTCGAAGTCATGAATCTGGCCCAGGATAGTAGCCATACCGACTCGGAATAGCGTGTGGTCGTCGCAGAGTGCCAGTTTAATTTTTCGCATGAGCGTAGAGGTAAGGTTCTATTAGTAATTTGTTGGTCGTATTTGTCAGCTGCCGGGAAAACAGCTTGACACAAAAAAGTAAGCAAACAAACGAACAACTAAACAGACAAGCAAATCAACCTAGTAATGGGGCGGGTTGGGCAACTTGCAAGCGTATTTGGACATGAATTTGCGAGCCGCGACCGGGAGCAACGTCGAAGGTGGCATGGCCGTCAACTACGCTCAGGCGGCTTTCAATATTTCGTAGACCCAGACCGCCTTGTTTGCTTTCCGTGACAGCGTCGAAGTCAAAGCCTATGCCGTCGTCTAGTACGGACAAACGCACGATGTCGGAAAGGCATTGCAACTGAATAACAATATGCTTGGCCCGCGCATGACGGATGGCATTGTTGACAAGCTCCTGCGCGATGCGGTACAGCATCAGGTCAATAGCTGATGATAACTGATTGATTGTTTCAGGATAGTCCAGCTGCACATCCAGTTCACTGTCACTGGCGCGGTCGGCCAGTTCTTCCAGCGCGGGCAGCAAACCAAACCGGTCGAGGGTTGTCGGAACCAGATCACGGCTGATACGACGGACATTGGTCATCATATCGTCAATGATGGAGCGGGTTTTTTCGATCTGTAAACTGGCCCGGATGTTATCTTCGTTAAGTTGGCGCTCCAGTTGATTCAGGCTCATTTTGGTCACGGAGAGCATGGTGCCAATACCGTCGTGCAAATCTTCGGCCAGCCGTCTTCGCTCTTCTTCCTGCCCCCGAAAGGTAGCCGTCATCAGTTCGCGTCGGTGCTGCTCCTGTAATTCTTTAAGGGCTAGTTGCTGCTTTGCCTGTTTTTGTTGGTAATAAGCCACGAAGATGATGATGAACACCGCCATCATCAGCAACACAACTGTACCAACGGCAATAACAAAACCAGAATCCATTGATGAAATCAATTATGACCAAAGCCAAATAAAGTAAAGTTGGCCAATTTGATCTGAACGTCAAAAAAATGAAATTACGATTGAGTGAGTGGTAGAAGACGTAATAGGCTGATTAGCATTAGCAGCGGTAAGGTATTAGCGGCAATTAGTTATAGCAGATTTCCCTTTTCGTACTTACTAAACCAAATCCCAATTGATGAAAACGTAACCAAGAAAAGAAAGAGGATATTGTTTATATTCCAGTACGTATCAAATAATTCATCGCTAACCAGCGATGGGTTGAAAATGATTTTGCTGAAAATTGAAATAAAGAAAGTACCCGTCGCGTAAATAATTATGCCTGAGCTTATCCAGAATAAATTGTGAATGAGAATATTCCGAATGCGCATGTCTGATAAGATTTTATTAAAATAAAGCAGCGCCAGAATGATAATGTATAGTCTGTACGTTATTGAGCCTATAGGATCAGCTTCGAGACGTTTGATATTGACCAGACAGATAAGAAAAGAAAGTACAGCTAGCCCCGTGATTATACGTTTGGTCAATACGCTGTCGAAAGCTGAAAAATAAACAGTAGTCAGGAGTAAAATGCCGCCTAAGGGATATAGATTTAAGATAAAAAGATTATTTTTTGATTCCAGACCGAGCCAAATCATCCATGTATCACCAAGGAGATACATGCCAAAAAATAACAGAATTAGTTTAGATGATTTGCTTAAAACTTTATAGTTAGCGAGCCCTATCAGAATAGGGAAAATACTGCTAATATCTGAGATAAAATCTAACGGATATTTGCCTGATAATAGCAGTAATCTTTCCAGCATACGTTCAACCGTTTTTAGTTATCTTCATCTCCACCACAGTGCCTTGGGCATGGCAGACCATCGCCAAGTGTAGCTGCGTTTTGGTTCATGTCTTTCAAGCCGGCACTGCCACTGTTGACGCCTATGTTCTTGCCTTTTGCATTAACGGCAGTCAACAAAACGCGTGGCTTAAGCTGTCCGACTCCAACTTCGGTAGGATTTCCATCGGTATCCTCCCAACGCTTGGCATGGTGTACCCGAAGCCCGACGCAATCTGGATGGTTGAGAAGTTCTTTTATCTGATTGATTCCAAAATACTCGGAACGAACATAATCATCTGTCGACAGACCAACGGCTAGCTTACGATCACGATAAGCTTCTTTCATTGATTTGGTTTCAGAAGAATTTAAAAAACGTCCGGCGTTTTCACTAAACGGAGTAGTCATGTGCGTTTATAAAGAATAGTGATGGGTGGAAAGCTATTAGTAAACCGTAGACTTTTCAATCGAAGGTACGCGTTTTGACGCGAATACTGCCTTTAGGTCTGCTTAATCAGGTAGTTCTACGTAGTGAATTAGGGGCTTCTCCTTAATTGTAAGCGCTGATAAAAAATCAGGGTTTTTGCTCTTACGCAGTCGGGTGTTGACCCGTTACCTTTGTATCGTAGCTGATGGGCAACCAGGCGACGTTATTTCTCATCTCATAGGTTAGGTTAAAGGAAACCCTGTCAACATTATGATTGACAGGGCTTTTTGTTGTACCATGTTTTCTGGCCGATCTGCTTCTTGCGAAAAAGGCTTGGTAAACTGACAGGGCGTTAGCGAAATTTGAGATTCTGTACCCGCACCGCATTGAGAATCGCCAGCATTGCCACGCCAACATCGGCGAAGACCGCTTCCCACATCGTGGCAATACCTCCTGCACCCAGCAGAAGCACAATCGCTTTGACGATGAGTGATAGACTGATGTTTTGCCAGACAATCCGACGAGTGGCTTGACCGATAGCAACGGCAGTTGCAATTTTAGCCGGTTCGTCATTCTGAATGATTACGTCAGCCGTCTCGATGGTGGCGTCTGAACCCAGACCGCCCATCGCTATTCCAACGTCGGCCAGCGCAACGACAGGGGCATCGTTGACGCCATCACCGACGAAGGCTAACTTCGCTTTTGTATCACCAGTATACGCAGCTTTAAGGTGCTCAACCTGAGCGACTTTATCTTCAGGAAGTAAATCGCCGTGCCATTCATCGACGCCAAGCTGTTGGGCAACTGCGTCAACCACCGCTGATTTATCACCCGATAACATCACGGTATGAATGCCATTTTCCTTAAGACGCAGAATCGCGTCGGCTGCGTCGGGTTTGAGTTCATCCGCAATCGTAAAATAACCAGCGAACTGCCCGTCGAGGGCCGTCATAACAATGGTGTAGGGTATGTTAAGCAATGATTCATCGAATACTACGCCGAACTTTCGCAGTAGCTTGGCGTTTCCGGCCAGCATAGTCCTACTGGCTACCTTGCCTTTTAAGCCGTGACCGGGAATTTCTTCGACATTTTCTACTGAAACGGATTCGTATCCTGTTCCGGCATAGGCAATAAGTGCCGTAGCTACCGGATGCGTTGATTTACTTTCCAATGCCGCTGTTAATTTGGCTAGTTCATTGGCATCAATGCCTATGGATGTGGCATCCTGAACCTTGAAGACTCCTTTTGTCAGAGTACCCGTTTTGTCCATGACGACCGTTTTAAGCTGGGTCATCAAATCGAGAAATACGGAGCCTTTGAACAAAATACCATGTTTGGACCCCGCACCGATACCACCAAAATACCCGAGCGGAATCGAGATGACCAATGCGCATGGACAACCAATCACGAGAAAGACCAACCCCCGGTAAAGCCAGTCGTGAAATTGGTAATCAGCCACGAAAAAATAAGGCACGAGCGTAATCAGCAACGCTAGCCCACAGATGGCTGGCGTGTAGATTCGGGCAAAGCGGGCTATAAATTCCTGAGTCTGTGCTTTACGACCTGTTGCCTGCTGAACGAGCTTAAGAATGCGGGATAACTTAGAATCCTGATAAGGCGTTGTTACGTCCATCTCGACCAGCGATTGCCGGTTAATCATTCCGGCCAGCACAACGTCGCCCTGGCGAATGGTACGGGGAACGCTTTCTCCGGTTAAGGCCGCCGTGTCGAAACTGCCGCTTTCTGATCGCATAGTGCCGTCGAGGCCGACTTTCTCACCGGGCTTTACCTGGACAACGTCGCCAACGGCTACTGTGGCTGCTTGAACCGGCATTGCTTGTCCATTCCGGATAACCGTTACCTGATCGGGTCTAACATCTAGCAGCGCTTTGATTGACCGACGGGCGCGCAACACAGCCGCATCCTGAAACAGTTCGCCGATGGTGTAAAACAGCATGACCGTAACCCCTTCGGGATATTCGCCGATGCCAAAAGCGCCTACCGTGGCAACACCCATCAGAAAAAATTCCGTGAACACATCCCGGTGGAGAATCCGGCTCCAGGCGCGGTGCAGGACTGGCCATCCGACAGGTAAATAAGCGATCAGGTACCAGAGAAAGCGAATCGGGTTCTGAAACCAGTCGGCAGCGTAATGGTCTAGAGCAATACCAGCTAGCAGCAAAACCAAGCTACTGATGGCCGGTGCGTAGGTGCGCCAGGTCTGCTCCGGACCTTTCTTCGCCGGTGCTGCATCAGCCGCTGGGGTTGTACCTGTTTCTATCAGGGCCACGTCCTCGTGGTCGTGATCGTCGTCATCGTCATGGGTATGATTGTGGTCGTGTGCCATAGCGTCCGTTAGAATTCGATGTAAAAATTAAGTATAGCCAGCCCGATCAGTGTCAAACTAGTTATCAGATTTTCATTGTGTTCAAACCAATGAGCGTTGACCCGGCGCAACCCATGCCGCCCCAGCGTAACCATGACCAGCATTCCCGATAACGTGATCACATTATAGATCAGGACGACCAGGGCAACGGCCTGCCAACCCTGAGCGCCCGCGCTCAAGAAGTAAGCTTCAATTTCCAGACAGGGTGAAAGAAACATAGCCAGTCCCAACGATAGGAGTAACGCACTGAACGAGCGTGTCTGCCGGACTGCTTTCGTGTCGATATGGTTGTGAAGGTGCCGGTGCTGGATGTGCTGCATCAAATACCAAAGCCCCAGCGCAAGGAGCAGTAAAGGAATGGCTCGCTCCGAAAGATCGTGGTAGTTCTCGGCCAGTTGCCATCCCGCCAAACTCACCAGTATACCTAACAAACTGGTACTGATTGTGTGCGCCAGTCCAACAACTACGGTAACAAAAATCAACTGCCGGTACGACCAGCGTTCGGTCTGGCCAATGGTCACGAGGGGTAACCAATGGCTGGGGATCAGAGCGTGAAGTAGGCTCAGCGTTAGACTACCCGTGATAAGTGCGTTCATTGAATTGAGTATAAACGGTTTGGCGACATATCTCCAACATAAGCAACCAGCATAAACCAAGGTTCCTTTCGTCAATGAGCATGACCTTCCTCGTGTCCACCTGCGGCCTGAAGCTGTGATAGTACCGCATAAGCGCCGTTGGTCACCACTTTAGTCGTAGCCAGATCGATTGTAGATGGTAGTGTAATTTGTGAATAACCACCTTCGGTTACTCCCCGACGAACCTGAATCTGTTTAAAGCCTGTACCATGCTGTTCGGCTTCGTCTGGCTGGTGATTCGCTTCGCTTTTTTCTTCATGTTCATGGTGTTCGGGGGCTTGCTCGTTGGTGACTACAAAAATGTAATCCTTTCCCTCGGCGGATACAATAGCACCTTCCGGTAACGCCGTCACTCGACTGTTGCCCAGATCAAGGCTTGCTTTTAGGAAGGTGTTAGGTGTCAAGTGAGCGGCTGGTTGGTCAAGCTGGGCGACCACGCGAACGGAACGGTCGGCATCAATGGATTGATTGATGTGTTTGATGCGTCCGTAGCGTTCACGCCCGTTTTCGTTTGTCAGTCGGATAACTACCCGCTGACCCTCCCGAAGCTGTGGCAGGTCCTTTTCAAAGACAGTAAGTTCAGCGTACAGCCCATGACTGCTGGTCAGTTGAGCAATTACGTCGCTGGGTTGTACGTATTGTCCGGCTGTGGTCGATAGACTCGTTACAACACCAGCCACGGGTGCGGTCAGGACATACATACTGCTAAACTTACCGTCTAGGGCTGCCTGCGTCGATAAGCCAACTAGCCGCATCCGGTGAGCCATTCCCGCTAAACGGGCGCGTGTTGCCTTTAGGTCGGCGCTGGTCTGCTGAAATACTTTCAAGGCGCTTACATTTTGCTCGCTGAGCTCTTTCTGACGAGCAAATTCGGTTTCTAAAAACGTTAGTCGGCTATACGTTTCGGCGTAATCCTGCTGTAGCTGAATCAAATCGGGGTTTTCGATGCGGGCCAGTACCTGACCTTTCGTGACAGGCTGACCGGGCAACAACGGTATTGTTCGGATGAATCCACCCAGTAACGCCGATACATTGACCTGACTTTGAGCCGGAACGGCTAATCGACCATTGACGGTCAACTGCTGACTTAAATTGCGGTAGTCGATTTTTCCTAAACGGATGCCACCAATGCGGATCTGATCATCCGTCAGTTCGACAATGTCGGCCGGTTCTTCGTTGTGCGTATGCGTTGTTTCTGCTTTCGTTTCACGCTCGTTGGTTGCCTGTTGCTTGCAGCCCGCAAGACTGAACAGGGCAACTAGCAGGGCAATCAGATAGCGATTTAGTAAGGTCAACATAGGGATGGGATTAAGGCAGACCAAGTAATTGCTCCAGAGCGATGACCGCCTGATTGTATTGATTGATGGTGTCTACGTAGCCAGTGCGGGTTTGGTAAGCCTGGGTAAGCGCCTGAGAGAGTTGCAGATACGCGATTTCGCCCGCCCGAAACGCCCGATTTGCCTGATCGGTCAACAAGCGAGCCGTAGGTAGCCCGGTTTGATCGTAGTAGTTGAGGCTACTTTGCAGTTTGCGAATCGATTGAACCAGAATGCTTAACTCGCCTTGCAGATTCCGTTGCGTCAAACTCAGACTGGCTTCGCTTAATTGCTGTCCTAGTCGGGCCGCTTCGACGCGCGCGCGTTGCGGACGAGTAAACAAAGGCACGGCGACTCCCGCTATGAAGCCTTGAAACCGTTTTCCGCCACCATAACTAACTTCCTGATTGTTGACCGTATACGTTCCAATGAGCGATTGGTTGAAATAACCCAGCGAAAAAGAAGGGAGCAGACGCGCTTGTTCGACCGCCGTTTGCTGAGCGGCTACTTCGGTTTGTTGGCGCAGTAAAGCCAGTTCAGGCGTTTGGGCCAGCGTGATCGAATCCGTTACAGTCGGTAAGTTGCGACGGGTCAGGCTGTTCTCCGAGAGTTGAATCGGTCGATTGGTGTTTAGCAACGTTTGCAAACGGCTCTGGGCAATCTGCTGATCGGCTTCATTTTGGGCCAGTAGATTTTGCAGTTCACCCAATTGATTGCTAGCCGTCGCCACTTCAACGGTTGTACCCTCACCTGTTTTCAGCCGAAGTTCGGTAGCCGCCCGAAATGAAATCAACAGGCTATCCTGAGACCGTAAAAGCTTATTTCGTTCCACCAGATAAAGCAGATCGTAATAAGCGGCTTTTACCTGCGCCCTCAAACCATTCTGCGTTAACTTGGCCTGTACTTCACTGCTGGCGATAGCCGCATCAGCCAGACGTCCCAATTGCTTAATGAGTTTAGGGTTAGGCAAGCTTTGCTGAAGCGTGACGTTATTATCGAAGTTGACGCCGTTGTATTGCCCCCCCATCCAGGATAAATTCGTCGCTCCAATGTCACGGGCCGACCGACGACCAGTCTGCTGAATGGCCGTATTGAGCGTACTGACGCGAGTACTTCCGTTGTTTGTAACAGCCTGTTGTAAAGCCGCATCAAGCGAGAGTGACGTTGTCGTCAGTTGTGGAACTTGAGCCTGCACCGAGTGGTCAATACCGCCTAGTAGCCCCAGCACAAGTAAACTGGTCAGCGCTTTACCAATCGCCGTTGGTGCACCGCTGGATGGGTGCCTGACGCCAAAGTTGTTTCTTTGCTGAATGGTTTGTTCCCACCAGTAAAGGCATGGCAGCACCAGGAGCGTTAATAGCGTGGCCGATAGCAATCCGCCGATGACTACCGTAGCCAGAGGTCGTTGGACCTCCGCGCCTGCCGTTTTGGCCAAAGCCATTGGCAGAAAGCCCAACGAAGCCACAAGTGCGGTCATCATAACCGGACGCAGTCGGCTAGCAGTTCCCTGGAGAATCCGCTCGCGTAAACTGAGTTCAGTTTCGGTCTTAAGGTGGTTGAATTCACCAATCAGAACGATACCGTTTAAAACTGCCACGCCAAAAAGGGCAATAAAGCCGACGCCCGCCGAAATACTAAACGGCATATCTCGAATCCAAAGGGCGAAGATGCCCCCAATGGCTGACAAGGGAATGGCCGAAAAAACTAGCAGACTCTGCCGAATCGATCTAAACGTAAAAAAGAGCAGGGTAAAAATTAAACCCAAAGCGGCCGGTACAGCGATGCTAAGCCGATCTTTTGCTTCTTCCAGGTTTTGAAATTGACCGCCATACGTCAGATAATAGCCCGGAGAAAGTTTGAGTTGCTGGTCTAGCGTCTGTTGTAACTCGCGGACAACGCTTTCTACGTCGCGTTCGCGCACATTGAAGGCCACCGTGATTCGCCGTTGCGCATTTTCGCGCTGTACCTGATTGGTGCTGTTTTGAAACGATACATCAGCAAGTTGACTCAGCGGAATCGCTTGACCGTCTACGGATGTCACCAGCAGATTCTGCACATCTTCGAGTCGTTGGCGGCTTTGCTGTTGCAGCCGAACCACCAGATCGTACCGTCGCTCGCCTTCGTAAACCAAACCTGCCGAAGCACCGGCAAAAGCAGCTTGCAGGTACCGGTTGGCTTCTTCAACCGACAACCCGAAGCGAGCCAGTGCGTCGCGGTCAAAACGAACCACGATCTGCGGTAAACCGGAAACCTGTTCGACGTACAGATCTTTCACGCCTTGTACCGTAGTCGCTATCCGACCGATGCGGGCGGCATATTCGGCCAGTAATTTCAGGTCTTCGCCATAAAGTTTGATCGCCACATCCTGCTTAACGCCCGAAATCAGTTCGCTAAACCGCATCTGGATGGGTTGCAGAAAACCAAAACTTACGCCCGGAATCTGGTTGAGCTTATCCTGCATTTTATCCGCTAGCTCCTCCCGACTGTCCGCCGAAGTCCATTCGCTACGGTCCTTGAGGATAACCATCAAATCGGTGGCTTCTATCGGCATCGGATCAGTCGGAATTTCGCTGGTACCGGTCTTGCCAACCACTTCAATTACTTCCGGAAAGGTCTCTTTCAAGATACGGCCTGCCTGTAAGGATGCTTCACTGGACTGAGCGAGCGAAGAGCCAGTCATGACGCGCGTTTCGACGGCAAAATCACCTTCGTCTAGTTGTGGAATGAACTCACCCCCCAATCGACTAAAAACCAATAGGCTACCGGCGAAGAGTATCAGTGAGAAACCAACGACCATACCTTTATGATTGAGCGTCCACGTTATCGCTGGTGTATAGAGCCGGTGGAAAAAAGCCATGATCCGGTCAGAGATGGTTCGTGATCCTTCGCGGACAGGTTTCTTACTCAGGAGCAGAGCCGAAACCATAGGAACGTACGTTAGCGAGAGGATAAAAGCGCCAACAATGGCAAAAACGACGGTCTGGGCCATCGGGCGAAACATTTTGCCTTCGATACCGACCAACGCGAGAATAGGCAGGTACACAATCAGGATAATAATCTCGCCAAAGGCAGCCGATGAGCGTATCCGGCTGGCGGATTCAAAAACTTCTTCGTCCATCTCTGCCTGCGACAGGTTACGCCGGAAACGTTTCAGCATCAGATGGTGCAAGGTCGCTTCTACGATAATCACCGCACCGTCGACAATCAGCCCAAAGTCAATAGCGCCTAAACTCATCAGATTGCCCGATACACCGAAGAAGTTCATGAGCGAGACCGCAAACAGCATTGACAAGGGAATCACCGAGGCTACAACCAGTCCGGCACGCCAGTTGCCCAGGAGTAAAATCAACACAAACAAGACAATCAACGCTCCTTCGATCAGGTTACGCTCGACCGTTCCGATAGCCCGATCAACCAGCTTTGTCCGGTCCAGAAACGCGTGAATTTCTACACCTTCGGGCAGCGATTTTTTGATTTGCTCGATGCGCTCTTTGACGTTACCGATTACCTCGGACGAGTTGGCCCCTTTGAGCATCATGACAATAGCGCCCACCACTTCGCCCTCGCCGTTGCGAGTCATGGCTCCGTAGCGCACCGCATGACCAAACTGAACCTGAGCCACGTCGCGCACCAATACAGGAATACCCGCCGGAGTTCGGTGTACCTCGATTTTGCCAATGTCGGCCAGCGAACCGATAAGACCTTCTGAACGGATAAAGTACGCATTTGGTCGGCGGTCGATGTAGGCTCCGCCCGCGTTCTGGTTATTGCGTTGCAAAGCCGTAAACAACTCATCCATCGTAACCCCCGAGGCTCTAAGCCGCTGTGGATCAATTGCTACTTCGTACTGTTTAAGGTAACCGCCAAAACTACTGACATCTGCTACGCCTTTCGTGCCCAGCAACTGCCGCCTGACAATCCAGTCCTGTATGGAGCGCAGTTCCATGGCCGGGTAGCGTTTTTCGTAACCAGGTTTGGCCCGTAGGACGTATTGGTAAATTTCGCCGAGGCCGGTAGTCACTGGCGATAATTCGGGAACACCCGCATCCGCCGGGATTTGCGAACGAGCCGCCTGCAATCGCTCAAAAACCTGTTGGCGAGCCAGATAAACATCGACTTTATCTGAGAAGACAATCGTGATCACCGACAGGCCAAAGCGGGAAATTGAACGGACTTCCTCCAGGTCGGGTAGGGTTGCCATCGTCTGCTCAATTGGAAAGCTGATGAGTCGCTCAACATCCAGCGCCGACAAGGTTGGACTTTGCGTAATGACCTGCACCTGGTTATTCGTGATGTCGGGCAGCGCATCAATAGGAAGTCTGGACAGCGAGTAACTTCCCCAGATGACGAGTGCGAGCGTAAAGAGCCCGATAATCAGTTTGTTCTGTATAGAAAAACGAATGATGCGATCCAGCATAATTGAATCTGAACAAGTGGATACAAAAAGATGCTGCGTACGAATCAACTGCATACGCTGATGAAGCATACGGGGTCAATCGTAAACGCAAGAGGTGTTCAGATTACTAATTTGGGAGGCTGCCAGATCGCCGAAAGTGGATCAGCCCATTGGAGAAGCGTATACTGAAAATCCGTCGTTGCAACTAAGGCAACTTCGACGAGATAAGCCGGGGAGTAATGAAACTGTGGAGCGACTGTAATTGTGGCCGCACAACAGGCACAGCTACAGAATGGTGTACAATGGTCTTGGTGGTCATGAGAGGCTTCTGACGAAGCGGTCTTCGCCGAAATAAACGCGCCCTGGTTGCCTTGCCCAATTATGGATAAGGCTTCATCTGCGCACGGCCACAGGGAAAGGCCAGTCAGATAAAGAGCCAGTATGGTTGTCAACCACTTCACGGCCATAAAAGTACGGTGAAACTTCGTGCAACAGGTAGTCAAAAAGCCGCCTACTGTACAAAATTCAGCTTAACGCATGGCTTTTAACGGAAATGATCACCAACTGACTGTACCAAATTTGGGGTAATTGCCATGTCTTGCTGAATTTGGTAAAACAGCAGGACATGGCTGGCTCAAAAAAACACGGTGGTATGTGAAGACCGCAGGAATGCCAGACTAACACCCCAACTAAACTTAGTTCATGCGGTTGTGGTACCGCAACTAATCAAAATCTTTGTCTTCCAGAATGCGCACAACGTCAATCAGCGACTCTGCATCTAAATCGCTCCAGCTAAAGAATTCGACAAGTTCTTCGTTTACAATGTAAGCCAGGCCATGTTCGGTCAGTGCGTTGAACGGCTGACCCACGTATTCCCATTCTTCCGCGAGATAGATCTGGGGAATGACCTTGCCTTTGTGATCTTTGACATTTGTACGGTATAACTGGGTAATTATTTTCGTAACCTTGGTTTGAAAGAAGTCAAGCTCCGTTGTGAGCGTGTCAACATAGTGCATCATGCTTTCTTAGGTATTTTTTAAGTACGGTTAACTGTGGAAACAAGGTGTAATCCTGAGTTGATTTCCCTAGCTTACGCTATGTGACGGTAGTTAAGTGAAATAGTCTCAATGTGTCTTATTTATGTATATAGGTATATTTAAGCGTATTTGTCTTTTACAATCAAGGGTACAGCGTTTATTTATTATAGCTAATGTACTGATAAAGAAGTATTTAATAAATTCCTTATTTTCTGCCGTTTATTGTCATAGCTTAATTTGTTAGCTGCTTGCTACACTCTTTATTTACTAAGCGGTTAGTTGTTGCTCAAAAAGCATAAAAAAAACGCCAAGGAATTCCTTGACGTTTCTAACCAATACAAACGCTACAACTAAGGTTACGTTTATTTGAGAATGTTCAATAAATACTGACCATAACCACTTTTTACCAGCGGTTTGGCAATGGCTGTCAATTGTTCTGCATTGATGAATTTCATGCGATACGCAATCTCTTCAATGCAGCCGATTTTTAGTCCCTGGCGTTCTTCAATCACCTGCACGAACTGACCCGCCTGCATCAACGACGCAAACGTACCTGTGTCGAGCCAGGCCGTTCCCCGGTCCAGTACACCCACCTTCAGCTTACCGCGTTCGAGGTAGACCCGGTTGATATCGGTGATTTCTAGCTCGCCCCTGGGAGATGGTTTAATGTTCTTTGCAATCTCTACGACCTCATTGTCATAGAAATAAAGCCCTGGAACAGCGAAGTGAGACTTGGGCTGCTCAGGTTTTTCCTCGATAGAAAGTACGTTGAACGAATCATCAAACTCCACGACGCCATAACGCTCAGGGTCATGTACCTGGTAAGCGTACACGACTCCACCCTCTGGATCATTGTTAGCCTGAAGCAGTTTCGACAACCCTGAACCGTAAAAAATATTGTCACCAAGAACGAGTGCTACCTTATCATCACCGATAAACTCTTCGCCAATAATAAACGCCTGTGCCAGTCCATCCGGGCTAGGCTGAACGGCGTAGCTGAAGCGGCACCCGATCCGTTCCCCATCGCCGAGAAGTTTCTCAAAGTGAGGCAGATCGTGTGGTGTCGAGATGATTAAAATGTCACGAATACCCGCCAGCATCAAAATAGACAGGGGGTAATAAATCATCGGCTTGTCATAAACGGGCATAAGCTGTTTACTGACTGCCAGTGTAAGCGGATGAAGACGGGTGCCGGAGCCCCCGGCCAGTATAATTCCTTTCATAGTAGAGCGCAGAGCCGGAGCCGAGAATTTATTTACTCCCGGCTCCATGCTTTGCTTTTAACGATTTGCGTACATTCCCTGATAATAAGTCTGATAAGTGCCCGACGTAACGTTGTCCAGCCACTGCTGATTAGTCAGGAACCAATCTACCGTTTTTTCGAGACCTTCTTCGAATTGCAACGAGGGTTGCCAGCCAAGTTCATTCATGATCTTGTGAGCGTCAATAGCGTAACGGAGATCATGTCCGGCCCGGTCGGTTACGTACGTGATCAGCTGCGCCGATGTGCCTTCTGGCCGTCCAAGCTTGCGATCCATAATGGAGCACAGCAAATGAACCAGATCAATATTTTTCCACTCGTTAAAGCCGCCAATGTTATACGTTTCGCCTAGTTCGCCTTTGTGGAAAACGGTATCAATCGCCCGTGCGTGGTCCACTACATACAGCCAGTCACGGATGTTTTCTCCTTTTCCATAGACCGGTAAAGGCTTGTTAGTCTGAATATTATGAATCATCAACGGAATGAGTTTTTCCGGAAAATGATTCGGGCCGTAGTTGTTCGAACAGTTTGTCAACACGACCGGCAGCTTGTAAGTATTACCATAAGCCCGTACAAAATGGTCGGATGCTGCTTTGGAAGCGGAATAAGGCGATTGAGGATCGTAAGCGGTTTCTTCGGTGAAGAAATCTTCGGGATTGTGAAGCGATCCGTATACTTCGTCGGTCGAGACATGGTAGAATCGTTTTCCTTCGAAGCCCGATTCGCTTGCCTGCCAGCTATTTTTTGCTGCGTTCAGCAGGTTGACAGTACCCACGACGTTCGTCATGACAAACGCCATCGGGTCGGTGATCGAACGGTCAACGTGCGATTCGGCCGCGAGGTGAATAACGCCATCGAACAGCAGTTCGGTGAACATATCATCTATGAACTTCGCGTCTGTAATATCGCCCTTGATGAACGTGTAGTTCGGCGCATTTTCGATATCCGACAGGTTTGCCAGATTACCGGCATAGGTCAGCTTATCGAGGTTATAAATTTGATACTCCGGGTACTTTGTGACGAATAATCGAACAACATGCGATCCAATAAATCCGGCTCCGCCCGTGATAAGAATTTTCATTGTTAATAAGTTTTCAGTATACGGTATGTAGTTAACTTTATAGATAGCTAATATCGCCTAAGTTAACTGATTTTCTGCTGCCACCGCCAAGCATCCCGCAAAGATTCTGCCAGTGAACGACGTGCCTGCCAGTCGAGTGCCTGATTGGCTTTGGTGACATCGGCATAGACCTGCTCTACATCGCCCGCACGACGGGGTCCGATGGTGTAATTAAGCTTAACGCCGGTTTCCTGTTCGAACGTCTTGATGATATTCAGGACCGTTTCTCCCCGGCCTGTGCCGATGTTGATGACATCGTAGCTCGCTTCGTCGCTGGACTCACTTAGTTTCCGCAGGGCTTGTACGTGCGCTTCGGCCAGATCAACGACATGAATATAATCGCGGACGCAGGTACCGTCGGATGTGTTGTAGTCATCGCCGTAAACGGTGAGGCTCTGGCGGATACCGGCGGCTGTTTGCGTGATGAACGGAATCAGATTGGCCGGAACACCGAGCGGCAATTCACCGATTTCGGCTGACGGATGTGCTCCAACCGGATTAAAATAGCGCAGCGCTAATGCTTTAATGGGTACTTGAGCGTTTACCGTATCACGGATGATGTCTTCGCTGATGGCTTTTGTATTACCATACGGCGACTGGGCCGGTAGGCGTGGTGTTTGCTCCGTAACAGGTAGTTGCTCCGGTTGGCCGTACACGGTACAGGACGATGAAAATACCAGGTTAGACACCTTATACTTTGGCATCAGTTCTAACAGCAGCAGCAGCGAATCCAGATTGTTCCGGTAATACTTCAGCGGCTTTTGAACCGATTCACCCACCGCTTTGTAGGCGGCAAAATGAATGACACCGCTAAAGCCTTCTTTCTGAAAGATAGCTGCCATTTCGGCGGCATCGTTACAGTTGGCCGAATAGCACGTTACATCGCGGCCCAGTATGGTCCGCAGACCGTCGAGCACGGACCGTTCGGAGTTGGAAAAGTCGTCGACAATGACCGGCTCAAAACCGGCTTCAACCAGGGAAACAACTGTGTGCGAACCAATAAAGCCAGCACCGCCGGTTACCAGAATCTTTGGGGAATTACCTGTAGGAGTCAAACCGTTTTTTATAAAAATTTTGTTGTTATTTTAGGATACTGGCCCGTTAAACCAGACAAAAGTAGTATATTCAGGAGGTTTCCGAAAGTAGTTTTTATCTTGGGGCTACCTTAAAACGTTACAAAAAAGCATGAGCGACAACGAATTAAAAGCGCTGATCTCCTTGTTGGACGACGAAGATATGGAGGTAGTTGAACATGTTGAACAGCAAATACGACAAATAGGCGGGCAAATGATTCCGCTGCTGGAAACCGAATGGGAGGGAAGTTTTAATCCAGCCCTTCAAAAGCGAATCGAAGAAATCATCCACGATTTGCAGTACGAATCCGTGCTGGATCGGATGCGCGATTGGAAAAACGGTGGCGCCATGGACCTCTTGGAAGGCCTCTGGATTGTTTCGACCTACCAATACCCGGATCTGTCGCTCGACAAGTTAAAGCGTGATATTGAGCAATTGTATTACGATGTCTGGATTGATATCAAGCCAGACATGCACCCAGACGAGCAGGTTCGGGCTATGAACAATGCTTTCTTCACGAAGCTGAAATTTGCCCCGAATACCAAGCATTTTCACTCGCCGTCTAACTCGATGATCAATCAGGTGCTGGAAACACGGCGGGGGAATCCGATCACGCTTTGTGTGCTTTACATGCTGATCGCCAAGCGCCTGAACCTGCCCGTTTATGGCGTAAACCTGCCCAACTTGTTCGTTCTGACGTATAAGAATGACAACGGGGTTCAGTTTTATATCAATGTTTTCAATCGGGGGCTAGTATTTACGAAGAAAGACATCGACCAGTATATCGACCAATTGAATCTAAAGCGTCTGGATACGTTCTATCAACCCTGCACAAACGTTGATATCGTTCGTCGGGTGCTTCGAAACCTGACCCTTGCCTTCGAAAAAAATGGCGATACGGACCGGGTTCAGGAGGTTGAACGAATCCTGGATATGGTTAAAGACGATGGGGATGGTTTGCCCTTGTCGGATTACACCCAACGATAGCCTACTAAAAAGCAAGTGCCAACAGGCCGGGCCCGACCTGAAAACAACGAATCGTTAGTTGTGCTTCGTGGTCGGGTAGCCGGACATGACCAACCAGATGGTCGTCGCCATCCGCAAACGGTTCAACGTGCAAATGATCACGGAAGGTAAGCTGGCGTTTGCCGTAGAGTTTGTACAGCGCTTCTTTCGCGCACCAGTAGACGGCCAGCCGATTTGGCTCTCCGGCTGCGTGGCTGATTTCATCTTCCGATAAAACCCGTGGCACAACGCGCCGAAACTGTTCCCGAATGGGTTCGATATCGATACCAACCGGACGGGTCCGGTGCAATACCGCAGCCGCCCAGCCGCCCGTGTGCGAAAGGGAAATGTGCCAGGGTGCCCCAATCAGGTGTGGTTTTCCATATTCGTCTTTCTGTAGTCCGGCGTATGCTAACCCTTGCGCTTCAACCAAGCTTTTGACGGCCACCCGGCAGGCCAGCCATTCGACGCGTTGGGCCGGATGGTTGATACCGGCTAGATCCTCCTGTTCGGGTGCGGTCAGTGTTAGATCAGCCCGGAGTGTTGGCTCGTCCTCGGTGATAGACCGGAGCACAGCCACGCAATCATTCGTTATTTCTAATTCGATAGTCACGAATCAAAAATCGGAAGTCGTTCGAGAAAAAGAAAGGTTTACCGACCTT
Source organism: Spirosoma liriopis (assembly GCF_023196085.1). NCBI lineage: Bacteria > Pseudomonadati > Bacteroidota > Cytophagia > Cytophagales > Cytophagaceae > Spirosoma > Spirosoma liriopis. Next base: position 410,405 of record NZ_JALPRF010000002.1, read on the forward strand.
TGATGCTCGACTTTTGGTTTATAAGGCGTGATAATTGAAAAAATTGATACGTTTGGCGGTCATCGTGACTGTGTGTATGCACTCGAACACGGACCGCAACCCCATCAGCTCTTTTCTGCCGGAGCAGACGGCTTGGTGGTGCGCTGGCATCTGGATCGGCCTGATCTGGGAGAACTGGTTGCAAAAGTTCCGGCTTCCGTATACGCGCTCGCTTTACACACCACGAGCGGGCTTTTATGGGTAGGGCAGAATTACGAAGGAGTGCATCTTATCGACGTTTCCAGTAAACAAGAAGTTAACTCGTTAAAACTGACTACGGCGGCCATTTTTGACATAAAATTTTACAAAAATGACGCAATTATTGCGCTTTCGGATGGGGTAGTGATCGTCGTTGACGCCGAACAGCTGGCTATCAAAAAACACTTGAAGGCGTCCGATCAGTCGGCGCGGTGTATAGCCGTTAATCCCGTCGAGCGAGAGGTAGCCATCGGTTATAGCGATAATACTGTCCGGATTTTCGACCTGACTACCTACGCGCTTAAACGGATGATTCCAGCCCACGCTAATTCTGTCTTTACGGTGGCCTATTCGCCTGATTTTCGATTTTTGCTAACAGCAGGACGCGATGCTCACCTAAAAGTATGGCAGGTCGAAAATGAGTACACGTTGCACGAGGATATCGTTGCGCATATGTTTGCCATCAATCATCTTGTCTACAATCCGGCTGGGACGTTGCTGGCAACGGCGAGTATGGACAAATCAATCAAATTGTGGGATGCTGAAACGTTCCGTCTGTTGAAGGTTGTTGATCGCGCCCGCCATGCCGGACATGGTACATCTGTTAATAAATTGTTGTGGACTAATTACAAGAATCAGTTGCTTTCGGCAAGCGACGACCGCACGGTTTCGGTCTGGAAAGTAGCCTAACGCACAGTTTTCAGACCGAACAAGCGGATTTCACTTGCCATTTATTGATAAATCCATATTATAGGTGTTACTTCACCCTCAGCAGGTATGACAATAATTACCTTAACCGAAGTGTACCGATGAAAATTACGCCCATTGAGATCCGGCAGCACACGTTCGAACGGGGGCTGCGTGGGTATAAATCCGAAGATGTTGATGCTTTTCTAGTTTCACTTTCTCAAGAATGGGAGCGTGTCACCGGTGAACATAAAATGCTGAAAATGCAGCTTGAGTTAGCCGAGAAAGAATTGGGTAAACTCAAAGAAGTAGAAATGACCCTGTTTCGGACGCTGAAGACCGCCGAGGATACGAGTACACAAATTACTGATCAGGCCACAAAAGCAGCAGAGCAGTATATGGCCGAAGCCCGCCAGCGCGCCGATGACATGCTGGCCGAAGCCCGTAAGAAATCGACATTGATGGTGCAGGACGCCGAAAATCAGTCGCGCTTTCTGAAAGAAAATATCCTTAATGACCTGAAAGTGATTGAACATGATTTCAAGGCGCTGGAGGGATACAAGGAAAATCTGGCTACTCAGATACGCTCGCTTGCCAGCGGGGCTATTGATAGCGTTGATCGGTTCGAGAAGAAGTTCTTGAAGCAGGACCTGAAGGGGAAAATAGATGAAGTGTCCACTCAGATCAATGGTGAACTGAAAAAGGCTGACGAGGAGCAAAGTGTGCGTGCGTTACCGATGCCCTCCGAGCCAGCAACGCCTGTCGATGAACTCCCTGAATTGGTTGAGCGCGAAACGGCCATTCCCGAAGCAATACCCATTGACGAACCGGTTATAGCCAGACTCGATGACGCCGTTCATGAGGAAATGCAGCCAGAAAACGCATCATTACCGGTGGCTCAGCCAGAACCCGCCTTTGAGAAGACAGCCCCAGAGTCTACCTTAGCCGAAGTAAATACAGCAGAGCCAGCGATAGTCGTTGAAGAGACGCAACCAAAGAAGGGAGGGTCTTTTTTCGACCAGATCTAAACGCGTTGTGGTTCGCTGACATAACGCGCAGTACTTTTAGCGGGTATGCACCCGCCTTGTAAATGGGAACAATTGCATTAGAAGGACTTGAATTTTTCTCCTACCACGGTTTTTACGACGAGGAGCAAAAAATAGGTAACAAGTATTCGGTCGATATTGTGGTAACCGCCGATTTCTCGGAAGCCGCCCGACGCGACCGATTGAGCGCCACCGTTAACTACGAAGATCTTTATCAGATTACGGCTGCCGTGATGAAGCAGCCAGCGCGATTGCTGGAACACATTGCTCACCGCATCATTCAGGAAATCCGACTGAAGTATTCCGATTTGCTGGCCGTGGAAGTGAGCGTCTCCAAATTCAACCCGCCGATTGGGGGTGTTTGCCATCGGGCGAAAATCACGTTGAAAGAATAAGAAAAAGGGGCGGAAGAAATGGTTTCTTCCGCCCCTTTTTACGAGCATACATTCTTTGCTAGACAGCCTGCTGTAAACCCGCAAACGAGATCGACATGTGCGAGGCATCATAAACGCACTTGCCGTTCCGAATCAGCAATACCTGTGGTGATTCGTGTACTACGCCGAATACATTCTCAATTTTATTGGAAATAGGCCGGTTTGCCAGCAAATCCAAGTAGTAAGGTTTCACGCCAAGCTGATCGCTCCAGTTGCGTTCCATCCGGCTGAGCGCCATGGCGCTTATCGAGCAAGTCGTGCTGTGTTTGAAAATCAGCACCGGTTGCTTCGCAGACTCCTCCTTAATTTCGTCGAGTTGAGCGTCGCTCGTTAGTTTATTCCAGTTCATTGTAACAACACGTATTCTGTTGAAGCAGAATGATTTTTTTGCTTTAAAAGTTCGTCATTCTTCGGGCGTATAACGCAGTTTTTCCGCCATTTCCGGGGATACTGCCTGCGCGTAGGCTCCGTACGCATCTACCAATGTGCCTCGGTTGCCTTCTTTGTCTTCAACGGCATACAGAACGCTTGAATCGTCAGGGTCAGTCATGCCTTCGAAGCGATAAACCTGTACAATATCAAAATCGGTGGGGTGGAGCTGAATATCCGTTTGCTGACAGTGCAGGGCGTCGCTTTTCAGGTTGTAGTCGAGCGTGAAGCCTTGTTGGCGTAGGCCGTCCAGTGCTTCGGTGAGTGTGTCGTAGGTTTGCATCGTTTTGGGAATGGTTTGGGCAGCAGTGATTAGCTTTGTAAATATAACCAACCGTATATTCGCTTGTTCTCGGGATTCTACAACACCGGTATTTTTGTCTTCCAGAGCCTATTGCGGCTAGTAGCTCCGTTCAACCCCAAAGCTAAAAAATGGGTCGATGGTCGGCGTGACTGGCGCAGTAGTCTGACCAACAAATTGGCTTCGAACAAGAGTCCGGTAGCCTGGTTCCATGCAGCTTCGTTGGGTGAGTTTGAACAGGGGCGTCCGGTTATAGAAGCCTATCGGGAGCAGTACCCTGACCACAAAATCCTGCTGACGTTTTTTTCGCCATCGGGATACGAAGTGCGTAAAGACTACGACGGTGCCCATTTTGTAGTATACCTGCCCGCTGATACACCCGTCAACGCCCGCGATTTTGTAGCGATTGTAAAACCACGAATTGCTTTTTTTATCAAATACGAATTCTGGTACAATTACCTTCACGAGCTAAAAGCCGCAGGGGTTCCTACCCTATCTTTCTCCGCTATTTTTCGACCGAACCAGCTTTTCTTTAAACCCTACGGAGGGTTTTACCGGAACATGCTTCGTTATTTCGACCATATTTTGGTGCAGAATGACGAATCGGTTCGGTTACTGAAAAGCATTGGTCTTTCAACGGTGACGCTGACGGGTGATACCCGTTTTGATCGGGTGGCTCAGGTCGCAGCGGCCAAAAAAGATATTCCGGTTGCCCGCACGTTTAAAAAGGGTGCGCCGATGCTGGTAGTAGGCAGCGCGTGGAAAGAAGACATGGACGTGCTAATCCCGTTCCTGAATCAGTTCGACAAACCGTTGAAAGTGATTATCGCTCCGCACGAAATCCACGACGAGGAAATCCAAAGATGGCGTGGTGAATTGAGAATGCCGTCCGTTCGCTTTTCTGAAACGCAATCGCCAACGTTCGATCAATCGACGCTCGAATCATTCGCGGTCCTGTTTATCGACAATGTCGGTATGTTAACGTCGCTTTATCAGTATGGTGAATTTGCGTTTATCGGAGGGGCGTTTAAGCAGGGGCTTCATAACATCCTGGAAGCGGCCACGTTTGGAATGCCCCTTTTTTTCGGCCCCAGCTACGACAAATTTCAGGAGGCCGTTGATCTGGTACAGGAGGGGGCCGCTTTTCCGATCGATAGTACCGTATCTTTAAACGTTGCGTTTGCAAAACAATACGCCGACCGCTCTAAAGCCGCTCAGGTGAGCCGGAATTATGTGCTGCGGAACATTGGCGCAACGGCGCAGGTTATGGAGGTTGTACAACAACTAATGGGCGAAAGAACGATTGGATAAAGAACAGAAAAGTCGGTATTACAGTCTTTCGCTTACTCACTCTTTTTGCGCACGAAGCATTGAAACAAGGGTTAATTATACGCTCCACAGGGTCCTGGTACGATGTTCGCGACGAGGATGGTCATATATTTCAGGGTAGACTGAAAGGCAAGTTCAAGATCAAAGGGCTGAAAGTCACCAATCCCATTGCCGTGGGCGACCACGTGACGTTTGCCGTTGAAGATGAAGCCGAAAACACGGCAATTATTACGGAAATTGCTCCCCGCGAGAATTACATTATCCGGCAGTCGGTGCACAAAACGGCCCACGGGCATATTCTGGCGGCTAATCTCGATCAGGCGGTGTTGCTGGCAACGCTAACCCTGCCGCGCACGTCGCTTGGTTTTATCGACCGGTTTCTGGTTTCGGCCGAGTCATTTCGCATTTCAACGACCATCGTTTTCAACAAAACAGATATCCTGAACGACGAAGGGCTGGCCTATCAGCAGGAAATCATGGCTATGTACGAAAACATCGGTTACCAATGCATGGCTACTTCCGCAACGGAAGGGGAGGGTGTGGACGCTTTTCGACACTTGCTGGACCATAAGGTGACGCTGTTATCGGGCCATTCGGGGGTAGGAAAATCGTCGTTGGTTAATGCGATCGCACCCGACCTGAATTTACGGACCAACGAGGTGTCTACTTTTGCTAACAAAGGTGTTCATACGACTACCTTCGCCGAGATGTTTGAACTGGCTCCCGATACGTATATCATCGATACACCGGGTATTAAAGAACTGGGATTGATCGATACAGCTAAGGAGGAAATCAGCCATTACTTTCCCGAAATGCGCGACCGGCTGAACCAGTGTCGCTTTCATAACTGTCTGCACATCAACGAGCCCGGCTGTGCGATAAAAGACGCCGTCGCCGAAGGTGACATCGCCGAAAGTCGCTATATGAGTTACCTAAGCATGGTTGAAGGCGGAGATAACCGGCGGTAATGTAATGAATGATGTAGGGTGCATGAGGTATGTTTGCTAACTAGTCATACACCCTACATCAATCTTAGTTTGTCATGGCGGCCAGCAAGTCGGCCTGCGTAATGATGTGTATCTGTTCTTTTTCGTCGCGAACAAGCAGGGCTTTGTTTTCCCGGTCAATCAGCGAGGACAACGAATCGATCGTGTTGTCCAGACCGACGAATTTAAACGGTTTGTCCATTACATCGCTGACCGGTTTCTCTTTTACGGTCGGGTCTTCGATCAGTTTGTTCAAAATAGTTGAATCGGTAATGCTGCCCACAATTTGACCGGATTCGTCAACGATTGGAATCTGCGAAATGCTGTGCCGGTTCAACACGTGAATCGCTTGCCCGACCGAAACGCCGGAACCAATGGTGGTTAACTGTGAATGCCCGTTCTTACTGTGGATAATGTCGCGTGCTGTTTTAAACGCTCTGTCTTCCAGAAAGCCGTGGTCTTTCATCCAGGTATCGTTGTAAATCTTGGCGAGGTAGCGCGTGCCGTGGTCGGGTAGGAGAATCACCAGCACGTCGTCATCGGTGAGGTGATCTTTAGCCCATTCCAATGCCCCATGCACCGCCGTACCACACGACCAGCCCACAAATAATCCTTCCTCGCGCGACAGCCGCCGTGCCATAACAGCCGCGTCTTTATCCGTCACCTTTATAAACTGGTCGATAACGCTAAAGTCAACGTTTTGCGGCAATATGTCTTCACCGATGCCTTCGGTCAGATACGGATAAATTTCCCGTTCATCGAACTGGCCGGTTTCCTTGTACTTCTTGAAGACAGAACCATACGTGTCCATTCCTATCGAAACGATAGCCGGATTCTGCTCTTTAAGGTATTTTGACGTGCCGCAGATGGTTCCGCCCGTACCAACGCCAGCCGCAAAGTGGGTGATTTTACCATCTGTATCGCGCCAGATTTCGGGACCGGTGGTTTCATAGTGCGCTGCGGTATTGGCCGGGTTATCGTACTGGTTTGGATACAGCGAGTTTGGAATATCGCGGTTGAGCTTCTTGGCGACGGAGTAATACGAACGCGGATCGTCGGGAGCTACGTTCGTTGGACATACGACAACCTCTGCACCTACTGCCCGCAAGATGTCGATCTTTTCTTTCGACTGCTTATCGGCCATCGTGAAAATACACTTGTACCCTTTGCTGATAGCCGCCAGCGCCAGACCCATGCCGGTGTTACCGCTGGTTCCCTCGATGATGGTTCCGCCGGGTTTCAGCACACCGCGTGCTTCGGCGTCTTCGATCATGCGAATGGCAATGCGGTCTTTGACGGAGTTGCCGGGATTGAAATATTCGACTTTCGCCAGAACGGTGCCCCGGATACCTTTCGTGACTTTATTGAGCTTCACCAGGGGCGTGTTGCCGATGGTATCTATGATGGAGTTATAGTAATGCATAATAATCAACGTCGGTTGGCCCAACTATGGTTTTGTCTTTAGAAAACCATTAACCAGCAAGTTCGTTTAGCCAATTTTGTTTACCGCCCTCTGCGAGTCTACTATCAGTTCTTAGCGCCGTGGTGTCGGTGGTGTCGGTTTCTTAAAACCGACACCACCGACACCACGGCGCAGCTCATAAATCTATATCCGAGATGCCGATGTATCATTAACGCACTGTACACCTGATAAGACGATTTCTACTGTTCAGTTGCTGTTTGATGCAATTCGCGCAAGTGTCTGTTCACAAGGATTTTAAACAGCTATACCTTTGACTCACTCTTTTAGCCAAAACAACAAATACGAACAGAATTATGAAAACTATTGCTCAATCATTCGCTATGGCCCTGCTGCTAAGCACAGCTGCGTTCGCTGACAACATCGTTATAACATCAACCAAATCGGTTAGTCCGATGGTAACAACGAATTCGTACAAAGTGGCTGTTTTCCCATCATCGACAAATGGGTCTAAGCTCCACGTTATCGTAGAGCGGCAGCCGGGCCAATCGATGACCATTTTCCTGAAAGATGCGCGTGGTAATGCACTCGGTCAGCAGCGAGTTGGTAAAAGTCAGGGAACGTTTCGGTTTCAGTTCGATCTGGCTGAATTGCAAGATGGTAACTACCGGGTTGAAGTGGTGAGTGGTAACGACGTTGCGCTGTATCCAGTCACGCTAAAAACGCAGCCTTCCGTAGCGCGCACGCTGATAGTAAACTAATAGATAAAGGGTAAGATTGGGTCAGAAAGCCACGGTACTATTGCTGTGGCTTTTTTGTGGTTCAGCTATTGTTGGCTGACAAAGGCTTTGACCTGCTGATGAAAGTGCTTGAAACTGTTAGAACGCTGTTCGAGCCAGTCAACATCGAGATTAACCAAAAGTTTATTAGCTAATTCGAGCTGCTTATCGACTTTGAGCTTACCGCCATACACTCGTTGCTTGGCTTCGATTCGCATGATTTGTTCAAACGATTCATTCTTTGTTGAGGTAGGATTGGTTTTGTGCCACTGCAAATAAAGAAGCCAGTGTTCAATACACTGAACCGGCATCATAAACACAACTTTGGGATGACCAGAGCAAAGCGAAGATAGCTTAGACTTCAACACATCAATTTTCTTGCTATCGGTCGAGTCGGTATCGCGTCCAATAAAAAGCAGATCTAAACCATAATTTGTAAACCCTTTCCGGGTTGCGTCAGGGATCGAATCTTCTACTTCACGAGCGTTACTTGCTCTAATTGCCCAACCGAATGGCTGGCTTTCTTCAAAAAGACCAGGATGACACTGACCGAGATAATACTCGATAAAGTTTCTGTGGGCGCGATCTTCACACAGAATTCCGTAACGAATGGTTTTACTCATTTTGGTACACCGCCCAAAAATCCAACTTTCCAAGCCTGACCTAAGCCGTTCAGGTATCGAGGAGGATCAATGCCTAAACGAGTACTTTCTTCGGTTTCCGGCTCTATAATGTCTTTCTGCAAATTCTTGACGTGAGTGGCCCCTTCATCATCTTTATCGAAAATAAATACGGACTCAGGCATGTCTTTAAACATATCGACAACGGCTGGGCTGTGCGTTGTCATAATCACCTGTACGTCCTTCTCATCGGCTAAACCAAAGATAAAGTTAATTACTTCTTCGATCCGGCGCGGGTGGATGCCTTTTTCAGGTTCTTCGAGAAGCAAGAGTTTGGGTGGATTAGGCTGATTAATGATACAAAGAAGAGCAATAAAATAAAGCGTTCCCTCCGAGAGTTCGTCAGCCCAGTAAATTGTCTTTTGCTTACCGTTTGTTAAACCAATGCGCTTAAAGGTTTTATCACCAAACTGTTTTACCAGTTCGTCCGTAGAAGGAACATTCTGAAAGTTGATTTCTGTAAATTCGGGAACGCACTTAGCCAAATCCGCTTTTATCTGCGCAAAAGATTCTGGATACTCGTCTCTGATTCGGTCAAAGAAAGCAATCAAATTAGAAGCATCCGCAGCGACTGAATCGTCACCTAATCCCACAGGTGCTGGTTTATCAAGTTTGTTCGGATCAGGTTTGTAAACAGAGCTTATACTAAAGAAGTCTTGCATACTGTCACGCATTGAAGGGAACTCAGTGTGCTGAATCTCCGATATTAGACTGTCACTAATGCCGTAATAAAGTTTATACTCATCAGTAAAATTTTCTGACAAGTATCTATAAATCAAATGGGTAAAGTTACCTTGTATTTCTTCAAAAGGCTTTTCGTTAAATATTAAGCGTAAAGACAAATTCTGGCTAGGTTTTTTTCGAAACATGTCCTCTGTACCAACGCTGCCACCTTTGACTAGATCATTACACTTGGTAAGTGCCTTTAGAAAATTTGTTTTACCGGAGTTGTTGGGGCCGATTAACAGATTGACTTTTTGAAGGTCGAGCGTGACGTCTTTCAGGCTCTTGAAGTTCTGGATCGAAACGCGCTTGAGCATGGTCGTAAAGAGTTTGAGGCCGCTGAAGGACTGTCGTACAAGGTAACCAATTATTTCCCCATCTGAACAGCCCGCATCAGGACCGTATTGTCGGGGTCGATGACTATCGAAGCCGGTTGAGCCGACACCGGAACCGTAAAGGTCTGGTTTGTATTCGTCAGGTTCAGGCGGGCCGTACGGCTAATCTCACGACCACGGGCATCGCGGAGGCTGAACGTAAGCGGGAGCGTGAAAACCACACCCGTGCGTTGCGCCTGACGGACATCGATCACCAATGCTTTCTTCGCTGCGTCGTAGCTGCTTCCCCAGACGAGTTCGGGATAGCCGGGTTCGTAGAGCCATTGCCTGAAAAACGTCTCTAGTTTCTTTCCCGACACGCTTTCCATGACCGCCTGAAAATCGCTGGTGTGGGCGTTGGCATTGCGGTATTTCTGGTAATATGCCCGGATGCCTTTCCAGAATACGTCGTCGCCGAGTTCGTGGCGAAGCATGTGCAATACCCAGCCGCCTTTCTGATACGAATTTGGGTTCAGCAGATCCATCAGATTCGTAGTGGTCGAGTCAACGATGGTGCTTTTGGGATTGAGGGCCGTATAGCGCAGAATTTGCCCTTTGTTCTGGTTGAGTACGGCGTTGAGCGTGTCTTTTCCGTAGGCGTGTTCGAGGTAGAGCGCGGAGAAATACGTCGCAAACCCTTCGCTTAGCCAAAGCTGCGACCAATCGGCTTCGGTAGCCGAATTACCAAACCACTGGTGGGCAATCTCGTGAGCCAGCAACGCTTCAACGTCCGAATCCTTATGACCAACAATCACTTTCTCGTTGTAGAAAATGCAGCTGGCGTTTTCCATACCGCCGAAAATGGTGGTCGATTCGACGTTAGCCAGCTTCTCGTAGGAATACGGACCAACCTTGTCGATAAAGTATTGCAGGATTTCTTTGGCCGGACGGTAATCGACAAATCCTTTCTGACTGTCTTTGGGATACAGCCAGCTTTGCACCGGCACACCGCTTACCGAACCGACTTCATCAACCGCAAACCGAGCGGCTCCAATCACCATCACCTTTGTTGGGATGGGGGTGTTTTCCTGCCAGCGGGTTACTTTTCTCCCGTTGGACAGATTATTTTCACCGACGAACTTGCCGTTCGCAATGACGCGGTACGAAGCCGGTGCGTTTACCGAAAAGGCGCAGGTCGCTTTGTCGGAGGGGTGATCGACTACGGGCAGGTAGTTTCGGGCATTGTTGGGCCAATTGTCGCCGAAAAAGGTGCGTTCGCCAAACTTATTCCGACTGATGATCAGGCCCCGTGCCGGAGTACCCTCGTAACGAATAAATACCTCCGTTGATTGGCCGGGTTGTGCAGCCGGAAGATTGATAAACACCCGATCGTTGCGGTGCGTAAACGGAGCTGTTTTACCGTCGGACAGGCGTACTTCCCGTACCTGCATACCGGTTCCTGTCGAGTCGCTTTTTCCTCCGATCAGATCAAACCAGACGGTCTGCCGATCATCGGCGCGGGTAAAACGAATGGTGGTTTCGCCCTTGATCTGGTTGGTAGAATCGCTAAGGGTTAATGAGAAGGCATAATGTTGAACGTCAACACCGGGTTGTGTGTAACGAGCCGTATTGCCCGGCAACTGAGCAAATGAAGCGGTCGCCAGAAGTAGGAAAAGAACGCAGAATTTTAATTGCAATTGAGTCATTGATAATCCAGTAATTGAGGGAGTTAAACCGTGGCGGTGTGGTGTCGTCGGAGCCGTGGTGTCGGTTTTGAGAAACCGACACCACATCACGCCTTTCACGGATTCCGGGCAATAACGGTTCGAAAACCTGACATCACCTACCGCCACGGTTTGTTTTCGTCTCTAGTTAATCTTCGGCCAGAGTTCGCGAAATGTTCATGCGATACACTCCCAGGGCAGGCAACGCAGCGGCCAGCAAACCAATCAAAACGGCGACGCCTAACAAAATCCATTCTTCGGGTAAGATGCCAAAAGCAGCCAGGTTATAATGATACTCTGACGACACACTGTTCGAAAACAGCCACAACCCGACGCGGCTTAATAGAATGCCTAATCCAAAACCAATCAGCGCCAGTACCAGTCCTTCGAGCAGCAACATGCCAAACAACTGCGCCCGTGTTGCGCCCATCGAAAGCATCAGGGCCATCTCGTAGCGACGCTCTTTTAACGAATTATACAGCGACACAAATACACTGATACCCGAAATGAGCATAATCACAACGGCTAATCCGCGCAAGGTTTCCACCCCAACACCAAGCAGCGAAAACAGCCGGTTGATCTCAATGTTAGGCAAAGCTGCCTGTAGCTTGGAGTTTGTATTGATGCCGCGAGCGATCATCATACCGAGCGGGTTGCGGAACTGGATAAGCATGCTCGTGATTTCGCGGGGAGCCTCCTCGTGTTCTTCGTGCTCATGGGCTTCGCCCTCTTCGTGTTCGTGCTCTTCGCCGTGTTCATCGTGGTGCTCGTGAATGGCCCAAACGCTTGACAACGGAGTCAGAATGAGCTGATCGACAACCGTATTGCTGGGGCTCAGAATACCAACAACTTTATATTTGGTATCGGCGTGTACGTCGCCTTCGGCATCAAGTCCGTGCGATCCAGAGAATGTATCGCCCAGTTTCAAACCCGCTACGTCGGCCACACGCGACCCAATTACCGTTTCCAGGTCCTGCTGAAACAATCGTCCTTGACCCACGCTTGCGTCAAAATGATCGATGTATTTTTTGTTGGTACCGACGATCCGAAACGAGCGGTAGTTATCGCCCATCGACAGCGGAATGGCCGTTTTGATCATCGGGTTGCGCGTTAGCTTTTCGGCTTCTTCGAGCGGAATATTACCCGTCGGCGAATCAATCTGGTAGATGCTGGACAGAATCAACTGCAAAGGGCTGCCTTTTGCGCCCAGCACCATGTCTATACCTTTGATATTTTTCCGGAACTGGTCGTCTAACTGCTTGTTAAGCAGCAGCAGCAACGATATAATCGTGATGCCGAAGGTCATCAGCAGACCGCTCAGAAAGCTGCTTAGTGGTTTGTCTTTTAGGTTGCTCCAACTAATTCGGAATAAATTCATGGTTGCAGATGAACACAGATTGATCAGAAAAAGGCAAACGCAAATTACCGATTTGCAACGTTATTGCAAATCCAGTTTGAAGTGATGACTGACGATATTAAACCGTTTGTTCAGATACAGTCGATGCGCGTCGTAACGAGCGGGATTCTGACCCGAATCCAGTGAAACGCATTGGCAACCAGTCTGCCGAGCCTGTTCAACGATAAAATCGACCAGAGCGCCGGCATAGCCTTTTCCACGGGCTTCTGGCAGCGTCGACAGATCATCGATGTACAACGTTTTGCCGCTGTACAATAAATGCATGATGCGGTAACCCGTAACGGCAGGAGCGGGTCTTGACGGATCACCTTCGTCGACGAAAGCTAATACGAACCGTTCATTTTCCTGTTGAAACCGAATTTGTTCAAAAGCCTGCTCTTCGGTCAGATGCGGGCGCAGGGCCAGCATGGCGGGCAAACAACGACGAATCTCGGCGTCGGTCTGGGCAATCGTTATAGTCATAGATGAGCGCGAATCTCGGTTAATAATACGTCACCACCACGTCCTAAAATCGTTTCGGCCAGCTCGTGGCCTAGCATTGTCGCTTGTTCAGGTGTACCCGTAAAGGTTTCGCGCAGGAGTTGGCTACCGTCTAGGCTAACCAGTCCGCCGGACAGGCTAATCGTCTGCTCCTTCGTCCACTGTGCCAGCGCAAAGGACGGAATACTACAGCCGCCTTCCAGCCGGGCCAGGAAAGCCCGCTCAGCGCGTAAACACGATTCGGTCAGGGAGTGATTCGTCAATTGACGGATGGCATTGGTTTTATCAATAGCCAGTGTTTCGGCGGCTTCGATGGCAATGCTGCCTTGTCCAACGGCGGGCGTAAAATCAGCGATTGGTAGATGCTCGACAATCAGATCGTCGTATCCCATCCGATGCACACCCGCGTAGGCCAGCAACAGCGCATCACATTGCCCTTCATCGAGCTTACGCAGACGCGTTTGTAAGTTTCCCCGCATATCCACGGTCGTGACGTGTGGACAGAAATGCTTCAGCATAGCGACCCGACGTGTAGACGAAGTGCCAATCGTGAACTCCCGACCATTGGTAAGCGACAGACTCTTGTCGCGACTAATCAATACGTCGTTCGTTAGTTCCCGTTCGGTGAAAGAGATAATCGACAATCCCGTTGGCAGACTTGACGGTAGATCTTTGGCGCTGTGAACGGCAATATCAATCGACCCGGCCCAAAGCTGCTCTTCCAGTTCCTGGGTAAAAACGCCTTTGCTGCCAATCTTCGATAGCGAGCGATCCAGCACTTTATCGCCTTTCGTATCGATGAGTACCAGTTCGGAGGTTAGTCCACCGGCTTGCAATAGTGCTTGTATATGTTCGGCCTGCCACAAGGCCAGGCGGCTCGTGCGGGTTCCAATTCGAATATGCATGTGAAGTTCTAAACTGCTTCTAAAGTGCAAAGGTACGGCTTAGACGCCACCAAAACAGGCTCTTTTCGTGGTAAATACGCTGATCGGTTCTGTAGAAGAGAAACCACACCATACCACAACGGCTACGACCATAATTCCCCAATCGAGCGAATTGGTCGATATGGCATAAAAAGATAAAAATAACCCTCAGATACGTCAAAACGGCATTAATTGCGCTCAATGAAGCATAAATGGCTGACAGCTTGGCGTAAATAAAGACTCTTAAACCCTTAGGCACGAGGTTTGTCTATATAACAGTACTTGGACAGTAAACAGCAACTCCTATGAAAGCGATAGAGAATGTATTTCAGGGAACGGGCGGTCAAGTTGATTTGCTCAACACCCTATACGGTGGTTCGAGCCAAACGACAATGAAAGTTGAACGGGAGGACGAGCGGCTTATTATTAAATTATCAGCTCCGGGTGTCAGTGCCAATTCATTCAATGTATTGATCGAAGGAAGTAAACTTGTTTTATATACACTACTCGTTAGCACTTCATCACGCAAGGACGACGAAGGCAACAGCCAGCGGTTGGCAGTGCCAATGTTCTTACGCGTGCTCGACATTCCTTCTTTTGTGAATGCCGACCAGATTGAAGCTGTTCACGAACACGGTCAGGTTATGGTGATGCTACCTTTCAAGGATGAAGAACACCTACACCGGCGGATCGACATTAAGGATCTTTTTTAAGTGAACTTATCTCCCTATCCGGGGCTCCAAGCAGCCCTGTAGCCTATAGATTAGAATGCGGGTCGTTTCTACGGAAGCGACCTTTTTTGTGCCGTTCAGTTTCAGCGTAGTAACTAATTTTACGTAATTAATAGACTGAAAATCAGGGAAGCATGTTTTGGTAGAACTATTTCAAGAACTTGCAGAAAGGTCAGTAACTCAACATGCTGATTGCGTTCCGTTTACCAAAATAGATTAATTGTTCATTCCAGAAACTAGGTTGTAGAAGTGGCCTAAACGGTTAATTTTGTTGGAGCGATTGAATACACCGAGTCTTTCATGCACCAGCTTGAACAACTGGTAAAAACACATAAACTGCAACCCCGTTATGGTACAAAACGAAGTAATCGAACCGATTTTAGAGGAAGACAAAGGCCGATTTGTGCTGTTCCCAATCAAGCACTGGGATATTTGGGAGTTCTACAAAACCCACGAAGCATCGTTCTGGACCGCCGAAGAAATCGACCTTGGGCAGGACATGAAAGACTGGAATAGTCTGAATGATAGCGAACGGCATTTTATCTCGCACGTACTGGCGTTCTTTGCCGCTTCTGACGGAATCGTTAACGAGAACCTCGCCGTCAATTTCCTGTCCGAAGTTCAGTACGCCGAAGCCAAGTGCTTCTACGGCTTTCAGGTGATGATGGAGAACATTCACTCCGAAACCTATTCGTTGCTGATCGATACGTATATCAAAGACGCAGCCGAGAAAGATCACCTGCTGAACGCCATCGATACGATTCCGTGCGTTCAGAAGAAGGCGGAATGGGCACTGCGCTGGATCGAGAACGGCAGCTTCGCCGAACGCCTGATTGCGTTTGCGGCTGTAGAAGGTATTTTCTTCTCGGGTTCGTTCTGTTCAATCTTCTGGCTTAAGAAGCGTGGACTCATGCCGGGCCTGACGTTCTCCAACGAGCTGATCTCCCGTGACGAAGGGCTGCACCGCGATTTTGCGTGTCTGCTGTATACCGATCACATCAAGCACAAGCTGCCTGAATCGCAGATCTACGATATCATTCGGAACGCGGTAGAAATTGAGCAGGAGTTCGTTTCCGACGCGCTGCCGGTGTCGCTGATCGGTATGAACGCTGATCTGATGAAACAGTACATCGCCTTCGTTGCCGATCACCTGCTGACTACCTTAGGATTGCGCAAGCTTTACAACGTATCGAATCCATTCGATTTCATGGATATGATTTCGCTACAGGGCAAGACCAACTTCTTCGAGAAGCGGGTTGGTGAATACCAGCGTGGCGAGGTTATGGCGAAGTTTAAAGCGGCCAAAGCGGCATCGACGCAGCCGCAGGATGCCGCCAATCCAACGCCTGCTCCCGTTGTCGAGGAGTCGAACAGCATCACCTTCGACGCTGATTTCTAGAAATTAATTTGTGCGTTTAGAAAAGCAAAACCACGACATCCTGAGGATGTCGTGGTTTTGCTTTTCTAAACGTTCTTGAATTAAATCCTGTTTTCATTCGCTGTCACCCAGTACTTGCCAGACCAAATCGGATTCGTAGCCTTTGCTGAGTGCGTACCGAACCAGCTTTTGCTTCACGACGAGCGGATTATCATCCCGAATGCTTCGACGCTTTTTATCCAATAGTTCGCTAAGCGTCGTCCGATAGTCGTCCGGGGCAATCTCTTTCATCGCCTGATCGAGATTATAACCGGTAATGCCCCGTTGTTGCAGGTGCTGTTTGATTTTGCGCTTACCCCAGCCTTTTACCCGGAACTTGCCCCCCGCAAAACTTTTGGCGAAGCGTTCTTCGTTCAGATAGTTCTGCTGAATCAACTCGGCGATCAGTTCTTCCGTATCATCCCCAAAGACACCCCACTCTTTGAGCTTGTCGCGAACTTCCTGTTGCGTTCGTTCCTGATAAGCGCAAAACATAGCTGCTTTGCGAAGCGCGTCCTTCAAGTAATCGGTCATACAGAAAAAACAGCGTGGACGCTCGAGAGGTTCGTGTATAATCCCAAGTAGTTTCTACATTTTGTAAACCTTACTTTGGGAAGCTTTTACGCCGAGAACTTCACTCTCAAATTTAGTCAATGGTAAGCACAGACCTTGCCACCGACTATACCTGGAGTTGCTTACCAAGTCATGCGAGCGAGCTTGAAATATACCGCTTGAGGGTATCGCATAGCTTTAGATTGTCCTGCCGATTGCAGAGATGTTCTCAAGGGAACGTACGCTTCGTTACGACTTCGATTAAATACTACGAATGGCTGATTCGGTAGTGAGTAACCATTCAACAGCGCAAAATCGCGAACCAATACTGTTCCCGACTGGGTGTCGAGCCAATACAACATAGGAGCGGTATTGAACGGATTCGTTTCCATCTGTTCCTGCTGTTTAGCCTCAGTTGACTGACGATCAAGGCCCAATGCATTACGGGTCGCAGCAGCTCGGTCAGCTAGCCGGCCGAGTCCACCAATGAAACCACCTGCTTCTGATAAAGGTGAACTAGCCGGCCTGATTCCATTTGTCGTGCGATTAGCCAGGACGCTTGGTTGTCCGTTGCTGCCACCTACGCTGTTTGATAAACCTCCCGACTGTAATTCGTTATCAAGTAGTGAGAAAGCACTAAACTGAGAAGCTTGCGCGTTACGGGCTTCGTTGACCCACAGCATAACACGCCCATCGGGTTGACTAAATACACGGAGCGTTGGCAAAGGGGCGTCCAATGCAGCCGGTGTTGTGGCTTTGATACCATAATAACGAGTTAGATCTCCTCCTGCCGATAGGTGTAAGGCTCCATAGCCAATAAGCGCACTGGTGCCTTTCGAAGAAGCTTGATTGGCATCATAGCTTATCACTAGGCTTTCTCCATTGGGTAAGTTTACCAGATGCCTCGAGTCACTAAACGCTTTGAAAATGCCATTGCCTCCATTGACACGAACAATCTGGGCCGCATTCTTTTTATCCCAGATCCGCTGGAAGACCACGCCTTTGGCGTTAATTTTGGCGTAAGCTACTTCATATTTAAGCAAGCCTTTACCCATCGTGACATTGACCAAGGCGTCGGTAGCATTACTAATAATGGCTGCCTGAGTCATTCCATAATCTTCGTGTGAGACAGTGAAGCTATGACGAAAGACAAGCTTGCCCTGGGCATCAGTGCGAATCAGGACAAGCTCAGGATTTTTAGCTTTGTTTTCGTCAGGCCCAAAAAGCCAGTCTGCCCCGACCCGTTGTTGTAATTCACCCGCTGTAACAATGGCTGCGGTATTCTCGTCGACAACATCCGTTATGGCCCAGACTCGCTTGCCACTTAAACCATCCAACGCTAACGAATGCACGGTCCGTCCCAGCGTGTCAAGTGTGATCAGCTGGTTGGCTTGAGGCTGGTGATAGGTCATAGTACCCTGGTTCGCAAATACTATGTGAGTAGGACTCTGACGGGTGTCTAGTGGATAAGTACGGCTGGTCGGCTGGCCTACGGGAAGATAACGATTCGAATAAGGAACGTATTGGTAGGGCGTTTTTTGTACGACAAAATTGTTATTCTGAACAGCTGCTGAGGTTAGATTGGTAACATCTCCCCGATAGCCTAACGCTGAGGTCTGCTCTTGTAGCAATCGGGCATAATCTGTAGCAGTAACGTTGTCTGTGAGATCCTTAGTTTCAGTTTGTACACCACCGGTCAGTCCGATGATCGTCTGAAAGTGGTAGGAGAACGGTTTTTTCAATCCGCTAGTGAGACTGACGAATTGTTCACCTAAAGGTTGAAGATGGCCTTCTTGATAGCCTAGCCGAAATAGTGCAGGAATTGTATTAGGGCCATTTTTAACACCGTAGCCCTTTTCCGCAGAAAGATAACCCACATGCTGACGAAAGACGCTTACATCGACATGACCGTCTTCATGGGCTTTAAACTGGCTTATAAAGCCTTTTGCGCGAAGCAGCCCTTTCCCCTGGCTGTACTGATCTTCAGCTATTGAAAAAATGGCCACTGAATCGACGCTGACACGGGGCTGAGCGCTGGCCGAAATGGTTAATAAAAGCCCAATGGTAGTGTAAAAGTTACGCATGCATTAAATTTTAAGAGATCTTGCGTTAAAGATAGCCAACGGGAGAATGTAAGTATGTATGTTCTGTGAAACATATGAATTAAGAAGTTATGTAGACGCTTTTAAATAGTCTTTATGGGTTTAAGTAAACCTCGTAGCTCAGTAAGGACTATGACAAAAAAAGCCTTATTAACCCCCGTAGAAGGAAGATTAATAAGGCTTAACGTACTGTACAGTTTACAGCCGAGTGCGGCAGAAAAATAGAAGACTTCTGGTAAGCAAACAGGCTGGGGTTAGTTACTCCAAACTTACCAAGTTCGTTTGCTCATCACTTTGTCTAGTTCCGCCTTGGTCATAGTGCCTAATTCGGGATGCTTGCCGAGCCATTTCAGAAATTCCGTCTTGATATCGTCGGGCCACTGACTGTCAATTTGGCCTGTGGTGTAGCGACCCGATTTGACCATTTCGAAGCCAAACTGATCTTTACGAGTTACAAATTCGGCGGTACTAACGACCTGTTCGGCCATGTGCGCAGGAACGAATAAAACGCCTTCGCGCTGAGCGATGACCAGATCGCCCGGCAAAACCATTGCGTTACCCATCCGAATCGGTGCGTTCAAGCCCATGAGTACCATTTCTTCTAGGAAGGATGGGTGAAAATCGCGGACAAAGGCGTTGAAACCTTTGAGATTCTGCAATTCCTGAAGGTCGCGCGCGGCCCCGTTGAACACAACGCCGTTGCCCGTTTTGCTGAAAATAGCGTTGCCCAAGGTGGCACCCATGAGGGTTCCTCCGCCGATCTTACCAAACGCGTCGGCTACGTACACATCGCCTTTCGTTAACACTTCAATCGGCCAGGCGTTGGTGTTTCCCTTTCGGCCCTGTTTGGTAGTACCGCGCTCTTTAATGTTTTTTTCGACATCGGGTCGGCTGGGCATAAACATCGCCGTTACGGCCCGTCCGGTAACGGGTACGTCTTCCTTGATCAGTTTCCAGCCGCCTTCAAACTGGTTGGTGTAGCCTTCATTTTTTAGCACCGTCCAGGCGTCATCAATGCCGATGTGCTTTGCCCGTTCCACCAGATCATCGGAAATTTTCGGACGGCCATCGGGAAACCGTTCACCTTTCCATTCCGACGTTAGAAAGACAAGTTCGTCTTTGGGAATAGTCTGGGCAGACAACGAATGAGAAAGGCAAGAAACCGCGATGAAGGGTACTAGCGCTGCAATTTTAAAGTTCATTGGTCAAGCGGGTAAATTAATGGCCTTCTTTGGCGAGATAGGCTTCTATATCTTTTTGGGTGATGGCTAATTTCTTTGGGTATTTGCCTACCCAGGTTCTAAACTCACCTTTAATCTTCTCCGACCAGTCGCCGTGAATTTCGCCGGATGGGTACTTGCTTTGTTGAAGAAGCACCCGCTCAAACTCGTCGCGCAGGGCGGTCATTTCGGAAGCCGACACCAGTTCTTCGACAAGATGAGCCGGAATAAACACAGTTCCGTACTCATTTGCAAATACGACATCGCCCGGCAGCACCGTGACCTCGCCGATGCGGATCGGCGCGTTGATGGAGGTAGGGGTCATATCTTTGATGTACGATGGATCGTGACCTTTGATCCAGGCGTTAAAGCCCTTCGTGTCTTTCAGTTCCTGCATGTCTCTGATCGACCCGTAGAAGATGACGCCTTTACCCGTTTTTCCGTAAATCGCGTTGCCCAGGCTTGACCCAATCAGGGTGCCATCTTTCACCTTACCGTACCCGTCAGCCACGTACACATCGCCTTTGGTCAGCACATCAATCGGCCAGATGTTGATGCCCCCTTTCTGTGAACGTCCTTCGGCTTTACCCTGTGCTCTTACCAAGCTGTCGAGGTCGGGGCGTGTTGGCATGAACTGAGCCGTTACGACGCGTCCGGTCATGGTTTCGCCTGGCTTGAGAATGATCCAGTCTTTTTCGACCTGATTTCGGTACCCTTTTTTGCCCAGATAGCCCCATACCTGTTCCAACGTACAATTCTGAAGACGCTCGAGAACCAGATCCGGTACTTTGGGACGACCATCGGGTAGTCGTTCGCCTTTCCAGTTTGCCGTTAATGCCGTGACGTATTCGGGGGAGGAGCCCAACCGTTGAGCATGGGCTAGAAAGCCGCCTGATAAGGTGAGGGCGGTCAGAATCGCTACTGTTCTCTTTATCATTGGTTTGGTTCGGGTTAACAGAGTAAGGATGTATTAAGTGTGTATGTTTTTGCGAGATTTCTTAATCAGTGCAGCTGGCTCGTGCGGCAAACGAATCGTCTGGCTTGCGAAGCCTTTCATTTGTCTGTCAGATACCTAAGATAATCATAGTTAAAAAGACAAATGAATAAGTAAAATACTGGCATTATCTCATTTTATGAATGATTAGCCGTAAACCAAAACCCTCTATCATGAAAAACATATTGTCCCGATTGTCCTTATCCGACAAATCATCGGACCGCCGTGACTTTTTGCGCAATGCTAGCCTAAGCGGACTATCGCTGGGCTTGATGTTTGATAACAAAGGTCCACGCTCGGCGGAGCAGGAAATGGAGTTCATTACCCAGAAAGTAAGCCGTGATTCCAAACCATCGGAGTTAAAGATCACAGACATGCGGGTGGCTACGCTGGTAGGTGTTCCCTTTAGCAGCCCGATTATCCGTATCGATACCAACCAGGGATTGGTTGGCTGGGGAGAAGTGCGCGACGGCGCCAGTGCCAATTACGCGCTCACCCTCAAAAGTCGAATCTTGGGAAAAAATCCGTGTAACGTTGAGCAGATCTTCAAGCAAATCAAGCAGTTTGGCGGACAGAGCCGGGCGGCTGGTGGCGTCTGTGGCGTTGAGATGGCCCTGTGGGATCTGGCCGGTAAAGCCTATAACGTACCCGCTTACCAATTGCTGGGTGGCAAATACCGTGATTTTATCCGACTCTACGCTGATACGCCCGAAGCTGATACCTACGATGGGTTCGCCAAAAATATGCAAAAGCGCCGGGATCAGGGGTATACATTCCTGAAAATGGATTTTGGCATCGGGATGCTGGCCGATAAACCCGGTATGCTGGTCAATGCCAACAACTGGAGTGTAAAGCGGCAGTGGGACGATAGAGAAATGGGTAAACTGGGCAATTACGCCAATACAAAACACCCGTTCACCCGTATTCAGGTTACCAAAAAAGGACTGGATGCCTTGGTTGATCACGTCGGTAAAGTCCGCGAAATTGTTGGGTACGACATGCCGCTGGCTGCCGACCACTTCGGCCATTTCGATGTGAACACTGCCATTCAGATTGGTAAAGCAATGGAACCGTTCCGGCTGGCCTGGCTAGAAGACCTTGTTCCCTGGATGTACACCGATCAGTGGAAGCAGATCTCCGATGCCATCGATACGCCAACGTTGACCGGTGAGGATATCTACCTCAAAGAAGGCTTTATCAAGCTCATCGACGCAAAAGCGATCGACATGATTCATCCGGATCTAGCCTCGTCGGGTGGACTGCTGGAAACAAAGAAAATTGGCGATTACGCCGAGGAAAAAGGCATTCCAATGGCCATGCACTTCGCTGGTTCGCCCATTTCGATGATGGCCAACGTACACTGCGCAGCCGCTACGGAAAACTTTGTGGCGCTCGAACATCACGGTGTAGACGTACCCGGTTGGGAGGATCTGGTGACGGGCATAAAACCAATCGTGGAAAAAGGCTTTGTGAGGGTTCCTGACAGACCCGGACTCGGTGTCGAACTGAATGAGGAAGTTGCCAAAAAGTACCTCAAAAAAGGAACGAACTGGTTTGCACCGACCGATGCGTGGAATACCCGCGATTCGGCTGACCGCGAATGGAGTTAAAATGTAATGCAGATTGTATAGGCGGCCCTGATCCCATCCTTAGAGCCGAAGTAGTAAAAATCTTTATGCTTCGACTCTGCGGATAAGGTCGGGTCGCCCGTGCGATTCGCGCTACGTGAGTAAGTTACTCAGGGCATTCGTCAGATCGGCGTACTGATAGCGGAATGTTGTTTCGTCGGCGATGCGCTTGTTCAGTACGTAATTACCGCCGATGACCGTGACCGCCATTTCGCCAAACATTAGTTTGATAGCGAAACCCGGAATATTGGGCAGAATCATAGGCCGGTGCAGCACGCTGGCGATGGCCCTTGTCAGGGTTTCATTGGTAACAGGCGTGGGGGCCACGGCATTGTAAACGCCCTGCCACGACTCATCGGTAAGCGCCTGAATAAACATCCGGCAAAGATCGTCGAGGTGAATCCACGAAATATATTGCTGCCCCGAACCAATAGGAGCACCCGCACCAAGTCGGACGGGCTGCGCTAATTTTGGCAAGGCACCTCCCTCCGCCGATAACACAACGCCGATTCGAAGCTTGACAGTCCGGATCCCGAGTGCCGCAACTGAATCTTCGGAGCGTTCCCAGGCTCGAACTACTTGGGCTAAAAAATCCGAACCGCCCTGACTCGTTTCGGTAAGAGGCCGGTCGGCAGTGTCGCCACCGTAGAATCCTATCGCCGACGCGCCGATAAAGGCTTTAACCTTATGCGTATTCTTAGCCAGCGCCTGAGCCAGTAGCTCGGTAGACTGCGTGCGGCTGTTTAAAATTTCATCTTTGCGGGCATCGGTCCAGCGTTCGTCGGCAACGCCCGCTCCCGCCAGGTGAATGATGTAATCAGCGGTCTGAATCGCTTTGGGGTCGATGTGCCCTTTCGCAATATTCCATTGATAGACGGTTACGCCCTCAATCGATTTATGGTCGCGGCTCAGTAAGGAAATCTGATAGCCTTGTTGACGAAGCAGTTGGGTCAGCCGGCGACCAATGGTGCCGGTACCACCCGTGATAAGAACAGTTTCAGCCATGTCAGTAGAATAGGTTAGTTAAGGTATAACCCGCCGAAAGCAATCGAAGTTTTTGTCGATTGCCGTACCCGCTGAATGTCTGCTCGTTATCAAAATCATTGGCTTATACCTCCCACTCCTTCGGTAAGCCCAGCTGCCGGGCGTAGTGCGCCGGGGCGGCATAATTCACCCAGCTAAGCAGCTTGTTAATTTCGTCGGCGAACTCGATGTGATAGTCCGGGTCAAGCTTTGCTACTTTCTTCAGGAGTTGATCCGTGCGCTTTGCGATGTAGTCGGCAGCCTTATCCGTACGGGAATTGTATTTCTGAAGCAGATGAGCATTATGCTCGTAAAGCGTATTGAGCATGTACAGCATCAGGTCTACCTCGCCGTATTTATCCTTGGTAACCTTCAGGTGACGGCTGACATAACCGCTGATTGTCCGCATGTCCATCATCAGCCAGCCCGCCGAATCCTGATTTAATTGCGCCGTCCGGCGAATGAACTCACGAATGAGCTCCCGCCGTTCGTCGAGCGTTGTACTATGTTCGACTAGTTCAAACTGGAGTTTTTCGGTCAATACAGCGTCTTTGGCAATGAGCCGAAGCAGTAGCTTGTCTTTCTCGTTGCTCGGCATCCGAACAATGGCTTTCTTGAGGTCTGGGTCAATAGCAGGCATAAGCGATGGTCAATTGTAACGGCTAAGTTACGGCATCCGTACGCTATACACCGACCATATCGCCTTCGTCGGCCCGAATTTTATCTTCGATATAAGCAATGATCTGGTCGGCCACGTTGATACCGGTAGCCGTTTCGATGCCCTCCAGTCCCGGTGACGAGTTGACTTCCAGCACCAGCGGCCCCCGCTCGGAGGGAAGCATATCGACCCCCGCTACTTTCAGGCCAAGCGCACGGGCGGCTTCAATAGCGGTCTGCTCTTCGTCGGGCGTAAGGTCTACCGAAAACGCATTGCCGCCCCGGTGAATGTTCGAGCGAAACTCACCTTCCAGTCCCTGCCGCTTCATGGCACCGATGACCCGGCCCCCGACGACAAAAGCCCGCAGATCAGAGCCTTTGGCTTCGGCAACGAACTCCTGCACCAGCACATGTTTTTTTAACCCATAAAAAGCTTCGATGGTTGATTTGGCGGCTTTAGCGGTTTCAGCCAGTACCACGCCGATTCCCTGCGTGCCTTCCAGCAGTTTGATCACAACGGGTGGACCGCCCACCAATTCAATGAGTTGGGTAACATTGCCGTTCTTGGGGTGATTAGCAAAAACCGTTTTAGGAAGACCAACGCCTGCTTTGGAAAGAACCTGTAGGCTCCGCAGCTTATTTCGGGACCGGGTGATGGCTTGAGACTTAGCGGTGGTAAACACTTTCATCATCTCAAACTGACGGACAATCGCACAGCCGTAATCCGTGACCGAAGCCCCAATGCGTGGTACAATAGCGTCGAACGGGTCCAGCTCGCGGCCTTCGTAGAGAACGGACGGTTTGCCGCCTTCAATCATAACCTGACAGTTCAGGTGATTGACCACAACGCCTTCGTGACCGCGCTGATGAACGGCCTCAAGCAGTCGTTGGGTAGAATATAGATTCGGATTAGCCGATAAAATGGCAATACGCATTGATGTAGTGTTTTGAACAGAATGATTGGCTGTTGAGCGATTTGTTCGGATTGGCGTTACTACTTCTGAAGATCGCTGACCTTTTTCATCGCTTTCTGGCGTGGCGTGGCTTTGGCTTCGTAAGACAGGTTTTTTACCGAAACGTCAACGACGAATCGATTTCGGAGCAGTTTGCGGCCCAGGAGAATCGGGTTTTTAAGTTGTTCGCGGTCGGCAAGGGTAAACTCCGCGCGGATGGAACGCCCGAACAGCGTGATACGGGTTTTTATGACATAGCGCTTTTCGGCCACGCCGAACGAGTTTCGAATCATGCGCTGGCTGAATTCGTCGCTGTAATACCGGATCGTTTCGTCTCCGGTTTTATCAATCAATTCAAAACTCAATTGTACTTTGTTGCCCGATCTGACCAAGCAAACGTCTTTGCAGTGCAATGACGATGTGTAAGCGCCTGTATCAACTTTGGCCTGTACATCGAAAAGTCCCAAATCCGGAAAATCGACAAGATCAGTCATGCCAATAACCTGCTTTGGCCTGGTTACTCCAGCTTTCATCTTTGTTAGACCGTTAGGCGTGTGTACTGGTGGCGAATGATGAGGTCATAACGGCTGGCTTGTAGGCTATCATCGGATCAGCCGGCTAAAAGTAAGTGACATGTCGAGCATAATCATTTTAGCGCGGGCGTTTCGTTCGAGATGATAAGCCGCTTCATTCAAGTCTTGGACAATCCGTTCGATGTGATTAATCGTCAGTATTTTAGAGAAATTCTTGACGAATGCCATTTCGTCGTCGGGCAATCGGAGCAACGCGCCAGCACCCTGCTGCCACAAAAATAAATCGCGGTAGATTCGAATGCTGTATTCCAGCAGCCCTTTTTGTTTCTCTTTACTGAAACCGTCGAATTGGTCCGCTTGTTTGACCAGGGTTATTAAATCCTGACGGTAACAGGTGCGCATCCAGTCGGCAAACCAGGTGTGTCGGTCTGTCGTGGCCGATTGATCGGATTCGCTGCGACTTAGGCCAAGCGCCATCGCCAGATTGCCGTCGGCCAGATAAGCCGTTCGACGCGCCGTGGTTTCGTCCAGGTTAAGGTGCTGCCGGAGGTAGGTAGCAACTTCCTCATCCGTAAACGCCCGCACCGCCACGCGCTGCGTCCGCGACAAAATAGTGATCAGCAGTTTATCGGGCTGGTTGGTCACCAATAGAAACAACGTCTGGGCGGGGGGTTCTTCCAGTACTTTCAGCAGCGCGTTAGCCGAGGTTACGTTCATCAGCTCCGGTAGCCAGATCAGCATGATTTTGTAAGCTCCCTCGTAGGACTTCAGCGACAGCTTTTGCAGAATATTACGGGCTTCTTCCGCCGAGATATTGCCTTGTTTATTGTCGGCCCCCGTTGTTTCCAGCCATTCAGATAGCGTACGGTATGGCTGATCGAGGACAAACTTGCGCCAGCTGGTCAGGTACGCTTCGGATGTTTTTCCTTTGGCGAGATTGGCAACCGGAAAAACCATGTGCAGATCGGGGTGAACGAGTTTCTGCATTTTAATGCACGACGCGCACCGACCGCAGGAATCCAGAGCAAATTCGCCAGCATGCTGCTTGTCCTCGCAGTTGACGTATTGAGCCAGCGCCAGCGCCAGCGCGAGGTTCGCGCTACCCGTTGGACCGTCAAACAGGAGCGCGTGGGCAAGGTGGTTCGTCTGAACAGCCCGCAAAAGCAGCTCTTTCGTTTCGGTGTGGCCTATAATTTCAGAGAATTGCATAATCTATTGACCGAACAGAGTCGTCGGTAAGGAGCGCTTTGTCAAGTCGTAGGGGTAAGCTATAATGGATCGAATAGGTTGAATGGGCTATTGGACGGACCCATCCGTTCTATGTTAAAAATTTCGCGCAAGATACTTTCTTCCTGCTCATCAAACGCACGGTTGCGCCGTTTAAATGCCTCCGTTGCGACCTGAATGGCTTTTTCGAGCCGGTACGTCATAAACCCATCAATGGCACCACCCCACGAGAACGAAGGAATGTGCTTAGGTGGGAGACCGCTACCGAACAGATTGACGTTGACACCCACAACGGTTCCGGTATTGAACATCGTACCGATGCCGGCTTTGGTAAAATCGCCCATGAACAGCCCACAAAACATTCGGCCCGTATCGACCAGACCTTTGTGCGCGTAGCTGTAGAGCTTAACGGTCGAGTAATCGTTTTTAAGATTCGACGTGTTGCTACTAGCACCCAGATTACACCATTCGCCAACCACCGAATCACCCAAATAGCCTTCGTGGCCCTTGCCGCTGTTGGCATATAGGATTGAGTTACCGATTTCGCCACCAATCTTACAGTAAGGGCCCGCACTGGTATTTTTTCGCATTTTGCTGTTGTAGTGGACCATTGTGCCTTCGCCGAAGGAACAGGGGCCAATTAATACGCTGCCTTCACTGATGTGAACATTTTTGCCAATGTAAATGGGTCCATCTTCAGCATTCAGGATTGCCGCCCGTATTTTTGCGCCTTCTTCGATAAAGACGTTTTCGGGAGCGTAGCAACGTGTAAATGGATCGGTGATCGGCTGCGACTGACGACTAGCTGTTATAAGGCTGAAATCCGAAATAATCTGGTCGCCGTTTGCGGCAATCAAACTCCAGAGGTGACGAATCGTTGGGATAGGTGCATCGAACGTTTCGGTATGCTGCGGCAGTTCAGTTAGCAAAGCCGCGTCGTCTACCGCACGGTCCGTACGGATTGCCAGCAACAGACCATTGGGGGCCAGCAGGCTTTCGCCGGTCGATAACGTTTTTAGCCGATCAATCAGTGCGTCGGTCGGGCACAAGGCTCCGTTGACGTACAGATTGTCGGTTGTCGTCTGTTGCGGATATTTGTGAGCAAGATACGGCTGGGTCAAAAAGGAGGGCGTTGTATCCAACCGTCTGGCCCACTTTTCGGCAATAGTCAGAATACCAACCCGCATGTCAGCTACGGGCCGGGTGAAAGTAAATGGAAGAAGCGCTGGTCGTATGACCGGATCATCAAATAAAACGAAGTTGGACATGCATTCTAGCGATTGCGGGCGCAAATATTCAACCTTAATTTCGAAAAAAAGAATGGATTAACAGTTACCTTTTTATCATTTTGACGCAATGGTACCATCCTTTTTTGCGATAGCTGAAAAAGATCAGCAGGAACATTTACACCCAGTATGACAGTGTTAACTACGGAGTATAGCGTACAAAAACTTGCCCACTTGCAGGATGCGACGGGTTTATTTCCGGCTTTCCGTAGTAACGCAACGATTTTTTACCGGCGGCCAGATACCAACGTTTTCTTTACCGCCATTACTGTGTTTACGCTACAGTCGTTGCGTTCGGTGGTTTCGTCGGCGACCCAACGGGTGATTGATCAAATAGCGCAGAAAGCGCAGCGGGCTTATCCGCTCTTTCAAAACAAAGACGGCCTGGATACGTATAATTTCTGGCCAACGCGCCCTTCCCGTCATTTTCCGAACGGCTATATCTTTCGCCACTTCGAGCATTTTCGTATTCCCGACGATATTGACGACACGGCAATGGTGTACCTGACCCAGACAACCGTGCCTTCGCCCGACAAACTAATCTGGCTGAAAGCGAAACTAAGCCAGCACGCCAACGGAAGCCAGCGGCACCAAATCCGGAATACCTATACCGATTACCGACACCTTCGCGCGTATTCAACGTGGTTCGGTAAAAACATGGGTATCGACTTTGACGCCTGCGCGTTGAGCAACATGCTGTATTGCCTTTATCATTTCGACCTAGCGCCTAACCAGCACGACACGGATTCGCTAACGTATCTGCGGTCCATCGTTGAATCCGGGCGCTATGTCGCTGAGCCTTTTCAATGCGCCCCGCATTACGCCCGTACGTCGCTGATCATTTACCACCTGGCAAGGCTTATGGCAGGTTTCTCCATCGTAGAGCTGGAACCGATACGTTCGCGGTTGATTGCTGATGCAGAACGAGCGTTGAGCCGAACCCACAACCGCATCGAGCAAATCGTGCTGGCTACCTCGCTCATACGCCTGGGCGAGGTGGTTCCTGAGATCGACACCCGCGGGATTGAGCGTGACTTTGAAGGTTTCAATTTCTTTATTGCCGGTTTGCTGACCGCTTACGAACAGCCCTGGCTCCGCCGATTTGCCAACCGACCACTGATGCAGATGCGTTGGCAATGTGAAGCGCACTGCTGGGCGCTGGTAGCTGAGTACAGTAGTTTGGCTGGCCGTTAAAGGCTTGTGTCGCCGGTTGCAAAAATTCTCTAACCGAACCAGTTAATAGGTCTTCGTCATATCCGACGGAATAGCAATAATGAAGTTAGCGAGATCCGGACTTTCTACCGCAGGCTTGTCGGGGTCAGGCACTTCGACAGATGATAGCGTCACGATTTTAAGATTGGGTCGTTGCTGACGCAGATACCAGACAATACCGTCAAAATTCTTGGAATGATAGTCACCGTTAAAATGCAGGAATGTCTGCCCCGATTTGAGGTTCTGTAGAATGAAATGGGCCATCGTCGCGTCTTTGATCGCCTGCGCGCGGGCAAAATTGGCCGCTGGACTTTCGGCTGGCTTACCGCTTTTGCTCGTGTGCGGATTTGCCTGAGTTCCTCCGCCGTGATCGGCCATCATGTCAAGCATGGCTTTGTAACCTGGTAGGTTCAGGTCAACCGTCAGGGGCAAAGGAGCCATCTGGCTCTTAGCTTCTGCCGATAGCGTGTCCAGCGCAGCCAATCCTTTACGGGCTACCAGGCTGGCGTATTTTCGGGGGACGTTGGTAGCGATAAACGGAATTTTCTGCTCGCGGGCGAACGTGGCGATGGGTTTATAATCCGTGTTGAAGTTTTGCCAGAGCCGCGCCTGGGTCGCCAGTTCTTTGTCGGTAGTGCGGCCCTGTACGTAATCGGTGAGCGCCGTTTGGTTATCGGCTTCGAACATTTCCGCGCCCAGCACCAATGCGCCTTTTTTGGCCGATTGCAAATCTTTCGTTAGTTGAAGCTCAAGCCAGTGACAGATGGGGTTGTTATGCAGTTCACCAAACAGGACCACGTCAGCGTCAGCAGCTTCCCGTACCAGTTTGGTGTAGGATTGTGATTTCAAGCCAGCGTTGTACAAGCGGTAAGCCGGTTTGTCGGGCCGGAAAGCAAACGCCATCAGGCAAAGCAGAAGCAGAACAGAGCGCATAAGAAGGGATAAAACCGGAAAAGCCGTATGTCGAAAAAAACGTTTATTTTGAGGAATCAATGCCTGCCAAGTGGTTCAAAGGTAAGCCCCGTGGCTTGTTCGTAACCAATCAATACCAGAATTAGTGTCACCTTTGTTTATCAACGACTTTTTTGCTCATGGCACTGTTAGATACACTTCGCCAGTTTCCTGCTTTTGCGTCTGTTCCCGACGATCAGTTACAGTGGTTTATTGACCGAGCCGAGGAGGTGGCGTTTCCTGCCGAGCACGTTCTGGTGCAGCCCGGCGAACCCGTCGATTACCTTATCCTGCTGCTCGATGGGCAGATTCGCGTTGATACCGGGGCTAATGGCTCAAGCGACGAACTGGTGATTTACGACAAACACGCTATTTTGGGCGTGCTGCCGTATTCGCGGATGAAAACGATTCCCAACCGAATCATCACCGATAAGCCTTCGCAGCTGGTGCGCTTGCACCGCGATCATTTGCGCGAGCTGGCCCAGAGCCAGTACGAGCTGACCGAAGTTTTTGTTCATGAGATGACTACACGGGTCCGGGATTTTACAAAACTGACCCAGCAGAACGAGAAAATGGCTTCGTTGGGGCGGTTGTCGGCGGGCCTGGCACATGAACTAAATAATCCGGTATCGGCGGTTGTTCGTTCGGGGGATACGCTCAAGACGCACCTGCGCGCTACACCGGAAGCCTTTAAGACCGTGATGAATTTAAATCTGAACGACGAGCAGGTCGATACGGTGGGCGAGGCTTTTTTCAAGCGGGTAGATCAGGAACTGCCGAGCTTAAGCCTGCTCGAACGAAGCAGTCGCGAAGACGAACTAACGGACTGGCTTGACGACAACGGCGTTGACGACAGCATGGACCTGGCCGGGCCGCTGGTTGAATTTGGCTTTACGGTCGATGATCTGGACTGGATTCTGGAACGTGTCGGTGATGCGAATCTGGCCGGAATCGTTAACTGGCTGGTCAATAACCTGGTGACCGAAAAACTGGTTAAAGAGATTAGCGACGCATCAAAACGAATCGCTACGCTGATCAATTCAATCAAAGAGTACACCCGCATGGATCGGGGCGCGGGCAAGGAACAAGTTGAACTGGCAAACGGCATTCGGAGTACGTTGACGTTGCTCGACCATAAGATTCGTAATAAGCACATTGCTGTAACACTGAACATTCCGGACGATTTGCCTGCTATTTGCGGATGGCCAGGTGAGTTGAATCAAATATGGACCAACCTGATCGACAACGCAATTGACGCGCTACCTGATGGCGGTACGTTAGAAATCACCAGCGAGCCCGATCGACAGGCTAACGGATTAGAATTCGTATTGACCAAAGTGATCGACAACGGGTCAGGCATTCCGGCTGACATTCAGGATAAAATATTCGAACCTTTTTTTACGACGAAAGGAATCGGTAAAGGCACGGGGCTTGGCCTCGACATTGTGTGTGGCATTGTGAAGCATCACAACGGTTCGATCAAGGTTCATTCTGAGCCGGGCCATACTGAATTCAGCGTTTGCATACCCGTTGACTAAACCAAATTTCGTTTGACAGCGCCTACCTCAACCAACTAACTCATGCGCCTTCCTATTATTATTTCCATTGATGATGATCCACAGGTACTGAAAGCGATTCAGTATGATTTGCGTCAGAAGTACCGAAAACAATACCGTATTCTCTGTACAGAGTCTGCTCGTGAAGCGCTTGATTCGTTGACAGAACTGAAAAAGAAAGGCGAAGAAGTGGCGTTGTTTCTATCCGATCAGCGGATGCCCGATATGACCGGCGTTGAGTTCTTGATGCAGGCCCGTAAGGTGTTCCCCAATGCGAAACGAGCGTTGCTGACGGCTTATTCCGACATTGACGCGGCTGTACGAGCTATCAACGAGGTTCAACTGGATTATTACATCGCCAAACCGTGGGACCCGCCCGAAGAAAAATTGTACCCCGTTCTCGACGATTTGCTGGGGGACTGGCTTTCCGATTATCGACCCGCTTTTCAGGGACTCAAACTGGTTGGCTACCAATTTTCGCCCCGGTCGCACGAGTTAAAAGATTTTCTGGCGGGTAACCTTTTCCCGTACCAGTGGCTTGATATTGACATTGACCCGCAGGCGCAGGAACTGCTTGATTTGCACGGCATCGACCGAAAGGACTTACCGGCTGTTGTGCTCGAAGATGCCTCCGTGCTGAAACATCCAACGATTGGCGATTTAGGCGAAAAACTCGGATTACAGCCGAAAGCATCCCAAAGTCTGTACGATCTGGCAATTATTGGTGCGGGTCCGGCTGGACTAGCGGCTGCTGTTTACGGTGGCTCGGAAGGGCTACGAACCATTCTGGTTGATAAACGGGCTCCCGGCGGTCAGGCGGGAACCAGCTCACGCATCGAAAATTATTTAGGCTTTCCCAATGGGTTGAGCGGGGCCGATCTAACCCGACGGGCTATCTCGCAGGCACAGCGTTTTGGGGTTGAGTTTCTGGCTCCGCAGGAAGTGGTTGCCATCACGTCGCAGGGGCAGTACAAGCACATCAAGATGTCGGATGACAGCGAGATCATTGCGAAGGCTATT
Organism: Spirosoma liriopis; assembly: GCF_023196085.1. Classification (NCBI taxonomy): domain Bacteria; kingdom Pseudomonadati; phylum Bacteroidota; class Cytophagia; order Cytophagales; family Cytophagaceae; genus Spirosoma; species Spirosoma liriopis. The sequence goes on from NZ_JALPRF010000002.1 coordinate 443,376, forward strand.
GTCCTTAGCACGGGTGTTGCCTATCATAAGCTGGAAAACGAGAGTCTGGACAAGTTCACCGGAGCGGGCGTATACTACGGTGCGGCAACTACCGAAGCCTACGCTTTTAAGGGGCAGCCGGTCTACATCGTTGGTGGCGGAAACTCAGCCGGACAGGGTGCGATGTACCTGTCGCGGACGGCTTCGGAAGTGTTTATCTGCGTGCGTCGCCCGGATTTGAGCGAAACAATGTCGCAGTACCTGATCGATCAGATTGACAAAACGCCAAATATCAAGGTACTGGGCTGCACCGAAGTGGTCGAAGCGTTGGGGAACGAGCGATTGGAGTGTCTGGTCCTGGAGAACATGGATTCCAAAGAACGCCAGACCGTAAACGCGGCTGGCCTATTCGTCTTCATCGGCACCAAACCCCTTACCGACTGGATCGAAATGAACATCATCAAAGACGAGAAAGGGTTTATTGCTACCGGGCGGGATCTGGCCAAGTATGCTGACTTCAAAGGAATCTGGAAGCATGACCGGGAGCCTTATCTGCTTGAAACGTGCAGTCCGGGAATTTTTGCGGCTGGCGATGTGCGGGCGGGTGCCATGAACCGGGTTGCATCGGCGGTTGGTGAAGGCGCAATGGCCGTAAGTTTTGTGCACAAATACCTGGCTGAAAACTAAAAAAAGCTGAGGCTAAGTCGATGGATGTTGGACCTATTGAAGTTGGATTGTTGAAGCAGGTCGATATATCTTGGAGATACGGCGTATCAACCTGCTTCAACAATCCGGCTCCAGTACTAGCGATTTTCGCCCTCTGTTAACAAATACATAAGCTCTTTCTTCGAATCCAATGACTAATCAATCAATTTGCGAGCATATTTCGGCGCTGACCGAAATTCGTAGTGCCCAGGCGTACGTATGTGAAGAGTGTATCAAAACCGGAAGTTCGTGGGTGCATTTGCGTACGTGTCAGACCTGTGGTCAAACGCACTGCTGCGACTCCTCGCCTAACAAGCACGCTACCAAGCACTTCCATCGGAGTGGACACCCCGTTGTGTCCTCTGCCGAACCGGGCGAACGGTGGGTCTGGTGTTATCAGGACGAACAGATGATTGGTTATTAAACAAGGATTGTGATTTGTGGTTATAACCTAGAGTTGTCTATAGGCTTTTGACGCTATTACCGCACAAACAACGAATCACTACCTTTACATGATTGCTGAACAAACGCTCACGGAGCAATACCTTCGTGTCCGAGCGCACTCGGAGGCTATTTGCCGGGGGCTGGAAACGGAAGACTACGTGGTGCAACCCATCGCAGATGTCAGCCCGCCGAAGTGGCATCTGGGCCATACAACCTGGTTTTGGGAAACCTTTGTCTTACAGCCCAATGCGCCGGGCTACCGCATTTTTCACGAAGATTTCAGCTACGTCTTCAATAGCTATTACGAAACGGTTGGCAAACGCGTTCTGCGCACTGATCGGGGCAACCTGAGCCGTCCGACTGTAACCGGCGTATATACCTACCGCGCTTATGTGGACGAACACATGAGCCGCTTTCTGGATACCGACGATTTATCGCCCGACTTATATGCGATTATTCAGCTTGGTCTGAACCACGAGCAGCAGCACCAGGAACTGCTCATTACGGACATCAAATATAGTTTGGGGCATAATCCGCTGTTGCCGAGCATCGAAATGCCGATTAACTATCCCCCGCCGTCTAAAGCAGCGGAGAAAAAGCACATCGGTACTTCGGCACTTCCTGCTCAGAATGGGAGAGGAGCTACGGGGGAGAGCAAGGGCATAACCATTTCCGAAGGAATTTACGCCATTGGGCACCCTCATACCAATCAGGCAATTGACTCCTTTTATTTCGACAATGAGATAAGCCGTCACAAGGTATATCTAAACGAAACTACCCTGGCAAGTAGCCTGACCACCAACGCCGAATACCTAGCTTTTATCGAAGCGGGGGGCTATCAAAACTTTAGACATTGGCTGTCCGACGGATGGGCGTGGGTCAAGGCGAATCACATCCAGGCTCCGCTGTACTGGCATAACATTGACGGCGAGTGGTGGAACTACACGTTCGAAGGGCTGGTCCCCATCGCTCTGGATGAACCGGTCTGTCACGTAAGTCAGTACGAAGCCGACGCGTATGCCCGCTGGCGGGGACAGCGTTTGCCAACTGAATTTGAGTGGGAAGCCGCTGCTGATCAACTCAACTGGGGCACGCGCTGGGAGTGGACGAATTCGGCTTATTTGCCGTATCCGGGCTTCATAACCGCCGAAGGAGCCGTAGGCGAATACAATGGTAAATTTATGAGTGGGCAAATCGTCCTCCGTGGTGCTTCGGTAGCTACTCCCGAAGGCCATTCGCGACCAACTTACCGCAATTTTTTTCAACCTGACAAACGATGGCAGTTCACGGGAATACGCTTAGCGAAGTAATTGAAAGTGACGTTGATTCAGCCTTAGTCGAGGAGGTACGAACCGGGCTCGTAAAGATGCCCAAGCGACTGTCATCCCGTTTTTTCTACGACGCGGAAGGAAGCCGGATCTTTCAGGAGATCATGCATTCTCCAGACTATTACCTGACCCGTTCGGAATACGAAATTCTGGAAACGTACAAGTCAGAGCTTTTGCACTTGTTTGCCGCCGAACAACGCCCGTTTGATCTGGTCGAATTGGGCGCAGGTGATGGGCTGAAAACAAAGGTTCTGTTAGGCTTTTTCAGGGAGAAAGGGGCTGAGTTTGCGTATGCGCCGGTCGATATTTCAGCCGATGCACTCGAGGGTTTGGTGTCCGACGTACGCCAGCAGTGGCCCGATTTGCAACTCAAACCGCAGCACGATGATTATTTCAACTCGCTGCAACAGCTTTCTGCGGAGTCGGACGCCCGGCGGATCGTCTTATTCCTAGGATCGAACATCGGCAATTTCGCTCCCGACGAAGCCATCGATTTTTATCGTCAGCTAAACGATAAACTTCAACCCGGCGACATTGTGCTGACAGGTTTCGACTTACAAAAGAACCCGGCTTTGATTCACGCGGCTTATAACGACCGGGATGACCTGACGAAGGCTTTTAACCTAAACCTGCTCCGCCGAATCAACCGCGAACTCGACGCTGATTTTGATCTGGATGCCTTTGATCATTACGAAACGTATAATCCTGAAACGGGCGAGGCTCGTTCGTATCTGGTAAGCCAGAAAACGCAAACGGTCAGAATCCAGGCCATCGATATGACGGTTCCGTTTGCGAACGGAGAAATCATTCACACGGAGATTTCGCGCAAATTTACCCGCGCTCAGATTGAACAACTCGCGGAGCAGACTGGCTTTATGGTAAATGGCTGGTTCACCGATTTCAAGGGGTATTTTGCCGACGTGGTATTCGTTAAGAAATAAGCGATTTACGACGAAAAGCGAGACGGGAGGTGTCGGATTTTAGAATCCGACACCTCCCGTCTCGCTTTTCGTTTATACCTGAGCCGTTTATCGCGTGTTTCGGCCACCTGTCCTTTTCTTTTCCTGTTTTTTTACTTGCCGTAAAATATTTTGTTTCTGATTCCGACTACCCTCTTGTAAGCCATCGGTAAGCGGCTATCAGAACGTGAATACATCCCTTGTCAACATACCCGCGTCAACCGTCAACATGACTGAGCGTGAGAGCAAAACGTCCCAGCCACTTGGCGAAACGGTCCGTAAGGAACGCGGACGGCTACTGGCGTTCATCCGCCGACGACTGCCTGATCCCGACGAGGCCGAAGATGTGCTCCAGGATGTGTTCGTGGAACTGACCGAAGCGTACCGACTGGCTAAGCCCATCGAACGCGTTGCGTCGTGGCTGTTTTCCGTTGCTCGAAACAAGATCAGTGATTGGTACCGCAAAAGTCAGCCAAACGGTGCGCGTACTGTGTCACTGAACTCGCCCGGCGCTATCGATGATGATGAAGCGCCGGTATTGGGAGAGTGGCTAGCCGTGGCTGATGATACGGGGCCGGAAAGCACGTTTTTCCGCGAAACGTTCATGGACGCATTGACCGACGCGCTTGCCGAACTGCCCGATGATCAACGCGACGTGTTTATTCAGCACGAACTGGAAGGCCGGAGTTTCAAAGAAATGGCGGCTGCGTGGCATGTACCGATTAATACGCTTCTGTCGCGCAAGCGATACGCCGTGCTACACCTTCGCGAGCGACTGCGCGATTTATACGATGATTTTATAAACGACTAAAAACAGTAAACACGATGATTATTCTAAAAGGAATTGGCTTTGCCTTGTTGGGTATCGGGTTGTTTTTGTTGGCAACCTACGTTGTGATGCGACTGTGGAACTGGCTGGTGCCGTCGCTGTTCAATGGTCCCCGATTACGCTTTGTTCAGGCATTGGGGCTGTTTTTTCTGGCCCGGCTGTTGTTTGGATTTGGGTTCGGTCGGTTTGGGCATTATAGCTATGGGCGGCCCTACTGGCATCATGGTCGGCACCACCACGACGGTCATAAACCAAACGGACAGCAACCGCATAATCAGTTAAAACCTGTTGTTCCTGCGCCTGTACCGGAGCAGTAGTCAGAAACGCTTAAATAAAGTAACAATGAGACGCTTTTGGTTTCGTCGGGGATTACGCTTCCTCGGTTTTGCAATACTTTTTGTCGGGCTGGCCGGACTGGTCGTTATGGCCCTCTGGAATGCTTTGTTACCTGCCATTTTTGGCATAACGACCATCAACTGGTTACAGGCATTAGGCTTATTAGTACTTAGCCGGATTTTATTCGGTGGCCCCCGTGGCTTTGGGGGCGGTGGATTTGGGCCTGGTCGTCACGAGTGGCGGCAAAAAATGGCTGATCGCTGGAAAAACATGACGCCTGAGCAGCAGGAAGAGATGCGTCAGCAATGGCGTAATCGTTGCGGGCGCTGGGGACGCGGTCGGTGGGAAAGAGAGCAGTCTGAAAAAGCTAACGAGACAAATTCGACAACGGCGCTATAACGTAGCCGTTCTATACTAAACAAGCCCGGCTGCTAGCAACAGCCGGGCTTGTTTATTGATTGGCATCGTATTGATTACTGTTTGTCCCACCAAACGCGCGTGTCCAGATTGTCAGGTCCCTGCCGCGAAATGGCTTCGTTGACCTTTGCCTGATTGATCGAAATCTCAGCATCGGGGTAGCTCAAGCGATTAATGAAGTTCCCCTTGATCTCCTTACCCGGATACGGATTTGGCGTCAGCGTTGGATAACCACTGCGACGGAAGTTGGCAAACGCTTCGGGACCGTTCAGGAACGAAGCAACCCAGTACTGCGTATTGATGAGTTCGAGCCCACGAGTCGCTACGTATGGATTCTTTTGCAGATAAGCCGCAATATTGGCGTCTGAAACCAGGGACGTAGCGTCGTAATCGCCCAGTTGCTTCATGTGCGCCGTTATCCCCGCGTTGTAAAAATCGGCGGCATTACCCGTTGTCCAGCCACGCTGGGCGGCTTCGGCCAAGAGTAACTGCGTTTGCGCGTAAGTTACCAGATACGTGGGTACATCGAAGCGCCCCATCCGGGTCCGGTCCAACTGCGAGTAATCGTAAAAACTGCTAAGCCCATCTGCCGTTGCCCGAGCCGGAATAGTGCCGTTATCGTAGCCAAGTGGCATACCAATCTGCACGGACGGATCACGATTTGCGCGGGCCGATGTCTGTTCAGGACCGCTTTTCGCCCCGACGTACCGAACCGCGATGGAAGCCAGCCGAGGGTCGGCGTTCGTCTTCAGATAATCGACGAACGTTTTTGTGAGGTAATAGTTGGCGGCTTCCGTCGAGTTGAGCGTCGTTCCAACGGGATTCTGGTAATTCGCGTTGTTGCGAACGGCGGCATTATCGGCATTCGACTGCATAACACCACCCGCCACGGCTTTCTGAACGGTTGACTGAGCCAGCGTTGGGTTGATTTTCGACAACCGCATACCCGCCCGGAGCATCACCGAATAGCCGAATCGTTTCCATTTGGTGATATCACCACCAAATTCAATCTCTCCGGCTTCGGTCGGTTTCGTTGCGTCGAGCGCTGCGGTGGCTTCGGTAAGCTCTTTCAAAATATCGTTGTAGATGCTTTCCTGCGTGTCGTATTTAGGGGTAACGTTACTGCTTAGATAACCCTGTCCGGCCTCGGTGTACGGAATGTCGCCGTAGCTATCGGTCAGCACCATAAACGAGTAGGCTTTCCAAAGACGAGCCATGTTGTACAGATTACTCCGGCTCGCATCGGATTTGGTTTTGGCAATCACGTCCACCAGATACCGGATGTTATCGCGGTAATAGCGCTGCCAAAGCTGGGCATTCGCACCCGCCGATCCCCGGTTATCGATGTTGTAATTACCTCCCGACACAATGCCTGAGTTGGGAGTAAACATCTGTTGCACAATTGGTTCTTCGAAAATCAGCATGCCACCTGGAAACGAAGCGTTGATGATGGCATTGTTGAACGTAAAAACCGGGTTGAGTGCCGTTGCTGCCGTGGGGTTGGTATTTAACTGGTCGAACCCGTTCTCGCAGCTGCTCAGGCTGGTCATCAGGGCGATCAGAGGTATATACAAAAATCTTTTTTTCATGGTTGTCAATCGTTTACAAGGAGAGAAAGGAATCGGTCACCTTCTCTAGAATCGCACATTAAGATTAAAGCCAATGCTACGTGTGGTGGGCAAACCCGTTGATTCGAGACCGACGAGGTTATCCGAGCTAAAGCCAAATTGTTCCGGATCGATGTTTGGTACCCACTTTTTCAGGATGGCCACGTTATTGGCTACCGCGTTCAGACGGATGCCTTTGATGAACAGCGTTTTGGGTAAAAACTTGGTGAAGTCATAGCCCACGCTGATCTGACGCAGTTTCCAGAAGCCCGCATCGTATAAAACCTGCTCGCCGAGGCTTTTCGAGCGACCAACGGAGTAGTAATCCTGCACAAACGCCCGAACGGCATTTGTCTCCCCGTTAGCGTTCACCCCAACGCCGACCATTTTGTTATCGGCATCACCCCGGCCAACCAACGTTTCCTTTTGCAGGCCATGCCGGAAGGCATTCAGGTTGGTTCCCGAAATCATTTTACCGCCCAGTTTGAAATCGATCAGGAACGATAGGCTGACACCTTTGTAATTAAACGAGTTGGTAATGCCGCCAATGTACTTGGGTAAAGCCGAGCCAAACGAAACGGGCGTTGCGGTCCGGTTTGCTAAGCCATCGCCCCCGTGAATAATACGTCCCTGAGCGTCCCGCGCGTAACCATAGGTGTACAACTGGCCCAGTTCTTTACCAACAACCTGCCGCAGTTCACCCACGTAAATGCCCGTACCAACAACAATCTGTTCGGGCAGTTTATCATTATTGTAATCTTTTTCGGGCGTTCCGTCATCATCAGTCAGCAATCTCAGCAATTTAGTCTTGTTGTAAGAGCCGTTCAAAGTGACATCCCACGAAAAATTCTTGGTCCGAACGGGAGCCAGATTCAGCAATACCTCAACGCCCCGGTTCCGGCTCTGACCGCTGTTGATCAAAGAACTCGTATACCCCGATGCGTCAGACACCTGCACCGAAACGATCTGGTCGCTGGTCACTTTATTGTAGTACGCAAAATCAAGACCGACCCGGTTGTTGAACAGCTTTAATTCCAGTCCCACTTCGGCTTCGTTTACCCGGCTTGGGCGGAGGCTGGCGCTTGGTACCGTGTTCGACGTAATGGTACCGACCGGTTGACCCTGGCCCGATGGATTGGGGAACAGGTTGGCCGCAACGGCGTAAAACAAGTTGTTCGAGTAAGGAGCTACGTCACCGTCGCTGCCGACCTGCGCGTAAGCGGCCCGGACTTTACCGAAGTTCAGCCAGGCGGGTAAGTTGTTGAAAGCTTGGGAGAAAACAAAGCTTCCGGTCAACGATGGGTAGAGAATACTGCGGTTGCCCGGAGCAAGCGTCGAGAACCAGTCGTTCCGGAGTGTCCCGTTGAGGAAAAGCACGTCTTTGTACGATATTTCGGCGGCACCGTACAGCGAGTTAACTTTTCGTTCGCTCAGACCGTACAGCGGATCTTTTACGCGCCCGTTCTGCGGAACGTACAGCCCGCGAACGATGAAATCCGTTGCCAGCACACTGTTCAGGTCACTCCGGCGGTAGAGTTGGTTACCGCCCACCGTGAGATCAACACCGATAGCACCGAATTTGCGATTGGCACCGATCAGGAAATCGGCGTTGATCTCACGGAATCGGCGTGATTCCTGAACGTAGTTCCCGTTAACAAATCCGGCTGGAGCGGCTGCCAGCGATGCCTGACCCGTTGGAAAGTTGTAATCCTGATCACGCGACCAGTAATCCTGTCCAACCCGTCCTTGTAGATACAGCCAGTCCGTAAAGTTGTAGCGGGCCGCAATGTTGCCGAACAGACGATCCCGGCGAATGTTCTCGAACTTGTAGTTCATTACGAAGTACGGATTCGTCCGGTTCATAAACCGCGACCAAACGAACTCGTTGCCGGTAGAGGGGTTGATCTGATTGGCTTCCAGTACGTCCAGCGGCATGGAGTTGGCTACGGTGTAAATGACCGTTGGTGTGCTGTTATCCTGCTGGGCAATCTGGGGCGGGTTTTTGTTGTACTCGTTCGAGTAGTTGATCGTGCCCGTAACGCTCAGCTTTGGCGAGAGATTATAGCTAAAGCCGAGGTTGATGGTTTTGCGATTGTACGTGTTATTTCGGGTAATGCCTTTATTGTCCAGATTAGATACCGACAGGTTGAGCCCACCGCGTTCGGTACCGGTCGATATAGAAATGGAATTTGTCCAGCTCGAACCGTCGCGGTAAAACGTGTTGATGCGGTTGCGTACCGGTTCGTAAGGGACCGTAAGACCGCCAAAAAGTACCTGTGTCATGCCGGGTTGAAACTTCTCCCCGAAACTCCATACGCCCGATGTCGGGTTAGGAGCCGTTGGCCGAACGCCGTATTCGCCCTGACCGTATTCGTATTGATAATCAGTATAGTCGAGCGGGTGGTCCGTCGTGAAGTTAGTGTTGTACGTCACTCCGATCCCCTGTCCGGTTCCTTTGGTTTTGGTCGTGATCAGAATGGCACCATCTTTGGCCCGCGATCCGTAAAGAGCAGCCGCCGTACCACCTTTCAGTACCGTCATCCCTTCAATATCGTCCGGGTTGATGGACGAAAGCCCGTCGCCACCATCCGAATAGTTGGCACCCCGGTTGCCGACGGAATTGTCACTACCCGCGTTCCCGTTATTCTGACCAAAGTTCGTATTGTCGATAGGCACCCCGTTAACGACGATGAGCGGACTATTTTGGCCCGAAAAGGACGATTGGCCACGAATACGGATTTTACTCGTTCCTGCCGCACCCGTACCGAGACTGGAAATATTGACCCCCGCTATTTTACCCTGCAAGGCGTTCATGAAGTTAACCGTGCGGTTGGTCGTAACCTGTTCGGGAGTGACAACCGCGGTTGCGTAGCCTAGCCGTTTCGCTTCTTTCTTGATACCCAGGGCCGTGACCACAACCTCGTTTAGACTCTGCTCCGCTTCCTGGAGCGTTATAGTCAACTGCGTCTGGTTGCCAACCGCAATTTCCCGACTTGTGAACCCAATGGCGCTGATTACCAGGGTGGCATTGGGGGGCGTATTTAGTGAGAAATTTCCATCCGCATCTGACGTTGTTCCTATCTGCGTGTTCTTGACGAGAACATTGACACCCGGAATTGTTTGCTGATCCTTACTGGATACGACCCGGCCCGTGACCCGGCGATCCTGCGCCAAAGCGGCATGAGTGAAGAGAAAAGCCGCCCAAAGCAAGAGACCAAGCGCATGACTTTTCGATTGTATAAGCTGTTTCATTGAGGAGGGGATATTAGGCTTAATTGATGCTATAAGACAAGTTAATCTATCCTTATTAATAATCGTTTAAAGTGCCTCCACCGCCTTTCCTACTGTCTTTTATGAGTACTTATTACTATACAGGTATTAATTTATAGCAACTTTTACTTGGATTAACGCAAAAAGCCGGATCATATGACCCGGCTTTTTGTAAGCTGACAATTATGTATAAATCGCCTGATTGAGCAATTCTTTACGGCTTGGGTTCCGTTGCCGATTCGCTCTTTGTTGCGGCCAACGAGTTGATCCAGGCTGCAATCTTAAGTGCGTCCGCTTTGGGAACTTGGGGCATGGGTGGCATCTCCGTTGCATAATCCGGCCAGTTCTGCGGCTTAGGATTATAGATGAGTTCGACAATCTGGTCGTTGGTGTATTTGCGCTTGGCAACATCAGCAAAAGCCGGTCCTACCTGACGCTTATCGGCCTGATGGCAGGCTGCGCAGGTGTGACGCGTCAGCAACCCTTTTATCTCGCTGTAGGTCGGTGCTTTAGCCATCGTTACGGCCTGACCTTCTACCAGTTTCGGTTTGCCTCCCAGCGTGGATGCGCCCGGCGTGGATGCGCCAGTAGTGATCTTTTTCGTTGGCGTCGCTTTTTTGCCCGTTGCAGGCGCAGCGGCAGGCGTTGCAGCCGGTGCGAGAGCTGAATTTTTCGTGCTGACCTCGCTCATAGCTAGCTTCTGCCCATCCGGAATGTTGTTGAGCGTGTAATAAGCAATTGGATGTACCAGTGAGTACGATCCTTCAACACCCCGAACACCGTCGAGCGTAAGCTGGTGGATGTAGTATTTCCGCAAATTATCAACGATCAAGCGGGCTTTCAGGCCGTCGGCTGACACCTTCACGCCTTTAATGGGCAGCGCTTCTTTGTTGACCGTTGGGCTACCGTAGACGGAGTGGTATTTGTACAGAAAACTTTCGACCCGGTATGAAGCAATATCTTCTGCCGATTTGCGGTCTACGGGTTTGGTGAACTCCACTTCGAATCCATCGGGCATGGCTTTGACCGCCAGCATTTCAAACGGAACGTTGCCATTCCAGGCTAGCCGCTGTAGTCCTTCGTTGGCTTCCCCGGCTGAACCCCAGCCCCGGTTTGTTTCACCGACAAATAAAGAACCGTCTTTCGCCCAGGCCATCCGCAGTACCCCCGACCGGAAGCCATTCCGAAACTCGATAGCTCCGCCCTGGTATTCGCCGTTCACTTTTTCCATGAACACGCGCGAGATTTTGCTCATTCCCTGATCGCCAACCAGCAACTGTCCGGCAAATGGGCCAAATGAACTCTGCGGAATCTCTAAAATCTCCGAATTGGAAATACCCAGAATACCGTGCGGCAACCAAACAGCGGGCGTCTGGAAATCGGCAGTTGGGAACTGGTCTTTCATCGTGTAGAGCAGCGTGGGCGTTTCGTTAACGATGTTTTCGGGTTTGATCGCGCGGCCGTTCTCGTCCCGGCGACGGCGCTCGTCGATTTTTGCGTAGAACTGCTCAGGCGTAAGCTTAACCGGTGAATTAGGCTGATTGGACCAACGCAAACCCGCAGGGTGACCCACAAACCCACCTTTCTTGACATGAACGATTCCTCCCGATCCCATCCAGTCGCCCTGGTTATCGGCGTAGAATAGCTGACCGTCATAAATGCCCAGTCCGCAGGGCGAACGCATACCGGTTGCCCACGGCTGCATGGTGCCGTTTTCGGTGATGTTCATTGTCCAGCCCCGCCAGGGTACGCGACTTTCACCGCGCCACCATTCTTCATCACCGAAGGCTACGTTGCCCGTTACGAAAAACGAACCGTCCGGCGCAATTTTTGGCCCGAAGCTGTATTCGTGGTAATGTCCTGATAAGGGCCAGGCGTATACGGTTTCGAAGACATCGGCTTTGCCGTCTTTGTTGGTATCGACCAGCTTGGTCAGTTCACCCCGTTGAGCGCAGTAAAGAGCCCCATCTCGGGAGGTAAGACCCAGCACTTCGTGCAAACCCGACGCGAACTTGCGGAAGTACGGTTTACGGCTGGTTGGGTTCTCGACAATCCAGATGTCGCCCCGGCGGGTTGCTACGCCCAGGCTACCATCTGGTAACACCGTCAGACCGCCTACTTCCAGCAGGGTACCCTCCGGCGCCGTTACTTTCAGGATCTTAAAATAATCTTCCTCTTTTGGCGATTCCTGCGCCTGTACCGCTGTCAGACTCGCTGCGGCCAAGAGGGTTGCAAATAGTTTTTTCATACTGTAAGGTGTTCTTCGATTGAGGCAGCGCAAAGGGTTTAGCCAACGTGAAGCCTGAACCGAATACCGTCAACTGGTTAAAACAAGATCGAATAGGTCAGTTTTTCCTTAACAGGTACCAGTAGCTCCTTCTGGCCTCCCGCTTCCCGAACGATAGGCTTTGCCCCACCGGCGTCGTCGATGCGTACGTATTCCTGATCATCGATAAGGTACATGCCATTGTCAAGCGGGCTGATGCTGCTACCACTGGCCAACCGCGCGTAAAGATTGCTCGCCGGATTGCTGACCGTCAGTTCGCGTCGGATACCTTGTCCGGCTTCCAGCACCCGAATTTTGTCTTCGATTGAATGGCCGTTGCTTTGATAGCGGAACGTGGGTCGGTCGCTGCCGTCCAGCACGTAGCCTTTCGGACGATACGCCGAACCCGTTGTGTCAGTCGGCCAGGCCGCTTGTGGCGAAGCCAGCTTAGTCAGGAAAAGTACCGGTGTACCCATCCGTTGTACCATCCCGAGCGGACGTGAAGAGCCATCGCCCCGGTCGTGCCACATCGGCGTAGCATCCAGAAACATCCCGCGCCATATCTGTATAACCGCACCTTTGTCCAGATCGTAGGTGTAATGGACCTGCTCGGGGCTACCCACCGAGATAGCGTGCGTTACGCGAACGGGCTTGCCCTGTGTGCTTTTGTCAGCGGGCAAATCCATGAAGCTGCGAAGAAGCGTATTTGTTGACGCATCGATAAGAATCGGATCAACATCGTCGCTGTTTGTTCCGGCGGCATCGCTGATCAGGTATTCGCGAATGCCCGGTCCGGCTACGTTCAGGGCGAGGGCGGGCTGGAACCAGCCAACGGATTTCGCGTAGAACAGTTCAAACGGCAGATCACCTTTAGGCAAGGTAGCTTTTCCTTTATTACTGCTGCTGTTGGGCGGAACGACCAGTTGGTTGTTGATCTTCAACATACCGTTCCCACCGGCCACACCCAGGTTGAAGCTATATTCGCCGGGTTCGTTGACCCGGAAGGTACCCGTGTAGCGAATCAGAAAATCATTCGCGATGCGGCTTACCGATGACGACAGTTTGGGCGATGCACCTTCCGATTCGGGAGCCGTCTTATCGTATTCCGGCTCTTTTTCGTATTTGCCTTTGTAAACCGCGTATTTCAAATTAAGCAGTTCGGGGCGGGGTTTGTCGTAAGTCGTGTACCGAATATTGCGAAAGGCTACGGCTCCGTGATCGCCCTGAAGCATGAGCGGACCCATTGGCTTTTCATCGTTGAACGCAGCCGCCAGGGTAGGACCACTCAGTTCAACATCTTCGTGGATCACAACGCCGTTCAGTTCAACGCGAATCATGCGGGCGTTGTCTGTTTTTTGTCCGTTAGTGTTGAAACGGGGGGCTTGAAAAGAAATTTTCAGGTGTTGCCACAAACCGGGTGCACGGCTGGCATTCTGGCGCGCGGGGTGACCATCGTAGTTCTGCTGACCTTCAGGGCGTCTGGCGTCTGAACGCTCGTAGATCGAACCGTTGTCTACCGTTCGTGGGCTTTGCAATCCCCAGCCCACGTTGTCCCAACTGTCGAACAGTTGAATTTCGTAACGGCCTTGCAGGTACACACCCGAGTTGGATTTGGAGGCCATCATATAATCCAGTTCCAGGTCAAGATCACCGTGTTCGATAGTCGTGAACAGGTTATACTTGTACGGGTTTTTGGGATCAGCCGGGGCTTTATCCAGCGGAATACTTGCCAGTATGCCCGTGCCTTTTTCCGTGACAAGTACATTTGGTTTGCCCAGTTCAGCACGGACGTTTCCGACGATTCGCCAGTTCGGCGTTGCTGGTTTAAACGCGCTTAAATCGTTGAGCTGAATAGGATTACCAGGAGTGGGAGCCGGTTGGGCCAGAGCCAGCCCGACGCCAACGATCCAGCTAATGCCCAACAGCCAGCAAAAGCGAGCTGTAGTCGTAGGTTTTAACATGAAGGATGGAAAATTTTGGCTCGAAATTTACCATTTTTTCCCTACAAAAGGATGCAATCCGGCAATTGCCCTATCTTTGGGTGTTTTATAACGAATCTGTTAACCTGTTTACATTTCCATGAAGATCGCTCCGCTATCGCTCGCTTTTTGCGTTGGTATCGTTGGTTTAGCCCTCTCTCAATCAGCTACGGCCCAGCCCGAACCGAATAAGCAAACGCCACAATCCACCGAAATTTGGGAACCTGTGCCACCGGTTATAACACCTGGTACAACGTCCGCTGCTACTAGCGGTACAACGCCCCCGTCGGACGCTATCGTACTTTTTGACGGTAAAAACACGGACCAGTGGGTCGCTATCAAAGGCTATTCACCCGAAAGTTGGGAGAAAACAAACGAAGGTCCGTTGAAGTGGCCCGTTCAGGATGGGGTAATGTATTCGACAAAAGGGTTTTCGGCTCGCTCGAAAAAAGAATTTAATGATTTTCAGCTTCACCTTGAGTTCAAAACACCCGAAAAAGTAGAGGGTAACGGACAGGGACGCGGCAACAGCGGTGTCTTCCTGCAAGGTCGCTACGAGCTTCAGGTTCTCGACAACTACAACAACCCAACCTACGTTGACGGGATGGTCGGTTCGATTTACAAACAAGCTATTCCGTTGGTAAACCCTAGCCGGAAACCCGGTGAGTGGCAAACCTACGACGTAATTTATCAGGCTCCCCGCTTCAACAAAGCCGGCATGATGCTGGATTACGCGTACGTAACGGTATTGCTCAACGGTATCCTTGTGCAGAACCACGCAGCCATTCGGGGAACGACCGAGTACATCGGCTACCCGAAAGTACAACCCCACGGTGCGGGTCCGATTCTGTTGCAGGACCACGGCAACCCGGTTGGTTTCCGTAACATTTGGGTTCGGGAATTGTAAGGCAGCACTGCTACCACAAAAATACTTGACAATGAAGCCTCTGGTCGATAAGCCGGAGGCTTTTTTTGTATACTTGCGGCTTCACTTGACCAATCGCTATGCGTACCTCTTTGCTTCTCGTTGCCCTGCTTACGCTGCTGAGCAGCTGCTCGAAGACCGTTATCTACATCGTTCGTCACGGCGAAAAAGTGGGTGAGGCAGACACTACGAATCTGAGTCCGGCTGGCTTTGCGCGGGCGGCTGCGTTGGCCGACACGTTGGCGGGCAAAGGTATCGACTCGATTTTCTCGACTCCTTTCCGACGTACCCGACAAACCGCCGAACCCTTAGCGAAGCGTACAGGCTTACGCATTGTGGACTACCCGGCTAAACCCACGGAGGCTATTGTTCGACGGTTAGGAAAGATTCGGGGTAAAACCGTGCTCGTCGTCGGACACAGCAATACTATTCTGGAGATTGCCAAAGGGTTAGGCACGCAGCCGACTATGAGTACCATTGAATCGGGTGATTTCGACAATCTGTTTCGGGTCCAGATCATTCGTGGACCGTTTGTTCATTCTACCACACTGCTACAAAGAACGTACGGCCAGATAACCCCTCCTTAGGGTTGAGGCTGATACTTTTCCCCAAAACTACCGTCAGACGGGAGCCACCCGTATGGACTCGCCCACGGTTGGTGGGCATTATATGACGGTTCATCATACCTCTTTATCAGATCACGCAAGGCTGTGTAGAGAATGCGGGTAGCGACTCTCTACTTTTGTGCATGTTCGGAGTTAAACGAATGCTATCAGATGAATCGACTGGTTTTTAGTATAGTAAACAAACTTGTGCTTGTAAGCGCGTTTATAGGGACATCGCAGGCTCAGTCGATTCAAGCGGCTGCTCCCAAAACGCATCAAGTGGTGACGCCCGCTACTTATAAAGGTAAGCAGATCGTCGTCGGTAGTGGGGGTGGATTTACCGGCTTCTCGACAACGTATTACTTACTGGATAACGGTCAGATTTACGGCAAACGCAATCGTGATACCACGTTCACGCTTATCGGTAAACAAACGGTGGCTAATACAAAACGGGCCTTTACTGTTATCGAGACCAAATGTCAGATCAAAACCACCCAGTTCAACAATCCCGGCAATACGTATCAGTTCGTTCAGTGGCGACAGGGAGGACAGCGCTACAAGGTAGCCTGGGGCGAACCGGGAAAGACCGTACCGCCTGATTACCCACGATTCTTCGATTCATTCATGGCCATGATTCCGGCCACTTTGCAAGTGAAATAGCCTATTTCTTTTCTGCTGGATAGCTTCTGTTTTACCGAAGCTGGCTATGTCGCGCCCTAAAAAAATCCGCAGCAACCAACCAGTAAACAACAACTACTCATGAAACGATATGTACTGATGCTTCCGCTGCTGGTGGCTACAGCCTCGCTGGCCCAGCAACCGAATGGCGGCTTTAGCCGAAAGATGAAAACGTCCTTACCAACCCCCGGACTGGCTGAGCGATTGAAGGCCGACGTGAAAGAGTCACCTGGAACGCCGGGTGCCCGCCAGGCACAAACGGACAACCTTGGTTTGACGCTCGAACCCCTGCGATTGCGGGTTGTACACGACGAAACGACGAAGCTCCCAATCTTCATTGAACGGAAGATAGATCTGAGTGCTAAAAAGAAGGCCGCAAAAAACGGAGGAGCCCGGTTGTCGGCCGCTACGGCTGCGTCAACAACGTTTCAGTTTATGAATCAGGTACGTGGCCTGTTGAAACTCGAAAATCCAGAAGTAAAATTCAAGGTTGCCAGCACCGACTATGACGAGATTGGACAAACCCACGTTCGGCTGACGCACATGCACCGGGGCGTGAAGGTGTACGGTTCCGAACTGGTCGCGCACCTGACCGATGGCGATGTGACGCTCATAAATGGGCGCTATAAGCCCGTGCCCGACGAACTGTCTACTACGCCCAAACTGACCCTTTCGCAAGCCTCGGCATTGGCGCTTACGGATGTTCAGAAGGCGTCTGACGTTCGCTCGTTCGGCGATAACCTGCTTCGCAAGAAACAGCCAGCGGGCGAGCTGGTTATTGTTCAGCCCAAAAAAGGAGGGGCACGACTAGCGTATCAACTAACCGTACGACCCAACCTGATCGAACGCTGGGAATACACGGTCGACGCCCAGACCGGCGAGGTCATCAACAAATACAATCACACCTGTACATTCACCGGACCTGCGAAGGGATCGGCGAAGGATCTGAACGGTCAAACGCGCACGGTTAATACGTATCAGGTCGGTAACAATTATTACCTGATCGATGCGTCGCGTCCTATGTTCAACGCGGCTGCATCGTCTATGCCAGAAGCGCCGGTAGGAGCCATCGTGACGGTAGATGCGAAAAATGGTAAGGAAAATGATCGACCGATCAAAAAGTACCTAATCTCGTCGACCACCAATAAAGACTGGAATGCGACCGCTGTATCCGCTCACTATAACGCAAGCCTGGCTTACGAATATTACAAAAACACGTTTAAACGCGAAGGGCTGGATGGTGCAGGTACCACGATTGTCTCGGTCATCAACATTACCGACACGAAAGGCAAACCCATGGATAATGCCTTCTGGAACGGGGATATTATGGGGTATGGCAACGGGAACCGCTTAAAACCGCTGGCTGGTGGCCTGGATGTGGCTGGTCATGAAATGACGCACGGGGTTATTGAAAAAACGGCTGATCTGGAATACATGGGGCAGTCTGGGGCTATGAACGAGTCGTTTGCCGACATATTTGGGGCGATGATCGACCGGACAAACTGGACGTTGGGCGAGAGTGTCGTAACACCGACTACTTACCCGTCGGGTGCTATGCGAAATTTATCGAACCCCAATCAGGGCGGTAAAGCGAAAGACCCGAACGGGTACCAGCCCGCGACGATGGACCAGTTCGAAAACCTGGAACCGGATGACGACAATGGGGGTGTTCACTCGAACAGCGGAATTACCAATTTTGCTTATTACAAATTTGCGACGGCTATTGGCAAAGACAAGGCCGAACAGGTTTACTACCGGGCGCTTACCCGGTATCTGGTGCGCACATCGCAGTTTCTGGATTTGCGGTTGGCCGTTATCAAGGCGGCTGGTGACCTGTATGGTCCTTCGGGAGCTGAAGTGACCGCAGCTCAAAAGGCGTTCGATGCGGTAGGTATTGTTGAAGGTACGGGAACCGATCCCGGTCCAGGTAAAAATCCGGATCTGCCTGTGGCTTCTGGCGAGGATCTGATGCTGCTCACGGAGATAGAAAGCGGACAGTTGTATTCGACCAATATGGGCGTAACGCCCGCCAATTTCGAGCAAAAAACAACGACCGCTTTGACGCACCGTCCGAGTGTGACCGATGATGGAACGCTGGCGTACTATGTTTCATCCGACAAACGAATTCGAGTCGTCAATCTGACGGGTACACCCAGCGAGTTTGTCGTCTCTAGCGACACCATCTGGGACAATGTGGCTATTTCGAAAGACGGGACTAAACTGGCTGCGCTGACGGCCGACCGCGACGGCTCCATTTACGTGTACAGCTTCGAGCAGGAAAAGTGGGCTCAATTCAAATTGCACAACCCAACGTATTCGGAAGGTGTTCAAACGGGTGACGTTCAGTTTGCGGATTCATTTGAATGGGATTTCTCCGGCGAAAATCTTATTTACGACGCCTACAACGGGAGTGGAGATACTGGTGGTTATTGGGACGTAAGCTTTATCAATGTCTGGAGCAAGAAAGCGGGTGACTTTGCCGAAGGGCGAATTTCGCGGCTGTTCTCACGGCTGGATAAGGGCGTGAGCATCGGAAACCCGTCTTTCTCGAAAAATTCCCCTCATATTATTGCTTTCGATTATATGAATGAAAACGACGATACCTACGCGATTGTGGTCGCTGATCAGAACGTCGGCAAAGCGGTGATTGTATACGAGAATAACACACTGGGCCTGCCCAATTATTCTCGTCTGGACGATCAGCTGGTGTTCAGCCATATAATTGACGACAAGGAAACGATTGTCAGCATTGCTTTAGGAGCCGACAAGCTATCTGCTACCGGTAAAGCCGTTGAACTGTACAGCGGGGCGAAATGGCCGGTCTGGTACACACAGGCCACGCGGACTATACCCGCCAAAGCAGCGCAAACTATTACGTTCAATACCATTGCCGACCGCTATACCAACCAGGGCGATCTGACGCTCAAAGCAACGGCATCTTCGAAACTAAAGGTTAGCTTTCAGGTGAAAAGTGGCCCGGCCAAGCTAAACGGAACAACGCTTAAATTCACGGGAACAGGAACGGTTACGATTCGCGCTATCCAGGAAGGTAATGACCAGTTTAGTGCGGCTGCCCCGGTTGAACGGACATTTAAAGTGAAGGCCGTTACCGCTCTGGAGCCGACCTGGGCGGATGTGCTGTCGGTTTACCCCAACCCGGTTAGTTCAACCCTAACGATTGAACTGCCTGCTTACGAAACCGTAGAAAACATTTCTCTCAAAACGGTCAGTGGTGCTTCGGTAGCGGTTCCTACCATGCGAGAGAATCGAAAAACCGCGACGCTCGATATGGCAAGCCTGCCCAAAGGGATGTATATTCTTCAGGTCCAGACGCTCAGCGGAAGCACCAGTAAGAAGATCATTAAAGAGTGATTTTTTCAAGGTATTCCATTCAGTCTAAAACCAGTGGGGGCATCTGATGATCAGATGCCCCCACTGGTTTTAGACTACAGATAACACCGTTTACTTGGTAGTGATGGAAGCGGTGCCGGTCTTACTGGAAACGTCTACGCGGGCTATTTTATCGGGTGAAAACGCGTTAAATTCTTCTTTGGAAACCGGTTTTCCGTTGATCAAAAAACGTGCAATCTCCACGGGTGCGCTGGCAGTTTTGCTGGGAACGGGCGGTGGGGGCGGAGGAAGGGCTACCCCGGCGGTTGATTTATCGGAATCCTCCAACTGAAAATTAATGGGTAGGTTGAACTTCACATTCACGGGCTTACCCGACTGCATGGCAGGCTTCCAGTTAGGCATCTGACTGATAACACGCATTGCTTCTTCGTCCGCGCCGTGACCAATGCCTTTCTCCAGTTTCACATCCGTAATCTCACCGGTTTTGGTGACAATAAAACTCACAAACACTTTACCTTGTGCTTTGGCTTTCTGGGCAGATTCGGGATATTTTAAATTTTGACCCAGATACTCAAAAAGCTTATTTCTCCCACCCGGAAACTCAGGTGAGTTCTCTACTGCTGTAAAGACTTCGCCCTCTACTTTTACTGGCTTTCGAGCCGACGAAGTAGTTGCTGCCGTTTGGGGCAGCTCTTGTTCCGACTGCGTACACATGGTTAGCAGAGCGGCCAGGGGGAGCGTCAGGGCATAGCCGAGTAACGCCCGGTGGTTGGATGCGGGTTTTTGTAGCATAATAATCCGTTGTTTAAGGGTTGATTTAGAGACAAAAGGAGTAATTAACGTTGTTGCTGGTACGTTGAGCGCATAAGCGACCAACTGTTGTGGGTAGTCGGGTTGTGGTGTTTTCAGTACGGCCCGATCCGCCAGAAATTCATGGACTTCCTGTAAGCTGTGCTTGTAAAGCCGCAAAACCGGATTGAACCAGAAGGCTGCTTGTAGAAGCTCGATCAGCAGAATGTCGAGGGTGTGGCGCTGCTGGATGTGAGCCTGCTCGTGGCGCAGAAGGGCATCGGGCGGAGTCTGGGCATCGGTTTGGTTTAGAACCAGGTAGCGACCGAAGGAGAACGACGGTGAGGTGTCATCGGCTAGACGTACTAGGGTAAATTGCGACTCCTTTTGTGGAATCCCACTTTTGATGAGCCGAAGCACGGAACGCACCTTCAAGGTCAGTCGAATCAGCATCACTCCAACGCCTAATCCATACATCAGCCAAAGCCATTGATCGATGGTTAGCGTGTTGGTTTGGGTTGAGCGCGAGCCAACCGTAAAGGCCGGTAATCGAAGGGTTTCTATGGGTAATCCCTCCGTTCCGCCGGGTAGCCTGACGAGGGGCAGCACCAGCGAAAGCGCAATTGAACTCAGCAGGTAAGCCCGATTCAGGCCGAAGAAGGTGTTCCGGCGTAGTAATAGCCAGTAGCAGCCGTAGAACAAAAGCATATACAGGCTGGCGATGAGAAAATAGGGAAGACCGCTCATTGCTTTTTCGTGGTTATGATGACGACGCCATTTCTACCTTTTTCGCCATACTGTGCTATGGCTGATGCGTCTCTCAAGGCGTCAATACTGTTGATTGTTTTACGGTCCATTGATGCCAGTGTGTCGCCCGGAACCTCCACGCCATCCAGTATATAAAGCGGTCCAGGGCCTAACTGACCAAGTGGGCCTCTACCCCGAATGGTTATGGTGCTTGCTTGTTTCCGACCCGTATCGGGCGGTGTCGAAAAGCTAACGATCGGTTTGTGAGCAGGATCCCCAGTATTCAGTTGTCCTGTTCGCTTGTCTTCGTTTTTCTCCAACGTAAAGCGAATCGGGAGCTGATAACGCACGGCCACGGCTTTGCCATTCTGTTTCGCCGGAATCCAGTTAGGCATCTGGCTGACGACCCGCATCGCTTCTTCTTCGCAGCCTCCGCCAAGTCGTTTGCTATTTTTGTTCACGCTGGCTTCACTGACTGCCCCCGTTGGTAGTACGGTAAACAAGACATATACGTCGCCTTCGATTCCAGCTGCTTTAGCTTTGGCCGGGTAACGTAATGCATGAGCAACGTACTGCATCAAACCCGGAATGCCCGTTGGAAAGACGGCTTTTTCTTCGACGGCGGTGTACACTTTTCCGTTAATGGTTTGGGAAGATGGAGGGGTAACCAGCGGCATAGCCGGATTAGGCTTGATCGCTCTGTACATAGCCGTTGCACCCATTGCTGGTAGCTCGTCTTCCATAACCGCCGTTAGTGTATGATTCATCGTCAGTGTGTTACGTCGAATGCGGTGGTCCAGCGCGTCTAGTCGCAAGACGTCCATTCGGTAGCCGAGGTGACTATAGGCCAGTTGCGATGACTTTGGTACGTTGGCGATTGTGTAGTATCCGTTCCGGTCGGTTATTGTGCCTTTACCTGTGCTGCCCACGCCGACATGACCACCCGCCAGCGGTTTCCCCGCTTCGTTTGTTACCCGGCCCGATACGGTGATTGTTTCGTCTGTTGCCTGATGCACGACGGCTTCGATCTGCTTCTGTGCCGTGGTCATAGCTAGCAAGGTAAGCGCCAGCGGTAGGATCAGGACGTATTTACCCAGCGCCCAGCGTGTAGTGGCCTGACGATGCAGCATCTGAATCCGCTGTTTCAGCAGGGATGGATTAAAGAAGCCATTGGTGAGTGGACTCGGTTGCAGCCCAAAGCTGTATTCGACCAGAAAATGGGCGTAGCGGGTAGGTTGATCCGCGTGTTGATCGGCGGTGAATTCGTGCACTTGCCGAAGCATACGGTCGAGCAGCCACAAGGCGGGACACGCCCAGAATACGATTCGCAGCAGGGCCAAACTCATTACGTCGATGCTGTGCTGTTGTCGGACGTGGATCAACTTATGCTTTAGAATCTGGTCATTGGCCCGGTCGGCTGGGTTCAGGATGATGAACCGAAAAAACGAGAACGTTGGCGTCGTTGCGTCGTTTATTTCTACCAGCGTATAGCCGTCACGCACTTGCCGGGGAGCGCGTCGTATGAGTAGCAGCAGGCTCCTGATCTGGATAATTAACCGAGTCAATAAACCGAAGGCCACCAGCGCGTAGGCCAGCCTTCCCCATAATTCCCAGTTCAGTCCGGTCTCTGCTACCGATGGACTTGCTTCGACTGCGGGAAGGGTAGCGATTGGAATGGTAAGAACGCCAGTTGGAACCGGTAACTCCTCAACGGTCTGCGTGGGCAGACTTACGAGCGGTAAGGCCAGGGTTAATAGCACAGAAACCAGTAAATACGCCCGGTTCAATCCAAAAAACGTATGTCGGCGCAGCAATAACCAGTAGCAGCTCGCAAAGAGCAAGCCGTATAGGTTGGCTTTTAGGAAATAGTCGAGGGCGGTCATTGATCTTTCTTTTTGTTTAGGAGGTTAATGATCTCGTCGGCTTCCGAAAGACTGATGTTTTTATCTTGGACGAAAAAGGAAACCAGCTTTTTAAGCGAATTATCGAAGTAGTTCGCCATCAATTGCTCGGTCTGAAAACGGCGGTATTCCTCTTCCGTGATGAGCGGATAGTACTCATGCGTTTTTCCGTATGCCGTGTAGCCTACCAACTCCTTTTTCTCCAGAATGCGAATAATGGTCGATACGGTATTATAGGCTGGTTTTGGTTCGGGCAATTCGGCAAGCACGTCTTTGACAAAACCTTTTTTTAGTTGCCATAAGACGCGCATAATCTCTTCTTCGGCTTTGGTGAGTTCTCGGAGCTGCATAGAATTAGGTGGAGTGCTGTTGGCTGGTGAAAGGTATGACTAATGATTTAGTTTTACAACTAATGTATTAGTTGTATTGTTCAAAAAAAAGAACAGCCCGAAAAGACTGTTTAGAAATTAGTTGTTCTGACTACTATGGAATCTTTCGCCAAAGCGACAAAAAAGAAGGCAAAAGCCCTGATGGTAAGTAGCTTCTACCGCTTGCTGGTCTGTCTAGCCGGGCAAGCGGTAGAAGCAGTGATGCTTTCTCTTAAAGCGTTTCGGCACTATTCGTGTAAATCAGAATCGACTCGGCCTGTACCAAAACTGACGCATCGCCCGCCAATTCGAGAGGTGACGCCAACGGACCGGCCCACTGCGGAGAAGCCGAATCGATCAGGACTTTCCAGGGCCGGATGCTTGCCGGTAGCACAAGCGGTGCTGGCTGCGATGAGAAGTTCATGAGGCAAACAACGGCGACATCGGGCGTGTGCTGGCGGAGCAGGCAGAGTGTATTTTTTGTTTCGTCCATAATGACCGCTACAGATTCGCGGTTTGGGTGTCGCAACGACGATTGCTTGCGAAGGGCTAGTAGCGTTTGGTAGTACCGAAAAAGAATCCGATGCGGTTCTTGGTTCAGTCGCCCCCAGTTTAGTTTAGATCGTTCGAAGGTCTGTTCGGCTTGGGGGTCGGGTGCTTCCTGCGACGTTTGAAAAGCGGCAAATTCCCGCTTACGGCCCTGCCGCACCGCTTCGATCAGCGCTGGATCAGAATGGCTAACAAAGTATAAGAACGGATTCAATTCACCCCATTCTTCGCCCATGAACAGCATCGGCAGGTACGGACTGCTGAGTACCGCTCCGGCCATGAGCTTTTGCATCGAAAAACTAACCAGCTCACTGGGTCGTTCACCGAGCATACGGTTACCGATCTGGTCGTGATTTTGGGAGAAAACAACAAACTGTCGGCCTGGATGGCTGATCGTTGTTTTGCCGACAATTTTAGCGCGTCGGGGCATGTACACGCCATCGTACACGTAGGCATCACGAAACGATTTGGCGAGGTGCTCGATACCGTTGTAGTCGGCGTAGTAGCCGCTGCGTTCGCCCCCTGCTGTAACGCGCAAGGCATGGTGGAATTCGTCGTTCCACTGGGCATCCATTCCGTAGCCATCGTTGGCGATGGGCTGAATAAACCGCGTTTCGTTCTGATCGGACTCGATAATCAGGTAATGCCGTTGTCCCGTTTGCTGCGATAACTCATCGACGTACTGCCGAATCTCGCGGAGAATGTGTAATGCACTCTCGTCACGAATCGCATGAACGGCATCCAGTCGTAAAGCGTCAATGTGAAAATCGCGGAACCACATCAGCACGTTTTCGATGAAATAACGCCGGACGCTATCGCTGTAATCGTCGTCGAAGTTAAGCGCATCGCCCCAGGGGGTCCGGTGTTTATTGGTGAAGTAAGGCCCGTAATCCGTGAGATAATTGCCTTCGGGGCCAATGTGATTGTACACCACATCGAGCACAACGGCCAACCCTTTCCGGTGACAGGCATCAACCAGTTGTTGCAATCCGGCTGGACCACCGTACGAGTTCTGGACCGCGTAGGGAGAAACGCCATCGTAGCCCCAGTTGCGCGTACCGGGAAACTGAGCGACGGGCATGATTTCAATCGCATTAACGCCCAGTTCGACAAAGTAATCAAGCTTTGCTTCGATACCGGCGAACGTGCCTTCGGGTGTAAACGTACCCGTGTGCAGTTCATACAGCAGATAATCCTCCAACGGCAGGTTGTTCCATTCCGCATCCGTCCACGCAAACTGACTCGTATCAATCGCCTGCGACGGGCCATGAACGCCTTCCGGTTGGAACAAGGATGCCGGATCGGGCCGCTCGATTGTGTCGTTCAGGACAAATTTGTACGTGTCGCCGGGGTGTAGCTGCGTGGTTTTCGCTTGCCAGTAGTACCCGTTATTTTGCAGGGGAATAGCCGTATCTTGTTGACAAAGACGAAGGGAAACGGTTTTGGCCAGCGGTGCCCAAACCCGCACGGTCGCGCTGTCGGCTGCGAACGTAACGCCGAGGGTTCGTTGGTTTATTAATGACTCGTTCATACGTTGAGAATGGTGAAAATCAATGCATCTAAGGATTAACAACCTACAAAGAGTATCTGTTAGCGTAATCGGCGAAAAACTCTATTCCACCGCCAGACGTTACGAAACAGCATCAACCGTTACTTCAACCGTAGTACCTTCTTCGGCAAAAACGCGGAAGCTGCCACCGAGTTCTTCCGCACGGGTCTGCATGTTTCGCAACCCATAATGATGATCGGAAACCGCTCCGTTCGCCCACGTAAAACCCCGACCATTGTCGTGAATACGTAGACTAATGCGGCCGCCCGCCAGAACCTGCAACCGTACCTTCGCTTGCGTGGCGTTGGCATGTTTGATCACATTGTTCAGGGCTTCCTGTACGATTCGGAAGAGATTCAAAACCTGCGTCGAGGTAAGCCGCTGCGCCTGCGTGCCCGTTACGACCACATCGACGTGCAAACCGTCGGTTTCCTGCACGTAACGGTTGATGTACTGATTGAGCCGCTCCGAAAATTCTTCAACCGTAAAGCTTTCCTGATGAATCGCCCAGATTGTTTCGCGCAGGAGCTTGATGGCTTCGCGGGTGTAGCTGACAATGGTTCGCAACTGGTCAGACCACAATTGTCTATCCATGCTGGGCTGTTTTTCCGCCTGATCGCTGATGTGCGTGAGGTTGGTAACGACAAAGGCCAGATGAGCGCCCACGTTATCGTGCAGATCGCGGGCGATGCGCGTCTTTTCGATCAACAGGCTGTTTTTCATCGCCAGTGTCTGAACCTCTGCTTCATACGTTCGCTTTTGCTGAATGGTTCGTTCTTTAATAAGCCGCTCCGTCTGATCGCGATTCATCTTGTAGCGGTACGCAAGGCCAACCGTCAGCACCAGCACTTCAAACAGGGCGGCTGGGGCATAATACATGAACTTGGCAACGAGTTCATACGTAGGCAAGAGGCCAAAATTGGCCAGAACCTGTCCAAGATTCAGAGTATAGAACGGCAGCACGGCAATAAGGTACAGCCAGGCTTCTTTAACGTGGTAGTTCCGAACGATGCTAATAACAATGTACGCGACAATGACCGGGACCGGAAACCAGTAAAAAATAGAAAACAGCCGAATTAGAAACAGTTCCAGCAGGGGCGAGTAAGGCGTAAAACGTTCGATGATAAGCGCTAACAGGCAGAAAACGCCACACCCTAACACGACGGTGCCGATCTTGTGCCAGCGGTAAGACGGTGTCCGGTGCAACGGCAGAAAGGTACGGACAAACAACAGCTGCGAATAAAAAAGAATGAGCGGGAACAAAAAATAAACGTTCTGCCGGGGTAGCCAGAATTGCTCGTCAAACGCAAACTGATTCAGGAACCCATCGTTGATAATGAAAAAACCAACGAGGCCGAGTAAACAAAAGATGTATTTCGAATAAATGCGGTCGAGCGTAATCAGAAAAAAGATGAAGCTCATGACGGCCACGAAAGCCAGTGTAAACAGGACCCCGCCCCAGAACAAATAGCTTTCCTGAAGCAGTGGTTCGTAAGCCGACGCGCGGATCAGTTCAAGCGGGACAATTTGTGTACCTCGTTGTTTGACCACACGCAGGTAAGCGGTGACGTTTTGGTGACCAGCTAGATTGATCGGAAACCAGTAATGCCGGTGATTGAACGGGCGCCTGGCTGCGGGTGTTTTCCAGCCGATAACGGGAGAGGTCGAAAAAATCCGGTTCTGATCATCGACCAAGAAAAGCTGAAGCTCGTCGAAACACCAGAAATCGATTTCGGCCAGCCACCGTTGTTCTTCCGCCGACTTGTTCTGAACCCTAAACCGGAGCCAGGCCGGTTTTGCCACCTTCACCCCCGTGATAATACCAAAGTTAGGAACCGGCGTCGTGACTGGCTGAAATGTTGCAGTAATGACATCCTGAACCGACTTACGGGCTGACGAATCCCGGAAATAAGCCAACTTCCCCCGCAAGCTTATCTGATCATCGCTGGTCGATAGATCGACAACCGGCTGATGGCGTAAGGGTTGCCCCAACAGAGGCAGCGTTGTTAGGCAAGCAGTCAGAAGACCAAAAAGTAATCGGCGAAAAGGACCCATTAGTGCTCTTGTCTGTCACTAAAGTAAAGCCTATTCGATTAGAAACAAAGTTCCCTAACTGCCTGCCTATGAGAAGATTTAATGAAGCTGATAGCTGATTGTACTATTTGGATGGCCCAAAATGAATCTATAACGTATAGCCACCATTGTACTGGCGTCTTACAAACTGGTTAGCGTAGTCGTAATTGGTAATTTTCATGGTAGCGCCGTCCCACAAAAGTTTCTTGCGCCCCGTGAATTTATCGCCTTCGCGTGCCAGATACGAACGCGTAGCCAGATTGCCCATCAGGACGGTTTCGGTGAGTGGACCCGCTTCTTCGAACGAAGAGGATGTATACGCGCCGTAGCCTTGCTTGCAGGCTTTGACCCACTGCTGCTGGTGCCCTTCCGTTTTCCCGTCAACCAGCGGTTTTTTCGGACTGGGTAAGGCTGTATTGGCAAACTTATCGACAGGCAGCAGCTTGGGGTCGTTGCCGAACAGACTACCAACCAGCATTCCTTTTGTGCCGATAAATAAAACGCCACCGTCGATGTCGCGAAATACGTCGCTGTACTCCACGCCGTCGGGCAATTGTGGGCGGATACCCCCGTCGAACCAGGAGAGCTTGATTTCCTTCACCTTCTTGTCGTCGGACGGAAAGGTCAGGTGAATAGCCGATGAAGGGGGGCATACATCATCATAAAAGGCTTCTTTGAAAAAATCGGCGTATACCGATCCGACGCTGCACTCTACTGAGGTAGGATACTTGAGTTTCAGCGCCCGAAATGGTACGTCCATAAAGTGGCAACCCATATCGCCGAGCGCGCCCGTGCCAAAGTCCCAATAGCCGCGCCAGCGGGTCGGCATGTAGGCTTCGTGATAGGCGCGGGTAGGAGCGGTGCCAAGCCAGAGCGGCCAGTTGACTTCGGCGGGAACGGGTTGCGATTCGCCTTTGTCTTTGGGCGAGCGCACGCCCTGCGGCCAGACGGGGCGGTTTGTCCAGCAATAAACCGTGTGCACGTGACCGATTATCTTGTCCTGGATGGCCGTTTCGATAATCCGTGTCGCGTCGCCCGAACTTCCCTGATTGCCCATTTGGGTCACCACTTTGTATTTGCGGGCTGCTTCGGTTAGCATTCGGGCTTCGTAAATATCGTGCGTAAGCGGTTTCTCAACGTATACGTGCTTGCCAAGCTGCATGGCGGCCATCGCAATGGGCGCGTGCATATGGTCGGGCGTACTGATGATGACGGCATCGAACGTATTCGCCACCTTGTCGAATAGCTCGCGGTAATCCTGAAAATAAGGTGCTTTGGGAAATTGAGCCCGGTATTTTTTCGACTGACGGTCATCCACATCGCACAAGGCTACCATGTTGTCAGAACCTTTGTTGTAAGCCAGTCTGATGTTGACATCGGCCTTGCCTCCGCAACCTACTGCCGCTATATTGAGCCGATCAGAAGGGGCAATGTAGCGGGAGCCATCGGGGTGTTTGCCGCCTAGTACATGACGGGGAACGATAAAGAAGCCAGCGGTAGCCAGGATGCTACCTTGCAGAAATTTACGACGGGAAGTAGGCTGCTGATTAGACATTGGACGGTAGATATTGGTACGATGAACTACACTATAAAAAGCCTACCGTCCAATATCTAATGTCCAGGTGAAAAGATTTTAGGCCATGACCTGCCCCATCTTCATGGCAATGCCCATATCGCCTTTTACTTTAAGCTTTCCAGTCATGAAGGCCATCATCGGATTCAGGTCGCCCGTGCCCATTTTTACCAGATTATCGACACTGACGTGCAGGTCGCAATCCGCTGGTTTGTCGTCGTTCGAGACAACAACGGGCGACTGTGTGGCATCGATATAAACAACCCCCTGATCCGTGACGAGCTTTGCCGTAGCATTGAGACTGTCAGCGTGAGAGGCTTTTGTGCGAATTTGGTCTGTTAGTTCTTGTAAAGTCATGTTTGACAGGTTTCGTTGGTTGATTATGAAACTCTGCCGCGAAAATAAGGTTTTCTCCTGGTGCGGATGGACTGCCGTTACAGTATCTTGCCCGCTTATTAATAAAACGGCCCAAAAGCCGTCCTGACAATGCGCTCGCAATTTTTGACCTTACTTTGTGTTCTTACGTTTCTTAGTTGCACCTTGGGCCTTTTTGACTCGGTTGTATCGTTTTCGAAAACGCGCGCTGTAGCCGAAACCTCCTACGTCAAACGCAAGCCCGACGCCGAAGAACGTCGAAATCAGCCAAAGCAGTACTTTGAGGATCGGGCTGCCACGGGCGAACAGCCGATGCCCGGCGATCCTGATGAAATTCGATTGCTGGCGGTTGCTCAATTTTTTTACTCGCTTATTACGCTGGTTGGCGCCATTCTTATGTTTCAACTGCGTCGAGTCGGTTTTTGGGTGTATATAGCGGGTATAGCCGTCGGTCTTTTGTTACCCGTGGTCTTGGTTGGTTTTGGTGCGTTGAATACGTCGTTTGGTGTTTTCTTTAGCATTATTTTCGCTGGACTCTATTGGCTAAATCTAAAAGATATGCATTGAGCGAACGGATGTTGAGCATCAGCTTAAAAATTCAATGCTTAACAGTCAACACACAACAGCTAGCCAAGCGTTAAATCCAAGGCTGCCAGCTTTTCGCGGGTCGATTCGTAGCTGGTGTGGTGTATGCAGTGCATACCCAGCGTCCGGGCCACCTGCACAAACATGAGCCGATCATCGATGTACACCACCTGATTAGGTTCGATCTGGGATACATCCAACGCTAGTTGAAAAAGGTCCGTGTCGGGTTTGCGTAGGTGGGCGTAACACGATGAGACAAACGCATCGAAAAAGGTATTGAGTTGAAACTGCTTGATCCGGTACGCGTTGATCTCGCGTCCTTCGTTATTGACCGCAACCAACTTTAGATTATGTTCCTGCTTTAACTGGCTCACCAGCTGAATCATATCCGGATACGGCTGCGACTGTTCCATAATGAACTGAGCAAATTCCTGGGGCGAGTAGGGCCTTTCTTCATAAAACACAATGCGCTTCAGGTAGTCATCCAGACTCAGTTTGCCCGATTCATAAGTGTCGAAGGTAAGATGATGCCGCTCGTCCAATTGCTCGTAGTCGAGATTAAAGAGTTGGGCCGCTCGTCGGCGGGCGTGCCGGTCCCAGCCGTTCGTTAACAATACTCCACCGATATCCAGAAAAAGCGCTTTGATCGACTGCGTTGGCAACGTACTCATGGTTGTCGTGAATTAATTGATACTTGATTTGTTCGCTTATTGACTTAAGAAGCTTTTTCCACCCAAATCGTTTTCACGTTCGTAAATTCTTTGATGCCTGCTTCGGAGAGTTCACGCCCAAAGCCGGAAGTCTTGATACCGCCGAACGGAACGCGGGCGTCTGATCGCATCAGTCCATTGACAAATACAGAACCGGCCTGAATTTGTCGGGAAAGCCGGGCCGCTTTGTCCAGATCCTCTGTCCAGAGCGCTGATCCCAGCCCAAAGTCAGATTGATTAGCCAGTTGTATGGCGTCGGCTTCGTCTTTGGCTTCAATAAGAACGGCTAGTGGACCAAAGGTTTCTTCGTCAAAAGCAGCCATACCGGGTTTTACGTGGTCCAGCAGCATAGGCTGCACGTTGCAACCCTCCCGGTGGAGTGTAGTTCCGCTGCCTCCCGCAATCAGTTTGGCCCTTTTCGTGATGGTTTCGCGAAACTGACGTTCGATATTGTCGGCCAGATCGAGCCGAGCCATTGGCCCCATTGTCGTTGCCTCGTCCATTGGGTTCCCTTGTTTGATTTGCGCGATATGATGCTGGACAAGCTCCGTGAACTGCTTTTTAACCGACTTCTCGATGATAAACCGCTTGGCCGCGATGCAACTTTGTCCCGCGTTCTGCATCCGGGATTTGACGGCTGTCTCGGCAGCTTTTTCCAGATCGGCATCGGCCAGCACGATCAAGGCATCCGAGCCCCCCAGTTCCAGCACCGATTTTTTGATCTGACTTCCCGCAATAGCCGCCATCGACGCACCCGCCCGACCGCTGCCCGTAAGCGTAGCGGCTTTGACGCGCCGGTCTTTCAACAGCGTTTCAACAACCGGAACGTCAACCAGCAGCGATTGAAAAACGCCTTCGGGCAATCCCGATTCGCGGAACGATTCTTCAATCGCCAGTGCGCAGCCCATTACGTTGGGCGCATGTTTGAGTAACCCGACATTGCCCGCAATCAGGCCGGGTATGGCAAAGCGCATGGCTTGCCAAAACGGAAAATTCCAGGGCATAATTGCCAGGACAGGACCCAATGGCTGATAGGTGATCACACTGCGGGCCGCCGGTCCACCGTCGCTATCTGATTCAATCGACTGGTCGGCTAGATATGCTGCGGCATGATCGGCGTAAAACGTGCAGGTTGTTGCGCATTTCTCGACTTCGCCGAGGGCTTCCTGTAGTGTTTTTCCCATCTCGGCGGTGATCAGCTCCGCGTACCGCTGTTTATTGGTTTTTAAATAATCGCCTACTTTTCGAAGAGACGCGGTGCGGTCCGACAACGACAAAGCCGACCAGTCGGCAAAGGCCCGGTCGGCTTGTTTTAGTTTACGCTCAATACCAGCGGAGGAGTCAGGCCGGTAGGTTTTGAGCTTTTTCTGCGTATATGGGTTGATTGACGTAAACATAAGCCGGATGATGTATGCGATTGGATGAGTAATGGACGCGAGCGTCAATCATACATCCTATACCATACATGATCCGTTCCTTTATTGTTCGTCTTGTTCGAGCGTGTTTACCAATTGGGACATCGTTTCAATAACCTGTTCCATACGGTCCGCGCCCACAATCGAATTGAACTTAGAGCGTACTTCCTGCATGCATTCCTCCAAGGCAACAAATAGCTCTTTCCCCCGCTCATTGAGGAAAATGATGCTCGACCGCGAGTCGTTGGGATTTTTCTGCGTATATATATACCCTTCCTCTTCCAGCAAACCGACAATTTTACTCATCATCTGCTTCGTCACGCAGGCACGCTTCGCCAATTCGTTATTCGTTATCCCATGTTCCTCAATATTTGACAAGAACATCAGGTAACTCATTTTGAAGTCAGTATAACCCATTGCCTGCAAACGAGGCTCAATAAAATTTGAGGTAAATCGCTTCAGCCGCCAAAAAAGCCGACCAACCGACCGATCTCTTATCAATCGAAACTGGTTAAAATCAAAGGAATTTTTATCTGTTTCCACGATCATTCACGAAAATAACAAAAACTGAAACAATCTACGACTGAATTTT
Source organism: Spirosoma liriopis (assembly GCF_023196085.1). Classification (NCBI taxonomy): domain Bacteria; kingdom Pseudomonadati; phylum Bacteroidota; class Cytophagia; order Cytophagales; family Cytophagaceae; genus Spirosoma; species Spirosoma liriopis. The sequence goes on from NZ_JALPRF010000002.1 coordinate 476,280, forward strand.
GTACAAATATAGTCAACCTCCTTGACTTCATAGTCAACCTGGTTTACTTTTGCTGTACAATAGTCAAACAAGTTGACTAAAGAAAAGTTCTGTATTTTCATTAACACGTCCTGGATAATACGACCATGGCAACCACAATGGCGACTGAAGAAACAACTACTGAAGAGAAGAGCGCGGTAAAAACGTACTTGCCTCGTATTATAATAGCGCTCATCGTATTGGTGGGGGGCTATTTCGGCTACCGCGCTTACGTGCATAGCCAACACTACGAATCAACGGACAACGCCCAGCTTGAAAGCAACTCGGCCCCGGTACTGGCGCGCGTAGCGGGCTATGTGCAATCGGTCAATGTACAAGACTATGCAGACGTAAAGCAGGGGCAACCACTGGTTACGATTGATCCACAAGAATTTGATGTGGCACTGGCTCAGGCGGAAGCCGATTATCAGCAGTCGGTGGCTGATCTGGAAACGGCACGGGCCGACCTTCAAACTGCACTAGCCAATGCCCGCAACGTCACTCAGAACGCACGGGTAGCTCAATCAAACGCGGATGTACAGGCATCGCGTCGTAGCAAGGCGCAGCAGGATCTACAGCGTGATCAGAATCTGTACAAAGAACAGTCGCTGACCCGCAAACAACTGGAAGATTCGCAGAACAACGTAGAAGTGCAATCCCGGCAGTACACGGCCAGCGTCGAGCAGATCAATCTGGCCAAAACGTCGCAGGGCGTTGCGCAGGCGGGTATTGCTAAAGCACAGGCAAACATCCAAAAAATTCAGGCTGTGTTGAAAGTGAAACAGGCTGCCATCGACAACGCTAAGCTGAAAGTAGGTTACGCGCACCTGACGGCTCCCATCACGGGTAAAATTGGCCGGAAAAACGTCATCGTCGGTCAGTACGTGCAGCCTGGGCAAACTCTGTTCACGATTGTTGACAACTCAACCTTATGGGTTGTGGCTAACTTCAAAGAAACGCAGCTTGAGAAAATGCAGTTGGGACAACCCGTCGACATCAAGCTGGATGCCTATCCCGACCTCGATATCAAGGGCCGTGTTAGTTCGCTGTCGGATGCTACGGGTGCTCGCTTTGCTTTATTGCCACCGGACAATGCATCCGGAAACTTCGTGAAGATCACCCAACGGGTTCCGGTCAAGATTGAAATCCTGAATCCAGAAAAATACAAAAATCAGCTGCGGGCAGGTCTGAGTGTGGACGCTGAAGTACGAGTCGCAAACTAAACGGTTTTCGGTCTTACGTTTTCGTGACAGTCGCTTGACGCCGTAACGGGCAATGAGAGCGACCTCAGAAAACTACACCCCGAACGGAAAACGCACACAAATGGCAACTCAAACAATGGCCCTCCCGGCACAACCGGCTTTGCCAACGGGTTTTAAGCGGTGGATAATTGTGATCACAGCGGTTTCGGCGGCTATCGTCGAGCTGATCGACACATCCATCGTCAACGTTGGTCTGACGGATATTGCTGGTAATCTGGGTGTAACCATCGAAGACGTATCCTGGGTAGTCACTTCTTACGCGATTGCCAACGTCATCGTCATTCCCATGACCGGCTTCTTGCAGCGGTACTTTGGGCGAAAGAACTACTACGTCGGATCGATTATCCTCTTTACGCTATCATCCTACGGGTGTGGATTTGCGACAAATCTGGAAACGCTTATCTTATTCCGGTTTTTGCAGGGAGTAGGGGGCGGTGCTTTGCTCTCCACGTCGCAGGGGCTTATTTATGACGCTTTTCCCGCATCACAACGAGCACTTGCTTCGGCTTTGTTCGGTATGGGTATCGTACTCGGCCCAACGCTCGGTCCAACGCTCGGCGGTTTTATCATCGATAATTACCACTGGAGCTGGATGTTTTACATCAACGTTCCGATTGGTATCATCGCAACGTTTCTGAGCCTGACCTACATCGACAAGAAACCCGACGAAATCAATATCAACCGACGGGCTATTCATATTGACCAGCTTGGCATTCTGCTACTCGCGGTTGGGATCGGTAGTTTGCAGTACGTGCTGGAACGGGGTGAAGCCGATGACTGGTTTGACAGCGACGCGATTTTTTATCTGTCGATCGTTGCGGCCATATCACTGCCATTCTTTATCTGGTGGGAGCTGCGGGGGACCAAAGAGCCCGTTGTCGATCTAAGGGTAATGAAAAACCGGAACCTGACAATTGGCTCGATACTCGTTGTTGTTGTCGGGTATGGTCTGTTCACGTCCGTACTGCTGTATCCCTTGTTTGCCCAGCGAGTTGTAGGATTGACCGCTACGCAGACAGGCTTACTGCTCATGCCCGGTGGCATTATAACACTACCAATGTTTGCCATTTCGGGACGGATGCTGGCCAAAGGTGTATCGCCGAGGCTGATCGTGGCGGTGGGTTACGTCGCTTTTTCGTCCTTCTGTTTCCTGATGTCAACGTACAACGCCGATGCATCGAATGGTGATTTTATCGTAGCGCTTATCATTCGGGGTATTGGACTGGCCTTTGTCAACGTGCCGCTGATCAACCAATCGGTATCAACGCTGGAACCACGCCAGATGCCTACGGGAATCGCCATTGTCAACATGATGCGCCAGATTGGCGGAGCCTTTGGGGTGGCTATCACCAACACCTACGTAACGCAACGGACCGCACTGCACCGGAGCGACCTGGTTTCGAACTTGCAACCCGGAAGCCCGCAGCTGACCGAACGGCTTAACGCGCTTACGCAGGGGCTGAGCGCGCGTGGTATAAACCCATTGGATGCGGTATCGGGTGCGTACAAAACACTCGATGGGATTATTACCCGGCAGGCGCTGATGATCTCTTATCTGGACACTTTCCGGCTGGCAGGACTCTTTTTCGTCCTCTCATTCCCGCTCTTGTTCTTACTGAAACGTAAACAAATGTCTGCCGAAGCGGCCAAAGCTGCTGCCGATGCAGCCCACTAATAGTAGAGTACCGTTTTTCGCTGATCCAGTTTTGGAAGCGCTGAAAACGGTACGTTGAAACGTCTATCAATGAAATCGACATTTTTAACCCTAATCGCTCTTAGCACGATTGGTTTCGCTCAGGCTCAGAATCAAACGGCAGCTGTTACGGTGCCCGACGATCTGAAAGCGTTGGTGCAGCAGGCGAACACAAACTATCCCGCGCTGAAGCAGCAGCAACAACAGATCCAGGCTGGCGAAGTACGGGTCGATATTGCCCGGACGGCTATGCGGCCCAGCGCTACCCTGAACGGTACGTACACGTATGTAACGCCAGTCCCCCAATTTGCTATTCCGCTGAATGGGCAGGAAGTCGTTGCTAAACTGGCTCCCAACAACAACATCAACGCGAACGTATCCGTTGGGCAAACCATCTACGACTTTGGCCGGACGGATGCCGCGATCAAGCAGGCCGCTGATAACGTGCAGATTCTGCGCCGAAACTTTGAGCTGACGCAGCAAACGCTTGGCTATCAGGTGGCTGCGGCTTATTACGGCATCGGGTACTTACAGCAGGGCATTATCGTTCAGGACTCGGTGATTAAAACGGCAGCGGCTAATGTGCGTTTGCTGGCATCCCGCTTGCAGAATGGCGATGCACTTGAGTACGATGTACTGACGCAGCAGGTACGACTGAAAGCGTCAACCAACCGCAAGATCGAACTGCAAAATCAACTGGAGCGTCAGTTAGCGACCTTAACGTACCTGACCGGTGTGGCCAATCCTGCTACCGATCTGGCGATACAGCAGTTTCAGTTAGGTGTGCAGACGGCTCCGGTACAACTGTTTGATATTGAGGGTCAGCTACAGTCGGCGGCTACCGGCAACAAAGAGGTTCAACTGGCTCAGGACCGGGTTCGGGCGGCTGAAACGGACGTTCTGGTTTACAACCGGGCTGGCCAGCCCAGTATTAGCTTCAGTGGGTCAGCGGGTTACAAAAATGGTTATCCGCTTGAGGTCGAAAAGCTCCGGGCTAACATGGCTGCTGGGGTCAACATTGTAGCACCCCTCTACGCGGGCCGACGGTACAAACTGCAAAATCAAGCCGCTCAATTGAACCTGAATGCGAGCCGATATGCCGTTGAAACCGCCAATGCACAATTGCGACAAACGATTGCACAGCTAAACGCCGACATACGGAGTAACCAGACTCGGTTAGCCAACCTCGAAACGCAGGTAGTTCAGGCACGTAAGGCCCTGCAAATTGCCAATGCCCGGTTGCGGAACGGTGTTATTACCAACGTAGAACTACAAAGCGCTGAAACCGGCGTAGAGGAAGCCGAACTGGGCCGCCTGACTTTTCAGTACCAGTTACTGCTCAATCAGCTGGAACTGAAGCGGCTCTTGGGTGAACCGTTGTTTTAAAAGATCGTATTCCGAAGATTACAAAGCAACGGCTGTATCCGAATACGAGTCATTTGTTAAAAAACGATTAGTAAAGCAACAAAGAATAGTAACCAACCGTTACTAACGAATGGTAGCGGACTTCCTTACCGATCGATTATGAAAGCGCGTGTTACGGAGATATTGAAAAACTTTGGCGTTGCAGAATCCGCCATTACGAACGATGTACACTTTGTTCGCGACCTTGGCTTGGACAGCCTCGATACCGTCGATCTGATCATGCGATTGGAGCAGGAGTTCGGTATTCGGATTCCTGACGAAGACTACCCGAAACTAACGACGCTGCAAGGAGTCTTAGATTACCTCGAACACGAACAGCGCGTATCGGTTACGGCATAATCTAATTGGTGAATGCATTGGCTGGCGTCGCGCACGCCAGTCAATGCATTCACCAACTGCTTTTTTTATACTTCCATACTCACCAGCGAATTGCCCCGCAAAACAGGAACAACGTCGTACAGATCGTGTTGTAGACAATAGGTGATGTCTTTCTGAATGCCCAACCGTTGCAAGCGCCGAATGTGCGACGAGTTTGCCAGATAGCTAGGCAGATTATCTTTACCCTGGCAGTAAAGCCGCCAAGCCATGATGGCACTGTCTTCCGCCATCGCGTAGCTTTCCTTTAACCGTTCTACCAGCGCTCCGGCAAATAACGTGTCCTCCAGGTTGACGCGGCCTTTCCAGCCAGCGCACAAAACCAGCACGTCATACGGCTCCGTTTTCAAGCTTCGGGCAATGGCGTCCAGATTCAGGAACGACCCGACCAGCACTTTTACGGCTCCCCGCGAACGAGTGATCGCTAACGTACCATTGGTTGTTGTCATCGCTACATCAGCGCCCCGAATCTGCTCGTCCATGTAGGTGAATGGCGAGTTGTCGAGTTCAAAACCCTCTACTTTACGGGCGTTACGCTCGGCAGCCGCCAGGTAACCGCGCTCCTGCCACTGCCGACATTCGTCAATGGTTGCTACGGGTATAATACTATTAACCCCGTAAGCGAAAGCCGTAACCATGCACGATGTTGCGCGAAATACGTCGGCAACCACCACAATGGTATTTTCGGTGGTGTGAAGGTGTAATAAATCAGGGGTTAAGCAAACGTCAATTTGTTTCATAGAGCGATGTCTGAACCAGGATTTTTTTGATTAAACTGATCCTATCGATTATGTCGTAGAGACACTAATCAGGGTCGTCACTCAAATCAAAAAATCCTGGTTCAGACAGTTATTTTTTCACGAAAGGAAGTTTAACAACGTGCGATTTTAAGAGCCGGTCCCGCACTTTCACGTAGATTTCTGAGCCAGGTTTGCTAACAGCGGTTGGAACATACCCCAGACCAATACCTTTGCCGAGCGTAGGCGATTGAGTACCCGACGTTACTTCGCCAATGGTATTGCCGTCGGCATCGGTCAGTTCATAATGCCCGCGTGGGATACCCCGGTCAATCATTTCAAAGCCAACCAGTTTTTTGCCCACACCTTGTTCTTTCTGGCTCTTCAGCACGTCGGCGTCAACGAAATCGTGGGTGAACTTAGTAACCCAGCCCAGCCCCGCTTCGATAGGGGAGGTTTCGTCGGTAATGTCGTTGCCGTAGAGGTTGTAGCCCATTTCTAACCGGAGCGTGTCGCGCGCGCCAAGACCAATCGGCTTGATACCGTAAGGTTTCCCGGCTTCCATGATCGCATTCCATACGCCCTCAGCTTGGTGGTTTGACACGTAAATCTCGAATCCACCCGCGCCGGTATAGCCCGTTGCCGATACGATCACGTTCGCGTAACCGGCAAAATCGGTTTTCTCGAATGTGTAATAGCCCATCGAGTCCAGCTTGGCGGGGGTAAGTGATTCCAGCGCTTTAGCCGCTAACGGTCCCTGAACGGCAAACAAGGCCATATCGTCGGAAATGTTAACCAGCGTAACGTCGTAGTCAGGTGCGTACTGGTTGATCCAGTTCCAATCCTTCTCAATATTCGACGCGTTGACAACCAGCATGTATTCGGTTGCGCTGATACGGTACACGAGCAGGTCATCAACAATGCCGCCCCGACCGTTGGGCAGGTAGCTGTACTGAACCTTACCGTCGAAGAGGGTGCTGGCGTCATTGGCCGAAACCCGCTGAATCAGGTCCAGGGCACCGTCGCCTTTGAGAATGAACTCACCCATGTGCGACACGTCGAACATACCGACGCCGTTGCGGACGGTATTGTGCTCGTCCAGATCGGACGAATAACGAACGGGCATCTCGAAGCCCGCGAACGGCACGATCTTCGCGCCTAATTGCTGATGAATGTGATGGAGAGGGACTTGCTTAAGCGACATTTGCGCGGAATTTATCCGGCGAATTTACGAACAGATTATAGGTTTTGTCCTGTGGTTGTTCAGATTAACTTCAATGAAGCGAAAAATTGATCGGTAGATTGTACAAGACCCGGACGTTCTGACCTCGTAAGGAACCCGGTTTCCAGCGACCGCTCATTTTTCTAACTACGCGCAGAGCCTCTTTGTCCAGTTCGGGATGCACACTGTTGATCACTTCGTAGTCGCATAACGTACCATCCGTACAAACCACAAACTTAATAAACACTTTCCCTTCAGCACCAGACCGTTGTGCGTTAACAGGATAACTTAGGTTCTGCGCCAGGAAACTACCCAACGCGTTCATCCCCCCTTTGAATTCGGCTTGTTTTTCGACTTCGGTGTATCGCAGCGTATCGCTTCCGCTGATGTATGCTTTCCCCTGCTGACAAATACCTTTATCATACTGCTCGTCAAAGCCGTACGATCCGTCTTTGTAGCGACCCGTCCAGACACCTTGTTTAAGGCCATTCTGGTACAAACCCTGTTCTACCAATGTCGTTTGCTGTGAGCTGTCGATTTGTGATTCTACCGCTTCTGTGTAGACGGCATAACCGTTTCCTTCTTTTACGAGCTGCTGTCCTGCATCGTTCCAGTAAGAGGTCACCTCAATAGGTTTGTTGGTAGCAAATACGGTGGTACTATTGCTCGTCCATACGCGCTTGATCTGGCCGTTGGGATGCCACGATGTAAAGGCAAACCCGGTATCCGTTGATTCCGATTTCTGGGCCACTAATCCGTTCGGGTGGTAAGTCGTCTCTATGCCCGTTGGTTTTCCACCGTTATAGTAGGTTTGTTTCAGTAGATCCCCCGACTCGCTGAACGTTAAAACCTTGCCCTCCCACAGACTATCGGTATGATAATAGCCATGACGACGGGTCGGGGGATTGGATGAATCGTTTTTAGTATCTGTCTCGCGTATGAACGGTATGCGGTATTCTTCTTTCCAGGACGAACCTTTGGTTCTGTACACAATAATGTCGCCGTTGGCAAAGCCGTTGCTATCCAGCGGAGATACCTGTTTGAATCGAACGTTAGCGCTGCTGTCCGTCAGGCGTTTTTGATCGGCATCGAAGTATGCGATTTGTGCTCCGTCGCGATAAACGAATGGCTGATTGGCCTTGAACACAACCGAAGCTGTGATTTGCTGCCGAACGGCTTTGCCATCTTTCTGCGCGGGTTTCCAGGCGTTGAAAAGGTGAAAGACCCGCAGCGCTTCCCGGTTAAAGTCGGGCCGCAGATTATTCATCAGCTTTACATCGGATGGCTTGCCATCGGGTTCGATAACAGCGCTGATAATAACCCGTCCGCCAACGCCCGCTGCTTCAGCCGCAATAGGTTTTCGCAGATTAGCCTGAACGAAGGTGTTGAAATAAGCAATGCCACCACGCGGCTCGGCAACGCTATCGACTTCGAATGACTGGTAAGGCGTTTGTTGAGCGACAGCCGTCAAGGACAACAATAACAAGCTAAAAAGAAAGAATCGCTTCATAGGATTAAATGGATAGAAAGACATTTGGTAAGTAATCAGATACGCTTCCGGCAGTCGCAAAACGGGCGTGTATCGGTGCCGGGTAGAGACTACAATAGGGAGAAGCTGATGGGTATGTTGTATTTTGTTCGTGATTTCTGACCTCGCTGAATGCCTGGCTGCCAGTGGCCGCTCATTTTTTCGACAACCCGCAGGGCTTCCTGATCCAGATCGGGATGCAGGCCTTTCACGATATCATAATCACACAAACTACCATCTTCACAAACAACGAAGCTGACAAAGACTTTGCCCTGAGCCCTGTCTCGCTGAGCACTGACCGGATACCGCAAATTTGCGTTTAGAAAATTCTGTAATCCAGGTAATCCACCCTTGAACTTGGGATCTTCTTCTAACTGGTTGTAATGAACGGTATCTGCGTTCGCTGTCCAGGATTTCCCTGACTGAAAAATGCCCTTACTGTACTGTTCTTCGTACTGATAAGAGTTGTCTGCGTATTGACCGGTCCATTTCCCCTGCTTAACGCTGTTTTCGTAGGCTCCCTGTTCCGTATAAGAAATTTGCTTAGCTGGCTCCTTTCGCGATTTGACGGTTTGGGAAAAGACAGCCCACCCGTTTCCGTTCTTAACCAACTGACGGCCTGTGCTATCCCAGAGTCCAATACATTGGTTTGAAATCAGTTCGTGGGACGGACCAGCCGTCATTATTTCTTGTACTGACTTAATCTGACCCGTATCATACCAGGAGAATACAAGCTGGCCAGTACCTGAGTAATCTCGTTTTTCGGCGATTATTCCGTTTGCGTGGTAGAAGAGATGCGTATCAGCTGGCCGATTATTTTTGTAGGTGACTTTTTCGAGCAAGTTGCCTTCTTTATCGATTGTATAGATGGAGCCCAAGCCATCCTGCATCGCACTTTTGTAGCCTACCTGATACACCGGATGACCCAAAGGGCTTACGCGCTGCGTCCTTCTGCGTAGCAAACGATCTCTGTAATGCTCCTCCCACGTTTTGCCGTTTAGTTTATAGACAATACGATCGCCGTTAGGCAAACCATTCGTATCAACCGGCACTACTTCCTTAAAAGCTAATACATTGCTGACGTTCGTAGACGCTTGATTGTTGTCATTCAGATAGGTAATAATTGTCCCGTTCCAATAAGTAAACGGGGCGTTAGGCTCAACAAGTACAGGAGCCGTTATTTGCTGTCGAACGGCTTTGCCATCTTTCTGCGCGGGTTTCCAGGCGTTGAAAAGTTTGAATACCCGCAACGCTTCACGGTCGCAGTCAGGGCGTAAACGGCTGACCAGTTTTACACTCGAGGTACTGCCATCGGGTTCGACAACGGCGCTGACAATGATTCGGCCACCAATGCCTTCCGCCTGGGCCGCAATGGGTTTTCGTAAATTAGCTTGGATAAACGTGTTCAGCGAAGCAATACCGCCATGAGGACTAGCGACACTATCAACTTCAAAGGATTGGTAAGGTGTTTGCTGGGCAAAGGAACTGACACTGATAAAAAGCAAAAAGCAACGGAAAAGAACCTTCATAAACAGGAATGATGTAGATAGCCACTAAGGTATACTAAAAGCAAATTCCTGGTACGTGTTCGCCGATAAATTTAAGGGGTAAGCGGGCTTATCGACAATCGGTCAACACCAACTGCTACAAGTTGCTCAAGTTCTGCTTCTGTTGCGCCGTCGGCCACAATTTTGACGCCTACGGACTTAGCAACGTAACGACGAAAGGCCAGTGCCGCATCCAGCGAAAAATGGGTCGGTAAAGCACCCGTTTTATCTTTTATAAAATCGGCTCCGGCATCGGTCGCTAATTTGATCATCGCTTTCGTCTGATCCTGGTCGAGCAAAGACGATTCCAGAATGACCGTAAAAAACGTTTCCTGCGCGTGAGCCAACGCGACTAGCTTGGCTAGTTCGATTTTGAGCCAGACGGAAGTGGGGGAGAACAACGCCGATGTATTCAGGACAACTTCTAGTTCGCCCGCTCCGTCGCGCAAAGCCCACTCCAGTTCGGCTTGTTTTGCTTCGGTGCGCTGATACCCGAACGGATAACCAATAACCGTCGACAGAACCGCCGGGTGGTTGTCGCCTAGTTCGCGCCGGAACTTCTTAACCCAGAATGGCGCAACGGTCAGGCCCGCCAGACCAAGCTGGGTAACCTCGTCGAGCGCTTCGTATTGCTGGTTGATCGTGACACCGGGGTGTAGCAGTGTTCGTTCGATATAAGGGAAAAGATGATTCACGGCCGTTGATAAACAAATGGACGACCAATTTGGTCGTCCATTTGTTTGCTCTGAGAATACTAGTTGTTGAAATATTTCAGCTTTACCACCTCTTTGGGGTCGAGGAACCGCCATTTGCCGCGTGGAAGCTCTTTCTTGGTAAGACCCGCGTACGTCGTCCGGTCGAGTTTCGTTACTTCATAACCGAGGTGTTCGAAGATCCGACGCACGATTCGGTTACGCCCTGAGTGAATTTCGATGCCGATAACCTGAGCGTCGGGGGTAACGATGCTCACAGCGTCGGGTTTGATCGGGCCGTCTTCGAGCGTGATTCCCTGCTGAATCTTTTCGAAATGTTCGTCCGTGATCGGTTTATCAATCTCAACCTGATAGATTTTCCGAACGTTATTAGACGGGTGCGTCAGTTTGTCGGCCAGTTCGCCGTCGTTGGTCAGCAGCAGCAGGCCCGTTGTGTTACGGTCCAGGCGGCCAACCGGATACATCCGGAAATTGCCCGCGTCGGCAACCAGTTCCATCACCGTTTTACGCTCTTCAGGATCTTCCGTCGTTGTGATATAATCCTTAGGCTTGTTCAGTAACACGTACACAAAACGCTCGGGATTGAGAATTTTAGTGCCGTACTTCACGGTATCGCCATCTTTCACCTTATAGCCCATCTCCGTCACGACCTTACCGTTGACCGAAATATCACCCCGCGCAATCAGTTCGTCGGCTTCACGACGCGAACAAACGCCTGAGTTGGCAATGTACCGGTTCAAGCGCGTTAAGCCCGAATCAGCTTCCGAACGGTCGGGACGTTCACTGGTGTCTTTCTGCCGAGTGTTGCGAGGTTTGCTGTAGCGTTCGGTACGAATCTGCTCCAGGTTGTAGTCCGGAGCCTTTTTGAAAGCACCCGTCCGCCGTTCGCCCGATTCTTTACGTTGCTCTGGCGAAAAGCGCGGGGTACTGTCCTGCGAATCCCGGCTACGGAAATCGCTCCGTTTGTTATCGCGCTGATCGTCACCGCCGAAGCGGTTGCGCTCATCAGCATCCCGATTGAAACCGCCAACCCGTTTAAAAGCGGGCTTGTCCGAACTATCGTTTCGGTTGCGTGAGAAGCGCGAATCTTTACCGGCAAAGCGGTCGTTGCCACGCGATCCTGAACGATCCGACCGGTTTCTGGACTCATCGTTACGGTCAAACCGGGGGCGGTCGTTACCCGAACGGTCGTCATTACGTGGTCCGTCATTACGTGGTCCGTCATTACGGTTGAAGCGGGGCCGGTCATTGTCTGAACGATTTGACTCATTGCCAAAGCGATTCCGGTCGCGGTCGAAGCGGGGCCGCTCATCGCTTCGGTCGTTGAATCGCCGTTCGGTACCGAAACGATCGTTGTTCCGATCGAAACCTGGCCGTTCATCCCGGTTAAACCGAGGCCGTTCGTCGTTCCGGTTCGGACGCGAATCGCCAGACCGGTCGTCGCGACGACCCCGAGCGTTATCGTTCCGGTCAAAGCGCGGTTTGTCGTCGCGGTTGAAACGTGGCCGGCCGTTATTCTGATCCCGATTGAAGCGCGGGCGGTCGTTGTTCTGGTCGCGGTCGAAGCGGGGCCGACGATCACCAGAGCTGTCTGACCGCTTATCGTCGCGGTTAAACCGAGGCCGTTCGTCATTACGTGGTCCGTCATTACGGTCGAAACGGGGTTTGTCGTCGCGGTTGAAGCGAGGGCGGTCACCTTCAGAACGGTCGTTGTTACGTGGTCCGTCATTACGTGGTCCGTCATTACGGTTAAAGCGGGGTCGGTCGGAGTTGGTATCGCGGGAGCCATCGTTGCGATTGCCCGAGCCAGACGCGCGGTTGAAACGTGGGCCGTCATCCCGACGACCGAAGAAACGAGACTCACCGTCACGGCGGTCGTTCTTATCTGAATCCTGATTCATGGAAAAATACAGTAAATCGTACTGCTGTGCCTAATTTATTTGCTGATTATCAGCTTAGTCGCTGAAGCGTAGTTCAAAAGGGACGCAAAGTTACGGCTTTTCCTGATAACCGTACCGTGTCCGCTTTTGTCTAAACACATTTTGTTTTAAAAACAATCCATAGAAGGCATTGGTCGTTACAGATTTGTCATCTGTCTATGGCGCAGCTACGGACGACCAATTGGTAACGGTAACGGTTATTATTATGTCTCGCCCAACACTCACTCCTGTTTACACTCCCTCCCGACGCATTGCTGAGCAGTCACTCCTGAAAAAATACATGGACTGGCTATTTATTAAGAAAGGTTTATACTTCCGAGATTATGATGATCTGTGGGATTGGTCGGTGACCGATCTCGAAGATTTCTGGGAAAGTATCTGGCAGTTTTTCGACGTATACAGTCATTCGCCTTACCTACAGGTCGTGCTGGAAGGAAACTCGCGCGATATGATCGGTACGGAGTGGTTTAGAGGGGCAACGCTCAACTACGCCGAGCACATCTTTCGGCATAGCAACCTCCAACGGCCCGCCCTCATCTTCGCTTCCGAACAACGACCAAGACCGTTGAGTATATCCTGGCAAACGCTGGAACAGCAGGTCAACGCCGTAGCGACGTACCTTCGGCAGCAGGGCGTTGGCGTTGGCGACCGGGTCGTATCGGTATTACCCAATAGTCCCGAAGCCGTAGTCGCGTTTCTGGCTACGAATGCAATCGGAGCCGTTTGGTCGAGTTGCTCGCCCGATTTTGGTACCGCGAGCATTACCGACCGGTTTCAGCAGATCGAACCGAAGGTGCTGATTGCCGCCGATGGCTACACGTACAATGGAAAAGCAATTGATAAAACCGAAGCCATCCGGGAGCTGCGGATCAACCTGCCCACGCTCCAACGTGTTGTCTGGGTGCCATATCTCGACCGAAACAGTCGGCTGGAGCGGGCCGTTCTGTGGCAGGAGGTGCTGGACACGCCCACTTTTGACGAGCTGACGTTTGAACCCGTCCCGTTTAGTCATCCAATCTGGGTGCTTTACTCATCGGGAACGACGGGCAAGCCGAAGGCGATTACCCATAGCGTGGGTGGCTGTCTGCTCGAACACCTCAAAGTGCTGGCGCTGCATCAGGACGTTCACGTTGGCGAACGGTATTTCTGGTACTCAACAACGGGCTGGATGATGTGGAATTTCGCCATTGGGTCGATGCTGGTTGGCGCTACTCTTGTCCTGTACGATGGGGCTGCGGGTAATCCCAACCTGAATGTACTCTGGAACCTGGTCGATGAAGCCCGGATCAACCACTTTGGCGGGGGAGCCGCTTATTATATGGCTTGTCTACGAGCGGGGTTGACACCGATGAAAACAAACAAGCTGACACAACTCCGGACAATTGGCTCTACCGGGTCTCCCTTACCACCGGAAGGATTTCGCTGGATTTATGAACACATCAAGTCCGATGTGTGGCTGATTTCATTCAGTGGGGGGACGGATGTGTGCAGTGGCTTTGTGGGCGGCAATCCGTTGTTACCCGTCTACGAAGGCGAAATTCAGTGCAGGCTACTGGGTTCTAAAGTTGAAGCGTTCGATGCGGCTGGTAAACCCGTGCGGGGGGAGCTGGGTGAGATGGTGATCCTGCAACCCATGCCGTCGATGCCCATTTATTTCTGGAACGATCCGGGCAATGAGCGCTACCGCAAAAGTTATTTTGACGTATATCCGGGGGTGTGGCGACACGGCGATTACATTCGGATTACAGAACACAATGGCGTAATCATTCACGGTCGTTCCGATGCTACGCTCAACCGAGACGGGGTGCGGATTGGTACCAGCGAAATTTACAGTGCCGTAGAAAGCCTTCCCGAGATCATGGACAGCCTGATCGTTGGTCTGGAACAGCCGGGTGGCGGCTATTTTATGCCGCTGTTTATCGTGCTGAACGAGGGTTTTTCGCTCACCGACGAGTTGAAATCACGCATTAAACAAGCGTTACGGACTCAATTCAGTCCTCGTCATGTGCCCGATGCCGTGTACGAAATCAGCGAAATTCCATACACCATCAACGGTAAGAAGCTGGAAGCGCCCGTAAAAAAAATCTTGTCGGGGGTCGATGCATCGCTGGCGGCCAGCAAAGATACGTTGCGCAACCCGGCCTCATTGGATCAGTTCACGAGTTTTACAATCGGTAGTTAGGCGATGTTTTGGGGGAAATCGTTGTACAGAATTTGTACGTATACCAGCGTAAAATTCGCCAAAAAGGACGCGAGGATTGTAACTGGACTTAGGGATAATTCGGTAAGCCTGCGTGATCATCAATCAGTTCATTAATTGTTTTACAGCATTCCCTATTTTTTTGTGCCGAATACGGCTATGTGGCAAACATTTCGCTATATTCCAATCGTTTAGGGTATATACGAATGTGTTTAGGGAGGAACGAACGAATGGAGTCAGGAGAGCGCTTCAATAATGATCCGGCGGGCCAAAAAGGGGGCCGTCCAGTGATTCAAAACAGTAAGGCAACGGTTCGGCTACCTATGCTGCTGGGTATTACCCTAGCCGGTGGAGTGCTTATCGGCGCAACGTTTTTTGGTGGTACCAAAAGCCTGAATACCATCGGTCGAGGGTACACCAAATACCGGGAGATTTTACAGCTCATCGAAAATAACTACGTCGATACGGTCAATACCGACGAACTGGTTGATTATTCGATCGAGAAGATGCTGCAAAAACTGGATCCGCACACCGCTTACATGAATCCCCAGGATGCTATTGCGGCCCGGTCGCAGCTGGAAGGGGGGTTCGATGGCATTGGCGTCGAGTTCAACATCTTCAAGGATACGGTTTATGTGGTGACGCCGTTAGCCGGTGGTCCGTCCGAAACGGCTGGTATCCAGAGTGGTGATAAGATCATTAAGGTGGATGATACGCCTTTGGCGGGTAAGAAGATCGAAAATAGCGCTGTATTCAAAGCGTTGCGTGGTAAACGGGGAACGGAAGTAAAACTGACGATTCTGCGGAAAGGAGAGAAGGAGCCTAAGGTATTTGCGATCACCCGCGACCGGATTCCGACGTATTCAGTGGATGCCGCTTACATGATCGATAACAAGACCGGTTATCTTAAAGTCAATCGTTTTTCGGAAACTACGTACGACGAGTTCAAAACGGCCTTGACCGCACTGAAAGCGCAGGGAATGACGCAGTTGCTCATGGACTTGCGCAACAATCCGGGAGGGTACATGGATCGGGCTACGAGTATTGCCGATGAGTTTATTTCGGGTAACAAACTTCTTGTCTACACCGACGGCAAAGACAACCGGTATGACCGTCAGACATTTGCGCGTATTGCCGGACAGTTTGAAGAAGGTCCGCTGATCGTGCTGGTTGATGAGGGTAGTGCGTCGGCATCGGAGATTGTAGCCGGTGCGTTGCAGGATCACGACCGGGCTCTGATTGCTGGTCGCCGGTCGTTTGGAAAAGGACTGGTACAAATGCCGGTAACGCTTTCCGATGGTTCGGAGCTGCGTTTGACCATCTCACGCTACTATACACCAAGCGGTCGTAGCATTCAAAAACCGTACGTGCCGGGCCAGGAGGGCGATTACGAAAAAGACCTTGAACTACGCTCGAAGCGGGGTGAATATTACATCGCCGATTCGATTAAAAATGACCCAAAGCTAAAGTTTAAAACCGACGGTGGACGCGTCGTATACGGTGGTGGTGGTATCACACCCGATTACTTTATCCCGCGCGATTCGAGCTGGCAGACGAGCTATCTGGTGCAGTTGTACAGCAAGAACATCATTCGTGAGTTCGCGATGGAGTACACCAATGATAACCGGAAGAAACTGGAAAAGATGCCATTCGCTGAGTTCGACCGGGCTGTTACAATCAACGACGAAGAACTGGGCAAATTGACAAAACAAGCAACGGCTGAGGGCGTAAAATTCAACGAGAAAGAATACAATCGCTCGAAAAATTACATCCGTACGCAGGTGAAGGCGCTGGTTGCCCGGAGCATTTACCAGAAAAATAACAAAGGCGGACAGAACAACGAATTCTTTCGGGTTATTAGCGAATCGGACGATACGTACCAGAAAGCCCTGCGACTTTTCGACCGGGCGGGCAAACTGGAGCACGGCATGTTTACATACAACGCGCCGGATAAAAAGTAAGCGTAGATAAAAATGGATCAGGGTCCAATGAGCAACACAAATCGCTCGTTGGACCCCGGTCCGTTTTATGGCTTTGGCTTTTTGCTAAACTGGTAAGCTAACCCGAGGTAGGTTTGCATGATACCGTACTTAAAATCTTTGCGGGAGTAGGGCGACAGTTCGAAAGCAGCCCGTAAGTTTGGAATAAAAGGCACTTTCGCCCGAACGCCAAAATGAAGCGAATAGCCTTCCAGCACATCGCGGTTGTCGATACCGTTCAGG
The DNA here is from genome assembly GCF_023196085.1 of Spirosoma liriopis. Classification (NCBI taxonomy): domain Bacteria; kingdom Pseudomonadati; phylum Bacteroidota; class Cytophagia; order Cytophagales; family Cytophagaceae; genus Spirosoma; species Spirosoma liriopis. The sequence continues at coordinate 493,162 of NZ_JALPRF010000002.1, forward strand.
AAGTTGGCCCGAATACCGAGACCTGCGTAGTAGTTTACCTGCTCGCGCCGAACAATGTTGACCATGGGGCAAAGTGTCGTACTCAACGATTCGAACGCGGTGTTGGTCTGAAAACGAGCGTCTAGCCAAATGGCGCGGTCGGCATTGCTGCTAACTGTCACAACGGAGTTAAACGGGTAGTAGGCCACAGAAGCCTGACCAAAGGCAGTAGCGGCAAGGCTCAGTAAGAGGGCGGTTAATGCATGTTTCATGGCCGCAAAACAACAACTTTCCGGCCACAAACAAAGTCAACGGTCGGTAAAACGACTCATTGGCATTGTTGGCAGTAATTGAGAGGGGGTCTGATTTGTGGTATGCCGTATCCCCAGGATACGGCATACCACAAATCAGACCCCCTCTCAGTCGGTTACTTCATCATTTTATTCAGCTTGCCCGATGCCTGCATGGTGTTCATTTTCTTCATCATCTTCCGCATCTCGTCAAATTGCTTCAACAGATTGTTTACCTGCGTGATGTTGGTACCGCTACCGGCAGCGATGCGTTTTTTACGGCTTCCGTCGATAATGTCGGGACGTTGCCGTTCTTTAGGCGTCATTGAGCTGATGATTGCTTCAATAGGCTTGAAAGAATCGTTGTCGATATCCAGGTCTTTGATCATCTTGCCCATTCCCGGAATCATACCCAGCAGATCCTTGACGTTACCCATCTTCTTGATCTGCTGTAGCTGCGAGAGGAAGTCGTCAAAGTCGAACTGGTTTTTGCGCATCTTGGCGTTGATGCGTTTCGCTTCTTCTTCGTCAAACGCTTGTTGCGCCCGCTCTACCAGCGAAATGACGTCGCCCATCCCCAGAATCCGGCTAGCCATCCGGTCGGGATAGAACACGTCAAGGGCTTCCATTTTTTCGCCCGTGCTGATGAACTTGATAGGCTTATTGACAACCGTCTTGATCGAAAGAGCCGCACCACCGCGTGCATCACCGTCGAGCTTGGTTAGTACAACACCGTCGAAGTCAAGGCGCTCGTTAAACGTTTTCGCCGTGTTGACCGCATCCTGACCCGTCATGGAGTCAACGACGAACAACGTTTCGGTCGGGCTGATCGCTCGCTTAACGGCTTCGATCTCCTGCATCATCGCTTCATCGACCGCCAAACGGCCGGCTGTATCAACGATCACAATCTTCTTGCCCGTTTTACGAGCTTGAGAAATCGCGTTCTGCGCAATCTGAACAGCATTTTTGTTTTCTGGTTCCGAGTAGACCTCTACGCCAACCTGCTCGCCAAGTACTTTCAACTGGTCGATAGCCGCCGGGCGGTAAATGTCAGCCGCTACCAGCAGTACATTGCGACCCTGCCGTTTCAGGTGCGATGCCAGCTTACCAGAGAACGTGGTTTTACCCGATCCTTGCAAACCGGCGATCAGAACAACGGCAGGATCACCTTTGACGTTGATGCCCTGCGCTTCGCCCCCCATCAGTTCGGTCAACTCTTCCTGCACGATCTTAACGAACAACTGGCCGGGTTCTACCGAGATAAGCACTTTCCGGTCGAGGGCTTTGTCGCGAATCCGGTCTGTAATGTCTTTGGCAACCTTATAGTTTACGTCGGCATCCGTTAATGCTCTACGTACTTCTTTAATGGTGGCCGCAACGTTGATTTCGGTGATGCGACCTTGCCCTTTTAGGGTCTTGATCGCCTTATTGAGTTTATCCTGAAGGTTCTCGAACATAGTTTATTACAAACGATAGCACAAAGATAACAGTTTCCGTCGGGCATCAATTGTTACATCGTATTCTGCCTTATTTTATGAAATGCTTTCCGACAAGCTAAGTATACAATAAGAGTAGCTGCTATATGCATAGATAATAGACGAAATACACACGTATGTAGCTCACCATAAAAATATGTTCTTTTTATGATTGTCAGAACAATATAATATTTGGCATTATAGTTGATAGTGTAAAACTATTTCCAGTTGCTTAGTTTGAAAATAAATACAATTATATGGCTTAATTGTACTAATCTTGTGGTTATATTTGTAGCTGTGCTTCATACGTACATAGATTACTGATACTACCCTAGAGTAACTTTACTAAACTACCTCATGAGAACTAACTTAACTAGGAAAGTAACGAACTGCGTAGCTATTCTATCATTGGTAGCCTGCCCGTTTGTACCATCAGTTGTCAAGGCAATGCCAGCGCAGGGTGGTCTCCGAACCGTAACCGAAACGGAGAAGCTTGCTAAAACGCCCGTCTTAGCGCGCAACACAACCGCAAAAACGGAAACTACGCCGACTACAACAACATCGAAAGAGCCACAACATGACAAGAAGACAATCAGCCGCTGTTGGAAGCGACTGATGAATATGGTTCGCGAGGTAAATCAGGCTCATAAAAACACGGATAAATAACCTATCTTATTTCTTATAGATAAGGCTCTGCTCACGCAATCAGGTGGGTGGAGCTTTTTTTCGTCCTTTCGCAGGACTTTTTAGCACGCATCGGGCGAAAAATAATAGTATATTAAGTTAAAATTGTCTGTAAATAAGTGCATATAAAAAGAATTTCGCATAAGTAGAATAAGCCGATCTTACTATTACGTAAGTACATTTAACGCTCTGGTAATATAGACCAATCTAATTTTGCAGCATTATCAGCGATGGTAATGGGTGTCTTTTTATAAGTCTGTATCGTATTCCAATTCGTTAGGACACGTAATTCTTCCTCAATTTTTTCTAAATTTTAAAGCTATGAAGAGAAATGTACCGCTAAGGCAGGTTGTTTTTCATTCTTGCAGAACAACGCGTGTGAAGTTAGCTGCCTCGCTGCTCATTGGAGGCTTATCAGTCGGCAGTGTGTTTGCTGGAGAGGCCGTTCGGCACACCAAGCCTTTCGTTCATGCGGCTCATTCGGTCGCAGATCAGGTGGTGACGGGGACGGTATCCGACGAAAAAGGCGATCCCTTGCCGGGCGTAAGCATTGTGGTCAAAGGGCAGCAGCGCGGCACAAACACAGATGCGAAAGGACAATACCGCATCTCGGTGCCGAACGGATCCGCAACGCTGGTCTTTTCCTTTGTCGGGTATCTCCCGCAGGAAATCGTAGTTGGCAATCAAACGGCGCTGAGTGTTACGCTTAAGACTGACACTAAATCGCTGGAAGAGGTTGTCGTCGTTGGGTATGGTACGCAAAAGAAAATCAACCTGACGGGCGCGGTCGATCAGGTGACGAGTGAAGTGCTTGAAAACCGCTCGTTGCCTAACCTGACCCAGGGCTTGCAGGGTACGATTCCGAACCTGAACCTGACGATGGGTGATGGTAAACCAACTCAGTCGCCTGTTTATAACATTAGAGGAACTACATCGATCGGTCAGGGTGGTAATGCACTGGTGCTGATTGATGGGGTAGAAGGTGACCCCAGCCGACTTAATCCCAACGACGTAGCGACCGTTTCGGTGCTGAAAGACGCGGCATCGGCGGCTATCTACGGAGCGAGGGGTGCGTTTGGCGTGGTATTGATCACGACGAAAAATCCGACTAAAGATCGGACCAGCTTCACGTATTCGGTCAATCACTCGATCAAAAGCCCGACGACCGTTCCGAAGTTTGTGACGAACGGATATCAGTTTGCCAAGCTGTTCAACGAAGGCTGGACGGCCTGGAACGATTACTCGCAGACGCCCCAGAACATTAACAAAACGGTGCGTTTTTCGCCTGCCTATCTTGCGGAACTTGAGCGTCGGAACAATGATCCGAGTCTGCCCAAAACGGTTGTCGATCCAACATCGGGGGAGTATGTGTATTACGAAAACACGGATTGGTACGGTGAACTCTACAAAAAGAGTACCAGTGCTACTGAGCATAACCTGTCGTTTTCGGGCAGCAGCGGTAAGGCCGACTTCTACGTGACGGGTCGCTACTACGGGCAGGATGGTCTTTTTCGGTATAATTCCGACGATTACAAAATCCTGAGTTTGCGGGCCAAAGGGTCTATCCAGTTGTACCCCTGGCTGAAAGTGTCGAACAATGCCGACTTCTCGTCCATGAAATACCATAACCCGCTGAACGTCGGTGAGGGCGGTGGTATCTGGCGCAATATTGCCGACGAGGGCCACACGGTTGCTCCCATGTTTAACCCGGATGGTACGCTAACTTACTCGGCGGCTTATACGGTTGGCGATTTCTGGTACGGCAAAAACGGCATCGACATGGACCGTCGGGTGTTTCGGAACACGGCCGACTTCGCTACCCAGTTTTTCGATGACCGCTTTCGGGTAAAAGGAAATTTTACGTTCCAGACAACGGACAACAACGAATACCGCACGCGCGTACCAATTCCGTACAGCCGCAAACCGGGCGTTATCGAATACGTCGGAACGAACACGAACGACCTGCAAAATATTTATCGCGAAACGCTTTATACGGCAACCAATCTGTACGCTGAATACGAACCTCGGTTCAGCCAAAATCACTACGTAAAAGTGCTGGCCGGTTATAACTATGAGAACTCGAATTATCGGCGGCTCGAAGTGCTTCGCAATGGGCTTATCTACGAAGATGCGCAGGATATTAACCTGGCCTTGGGCCAAGCCATTACAACGGGCGGTGGTATGGAAAAATGGGCGATCCTGGGCGGATTCTATCGGCTGAACTACGGCTTCAAAGACCGTTATCTGCTCGAACTGAACGGGCGCTACGACGGCTCATCGAAGTTTCCGTCCAGTGAACGGTACGCGTTTTTTCCATCGGTGTCGGCGGGCTGGCGCGTCTCGAACGAATCCTTCTGGAAAGTATCGCCCAAGTTGTTTACGGATCTGAAAATTAGGGCCTCATACGGATCGTTGGGGAACGGTAGCATTGCGTCTTACGCTTTCCAGGAGCAATTCGCGATTTCGCAGGCCAACGTTATTCTGAACGGAGTAAAGCCGCAGTACACCCGTCAGCCGAGCGTAATTCCAAACGGTCTGACGTGGGAAACGTCCACAACGGCTGACTTAGGTATCGATCTGGGAATGCTGAACAATCGACTGACCTTTACGGGCGATGCCTATGTTCGGAAGACGACCGGAATGTTTACCGTTGGGATGACGCTCCCCGCCGTTTTCGGAACCGATGTGCCGAAGGGTAACTACGCTGACCTAACCACCAAAGGGTGGGAAGCGGTGCTGACCTGGCGCGATAAGTTTGCCGTTGCCAGCAAGCCGTTGAACTACGAAGTTCGCTTTACCATGTCTGATTATCAGGCTACCATCGACAAATTTAACAACCCAAACAAGCGGCTGACGGATTATTACGATGGGCAGAAAGTAGGCGAGATCTGGGGTTATGAAACGGCTGGCTTTTTCACGTCCGAAGAAGATATAAAAAACTCGCCGAAGCAGACGCTGTTCAAAGCGTCCAACACGGGACAGTGGCTACCGGGCGACATTAAATTCCGGGACCTGAACGGCGACGGCGTTATCAATAACGGCGACAATACCGTGGGGAATCCCGGCGACCGGCGCATTATTGGTAACTCGACGCCCCGCTATACCTACGGTGTTATGCTCGGAGCCGACTGGAACAACTTCTTCGTCTCTGCTTTCTTCCAGGGCGTCGGTAAGCAGGACTGGTGGCCCGGTTCAGAAGCAGGTAGTTTCTGGGGGCAATACAACCGGCCTTACAACAAACTACCCGAATGGCAATTGGGTAACATCTGGTCGGCAGACAATCCGAATGCGTACCTGCCACGCTACCGGGGGTATGTATCGCAGAACAGCGCCGGAGAATTGTACCAGACTCAGACTCGGTACCTTCAGAACGCGGCTTACCTACGGATGAAGAATGTTCAGGTCGGTTATAATCTGCCGCGTTTGTTTATCAAAAAAGTGGGTATGAACAGTGCGCGCGTGTTTGTGTCGGGCGAAAACCTGCTAACCTGGTCGCCACTTTACAAGATCACGAAGGATATCGACATCGAGAACATTGGCCGGTCGGACGCGGTGCTGAACCCACCATCCAGCAGCGATCCGAACAGCAACAACAGCGGTAACGGAAACAACTACCCAATTCTGAAAAGCTTCACGTTCGGGCTGTCGGCTACATTTTAATAGCTACGGCAAAAACGAACGGTGCTTTCAATAGACAAATCATTGACATCATCAATCATGAAATCATACTATAGCTTGCTTGTCGGGGTTGGGCTTTTCCTGACCGGATGCAGCGATCTGGAGCAGATCCCAGAATCGACGGCTTCGAAGACAGCGGTATTTTCGAGTGAAAAAGGGCTTGAACTGTACGCCAACTCTTTTTATACCCCGCTGACGGGCCCCGACTTTAGTATTCTGCCAACGGCCAACAGCATTATCCGGGCCGATGAAATGGCCGATTATTCGGCTCGTACGCAGGTACCTGATTTTCTACGTGATGGCGCGTATGGACCTCGGCAGAGTTCGGGCTGGGATTGGCGCGCTTTGCGGAACATCAATTACTTTATTGCTAACGTACCCAATCCGGCCATTGCACCCGATGTACAACGCCATTACATTGGCCTGGCCCGGTTTTTCAGAGCCTTATTTTACTTCGATAAAGTGAAGCGGTTTGGCGATGTACCCTGGATCAACAAGCCCCAGGATATTACCGATCAAAGCTTATACAACGGTCGCGATTCGCGGGCAGTGGTCATGGACTCGGTGCTGGCCGATCTTGACTACGCTACGCAGAACATCCGAACCACGAGTGATAACTCACGTAGTATGATCACCAAGTCGGTCGCGTACGGCTTCAAATCGCGGGTGTGTCTGTTCGAAGGAACTTTCCGAAAATACCGCACCAGCTATAACCTGGGTAGCACGGCCAGCAAATGGCTGACCGAAGCGGTCAACGCGGCTGATAAAGTGATGAAAGAAGGCGGGTTTAGTCTGAACGAAGCGGGCGGGACCGACAAGTCGTACCGGCAACTGTTTATCAACAAAACCCCGGTGACGAATGAGATTATGCTGTCGGCGGTGGTTGACCCAACGTTAAGCGTGTATAATGACGCCAACTGGTGGTGGACAAGCGCAACCTACGGTTCGCGGGTAAGCCTGATCCGAACGTTTGTCAATACGTACCTGAACAGCGACGGAACACCGTTCACGAGCAAAGCCGGTTACGAAACGTTGCCGTTCACCGAAGAAGTAAAGAATCGCGATAAGCGGTTGCAACAAACCATCCGTATGGGCAACTACACCCGCGTAAACGGCGGTGCGGTTGAAGCTGCTCCACCTATTTTCTCCTACACCTACACGGGTTACATGCCCATCAAGTGGTCGCTGGACGATACGTATTACGATGGCGGCACGCGCAATGACAACTCGATTTCGATTATGCGCTACGCCGAAATCCTGCTGAACTACGCTGAAGCCAAGACCGAACTCGGCACACTAACCGATGACGACTGGGCGAAAACGGTGGGTGCACTTCGGAAACGGGCCGGAATTACGAGTGGCTTAACCACCAAACCGGCAGTGGCGGACCCGTATCTGAAAGCTAACTATTTCCCGGATATAGCTGATCCTGTCCTGTTGGAAGTGCGTCGGGAGCGGGGTATCGAGCTGGCGTTGGAAGGATTTCGTTTTTACGACATCGTCCGCTGGAACCGTGGACAATTGATGGAGCAGACCTGGAACGGTTTTTACGTACCCGCCCTCGACAAACCGCTCGATTTGAACGAAGACGGTAAAAACGATGTCGTTTTCTACAAAACCAAGCCCGCTACGCAGCTACCGGGCGTTACGTACGTCAATGTAGCCGAGACGGTCAACGGCGTTGCGAATCCACAACGTTTGAAAAACGATACCTACGGCGAATTAACCTGGCTGGCTAACATTCCCCGAAAATGGGATGAGAAATATTACCTCTACCCAATCCCGGAAAATGATCGGCTACTGAATCCCAAGCTCGGCCAAAATCCCGGCTGGTAAACAAACCGGTCTTATTTCGCGCCTTTATGGGGAGAAATAAGACCAGTTGCCCTTCCTTTGACAAGCGTTTCTAAAACAAACATACAATGCGCGTACTCTTTATTCTTTTAGTAAGCAGTGTTTTGATGGCACAAGCTAGCATGGCTCAACCGGTCAATTCGTTCAATGTTGCCTCCTACAACCTTCGCTACAACAACAAAGGCGACGGAATAAATGCCTGGCCGAACCGCAAGGAAAACGTAAAAGCGCTAATCCAATTCCACGAGTTCGACATTTTTGGAACACAGGAAGCACTGCGCGATCAGTTGAATGATGTTGCTGAATTGAAAGACTTTGCGTTTTTCGGCGCCGGTCGCGATGATGGTAAAGAAGCGGGTGAGCACTCCGCTATTTTTTACCGCAAAGACCGATTCAAGATGCTACAGTCGGGTAATTTCTGGCTGAGCGAGACACCCGACAAACCCGGTAAAGGCTGGGACGCGACCTGCTGCAACCGCATCTGCTCGTGGGCTAAATTCTCGGATTTAAAAACAAAAAAAGAGTTTTACTTTTTCAGCGTTCACTTCGATCACCAGGGCGTTGAAGCGCGTCGGCAGTCGGGTAAGCTGATGGTGGAAAAAATTAAAGAAATCGCGAAAAACACACCGGTTATTCTGGTTGGCGATTTAAACTCGACTCCCGATACCGAGCAGGTCAAAACAATTGAAACCCTGCTGAGCGATTCGCGGTCCGTTTCGGCGCTACCTCCATACGGTCCGGAAGGTACATTCAACGCCTTCAAATTTGACGCGCCGATGAATCAGCGGATCGACTACATCTTTGTTAGCAAGCAGTTCAACGTGCTGAAGTACGGGGTGCTGACGGACGCCAAAGAACAGCGTTATCCATCTGACCACCAACCCGTAGTGGCGAAAGTGGTCTTGAAATAAGCAGCCTTACAGACCAATGTCCGCCGGTAATCAGTTATCGGCGGACATTTGCTTTTTATCCGCGTACATCGGCGAGAAATAACGTTGATTAAAAACAAAAAAGCGGTGATTGATAGCCATCACCGCTTTTCGTTAGCCTAGACAAAGATCCCGAACGTTTTCACCAGAACGTAAGTGGTGCCGCATTCGGGAAGATTAGACCGATCCGTTGTCTAAACGAATGGTATACCTACCGAGACGACGAAGAAGATACTTTTGCCGCTGTCGATTTTTCTTTTTCTACCTGCTTCTTGACCGCTGTCCGTTGATCGTCGCGCACGGTTGGGTACTTGATTCCTAGTTGTTCGAGGTACGTTTTATACTTGCTCGGATCGTAGTAAAACTTCTCCAGCTTCGGCTTAAATTCCGCCATGATCTTCTTGTTCAGATAAATAGCTGGCTGCTCTTTGGGCGAAATGAGCGGTTCGTATTTGATATCTTTAGTTTGCTCATCTTTGTAATACGCCCAGGCATCTTTGATGATTTCGGGTTTCAGCAGCAGATCAAGCAAGGTCATAGCCTCCGCTTTGGCACCGTAGACGACGCCTTTGTGCGCAATGGGCGTAGCCATCGAAATCGCATTGGCCCAGTGGTGACCTGGCAAGCCCGGAATGTTGCTCGGATAGCGCAAAACAATTGTTGGCAAGGACCATGAAATGTCGGCAATATCGTCGGAGCCACCGCCCATTGGCGTCATCGCCTGGCCACCCATCATCACGACCGGAGCCGACGAGGTCGGCATGCCCATTGAATCCAGTTTTACGGCCAGCCCCTCGGCTTTGGGTGCCTGTAACTCAATCTGCGAAGCCCGCGCCAGCAACTGGTCTTCTTCCGACCAGGTTGGCAAACCTACTTTCTTGATGTTGTCGTACGCTGCGGCTGCGATTACGCGGTTGGTATGCACCGGCCAGGCTGAACCCAGAATTTCGTACGTAAACTTTGTATCGGTCATCATCGCGGCTCCTTCGGCGATTTTTACGCCGGTTTCGAACAGCTTCTTGATCTTGGGGTACGTCCGTTCGCGGAAATAATACCAGACGGCGGCTTTTGATGGTACAACGTTGGGTTGGTCGCCACCGTCCGAAATAACGTAGTGGGAGCGTTGGGTCAGTTCGAGGTGTTCGCGCCGGTAGTTCCAGCCGATGTTCATCAACTCTACCGCGTCCAATGCACTACGTCCGCGCCAGGGTGCACCCGCTGCGTGAGCCGCCTGTCCTTCAAAATTGAATTTTACTGAAACCAGACCGTTGTTGCCATTATCGCCCCAGGAAACGGCCAGGTTGTTGCCAACGTGGGTGAAAATACAAGCGTCTACATCTTTAAAGTAACCGTCTCGCACGTAGAACGCTTTGGTACCAACTAACTCCTCGGCAACGCCCGGCCAAAGCATGAGCGTACCCGGAATTTTTTCCCGTTCCATCAGCTTTTTCACCGCCAGTACCGCAACGATGTTCAGCGCCTGACCCGAGTTGTGCCCTTCGCCGTGGCCGGGAGCGCCTTCCACAATGGGGTCTTTATAAGCTACACCCGGCTTCTGACTGGCTTTGGGAATACAGTCGATATCGGAGCCGACGGCGATCAGTGGCTTCCCTGATCCCCAGGTAGCTATCCAGGCGGTGGGAATACCCGATATGCCTTTCTTGACCGTAAAGCCTTCTTTTTCAAGCAGGTTGGTTAGGTATTTAAACGACTCTTCTTCCTGAAAACCGAGCTCCGAGAAGCTGAACAGCATGTCATTGATCTGCTGAGCCATAACCGTATTGGCTTCAACGGCAGCCACGGCTTCCTGCTTCAGTTTTTCGATACGGCCAGACGGTTGGCGGTCACCTGACTTCGCCGTTTTTTTCGACTGACCGAACAGGAGCGCGGGCAGTAAAAATAAGGCTACTAATAGATTTGTACAGTTTTTCATTGATAATGCCAAATTATATGAGGTATGATTGGGTAGAACTTCATAAAAATACGGAAAATACGTTGTTTGTGCGAATGATCGGATTCTGATTTTCGATTTCACCCGTTGCCCCTAATTCACTACTTTTGCGCCGGACCGCCGGGCGGCCAAGTAGTGTATCGTTTCAATCGTTTTATATACCCAAGTCCAATGGAAAAAATTAAGGTGGCAAATCCGGTTGTCGAACTGGATGGCGACGAAATGACCCGTATCATCTGGAAATTCATCAAAGACAAGCTGATTTTGCCGTATGTCGATGTTGATATTAAGTACTATGACCTCGGTATTGAGTACCGCGATGAAACCAACGATCAGGTAACGATTGACGCGGCTAACGCGATCAAAGAATACGGCGTGGGTATCAAATGCGCGACCATTACGCCCGACGAGGACCGCGTTAAAGAGTTCAATCTGAAGCAGATGTGGAAATCGCCAAACGGTACAATCCGTAATATCCTGGATGGTACGGTGTTCCGCGAGCCGATTGTGATGAGTAACGTGCCACGTCTGGTTACCAACTGGACGGCTCCGATCATCATCGGTCGTCACGCGTTCGGTGATCAGTACCGCGCTACGGATTTCGTTGTTCCCGGTCCCGGTAAGTTGACGATGAAGTTCGAAGGTGAAGACGGCTCTGTACACGAGTTCGACGTATACCAGTTCAAAGCGGGTGGTGTAGCAATGGGTATGTACAACGTTGACGAGTCGATTCGTGGCTTTGCCCGGGCTTGTTTCAACGTCGCGCTGGACAAAGGCTGGCCGCTGTACCTGTCGACCAAAAATACCATCCTGAAAAAATACGACGGTCGTTTCAAAGACATCTTCCAGGAGATCTACGACGCCGAGTACGCGGGTAAAGTACATTACGAACACCGCCTGATCGATGACATGGTCGCTTCGGCCCTGAAATGGGAAGGTAATTTCGTATGGGCCTGCAAAAACTACGATGGTGACGTTCAGTCGGATACCGTAGCGCAAGGGTTTGGTTCACTGGGTCTGATGACGTCGGTATTGGTTACGCCAGATGGCAAAACGCAGGAGGCTGAAGCGGCTCACGGTACCGTGACACGTCACTACCGCGAGTACCAGAAAGGTAACAAAACGTCGACCAACCCAATTGCATCGATCTACGCCTGGACCCGTGGTCTGGCTTTCCGGGGTAAACTCGATGGCAACCAGCCGCTGATCGACTTCGCTAACGCGCTTGAAGCCGTTTGCGTGGAAACCGTAGAAAGCGGTAAAATGACGAAAGACCTGGCGCTGTCGGCTTTCCCTGCTGGTACGAAACTAGTAGCTGGTGAGCACTACCTGTACACCGAAGAGTTCCTGGAAGCGCTGGACGAAAACCTACAAGCGAAACTGGCGAAGTAATCGCTCAGGATTTGACCCATTTTCCAGTGCTTTATCAGAGCAAAAAACCGGGTTAAGCAATTAAATCAAAAAAAATCCTGGTTCAGACGAATGCCGCTCTATAGTAGGGCGGCATTTTTATTTTCTTTGCTAGCCAAACGCTTTTTGTCTTATGAAACATATCTTCGCCGTCGTAGTCTTGGCACTGCTATCTGTCACAACCTACGCTCACACGCCGAAAGGCGAACCACCCGTCAAAAAAATGAAATCAAATTCTGTCCAGCACATTGTGCTGTTTAAGTTCAAACCCGAAACGACACCCGAGAAGCTGAAGGAAATTCTGGCGGCTTTTGAAGCGCTTCCGTCGAAGATCAAAGAAATCAAAGGGTTTCAGTGGGGAACCAACAATAGTCCCGAGGGGCACGCGCATGGCCTGACGCACGCTTTTATTCTGACGTTCGACTCGGAAAAAGATCGCGATGCATACCTACCGCATCCGGCTCACAAAGAATTCGGCTCCATCGTGGGACCCTGGATTGCCGACCTGACCGTCGTTGATTTCACCAACCAGGCAAAATAAAATCGTCCTCACTCGTGGTGTCAGGTTTGAGAACCGCACGGGCGGCCCCGCTGACACCACGAGTAAGGACGATTTCTAGACAAGACAGTCGCACCCCGGCGGCTGATTGAGTTAAGGAAATTACTTAACCGGTTCCGCTACCGCATTCTCGGGTAAGAAGCCTTTCCGGCGCAGAATAGCATCCGTAAATTTCAGGTCGTGATCGCTGTTGAAAATCGAATAAGGCAGGTAAATAAACTGCGCTTTCGCTAGTCCTTTCGTCACAGTGCGGGCAATCCAGTTGGCTTTTACATTTTTCAGCGCTTCCGCGTTATTGAGGTAAAGAATGTAAGCCTCTTTGTCTTTTTCGACACCGCTGATCTGATCCCATTTCAGAATACCGCCTTCTTTAACATTGATACGCATCAGAATCTGACGGCTATCAATTTCGTAGATGTATTTCTGAAACAAAGCTTTGCTCTGCTCCATCTGCGCTATTCCCGTAATCTGGACGGCCCAGAACAATACATACAAGATCGTAAGCAGTACGATAACAATATAAATCCAGTAGTTGGGATAAACCCCCGTCAAACTCAGAACGACATTCAACAGGATAAGCCCCAATGGTACGAATCCCCACTTCCAATTATCTCTTACCCACTGCCGTAGCGCGAGGTTGATGTACGTTTTCTGGTCTAATGCGTATTTTTTTGTTTTAACAATCATAGTACTGGCAACGGCCAAACGTCAAAATGAAACACAAAGATACGGCGATTTAGCATGTATGCTTTCGTGTAGTTCATGAATTATGAGTTGACGAATGGACCAGCCACCAATTATTTACTCCGGAAGATCTTTATTCTTTTCGAAAGTGAAGTGCGTTGATAACGTATTGGTGGTTAGCGTTCTGACGCATGAGCACGTAAACCGAGAAGGCATTTCCTTCGGTGGCGTAGGTACCGGTACTGTAACGTAGTCGGTTGGACGATCCCCGGTACACGAATTCAAAGCCGTGGGGTGGGTATCTGCGGAAGAACGTACGAAGTATCAGTTCAGCGTGCGTAGCATCCACCGACGAAAAATCGACTTTCTCGGTGTCGATCACCAATTCAATGGTTTTGTCGAACTGAGTGGCTAGCTGGCCCGCGTTGCCTTTCCGTAACGAAGTCTGTACAGTCTGGCTTACCTCCGCATCGGATGCAGTTTCGGGGAAAAAGCAAGTCAACGTAAAGCCCAAAAAGATGGTTAGTAGGAAGTTCATAACTCGTTAAGACCAGCAGATCATGTTTACGAGTTGCGAAAATTATGCCAGAAATTGAGGGTGGATAACAATATATTTAGGCTACCCGCAAACTTGCTTCGTTGTCTTGCGTCTATTTTCCCATCTTTGCGCCGTCAATTGAATTTGCCGTCTCTATGAAAACCGCTGAACCGACGCTTATTCTGAATGCAGAGCAGATCCGCCAGAAAATTCGACGGATTGCCTTTCAGATTTACGAAACGAATTTTGAAGAAACGGCCTTGCTGCTGGCCGGTGTTGCCGGTGAAGGCTATGTGCTGGCGAAGGCGTTGGCACGCGAACTAGAGATGATTACGCCGTTTACAATCGAATTGATTCAGGTTAATCTGGATAAGTCGCAGTCTCTGCAACCCGCTGTCGATCTCGATCCCGCTGCCAGCAATTATACCGACAAGGTAGTCGTGGTTGTGGATGACGTTTTATACACAGGACGTACGTTGACATTTAGTCTGCAACCGTTCTTGCGCGTGCCGGTGCGCAAGTTGCAGGTAGCCGTCCTCGTTGACCGTAACTTCCCGAACTACCCCGTAGCGGCTGATTATAAAGGGTACGAACTCAGCACAACGCTGACCGACCACGTAGAGGTGGTCCTTGGCGACGAAGACCGAATGGGCGTTTACTTGCGCTAACAAAAAGGGAGTAGGTGATTGAGCCGAATCGGCGCATAGTCACCTACTCCCTTTTTAGCTAGGCCCTGGTGCCGCGAATTAAACTGACGCCGGTAAAGAAAAAGATACCACCCAGAATCAGGTACACAAACGATGCCTGTGCCACACCGCCTTTGGTAAAGTCGATACCCCCGTACACCAAACCAATCAGGCCGACCAGAGTCAGGATAATGCCGAAGATGCTTTTAACGTTCATATGTTGAGCTTATTGAGGTGAATGATATGTACTGGGCTAATAACTAATTTCAGTCGATTTCTTCCCTGAAACTCATCAATCTCGTTTTAAAACTTATTCGAGCAGTACCATAATATCTTCCTTGGTCAGCGATTTCATGAAGTTTTCCTCTGTGGCAATCAGACTTCCGGCCAGTTGCTGCTTGGCGCGTTGCAAGGACAGAATCTTCTCTTCGACCGTGTTTTTGGCAATGAACTTATACGTGAAAACGGTTTTCTGCTGACCAATGCGATGGGCGCGGTCAACGGCCTGCGCTTCAATGGCTGGGTTCCACCAGGGGTCCAGAATGAAAACGTAATCGGCTGCGGTCAGGTTATGACCTAATCCGCCCGCTTTCAGTGAAATCAAAAACAGCTTTACCGAATCGTCGGTCTGAAAGAGTTGAACCTGGCTTTGACGATCCTGCGTAGAGCCATCCAGGTACGCGTACTTGATGTTTTTTTCTTTTAGATACTGCCGAACCACATTCAGGTGTTTGATGAACTGGCTGAATACCAAAACTTTGTGATGCTCGATCATGGCGCTTTCCAGGCGAATGAGTACGTCGGAAAGTTTGCCCGAATCGCCTTCGTACTCGTCGTCAACCATGCGCGGATGGTTGGCAATCTGGCGTAACTTCGTCAGACCCTGCAAGACAATCATCTGCGATTTAGCCATGCCGTCTTCCTCAATGCGTTCGAGAATCAGATTTCGGTAGAAGGATTTCGCTTCTTCGTACTGCTTCTCCTGATCGGGCGTCATTTCCGAAAAAAGAACACTTTCTACTTTTTCCGGCAGATCAGTGGCGACCTGCGCTTTGTTGCGCCGAAGCATAAACGGCTTGATGAGGCTATACAGTCGTGCGGTTTTAACGTCGTCGTGGCGCTTTTCAATCGGTATCTGAAACTCATTCCGGAAAAACGACTGACTACCCAGCAAACCGGGGTTGATAAACGACATCTGCGTCCAGATATCCATCGTACTGTTTTCGAGCGGGGTACCCGTCAGGATAAGCCGGTTTGCCGTGTTCAGTTGCATCACCGCTTTGGTGATGTGCGACGAAGGATTTTTGATGGCCTGCGATTCGTCCAGAATGACGTAGTTGAAGCGGTAATCGCTCAGGATATCGATGTCGATGCGGACAATGCCATAGGAGGTCAGGATAAGGTCGTAGCCGTCAAACTGAGCCGTATTTTTCTCCCGATACGTACCTGTATACACCATCACGCGCAGGTTAGGCGTAAACTTTCGGGCTTCCAGTTCCCAGTTGTACAGCAGCGACGTAGGCATGACCAGCAGGGAAGGTTCGAGCGCACCCGCTTCCTTTTGTCCCTGAAGCATAGCCAGCGTCATTACCGTTTTACCCAGACCCATGTCATCGGCCAGGCAACCACCAAAGCGATACTGCCGCAGAAAATTCATCCAGTCGTAACCAGCCTGCTGATAAGGACGGAGGGTTCCGTTAAAACCTTGGGGCACAGCAAACGATTCAATTTCTTCAAAATCGCGCAGGCGTTCGAGCTTGCGGCTCATAATCGTCGTCGCGAGATTGTCACGCTCCAGTTCCTGAACCAGCGCCAAGTGATGTTTTTGCAGGACTAGTCGGTCGGCATCGCGC
Organism: Spirosoma liriopis; assembly: GCF_023196085.1. Classification (NCBI taxonomy): domain Bacteria; kingdom Pseudomonadati; phylum Bacteroidota; class Cytophagia; order Cytophagales; family Cytophagaceae; genus Spirosoma; species Spirosoma liriopis. The sequence continues at coordinate 509,732 of NZ_JALPRF010000002.1, forward strand.
GGATCAACACTGTCGGGTTGCTCCATGAAGCCGAATAATTCCGAGTACTTGGTGAACCACACCTCCGGAATAACGGCAATCTCACCATTGGGAAGCGTAAACTCATGCTTCTTGTTGAGAATAAGGGTCCTGAGTTTCAGAAACGGAATTTCAAACTCACCGAACCGGACATTGGCGTAAATATCAAACCAGTCGCGGCCCTCTTCGATGGAAACATCAATGCTCGAATACCCCAGAAAATACCGCTTGGTGTCCTCGGCGTTCTGCCGAAGCGTGAAACCTGCTTCGTTGATTGCCAGGTTATTGGCTGACAACCAGGCAAAAGCTTCTGATTTGGGGATAGCCAGACGGCCATGACGCAAGTCCAGACCCGTTTCGCGCAGAAACGCCAGCTTTTGTTTTTCCAGACGCAGGTCACGCCGAATTTTGTGGAAAATGTAATCTTCTCCCTTTTTTTCCAGGCTGACATTGGCCGATGGGCCGAAACTATCGAACCGAAACGTAAAATCGCCGTATTGAAACGACAGGTCAAACGCAATGCGCTGGCTGGCTTCATCATCGGCGTCCGGTCCGTCGTTGGCGGCTCCAACGGCTACCGTCCGGCTTGACGTTACCATTTCCGAAACGGTCAAAACAGGAACGGGCTCAATGATTTCAGCCCGTATTTCGAACCCTTTGGCATATACGTCATAGGATGCTATAAGCTGCGTTACAAAGCGTTCGTAGTACTGCTGCTCAATATTTTTCGGGATAATAATGTGGTTCTTCGTAAAGAACGGCCTGAGCTTTTTACCGTCGACGTGCTTGCTGAAATGATAGACTCGGTTGTTAACCATCAGGTAAGCCGGTTCGTCACAGATCATCAGCGCACCTTTGAATTGAAACTCCACGCGTTCGGTTTCGCCATTTTCGCCAATCGGGTAACGAATGATCGGGAAGTAGTTGGTCGAATCGGCGTTACGGACAAAATGGAAATGCACTCTGGCGGGCTGCGGCATCCATTCGATGGGTGCCCAGACAGGGTTACCGTCGCTGCCCATCACGTAAAACGTTTTGCCGGGAAGAAGCGCCAGAATTTTTGCCTTGATCGTTTCCAGATAACTGCAAATTGCTTCCTGAATGAGTTTGTCGCCTTTGTGGGGGTCGTATATCTTCAGGAAGAAATCGATAGCGGGCAGTTTGCGCGTGTTGAACTTCTTGACAATGGTATCCTGCTGGATGCTTTCGATCAGGCGGACCAGCTCAAAATCACGTTCGTCAAGCTCCTGAGAAAACTCGCTCACGTTTTGTGTGGAAAGCGTCTGGTTCAGTAAGGTCAATTCGCCCCGCCCATTTAATTGCACGACAAATGCTTCAATAAGATAGCCCAGAAATTCATGCTCCAACAGCGAGTAAACAATCTGGAAGGGTTCGGAAGGCGAAACTTTCATGATACAGCAACGACAATAATCTACAGCTTACAGATAAGCAGCCTCAGAAAGGCGCGTCAACGGTCGAAAAAGATGGCGGTGGGCGACCTTAAAAGAGTTACTGAAAGCGAGCAAGTTAGGCTCGTTTCGGTATGGCTACTGGTCTCAAATATACGAACAGAAATAAGAAACCCAACTGTAGATTTACCCGCCGGGAAAAACTTCAAAAGTGAGCTACAGGGCCGTATTTCATCTATTAACCCGGTCGCTGTCTCTGCGGGAGCAGCGCTCGACAACGGTGAAAACAAGGACACAGCGTCTGCACCCGATTGACGAAAAAGTCATTGACGATCAAGCTAGTAAATGCTCTGTTGCTGCTAAACTCTTTTGCTTTGCTCTGTTCGTTCCGGTAGTGTGGCCGGAAGCCAATTTGAAAAATCGGCTGAAAGAGAGCGGAGCAATCCGAAAAGTGAGGATAAAAACAATTGTGTAAAACCAGCCAATGGGACTACACGGCTTTTTTCGATGAGTCGCGTACGATCAGTTCCGAGTGTAAAATAATTGTGTTCGTGGTTTGAATGTCCATCGCTCCGTTCAGATGATTGATCAGGCTCTGGGCTGCGACTTCGCCCATCTTTTCACCCGGATAATGAACGGTCGTCAGGGTAGGCTCAACAACGGATGAGACCGGGTCGTCGTTAAACCCCACAACGGCAATATCTGCCGGGATAGACAAGCCCGCTTTTTTAAGCGCACTCATGCAACTGACGGCACAAAAGTCATTGGTAACGAACAGGCCATCGGGGGGATTTTTCATCGTCTGTATATGGCTAGCTGCTTTCAGACCCGCTTCGTGACTCAAATCGGTTACCATAACCAGCTCGTCTTCGTAGGCCAACCCAAAGTCAAGCAGGGCCAGCTTGTAGCCTTTCAACCGGTCGGCATAGACGTTTCGTTTTAAGTTGCCCGTTACGTGCATTACCCGACGACAACCTTGCTGAATCAGATGGGCCGTCGCTTCGTAACCCGCTTTTGCGTTGTCGATAACAATGCAGGTGCTTCGTTTATGGGCAAGGACGCGATCAAAAAACAGCAACGGAATCCCTTTATTGACGAAGGCGTCAAAATGTTCCGACATCTCGGTATCATAGGCAACCGAAACAAGCAGCCCGTCCACGCGGCTGTTAAACATTGTTTTTGCGTTGGCTATTTCTTTCCTGACAGACTCTAGCGATTGGCTGATAATCAGATTATAAGAAGCTGCATTGGCTACTTTTTCCATGCCCGCCAGGACGGTTGACATAAAATGACTGTCCAATCGGGGAACAATAACGCCGATGGTATTGGTACGCTGACGGCGCAAATTGCTGGCGAAAGTATTGGACCGATAGCCCATTTCCTTTGCCGTAGCAGCAATCGTGCTTTTGGTGTTACTGTTGATAGCCGGGTGATCATTCAGCGCTCTACTAACCGTTGCGGGCGAGAGCTTTAGCCGTCGCGCAATGTCGTATATAGTAGTTTCTTTTTCCATGAGAGCCCAAAAGCGGTGTGCAAACTAATTAAGATACAGGACGATTGAGTAAAAAATTAATGCAATCGGTTGCAATTATAAAAATTAATAGGATATTTATATCTCAAATTTTATTCTCGGGCAAATTGTGAAGCGGAATAGGCTACCAAAGTCCCCGTTTCGTCAGGTACGCTATCGGTAATTAACGCTTTTTCTGTTCATCATAGGTAAACAGGACTCCCTTCTGCCAGTTGGCGGGAGGGATGTTTAATAAGAATAAGCCTCCAGGCTTACCCTGTGGTTAGAAATTCAATCGGTTGCAGAGGGTAGAATTGGGGGTGAGTGAACCTTATTCCATACGAATGCTAAACCCTTAAATTCTGTATCATTTGTATGAAATTGGTGATTGGTATCCTGGCCACGCTATGTCTGGCCGGAACGATAACAAAATCGTCAGGTCAGCAGATTTCCCGCGACGAGCTGATCTTTTTAACCCCTGATTGGAAAGGTGAACGCTTTCCCGATGGTCGCCCTAAAGTATCCGATGCGCTTCTGCAACGGATGAAACGAGTAACGCAGGAGGAAGCTTGGTCCGTGCTGAAAGGCGAAAACTACAAATACCAGTTTGCGGGCGACTGGCAGACCATCAACCCCGACAGTGTGCTGGTCGGGCGTGCTTTAACCGCGACGTTCATGCCCGGTCGGCCCGACGTGCATCGGGTGACGGACGAGAAAGGACATACCAAAGACAAGCGGGTAAAATCGCAGAATGCCTGGCCGATTGATATGCTGACCAAAGGCGATGTGTACGTTGTCGATCAGTTTGGGATGCACGAAGACGGGCCAACGATCGGCGACAATCTCGGTAACTCCATCTTCGCCAAGACTGGCAACGGCATTGTGTACGAAGGGGCTATCCGCGACTTGGCTGGCCTGAAAGAAATCGGCGGGTTCACCTCATACTATCGGAGCTACCACCCGTCTCACCACAATCCCGAAGGCAATCTGAATACAACGCTGGTGGGTATCAACCGCCCGACGCGGATTGGTAAAGTCATGGTCATGCCGGGCGATATCGTACTGGGCCGCGATGGGGGCGTTTGTTTTATCCCGCCACACCTGGTCGAAAAGGTGGTCAAAACGTCGGAAATCATCCGATTGCGGGATATGTTCGGTCACCAGCGCTTACGGGAGCAGAAATACACGCCCGGTCAGATCGATACACGCTGGTCGGATGAGATTGAGAAGGACTTTTCGCAGTGGCTCAACGCCCACATTAGCGAACTGCCCGTTCCGAAAGAGCAGATTCAGGATTATCTCAAAACCCGCACCTGGTAAACCGAACACCTAAACCTTTACAAACCATGAAAAACTCATCATCTACCGGCGGAATTGACCGTCGCTCGTTTCTGACCAAAAGCGCCTTAGCCAGTGTATTTAGTGCGGGTGCTTTATCCAGTTTCGGCGAAGGGCTGGAAACGGCCGTTGACCGTGCTCCACTTTCGTCGGCTCCATCGCAGTTAAAAATTACGGATATCAAATGCGGCTACACCCGCAACGGACATAGCCTGTTCGTGAAAGTGCATACCAACCAAGGCATCTGGGGTTGTGGTGAAGCGGTCGATGCCTCGGTCGGAACGTACCATCTGGTGAAGCTGATTGGCGAACGAATTAAAGGCAAAAGTCCGCTGAACGTAAACCGTATCTTCGAAGACGTGCGCAAAGCGGGTTTTTTCGAGGGAGCGCAGGCGGGTATTTACATTTCCGTGCTCTCGGCGGTCGAAACGGCCTTGTGGGATTTGGTCGGAAAAGCGCTCGGTATGCCGGTTTACCAGCTGCTGGGCGGTAAATTCCGGGATAAGATTCGCGTTTACTGCGACACGGGTGCTTATCGTGAATCGGATACCAGTGCCGAGGCTTTCGGGAAAAGTGCGAAGAAAGCCGTCGATATGGGTTTCACGGCGGTGAAATACGACATCGATGAACGCAACGACCCCAATAAATACGACGCGTATAACTGGACCGCCAGCCAGGGCGAACTGGAACGGATGTACAACCAGATCGCGGGTGTTCGGAAAGCCGTTGGCCCGAAAATCGACATTTGCGTCGATATGCACGGACGCTATGATGTAACGACCGGTCGACGCGTGGCTAAGATGATGGAGCCGCTGAATCTGCTGTTTCTGGAAGAACCGATTCCGGCCGAAAACCCCGAAGCGTACAAGCAGATTCGCGAAGCCTCGAACACGCCGATCTGTGCGGGTGAGAATCACTATCTGGCGCACGGGTTCCGCAAACTACTCGAAATAGGAGCCGTAGACATCATCATGCCGGACTTACAAAAAGCGGGCGGCCTCGGCGAAGCGCAGCGAATTGCGAACCTGGCGAACCTGTATTACGTGCCGTTTGCTCCGCACATGGTAGCCTCGTATTTGGGAGCGATGGCGTCGAGCCACGTTTGTGCGTCGGTGCCGAACTTCCTGATCCTGGAATGGCAGATTTACTTCCACGAGGAGCCGATGTTCAAAGATATCGTCACGTTTGATGGACCCATGATCGAGAAAGGATTTATTCCTTTATCCGAGAAACCGGGTATCGGCGTTGAAATCAACGAAGAAGGCATGAAAAAATACGCGCCCAAAGACGTACCGTTTTTTGTCTGATCAAGCTGACGGCAACGTGGTGTCAGCAGGGGCGCCCGCGTCTCAAACCTGACACCACCCTAACTCAAACGCCTGCCCGAACTGGTTTGTCAATTTGCCCACAATCATGAGAGTCAACATGCGTCCCGGCTGGTTTCTGATTCCTTTCGTAGTGCTCGCTCTGACGGTACATCGGGTCAATGCCCAGGCTCCTGATTTTCAGAAAATGACGCCGGAGGAGCGAAAAGTATATATGGACAAGATGCGCGAGGCTAGTCAGGAAGACTGGCAACGCGTTATGAATCGCCTGAACCTGAAACTACCGACGCTGCCGCCCCCGGCTGATGACCCCAAACGACCATCGCATCTCAAGCAAAAGGAAGGATCAACGAACTGGTACGACGACGAAGGCAATACACACGTACGGTCGGGCTGGGGCAACTGGTCGAATTATGACGAAGCCAAAGCGGGGGGCTACACACTGCCTGATCCGCTGGTGTTGAAAAACGGTAAACCGGTAAAAAATGCCAACTCCTGGTGGAAACAGCGTCGTCCTGAACTACTGGCCGATTTTCTAACCGAGATATACGGCAATACGCCCAAAAACACGCCAAACGTAACGTTTACTGTAACCGCTGTTACCGACACGGCCTTGCGCAGCCGGGCGATTCGCAAAACGATTGCTGGCCGGATCGATAACTCCCGGTATCCTTCGGCTAAGCCGAGCATCGACATGACACTGTACACACCCGCGAATGCGAAGGGGCCGGTACCGCTGATCGTACTGGTCTGGGGTGCTTTCCCAACACCGATGGTAACCATTGATCGCGTTATTTCGGCGGGGTGGGCCGTGGCTGTTGTCAATACCGGCGCTGTTCAGATGGATAGCGGAGCGGGTCTGCACGAAGGCATTATCGGGCTGGTCAGCGAGGGCAAAGACCGGAAACCCGACGAGTGGGGCGTTCTGGCGGCCTGGAGTTGGGGCCTGAGCCGTGCGCTCGATTATTTCGAAACCGATAAAGCCATTAATCCCAAACAGATCGGCATCCAGGGCCATTCGCGATGGGGCAAAACGGCACTGCTGGCCGCTGCTACCGATCCCCGCTGGGCTATCGTCTATGCCAGTTGTTCAGGGTCGATGGGCGCTTCCTTAGAAAAACGGAATTACGGCGAAACGATTGATAACGTAGCGGGTTCGGGTGAATACCACTGGATGGCCGGAAATTTCGTCAAATACGGTGGGAACTGGCAGGCTATGCCCGTCGATGCGCACGAGTTGATCGCCCTGATCGCCCCGCGTCCAGTATTTATTACGGGTGGCACGAAGGATAGCTGGTCTGACTCGCACGGTGAATTTCTGGCCTGCGTAGCGGCTAGCCCTGTCTACGAATTGCTCGGTAAAAAAGGGTTGTCGACAACGGTCATGCCGAAGCCCGACGAATCGCTGATGGATGGCGATCTGGCGTTTCGCAACCACGAAGGCGGCCACACCGATTTGCCCGACTGGCCCGTATTTATCGAATTAGCCAAAAAACAGTTTAAACAAACCAACTAATTATAGGGCACGTCAACGATGCCCGTAACGGTATCGTCCGACTGTCAAATTTTGCTTATGGGAATGCTACAAACCATGCGCTGGTTCGGCCCGAACGATCCGGTTTCTCTGATGGATATTCGACAGGCTGGCTGTACTGGCGTGGTAACCGCACTACACCAGATTCCGGTGGGGGCCGTGTGGTCCGTTGAGGCCATTGAAGAACGGAAACAACTTGTCGAAGCGGCTAATGATCGCTATTCGCCGTTGCACTGGGCTGTGGTGGAGAGCTTGCCCGTTCACGAGGATATCAAAAAAGGTAATCCGGATCGTAGCACCTACGTTGAGCATTACAAACAGTCGTTACGGAATCTGGCCGCTTGCGGGATTCAAACGGTCTGTTACAATTTCATGCCCGTCCTTGACTGGTCGCGGACGAATCTTACCTACGAAATGCCGGACGGATCACGGGCGTTGCGGTTCGTGTGGGAGGATTTTGCCGTGTTCGATTTATGCATCCTGAAACGGGCCGGTGCCGAAACCGACTACGAACCCGAAGTAGCCCAGGCTGCCCGACACCGGTTTGATCAGATGACCGCACAGGAGATTACCCAACTGAGCAATATTGTCTTGCTGGGGTTACCCGGTTCCGAAGAAGCGTTTACGCTCGATACGTTTCAAGGGTTACTGAATGAATACGCGACTATTGACGACCAGGCCTTGCGCGAAAACCTGTATTATTTCATTCGGGAAGTAGCGCCGGTAGCCGACGAACTGGGTATTAATCTGTGTATTCACCCCGACGATCCACCGAGACCACTGCTGGGTTTACCGCGCGTTGTCAGCACCGAGGCCGATCTGGCGCAACTGATGGATGCCTGTGATGTTGTTGCCAACGGGATTACGTTCTGCACTGGCTCGTTGGGCATTCGCCCCGACAACGACCTGCCCGGTATGATTCGTCGGTTTGGCAATCGGATTCATTTTATTCATCTCCGCACAACCAAGCGCGAAGACGATCCGCGTAATTTTCACGAAGCCGATCATCTGGCTGGCGATGTAGACATGTACGCGGTGGTGAAAGAAATCGTATTAGAGCAACAACGACGCGCTCAGGCGGGGACTGGCGTTACGTCCATTCCAATGCGTCCCGACCACGGGCACCAGATGCTCGACGACCTGTATAAAGTGACGTATCCCGGTTACTCAGCCATCGGGCGTCTGCGTGGATTAGCTGAGTTGCGCGGACTGGAATTTGGCATTATTCGGTCGCTGGCGGAGTAAAAAGAGTATACCCACTTCATTGCGAAAAATGATACATCGTAATCAATCCATGATTTTGACAATACGCGTTCTCTTTTCTTTACTGCTGTTACTGACTAGCCGCAGCTATGCCGACGACGGCTATCGGCTTTGGCTAAAATACGATCTGATCAAAGACGCGGCTAAGCGGGACGCGTATGCCCGTTCGGCCCAGTTTATTGCGGTGACTGGAAACAGTCCTACTTTAAAGGCTGCTGCCGACGAATTGCAAGTGGGCTTGCAGGGCTTGCTGGGCAAAGCGGTGCCGGTGCTTACCAATGCGGGCAATCGTACGGGGGGCATAATTTTGAGCGTTGGCAATGGACCTGTCGCGGGAGCACAACTGCGTACGCAGGAAGGCTATCAGATTACCAGTCGTTCCAACAACATTGTCGTCAGCAGCAAAAGCGACGCGGGCGTTTTGTACGGTGCCTTTGCTTTGCTACGGCAACTGCAAACGCTACAGCCCATCAATGCGCTGTCGTTAACGAGTGACCCGAAAGTACGGTATCGGATGTTGAACCATTGGGACAACCCAAACGGTACGATTGAACGGGGTTACGCGGGTGAAACACTCTGGAAATGGTATGAGCTTCCCGAACGCATCAGCCCGCGTTACCGCGATTACGCACGGGCGAATGCGTCGCTGGGTATCAATGGTACGGTTGTCAATAACGTCAATGCCAGCGCCCGGTTTTTGACTGCTGAGTATCTGGGAAAGGTAGCCGCCCTGGCGAACGTCTTTCGGCCTTATGGCATCCGGGTGTATGTGTCTATCTATTTCCCGGCTCCGAAGGTGATTGGAGGTTTGAAAACCGCTGATCCGCTCGACCCGGAGGTTCGCAAGTGGTGGGCCGACAAGACCAAAGAAATTTACAAGCTGATTCCCGATTTTGGCGGGTTTCTGGTAAAAGCCAATTCGGAGGGCGAACCCGGACCGCAGGATTACAACCGGACCCACGCCGATGGGGCGAACATGCTGGCCGAAGCGCTCAAACCCTACGATGGTATTGTGCTGTGGCGGTCCTTCGTCTACAAAGCGGACCCGAAAGCCGACCGGTTCAAAGCAGCACTCGAAGAATTCGGGCATCTCGACGGTACATTTGACAAGAAAGTAATTGTACAAGTTAAAAACGGTCCGATTGATTTTCAGCCACGGGAACCGTTCTCGCCTTTGTTCGGAAAAATGCCCAAGACCCCGCTGGCGATAGAATTTCAACTGACGCAGGAATACCTGGGCTTTGCTACGCACCTGGTTTACGAAGCGCCGATTTTCAAGGAATGCCTGGATTCGGATACGTACGCGAAGGGGCAAGGAGCACCGTCCAGTGGGGCAACCGTTGCTAAAGTCGTTGACGGTAGCGTCGATGGGTATCCGATTACGGCGATGGCGGGTGTGGCCAATACGGGTTCCGACCGCAACTGGACGGGGCATCCGATGGCGCAGGCTAACTGGTACGCGTTCGGTCGGCTTACCTGGGATCATACCTTATCCTCCGAAGCGATTGCCAGGGAATGGATCGCCATGACCTTGACCAAGGAGCCGCAGGCTATAACGCGTATTGCCGACATGATGCTTAAATCGCGGGAAATTTACGTGAATTATAATACGCCAATGGGTCTTTCGCGTCCGTGGACGGGTGTGCATTTTGCGCCTGAACCCTGGCAGAACAAAAGCCCCCGGCCCGACTGGACCGCCGTGTATTACCACCGCGCGGATTCTGTCGGCTTAGGTTTCGACCGGACCGAAAAAGGAAGTAACGCGCTGGCTCAGTACAATCCCGAGGTTCAAAAGCAGTGGAACAATCCCGAAACGTGTCCTTTGCCGTACCTGCTTTGGTTTCACCATGTGCCGTGGACGAAAAAACTGTCTACGGGTCGAACGCTGTGGGATGAGCTTTGCACACGTTTTTACACCGGGGCCGATTCAGTTGGCTGGATGCAGCAGCAGTGGGCGCAGGTAAAAGGCTCGGTCGATCCAGAAACGTACGCTGAGGTAGCGGGTCGTCTGGAAACGCAGCACAAAGAAGCAATCTGGTGGCGTGATGCCTGGGTGCTGTACCTTCAGGAGTATGCCAGGAAACCGATTCCGGCCCCGTTCAAAAAGCCAGAACGGACGCTGGATGAAGTGAAGCAGTTGGTTGATGTTTACCTGTTGCGGTAAGTTTTTTCGCCGAGAAGCACGGATGTAAGGCAGATCTCGCGCTGATTAGTCAGAAAGGTCTGGGTTACATTCTTAGGGAAGTCGGTGCGAAAGAATCGGATGAAATCCGTTCCGAATGGATAGATAGAATAGTGAAAAAGCTTTTGATTAGTATCAAGTCCTAAACCTGTAAAGTCATGAAAAAAGATGAAGTCGTAGATGCATCGAGACGTAACTTTCTGAAAACAACCGCCACCGGCGCCCTAGCCACAACGGTTTTGGGTGGCTTTCCAACGATTGTACCCGCGTCGGTCTTTGGAAAAAATGCGCCTAGTAATCGGATCAACGTAGCGGCCATCGGAACCGGTCGAATTTCGCGCGGACACGATATACCGGGCGTCTGGCAGTACGACAACGCGCTGATCATGGCTGTTTGCGATCTGGATAGCAACCGGGCCGAAGACGCTAAAAAGCTGGTTAATAACTATTATTCAAAGAAAAACGGAAAGGAGTACGACGGCGTTCGGGTCTACACCGACTACCGCGAATTGCTTCTCAACAAAGACGTTGACGCGGTGATCGTCAGTACGCCCGACCACTGGCACGCGCCGATTGTGGTTGATGCGGTACGGGCGCGCAAGGATGTGTACATGCAGAAACCGGCTTCGCTCACGATTGCGGAAGGGCGCATGATGGCCAATGCCGTGAAGCAGTCGGGGCAGATTGTACAGGTCGGAAGTCAGCAGCGTTCGTCCGAGCAGTTTCGGTATGCCGCCGAACTGGTGCGAAACGGTCGGATCGGACAACTGAAAACGGTATACGTTGGACTTCCCGGCGATCCGGCGGGTGACGACGAGCCGCAAATGCCTATTCCCAAAAATCTGGACTACGACATGTGGCTGGGCACCACGCCAGAGGTGTATTATACCGAAAAGCGGGTCCATCCGCAGGTTGGCTACGACCGGCCCGGCTGGTTGCGCTGCGAGCAGTTTGGCGCGGGTATGATCACCGGTTGGGGATCGCACCACATCGACTGCGCACACTGGGCAATGGACACGGAGCATACCGGACCCGTCCAAATCTGGGGACACGCTGATTTCCCCAAAAAAGGCTTGTGGAACGTGCACGGTATTTTTCGGACGGAAGCCTTGTACGACAACGGCGTACGCATGATTGTCAGTAACGAGATTCCGAACGGGATCAAGTTTGAAGGGACCAACGGCTGGATTTTCGTGTCGCGCGGAGACGGATCGGTAACGTCCAGCGATCCCGTTGCCAAACAGAATGCCGCCAAAAAACTAGACGCCAGCGACCCAAAACTGCTGACATCAGTGATCGGCCCAAATGAAATACACTTGCCTGTCAGCAAGGAGCATCACGGCAACTGGCTCGAAAGCGTGGTCAGTCGGAAGGAGCCTATTGCGCCCGCCGAGATAGGGCATCGGTCTTGCTCCGCTTGCCTGCTCCATCACGCGGCCATGAAACTCGATCGGAAGCTGTATTGGGACCCGAAAAAAGAGCAGTTCAAAAACGATGCGGAAGCAAACGCGCTATTATCTCGTCCCCAGCGGGCACCGTATGCGATCAAGGCGGTAGCTTCTGCGAAAGGCAAATAGCGGTTGCGGCAAAAACTCTCTTACAACCTACCATTTACAAACCGAAAGTATGAAGTTAATACCCACCGTTAGTAGCCTGTTTCTGGCGGCCCTGTTTGCCGCCTGTCAATCGTCGGAGAAAACGACCGGACAAGGTTCGGAGAAGGATATGATTCGCCTGATTACGTTAGATCCTGGTCATTTCCATGCTGCTCTGGTGCAGAAAACGATGTACGACGGGGTCGATTCGGTCGTGCACGTATACGCTCCCGACGGCCCGGATGTTCAGTTGCATCTGGACAAGATCCAGGGTTACAACACGCGCGCTGACGAACCGACTCACTGGAAAGAAGAGGTGTACAAAGGCTCGGATTTCTTCGATAAAATGATTGCGGATCGGGCCGGAAACGTAGTCGTTATGGCGGGTAATAACCGACTGAAAACCGACTACATTCAGAAAACCGTCGGGGCTGGCTTTAACGTACTGGCCGATAAACCGATGGTTATCAGTTCGGACAAGTTTAACGAGTTGAAAGATGCCTTTGCCACCGCCGACCAAAAAAAGGTGCTACTGTACGACATCATGACGGAGCGTTACGAAATAACGACGATGCTCCAACGGGCTTTTTCACGGCAGGCCGATGTGTTTGGAACGTTGCAGAAAGGGACGCCCGAGAATCCGGCGGTAACCAAGGAAAGTGTACACCACTTCTACAAAAACGTGTCGGGAAGCATCCTGACGCGTCCGGCCTGGTTTATGGACGTGGCGCAGCAGGGCGAAGGCATCGTCGACGTAACAACGCACCTGGTCGATCTGGTGCAGTGGGAATGTTTTCCCGAGCAAACGATTGACTATGGGAAAGACATCCGCTTGACGTCGGCCCGGCGGTGGACAACGGACATGAACCTAAGCCAGTTCAAGGCCATCACGAAACAAAACGCGTTTCCCGATTACCTCAAAAAAGACGTGGTAAACGACAGTATCCTGCGTGTCTACAGCAATGGCGAAATCAATTACCAGCTGCGGGGTATTCACGCGAAGGTGTCGGTTACCTGGGCTTACAAAGCACCCGAAGGCGCGGGCGATACCCATTACTCGATTATGCGGGGTACAAAAGCCAACCTGATCATCCGGCAGGGGGCCGAACAGCAGTACAAGCCAACTTTGTACATCGAATCGGCCTCGGGTGATGCAGCGACGGAAACCGCGCTTAAAACGGCGTTGCCTGCTATTCAGAAGGAGTTTCCGGGCATAGACGTCAGGAAGCTGGCTAAAGGCTGGGAGGTAATCATTCCCGAGAAATACAAGGAAGGCCACGAAGCGCATTTCGGGCGGGTCACGCAGAAGTACCTGCAATACCTGAAAGACGGGAAGATGCCTGCCTGGGAAGTTCCTAACATGATCGCCAAATATTACACCACCACCCAGGCGCTGGAACTGGCGAAAAAATCAAAACAAAAGTAACCCGGACAGTTACGTTCGGAAGCAGTTTTCGTACTTAGTCTTCTCCGGACAGGAATGTCCGGAATAAAAATCCTACCCTTATGAATCGCTCACAAGATAATCGACGCAAATTTCTGAAAGATTCGGTGGCCACGGCGGCTGGTCTGGTTATGCTTCCAGGCTTATCGACCGAAGCCCTGAGTAGCCCCCAACGACTGGTTATCGACCAGGCCCCCGAGAAAATCAGCCTGCCCCTTGCATCCCGGATTCGATTCGCAGTGATCGGTATGAATCACGGCCATATCTACAGTCAGGTCGAAGCGGTTATTCGGGGTGGTGGCGAACTGGTTTCGTTTTACGCCAAAGAACCCGATCTGGCGGCTGCTTTTGCCAAGCGATATCCGCAGGTGAAGCAGGCCAAAAGTGAGAGCGAAATTCTGGACGATAAGACTGTTCAGCTCGTGCTGAGTTCGATCATTCCTGATGAACGGGCACCACTGGGCGTTCGGGTTATGAAGGCGGGCAAGGATTACATGGTCGATAAACCCGGCATCACCACGCTTGACCAGCTAGCCGAAGTGCGTCGCGTTCAGAAAGATACCAAGCGGATCTACTCGATCATGTACAGTGAGCGCTTCGAAAACAGGGCGACCGTAAAAGCCGGTGAACTGGTAAAAGCCGGAGCTATCGGTAAGGTTATTCAGACCATCGGTTTGGGACCACACCGCATGACGCCCCAATCGCGACCCGACTGGTTTTTCGACCGGAAGCGTTTTGGCGGTATTATCTGCGACATTGCATCGCACCAGTTCGACCAATTCTTGTTTTTTACCGGCTCCACAAAGGCCGATATCGTAGCCGCGCAGGTGGGTAATACAAACCATCCGCAGTACCCTAATTTCGAAGATTTTGGTGATGTAATGTTGCGCGGTGATGGCGGAGTGGGCTACATCCGCGTCGATTGGTTTACGCCCGACGGGCTGAAATCCTGGGGCGACGGACGCTTGACAATTCTGGGTACCGAAGGATTTATCGAGATCCGTAAAAACATTGATCCCGGTGGGCGCGAGGGTGGTAATCATTTGTTCCTGACGGACAATAAGGAAACTCGCTACTTCGATTGCAGCAAAGAACCACTACCGTATGGCGAACAGCTAGTCAACGATGTGCTCAACCGCACCGAAACAGCTATGTCGCAGGAGCATTGTTTTCTGGCTACTGAATTAGCCCTAAAAGCGCAGAAACAGGCCCAGACCATCCACCTAAGTCGGAAAAGTTAATAGGCGATGTAACGGGATCGCTACAATACAACCAATCAAACCAAAATGGAACAAGTACAAGACGTTCAGGGCGACGCACGACAAGCAACGGCCCCGATATTTCCAACCGTTTTTTCGCTCGATGGGAAGTTAGCGCTCATTACGGGCGGGGGCAGCGGTATCGGGTTCGATATTGCCCGGTGCATGGTACAAGCCGGAGCCAGCGTCGTCATCACGGGTCGTCGGGAGCAGCCGCTTCAGGAAGCCGTTGCAAAACTATCGGAAGGGCAGTCGACCGGGCAGGCTCACTATAGAATCAATGATGTAACCGTTCGTGAATCGCTGGATAGCTTGGTGGAGGAAATCGAAGCGACACACGGACCCGTTGATATTCTGGTTAATAACGCAGGAATCAACATGAAAAAACCGGCCCTGGAAGTCAGTGACGAAGATTTCGACCGGATCGTGCATACCAACCTCAATTCTGTTTTCAGCCTGACCCGCGCCTGCGCAAAACGCATGATGGCCCGTAAGAGTGGTTCGATCATCATGATTTCATCGATGGCAGCCTACTACGGTATCGACCGGGTGGTAGCATACGCAGCGTCTAAATCGGCGGTCGAAGGGATGGTGAAAGTGCTGGCGTCGGAATTTTCGGGCAACGGTGTTCGCGTCAATTCAATCGCTCCCGGTTTCATTGAAACAGCCATGAGCAAAACCGCCATGAGTGGCGATCCTGACCGCTTTGCTCGTGCTATGCGTCGGACCCCAATGGGTACGTTCGGCAAACCCGATGATATTGGCTGGGCTGCCGTTTTTCTGGCTTCGGAAGGGGCCAAGTACATTACAGGGGCCTCGTTACCTGTCGATGGGGGCAATTCGATTGGCTTTTAAAGGTACACAGGTCTAATTGCTTTCGTTTTACTGCTATCCTCTATGAAACCGCTCTTTCAATACTTGCTTGTTAGTATGTTCGGGTTATCCGCCCTGGCCGCAAACGCACAATCAGAGAAGACGTTTACCTATCTGATCTATCACAAATTGTCGCCCGGTCTGACGATACAGGACGCCTTGCCCGTCGAACGTGAGTGGCGGGCTATTAACCAGGCTGCCGTTGACGAAGGAAAATTGCTTGGCTGGTACATGATGGTCAGGCAGATGAGCTCCGATCAAAACGCTGAGTACGATTACATAACGATGATCGTTTCGCCGGAGATGAACATGAAAGGGGCCTCGCCAGCGGCTATGGCGAAAATCTACGGCGACAGCGTCCAGACGCGGATGGCTAGTCTGCAAAAGCGCGACAAGGCCACGGCTCCGGTCGTGAAGATGGAAATCTGGGAGACGATGGTAGCGTCGTTTGGTGCTGGCTTCGACCCCAGCAAATCCCCACTACTCGTCGTTGACTTTATGCGATCGCGTGATGCAACGCCCGGCTGGAAAGTCATGGCACCCTTGTCGCATTCTTATAGCGAAGGAATAAAGCGCAACGAGATTGTAGGAGGAGGGTTGTCTGGACTGGTCGTTCCAAGAGGTAGTGAAAAAGGATACGGTCTGATTTCGTTTCAAAACGTGACGAACCTGAACGTACTGGGCAATCCAACGTCCGAAGTAAGACAACTTCGAAATCAGCTGGCGCAGTCATACGACATCGTCCGTGAAGAAGTGCTTCGTGCCACGGAATTTACGGTGAGGCCGAAGAAGTAGTTATGCTCGTGGTGTCGGTTTCTGGCTGTGGTGTCGGTTTTGAGAAACCGACACCACGAGTCAATTAAAAAATAGTACTTCTATTCGTACACCCTGATTTCGAGTAAGGAAGCGAGTGCGTCGCCGTTCATGGCTTCGAGGTGAACGCTTAAACTCGTCGTGTCGAGGGGTTGTGCGAACCGGATGACGTTGCGGCTCTGGTGGTTCTCGGTCTGGTGAAACACCCGCTCGTTCCGGTCATTGCAAAGCACGTATTCCCGCACGCAAAATGGTGACGCCGTTTCGGGATGAATCATAATCACCGATTCCAGTGGATGGTCGTAATCCGAATCAAAAAACAACTCGACACGGCTGATTGCTTTTCGTTCCGGCCAGCGTAGTGTCAACGTCGGTCGGGTGTCGGTCGGGGCGGCTACCCAGGCGTTGGGCTGGTTCGTTGGCCGTTGGAGTCCATTGCGCACGTTTTCGGCTTCAAACAGCCGAACCCCCGGTTCAATGGTCAGCGCAAGGTTATGGCCTTTGGGACGCCGTTCGGGACACCAGAACTCAAACGTATCGACGCCAATGTCTTCGGTCGGTTCCTGCTTGCCGTAATTGGACACCGCCGGATTGGTTTTATTGAAAACGGACAGCAGCCCCGTGGCTTTCCGCAAACTATACTGAAGCTGAACAGCGTCGTTTTTTAGAAAACAGACGAAGATGTAGCTAGCCTGATGGAGATGTGCATCAAACGCCAGCGGGATCTCCTGTTTGCCTTTTTTAAGCGAAATAGACAGCGTTTTCAGGGTTACATCGGGTGTATGATTGTCCGGTTTGCTACTTTTCCGCAATTCCACTGTCAACACCGTATCTTCATCCGCCGTGACCCAGGCCGTCAGACGAGGGATCGGGCCAGCGGGTAAGGGAAGCATCTGAGCCGCTGGTTGTGCCAGCTGAACCAACGGGCCATCGGGGGGTAAACTAGTCAGAACGAATTCGCTGGATGCCGTCAGTTGTGCACGATGCGTTAAGTCCTGTTCATCGTGTAGCCGCAGACCAGGTATGTGCTGACCGGTTTTTAATAGCTTCTGTTGCAGCGATGCGATGCGGGATGTTTCGCTAAGATCGCGCGGATTCAACCCATCGCGGACGCACAAAGCTGCGGCCATACCAACTGCCTGTCCAACATGGGCGCTGGTTCCCATCACCCGCGACGAGCCAAACGCTACGTGTGACGCGCTGATGAGCCGACCCGCCAGAAACAAATTGCTGACGTTACGCGAGTACAGGCACCGGTACGGAATTTGGTAAATGCCTTTGCTGTGCCACTGGTTGCAGCCCGGTTTTTCGCTGAATACGCCGTCGGCGGGGTGTAGGTCGATGCTCCAGCCGCCAAACGCCACAGCATCCGGATGTTCGCGCTGCTCAACAATGTCCTGCTGCCGGAGTATATAATCTCCTTCGAAACGTCGGCTTTCGCGCTTGCCGGGAATTTGTCCAACCCATTCGAGCGTCAGATTTGCGGCTTCGGGAAACTGACCGGAGTTTTTAATGTAGTTCCAGACGCCATACACGACTTTCCACAACTCCCACTTAATCTGCTCGGTGTCATGAACGGTGTCCAATCGTCCGCCGTATTCGATCCACCACAACTGACAGCCGTATTCCTGCGCGTTGAACCGGCGGTAACGCGGAATTTTCGTGATGTCGTCTAGTGCGTAGGCGGGTGGCACGAAACGAACGGGTCGACCCGTATCCTTGGTGTAGAAATACAGCGAATGACCCAGCAACTCCCCGTACTCAGCCGAAGGGGCAAATTTTTCGTTGAATTCATCCCCTGACTCGGCTCCCATCCGAAAAGCGGCCCCCGCCTGAAAACCAACGATTCCGTCCCCGGACGCGTCGCAAAACAAGGGAGCTACCAGATCGTAGAGCGTACCGTTCTGACTGCAAAAGGCTTTGAGCTGACGAATACGGTCGTGATTTGTCGGATCTTTCTCGACTTCGTAGACCGCCGTGTTCAGCAGTAAGGTTATGTTTGGTTCACTAATGACTTTTTCCAGCAGAATCGTGTCGAAGATAAGCGGATTGCCTTCGGGATTTCGGTACCAGTTTTCGAGCAGCAACTCGTCAATAACACCGCCCTCGCGCGCCCAACGGTTGTTGTTACCCATGTGTGACGTGGCTCCGAGAACCCACAGTCGTACTTCGCTCGATGCGTTGCCACCAAGCACGGGGCGGTCCTGCACCAGTACCACGCGAATGCCCGCCCGTGCCGCTGTAAGGGCACCGCATACGCCCGACACGCCACCGCCCACTACAATCAGATCGGCGTCGTGACGGATGGTTTTTAAGGTTCGTTTATCGGTTGCTTGTTCGCGTATCATTCGTTAAGTCGATAGATTGAGAAAGAATAGAAAAGTCGGTCGGTTTCGAAACCGTAACGGTAAGCGTTTTGTCGAAGCCACGAACCGGAATGGTCAGGTCAACGCTTTGCCCCGGTTGGAGCGTCGGAAGGGGTAATTTGTCGGCTCGCGCCAACACATCTCTTTCCAAAGAAGGATCGGTCGAGAGTCGAAGGGAATAGCCCTGCACCACATACGCCGGAAAATCCTTGCGAGCCGTTACGCGTAGGGTAAGTGTATGAACGCCTTCCGGGCCGGGTTGCCAGCTTAGTTTCTCAACGGTGACCGGAGCCATTTCGCGCTGGTAGGTAGCGTACATCGGGCGTTTGTTGCGGTCCGGTCCGACAAGGCCCCACGGGCGGTAACCGTTAGCGTTCGTACCCTGATGGCGGCTTTGGTAATCGTTGAACGACCACCACGACGCACCAATCACGTAAGGCCGTTTTCGTATCTCCTGGATGACCTGTTCTACGTCGGCGATTTGTCCGGTATCGCCCTTGTCCGTATCAGCCCGGCGGCCCCATTCGCTGATGAGTATCGGCTTGTCGGGGTAAAGCTGATGAATATGATCGAGCGCCCGCGCGTGGTTGCCGTAGGTATTCGTTGACACAAAATCGCAGTACTGACTCGCTTCATCTTCCGGCTTCTTCGGAAGAATATTCAACCGCATCGACGCGAAGGTGTACAGCCGGGTTGGATCGACCGAGCGGGCAAAAGCGATCATATCTTTGGTCCACCGTTGGCCGGAAGCCATTTCCGACAGGTACTCATTCCCAACGCTGTAGGCAATCACGCAGGGGTGGTTCCAGTCACGTTCGGCCATTTCGCGAAACTGTTGCTGAAACTTCCGCCGAACGGTGTCGCTATCCATCTGGCTGGGCGTCAACTGCCAGTTGCCTGCTTCGGTGATGATCAGCATCCCGTTGCGGTCGGCCCAGTCGTACACGGCTTCGCTGGGTGTGTAATGCGTCAGCCGATGAAATTCCATGCCCGCTTCTTTCATCAGCCGCAGGTCTTTCTCAATCAGCCAGTCGGGTTCCATCGAACCTAGTCCAGGATAGTCGACAACCCGGTTGCCGCCCGCCACTTTAATCGGCTGGCCGTTCAGCAGTAACTGTGTATTCCGAACCTCGACTTTTCGAATACCGAAGTGGGTCCGTACAGTATCGTTTCCAGCAACAACTTGTAGATCGTACAGCGTTGGCCGGTCAACGCTCCAAAGCGTTACGTCGCTTGCTTTAAGCGGAGCTTCGGCTTCGAACACCGCCGTCTGATTCGAACCAACCGCGCTACCCGTATTTTTCCATTTCAAGGCCAGCGTCTTGTTGCCCTGCCGAAC
Organism: Spirosoma liriopis; assembly: GCF_023196085.1. NCBI lineage: Bacteria > Pseudomonadati > Bacteroidota > Cytophagia > Cytophagales > Cytophagaceae > Spirosoma > Spirosoma liriopis. Next base: position 530,000 of record NZ_JALPRF010000002.1, read on the forward strand.
CTGATACTGCGTCGTTGGCGTAACCGCCTGGCCCGATGCGTTGCGAATGCGGGTTCGGATGGTCAGGGTAGCGGTTCCTTTGGCTAAGTCCGGTACGGCTTCAACCTTCACGTTTTCGACGTAAACGTCTGGCTCAACGGTTAGGTATACCGGACGGATCAGACCGCCGTAATTCATCCAGCCGGGAAACGGATCGTTGGGGCGGCCATTGTCTTTGGCTCCCGGAATAGAGCCCGGTAGCCACGTATTGTTATTGACCGAAATTGCCAGATCGTTGTCCGAACCGGTGGTTAGGAAATCCGTAACGTCGAAGCTGAATGGTGTATAGCCACCTTCGTGCGAACCGACTTTTTTGCCGTTAAGCCAGACCGTTGTCGCGTAGTAGGAACCGTCGAAATGCAGCAGAACGCGTTTACGGCCCGATGGTTGCCAGGCAAACGTGCGTCGGTACCAGGTTGCGCCGGTATAAAACTGGTAGCGCGGATCGACCGAGAAGCAATGCGGCACCTTTACTTTGTCCCAGCCATTGGGCTGATTTTTGGACCCGTACCATTGTTCGGTTTCGCCGACACCAACGGGGTCGAGGGCAAACCGCCATTCGCCGTTCAGCGGTATTGCTTTCGGATCACGAATCGAGTACTGACCCTGGGCGAAACCCGTGACTAAAAGGCCAGCGGCCAGCAGCAAACGTTGTATTTTTCTGCGCATGTTATTCGGTAATTCGTTCGTTAACGGGAGCATCAACAGAAGCTTCCAAAGTGCTGGCAGACCCCGCTGCCCGCCAGGGAATCAGGGCGGCTACTAGAACCACGCCGGCAATGCCTGCGGTGATACCTGCGCCGGTAGACGTTAGTAAGCTTAAGCCAAACAGCATAAAGGCCGTGAAAACCAGCGATCCGGCAATAACCTGCAAGCCGAACCGGTTCTGTTTGCGTACCTCGACCGCTTCGGCGGCTAATTCAGTTTGGGCGTTTGCGGTTTGGGCTTCATCCCTTTTTTGTTGCCGGGCTACCAGATAGCGGTAGTATTCGTTGGCAACGAGATTGCGGGAGCGCGCCCATAGTTCATAGCCAAGTAGCAACAGCAGCGGGATGCCCATGCCAATCGCCGTTTCCCAGGCGCGGGTCAGTTTGAAATCAAGCAGCCAGGGCGACAGCACTTTAAAGAACAGGTTGACTACCAGGCCAATGCCTGTAATCCAAAGCGTTGCGCGACTGGTCAGGCGTTTGGAAAACAAGGCCCATAGGGGAGGAGCCAGTAACGGACCACCCGAAATAGCCGAAATGCTCAGCACGACTTCGACAATGCCACCAGCCGCCGGAACCAGCAAGGCGATACCGATCATGCCCAGGCCAAACACCCACGACGAGCCACGGGCCACCCGAATAAGCTGTCTATCAGACGCGTTTGGGTTGATGAGCCCTTTGTAAATGTCGTTTGTGAAAACGGCAGACACGACGTTTAACGCAGTATTCGCACTGGCTGATGTCGAGAAATACATGCCTGTCAGCATCAGGCCCAATAGACCGGGCGGTAGTACAAGCTGGCATATTTTCAGGTACGCATTTTCGGTGTCCAGCCCTAATAAATCTGGGTTGATGGCCTTGTAAATCATGGGTGGCATCATCCAGATAATCGGACTAATCAAGTAAAGTCCGGCGAACAGGAACGCCACTTTTCGGGCCGACTTCGGGCTATCTACGCTGGTGTAGCGCTGTACGAACGTCCAGTTGCCGCCGATGTAAGCGATGTGGTAGAACACAAAGGCAAGTACAAACCCAATCGTATATTCTCCGTTGAGCAGGTTGAAAAAATCGTCGGGAACGGCCTGCGTAAAGCCATCAAAACCGCCCACCCGGTCCAGCGACAAGGGCAACAGAATGAAAACGGCGGCAGACAGCACCACAAATTGCAGAATGTCCGTCACCATCACGGCCCATAACCCGCCTACTGCCGTGTAGGCGATCATAAACAAACCTAGCCCAATCGTGCAGGGAATCAGCGGTAGATTGAGCGAGGAGCTAACGAGTTTGGCCACCGGATAGAGTACTGATCCTTTGATGAATACACTGACCAGCGTGAAAATAAAAATGTATACTTTCTGAACCGTCAGGCCGAGCCGCTCCCGAATAAACTCAGCCGCGGTCAAAGCTCCGGCTGCTTTCCAGCGCGGGGCCAGATACAAACCCGTTACCAGCGCGCCAATGCACATGGTCCATTGGATGGTAATGGCTACCCAACCGTACTTGTAGGCAATGGAACCCCAGGCCACGAACGTACCGGCGGAGAAAAAACTCATGAACAGCGATAACCCACCGATGAACCATGGAACGGCTTCTCCACCGGCAAAAAACGATTTCAGGTTGCGTCCCGTCCGGGCAAACAGCATCCCAATTCCCAGCACGAAGGCGGAGAAAATAACGATAACGGCGGTATCAATGGTTGTATTCATCAGGTCAAAAAGAAGCGGTTGGGCTAAAGGTCAGGCGGTCATTTCCATTCGTAGACGAGCGTGGTGATCCCATAGGCTGGCAAGCTAATCGTTGTATCGTTAATGCTGGTTATAGCCTGCTTGGTCGTTAGGTTGGTTAGCTGACCATTCCCCGTACGAAGAAGCGCCGGTTGAAGTTTCACGGTCGTATTGACAGGTTGGGCCACATCGTTGAGCAGGATGATAAACAGCTTTTTCTGATCGGTTGAAACGGCGGTGATTGCTTCAATGTTTGGGTTGACAGACGTTGCCAGACCGTCCTGGATCAGCAGATTCGCCTGTTCACCCAACACCGTTCCGGGTGCAAAGCCGTAGGTCTGGTGCGGACCGACTTTAGGCGTTACAAATCCGCGCGGAAACGAAATCTGGCCTTTCGACCGGAGGTTTGCTTCGGCCAGCAGATAATCGTTGATCCAGCCGATTTGCCACCAGGCGTGGTGTGGATACGGACCCGCTCCCCGGTTCATGGCATTCCAGTAATAGGACGCAACGCTCGTCTTGGCGTCTACGAAAGCGTCGCGACCGATCGCTCCGGCGCGGGCCATGTCGGCAAAAATCGGTTCGCCGGTCAGCTGGTATAGTCGGATAAACAAACCCGCGTGGCTGGCTAACTGAATCGGTCCGTGTCGATTGGCCGACCCGAAAATGCCCCCGTGTTCAAAACTCAATCCCGATTGCGAAATTTCCCAATCTTCGCGCGCTGTACCGTTAACTGTCTTGGGTTTGTGACTGGCAACTGGGTGCGTGTAGATAGACGTCGTGTAGATCTTGGCAGCCAGAATAGCCGCTTCTTTGTACCGGGTGTCGTTCGTCAGGTCAAACAAATCGAGGAGGGCCTGCGCTGATTGACCCGTGGCAAAGTCGGGCGCGTACCGAGCGTCGCCACACACGCCCAAAAAGCTCCCCGTCTTGACCGCGTTTTCGATAAACCAATCGGCCCCTTTACGGGATGAGGCCAGGTATTTGGGATCTTTCAGAATGCGATAAGCCACCAGTGATCCGTAAAATGTAGGTCGGAGGTCTTTGATATCGGTGAAGGCTTCGGCTTCCGATTGCCGGTCGTAGGCAACGGCCCAGCTACCATCGGGTTTCTGCCAGTCGAGCAGCCGGTCGGCTCCGATTCTCAACCGTTCTTTCAGTTCCTGGTTATCCGGTTCGAACAACAGCATATTGCCCACATCGAGCATGATGTAATAGGTCAGCGCAATCGGTTCGACCACGGCTCCCCATTCTTCCACGAATTTTTTAGACTTCGCCAGGTAATATTGACCGATGGCCGCCCCCTTGAAAAAACCGTCGGCTGTTTGCTGCTGCGTGAGCTTGAAATTCAGCGCGTAAGGCAATACATTCTTGGTCAGCAGCGAGTCTCGGGTTGCGGTTGCCAGTAGCCACATCGCGCCGTAATCGGAGTTTTTCATGGCGTCTTTGTTCGAACCTACCACCCCGCCCAGGTATGACTGTGCGCCAATCGACCGACCTTTGTACGCTTCAACATTCCAGAGCGACGTTTTGGGGTCCGTCAGATAATGGTGCATCTTCTGTACCCGATCCGTCAGTGACTGTTTGTTCTGCCGTAACGCCAGCGACTGCTTGAAGTCGTATAGGTCGTAGACGGCATGATTCAATGCCCGGAACCAGTCGCCGTCGGTCAGGCTGTAGCGGAAGGTGTAGCTGATCACATCACCAGCTTTGAGCATGGATTTTGGTTCGCCTAAAACCGGGTAGTACAGCGTTGGTGTCAGTTGCGACTTCCGGTTTTTGTGCGATAAACCGATAAGCCAATCTTCCTGCGTAATCTTGTCCGACGCCCACGGATCACGACCGAGCGAAGGGTCGGGAATGACCGATACCGTTACCCCCTGTTTGCTGCTAACCAGTGGACACAGCGTACTCGCGCACCGCTCCCGATACACAACGGGTAGGGACGGCACCCCGTGGCCGTATGCGTACGCCAGCGCGAAGTTGGGCTGAATCTGGTTGCCCTGAAAATAGCCCGGTACGGTTGCCCAGGCCAGGTCTTTTTCGGACACGCTCGCCAGCGTTGGACTGGCCAGCGAAAAATAACCCGGTTTCTTCGCCGTCAGCGTTTGCCTGACCAGAATGTCCGTAGGAAACTTCGGATCGAATGACCAGGTGGTTTCGACGGAAGCAATAGTTGTTTCGTGCCGGAACTGAAGCTGGTTCGCACTGGTCTGCTTTCCTGACTGAGCCGCAAAATGATACGCTTCCCCCGCTTTGTTCAGCGAAACCGGATTGGTCGTCTCGGCCCACTGCGACTGCTGGTAGTGGTACAGCGGACCCGGAAACAGGGCCCCTGTTCTATCCGTGAATGTTGTATCGGGCTTAGCGCTCGGTTTGTCGGCTGCGTAGAGCAAGGTGTTTTCACCGGATGGATTCGCTATCGTTACCCACCCATTGCCCTTGCGAACGGCTAGCTTATGGATTGCCCAGCCGGTTTTTGTTAAATGCCAGTCCAGATTGATGCGGTCGTTTTTCAACGATAGCGTCTTTCCCGACTGGCCCTGAACCAGTCCGATGGATACCAGTAAGCAAAACCATACATAACCCGGTCGTATGCACATCATAAGTGGAGCGTTTGGGTTTAAAAGCAACTTACTTCCAATCCGCATTTTGGTCCAGCTTTCCGTTGGCATTCAGCTCATCCAGCGGAATCGGGAAATACTTGTTTTTTGCCAGAACGGGTCTGTTGGGATAGACGCTGTTTACGGCTTTCGTCAGGGCGGTTGTAAACTTACCCGTCCGGGTCAGATCATACCAGCGGTCACCCTCGGCGAAGAATTCCCACGACCGTTCCTGTAGAATAGCATCAATGAACGCATCTTTACTCAATCCGGTAGCCAGATCCGTTAAACCCGCCCGTTTCCGAACGGTGTTGATGAATCCATAGGCCGTAGCCGTTGGTCCATTTTGGCGGGCTTCGGCTTCTGCCGCGATCAGGTACATGTCGGGTACCCGAAGAATCGGGATGTTGGGCGTGTTGCCGACCGTCGAAGCGGGGTCCTGGTATTTCTTGATCAAAACACCCTGCGTGGTGATCGGGGTGATGCTGCGTTGCGGAACGACTTTGTTGCTTTTGTCTACGTAAGTCGTGTCCAGCAGTTGCCGCCGTTTGTCTTTCGGGTCGAACGAATCGAAAAACGACTGATAGGCAAACATCGAACCGTACGAAGTTTTCGAATAAGCCGGGGCGGCACTACCCGATGGACCACACAAACTCGTCAGCTGGTGACCGCGCGACGGACTAAACCCACCTTCCGATTCAAAAGCCCACATGTTTTCGACGCGGGCTGCATCTTCGTTGTCGTAGCGGTACACATCAAGCACATTCGGGAGGAGCGAGTATTTGCCGGAGTTAATAACTTCCTGCGCTTTCTGCGACGCTTTTACCCAATCCTCGTTGTAGAGTGCCGCTTTGGCGTACAGCGCGCTCACGGTTTCTTTCGAAGGCCGGCCTTTTTCAATGCCGGGACCAGAGACCAGTCCGGCGGCACCGGCCAATTCCAGATCAGCATAGATCTGTTTATAAACGTCTGCTTTCGCGCTTTTGCCAACAACGGCTTCGGCCTGCGTAACGCTGGCTTTCGTTTTGATGGGCACGTCACCAAAGTTTTTCGTCAGGGTCCAGTGGTAGAATGCCCGCATGAAATACGCTTCGCCGATGATCTGTTTTTTGCGGGTTTCGTCCATGCTGGCAGCGGGCACTTTCTCGATGATCCAGTTCGCCTTTTCAATGCCGTCGTAGCAGGAAGACCAGATTTGCTGGGGTGATTCACTGACGCGACCGGCGGTTTTCTGCGTGGTATAGTTCGGGTCGTACGCAAACAGCGTAAGCGTGTTCCGACCGACCACCGCTCGGGGATACGACTGATCGGCGCTAAAATCCGACACGACCGTCAAAGCAGGACCAACGCACATGTCGGCCAGCGGGTCGTAAACCGCAATCAGCCCTTTTTCGGCGTCGGCCGCTGTTTTGTAAAACGCTTCGGTGTAAATCGACGAATAAATCGTCTCGTCAAGCTGGCAGGAAGCCAGACTCAAGGCAAGCAGTATAGGAAGAACTATCTTTTTCATGGATTTAGAAATTAGCTGAACCGCTCCGGTAGATTGTTAGGGTTAATCGGACTGCCTTTGAATTTCTTTTTAGGGAAACAGATGAATCAAAGTCAGTCCGATTAATCGTATAAATCCCGGTTTAGAAAGTAACTTGTAGACCACCTAAAACCGAACGAGCGGGTGGGTAAACCAGATTGTCGACGCCGAGAACGGTATTTGACCCGGCATAACTGTTGACCTCCGGATCGAAGCCTGAGTACTTGGTGATCGTGAATAAATTGTTGACGCTGGCGTAGAACCGGATGCGCTGAATTCCTTTGATCTGCGGCAAGGTATAGCCCAGGGTGATGTTCTTGCACCGGAGGTACGAACCATCTTCAACGAATCGGTCGCTAACTGGTAGGCGGCTACCCTGAGCGGCACTGGCGTACTCCTGATTTGGGTTCGTAGCCGACCAGCGATTCGCTACGCCTTTTAGCAGATTGCGCTGACCCAGCGGGGTTTCGAACGCAAACCGAGCCTGGTTGTAAATGTCGTTGCCTTGCGAGCCGGACAGAAAGGCGCTGAAATCGAAGTTTTTGTAAGCAAGGTTCGTCGAGAAGCCGAAAATAAGCTTGGGATTTGGATTGCCCGTAATCACCTGATCGGCAGCCGTAATCTGACCGTCACCATTGATGTCTTTCAACTTGTGACCGCCGAGCCGACCGTCGTAGCCCGGCAGAATGGTTTCACCTGATTGGTTGATCCCATCAAACACGTAGGTTTTGAACAGACCCAGCGGTTGGCCAACGCTCAGGATGCTGTACGTTGTTACGAACCGCTCCTGCGTGGTGCCACCGTCCAGGTCGAGTACCTTGTTGCGGTTGATCGTCGCGTTGGCCGATACGTCCCATTTCAAGGCTCCCTGCAAAATGCGGGCGTTGGCGGCAAGTTCGATGCCTTTGTTTTGAAGAGAAGCAAAGTTGCCGGTGATGGTAGCGTAACCCGACGAGAGGGGGAGCGCCCTTACGTACAGCAGATCGCGGGTCGTTTTTTGGTATACATCGACAATGAAGCTCAGGCGGTTATTCAGCAAGCCAATGTCCAGACCAATATCGGTTTGCGCCGATTTTTCCCAGCGCAGATCGGGGTTGGCAATGCCCGACGGGTTGATGCCAGTCAGGTAGGTATGATTGAACTGGTAGTCGCTGCCTGACGACGAAACCGTGGCTAACGACTGGTATGGGTTTATACCGCCCGCGTTGCCCGTGATTCCCCAGCTACCACGTAATTTCAGATCAGACAGCCAGTTGACGTTTTTCAGGAACGGCTCGTCAATAATCCGCCACGCACCCGCTATCGCCGGAAAAAAGCCGTATTTATGATTTGCTCCGAATTTGCTTGACCCGTCGATACGAGCCGTCAGGTCCAGAAAATACCGGTCGCGGTAGCCGTAGTTGATGCGTCCCAGATACGAATCCAGTCCTTCTTTAGACCGGTAGCTGTTAACGGTTCGGGCCAGTGCCAATTGAAGGGCTTCGTCGCCGGTGGCATCGTTGGGAAAACCTGTCGCGTTGATCGTGTTGGTATTGTACAGGTTGCTTTGTGTCGCGAACACGCCCGTGAACTTAAGCGAATGCCGTTCGGCCAGGGTTGTGTTGTAGGTAAGGATGCTTTCGTGCAGCAATACCGTGCTGTTGCTGTTGATTTTGGAACCTGAGCCCGAATTATCGTTTAGATCCGTCCGGCTGACAATGGAGCGGGGCGAGTACGTATCGCGCAGGCTATTTTGCAGGTCGATGTTAAAGCTGGCGCGGTAGTTTAAGCCTTTCAACAGCGTGGCATCGGCAAAAAAGTTGGCGAGTGTGCGCCGGATGTTGGTTTGGTTCATCACTGCCGCCAGTCCCAACGGGTTAGTTACTTCCCGATACTGGCCGTTAGCCTGTTCGCCGAACGGAAAAACGCTGCCGTCCGGACGGTAAGGCTGTAGCGTAGGGGGCGCACCGAGTGCCGCACCCAAAATACTACTCGACACCACATCGGCATCACCCAAACTTGTTGACCCGTAAGGCACGCCATTGTTGATGGCGTAGGTACCCAAAATACTGGTTCCGATCTTTAGCCGGTTGTTGATTTTATGATCGACATTGATCCGGTAGGAATACCGTTTGAAGTTGGACGCGATGATAATACCATCCTGATTAAAGTAATTGCCCGACAGGGACAGCTGCGTTTTTTCGGAACCACCCGTGATGCTTAGCTGATGGCTTTGAATCGGAGCCTGCCGGAAGATGAGATTTTGCCAGTTGACGCCTTCGCCTAAGCTGGCAGGGTTCTGGTAAAAGTTATTTCTGAACACCTCATTTTCAAGCTGACCAAATTCGGCTGCGCTTAATACGGGCAGCGTTTTAGCCGCTTTTTGTACGCCGTAATACCCGTCATACGTAATCCGCGTAGCACCCGCTCGTCCACGTTTGGTCGTGATCAGCACAACACCGTTAGCCGCCCGTGACCCGTAGATCGCCGTTGCCGACGCATCTTTCAGGACCTCGATCGACTCAACGTCATTGGGGTTGATGGTCGAAAGCGGGCTTAGGGTGGTGACGTTGTCGCTGGGATTGCTGTTCGAGATCTGAATGCCATCGACGATGTAAAGCGGTTCCGAATTCCCGTTGATCGAGTTGGTACCCCGAATCCGCACGCTGACATTGCCGCCGGGCGCACCTGAATTTTGCGTGACCTGTACGCCCGATACCCGCGCCTGAAGACCCTGAGCGACGTTGGCTACCGGGGTCTGGACCAGATCTGTCGACTTCACCGAAGCAATTGAACCTGTGGTTTCAATTTTGCGCTGCGTACCGTAGCCGACCACGACGACTTCGTTGAGTGAACGATCGTCCGTTTGTAGTGTGAGGTCGATTGTCGTCCGATTCCCCACCGTAACGTCCTGCGAAACATACCCGATGAACGAAAAGGTAAGCACTGCAGGCTGACCGTTGGTAGCCTGCACGTTGGGGAGTGAGTAGCGACCGTCGGCATCGCTTGTTGTGCCACGCTGTGTATTTTTCAGAATGATGCTGACACCGGGCAAGGCATTTCCATCGGGACCCGTTACGCGTCCACTGACGGTAGACCCCTGAGCGTGGGCTTTCCAGGCTGCTACCAGAATCGTTAACCCCAAAACCAGAAAGAAGCGTATTCGTATTTTCATGAGGATGGTTATAGGAATAGTTTAATTTTTGGACGAACAAAGACGGATGAGAACAAAGCGGGTGTACATAAGACAAATAAGTACAGAACGCTTAAAACAGGCTGATTTTGCGTCTTCTGTTCGAATCTCATCACAGAAATGGCTTTTGTCAAGGAAAATTTGGGCTATTTTTTTGGGAACATTCCCAAAGATTAATGGGAATGTTCCCAAAAAAATAGGTACTTGATTAGAGTATTTAAGCCTTTAATCTGCCTCTTATAGTTAAAGTACAATTTCATGCAACAGCATCTGACGACAATCATTGATATTGCCCGGCAACTGGGGATATCAAAATCGACAGTATCGCGGGCCTTGACTGGTCATCCGAACGTAAATACGAAAACTCGTCAGCGCGTACTGGAACTAGCTGAGCAACTCGACTATCAGCGGAATCAGTTAGCTATTTCATTGCTTACGAATCAGACCCGGACAATCGGGATTATGGTCCCCGAATTCATTAGTTTCTTTTTTCCGAAAGTGATTATCGGGGCTCAGGAGGTATTGGCCGAAGCAGGCTACAACGTTGTGATCTGTCACTCCAATGAATCGTACGAAACCGAAGTAGCCAACGCTAAAGCGTTGCTGGCGAGCCGGGTCGACGGGCTGATTGTATCGCACACAAAAGAAACCCGCAACTTCGATCACTTTCGGGTGTTTCAGCGAAGGGGCATCCCGGTGGTGTTTTTTAACCGGGTCTGCGAAGACATGAACGTATCGAAGGTGACTGTCAACGATTATGACGGCGCGTTTCAGGCGGTTGAGCACCTGATTCAGACGGGCAAACGCCGAATTGCCCACCTTGCCGGACCAGACAGCTTACCCAACAGCCGCAACCGGCTCAATGGGTACCGGGATGCGTTGCGGAAGTACGGTATCGACGAGGAGCCAGAGCTAATCATTTCGTATGATCTGACGCTGGAAAAAGCGAATATCTATGTCAATCACCTCCTAAACTTACCGCAGCCACCCGACGCCCTGTTTACCATCAATGACCCCACGGCCATCGAAGCGCTGCAAGTCATCAAAAATCGTGGCCTGCGCATTCCTGACGACATTGCGATTGTCGGTTTCAGCAATGACCCTATCTCGGCGCTGGTCGAGCCGGGTCTGACCACCGTTGCTCAGCCCATTAGCGAAATCGGGCAGCAGTCGGCTCATTTATTGATGGAGCAATTGGCTGATAAGGAACAGATGAAGCCTGCGCGAACTGTTGTGCTGGAAACGCAGCTGATTGTCCGAGGATCGACCGTACAGGGAAAGTAAAGCACTAAAAAAAGCAACGCGGTCAGCACGTTGCTTTTTGAGTATACTGAAGTGATTAGGCTAGCGATTACGCGTTGTGAAATAATAAACGGGAATGCCTAAACCTGCAATTAGAAGGCCCATGCCCGTATTGAATGTCTTCGTGTAAAGCAAAATAAAGCAGATTGTCAGGCCCGCGATGATGTAAAGCGCTGGAACCAGCGGATAGCCGAATGCCCGATAAGGCCGCTCGGTATTGGGCTCCGTGCGCCGAAGCCGGAACAAACCCGTAATAGTGATGATGTAAAACAGCAGCGAAGCAAAGGTGCAGTAATCCAGTAAGTCGCCGTATTTGCCTGACAGACACAGCAACGAAGCCCAGATGCATTGCAGCCACAACGCCCGGCCCGGCACGGCGTTTTGGTTCAGGTGTGAAGCCTGCTTCAAAAACAAGCCATCTTTTGCCATAGCGTAGTACAGTCGCGCGCCCGCCAGAATTAACCCGTTGTTACAACCAAAGGTGGATATCATGATAAGCACCGCCATTACGCCGACCGCTACGTTACCAAAAATCGTTTCGACGGCGGCCGTAGCGACCCGGTCGGCTTCGGCAAACTGAATACCGCGGCCAACAATATCCGTCGCGGTAGGCGAACCTTTCAGGGGAAGAAGCGACAGGTACGAGATATTCGCCAGAAAATAAATCGTGGTAACCAGCAACGTTCCGAAGAATAACGCCAGCGGAATGTTCCGACGCGGATTCTTGATCTCGCCCGCAATGAACGTGACATTGTTCCAGGCATCCGCCGAAAACAGGGAGCCAACCATCGACGTACCGAAGGCCAGCACGAGCGCAATGCCCGCCAGCGGAACGATGTCGCCCGTGGCCGATGTGCTACTCGCTTCCCAGGCGTTGGTCAGATTGACCGATAGTAGGCCACTGCTTAGCCCGAGGGCAATGCCGACGATGATCAATCCAAACAAGGCAATGAGTTTGGCGGAGGTAAATACGTTCTGAATCAGCTTCCCGCTTTGCACCCCCCGACTATTCAGCCAGGTAAGTAAAACCAAACTCCCAATGGCAAACAGGGAGCCTAACGTAATTTTTATAGGACCGAGAGCCAACAACACGTTTTCGGGACCGAGCGCCGGAATAAAAACGGCGGTATATTTGGTAAACGCTACCGCGACAGCGGCAATGGTGCCGGTCTGAATCACCGTGAAGACGGTCCAGCCGTATACGAAGCCGGTCAGATGACCGTAAGCGCGTTGAATGTAAATGTATTGGCCACCGGCTTTAGGCATCATACCCGCCAGTTCGCCGTAACTAAGGGCAGCCGCTACGGTCAATACGCCCGTCAGCACCCACAGCATCAACAGCCAGCCCGACGAGCCCAGGTTACGGGCCATGTCGGCGGTGACGATAAAAACACCTGAGCCAATCATCGAACCCGAAACGATAAGCGTCGAGTCGAGCAGGCTTAAAGAACGTTTGAATTCGGTTGGTTCGTTGGCTACATCAGCCGGAGAAACGGAATTAGTTTGGTTGTCTGCCATGAAGAAGGAAAGATCTACCCAAAATAGGGCCTCAAGTGGCAGAATAGCAAACCTTCACCCGTAAAATTGCAATCTTGACAAACGAAAAATTCTGTCATCGTGCTTCGTGACAGAATTTTTGCATCGTTCTTTGGGCCTTATTCAAACCAATACGGCTTCGGGTATAGGCGGAATCAGAGGGACGCTTACCAGAAACTTCTGCTCGTCCTCCTGAATGAAAACCGACGGATGATCAAGCAATTTGTACTTCATGGTAATGTTTTGTAAGCCGATCTGATTCGACGGGACCGTCTGCTTCTTTTTCTGCAGGTTGTTCTCTACGTAAAGCTGACCGTCCTGCGTGTAAAGCTTGATCGTAAGGGGGCGACTGGCCGAAATTACGTTGTGTTTGATGGCATTTTCGAAAAGGACCTGGATCGTCAGGGGTGGGATCAGATAACGCATGTACGACGTGTCGATGGCGTGTTCCATAAATATGCCATTGCCGTAGCGGGTCTTGAGCAGATGAAAATAAGCGTTGATGAAGGTGATTTCCTCCGTAAGCGGGCAAAGATCGCGGTTGTCCTGCTGAAGCAGGTAGCGATAAACGGATGACAGTTCGTCGAGAAATCGTTCGGCCTGTTCGGCGTCACTGGTGATCAGCGATGACAGGGAGTTCAGATTGTTGAACAGAAAATGCGGATTGATCTGCGTTTTGAGCGAGTCGAGCTGGCTTTGCAGGTTTGCTTTTTTGAGTTCCTGCGCTTCGGTAAACGACACTTTCCAGCGCTGGTACAGATAAACCCCTTCGTAATAGGCGGCTAGCTGAATTGTGCCGACAACGGATACGAGTGTATTGAAAAAATAGGGCTTGAAAAGTAAGTAATCTTCTGACGGCCAAAGACCTATTACGTGGTAAAAAAACGTTTGGGTGATACGGATAAGACTCGAAAAAATAAGGAACCAGATCAGCTGATAAAGCACTCGCTGGCGCGTCTGCGTCAGGTCCGGATAGCGCCGTCGCGACAGAATAATGCCCCGCCGATTTATTTCCCACACCACTACCGTGCCCAGGATAAAAAGGAAAGGAATGCGCCAGTCGTTGGGATACGGGACATTGGTATAGCCGTACATCATCCACTGCCCCGCCAGAGCCAGCAGAGGAATTCCGATAAGGCGCATCCACTTGTCGTTCAGCTTCTGCATCTTATCTGCTTAGCCATTGATAGAATTCGTTGGCGCGGTCACCACTCACCAAGGCATTCGTTGGGTTCGAATCAACTTTGTACTGTCCGTTTTGGGGGTGAATTGGATCAAGCGGTGTTTCGGACGAGGTTACTGGTTTGACTTCGGGTGCCTGCTGATACTTGGCTAAGATCTGATCAAGCTCTTCTTTTTTAATAGGTTTGAGAAGGTAATCCAGACTATTGCCTCGGAAGGACTGGATGGCTGATTCGTTATAAGAGGTCGTGAAGACAACTGGACAAGTGATCGATACCAGGTTAAAAATCTCGAAACTTTGCCCGTCGGCAAGTTCAATATCCATCAGGATCAGATCGGGCTGCGGGTTGGCGTTCAGCCACGCGACGGTTGATTCTATTCCGTCCGTGACCCCTGCTATACGAGTGGTACACGCGCTGGAATTCAGCAGTTTTATCAACTTCTGAACGGCCAGAGACTCGTCTTCAACAATCAGGATATCCATAGGTCTAACGTATTCTCCTTTCAAGTAAGGACAAATTCTGTTCCTAAAAAACCAGGTGTGGAATAAGACGGAACAAGTAGTGTATGAACTGTTGATTTAGCTGTATGAACTGTACGTCTCTAAAAAGAAGCGGCACCGATTAGTGGACTTCAATTTCGTCTACGGCTAACTGAGCGGCTTTGCCGGGGTTTCGTAAACCGGCGGGTACTCGTCCGACGTTGTAAGCAACGATACGTACATAACGGGCAGTAGTAGCCGTAAAGTCGAAAGAAAGGCGGACGAAACCCCTTTTCCCGCCTTCAGCAGCGTTGGTCTTAGTCATTGACACCGACTGGAATGTCTTTCCGTCTTCGGATACGGCGATAGCAACCTGTCTGGGTAAGCAGATATTGCGGGCTGTGTATTTGAGAAACCCCACCCGAACGCTCCGAACGGACTGCGACTGCCCAAGATCAATTACGGCATTAATGTCGTTCGCGAAGGATACGACGCCCGCTACTTCATAACCGCCCATACCGCCGGTGGTGCCATCCGTCAGACTATAATTTTTGTCGGGACGGCCACGCGTTGGGGCGTTGAGTAGGGTATAGGGTTTGCCCGTCGCTTTCGAAACCAAATACTCGTTCTTTACTTTGGCCGGTTGGCTGATTGGCTGTCTGTCAGCAAAAGCTGCGGTTCGGATCGTTGTTGACTGGGCAAGGATAATTGGCTTTTCGTAGCGGGGAGACTCACCCGAAGGAACACTACCGTCCAGCGTGTAGCGAATTGTGGGAACCTGCGTATTCGCTGATAGTGAGACTTCTACCTGACCGCCAGCTGTTGGCTTAGCCGCAAACGATACATCGTAAAACGTCCTGGCATAATTGACGTTAAGAGTCGTTAAGCGCTCAAAATGCACAGGTAGGCGACGACTAAAATCGTCGTAATTTTTTACGTTCAACGGTGTCCAGACGACTTCGGCCAGGGCGGCTGCTCTGGGCCAAATCATGTACTCAAGCTGATCGGTATTGTTGATATACTCCGTCCAGAGATTACCCTGTGCGCCCAGGATGTGGGTGGCTTCGGCGGGTGTTAACGTTGATGGTGTGGGATTGTATGCGTACACCGTTGACAGCGGCAGATAATCGCCAAAGGCAGTGGGTTCCTGCGCCGGATTGCCCTGGTAGTGGTCGAGGTAGCAGAACTGGCCGGGTGTCATGATTACATCATGGCGCTGCTTGGCTGCCTGAATTCCGCCCTTTGTACCACGCCAGCTCATCACGGTTGCATTAGGCGAAATACCACCTTCCAGAATTTCGTCCCAGCCAATAATCCGACGACCTTTTGACGTAACAAATTTGTCGATGCGTGTGATGAAGTAGCTCTGCAACTCGTTCTCGTTCTTAAGCTTTTCGCGCTTGATCAATTGCTGGCAAAAAGCGCTATTTCGCCAGGCTACCTTAGGACACTCGTCGCCACCGATGTGAATGTATTTGCCCGGAAACAGACCCATTACTTCCGTGAGTACATCCTGTAAAAATGAAAATGTTTTCTCAGTCGGGCAGAATACATCGTTGAAAACGCCCCACTTGGTCGCCACCTGGTAGGGGCCGGGGGCGCAGGCAAGCTCAGGGTAGGCCGCCAGTGCTGCCTGTGCGTGGCCGGGCATTTCAATTTCCGGTACTACGTTGATGTGTTTGGATGCGGCATAGCGAATAACCCCGCGCACGTCGTCTTGCGTGTAAAAGCCGCCGTAGGGTTTACCGTCAAACACTTGCGGGTCGTATTCGTCGTAATGATCGACAATGGTCTGGCGTCGCTGCGAACCGATCTGCGTCAACTTGGGATACTTTTTGATTTCAATCCGCCATCCCTGGTCGTCGGTCAGGTGCCAGTGAAAGTTATTGAACTTGTGCAACGCCATCAAATCAAGGTAACGCTTGATGAAAGCAACCGAGAAAAAATGCCTGCTCACATCAAGGTGTAAACCCCGGTAACTGTAGCGCGGCCGATCCTGAATGCGGCAGGCCGGAACGCTTAACGTTGTCAAGTTGGTCGCGGGAACGGCGTGACTTGTCGCCAGAACGGTTGGCGGAAGCAGCTGATATAGGGTTTGAACGGCGTAAAAAAAGCCTTTCGGATTGGTGGCTTCGATGGTGATGAGTCGGTCCGTGGCGTCGATGCGGTATCCTTCATCGCCCAGTGTTGTATCGACCGAGGGGGCAAACTCGATGAGATTGTCCGGCTGATTCATTTTCGTCACGTTCCGCACGGACAGGGCCAGACCCGTACTACGGTTAATGTGGCTGGCCAAGGTATCAGCTATCGCTTTTAACCCATTCTGGGCAAAGGGTACACCGATGGTAGTGGTTCGACTAATGATAAAATCGCCAGCGCGGGGTTCGAGCTGGGCCGGACGAGGAATAAGGGAATAGCGCTCAACGGATTGGCCATTGACGGAAATCAACCGCAACAGCAAAGCAGCAACTAAGAGAATACGATTCATTCGCAATACAACTAAACGGCGGGAACACTACCGCTTCAACGCGTAAAGCTACAAAACCGTATGGAGGCCATTGTGTTCGTATGGGCAATACAGAATGTTTTCAAGCTACCACCGAGTAAAGAAGAAATTAACCGCTATAAGCTTACCGGGCTAGTAAAATGAAGTCGTATTGGGACGTATAACCAATCTGCGCAGCACAGCAATCTCCTTTTGACTGGTTGTTGAAAGTGACGCTATAATCCCTGTATGTATGGTATAAGGTCGAATCGGTATTGAACTGATTCGCTACTTCAAGGCTTCTATATTGGTTGGATGGTACAAAGGTGATCGTATACTCGCCCTGTCGGTTTGTGTAAACCGCTTCCAACTTATCAAAATGATACAGCGTACCTTTTCGTAGACCGGCAATGATGATGGGCACATTCGCAATGGGTTGATTGCTGTCGTCGGTAACCTTACCGTGAATGGTCGTAGAGCGGTTGCTGTGAATACAGCCCGAAAGACAAAGACCGAGAAGTAGAATTGAGAAGACCAGTGGTAATTTCATAGCTTGGTAAACAGCTATTCGTCAGTAGCCAGCAAGCCCGTTACGCCGAATAACAGGGTTCCTACGATCTTGGGTCCGAACTTCTTTCCAGCAAACCGACCAAATTCGCTCATCCACCGGGTCGTTTCGAGGGCTTTGTCACCCGTTTCTTTTAAAGCTTCTGACGCTTCCTTCCCAGCGGCCCGTTTGGTGAGGTACATGACAGGAGCGCTCAAGCCAAATACAGAAATACCCAGCAAGGTTCCGGCTACCGCACCAACCGCGCCGGATAGTTCTTTACCCGATTCCTCCAGCTGCTTCCATTTTTCTTCAAACTCCTGCTCGTTGGCTGCCATAACTTCGTTTGTGTTAAGAAAAATTATGCTTAAAGATACTGACAATCAGTGTAGAATGTTTACGGTGGAGCGAGGAGCTATCAGTGCTGCCAAGCGTTGAATCCTGAATTTTTGTCGGTTATTGAGCCACAATGGCTTCGTTTGCCTGATCCAATCGTAGTCAGTTTTGTTAAAATTTATTGTAAGGTTACAGGTTGGCCAGGGATTTTTAGAAACGCCCTGTGTAGCTCGTAGGCGCATAATTTTCGCATGAACGTGATTATCCTGAACCGCTTTAGTCAGCCAACAGCATATAAAGTCAAAGATGGTTAAATCGTAAACCATTGATTTATACGCTTTTCGTTGTAGTTTTGTGAATCATCCGGATGAAATAAAGTGTCTATTGCAAGTTAAGGCAAATATTATTTGCTAATCGAGCGGATGGATAAAGTGCCTTATCGGCGTATCAGTCGATAAAAAAGAGTACAATAAGCGTAAGTTAAGCATACGTGACGCGGCTGCTGGATTCGTGCAGCACAGGCAGAACAGAGAGAGGAGCGAGAAGCCGCAATAATCAATTACCGTTCAAATGAGCGGCTTGTACGCGTACCTACCGTAACTCACTGTTGTCAATGACGAAATTCATTCAGATGGTTGCAGCTGGAATCGGCTGTTTAACCACTCTTAGCAGCCTGTCGGCCTTAGCCCAAACAAACCAATTCCTTGCCCTCAATGCGAGCAGTTCAACTACCGAGTTCCTGCTGTCAGCAAAGCCCAACTTAGTTGAAGCGGTACATTTCTGTGGCGAAAATCTGCCGACCAATCAACCGACGATCACGGCGCATTGGAGCCGGACCTTATCTCGTCAGGCTGCGCTGGCCAGTACATTGTCTTTACTGAAACGGCGGGCGTCAGTCGTATTTCCGTTAATCGAGCCTATTCTAAAGCAATATGGAATTCCGTCCGATTTTAAGTTTTTGCCACTGCTGGAGAGCGCCGTAACCAATCGGGCTGTTTCGCGGAAAGGAGCGGCTGGTTTCTGGCAGCTTATGCCCCAGACAGCGCAGTCGCTTGGACTGAACGTATCGCGCCGACACGACGAACGCTTCAATCTTCAGAAAGCGACCCATGCCGCCTGCCAATACCTGAACGAATTGTACGATCAGCTAGGTTCATGGATGTTAGTGGCTACGGCCTATAACGCCGGACCGAATTATATTCAGCAGTTGAGTCGTCGGTATCCTGATGTGCACCCAATGGCACTGCCTTATCGGGCCGCAGAAACAAAAGCCTATCTGTTTCAGGCTATTGCTATCAAAGAACTTCTGACACGGCCTCAGGCTTATCCATCGCATCTGAGCAACCACCACATAGCCGCATTGAGTGATTCGGAAATGTCGGTATCCGCTGCTGAGCGAGCAGCTATTTTAGCGTCCTTCGACATGGATGAAACGGATTTCCCGGAAGCGATCGAAAAAGGAGAACCGACGTTTATCGCTGACTCGACGACAACGGTAGTGCTGTTGACTGAAGATGAAACGCCGGCTGAAAGTCCCGAACCAATGGAGTCGCCAGTGGCCAATGTAGCTGGTTCGTCTAGTTCAGCACCGGTAGTAGCGCCAAATCGATTAATTACCCGAAGTTTAAGTGATGGCCCTCTTGTCGAAGGAAAGTTCTTTATGTTCCAGGTCGTACAGCCTGTAACAATCAATGAACGGACGTTTGCCGTTGGCGACGTGATTCACGCGTACGTAGAATTGATCGATCCGGTCTCCAAACGAGCTTTTTTGCGTACAGACCGGCTGATCAGCGCTCAGACGCAGGAAACCATTCCGCTGAAATTAGTGGCCACTGAGCAGCCAAAACAACCCGGCGCGGCCCTACCGACGCAGGTAAATGGCTGGCAACTCGGTTGGGAGCAACTTTAGCATGCCAGCAGTGTACCAAGTAAAAGCGACGAAAACGTTTACTGTTCGTTGGTAACTGCTTAGTGAGCTAATACTTTTGGTCCCTGCCGATTGATCTCCGAAACGTACGTCTCGCTCGTAATGCCGACCGATAAAAAGGCTTGCTGCATAGCCGCTCCGACCTTCTCCGCTGTCTGTATGTCGCGGCTGAGGGCAAACATCGACGGACCCGATCCCGAAATGCTACAGCCGAGCGCACCGTTCGCTAAGGCAGCCTGCTTCACTTCGTTGAACTCAGGAATCAGAATAGACCGTACGGGTTCAATAATTACATCGACCAGCGAACGACTGATCAGGCCGTAGTCTGGCGTCATCAGACCGGCAATCAGGCCGGCTACGTTGCCCATCTGCGTGATGGTGTTCTTGAGAGACACCTCGTTTTTCAGAATAAACCGGGCATCTTTTGTGTTGACCTCTATATCAGGGTGAACAAGCGTACAAAATAACGTGGCGGGTGTTTCAATGCGAACCACATCCAGTGGTTGATAGCTCCGAATGACGACAAAACCGCCTAATAATGATGGGGCAACGTTGTCGGCATGGGCCGAACCGCAGGCAATGCGCTCGCCTTCCATAGCGAACGGCAACAGCTTTACGATTGGCAATGGCCGTCCGAGCAATTCATTGATGGCATACACGCCTGCTACGGCGCTGGCTGCGCTGGAACCCAGTCCACTACCCAATGGCATCTGTTTGCGCAAAATAACGTCAACGCCAATGTCGGTCCGATTGATCTGTTTAAGATAGGTCTGGATAGCAATACCGGCTGTGTTTCGTCCGGTTTCGCGGGGTAGGCGCCCTTCATCGCCGATGATGTCCTTGATGCGCACACCTGGTTCAGGACTAATTGTCAACGTGATCTGATCGCCGGGATTATCGACGGCAAAACCAAAAATATCGAATCCGCAAGCCACATTGGCAACGGTAGCAGGAGCAAAGACTGTAATTGAATCCACGATGGAAGAGAGCAACGTCAACGCAAGTTTAGCAATTTCAGGCCAGTAAATCAATTTAATAGCGTTCGCTCTTAAATCCTTTGGGCTCGGTAACCTATTTCTTAGCAAACGCTTAGTTATTGGAGTTATTAAGCTTGGTCTGGTTTGCGAAAACGCAGCTCATTAACTGACTGCTTAAACTATTTGGTGCTGTATAATCGTTTAATCTATAGTTCTACTATGGAATTTAAGTCTGTATTTCGTTTCTTCGTAACAAGTGTCGGCGTGGCTCTTTTGCACGCCTGTACGGGTGTTGGTCCGGCAACAAACCTATTTCGTCCATCGTCACCCCACGACCAGTACGGCCAGTCGCTGAAAGACGCGAAGCTGGATCGTACGGCATTAGGGGCCGACTGGGCCGCTGCTGGCGAGCGTGCGCTACGTGATTCATTAACAATTTCAATTCCCTACCGCGAGAGCGGTTATTTCTCGGCCAATAAGCCCTTTGCCGTTGGGTATCGGATGAGTGCCCAGCGGGGAGATCGCTTCTTGGTAAAGGTGGAAACGCAGGGTCAAAAAGAAGCACAGGTATTTATTGATGTGTTTGCGCTGGATGACCGAAATCGAACCAGTTTGCAGGCGGCTTCAAAAGCCGATACCAATGTGTTGGCCTGGGAGCCCCGCCGAACGCAAAATTTTCTAATCCGAATCCAGCCTGAGCTGTTGCGGAGCGGCAACTACACCATTTCCATTACCCGGGAGCCTGCGCTTAGCTTTCCGGTGCAGGGTCGCGACAGTCGGCAGATCAGTAGCTTTTTCGGAGCCTCGCGTGATGCCGGACGCCGACGTCATGAAGGCGTGGATATTTTCGCCCCGCGCGGAACACCCGCGGTGGCATCGGTCGATGGCGTTATTACAGGCGTCACAACCAATAGTCTGGGCGGTAACGTTGTGTTTCTGTCGGACAATGAACGCGACATTCGGCTGTACTACGCCCATCTCGACCGCTGGAATGTGAACGCTGGTCAGCGCGTGTCGATTGGTGATACTGTTGGTTATGTTGGTAATACGGGTAATGCCCGCACTACGGGACCTCATCTGCATTTTGGTATCTACAGCTCTGGTGGCGCAACTGATCCGTTGCCGTTTATCCGGCTTGGTCGGGGCCCTGCCCGGCAGGCATTGTTGCCTGCGTCGCGGTTGGGAGATTCTGTTCGTGTGGTGGCCGCACGCACGTTTATTCGGTCAGCACCCGGCAGTGATGCGCCCGTTGTCCGGGAGGTCGTTAAATCAACCGCGCTAACGATTGCAGGCGGAACAGAAACCTGGCTTCGTATAGAACTACCTAATGGCGAACTAGGATATGTAGCCAGCAGTGCAACGGAAACGATCAAACGACCGCTCCGGCGATTCGCGCTTACAACATCCACTAATTTGCTCGATGCCGCCGATAGTCAGGCTGGTATCCTAAACACGTTGCCATCGGGTTCGTCCATCGATATATTGTCGGTATTCGCTGGTTTTCAGCTTGTTCGTAGTATGAACGGCCAAATCGGTTGGGTTAACAAAGGAACCCTTTCCTACTAGAATAAATATTGTTTAGAAATTATCTAAATTGAGCGTTCGTTTTTTTATATTTGCACATCTTTTGTGTGACTATGACCAGTAACGTACCGGCTACCTATCAGGAAGTCTTTAAAACGGATCGAGGTGTTGTTTATCAGTGCGATGTAACGAATCGACTGGTTCTGGAGTTTTGGGACACCCATACACAACTGTCAGCGCGCGATTTTGCGCAGTTCCGGCGGATGGTCGAAACGATTGATGTTCGGCAAATGGCACTCAGTACCGACGCTGCCTATGACGTAGAGATCTTGACGCCACCCCGTTCTGAGCGTTGCTATGTGCTAACGCTTTGTGAAATCATTCATTTGCGGGAGTTGTTGAATGGCGCTAAACTCATGCTTGAACTCAATACGATGCTTCGTGAGTGTGGTTGTTCGTTATCCAAATACTAATAAATAGACTGCTTCTAAATTTTCTGATAATCAACCGGCTGCGTAACAACAGTCGGTTTTTTGTTGTTGTTTTGTTGAACAATTAAGCAGAATCAACTCACCGAATACGGTAACACATACTATGAAAGATCTAGCAAGACTTCGTACGTCTATCAAAGAAAGCGTCGAGCTGGCCCTGAATCAGCAAATACAAATGGAAATGATCTCGTCGTCGAAATATTTGGCGATGGCGGGTTGGTGTGATCGGAACGGCCTCGATTACAGCGCTGGGTTCTTCTATAAGCAGTCGGAAGAAGAACGTAACCACGGTATGAAGATATTTCATTATCTCTGCGACCAGGGTGCAACTGCTTATTCTCCGGAAGTACCCGCTGTCAGCCAGGAGTTCGATTCATTCCGGTCCGTGTTCGAAGCTGCCTTAGAGCAGGAGATCGCGGTAACCGACTCAATCAACCGGATCATTGGAATCTGCCGTCGGGAGAGCGATTTCGCTTCCGAAGAACTAATGAAATGGTACGTGAAAGAGCAGATGGAAGAAGAATACATCGCTCGTCGCTGCCTCGATCTGTTTGATCAAATCCCAGCCGATCAGATCTACTACCTAGATCAAAAAGTATCGAGCGTTACTTACGACGGAAACGTTTTTGAAGCGTAGCTCCGAATCAAACTATACAAAAAGGCACCTGTTGAGGGTGCCTTTTTTCGTTTAAGCGATACGCGTTTTAAAAAGTCGGTGGGTATATCTAATTCAACACTTCACATTGAAGGCCGGCCCGAGTCAGCAACCTGATAATATCCGACTCAGTGAGCGATTCGGTTTCAATGCGTAGAACGCAGTCACAGTCTTCCAGATCAACGCTCCATCGGCATATTCCCCGCAATTTACAGAGTCGACAGGCCGCCCGATGAACTCGTTGGTCAGTATTGATATTTGTCCTGAAAACAAGCACGTTTTGCATGGTATTTAATTCTGTGCGTTACGGAGGGTTTCAATCCAATGGAGTCTGGCCACCGCCCGACCTAACATCTGCCTCAACTCAATTAGCTCATTTGGACGAAAGCTAAAGCTTAAGTAGCGGGAAGGGGTGCTTAAATGAACACGATCCTCGTGCGGGTGAGCGTCAAAATAAGCGTTCGCGTCGATGCATCTTACGTTCCATTCCAACGCCAGAAAGTCTTCGTAGCACAGCCATTGAGTTATGTTGTTGAACTGTAAGGCAATATTATGGGTGTCGTCGGGAGCGGTATGTCCATAAAGCACGATACGCCCACTGACTGATTCAGACAAGAGGTGGCACTGGCATATCATAATAATATATATTTTAAGCAGTTAGCCTGAAAACTTCGATTTATAAGCTGGTTGCAGCCGCTCACCAATAACTGACGAGACAAGGCTTGTACAGCGGTTCTGTATGGCAAACCTAGTCTTTGTTTAGAAAGATTCCAAACAAATAAGTATATTATTTATAATAAATCTAAATAATTATAAAAGGAGCACAAAAGCTTATCAAGGATGTGGTTAAGTCAATGCGAGTGGGTCAATTGTGAACATGCCCGCTGATAAACTAATCATCGTTCTCCTTTACCTCAATAGGTTGAGAAGCCAAGAGTCTCGCCTTTAGTTGTGGCTAACAACATGTTTCGAGTCACGGGGAGATAGTTGCCAGGAGGTGTCGATGGGAGCGACGGAGTCAACCGTGTCGCAATTTTCGAGTCGTTGCTGTAGATTCTTGATCTGCCTATCCTGCTGATCGAGGCTGCGTCGGAGGTCGTGTGTCGTATCTTCGAGCCTCTGGTGTCTGCTGTACGCTACCATGAGCAAAGCCGCAATGCCTAACAGTAGAACAAATACTACGGTCAGGAGCGAATAAACGACTCCTCGGCTAGCAGACATGTGGTTTAGTTGGAAAACTGCAAATAAACAAAAAGCTATGGCCATAAAAAAACCTACGGTACAGACGTACCGTAGGTTTTAATTAAGGACCTGAATTCCTTAGCGCGCTGCACCGTAGTCCTGACCAGCACTTTCTGGGAAGTTTTTCATGATGCTGGTTACTGTTTCCCGGAAGGTTTGATCGCGGTCGCGTTCTTTGTTTCGGTTGTTTAGCTGACCGGTTGCCCAGCCCTGCCAGACGATATCGTTCGTACGAGCGTCGGAAACGTTAATAACGACACGGTTCTCTTCATACTGCCGTGAGTAAACATTGTTACCCATACCACCGTACCACCACGAATAAGGTGAGTACATATTGTTAGACTGGATTTGCTGACGATCACGGGAGTCCGTAAAGAAACGAACAACAAGATCCGCTTCACCTTGCGTAACAGGCTTATAGCCGCGCGCTTTCAGCGACTGATCAAGTGCATCAGCGATCCGGCGTTGGTTTAGGTTGCTACCAACGATAGGATCAGCGTTACGTTGACGGTCCGCTTCAATCCGGTAGGTAGTAAACTGACGAACGTTTACTTTAGGATCGTAATCGTATTTAACCGTAATGGCAGGAGCGCAGGACGCCAGCGTACCGGCGATAAAAAGACTGCTAATTATACCTTTGAGTTTCATGTGATTTGGAATCGTTATGGGTGTCAAACCGATTACTTAACGTTAAGAAAAGCGTCCTTCGTATATGACAACTAAATAACTAAATGTTACCTTGATTGGTTCCTGATTTTGCTTGATAATTAATGGCTCCAATAGAATGTAAATTATTGATAATCAGAGTATAATGAGTTTTTAATCAGGCCTTAAGCCAATCTTAACAAGGATTGGCTTAAGGCAATTATACACAAAAAAAGCACGACTGGATCGGTCGTGCTCTTTGTACGATAGAAAAAGATATTTAGGCGCTGGCCAACGCTTCAGCACCACCGACAATTTCGAGAATTTCGGTCGTAATAGCAGCCTGACGAGTCCGGTTGTATACCAGGCGAAGCTCTTTCAGCAGTTCACCGGCATTGTCAGTAGCCTTATCCATGGCCGTCATTCGCGCACCGTGCTCTGACGCGTTTGAGTCAAGGACGGCTTTGTACAGCTGAATCTTCAGCGTTTTAGGAATCAGCTCCGTGATGATTTCTTCTTCGGCGGGTTCGAAAATGTAATTGATAGCTGATGCTGTTGATCCCGCTGGCGCTTCCGTAGCGACAATGGGTAGCATTTGCTCCGTCCGCACGATCTGTACCGCTGCGTTCCGGAACTCATTATAAATCACTTCAACCACATCGTAGCTTCCGTTGACGAAGCCTTCCATTGCTTCCTCAGCCGCAGCTCGTACGGTTGCGAAGTTTAACGATCCGAAGGTATCAATGTGGTTTGTATTGACTTTGAAACCCCGACGCTGGAATGCCTCTGCACCTTTCTTGCCAATGCCCATAATCTGTACGTTGCCCTGGCGAGCCTGTGCAGCGTATTTTTCATCGATCAAGGTCAGCGCAGCTTTTACAACGTTTGCGTTAAAGGCTCCGCATAAGCCACGATCGGATGTAATAACGATCAGAAGCACCCGGTCAACAGGGCGAGCCTGCTTGTAAGGACTTTCTGACGCTGTTTCTGCACCCGCCGATACCGTGCCGAGCATCTGGCTCAGCTTCTGAGCGTAAGGACGTAGTTGCGTAATGTTATCCTGAGCCCGACGTAACTTGGCCGCAGCCACCATTTTCATGGCTTTGGTGATCTGCTGCGTTGAGTTAATCGACGATATCCGGGCGCGTACTTCTTTTAGTGAGGCCATATGATAGTTTTCAGTTAATAGTTTACAGTTTTCAGCCTGACGTCAACGCGTTGATTGCCCGCTAAAAACTGTAAACTGAAAACTAGTTTAATACTGTGCTGACAGATCAGCCGCAACTTTCTTAAGCGTCGCGGTTGCTTCGTCGGTAAGCTTACCTGCGCGGAGGTCAGCCAGAATGTTTGGATACTGCGCGCTAAGTACCATCGCAAATTCGCTTTCAAACGCTTTTACTTTGTTGACGGGGACTTTGTCAAGTAACCCGTTTGTCGAAGCGTAAATGATAGCTACTTGCTGATCGACAGGAACTGGTGCATACTGAGCTTGTTTCAGCATCTCCTGGTTCCGGCGACCCCGTTCGATGGTCAGCTTCGTCGAGGCATCAAGGTCTGAACCGAATTTCGCGAAGGCTTCTAACTCGCGGAACTGAGCCTGATCAAGTTTAAGCGTACCCGCTACTTTCTTCATCGACTTGATCTGCGCGTTACCACCTACCCGCGATACCGAAATACCAACGTTGATAGCAGGCCGAATACCAGAGTTGAACAAGTTCGACTCCAGGAAGATCTGTCCGTCCGTAATCGAAATTACGTTGGTTGGAATATAGGCAGATACGTCACCGGCCTGGGTTTCGATGATTGGAAGTGCCGTCAACGAACCACCACCTTTCACCTTGTCTTTCAACGAAGGTGGCAGGTCATTCATGTTTTTGGCAATCTCGTCGTTACCGTTGATTTTAGCCGCCCGCTCTAATAACCGGCTGTGCAGATAGAATACGTCTCCTGGATACGCTTCACGTCCTGGTG
This sequence comes from Spirosoma liriopis, assembly GCF_023196085.1. NCBI lineage: Bacteria > Pseudomonadati > Bacteroidota > Cytophagia > Cytophagales > Cytophagaceae > Spirosoma > Spirosoma liriopis. Next base: position 557,074 of record NZ_JALPRF010000002.1, read on the forward strand.
GGCGACGCAGCAGCAGCGATACTTCACGGTAAGCAACCGCCTGTTTCGACAGATCGTCATAAACAACAAGCGCTGGACGGCCTGTGTCGCGGAAGTATTCACCAATAGCTGCACCCGTAAACGGCGCAAAGAATTGCATTGGCGAAGGGTCTGACGCGTTAGCCGACACGATAACCGTGTAGTCCATAGCGCCTGCTTTCCGTAGGGTGGCTTCTACCTGCTTTACGGTCGAGGCTTTCTGACCGCAGGCAACGTAGATGCAGTATACGGGCTGACCTCTGTCGTAAAATTCTTTTTGGTTAATGATGGTATCGATGGCCACAGCGGTTTTACCCGTCTGACGATCGCCGATGATCAACTCGCGCTGACCCCGTCCGATGGGGATCATGGCGTCGATTGCTTTGATACCTGTTTGCAGCGGTTCATTTACCGGCTGACGGAAGATAACGCCTGGTGCTTTCCGCTCCATCGGCATTTGGAATAGCTCGCCCTGAATAGGACCCATGCCGTCAATAGGCAGGCCGAGCGTGTTAACAACACGACCGAGGATACCATCGCCAACGCTTACGTAAGCAATCTGATCAGTGCGCTTAACCGTGTCGCCTTCTTTGACTTCCGAATAGTCGCCGAGTAATACGGCTCCAACGTTGTCTTCTTCGAGGTTCAGGGCCATCGCCTGAAGCCCGTTGTTGAACGACAGCAATTCGCCGGCCTGCACTTTCGAGAGGCCGTAGATACGCGCTACGCCGTCACCGATTTGCAGCACCGTACCGACTTCTTCGAGTTCAGCCTCGGTTTGTGTACCGGCTAGCTGCTGGCGCAGGATGGCTGATATCTCGTCGGGTCTTACGGATTCCATATAAGTAGGATGAAATTTATAGATCGATTTTCGGCCGCAAAGGTATGATTAAAATTTAATAAAATTATGAATAATTCAATAATCATTCGCTGAACCTTAGACTTTTCCGGCAGACGCCTATTTATTAGAAGGACCATTAAGCGAAGAATTAAGCCGTTCGTCCAAATTTGGAGTATTTTAAGAAGGTAAGCGTAGCGAAAGCAGTTTGTATGCGTTACTTTTAATGGGTAAGCAGAATAGTCTTTCTGGAAAGGTTTATCGCCACTGTTTATGGAGCGGTAAAGTAAAATTTCATCGAAACCGTTATTCTCCAAACTTTTCTAGTATCTGTTCACGTTTTATCAGTAATCAGTTTAGTGTATATCACTCCCTTTTAAGTTCGCATGAAGTTCAACCAATGGATGCTGGCCGGTGTTGCGTCGGCTGTTTTTGTCGCCAGCGCTGCGACGGCCCAAGTTAAAAAACCAGCTGTTAAAAGACCCGCCACAGGTGTCAAACCTGCTTCGACTGCCAAATCAACTACAGGAGGTGCCATCGTGTCGTCTCAGGATTCCATAAGCTACAGCATTGGTCTTTTTATGGCCCAGAACCTGAAACAACAGGGCATGACCGAGCTGAATAACGACCTGTTGACGCGTGGTCTTCAGGATGCATTGAGTGGTCAAAAAACGCAATTGACGCAGGAGCAGGCCGGGCAGATTCTAAATGCTTACGCTCAAAAGCAATACGCCATCCGTAACGCTGAAGGGCAGAAAGCATCGGCCGAAAACAAAAAAATCGGGAGTGCTTTCCTGACTGAGAATAAAGCAAAATCGGGCGTTGTTACGACAGCCAGCGGATTGCAGTATTCTGTTGAAAAAGAAGGTACAGGTGCTAAACCAACTGCCACGGATCGGGTTAAAGTACATTACACGGGCCGCTTACTTGATGGTAAAGTATTTGATAGTTCAGTAGAACGTGGTCAGCCAATGGAATTTGGTGTGAATGAAGTGATTAAAGGTTGGACCGAAGCGCTTCTGTTGATGCCGGTCGGTTCAAAATGGAAACTATTCATTCCTTCTGATTTAGCCTATGGTGACCGGGGGGCCGGTGCTGACATCAAACCGGGCTCGACATTGGTGTTTGATGTCGAATTGCTTGATATAGTTAAACAATGAGGGAATGGCGAATAAATAAATGAGCGCCGATAGTCTGAACAGACAATTGCTGGCTCATTTACTTATTCGCCCGTTCGCGACTAATCTGGGTAATGTAGATGAAGAAGTATCTGGTGACCCTATTGCCCGTGCTGATGCTGAGTTTTCAGCCGGATTCTCCTTCTGGAGCCTACACTCCAGGCGGTGCGCCCCTTTCAGGTGGCCAAACCTCGTCTCCCAATGACGATTTGAAACCGTCTATTTCGCAGGAGAAGGTGGAAACGCTGGTAGCTAAGCTATTAACGACCTACCATTACCGCAAAGTAAGACTGAATGACTCGCTGTCGTCCGTTGTTTGGGACAATTATCTGAAAGAAGTAGATGGTAGCAAAACCTACCTATTGGCGTCAGACGTAGCGGCTTTTGAGAAATATCGTTATCAGATTGATGACGCCTTGGTTAACGGCGATCTGACAGCGGCCTACGACCTGTACAACGTCTTCCGCAAGCGGTACCAGGAACGTAGCGAATTCATTAAAGAGCAGCTCAAAAAACCGTTGAGCTTCACGACGGATGAGACGTTCAATACGGATCGTGAAAAAGCGGCCTGGCCAAAAACGGCAGAAGAACAAAACGAACTGTGGCGGAAAATCCTGAAAAACCAGGAGCTGGAGCTTCGTTTAGGCAATCGCAAAGACAGCGCCGTAGTCGCTCTGATGACCCAGCGGTACACGAATCTTGATAAGGCGATCAACCGGATCAAGAGCGCCGATGTATTTCAGATGTATATGAACTCGTTTGCCGAAGCGCTTGACCCTCACACGAACTATCTTTCGCCCACAAACGCGGATCGCTTCAACCAGGAGATGAGCCAGTCGCTGGAAGGGATCGGTGCGATGCTTCGGGAAGATGGTGATTACATTCGTATCACGGACATTCTGCCGGGCGGTCCAGCTTTCAAAAGCAAGCTGCTCAACAAAGACGATAAGATTGCCGGCGTTGCGCAGGGCGATAACGGGCCGATGGTTAACACCATGAACTGGCAGGTCGATGATGTAGTCAAGCTTATCAAAGGACCGAAAGGCACGATTGTGCGGTTGCAGGTTATTGCTCCTAACGCATTAGCTGGTGCGCCACCGAAAGAAATCCGACTGGTACGGGAGAAGATCAAGCTGGAAGAGCAGCGAGCCAAAAAAGAAGTCATTGAGGTTTCCGATAACGGTCGGGCATTCAAAATCGGTGTTATCAACATTCCGATGTTCTACCGTGATTTCGAGGGAGCCCGCAAGCGCGAAGAAGGATTCAGCAGCACAACGAGTGACGTGAAGAAATTCGTGGAAGAGCTGAAAGGCGAGAAAGTAGACGGTATTGTTATCGATCTGCGCGACAACGGAGGTGGATCGCTTACCGAAGCTATTAACCTTACCGGTCTGTTTATTCCCAAAGGACCCGTTGTTCAGGTTCGCGAGTCATCGGGTGAAACAGAAGTTTACACCGATCCCGATCCGTCTGTGGCTTACGATGGCCCAATGGCTGTGCTGGTAAACCGATTCAGTGCTTCGGCGTCTGAAATCTTTGCTGCGGCTATTCAGGATTACAAACGGGGCGTTATTGTGGGTGGACAGACCTTCGGTAAAGGTACGGTTCAAACATTGATCGATTTAAACCAGTGGCTGCCTAAAGAGCCGGAAAAAGTTGGTCAGGTGAAAATGACGATCCAGAAGTTTTATCGGATAAATGGTAGCAGTACGCAACACCGGGGTGTTACGCCAGACATCGAGCTGCCATCCGCTTTCTCGGCTGAAGAGTATGGCGAAAGCTCGCAGCCAAGTGCGTTGCCTTGGGATCAGATCAATTCGACGCGTTATGAGCAGTCACGTGGCCTCGACGATAAAATCCTGGCTCGTCTGCGGGATCGCTTTGATCAGCGACTTAAATCCGATCCGGAGTTGAAGCAACTGGCGCAGGATCTGGCCGATTTCAAAAAGGCAAAGGAGAATACGGTTGTGTCGTTACAGGAAACGAAACGTCGGAAAGAACGGGAAGAGGCAGAACGCAAACGCACTGCTGCGAACAAGGTCTCTCAGATAACGGCTACTGTTGATGAAACCGGAACGCCGACTCCGAAGAAAAAGAAAGATTTGTATCTGACTGAGGCTGGTTTAGTACTCGCTGATTACATCTTGGCAGCTAACAAGTAAGCGAGTCAGGTTGTGTTGCCCCAGTAAAACGAAAACCCCGTGTAGCAAACTGTTACGCGGGGTTTTCGTTTATTGACATAAATCTTATTTCTACATGTGGTACTTCCTTATAAAACAGGCTACCCTCGAAACAAATCAATATCAGGCGCTGCAGAAAAAAGCCTCGCTGACGGAAGTTGAGCTATTCAACGAACCTTACGAAAACTGGTACGTGTTCACGGTTGAGAAAGACCGGCACCGTGAGTTTATGGACTATCTGGACCTTGAAGGCATCAGCTATGATTTGAACGCTGATCGACCAACCCGAGAAGAAATGCTGGCCGGAATGCGCTAAGCCATAACGCTACTTCTTCCAAGCAAGGGCATTGACATTGGCTCCAATCTTCTTTCCTTCGGCTAATCCCGTCTCATTGTCCTGACGGGTGTGAATGTTTCCGTAAAAGCGGGAGTCTGCCGATTCCTGCGCGGACTCGACAAACGATTTGAACGAGCGGGCTTTAAACTCAACGTTCCGACTGGCATCCTTTGCCCGACCGACGTGCGAATCATCTGTGAAAGCGAAACTCTCGCCGTACAAGTCAGTCAACACGATAGCGGCTGACGACGACTGCGTAGCGTGACCTGAAGGATAGCCGGGGAAGGGGGGAGCTGGCCAGAATGGAACCCAGGCCGGATCAATGGCCAGCCGAGCATAGGTGTAGGGCCGAAGGTTATTGAACAAATATTTACACCGCCAGCATAATACGAACGCATCAGAGACTGCGATACCTGTTCTGGCAAACGTTTCGGCGGCTTTCGCCAGATCTGCTTTAGCCGTCTTAACAGTAATGTTGGCGATGCTGTACGAATGACCAGGTGGTGTGAACGTTTCAGCAGGATTATCGGCCCACCATACGGCAATCTCCTTTTCTGTCTGGGTCAAGTTTTTCGATTTTACATATACATCCAGATACTGTGCGAACATTGCTGACTTCACATCCGTCGAATAGGGTAGCGGTTTAGGCATCGGCAAGTCCATATTTGCTTTGACAAACGTTCGGTTCTTCCCCCAGTAAGGCTGCATCGGAATCTTCTGTCCGTTTTCTGTCGTTTGCCAAAGTCCCGGCCCCGTCGGTACGACATAGCTGGTCGGAAAATTTCGGCTATAGCCCTCATGTCCCCCGTCGGTTTTAGACCATTCAAACAACGCATTGGCTACATTCTGCCCAAACGTTACAGAACGTTGATTGACGCCCTCGTCTGAGCCCTTAAAGTCGGCGTACAGCGTTTTTTCGAGCGCGTCGATGGCTGACTTGTTCGCAGTCGAGGCCGTTGTGTACAGGCTACGTAAGATCGTTGCTTCGGCAGCATTGGCGCAAAGTGCCCAGTTATATTCCTTGGCGTCGGGCTTGGGGAGGGTTGTTAAGCCCTGAAGTTGACCCGCCAGCGACCTGTGATCCGTTATGCCGGGAACAACCGCTTCGTACATAGCCAGACCAGCGTAACCAAACGCTCGGGAAGCTACTGGTGGACTAAAGCCAGGTGTTGTCATTGTCAGCTTCAGTTGAAGGGCTGCCCACTGGCTAGCTACGTCGGCATTGTATTGATTGGCTGGTTTACCGCTTGGTGCGTTGGCATCCGGTTGGGTTGGTTCAACAGGCTGAAGGCGGCACGCTTGAAGAATAGCTAAAATTAGTAGCGGCACCCATGCTCCGCGTAGCACACGCAAAGACACCAGTTTGTCCACTAGAACTAACGGTAAATAATCGTTCATAAGCTACGGATAAGGACATGATCTGGGATCAAGTGCCTAGCTGATCCGTCAGCAAAAAATTTGCCAGATGCAGATTAATATTCCTGTTTTGCGTTTGCGAACTGGCAAAGGGGCCGACTTTCAGAGTAAATTTGATTTCTCAATTCTCATTGTCCATGCGTATTCCCGAAGAAACAGTTGAGCGAATCCGCCAGTCGGCTGATATTCTCGAAGTTATTAATGACTTTGTCTCTCTAAAGAAGCGCGGCAGTAATTACATTGCCTGTTGCCCGTTTCACAACGAGAAAACGCCGTCATTCAACGTTAACCCCGTTCGACAAATCTATAAATGTTTTGGCTGCGGTAAAGCGGGAGATGCGGTGAAATTCGTAATGGACATAGAAAACATCGGTTACGGCGAAGCACTTCGGTACCTGGCTAAGAAGTACGGTATTGAGATTGAAGAACAGGAGCAGACGCCCGAAGAGTTGTTGCGGCAAAACGAGCGGGAGAGTTTGCTGATTGTTTTAAATTTCGCCAAAACGTTTTTCCAGGAGGCTCTGCTGAAATCGGATGAGGGGCGAAGTATCGGACTAACTTATTTCCGTGAGCGTGGTTTTACCAACCCTACGCTCGAAGCCTTTGAACTGGGCTACAGCTTCGATCAGTGGGATGCGCTCATGAACGAAGGAGTGCGTAGAGGCTACAATCGCGATCTCCTGGAGAAAGCGGGTCTCATACTGAGTAAGGAAGGCGGTAAAGTATTCGACCGCTTCCGGGGGCGCGTTATGTTTCCAATCCATAACGTTTCGGGGCGTGTCATTGCGTTTGGTGCTCGTATCCTAAAGACGGATAAGAACCAGCCTAAATACCTGAACTCGCCCGAGACGACGGTTTACCACAAAAGCCAGGTTCTGTACGGAATCTATCAGGCAAAACAAACCATCAGGCAGGAAGATGTCTGTTACCTGACAGAAGGCTATACCGACGTTATATCGCTTCATCAGGCCGGGATTAAAAACGTGGTGGCTTCGTCGGGTACTTCGCTCACAACGGAGCAGATCCGGTTGATTGCCCGCTTCACATCAAACGTTACTATTTTGTATGATGGCGATGCTGCCGGGATAAAAGCGGCCCTGCGTGGCCTTGATATGGTGCTTGAAGAAGGGTTGAACCTAAGGTTGCTTCTTCTTCCCGACGGCGAAGACCCCGACAGTTACGTTCATAAGGTAGGCGCTGATGCATTCAAGCAATACATCAAGACAAACTCACAGGATTTTATTGACTTTAAAGCTGGACAGTGGCTCTCAGAAGCTGGTGATGACCCGCACAAACGAGCGGAAGGTATTTCAGACGTGTGCGCTAGCATTACGCGAATTACGGATCACTTAAAGCGCCAGACACTTTCGCAGCGGGTCGCGCAAGTGTTTCATGTCAGTGAGCAGTCTGTCATCTCCGAGATCAACCGCTTGCTCCGAAAACGGCAAGCCCAGACTCAAAAAGAATATGATCGTCAGCATGACCGTGCTTCTAGGCAGGATACACCACAGCAGGAGCCATCGGTCGACGAATTGAACGCGCTGTTTGCTGAGTCAGGTATCGAGGGTATACAGCCAACGGTTCCGAAACAGCCGCTTGCTCCGGGAAACCGAACATCCACTGCCCGAACACCCCTGTCGTATCAGGAAGAAGAGTGCATCCGTCTGTTGATGAACTACGGCGCTCGGGAGCTTGAACCCGGAATTACCCTTTGCCAGTATGTGCTAAGCGAACTTCACGATATAGAGTTTCAAACGCCCCCCTTCGACCTTATTCTTACGCTTTTCCGGGAAGCCTATCACCGGGGAGATATCTTGACGGCTGGCGACTTTTTGACGCAACAAGCCTCGGACGATTCTATCGTTCAGAATCAGGCTATCAACCTAACTACGCCACGCTACGAAATCAGCGAAGGGTGGATCAAGCACGAGATTTATGTGCCATCCGAAGAAGAGATTTCTATTCTTGCTGATTCAGCGTACAAGAATATCCTACGAATCAAGAAAATGCTCGCTGAGCGACGCATGAACACCTTGCAGCAGCAATTGCGGGACAGTAAAAACAAGAGTCCTGAAGAAGCAGATCAACTTTTGTCCGAATTCATGCACTTCAAGCGAATCGATATTGAAATATCTAAGCTTTTGGGCACAGTCATATCCGGCTAGTACTCACACCATGCATTAAAGCCTTTCGTAGTAACAAAATAACGCAGAGTGTTAACAATCTGTCGATTACTTTTTTATCTTAGTACAATAGTAATTTTTTACTATAATGACCACAAAAAAAGTTCCCTAATTACCTAGGGAACTTGCCTTTATCAAGAAGGAGAGGTGAACACTAAGCTATAGCTACCGTTTTAACACTGGTCAGTTCAGCGTCAATTTCCCGGTTCAGTTCAGTTAACAAACGAGCGTGAGAATGAAGTTGTCCAGGCTTAGAAGGTTGCATGGCACGGCCCGCTTTTTGACCAGACATATCAACCATTAAAGTCATTAAGACATCGCTCATATGATGACGTAATGTAATAAGTTTGCGTAAGCGCGACCGGTTGTTTGCGTTCGACTGCCGATGACTATTAGACTGGAGCGAATTGATAACCTCAGTGAGTTTAGCGTAGCGACGATGGAACTGTTCCGTGGCTTCTACCCACTCCATGATTATACTTTGTATTTCAGTTGAGGACGCTTCGTAAGCAGACGACATTGTTTCTTCCTGGATCATCATATCGCTAGTTTCTGAATAGACAGACGGTTGGCTGATGATCAAAAGTAGTATGGTACTATAAGGTAAAACAAGTCGTTTTGCGTGAAATCACCATTTCTCCGGACGAAATCACCCATAAAAAGGGCCTGTTTTCGGTGATTTCGTCCGGAGAAATGGTGATTTCAGAATGTTGTTGTTGTTTAAACTCTAAATAGGCTAGTACTTTCAATCACTCTTTTACAAATAACAGACATGGATCAGCCAACGACAAATCAGGATGGCGCAAAAAACTTCGCACTACGTCGACGGGATTTTTCTATTCTCGTGGCGCAGTCAGAAGTATTCAATTGTGAAGTATTGAGTCAACTGCTAAAGGAGCAAGGATACAATGTAGTAGGACGTGCTGTCGAGATGGAGGATACGCTGAAGCAAATTCGTGTCAAACGTCCCCAATGCGTTATTCTTGAGTCCGAGATCTCCGGTAAACGAAGTTTTGATATAGTTGAAGAGATGCAACAGTCTAATTATCAGACTAAGTTCATTCTGTATACGAGTAAACCTGACCTGCGCATGATTGCCAAAGCCATGCAAATGGGCTTCTTTGGCTTTTTGTACGCTAGCGATGGGTTGGATGAGCTATATCGTTGTTTTCAGACCGTCAGTGCAGGCGGGTGCTATTACAGTAGCGGATTTATGAGCTTGCTGAAGAATTTTGGTGTGGAAGTACTCTCCGATAGCACACGAGATGAACTAAATCGATTGACGGACCGGGAGCGCGAGGTCTTAAGAATGGTCGCTAATGGCTTAACTGCTGGAGAAATTGCCGATCAGTTGGGGATTAGCTACCGAACTGCCGTAAATCATAAGACCCATATAGCAAAAAAGCTACAATTAGGTAGCTGTCGTCAATTGCCAAGATACGGTATATCCGTAAAGAGTTACTTATGAAATCAATTACTTAGGAGGCCATGATAAACGAATCCGTAGACGTATCAGCGTATGGACGCTGACCATTACCCTGTAACCATTCACGAAATTCCTGCATACGGGCACGAGGAACCACTATTTCGTGTCGATCAGGTGTGTTTAATCGAACAATGTATTTACCATTCTCCCAATATGCGTAATTGAGAACAGCCTGCCGATTAACAATATAGTCGCGTTTGATGCGGAAGAAACGACTAGGATCTAATTCCGTTTCTAGTTCATTCAGCGTTTTTGCGACTAAATACTGGCCTTTTTCCAGCTGAGCGTAGTAGTATCGATCTTCAATGGTGAAGAAGTAAACGTCTTCAACGGGGAAGTCGAGTTCGCCGTGCTGGTTTTTACCCTTCATGTGGGATAAATAATTGCTGGCGGGCGCAGCAGCTACGGTTGTTTGTGCTGCAATGGCAGCTTGAGCTGCCTGAACGGCCATAGCCGCCTGACTCTCAGCTGCTTCCTGAGCTTCCTGTCGCTGCGTAAAATAGTCAGATAGCAGAGACGTATTGGTTACAATGTAACCAATCAACAGCATTGGAATTAGATAACGAAAGTAGATACCAGCGGTAAAAGTGCCTCCCAGGTATACTTCCCAGTATTTTGAAAAGGTATAGTTAGGAAACTGCTCTAGCAAAAAGCGGATCGTTTCAGTTGCCGGGTTGAAAACGAAAAACGACAACAGAATCGTAGGCAGCAGTAAAAGCTCGTATTTGGTTATATCACGCCACGTCAAATCGACCGAATCGATCTTATAACGGGTATGATGCAGATTGATTAATGTAATAATGATGTATGTGCTGCATATTTCCGGAATAAGCAGGCTTCTCAACCAAAGGCTGACGTAGGGCAGAAGGCCCCCAGCTTTAACCAGCTTTTCTACTTTGACTGTGTAGGCAGATGTCCAGGATAGCCCTTCAATAAGCAGAACGATACCTAACAGAAGCCCAATTCCGTAGATCGGCTTTTTTAGGAAAGTCCTTGTTAATTGTATTGCTTTCATGTTGCCCTTAGCAAAAATCTGGACTAAGATAATGGTAATAATTGACTAATCCAATACGCATTATTGAGACTTTTCTTCGATTGATGACCCTTGCCCTGGAATCTAATTTTGTATCAATCAAACGGCGCACAAAACAGCGCCAACCAGGCAAGTAAACCAAACGAAAAAATAGAAAAGTCATCATGAAAAAGCAATTCGCAATCAAAGCCGTTCAAGCAACTAAAAACAACGTTCTATCAATTGCTAAAAGAGAATCAGCAAGCATTCTCCGACTAGCTGCCGACGATAACGGTTGCTGCCAAGTAATGGCCTTCAACAGACTTTCTTCCAAGCTTACTCTTTCCCTTTAATAGGTAAAAGTAAGCCATCCGCCCAGCATCTCCACAAACAAGAAATTGCTTCTTGCCGAGATCGCTTTCAAACAGTGCCTAAAACAGCGCTGATCAAGCAAACAAATCGAACGAAAAAACAGAAAAGTCATCATGAAAAAGCAATTCGCAATCAAAGCCGTTCAAGCAACCAAGAACAACGTTTTGTCTGTTGCTAAAAGAGAATCAGAAAGTATCTTACGACTGGCTGCTGGAGATATACCATGCTGCTATGTAATGGCCTTCCAAGGAGTCTCTTCTAAACTTACTTTTTCCCTTTAACAGGTAAAAATTATGTCATCCGCACTGCGTCTTTACAAACAAGAACTTTCCCGTTGTCGGGATCACTTCCAGCAGATTGATCTGCACAAGGAACGAGGCTACCTGATGAAGTTCACAACGTTTTCTGCTAATGTCGAAAACATCATGCCCTTCATTCCTCGCAGTGAACACGAAACGCTATTTCAGGAGTTATTGTTGCAACAGGTTTTTACTACGTTCGATCACCAGTGTTTAACGGCCGGCGATCTAGTAAAAACAAGTGGAGCGCAGGAATTATTAACAAAGCTGGATAGCCCTCGCATCTATTGTACCTATCACCTTGGATCGTATCGAATTCTGACGAGTTTATTGTTTCGACGGGGAGTCGATTGTGTACTGCTGCTTGGCAGCAATGCAAACCGTCATCAAGGAGAAGGAATGATAGAACATGCTGAAGGTTTACGCAAAAAGTATAACCTGACCAATATTTTCCGCATTGTCGAAGCGAACAGCCCCTCTGCTGGGCTAACCGTTCTGCGGGAATTGAAAGCAGGAAGGTCGTTGATTGTTTATGTCGATGGTAGCCCTGAGACAGCACCTGAACCCGGCGAGGAAGATAAGTTTATTTCAGTGCCGCTAGGGGATCGTCGAGTATTGACGCGTAAAGGAGTTGCGTATCTTTCTCATGCTACCGGTGTACCCATTGTACCCGTAGTTTGTTATCGTCAACCTGATTTAAGAAATGTAGTTCATTGTCTTGACCCCATCCGGCCTATTCGCCACAGTGATCGGGATATGTACTGTCAGGAAGCAATGACGCAGTTGTACAAGGCTTTCTGGCCTTATCTAAAGCGCTACCCAGCCCAATGGGAAGGGTGGACATATATCAATTCGTTTTTGGAACCAGAAGAACCAAAACGAACGGAACAGGGGCGCTGGCCTGCACGCCCAAGGTTTAATCAAGATCGGTACACCCTTTGTGATCTTGAAAAGGCACCTATTCTATTTGACCGTCGTTTGTATCAGACGTATGAAATTACGGAGGACCTACGTGATCTGCTTTTGAACATCAACTCAGTTGATTCCGTAGAGGGACTTGTCGGCAAAGATATGTTCGGCGAGTTAATGGAAATGGAGGTTCTCCACTAAGACATTGTAGCGAAAGTAAAGGGGTTTCATTCGAGATGAATGAAACCCCTTTACTTTTAACGGGTTACGTTAAATTACTTGTAGCATTACTTTATTTATTAAGCTCCGCTACCTGTTTCGATCTCCTCACCTGACTTATTGAAAAATTTGAAGTTGACAATGCCCAGTGAGCTGTCCTTTACAATCTTGATCCACGTTTTGTACTTCATATACCATTGCATTTGCTTGGAATAAAAGCCTTTGGTATAGTAGGCATACAGAAATGGGTGCATTGTAATGGAAATCCCTCGCTCATTCTGTTTGGTCAAAATGTAATCAAGGTTATTTTCAATAACGTCGGTGACAAGCACACTTGCCTGGATCGTGCCGGTTCCTCCGCAAGTTGGACAAACCTCGCGAGTAACAATGTTCATTTCGGGCCGTACTCGCTGACGCGTGATCTGCATCAGCCCGAACTTCGTTAAAGGCAGTATCGTAAATTTAGAGCGGTCTGACTTCATCTCATCGCGCATGATGTCTTGCAGAAGCTTTTTATTTTCTGCTTTTTTCATGTCGATAAAGTCAATCACGATAATCCCGCCCATGTCCCGTAACCGAAGTTGCCGGGCAATTTCTTTGGCTGCCTCACGATTGACACTGATAGCGGTTGCTTCCTGATCTTCTTCCGAATTCGACTTATTACCGCTGTTGACATCAATGACGTGCAGCGCTTCCGTGTGTTCGATAATCAGATAGCCGCCACCGGGCAAGCTTACCGAACGGCCAAACAAAGATTTTAACTGCTTCTCAAGCCCTAACGCTTCAAAGATCTTTGCCTTGCCGCTATGAAGTTTAACAATTTTCTCTTTCTCGGGAGCAATCGTATGAATGTACTCCCTGATCTCGTCGAACGATTCGCGGGTATCAACTGTGATGCTTTCGAACGACTCATTGAGCATATCGCGCAGGATGGACGACGCTCGATTCATTTCACCCAGTACCCGGTCGCGGGGTTTGGCGTCGGCTAATGTCTTAATTGCCTGTTCCCATTTAGCGAGCGAATGCTGAAGGTCGCGATCAAGCTCTTCAACATCTTTGTCCTGCGCAACAGTACGTACAATGACGCCGAAGTTTTGCGGTTTAAGCGACGACATCAGTCGTAGCAACCGCGACCGCTCGGCTCGGTCTGTAATCTTTTTGGATAAATTTACTCCGTCCGAAAACGGCACGAGGACCAGATAACGGCCCGCAATCGATATATCGCAGGAAAGGCGTGGACCTTTGGTCGAGATGGGTTCTTTGACCACCTGAACCAGGATGGGAGCGTTCTTTGTCAGCACCTTATCGATCTTCCCAATCTTCTCGATAACAGGCTCCAGCTTCATGTTGCTGAGCTTGCCGGTAGTGACGCGCTTGGCGATTACATCTTTGACAAACTTATTAAACGAATTGATATTCGGTCCTAAGTCCTGGTAGTGCAAAAAGCCATCTTTCTCGTGCCCAACATCCACAAAAGCGGCATTGAGCCCTGATGAAAGCTTTTTGACGGTTCCTAAGTAAAGATCGCCAACGGTGAAGCTGCTGTCTAACTCTTCTTCGTGATATTCCAGCAATCTCTTGTTTTGCAAGAGTGCAATCCGATCACCTTTCTGAGTCGAACTGATAACTAATTCATTACTCACAAGATGAATGAACGGTTAAGAATGGCTATATAAAAAAAAAGAAGCCACGCTCGGGCTTTTTACAGACCGGCACGAGGCTTCCAAAACGCGTAGGCAGTAGACAAGTTTACAGTAGGCAGCTATCGGCGGAAAAGCCGACTGTAAACTGCCGACTACTTACTACTTTTTCTTGTGCCGGTTTTTTCTGAGCCGTTTCTTCCGCTTGTGGGTGGCAATCTTGTGCCGTTTCCGTTTTTTACCGCAAGGCATAGTGCGAATGCTGTTTAGTGGTTTAAAATATGTGTCGGCCTATCACTCGATAAAGCCCAAATGGTTGTAAAGTTTTAACGTTGACGGTTCCTAAGTATCAATGAACTTTATCCGTGTCAACTATATACCCTACTTATTTTAACCGCTCTTCGTATTCTTGAACAGCGGCTAGAATTTGTGGATCTTTCTCCTGTGTTTTTACCTGAGCCAGTACTTTTTTAGCTTCCGCTTTCTGACCCGATTCCGCTAGACTGACGCCCAGATAAAACTGCGCTTTACGACTCGCCGGATTCGTAATTAATATCTGACGGAACCGTTCAACAGCCCGCTCGTACTGACCTGACCGCATCGATAATAGGCCGAGGTTGAACAAGGCTAGCTCGTTGGTCGGATCTTGCTTCAGCACATCGCGCAAAAGCATAATTCCTTGCATCGGTGTATCCGTATTGACGTAGGTCATCGCCATATTAGCTTTGGCCGCCAGTAAGTTCGGATTCTTTGCAAGTACTTTCTGGTAAAAATCACGGGTCTTCTGACCCAACATTGCTGTTTTGTTCTCGTCAACAGCGAACGTGTAAGCTTCAAAATACTGATCGCCCGCCTGGAGCATATTCTGTTCGGTTGGTTGACTAGTCGCTAGCAGATCAGCGTAGTGAGCTGCGCTATCATACTTGGTCACGTCCCGGAACAGAGCAATTAACTTTGTTGCTGCCGATTCTTTCTGGGCCGAACTCGCCGTTAAAAACTGAGTCCTTAACGCCGTTAGTTGCTTTTGTTGTTCTGGAGAAAGAGGCTTTTCATGAGCCGCTGCGCCCTCAAGGGCTTCGTTGCCAGCAGCTGCCCCGTGCTGAGTCGAGGTAGGTGTTTGCTTCGTGCGGTTTACTGGTAGTGATTCACCCAATTGTTTGCTTTCATTGCGCACGACAACTTTAGGCAAGGTATACAACCCTGCGGTTAAAGCGGTAGCTAACACGACAACAAACAGTACTGACTTATTCATGATAGAAACGAATCACGGAGCAAATGCCTAGACTGGACTCAGACACTGAGGACCGCTTTTAGTGCTTACTCAGCCGCAACTTTGGCTTTGTCGCTGGTTTTTACTTGTTCAACAAAAACCTTGGCGGGCTTAAAGCTCGGAATATAATGCTCATCGATTACCATAGCGGTGTTCTTCGAGATGTTCCGGGCTACTTTCTTGGCTCTTTTCTTGTTGATGAAACTGCCGAACCCTCTCACATAAATATTCTCTCCCTCGGCCAACGAGTCCTTAACTACCGAAAAGAAGGTCTCAAGGGTGTTCGTTACCTCAGCCTTATCAATTCCGGTCTTATCGGCGATCTCTGCAATTACGTCTGCTTTCGTCACGACTTCTTAAACTTTAACGTTTACTGTGTTGTTGAAAATTCGGGTGTCAAAAATGGGAGCACAAAGGTAGGGGTTTCTAAGAAATTATAAAACCCTGTGTTCCAGTTTTTCATCGTTAACGACGCTTTTTCCTTTTTTATTTTGAATTGGCAATCAGACCTTAACGTCAATGAAACGGTATTTGTACCTAGTCTTGAACACTGGTATGAGTACCACAAACGCGACTTGCCCTGGCGTCACACGCGCGATCCATATTCCATCTGGCTGTCGGAAGTAATTCTCCAGCAAACCCGTGTAGCGCAGGGAAAACCTTACTATGAACGGTTCCTGAAGACCTATCCAACAGTACAGGACATGGCCCGTGCTGATGAGCGCGAATTGCTTCGACTCTGGCAAGGGCTTGGGTATTACTCCCGTGCTCGAAATCTGCACCAGACAGCCCGTTACGTAACGGACGAACTTAATGGAAAGTTTCCGGACACCTATCATGATCTGTTGAAAATGAAGGGCATAGGCGTGTATACCGCTGCCGCCGTTGCTTCGTTTGCTTTTGGTGAGCGGGTACCCGTTGTAGACGGCAATGTGTATCGGGTGCTCGCCCGCGTGTTTGGTATCAACGAGGACATCACGACAACGGGAGCTAAGAAGACATTTGCGGCACTGGCGACTCGTCTGATTCAACAGGCTAACGATCCGGCAACGTACAATCAGGCTATTATGGAGTTTGGTGCCATCCAGTGCACGCCCGTAGCGCCCGACTGCCTGCTATGTCCGGTTCAGCAGCAGTGTGTAGCGTATCTGACCGGTCAGCAACATCGCTTACCCGTCAAGGCAAAAAAGGCTCCCGTTCGCGAGCGCTATTTTCAGTATCTGATTTTTAGAAATGGCGATAAGGTAGCCATGCGTGAACGTACTGACCGGGATATCTGGCAAAATCTGTACGATTTTTGTTTGATTGAGACGGATGAACCTAAAGCGATGTTACGCGATCTGCCGCTGCCTAACTTAGTGAACGAATTGGTAATGCAAGGCGTTTTTGCCACTATGCCGACCGAAGCAACGCAACTGCTGTCGCACCAGCGGATCAAGGCAACATTCTATGAAATCGACTTACCCGACAAGCTTGCAGACCAGTTGCCTATGGGCTTACAATGGTACTCAACAGGTGAAGCGGGGCAGTTGCCCAAGCCCGTATTAATAACGAACTATTTGGAGAAATCCCTTGGATAAGTGCGTTGATTTCAGTATCTTTAATCTCATTAAACCCAGCGAAATTTTCGCACGTAACTAATAAAACGATACATATGGCAAGCCTTAACAAAGTAATTATTATTGGTAATGTGGGCAATGATCCGGAAGTACGCTACCTAGATGGCGGTTCCGTTGTTGCCAAATTCAGCGTTGCCACTAATGAGCGATATACCACTCGCACCGGTGAACAGGTTGAGTCAACGGAGTGGTTCCGGGTTGAGGTCTGGAATGATCAGGCAAAAACAATTGAAAAATACGTGCGCAAGGGGCAGCAGATTTATGTCGAAGGCCGCCTGCGGACAGAAACCTATACAGATCGGGAAGGTAAAGAGCGGTTCTCGCTCGGCGTTCGTGCTACTACATTTCAATTTTTAAGTGGCCCGAATGATCGTCAGGACGGTGCTTCGTATGAAGCGCCCGCTCAGCAGTCGGCTCCGGCTCCCCGTCAGCAGCCTGTTGCTCAAGCCGCTCCGGCACCAGCACCTCGTCCGCAGGCCGCTCCGGCACCGCAGCCAGCCGCAGCGCCCGAACGTCGTAGGCAACCCGATCCGGTGCCTTTTGAGAGCAACAGTGGCGACGACGATTTGCCGTTCTAAACTGCTCAACGCTCTATTGTTGAACGAGATCTGATATACATGGACCCCAGTAGTGATCCTCTTCCTCGACAGGTGCTTTCAGCCGCTGATGGCTGGAGCACCTATTTTGATTTATACGCACCTTACGCGGCCCTGATTTTGCTGCTTCTGGTTCTGGCTGGTTTAGTATCCGCTTCCGAAGCTGCTTTTTTCTCTCTTTCCCCGGACGATCGTGCTCAATGCCGGAGCAGCGTTCAGCCCAGTGATCAACGAATTGCCAATCTACTTGACCGTCCCAAACGGCTGTTGGCATCGCTGGTTATTTTTAATAATCTATTAAATATCGCCATTGTTGTTATCGTCACGTATTTGACGTGGGAGTTTCTGGAAGCATACCATGCCTCGGGCTGGATACTTTCCGGTGTAACTCTGGTGGTTACATTGGCAATTGTTTTGTTTGGCGAGATTGTACCTAAAGTATATGCTAGCCAGAACAACATAACCGTTGCCCGACGAACAGCCCCGCTGGCACAAATCGGGCTAGCTGTCTTTCGGCCCTTAGCGATGCTACTTGTCAACTTCAGCAACCAGATTGACCGACGAGTTGAACGCCGGGGGTACAAATTGTCCGTCGAAGAGCTTAGCCAGGCTGTCGAATTAACGGGCACGAATGCTACAACCGAAGAGAAGGAAATACTTAAAGGTATTGTCAATTTCAGTAATCTGACGGCTCGGCAGGTGATGCGGGCCCGACTCGATATCTCAGCCATTGAAGATGACCTTACTTTCTCTGAGCTGATGACGCAGATCAATGCCTCGGGCTATTCGCGAGTACCTGTTTACAAAGAGTCATTGGACCAGATTGAAGGTATCCTTTACATAAAAGACTTGCTTCCACATCTTCACGAAGATGATTCCTTTCAATGGCAGACGCTGGTGCGACCCGCGTTCTTTATCCCTGAGAACAAGAAGGTGGACGATCTGCTACAGGACTTTCAGAAACGTCGCGTTCACATGGCCGTTGTGGTGGACGAATACGGTGGAACGCGCGGTCTGGTAACGTTGGAAGACATCATCGAAGAAATTTTTGGTGATATCAACGATGAGTTCGATGATGAAACGCCCCTTGGTTATCGACGTGAAGACGAGCGGACAGTGGTATTCGAAGGCAAGGTTCCTATCACTGACGTGTGCCGTGTATTAAACGTAGACGCTACTACCTTTGAGTCTGTGCAGGGCGATAGTGAATCGTTGGGCGGGTTGTTACTCGAACTGTTTAGTCGGTTGCCCAAGTCCGGCGACGAAACAACCTACGCTGGCTTTACTTTCCACGTGTTATCGGCAGACGACAAGCGGATCAATGAGGTCCGGGTTACGAAAGATGACGCCGTTGAAGTTAGCTGAAAGATCAACACGCTACAATCTCGTTAAACCCAAAGACCTTTGCCGCGATTATAGTCTTCGCCGATGCGTTGGATGTCGCTGGCTGAATAGGTAAGAAAGTTCTTGGCACGTAACTGGCGGAGCCGCTGTTTTTCAACCCAAGACAATTTACCATCCACCAGCACACCAAAAACAATTAGTCGCTCAAGACTTCTGCGTACTTCGTCGGGAGCGTTGGCTGCCTGCTCAACAAAGTGCCCTGTCAATGTAACGTTTGTCCGTAAGTTGAACCGATCAACCAGCGTCTCTGTGAGTAGAAAGTGGGCGTAGTTGTACTGACGTTTCAGAATAGCCACGTATTGCAACGCTTCTAGTATGAGGGGACGGAACTGCTCGTTGTTGCCCCACTCGTCGTAAAGTTCGTTTACAAATTCGCGGATTGTGAGTGGAGCCATAACCCGCACTTGCGCTTCGTGAAGGACCTGCCAGGATGCATAAGCATTCCAGGCCGCGTAGATTGGCATCCCTGCCAGATCGGTAACCTGCCGTAACGCAAAACGGCCTAAGAAGCGCTTTAACAAAAACTTCAGAACCAGATTAGTTAGAGCCGCTTTAACAACATTTAGTACAAAGAAGATAGTGAGTCCCCAACGCGGCATGTTCAGGTAAGGATCGATGCCAAAGCGCAAAATGCCCCGGTTTGTTTTTTCCAGTGCGGCACTAGCAAGCGCTTGCAGATGGCGATCATATTGCGCATCGTGAGCACGAGGAAACTGGCATACCTGCATGATTGTCTTAACGCCCAGCAGATTCAATCCGACCAACAAGTTGATCTCGATGTAGACCAGCAACAGGCCATACAAGGCTGTGATGATAGGTACGTAATAAGTCGTTCCAAAAATGGGAATCGGGGTGTTCTGAAAAAAATCCGGCCACGTGTACTGCGGAATGTACAACAGTAAAACGCCCATAATACCCAATAGGGCCGCCAGGCTGAGCGTCAAAATTTTTGTGCGCCGAATTATGCGGCTTTCAACGGGATTAAGTACGTACGGCTCATCAGTCGGATGCGATGTGTCGAGTGCCTGCCGCAGATAGCGCATGGCCAGATGGTCGAGGGGACCAAAACTGTTATTCGGTGGCCGGGTTGACATGATCGTAGAGTGACAGTGGATTTATTTCTACAACTAGTGAAAGGGCCGGGTTGTTAGCAAAAAGTGTACAAATCATCAAAGCTTTTGACTGATTTCAATCGAGAGGGATTGGGACGAAATACTTGGCAACTTTCGGCGATAGAGCGCTACTTACTACTCAGTAAAATTTAAGCGGGGAGTGCTTTACAAAAAAAGCACTCCTTATGTTGAGGTTAGTACGCATTCTCTTTTGCTGTCTGATCGTCGGACAAATACGAGCACAAAGCGTAGCTCCACCAAAAAGCAAGCCGTCAACTCAGCAGGTACGTGACGAAATGCAGGAAGCGGTTCAGGCTTTCCTACAAACGTTGTCCCCAGCCCAACGGCAGCAAGCAATCTTCGCCTTCGATGATCCCGAGCGGTTCAACTGGCACTTTGTTCCGAGAGAACGCAAAGGATTACCCCTAAAGCAAATGACTCCTGAGCAGCGTCGGACTGCTATGGCGATGCTCAAGACGGGGCTTAGCCAGCAGGGATACGATAAAGCATCGTCTATAATGGATACGGAAAACGTGTTACGAGTCATCGATAACCGTCCGCCCAACGATACATACCGTGATCCAGAAAATTACGCGTTTACCGTGTTCGGCGATCCGACGACCAAAAATCCGTGGAGCTGGCGGGTCGAAGGGCATCACCTATCGCTTCAGTTTTTGTCTCTGACAGGACGCGTACTTGCCCAGACACCTACGTTCTTTGGTAGTAATCCGGGCGTTCTGGAATACGATACCCACATGGCCGATAAGCGGATGTCTGACCCGCGCGTTCAGAATCTTCCCCAGAAAGGGCGGCAAATTTTGAAACAGGAAACCGAACGCGCGTTTGCGCTGCTAAAAACGCTTGATTCTGAACAGCGTAAGAAAGCAGTACTGGCTACTGTCGCATACCCCGACATCATTACGAGCAATCGGCGGAAGGCATCGATTGAAAAGATGGATGGTCTGACATTGTCAGACATGAACGCCGACCAGCGTAAGTTATTTCTGGAACTGCTACAGATCTACTTAAACAACTACCGGATCACGCTGGCCAACCAGCAGATGGCCAAGCTACAGAAATCAGGTCTGGACAGTTTACGCTTTGCCTGGGCCGGCGATTTGACGCCCGAATTGGGGGAGGGTAAGGGCTGGTATTACCGCATTCATGGCCCGACGATCTTGATTGAGTATGACAATACGCAGACTAATGCCAATCATATTCACACGGTTGTGCGTGACTTAACCAACGATTTTGGTGAAGATCTGCTGAAAGAGCATTATCAGAACAGCACGCACGGCAAGCCCTGAACGTTAAAAAGTTAATAAATCGCACCGATTGTATCTACCTATATGAATGAGTTAACGCGCCGACACTTTTTGCAGACAACCTTAGGGATGTTTGCCGCTATGGGTACAGCAACAGCCTCACGTTCGTACAGACCCAAGCCGTTATTAGCTTTTTCAACACTGGGTTGCCCGAAGTGGTCGCTGGAAACGAGTTTGGATGCAGCCGCAAAAAATGGCTACGATGGTATTGAAATCCGAGGAGTCGCGGGCGTGCTGGACTTAACCAAAAGCCCTGCTTTCGACAGTGCGGAGCATATTGCCAGTAGCCGCCGACTTGCCGCCGACAAAGGCGTGAAAATCATCAATCTGGGTGCGTCAACGCAACTGCATCATGCTGACGCGGCAACCCGCCAACGCCATCTGGATGAAGCAAAACGATTTATCACGCTGGCCGATCAATTGGCCTGTCCCTACGTCCGGGTGTTTCCCAACGATATACCCAAGAACGAAGAGCGCCGACCCACCATTGATCGAATTACGCAAGGGCTGACCGAACTGGCTGATTATGCAAAAGGTAGTCAGGTAAGTATACTGCTCGAAACCCATGGTGACGGCGTTCAGCCCAACGAATTAGTGGGCATGATGCAAGCGGTCAAATCACCCAAAGTGGGCCTGATCTGGGATGTTTTCAACATGTGGTCCGTCACTAAAGAGCCGCCCGCCCAGGCGTACGCAACCTTAAAGCCTTATATCCGGCACGTCCACATCAAAGACGCAAAACTGGTGAATGGGGCGTACCATTATGTACCGTTAGGTCAGGGAGAGTCCCCAATTTTTGACGCTATCACGGCCTTGGCAGATGGAGGCTACAAAGGGTATTACAGCCTGGAATGGGAAAAAATGTGGCATCCTGATCTGGAAGAGCCCGAAGTTGTTTTTCCGCAGTACCCCAAAATTTTTAATCAGTTTTATGCTTCGGGTAACAAGCCTGGACAAAGCAAATAGGGCCGTTGATAATCCTTTTCAAACGTTGGCCTTTTTGACTATTCTGAGAAATAAGTGTGCCATTTAACAACTTTTAAGTCCTACTGCTGCTTGTTTCTTCGTAATTTGTGAATATTTTTTTGTTACCAATTCATGAAGAAACTCCTTATCAGCGCGTCTGTCTGTCTGTTTTCCATAGCAGCAACGGCGCAGGAAACGCAGTGGTATCTGCGGGATAAAACCGATAACACAGCTGGCATCAGCGTTGAACGTACCTACCGCGAGTTGCTCAAAGACCGGAAACCCACGCCTGTAATTGTCGCAGTGATCGACGGTGGTATCGACACAACGCATGAAGATCTGAAGCGGGTATTGTGGATCAATCCAAAAGAGGTTGCAGGTAATGGCAAGGACGACGATAATAACGGCTACGTAGATGATGTGCATGGCTGGAACTTCATCGGCGGTAAAGATGGGCGTAACGTCAGTTATGAAACGGCGGAAGTAACCCGGCTTTACGCGCAGCTCAAGCCAAAGTACGAAGGAAAAACCCGCTCTTCGCTGAAACCCGATCAGCAGAAAGAGTACGATCTGTACGTAAAAACAAAAGCGGAAGTCGAGAAAAATCAGGCGCAGTACAAAGCGCAATACCAGGGTATCAGCCAGTTTTACGAGCAGTACACCACCGCCGTTGACGTGTTGAAAAAAGCGCTGAATGTCACAAAGCTTGACACGACTACGTTGCAAAAAGCCGCTGATACACTGACGGACGCTAACCTTAAACGGCCTGTGGCGGGTATCCTGCGTCTGTTGAAGCAGCAGGGAGCATCAGACGCTGACGCCGTCACCAGCGAACTGGAAAAGGCCAACGAGCAACTAAAGTCGCGGGCAGAATATAACTACAACCCAGATTTCGACAGCCGGGCTATCGTAGGTGATAATCCAAACGATATGAACCAGCGTGATTACGGCAATGCCGACATCGCTGGACCCCGGGCCGATCATGGCACGCACGTTGCCGGAATCATCGGCGCTGACCGGACTAACAATCTGGGTATTATGGGCATTTCTGATGCGGTTCAGATCATGGGTGTTCGGGCCGTTCCCGATGGCGATGAGCGCGACAAAGACATTGCCAATGCAATCCGCTATGCCGTCGATAACGGCGCGCAAATCATCAATATGAGCTTTGGCAAAGACTACTCGCCCCAGCGTAAAACAGTTGAAGATGCCGAGCGTTACGCACTATCGAAAGGGGTTCTGATGGTCCATGCGGCTGGCAACGACGGAAAGGACATCGACACGGCGGCCAACTATCCGGCTCCTCGCTTTATGGATGGCAAAGAAATTCCGAACGTGATTACGGTTGGCGCTAGTGCCGAAACGAATAACAGCGAGCTGGTTGCCAGCTTTTCGAACTACGGGAAGCAAACGGTAGACGTTTTCGCGCCGGGTAAAGATATTTACTCGACCGTACCGGGCAGCAAATACGAAAACAACAGCGGAACAAGTATGGCGTCTCCAGTGGTAGCAGGCGTTGCGGCTGTTCTTAAGTCGTACTTCCCCAAGCTTACTTACGCCGACATCAAGCGAATTATCATGCAATCGGCGACACCTTACAAGACTAAAGTGCGTCGGCCCGAATCAACCGACACGGTCGAATTTTCAAGCTTGTCGAAAACGGGTGGTGTCGTAAATCTGTACGATGCGGTTAAACTGGCGCTTGCTCAGGAAGGGAGCGCGAGCAAAGGAAAATAAGCGAACGAACGGATTTATTGATGAGGCCAGCTATCGCCAAAGGGCGGTGGCTGGTCTTTTTGTTTTGACGTTTGAACAAAGCCCGAAAAATGAGTAGAACGTAACGGGCTGATTCGATAAAACCTATTGGTCTTATGGAAACTCCCCTTGGCTGTTTTACGTTGTTCCTTAGAATAAGCCAACCGCAACGCGGCCCGATTCCAACGTGACTGAAGAAAAAACAACAAATCGGCGTTCTGAACTTACCGATATTGATCTGACGGGTTTTGACCAGATTGAAGTGCTGGGCGCCCGCGAACATAATCTAAAAAATATCGACGTTACAATTCCCCGCAACAAGCTGGTTGTTGTAACCGGAATCAGCGGTAGTGGCAAGTCGTCGCTGGCGTTCGATACCATTTACGCCGAAGGCCAACGGCGCTACATGGAAAGCTTCTCTGCGTACGCCCGTTCGTTTATCGGTGATATGGAGCGACCCGACGTAGACAAAATCAACGGGCTAAGTCCGGTGATTTCCATCGAGCAAAAGACCACGTCTAAAAACCCCCGTTCAACGGTTGGAACCACGACGGAGATTTATGACTTCCTGCGGCTATTCTACGCCCGCGCTGGCGAAGCGTTCTCCTACGTGACAGGCCGCAAGATGGAGCGCCAATCGCAGGACCAGATTATCGACACGATTCTGGGTCAATATGCCGGTCAGAAATTAACCTTACTGGCTCCCGTTATCAAAGGCCGGAAAGGACACTACCGCGAACTGTTTGTGCAGATCGCCAAGACGGGCTACACCAAAGTTCGCGTTGACGGCGTCGTTCAGGACATTGTTCCGAAGATGCAGCTGGACCGCTACAAAATTCACGACATCGAAATTGTCATTGACCGCATCATTCCAAAACCCGACGATCGGTTTCGGCTGAGTCAGTCCGTGCAGACGGCCTTGAAGCAAGGGAAAGGAGCGATGCAGATGCTCGACGGAGAAGGACAGCTGGTCTATTTCTCCCAGAACCTGATGGACCCCGAATCGGGTATCAGCTACGACGAGCCTTCACCGAACTCGTTTTCGTTTAATTCGCCGTATGGTGCCTGTCCCGTTTGTAATGGTCTCGGCGTTATCGAAGAAATTACGGAAGAATCAGTTATTCCGGATAAATCATTGAGTATCAGTCGGGGTGCTATTGCGCCGTTAGGCGAGTATCGGGAGTTGTGGATTTTCAAGGAAATCGAAGCGATTCTAAAGAAATACAAACTCAATCTGACAACGCCCGTTTCCAAGTTCCCACCGGAATTGCTTCACGCGCTGATGAATGGCACCGAAGATGAGTCGGCTGTTCCGTCGAAAAAGCCGTCTGGTGAAGATGCGTATAATTTCAAGTTCGAAGGCATTGTAAACTTCCTTAAGCGGCAACAGGAAAACAGTACCGATAAAATTCAGGAGTGGCTCAAAGACTTCATGGTTGTCAAGTCCTGCCCTGAATGCCACGGTGCCCGGTTGAAAAAAGAATCGCTGAATTTTAAAATCGACCAGAAAAACATTTCCGAGCTGGCCCGTATGGACATCTCGGAACTGACCACCTGGTTCGATGGGCTAGAAGACAGCCTGAGTGATCGGCAGAATGTCATTGCGAAAGAGATCCTCAAAGAAATTCGCAAGCGTATTGGTTTCCTGCTCGATATCGGTCTAGACTACCTCACCCTTGACCGGGCGTTGCGGACGCTGTCGGGTGGCGAAGCGCAGCGTATTCGCTTGGCTACACAAATCGGAACGCAGCTGGTGGGCGTCCTGTACATCATGGATGAACCGAGCATCGGACTGCACCAGCGTGATAACGTGAAGCTGATCGATTCGCTCAAGAACCTGCGCGATCTGGGCAACACGGTTCTGGTAGTTGAGCACGATAAGGACATGATGCTTGAGTCCGATTTTATTCTGGACATCGGCCCTGGTGCCGGTCGGCATGGTGGTCAGGTGGTCGGTATCGGAACCCCCGAAGAGTTTTTGAAAAATGGCAGTACAACGGCGGATTACCTCAGCGGTCGTCGGGCCATCGAGGTTCCTGTCGAACGGCGCAAAGGAAATGGTAAGTTCTTGATCATCAAGAATGCAACCGGTCATAACCTGAAGAACGTAACGCTGAAATTGCCACTCGGCAAGATGGTTACGATCACGGGCGTATCGGGCAGCGGTAAGTCATCGCTGATTCACGAAACCCTATTCCCCGTGTTGAATCGCCATTTTTACAAGTCGAAGCGGGAGCCGCTGCCGTTCAAGACGGTTGACGGTCTGGAACACCTAGACAAAGTAATCGAAGTCGATCAGTCGCCAATCGGTCGGACACCCCGCTCGAATCCGGCCACGTACACGGGTATGTTTTCGGAGATTCGGACGCTATTCGCTGAACTACCCGAAGCCAAGATTCGTGGGTACAAACCTGGTCGGTTCTCGTTCAATGTCAAAGGTGGTCGCTGTGAAGACTGCGAAGGCGCGGGCATGAAGAAGATCGAAATGGAGTTTCTGCCCGATGTACACGTCATGTGCGAAACCTGCAAAGGCAAACGCTTTAACCGCGAGACGCTGGAAGTGCGCTTCAAGGGAAAATCCATTGCCGATGTGCTGGACATGACTGTTGAGCAGGCGCTCGATTTCTTTGCCAGTCAGCCGAAAATTCTGCGCAAAGTGCAAACTCTGAACGATGTAGGGTTGGGCTACATTACGCTCGGTCAACACGCGACAACGCTCTCGGGTGGCGAAGCGCAACGCGTAAAACTTGCCGAAGAACTGTCTAAGAAAGATACTGGCAAGACGCTTTACATTCTTGACGAACCGACAACGGGTCTGCATTTTCAGGACATTGCGCACCTGCTAGACGTGCTAAACAAACTGGCCGACAAGGGTAATACGGTCCTGATTATCGAGCACAATCTGGACGTGATCAAAGTCTCGGACCACCTGATTGATCTTGGGCCTGAAGGCGGTAACAAAGGCGGTAACATCATCGCCGAAGGTACGCCGGAAAAGGTCGCTGATGTGCAGGGAAGCTACACTGGTAAGTTTTTGAAGCTGGAATTGGCGGGATAAAAGACGCAAAAGCTAGTATCTTCGCTGATTGTAAAAACAGCCTGAGAAAATAGAAAAATGCGTAATCCCTTTTTTTACATTTTATTGCTTGCGCTGGTCGTTGTAGACGGCTGGCTGTTGTCGCACCCCAATCTGATCGGTCAGGCTGGGGTGTTCTTTTTCGAGTATGACTACATCGCAACGTTTCCCAAAGCCCTCGGAACGGTAGCGATTGTCGTTGGCGTAACCCTGCTGGTGTCCTGGGGCGTCAGACGATTGAGTCAGGCCGTCGCTTTGGGTATTCTGGTCGCGCTCTTAGCCGCATCAGCTTATTATCTGTTTCAAAGTTTTACCCAGTACAATACGGGTGTTTACAAACTTACCGGAGCTGGTTTTCGGGCAGGCGCTATCCTGTTGCCAGGGCTTCTTGTGCTGGTTTTTGGTAAGGGCGTATGGGATGCCGTGACGAACAAGCGGCCTCAAGTATAAATACCGTCGAACGAGAAAGGGGATGGTTTAAACCGTTCCCTTTCTTATGCTTCTCCTGAATCAACCGACTTTTCTATGAATAAGCTTTACATCCTCTTATGCTGGCTACCCACGGCGCTTTTTGCCCAAACAACCTATCTGCTTAAACCTGATCGTGTCTTCGACGGTGAAACCAGCCATGAGGGGTGGGTGGTTCGGGTTACCGGGGAGAAGATTGAAGCCGTAGGTGCCGCTGCTGCGGTTTCGGCCAGCGGAGCCGAAGTGATTGATCTGAAAGGAACGACGTTAATGCCGGGACTGATCGAAGGACACTCGCATCTGCTGCTGCATCCCTACAACGAAACACCCTGGGATGATCAGGTTCTGAAAGAAGCCCGGTCATTGCGGGTGGCGCGTGCGACGGTTCACGCCGAAAAAACGCTGCTGGCTGGTTTTACAACCGTACGCGATCTGGGAACCGAAGGTGCTGATTACGACGACGTAGGCATCAAACAGGCTATCAACAAAGGAATCATCCCCGGTCCGCGTATGGTTGTCGTGACGCGGGCGCTTATCGCATCGGGTAGCTACGGTCCGAAAGGCTTTAGCGCTGATATTGAGGTGCCGCAGGGCGCAGAGGAAGCAGACGGGCACGATGCCTTGATTCAGGCTGTTCGGCGGCAGATCGGTAAAGGAGCCGACGCCATAAAAATTTACGCTGATTACCGCTGGGGACTTATGGCCGAAGCCCGTCCGACCTATACGGTTGACGAAATCAAGCTTATTGTCGAAGTGGCAAAGAGCAGCGGTCGTGGTGTCGTTGCGCACGCCAGCACTGCCGAAGGAATGCGTCGGGCGATTATAGGTGGCTGCGAAACGGTAGAACATGGTGATGCCGGAACCCCCGAAATCTTTGCGTTGATGAAACAGCAGGGTACGGCGCTTTGTCCAACATTGGCGGCTGGCGATGCGGTTAGTCAGTATCGGGGCTGGAAAAAAGGACAGGAGCCAGAGCCCGCTCGTATTCGCGAGAAGCGGGTGACGTTCAAACAGGCGCTCGACGCGGGCGTAACCATCTGTGCCGGTGGCGACGTCGGCGTGTTCAGTCACGGTGATAACGCCCGTGAACTCCTGATGATGGTCGATTACGGCATGAAGCCACTCGATGTGCTCCGGTCGGCTACGTCTGTCAATGCTGATGTGTTTCACCTGACCGATCGCGGGCGGATCAAAGCAGGGTTACTGGCTGATCTGGTAGCGGTAGACGGCGATCCAATAAAAACAATTGCTAATCTGCGTCAGGTTAAGGCAGTTATAAAAGGCGGAATTTTCTACAAACGATGAGTATAAACTTATTGTAATTTCTCTCTGTTACATTTTAATGCAAATGTATTGCTGCTTTTTTCACATAATTTCATTCGCCGTTAGGGTTTTTGGGTTAATTTCGCCCGGCATGGACGTGACCCGACACTCAACGAGCTGCTAATCCATTATATCTGAATACTCTACCCTGATTTTTTGTATGGCCAACACTGCTGAACTTACTGTCGATGGTAAATCGTACCAATTTCCAACCTTTGAAGGAACGGAACACGAAAAAGCCTTCGACATCTCTAACCTCCGTGACCAAACCGGCTACGTCACCCTAGACCGGGGCTACAAAAACACTGGTGCCACCAAAAGCGCCATTACATTCCTAGACGGTGAGCAGGGTATCCTGCAATATCGGGGGTACTCGATTGAAGATTTGGCCGCCAAAGCGTCATTCCTTGAAGTGGCTTATCTGCTTATCTACGGTGAGCTGCCAACGAAAGAGGAGTATTCCAAATTTGAGAACGCTATTCGGCGTCATACCCTGGTGAACGAAGATATGCGGAATATCTTCAACGGTTTTCCCGTTAGCGCTCACCCGATGGCCGTTCTGTCTTCGCTCGTGAGTGCGATGAGCGCTTTTTATCCTGATTCGCAGGACGAGAAAGGCGACGTTGACAAGCATATCGTTCGGTTGCTGGCGAAATTGCCAACGATTGCGACCTGGTCGTACAAGCGGGGAATGGGCCATCCAACCAACTACCCGAAAAACGAACTCGATTATATTCCCAACTTCCTGCACATGATGTTTGCGCTGCCGGTAGAGGAGTATAAAGTTGATCCGGTTGTAGCCGAAGCGCTGAACATTCTGCTGATCCTGCACGCTGATCACGAACAGAACTGTTCAACGTCAACGGTTCGGCTGGTCGGTTCGTCGCAGGCCAACATCTATTCGTCGATTTCGGCGGGTGTAAGCGCCTTGTGGGGACCTCTGCATGGTGGTGCCAACCAGGAAGTAATCGAAATGCTCGAAGCGATTAAAGCAGATGGCGGTGATGTAAGCAAGTATGTGGATATGGCGAAGAACGCCAAAACAACGGGCTTCCGTCTCTTTGGTTTTGGTCACCGCGTCTACAAAAACTTTGACCCACGCGCTAAGATCATTAAGAAAGCGGCTGACGATGTACTAGGTAAGCTTGGCGTAAACGATCCTGTTCTGGAGATCGCCAAAGGTCTGGAAGAAGCCGCGCTGAATGACGAGTACTTCATCCAGCGGAAACTTTACCCGAACGTTGATTTCTATTCAGGGATCATCTACCGGGCGTTGGGCATTCCAACCAACATGTTTACGGTTATGTTTGCCATCGGTCGGTTGCCGGGCTGGATTGCGCAGTGGAAAGAAATGCGTGAGCAGAAAGAGCCAATCGGTCGGCCACGGCAGATTTATACAGGAGCAACGCTACGTGAGTTTGTTCCCCTCGAAAATCGGTAAGCAGTTACTATACTGTAATACTAAAAAACCCCAGTCGTCCAACTGGGGTTTTTTAGTACTCTAAGCGACTGTCTAAGAATTTGTCTTGTACCATTTTGTAGGAGGGATCTTCGGAGATAGTATAATATACCGGTTCGCGGAGATCCCTCCTACGTCGGGATGACAAAAACACTCGTTTCGATCCGTCCAGGACAAAATTTATACAGCCTTTAAAAGGTTAGAAAGCCAACTCCGAGAGCACCTAACAGGAAAAACATAGCTGTGAGGCCGTACATCATGCTCAGCAGGAAAAACTTGAGGATTGTCTTACCCCACGACTGTCCATAAACGCGCTTGATCGAGAGGAGGAAATAAAGCCAGCTAATCCAAAAGGTCCACAATAATACCGATGAGCTGAGTTTTGGATTGGCAAAAAATGTGGTGGCCAGTGCGATTGAAAAGAGCAGAAAGAGAACGGTATGAATATGTACGGAGAAAATCAAATGCTCGTAATAGAACCGACCGCGTCGAAAATAAAAGAGTAACAGCAGGATGGCGACGAACGGCATCAGGATAAACATGACGACAGAAAAGTTTTTCATGATCGCATGTAGCAGTTCATGGGTATTCTCGCCTTTCATCAAATGGGAAAATTTGCCCTGTTGCCCGTATAGCTTTCTCGTAAACCAATTGGGCGTACTTCCTTCGGCTCGGATGAGTGAATCGATCTGTACGCTGGACATCTGCCCTAGTTTCGCTTCGTAATTTTCCCGTTCCTCCTTTGTTTTAAACTCTTTGCCCATCATATTGGAAAAAGATAGTGACAATGTCGGTTGCTGAGGAACAAGGGCGATCAGCTCACGCAGCTTGGTCTGGTTTGAGTCGACTACGGTTAAATTAGCCTCCTTCAACGTAGAATCCAGTTGGGCTGGCTGGAGTCGTTTGATACGGCGGGCCGTTCGTGCCAGACCCTCTCTGGTCAGTGATGTATTAACGTCAATCTTTCTGGCCATTCTATGCAGCCCACGACTACGAAGTAAACTATCATTGCTAATCAGATCTTCAATGTCAACTCTTATCACGCTGGAAGCGTCAGTTGTGTCGGTGCCTGATACATTCTTCAAGCTGTTTATTCCCTCTTCCAACTGGTGGTCGGCGAATTTTCCAATCAGAAAGAAAAAGATAACGCTCACGAAAACGTAAAGGCGGGCAGGTGGCACATACCGCGCCCGTTTTCCTTCCAGAAACTCGGCGGTCATCTTACCGGGGCGGGTAAAAATGGCTTTTAGCGAGTTCCACAGCTTGTTATCAAAATGCGTGATGCTTTCAACAAACTCGTAGATGATGTGGCCCAGGGGCAGCTTGACTTCGTGGTTTTCCTGCCCACAGTTCGGACAAAAATTGTCATGGGGACTAAGGTTTTGTCCGCAGTTGGGACAAACCGAGAGTTTGTTGTGATGGTTGGACATTCGGTGTTAAATCGGTTGATGGGGCAACTGCCTCATCGCGTTAGGTAGGTGAATTGACGAATGAACACAGCGAATGCTAGTTGCTTAGCCGTGGTACGTACATACAAAAATAAAAAAAGAGGTGGCTGAGAAAACTCAACCACCTCTTTCTGTACAGATTTATGAAGCTTAATCGTCAATTTCGCCTTCATCGTCAGCATCAGTGCCTTCGATAACAGGGTCAAGCAGCGCATTTTCGTCTTCAGAAATTTTCGTCCGGATTTTATTTTCCAGTTCTGCCATCAATTCAGGGTTGTCGAGCAGCAGTTCTTTAACCGCGTCACGTCCTTGAGCCAGACGGCTGGTACCGTATGAGAACCAGGAACCTGATTTCTTAACGATATCCATCTCAACAGCTAAGTCAAGAATTTCGCCGACTTTCGAAACGCCCTGGCCGTACATAATGTCGAACTCAACCACTTTGAACGGAGCGGCCAGTTTGTTCTTCACGACTTTCACTTTCGTGCGGTTACCAACAACGTTGTCGGCACCTTCTTTGATCTGGCCGATACGACGAATATCGATCCGAACCGACGCGTAGAATTTTAGGGCGTTACCACCGGTCGTTGTCTCGGGGTTACCGAACATCACACCGATCTTCTCACGCAGCTGGTTGATGAAAATGCAGCAGCAACCGGTTTTGTTGATCGTACCGGTCAACTTCCGCAGCGCTTGCGACATCAATCGGGCTTGCAGACCCATTTTGCTTTCTCCCATTTCGCCTTCAATCTCGGCCTTCGGCACAAGAGCGGCAACGGAGTCAATAACGATAATATCAATAGCACCTGAGCTGATCAGATGTTCCGCAATTTCGAGGGCTTGTTCGCCATTATCGGGTTGCGAGATCAGCAGGTTTTTGGTATCAATACCAAGTTTCTCGGCGTATACGCGGTCGAACGCGTGTTCGGCGTCGATGAACGCAGCTAGGCCACCGTTCTTCTGGGCTTCGGCAATGCAGTGCATTGTAAGCGTGGTCTTACCTGACGATTCAGGACCGTAGATTTCAACAACGCGGCCGCGTGGCATTCCACCAATACCCAATGCCAGATCAAGCCCCAAAGAACCCGTTGAGATAACCGGAACGTCGACAACTTTGGTTTCGCTCAGGCGCATCACGGTGCCTTTTCCGAACGCTTTGTCTAACTTCTCAATGGTGGTTTGAAGGGCTTTTAACTTGTTGTCATTAGCAGATGCTGTGGCTTGCGCCGTATCTGATTTTGCCATGTTAGGATGGTTGTTTAAACAGATAAAATTAACGAAAAAGGCCCAGATTACCAAACGGATTTTTGAAATAATTAAGGCGTTTTAGACTTCCTGAAAGCACAAATTTTAGGCCAGTTTATAAGTCTATAATACTAAGCCTGTTAGCGCTTAAAAAGTTATCGGTCTAGCGCTTCGTATAACCCAAACACCTGCCTTTTCTATTGATTATCAATAAATTGTAAAATGAACAAATAAAAACGGACAGCTCAGGCGTTGGAGCTGTCCGTTTATGAAAATGATAGTCTAAATAGGCTAAATGGTCGAGTCGGCGTTGACCGGCTGCTGTTGCGTTGGAGCCGGTTGCGCTTGCTGCTGCTGACCACCCGGATAACCCGGATTTGTACCATACGGATTCGGTGGTGGACCGACCGCTTCTACGTCCGTGATGTAGTATTTCGTTTCTCCGTTCCAGGGAAATTTGATAATCTTTTCTTCGTAGTGAAGCGTGACCCGCTGGCCGGTTTTTACCGCATCGGTGAGTTTTTTGGCTACGGCTTCATCTTTGACCGAGAAGTCGAAATATTGGGGCGTCAGCGAGCCGGTTTCGCCTGAAAAACCACCAACGTTCAGCACGCCTTCGTAGGTTTTGAAAAGGTAGCCCCGGCGGCTAAATTTAGAGATCGTACCAGCTCGTTCGCCATCACTGAAGCTCCAGCCGGTAAGCGCGTATAGAACGCCAAAAACAACTAATAAGAATAATACAAAGTACAATAATCCTCGCATCGATTTGGTCAGTTAAGTTGCGGTTTACTTTGTGCAAATAGACAAAAATTTTAAACAAGTTCAGAAAACAGAACAGAGTCTGCCTTGAATTGTTCGCGAAATGCTATTAACGACAAAGGAAGGGGATAACTGCGCCCAATTGATCATTCGTAACCTACTTCGATCGGATCGCAATAACGGGATCGAGACGCGACGCTGAGTAGGCGGGAATAATGCCAGCCAGAACACCGATGACGCTAGACACGCCCAGGCCCAGGCTTATGTTGCCAATGGTCAATTCCAGCGTAAGGGTACCCAACTGTATAAAGGACAGCAGATAAACCAGCGCTATACCCGCCAGACCACCCACCAGACTTAGCAGTACGGATTCAAACAGAAACTGGAAAAGAATAAAGTAATTCTTGGCACCGAGCGATTTTTGAATGCCAATAATATTGACGCGTTCTTTGACGCTTACAAACATGATGTTGGCTATGCCAAAGCCACCGATCAGGATCGAGAAACCGCCGATTACCCAGCCAGCCGTGGTCAGTACGGCGAAGATACCGCTGATAAACTTAAACAAGGCTTCGGGACGGTTAATGGCAAAGTTATCTTCCTGCGTGGGTTTTAAACTCCGACGCGTGCGCATGATGCCCCGGATTTCACCTTCCAGATTTTCCAGGCCGGGGTCGCTGTCGTATCCTTTGGCAAAGATGGTGATGCTGGGATTGAGAGATGCAAAGTACTTGGCGTAGGTGTTGTAAGGGATCAGGCAGCGTTTGTCCGCGCTACCGCCGATTTCCAGAACGCCCGAGCCTTTTTTCTCCTGAATGCCAATGATCGTAAAATTCAAGCCTGCCACCTTCATAGCCTGGCCAACCGGGTCCTGACCGGGGAACAAGGTTTCGGCTACCTCCGATCCGAGAATGACAGCGTTTCGGGAGCCATCCTGTTCCTGAGCGGTAAAGTAACGGCCATCGGATAGCGCAACATCGGTAACCTGGTTATAATCGGAGGTAACACCCGACAGGCGGATTTTCATGCTGTTATTACCGTTCTTGACGGTCACCCCGTTTTTGCCGCTGGCTGCGGCTACAGCTTCGGCGTCTTCGAGGTGCTCGTGGAGGTAGCGGAAGTCAGCATACTTGAGTTCGGGACGCTGAAAGTACTTCCACCATTGAAAAGGACCATCGAATGTCCAGGGAATCTTCTGAATGTATAACGCATTGCTGCCGAGCACGTTTACGCTATCCTTGACATTGCGTTCCAGCGAATCTACTAGTGTAAACACGGCGATAATAGAAAATATACCGACAGTTACGCCCAATAAGGAGAGCGTTGTGCGCAGGAGGTTGGAGCGAAGTGCCTGCCACGCAAACCGGAAACTTTCTAATACCTGACGGAGAAATCGCATGGTGATTGTATAATTCTGACAGAAGTTATCTCGTCAGTCTAACAAATAAAAAAATAAAATCCGTCCATACCCAATTGTTTCGGACAAGCAGGCCGTTCCAGCGGATGAATGGTTCATTGTATAAGCATCGGGGCTAGGTTAGTTACCCAAGGATTACACGACCAGTCGGTAACCTTCTTTTACGTCGTTTCCTCCCCATTAATTCACTGCGGATGAGTAACGCAAATTTTGTAGTTTAGTGGTTTACAACCGCCTTCCCGCAGTTCTGTATGAAAAAAAATAGTATTTATTATCCTTCCCTACTACTGTTTGCCCTTGCTGTTGCTTCCTGCAAAACGCAGACATCATCTACCGGAACCAGTGCAAAAGTTGGGCAGAGTCAGGGTGTTTACCAATATCGTGACGAAGATCCAACCGTTAAACCATTTTTCTCGGACCGTCAGGGTGTAATTGGCCGTAACGGCATGGTAGCGTCAGCCCATCCGGAAGCTTCTCAGGTCGGATTAACCATTTTAAAAGCGGGGGGCAATGCCGTTGATGCTGCCGTAGCTGTACAGTTTGCGCTGGCGGTGGTGTATCCGGGGGCGGGTAATATTGGTGGTGGTGGATTTATGGTTTACCGGGATAGCCAGGGCAAATCCTATACGATTGATTACCGCGAAAAAGCCCCTGGTCAGGCCAGTAAGGATATGTACCTCGATTCGCTCGGTAACGTTCGCCAGGGCCTGAGTATCAGTGGTCATTTAGCCAGCGGTGTGCCCGGTTCGGTAGATGGAATGGCCGAAGCCCATAAGCGGTTTGGTAAATTACCGTGGTCGCAGGTGATCCAGCCCGCTGTCGATCTGGCTCAGAAAGGTTTTGCGCTGACCGAACGCGATGCACTGGGTTTAAATCGAATCAAAACGGACCTGAATACCATCAATCCGGGTAAGCCTTATTTCCTGAAAAGCACCGTCTCTACCGATACGGTTACC
The DNA here is from genome assembly GCF_023196085.1 of Spirosoma liriopis. Taxonomy (NCBI): domain Bacteria; kingdom Pseudomonadati; phylum Bacteroidota; class Cytophagia; order Cytophagales; family Cytophagaceae; genus Spirosoma; species Spirosoma liriopis. Next base: position 593,359 of record NZ_JALPRF010000002.1, read on the forward strand.
TGGCATAAAGGGGACTTGCTGGTCCAGAGTGATCTGGCGAAAACATTGCAACGTATTCAGGCGCAGGGCCGCGCCGGGTTTTATGAAGGCGAAACCGCGCGGCTGCTCGCTGAAGAAATGAAGCGGGGAAATGGCCTGATCACCGAAGCAGATTTGAAAAATTACCACGCTGTCTGGCGCGAACCGATTCAGGCGAACTACAAAAACTACAAAGTCATCACCATGCCGCCAACCTCCAGTGGCGGTGTTGCGCTTGTGCAGTTGATGCGCTTTACAGAGCCGTATCCACTGCGAAAATGGGGCTGGAATCGTGACTCAACGGTGCAGGTAATGATTGAGGCCGAACGCCGTGTTTATGCAGACCGCGCGAAGTTTCTGGGTGATCCGGATTTTGTTAAGGTACCCGTCGATAATTTGATCGATCCGGGTTACCTGCGCACACGCTGGACAGACTTCTCGTTTGCCAAAGCGACCGACAGCAAAGCCATCAAAGGCGGTACGATTCCGGGTTACGAAAGTCTCGAAACGACGCATTTTTCCATTGTTGATAAAGAAGGGAACGCGGTGAGCATCACGACCACGCTGAACGGTGGTTATGGTAGCCGGGTTGTTGTGAACGGAGCCGGGTTCTTTCTAAACAACGAAATGGACGATTTCAGCATTAAGCCGGGCGTTCCCAACATGTTTGGATTGATTGGCAATCAGGCGAACGCAATTGCGCCGAACAAGCGAATGTTGTCATCGATGACACCTACGATTCTGGAAAAAGACGGTAAGCTGTTCATGGTTGTTGGAACGCCGGGTGGTTCTACGATCATTACCTCGGTTTATCAAACCATTCTTAATGTCATTGAACACGGCATGACGATGCAACAGGCCGTTAACGCACTGAAATTTCACCATCAATGGCTTCCCGATAAAACAACGTTTGAAAACGGTGCCTTTTCTGATCAGACAGTTCAGATGCTGCAAACGCGCGGTTATATCCTTGAAAAACTAACCAATACACTTGGCCGTATGGACTGCGTCTTGATTCGTCCCGACGGTTCGTACGAAGGGGCATCGGACCCAAGAGCCGATAATACCGCCAGAGGATACTAAGTTGACCGCTGGACGGACGGAAGTAGAAGAATCAGTCCGTCCAGCAATAGACTAATCCAGTACGTTTTTCAACTGTTTCGCCAAATCCTTATGCTTACCATCGTCGGTTACTAGCTTCTTTATGAACGCTTTTACACCATCGTTCGGAGCAAGGTCCTGAAGATCATCGGCAACCGAGAGCGCGTCGTCGTTGACGGTCGCCATGTTGTCGAGGTATTGCAGGTCGAACTCGGTGCCCGCATCCATCCCGGTTAGTTTACCCAGCGCACTTTTGCTTTTATCCGAGAGTTCAGTCGGTAAGGTTACGTTCATTTGCTTGGCGAGCGATTGCAACGTCTTGTCGTGCTGCTGATGCTCGTTCATGGCCCGCTGGGCAAAGCCTTTTACCTCAGGATTGGTCGCTTTCTGAAGGGCTACTTTACTCAATTCATATTCAGTCATGCCGCTATTTGACAGGTGAACCATATAACGGCTTACTTTTTTGGCGTCTTCACGGGCGTCGTTACTAACCGCTATGGCCTGTTTCTCAATGCGTTCATCGTTGATCTTATCGGCTTTATCGGTACTGTCGTTACCGGACGAACAGCCGAAAACGAAGGATAAGCCTAGAAACAAGCTGGGGATCAATACAGTGGATTTCATCGTGTAGTTCATTTTGCTGTTTTATGACAACACGCTTTTGAAACACTTGTTCGTTTACCGGACTTGCAGCAGCGTCAGCCAGGCGTCTTTAACATTATTGTTGGCAAGAAGCTGCCTGGCCCGCAGATGGAGCAAATCCGGCAAGTATTGACAACCGTAGCGAGCCTCGTCAAATAGCTCATTTAAAACGCCCGTTTCTTTAAAGGCTTCTATTTCATCAGTTGTCGGAAGCGCGTTGAAGCTGCCTAATTTACCTAAATCGTTGCCCGTTAAAATCGGGCTGTTGCGGATAGAAGCCGGGATCTGGTCAACGCCAATGCCTACTTTAGGGCGAGCTACTTCGAATAATGCATCGCCTTGAGCGCGGGCGTACCAGTCGCCACCCATACGGCCAATTAAATCAATACGGTGCGGATGGATAGCGCCTGTTTCGTCAAAAATGCTGTCGTGGACGTGCGCCATGACTACCTCGCAAATAACCAGATGACCCGCGCCGGGCGTGTCCTGCGTGGATTGGTTATTGGTTGGAATAATCTGTTTGACGACACATTCGTAGGCCGCAGGTGATTCGGCGACTCTTGGTGGACGGACTTTATCGGAAGCCACAGCCGTAAAACCCGCTTTTTCAAACTCATTGACGCCACGCTCGAATTCTGCGCTGGCCAGCGACATTTGCTCGACCATAGTATAATTGACAATGTTAATGACCACTTCGCCTACCTCTTCCAGATTCAGCAATGTGTGTTTCTTTTGACCGTGCCGGTTGATGGTCGGCGCAAACACCACCGTTGGCGGGTTGTAGCCAAACAAATTGAAAAAGCTAAACGGACTTACGTTAACATTTCCCTGGGCATCAACCGTACTGGCAAATGCAATCGGTCGGGGACCAATCGTACCAATCAGATACCGGTAAAATTCATTGGGTTTCAGGTCGGCGGGGTTGATGGTTTTGGTCATCACAGCAAGAAAAGAGACAAGTTGTGGGAATTGCTTCAGGTGGTGGCAGGTTGTCTAGCCTGCAAGAACAGGTGAAGGCAGACGCTTAGCCGCTATTGGCTGATGTTCGTATAAATCGAATCCATGATCCGGACAAAGTGCTGGTAATCTTCCTCGCTTAACTCACCCCAGCCTTTGCGACGCATCGCCGACACAATGGGCAGCACTTCATCGTGTTTTGCTTCACCTGTTTTGGTCAGGTACACCAGAAACTTACGTCGGTCACTATCAGCCATGCGCCGTTCGGCCAGCCCTTTTTGCGAAAGCAAATCGATGATACGGGTTACGGTCGGCGCATCTTTCGTGGTTATTTCCGAGATGGTGTTCTGACTAATGCCGGGGTTACGGTAAAGATGATCGATAATAACCCACTGATCGACTGTCAAATCAAATCCGGCATCGTTGAATTGCTTTTGAAGCGCGTTGCGGATTTTCTTTATCGTGGTGTCAATCTTAAAAAAATAGGCCCGGCTGTCGGAGGGATGCGTCATCGATGAGTGGCATTGGTTGATAATGATCCTGAGAAAAAGCTACGGAGGACTTACCACCGCGAAGCTACTGACAAAACGTTAACCGGTCACTATGCTTGTGAGAGGGCCTGTTTATCGCCAAAAGAATCAGGGTTGCTGGAAGGACAGGGTATGTAGTAGACAACCGTTGTTTTGAACAGAATCCTTACGATAACTAATTCAAATTGTATGTTGTTAAGAATGAATTACCTTAAAGAATGGCGCAAGGGATAAATGAATAGTAAAGGCGCTTTGATTAGGTAGCCGAAATCTTTTGCCTAATTTTGGCGCTGACTGACGATAACAGATTATTGACAAACAATTAAACACTAATGCAACCTACCCTTTTAATTCTGGCTGCTGGTATGGGCAGCCGTTATGGCGGTGTCAAGCAACTCGATCAGTTCGGGCCGAACGGCGAGACAATCATGGATTATTCGTTATTCGATGCGATCCGGGCGGGCTTCGGAAAGGTCGTGTTTATCATACGGGAAGAATTGCGCGCTGATTTTGAGGAGATATTCAACGAAAAACTAGCCGGAAAAATAGAAGTAGATTATGCGATTCAGTCGCTTGATGCATACGTTCCCGCCGAGCTGGGGGAAGTGAGACGCACGAAGCCCTGGGGAACGGGTCACGCCATGCTCTGCGCCAAAAACCACACGATGACGCCTTTTGCTATCATCAACGCCGACGATTTCTACGGCCTCGAAGCGTTTCAACTGATCGGTGAATTTTTGAAAACGGATACCGACGATCAACTGCACGCCATGGTTGGTTATGAAGTGAAAAACACGTTATCTAAATACGGTTCGGTTTCGCGGGGTGTGTGCGAGGTAAATGATAACGGCAACCTGGCGTCGGTCATCGAGCGGACGAAAATCTACGAAAAAGAAGGACGCATCGTATACGAAGAAACCGATGGTGATACGCTTTTGTCGCCCGACACGCCCGTTTCGATGAATTTCTGGGGTTTCAAACCCTCCGTATTTCCGTCTCTAGAACGCCAGTTCGAAACGTACGCCATTGCAAATATCGATTCGCTAAAAGCGGAGTTCTACATTCCGACCGTTATGACGACGCTTATTCAAACCGATCTTGGACACTGTAAAGTATTTCGCAGTCAAGGGGAGTGGTTTGGCGTAACCTATCCCGACGATAAGCCCATTGTACAGGAAGCCCTAAAGCGGCTCCACGATGAAGGGAAATACCCGGATCAGTTGTGGTAAACCGAAAATGGATCACGAAAAAGCCCGCTATCGTTTAATGATAGCGGGCTTTTTCGTAGTATAAGCCTGTTAACTGTTTCGTTCCGGGTATTTTTCAACAATCCGCTCCACTTCTTTAGTCAGCTGAGCCGTGATTCGTGATGGGTCAGCTACCGCGTTTTCGACGGCACCACGCCAGACCAATTTACGGGTACGCGCATCGACCATATCAACTACGAGTATGCCCGCTTTATACTGCTCTTGCGTGTACTGCTGACCACCCCATCCCCACCAACCGGGACCCCAGCCGCCATAGCCCCACCGACCCCAGCCCATGTAAGGACCGTAAAAAGCGGAGTTTGGTGTCGAGACCGTGCGTGTTTTGTCTTCCACGAAAAAGTGGTAGCCAATCAGAAGATCCGGCTTGGTGTTGCTTTCTTTGAGACCCTTTTGGTTCAGCACCCCATTGACCGTGTTCTCCACACTTTCGGTTGCTAGTTGATTGTAATAAACAGGGTTTTGGCCCGCTTTTACGTCGGAGTCCATCCAGGCAAAGGTTTTGTATTTGCTGAAGTCCGTCCGGCTGCTCTTATCGACCGCTACGCGCGGTGAGCACGCATAAATTATCGCCAGTAAACTGGCTAGCATCAGTACCTTTCTCATAACGTTTTGTTGTTTACTTGCTTTTGTAAACGGGTTGATTTATGGAAAGGTTTGCAAAAAATGTCCTAACGGAGTCGTTGTAAGCTATCTCCACTACGAATTTACAGCGCTGGATGCTTCTTGTGCCAATCGGTAGCGTCCTGATAAGCCTTGGCAACGGCCAGTACTTTACCTTCTTCAAACAATTGGCCCATGAACGTGATACTGCCTGGGGTTTGCTGCTTGTTGAAGCCATTAGGAAGCACCACGCACGGATGACCGGTCAGATTCGTGACCGTTAAATTACCGCCCGCATAGGTCGGACTAAGGTACACATCCACGTTAGCGTTCTTAAGCTGAGCGGCCATTTCGTTAATGAGTTTTGTACGAGCGCGGTTTGCCTGTATATATTCCACCGCCGGAATAAACCGCGATGAGCGAAACTCGTTCGGCCAGGCATTCTTACCCTGCCGTACCAGCTGGTCATCTTTTCCCGAACGCGTCAGTTCATCGAAGGCAGCTGCCGCTTCGGCCCCCAGCAGGAACGAAATCCGGTTGGCCGACACGCCTTTTGGCAACTCAAACGGAACGAGTTGAGCCCCTAGCTTACGCAGCACTTGTAACGTCAACGAGTCGTTAGCCCGGTTTGCGTAATTGCTTTCAAACGCATTATTAACATAACCAATCCGCATTCCTTTCAGCGATGGCAACGGAGCGTACCGGAAAGGCGCTGCCATAACGGTCGGGTCATTGCCATCGGGGCCGTAGATAGCGTTGAATACCAGCGCGCAGTCTTCAACGGAGCGCGCAATAGGTCCTATTTTATCCATGCTCCAGCTTAATGCCATTGCACCATGACGACTTACGCGACCGAATGTTGGCCGAAGGCCGGTTGTACCGCAAACTGTCGAAGGAGAGACGATGGAACCCAACGTTTCGGTACCGATTCCAAAGGGTAATAAGCCCGCTGATACCGCCGATGCCGTTCCAGCCGAGGAGCCGCTCGAACCCGTTTCGGGCTTCCACGGATTGCGCGTCATGCCGCCAAACCAAACATCACCCATTGCCAGCTCACCGACCGACATTTTTGCGCAGAGTACAGCACCTGCCGCTTCCAGCCGTTGGATAACGGTAGCGTCCAGATTCAACTTTTGGTCTTTATAGGGTACTGATCCCCACGTTGTTTTGTAGCCTTTCTTGGCCAGAATGTCTTTGGCACCATACGGAATGCCATGTAGTGGGCCACGGTATTTTCCGGCTTTCAGTTCGGCGTCGGCTCGCTCCGCCTGTTTTAGCGCCAAATCGTCGGTCAAGGTGATGACGCAGTGCAACTTAGGATCGTACGTTTTCAGCCGATTCAGAAAAAATTTGGTTAACTCGACGGACGAAATCTGCCGCGTTCGAATCAGCTCGCCCAACTGCGAGACGGTATAGTACGCAAGATCGTTGCGATTGTCCGGTAAGGTGACTTTAGCGGGAGCCGACGCTCTAAACGATGACTGTCCACTGGATAGTTTAAAACCCGTCGGTAATGGATTGAAATACAGAGCCGGAGCAACGTCGTTCGGTAACTCGACTTTTCGCAGAGCCTCGTAGTCCGCACGTGATTCGTTCAAACTGCTGAGCATGGAGTCTTGCTCAGCGGGCGTGAAGTCCAGGCCGAAGATGCGAGAAGCAACCCCGACCATATCGGCTGTTAAGGGTTTTTTGGAGTCATCGGCGGTTATGAACGCGCCAAAAAAGAAACTACCAGCGCAGGCAGCAAGAAGGGTAAAAAATCGTTTCATCAGATCAGGCTGTTGATAGGAGAGTAACAGCCTAATTTACGGCGGCTGAACGATTAAATTGTTTCTTGCCGCAAAAAATCGTTGTGTAGCGCCACCACTTGAGGAAGGAGCAACTGCGTTTCGTCGTTATCAATAACGTAGTCAGCCAGTTTCAACCGCTCGGCGTCGCTAATCTGTCGATTGATGATGTTGATGATTTCTGCTTCGGAGCGGTGCGGGTCCCGCTGTTTGGTGCGTTCGATCCGCAGGGCTAGTGGTGCTTGGACAACAATAACTTTGTGAAGTGAATTGTTTTGACCAGCCGCGTTCATAATAGCCGCTTCTTTGACGACGTAAGGCTTATCGGCATGTTCATTGACCCAGGCGTCGGTATCGCTCATGACACGGGGGTGAATTACGCCATTGAGCCCGGCAAGCAACGTTGGATCTGCAAACACCTGCGAGGCTACCCAGGCCCGGTTGTAGCGTCCCAGCGCGTCGTAGGCTTGCGCACCCAACACGCGCACGATGTCCGCTTTCAGAATAGGATCGTTTTCGGTAAGCCATTTCGCCCGTTCGTCGGCTTCGTAAATCGGAATACCGAACGCCTGAAAGATTCGACAAACAACACTTTTACCGGCTCCAATTCCACCCGTTACGCCAATCTGAAGAGGAGCTTTCATAACGTCAGAGAATCAATACCTAGCGTTTCGTTGCTGGCTTTGGTTTCATGGGTACAGGTGCTGGCGCTGGTGTCGGCAATGGGGATAAGAGTTCACCCACTTCAAAGCTAACGGCAATCCGGTCGGTGCTAACCCGCAGGAGCGGATGCCGAAAATGATTCAGCGTAACCTCGTTATCGTAGTTGTCGGCAATGCGTTTTCCGGGAATACTAACGGCTAATGTATCCGAAATGCCACGCACCAGCCGAGCCGGCCCTTCGACCTGGATCGTATGCGGAGTTAGGTTGATAACGCTCGAAACGAGGTAACGGGGAGCCAGATCGATATGCAAACTATCCGGTATCAACTGAATCGTTTTGGTCATACGACGGTCGAAACCCATCTCGACCGTATCGGCCACCACGTAGTTGACGTGCAGTTTTTTGATGTGTTCAGCCAGAGCTGCTGTCAGCGACGATGTGTTGATTACCGATGCCTGCAACGGATTGGCTACCGTGTAATCAACGGGATCAACCCGAAAAGGAAGCCAGGAATGACGCAGTAATCCCCAGCCATCGCCCGAAACGTTGACGCGCACGGTGCGTGGCAGGGGCTTTATCGGCACAAAAAGGGAATCGTTGTAGACGAAACGAATGGGGTATTCGACGTTCAGCGTGTAACCGGTTTTGTTCAGAGCGCTTAAAAACCAGAACAGCGCAGCCGCTCCCAGACACAACAGGGCCTTGGTCGGCTGAAACGGTCGGTTGTTTTGGGGAATGGTCACAAGGTAGTAGTGTAGTGGACCGACGGAGTTGGCGAACTGTGCGCCTAACTTACCAGGGTTCTTTTATTTTTCAGGTTCGGCTGGTTTTGCCGTTGCTTCGCGCGAAATCGACGATTTCTCAAACGTCATCTTGATTCCCCGGTCAACTTCAAGAGTAACCGTCGTACCTTCAACGGATGCGATACGACCGTGAAGTCCACCGATCGTTACCACGCTATCCCCTTTTTTAAGGTTGTCTACAAAGCTTTTCTGATCCTTTTGTTTCTTCTGTTGGGGACGGATCATGAAAAAATAAAAAACACCGATGATCCCTACCCACAGCAGTACGTTGTAAAGCATGGATGGACTGGAACCGGGTATCGCCTGTACTAAAATCGAATGCATGAGTGAGTGGGTTATGAATTTTTGGTTGAATCGGTCTTTGGGTTCACCAAGGCTCTGAATTGCAAATCAGTCATGGCCGGGTCGGTATTCGCAATAACGGTGACCGTTTTGTTTTGCTCTCCGCTTTTACCCCGGCTATTAAACCGAACGCGAATTGACGAGGAAGCTCCCGGGGCAACCGGTTCGCGGGGCCATTCGGGCGTCGTACAGCCACATGAGGCCGTAATGTTGTTGATAATGAGCGGAAACTCGCCCGTATTGGTGAACTTGAACGTATGTTCAACGGTATCACCTTCGGTTAGCGTCCCGAAGTTGTAGATTCCCTTTTCCGCAAAGGTAATTTTCGGCATCTTGCCCGTAGCTGAAGCCTGAGCCGACTCGCCCTGTTTCCGATTGTCGCAACTGATTTGCCCACAACCCACTGCAATAATAGCCAGGAGAAGGAGCCCTTTTTGTAAGTGCATTGGTAGGAAGGAGTTTTCAGAGTATGACTTTCCGTTTCCCGTTACCTGTCGAAAACTGCTGAAAGTCATACCCTGAAAACTCAGTTTATTTTAGGCATTCTGTTGTTTGATCTGAGCCATCAGACGGTCAACATCTTCCAGCAGCCGCTCGGCTTTTTCACGCGCATCATTCACCACACGCTGCCCTTCGTTTTTCGATAGGTTTTCAGGTAGTTCGGCTGAGTTCACCAGATCGTTGATCATAAACTCAATCTGTTCGCGATACTTCGACAAACGGAACGTTAAACGATCACGGGTGACTTTGCCCTTATCGGGGGCGTACAACAATCCTAGGATAGCACCCGCTGATAGTCCGGTTAGCAAAAAGGTTAAATCACGGCCAATTCTGCTCATTTCTAAAAAAGTTTTCAGTTTACAGCGTTTAGCTTCGGCACAAATTGATATTCATACCGGTAACTAACAACCGAAACCCAATTACTACACTATTTATTGTCCAGCAACCCACGTCCGCTCTTGCGCAGACGCCCTGTAGCCTGTAGCTTTTCGGAGAGGTTGTCTAAAATTCCGTTGACAAATTTACCGCTTTTAGGCGTACTATATGCTTTTGCCAATTCGATATATTCATTAATCGTCACTTTAACCGGAATGTTTGGGAAGTTGAGCAATTCACAAACGGCTAATTTGAGAATAATCTTATCGAGCATGGCGACACGCTCGACATCCCAGTTGCGAAGTTGATCGGTGAGCAACTGCTCGTAATCGGCATCGTTGTTCAGCGCGTTCTGAAATAGCGTGTTCAGAAACCGCTCGTCTTCTTCCCAGTCGTCCGTAAGCGGTTCGAGTTTCAAGCCTGTCGGGCTTTGCGCCGATTTAAGCGTGCGAATAGCCAGCCCCCGTACCACTTCACTGTTTTCGGCCCAACTCAGGTCAATTTCTGCCAGGTGATCGCGAATAACTTCGTGCTTAAAGATAAGCGTACGCAACACATACTGAATCAAGGCCTGGTCTTCGTCGGCCGTATGCGTTCTTTTCTCGCAGTAGGCTCGGTAGGTGTCGTCCGTCTTAAGAACCTCACGCAACGCTTTCCGAATAAAGCCTAGATCTTCGGCCCACGATATGTTGTGCCGGAGTGCTTCATTTTGCAGCGTTTGCAGGTCAGCCAGCGCTTTTATGACGCTATTGTCGTTCAATGCCGACTCAAAGGGGAAAGGCGCTTCATCGACATCGCGGTATTGCCGTTCGCGGTCAATGCGGGCTGCGTGACCAAGTTCGATCAGCAACAACAGAACCCGGATGTAATCTTCGTAGATACCGTTCACCTGCTTAAGCATCATCTGCGCAAAGTGCTGACGATCTTTCTTGGTGCGTATCTGGTAAAATACGAAACCGTCGTTGGCGGCTTTCAATACTTTCGTGGGAGCGTCGTCGTCCTGAGCGGGCTGGTTTGCCTTAATGGCCTCTTCGAAGAGTAGGCCCGCCAATTGTCGGTAGCCTTCCAGCTGCCGTTTGTCCTGAGGCTGCATCGAGTTCAGATCGGGCTGAAAGAGATCCGCGATGCCATCGAGGGCTAGTTGTTGATTAGAGAATTCGGCCTGACGAAGGGCATATAGCGCCTGCATGACCTTTATTCGGAGTAGTCGCCTGTTGAGCATCCCGGATAAAACAAATAAATCTACCGATAAAAAAAAGAACTGCGTTTACGGATTGCAAAAATACGGCTTTATTCGTAGTTTTCCCAATTACAAACCGTATGACTTAACCTCTACCAACTCTTTCATGTTCTTCACTTTCTGGCGTAAGGGCAGCGTTGTCGCTATCCTCGCCATCGCCATGCTATCAGGCTGTGGACCGGCTCACTATGCCTATTTCCAACCGCAACGGAACGCCATTTCACACAGCCGTGTAAGCCCTATTTCGGATAAGATAACCGAAGAAGCCGACACATTAGTGCCCCAAATCGCCACTATTTCGTCCGGCGAAAGCACGTTGGATTCACCCGTAACCACAGCCGCATCGGCAACGAGCTTTACAACACCTACAGCACGGGCGAAATTCACCGTCGATGCGACGCACCACCGAAACCCGGATAGCTACCATACCCGGCGCTCGCGTGGTTGGTTTCGATCCCTGCCCTTGGGCCATGTAGCGCCCCGTACCCACATGATCGACCGAAACAGTGCCGGGCGTAAGACGTATGCACTGGCGTTGGTCGCCCTGGGCGTTGCTGCGTTGTCGCTTGGTTCGCTGTTCGTCGTGTCGAGCGGAACGCTGATGTGGGTCCTGAGCTTAACCTTGCCATTGACCGCTACGCTATTAGGTACGGCCAGCCTGACAACCATCAAGCGCAACCAGGACCGATACCGGGGCAAAGGCTGGGCCATGGCCGCTATTATGCTGGGTACGGGCGTTTTGGGACTGGCGCTCGTTGCCTTAGCCGCGATATCGACATCTGAATTAATCAGCCGGTAGAAACGTCGGAGCAGGGTGGTAGGGGGCTAGATCCTTGATCCACCCTTTTTCGATTGACCACTTACAAAAAGCCTTGCAACTTTTCTAAGATTCGGACGGTTACGAAAATAAAGTTGTTTGGCTGCACTGTGAAAGCACTTTCCTACCTGAATAAATATCTCCTCAAATACAAATGGTATCTGATTTGGGGGACGGTATTTACCATCATATCCAATCTTTTCGGCATTTTTCCGGCGCAGCTGGTACGCTACGCGCTGGACCTGGTGCGCGAAACACTGGACATCTATTATCTCTACGATAAGTCGCCCCTGCAATCGGCTTTGTACGACGTGTTTGCGTTTAGTTTGCTACTGTTTGGTGGACTTACGCTCGTGATGGCGTTGCTTAAAGGATTTTTCTTGTTCCTGGTCCGGCAAACGCTGATTGTGATGTCTCGCCATGTCGAGTACGATCTGAAAAACGAGATTTACGATCATTATCAGACGCTACCGCTCAGCTTTTACCGGCAGCACAGCACCGGCGATTTGATGGCACGGATTTCGGAAGATGTGAGCAAAGTGCGGATGTACGTTGGCCCGAGCATCATGTACGGCGTAAACCTGCTGGTGCTCTTCGTGCTGGTTATTACGTACATGGTGAGCATCAATGCGCGCTTGTCGCTCTACGTGTTGCTGCCCTTGCCGATCTTGTCGGTTGCCATTTACCTCGTTAATAACATCATCATCCAGCGGTCGGAAGAAATTCAACGGAGTTTGTCGAAACTCTCGACCTACGTGCAGGAAGCTTTTTCGGGAATTCGGGTACTGAAAGCGTTTGTGCAGGAGCAAAACTCGGCCACTCGGTTTGAATTGGAAAGTGACGAATACCGGAACAAGTCACTAAGCCTGACGCGCGTGGACTCCCTGTTTTTTCCCATCGTAGCCATTCTGGTGGGTTTAAGTAACGTGCTGGTTGTATTTGTAGGAGGGCAGGAGATTATGGCCGGTCGCCTGACGCCCGGAAATATCACTGAGTTTATTCTGTACGTAAATATGCTGACCTGGCCAGTAATGGCACTCGGTTGGACAACCAGTCAGACACAGCGGGCGGCTGCTTCGCAGGAGCGGATCAATCAATTTTTGCGGATCAAAACCGATATTGTCTCTCAGAAAAATATACGACGGACCATTGCTGGTGAAATTGAGTTCAAGAATGTGCGGTTCGTTTATCCCGATTCGGGTATCGTCGCGATCAAGAATTTTTCGATGCACGTAAAGGCGGGCGAAACCGTGGCTATTCTGGGTACAACGGGTTCGGGCAAAACGACGCTTGCGAACCTGCTGACGCGGATGTACGATGCTTCGGCGGGTGAGATCCGAGTTGATGATGTGTCGATCAAAGATTACAACTTAACGTCGGTTCGGGAGCAGATGGGCTATGTGCCGCAGGATGTGTTTTTGTTCTCCGAGACGATCAGCAACAATGTTCGCTTTGGTAAACCTGACCTTTCGCAGGAGCGCGTCGAGCAGGCCGTTCGGGATGCCGATCTGTACCAGAATGTTCTGGATTTTCCAGAGCAGTTTGAAACGCGGGTTGGCGAACGGGGTGTAACGCTATCCGGTGGTCAGAAACAGCGGTTAAGCATTGCGCGCGCTATCGTTCGTGATCCTAAAATTCTGATTCTGGACGATTGTCTGTCTGCCGTCGATACGAACACCGAAAACAAGATTCTGAATAATCTCAAGCGTATCATGGCTGATCGCACATCGGTGATTATTTCACACCGGGTTTCGTCGGCAAAATTAGCTGATCAGATCATTATGCTCGACGACGGGGAGATTGTCGAACAAGGTACGCACGAGGAACTGTTGGCTAAAAACGGGGCCTACCGCGAACTTTACGAGAAGCAGTTACAGACCGAAGAGGTATAAAAAGCAACGAAGCCTGTCCATTTTATGGACAGGCTTCGTTGTTTAAGGACGAGACTGGTTACCCAACTATCAGTTTCTGACCCGGACGGAGCGCGCTGTTGCGCATGTGGTTCAGCTTTTTGAGTTGATCGATTGTTAAACCGTCGTACCGTTGAGCAATATTCCAGAGAGTATCGCCTTCCTGAACGCGGTGGTATTTCGGCTTATACCGCTTCGTCTTAGCAACAACTTCAGCTTTTTTGCGTCCTTTGGCGGTACCCTGATCGGCCAGTTTTTCCGCACGGGTTTCCGCTGCTTCTTTCAAAATTGTTAGCTTCTGCCCTCGCTGAATTCGAGTTGACCGTAAGTGGTTCCAGCGCTTTAGGTCGTACAATTCAACGCTGAACCGTTCGGCAATGTCACCCAGGTTATCACCACGCTTGACGACATACGTTTGCTTGCGGGGCTTTCGTAAAACGACCGTTTCCATGTCTTCCTCCGGTTCGTCGGCGGATTCCGCTACGGCCAACTGAGCCGCTAGCTTAGCTGGTTTTTCACCCGGGATGGTACCAAGCGAAGGCGTTTCATCCAGCGTCATCCGTGCCAACGGATTGCTACCCAGATTCGACCAGGCCCCAATCGAATCGGCTCCGTAGCGCACATCTTCGGCACTTGCCAGCAGCATATGGGCCATCGCCGGGGGTATTTGGCTGGCCGAGTCCATAATGGCCCGACGCCGTGTCGAGAAATACGCGTATTGCTGACGAGGTATTCGTAACGGGTATCGTCTGGTATACTCGGGCAGAATCGTCGTTGTGATGGCTGGATTCATCTTCTGCAAGTCGGCCAAGGGCATCGTACTGTGTTTGGCGAACGTCTCCAAGTTGAAATAACCCGTAATCTGGATGGTGTCGTGCGGGATCGGATGCTCGTAGTTCTCGGCGAAAATACCGTGGTCGTTAGCGTGGTGCATCAAGTAGGTGAACGCTACAAATTGCGGAACGTAGCCACGTGTTTCCTTGGGCAGGGCATCAAAAATGGTGTAGAATGAATCACCTCCCGAACGGCGCATGGCTCGTTTGACGGCTCCTGGGCCGCAGTTGTAAGCAGCCATGGCCAACTCCCAATCACCAAAGATGTTGTATAGATCGCGGAGGTATTTGCAGGCAGCCTCCGTTGCTTTGACCGGGTCCATACGCTCATCGACGTAATCGTCCTGATACAGGCGCAGGTCGCGGCCCGTACCGGGCATGATTTGCCAGAGGCCACCGGCTCCCGCTCGTGATATGGCACGCGGGTTCAACGCAGACTCAACAATAGACAGGTATTTCAGTTCGTCAGGTAGCCCATAATCTGACAGCATTCGCTCGTAGAGGGGAAAAAAGAGCGGCATCCGTTCGAGCATCAGCTTCGTAGCGCTTGCCTTCCGAAACGTAAAATAATCGACATAGGCCTGAACCGACTTGTGGTAGTTGAGCGGAATCGTTTTCTGAATTTTGGTCAGACGTTCGCGCAGGATACTGTCGGGAACCGTCGGTACTAAGGCAACGGTATCTTTTTTGACAATCGTACTATCAGAGGATTGTGGACTGGCACCACCTTGTCCGGATTGAATCGTAGTCTCGGCGCTGGACATGATCGTCAGGCCCAGCATCGCACTCAACAGCCCCATTCGTAACAGGCTACGGTTCAAGTGATTCATGCAGTTTGTCGGTTATGTAATTGTTACGTTATCTACGATGCCGGATGTATAACCCAGGCAGAATCCTATCATACATCCGGCGTCTTATAGCCTACATCAGTTGCTCATTGCTTTTGCGATCGCCACTAAAGCACTTTCGGCAAAGGGTGGAGCCATCAGCTGAATGCCAATGGGTAGCCCGTTGGAATCGGTGCCGTTCGGGATTGAAACGGCTGGATAGCCTACTACATTGGCCTGCACGGTAAAAATATCGGCGAGGTACATTTGCAAAGGATCATCTCCAGAACGCCGACTCGTTTTTTCGCCTAACTGAAACGCTGGTGTTGGCGTGGTTGGCGACAGTAAAAAATCGTATTGCTCAAAGACACGCTCGGTTTCTTCCCGAATCAGCCGCCGAACTTGCTGCGCTTTGGTATAATACGCATCGTAGTAGCTGGCGCTCAGCGCAAAAGTGCCGAGTAATATCCGCCGACGAACTTCAGCCCCGAAGCCTTCAGTCCGGCTTTTTTTGTACAACGCCAAAAGGTCCATCGCTGGTGTATCCGCTCGATAACCGTACCGAACGCCGTCAAAGCGAGAAAGGTTGGAGGACGCTTCGGCGGTAGTCAGAATATAGTACGTCGGCAGTAGGTATTTCAAAAGCGACAAATCGACAGGTTCGACGGTATGTCCCGCAGCCCGTAACTCGTCGATCCGACGCTGGGTAGCTTCGCGAATACGGGCATCAACGCCTGTACTTTCAACGCCGTCGCGTAGATAAGCAATTCGTAACGGGCGATCTGGAAGTTGTGCCTGCGCGTAAGGCTGGACTGGTTGGCTGGATACGGTGCTGTCGAAATCATCGGGGCCTGCCATAATTTCGAGTAGGAGAGCGGCATCGTCAACGGTGTTGGCTATAGGACCGATGCAGTCAAACGAAGAAGCGTAGGCAATCAAACCCCAGCGGCTAATCCGTCCATACGTCGGTTTTAAACCCACAACGCCACAAAAGGCGGCTGGCTGGCGTACCGAACCGCCGGTGTCAGAGCCGATACTAGCCAAACAAAGACCCGCCTGAACCGCTACGGCAGAACCACCACTCGAACCACCTGGTACCCGGTTGGGATCGGCGGCATTTCGAACCGGTCCAAAAAATGAGCTCTCGTTAGACGAGCCCATGGCGAACTCGTCGCAATTTTGCCGACCAATGATGATTACATCCTCGTCGAGTAGGCGCTGGATGGCAGTTGCTGTAAACTGTGCCGTGAAGTTATCCAGGATTTTACTACCCGCCCGAACGCTGTGGCCGGCATAATTTAAAACATCCTTGATACCAATGACCATACCAGCTAATCGTCCGGCGGTGCCAGCGGCTAGTTTATGGTCGATACGGTCGGCTTGTTGCCGGGCCTCGTCGGCATACACTTCGGTGAAAGCGTTGAGGTGACGCTGTTCGTCAATGCGAACCAGGTATTGCTCTACCAACTGACGGCAGGTGATCGTGCCCGATGTGAGATCGGTCTGTACGGTAGCGAAGTTGCGGTAGTAAGTCAAACGGCAAATAGGTTGGGCATTGGACTCTGGCGAATAGACTTTGGGGTTGTCTAGATCCAACGTTTACGGGCCGGAGTCCTTTAATGCAGAAACAGACAATCAGACGGCTCCAGATTGGGACCGTCTGATTGTCTGCTTATAATCGATTAAATTACTTCTCCGACTCTTTAAGACCTTCTTCGATGTTTTCGCGAACGTCTTTAGTGGCGTCTTTGAACTCTTTAATGCCTTTACCAAGGCCGCGTGCGAGTTCGGGAATTTTCTTAGCGCCGAACAACAAGAGCAGTGCTAAGAAAATGAACACCATTTCTTGACCGCCCAAACCCATAATTGCAAAAATACTTGCCAAGATCATGATTACTAGGATTTGAATGTATGCAAACTTACAAAAACTCTCTCGTACAATCTATTAAAAGTAGGTAAACTTATTGGCTATTCAAACAAAATGGAAAGCAGCCAACTGACAATTTCTAATCGGTTTAGTACTACTTTCTACCAGTGAATACCAATTCGCTCGATTTTAATCACCCAATTTTAATCGCTTCCGTTGCCCGCGCGGCTTCTGAACTCTGACCGGGGACCGTCGATTCCCAGTAGCGGAATTTTTCGATATCATCCTTAATACCGCTGAAAAGCCACAGCATCAGTGCAATATCATCGGTAAGACCAATAATGGGCAAAAAATCAGGTAAGATGTCAATGGGCGAAACAAAGTAAATAAGGACGGCGATCATTCGAATGAGCGTCTTCCAGGGTAACTGCCGATACTCGCCGGATGCGTACGCTTTCAACAAACGGGTTACAACACCCAACTGATCACGAAAGGCCGCAATGTTGGCACCCGATAGACCGCCACTTTTGTCAAGCGCTTCCCGAATCAGATTATACAGACTGCGGGTGTTACGGGCATAACGGACAGCGCCAAGATTAGCTCGCTTAAAAAAAATTGAGCTCAGAACGCGGGTTAAAAGACTTTTATTAGCCATTCGCTTGATAAGGGGACTGGTAGATTGTTGATAACTAACTACGAAACACTGAGTATTAGATGGCTGCTTTATCCTTTTGGTTTAAAGCCAGTCTTTAAGGCAAGCGTTTGTAATTGGTTTCTAGGGTATCTAACAAAAAAATTCCTGTTATAGTCCATAAACTGAGCAATAGGGACGTAAGTTTATTCTAAAGCTTTGGTTTGTCAGGAACTGGGACCTTACTTTGCGCTGCTTGTTCACTTCAAATTCCAAATATTGTATGAAAGTTACTGTAGTAGGTGCCGGGGCCGTTGGAGCCACCTGCGCCGACAACATTGCCCGCCGGGAACTTGCCCACGAAGTCGTACTATTGGATATCAAAGAAGGCATCAGCGAAGGTAAATCCCTCGACATGCTTCAGGCATCTACTTTGCTCGACTGCGATGTGAAAATTACGGGCTCTACTAATGATTACGAAAAAACAGCCAATTCGGATGTTGTCGTTATCACATCGGGTTTGCCTCGCAAGCCGGGTATGACCCGCGAAGACCTCATTGGTATCAACGCAGGCATTGTAAAGGGGGTTACCGAAAATATTCTGAAGTATTCGCCCGAAACAATTTTTGTTATTATCTCCAATCCGATGGACACCATGACGTACCTCGCACTGAAGTCGTCGGGTTTGCCAAAGAACCGTGTGATTGGTCTTGGCGGAGCGCTGGACTCCGCTCGTTTTAAAACCTATCTGTCGCTGGCGTTGAACTGCTCGCCGAACGATTTGCAGGCTTCGGTGATCGGTGGACACGGTGATACAACCATGATTCCGTTGACAAGACTAGCTACGAAAGCGGGTGTTCCGGTAAGTCAGTTTCTGGATGAAGAGACGCTGAAGAAAGTAGCTGCCGACACGATGGTAGGCGGGGCTACGCTAACCGGCCTGATCGGAACCTCGGCCTGGTATGCGCCGGGAGCGGCTGGTGCTTATATGGTTGAAAGCATTCTGCGCGATCAGAAGCGGGTTATCCCGTCGTGTGTATTCCTGGAAGGTGAATACGGTCAGTCTGATATTTGCCTCGGTGTACCGGTTGTTCTGGGACGTAACGGCTGGGAGGAAATCATCGATTATAAATTAAACGACGAAGAGCAAGCCGCTTTCAACAAGTCGGCGGATGCGGTTCGGAGCATGAATAACGTGCTCAGTACGCTGGACATCAATGTGTAAGCGATCAACGTGCGTGTAAAAAAGACAAAAAGGCTTCGTCAGAGAAGCCTTTTTAGTTTACCGTTTCCTAAGCGATCGATTCATTAAAAGAGGATCATCTCTTATTTTGGCACAAGTAAAATCGACAATTCATCATTTGACTTTACGTTCAACCATGAGAAAGTTATCTTTACTGATACTGCTTTGTTTTTGCTTTCTGATGTCGGCGTTTCGGAGCGACCGGATTAGTGTTGACCGAACGGATGATCTCGCGACCATTTACATTTATCGGAGTGGCCAGTTTTATGGATCTGCTCTGAATTATAGTATCTACGTCAACGGTGAGAAGATCTGTAAGCTGAGCAACAACAAATACATTGAGTACAAGGCGAAGCCGGGCAAATTAGCCATAACGGCGCAACGGGGCGGTATCGAAGTGTTCAAGCGTGAAACGGAACTCGAACTCGATGCGGATGCTGGTAAAAAATACTACGTTAAGGGCGATATCAAATCAAGTATTACCCGGACACGGCTGGAAATGTCGGAAGTGACCGAAAATACGGCCAAGCGGGATATGAAAGACATGACCGTTGATAACTGCCAGGAATCGCTTAACAAGCAATAGCACACTACTACCTTCATTCCAAAAAAAAGACCCGCTAGAATCCAGCGGGTCTTTTTTTTGGAATGAAGGTAGTAGTGGTTATTAGTACTTATTTAGAATAGAATCCGGCAAAAACTTCACGTCCAGGCCCGTCGCTTTCATCAGATTAGCGCGATTATTCTGGCCGTCAACGTAGGCTGGGTTCACCACCATCGACCGGTTGTAATAGTAGGAAGCCAGTTGTAATTTCTGCGCGTTGTTCTGCGCGAAACCTTCGCCCTGATAGATCACCCCCAGGTTGTTATAAGCGGGTGCATAAGCGTTGGCCGCCCGAATCGTTTGCTTGTAGTAATACTTGGCCGAATCGACGTTAGGCGTGATTTTTTGAAACACGTAAGCCATCGAAAAATACGCTTCGCCGAAGTTCGGGTAAATCCGAGTCGATTGTTGCAGGTGATCGAGTGCCCAGCGACCGTGGACGTTGGCGTGTGCAATGTTGGAGTCAATCAACGTCTGAGCTTTTTTGATTTGCTCGGGCGATGGCTTGGGCTTGATCGCGTTTGTCACGTTGGCAATAGAATCCGCTTTATTACGGTCTTTAAGCCCTTTCTCGATCCACTCGTTGGCTACGTGCCGCTGTACCTGACAACTGTTGGGCGCATAGGGGAGAGCGGAGTTAAACAGCACGAAGTTATTTTCCCAATCCCGGTTACGTTCTACAGTCTTAAACGAGTACAATCCCGCTACGACGGCCATAATGCCAAGAACAGGCGCATAACGGGCGAAAACGGGTTTTGCAGGTTGTTCCTCGGTGCTAGTGGCCGATTCTTTTACCAGCAGTTTCTGCAAGGCCCAGATCAGGACAAAGCCAAAGCCCATTACCGCTGCGTAAGCAAAACGTTCGGCAAAAATGCCGCCCCGCAGCCAGATGAAGCCCAGACCCGGTGTCATGGTCACGAAGAACCAGAACAAACCGAAACCCCATAGCGTCCGTTTCACGAAGCCTTTCCAGGTTAACCAGATCAGACCAACAAACGTGAAGAACCCTGCCCAAGTCATCCAATCGCCTTTGCTACCTGATGGAATAACGTTGTACGAATAATCGTATACCAGCGGATGCGGCAAAACCAGCAGACGGATGTAATAAAGCAAAAACTTAAACGTGGTCGATTTCTGCGATTTCTCGATAGCATACGGATAGTTCGCCCAATCGACGGGGGGCGTACCGCTCAGCGTGCCGATCATTTTCTGTTTCTGGTAGAAAAACAAAGCGGCTACGATCAGGAACGGCCACAAGCTAATCAGTGATTGCCAGACATTCCGGCGTGCGAACCAATACTGCATGGCTGGAATCAAGCCAAGACTGACAATAGACGATTCTTTGGATAGGAAGGCGAGGTACAAAGACGCACAGGCGCCAACAATCCAGCCGCTCTGCTTGGTTTCCAGATAACGCCAGTAGGAAAGTAGCATGAGTGAGATAAACAGGAAGCTCAAAATCTCGTCACGTCCTTTGATATTAGCGACGATTTCCGTGTGAATTGGATGGGCAATGAATACCAACCCGATCAGAAAAGCGATAATCGTTTGTCCTGGTAACCACTTTTGCAGTAACGCTCCGATCACAAGACCGGTAAGGGCGTATAATCCGGCGTTGATGACGTGGCTAATGTTCGGATCGTCTTTGAAGTATTCCTGTTCAATCGCAAACGTAATCAGCGATAGAGGCCGGTAGTAACCAAGAGAGATATTACTGAAATGCCAGAATTCGGTTCGCATCAGGTCCGGAATACCAGACAGCCCTTTTTTAACGAACAGGTTCTGGCTTACCGCTGCAATATCATCGAGTGCATACTGATGACTAAACGTGTTTGCGTAAAGCACAAAGCCAAGCAACGCCAATACCGCCAGCGGCCACCAAACGACCGGGCGTGTAGCCAATGGTATATCAGACGTTGACGCCGATTTCTCAGCCGTCGGCCGGATGGGCGGACGTACCGGCGTTTCGGTTGTGCGACCTGGTATAGGACGACTATTGGTAGGAGTCAGAGCCGGTTTGGGAGTAGTCGGACGATTAGGACGGTCCTGACCGGGCCGTTCTGAGCCGGGTCCGGCAGGTTGTTTTTTTTTAGCCATGACAGCAGATAACTCGTCTATTTATGGGCAAATTTGTAATTACTTAGCTAGTTAATAGGCTAAGTAGGTTCAAGTTACTTTTTCTCAGTGGTAAAGTTCCGTAAGAATGTCAGTAAAATCAATCAGCGTGCATCATCAACTTAAAAGTATTCTTATTGGGTTAAGTTTAATTACTTGCCTCAATGGCTGTTTACCGAGTGCAGCGCCTAAATCGACGGGCCGTGGATCAACCGAACCCACGCGTGATGATAACCTGGCGCTCGGTAATCCGAGCGGAGCGTCAGTCAGCGATCCGAATAATTATCTGCTCGTTAAATCGGCTTATGTGCTATCCTACAGCCGCAGCCTGGGAATTGCGAACTGGGTTAGCTGGCACCTGAGTTCGGCCTGGAAAGGAGGCAGCCCACGTACCAACGACTTTAAGCCTGATCCTGCTATTCCAACCGGCTGGTACGCAGCTCGCACGTCGGATTACACAAACACGGGATTTGACCGGGGACACCTATGTCCTTCCGACGACCGCGACAGTTCGCCCGACGACAATGCCGCTACATTTCTCCTATCTAACATCGTGCCACAAGCACCCCGACATAACCGCGAAGTCTGGAAAAATCTGGAGGAGTACGAACGGCAATTAACGACAACGGGTAACGAGGTTTACGTAATTGCCGGAACCTATGGAGCCGGAGGGACCGGGCAAAACGGGTATGCTGCCAAACTGGCGAATGATAAGCTAACCGTTCCTGCAACGCTCTGGAAAGTCATCGTGGTACTGCCGACGGGCTCGAATGACGCCGAACGGGTTTCAACCGATACGCGCATTATCGCAGTTAACATTCCAAATAATCAAACGGCTGCCGACAAACCCTGGCGGGCCTACCTGACTAGCGTTGATGCACTGGAGGATCTGACGGGTTACGACTTCCTGTCAAATGTTCCCGCATCGATTCAACGAATTATCGAAGCTCGTATTGATAGCGGGAACAGCTAACACCTGGGAACGAACAGAAACAAAAAAGCGGACAAAGGTCCGCTTTTTTGTTTAAACGACGGCTACAGCAACAGGAACCGTTGCTGGGATACGCTTGGTTCGTCGTTGCAGCAGCGCAATAGCTTCGTGGTCTCCGTCAAAAGCACCATCGACATTAACCATGTGATGAGCCAGTACGTCATAGCGTTTGCGCATCAGCAAAAAGAAGATTTGCAGGAAGTCAAGACCGTCAAAAATGATCGCTTGGTTCTGGGCGTACTTATCAATTGTTTTTTGGAAAAAGGAAGGGTGTTCCGTCCAGTGCAAAGCGGGTCGAATGTGATGGCTGATGTGATACCCATCATTCCAGCATTTTTTGTTGTACTTTACGTTGATGCAGGTGATGCTGTTTTTATACGCATTACCAGGATCGTCGAAATCCACAAACGCGTGCTGAGTCCAGTTGCCCATCATGGCAATTAACCGGTAGATAACCAGCGGTAGGATAAACACCAGTACCGTTGCGGGCCAGTTTATAAAACACAGCGCTATGCAGACGATGGCAAATGCGATCTCGCCCCGCATCGCGCGTGTAGCTAGCTTCGTCCGGTTTTTCCGGCGGAGGTAGTTGAGCAGGTTATGAACGCCTAACACAAAAAAGCGCCCGAAGTAGCTTAAGAAACTACGAAAGCTATCACGCTGAAATTCCATCGTGCTGCTGTCGTCGTCTTCAAGATTGTTTTCGGGATGGTGCATCCCAATGTGATGGCTATAGTACGTTTCAGGTGTATGGCCGAAAAACGGAGCCAGTACCCACGGTAAGTAATTGTTGAGCGACGCGTATTCGGGCTTAAAGAAAGGACGATGGCTTGTGCAGTGGAGCATAAGTCCGAACGGGCCTTTAAAGACGAAATTGCTAATGTAAAAATGAATGGCGGCAACGGTCCACCACAACCAGCCAGTTACGAATGGCATAAATAACAAAACCGCCAGAGGGATCAGGGTAAAACTTATGCGAAGCGTAAGGTACACAAAGGGTAGGTCGCGCTCGTCTTTGATGTAGCCGAGAAAAAACTGGTCAACCCGGTTGTACGGGCGGCTTGTAAAGGTGGGGTCGTGAATGGTGCCAAGCACTTTCATAGACGGTACGGTGGTTAAAGGGTTAAGTAAAAAATTAGGCAGTCTCGATTGTGCTATAGATGACAATAGAGACTGCCCAAACTATTGTTATAACGGAAAAATACAAACTAAATTGAGTAATCCGTTATTTGATTCACTATTAATTCAGTAGACAAGGCAATTAGTCGAAAGAAAAGAACATACTGAGATGATTATCAGTACTATATGTTTCTTTTTTTAACCATTTGCCTATATTATTTTTTTTCGACGGCGTGGCCACCAAACTCATTTCGCAGAGCCGCTACTACTTTTCCTGTGAAGGTATCTTCCTGCAACGAACGGTAGCGCATGATGAGTGAAAGCGCGATAACTGGAGTCGGAACGCCTAAGTCAAGTGCGGTTTCGAGCGTCCACTTGCCTTCACCCGATGAAAACATCTTTCCTTTGATCGCGTCGAGTTTGGCGTCTTTCTTAAACGCGTTTTCGGTTAGCTCCATCAGCCAGCCGCGAATCACCGATCCGTGACTCCACATGCGGGCAACGGCTTCAAAATCGAACGGAAACTGGCTTTTTTCAAGTACTTCAAATCCTTCGGCAATGGATTGCATCATACCGTATTCAATGCCATTGTGCACCATTTTTGTGAAGTGACCGCTACCTGCCGGACCCGTGTAGAGATAGCCGTTTTCAACCGATACATCACTGAATACACCGTGCAGTGGTTCAATCACATCCGGATCGCCACCGACCATTGTGCAGGCACCGTTTAAAGCGCCACTAATGCCACCGCTGGTTCCGCAATCCAGGAAGCCGATACCTTTTTCTTTCAGATAAGCATATCGGCGCAACGAATCCTGGTAATGTGAATTACCGCCGTCAATGACCACATCACCGGGCTGCATTACGGCCAGCAATTGTTCGATCACGTTATCAACGAGCGGACCGGCTGGAATCATCAGCCACAAAACGCGTTTCTCGGGTAAGGCATCGTACAGTTCCTGCAACGTATTAGCTCCCTGAGCACCTTCTGTTTTAATATCTTCTACCAGCGCTGCGTTAATGTCATAGCCAACAACCGTATGGCCGTGACGAACTAGGTTACCAACGAGGTTGAACCCCATTTTACCTAAGCCAATAAATCCAATGTGCATAATGGTCAACGATTAAAGTGGTCAAATTGGCGATTTCCCAAAAATCGCGCTCACGAATAAAAATTAAAAACGGTTTGGGTACAGCCTGGCCCAAATGAGAGCGGCAATGACTCCCAGAATTGTTCCGCCAAAATCAGCGGCCAGATCGTCCCAGTCAGCACTACGGTTGATGGGCAACACATACTGAAGAACCTCGATCAGCGCACCAAACAGCAATCCGGCTACTATGACGGTGCCCACCCGAAAACCAGCTTCTTTCCAGAGAAAACTAAACAAGGCAAATATGGCAACGTGCTGTAGCTTATCGTTCCAGATTGTCAGTGTATCCGGTAGTTCCTCGTGCGGTGTTAAACAGCCTATCAGCATGACAATCGACCAGCCGACAGCCAGCCAGCGTGCTACGGCTACGTAATTCAGTTTGCTGAGGTCAATTCTAAGCATTTGTTTTCAGGCGATTCACTGTTAATAACAAAAAAAAGGCCATTAAGCTTATCAAATAAACGACATTCCGCGAATCTATTAGCCCACGGCCTAGGGAGCGGTATTGCTCATCCAAAGCAAAATACGACAAGTAATACGATAAACTACCCACTATCGACAAACCGGCCAGGGCACTCAAACCGCTGTAAAGCAAGAAACAGAAGAAGACACCCAGCACAAAAGCGACAACCTGGTTATCATTGAGCGATGACGCCCAGAGGCCAATGGCCACAAATACGCCCGCCAGCAGCAAAAGCCCTAGGTAAGAACCGAATACCCCCGCCGAATCGATATTGCCGACCGGGGAGCCAAGCTGGTATAAAGAAACATAGTACAGAACGGTTGGCAACAGAGTCAGGATAACCAACGACCAGCTTGCCAGAAATTTTCCGCCTACTACACCCCAGCGGCTGACAGGCTTTGTCAATAACCATTCCAGCGTACCCGAGCGCACTTCGTCGGCGATGGAGCGCATGGTAATGGCTGGTACAAGAAACAGCATGACATAGGGAGTCAGGTTAAAGAAAGTCCCCATGTCGGCATAGCCGTTTTCGAGCAGACTCGTATCCGGAAAGACCCATAGCATCAGGCCAATGGCCGTCAGGAACGCGGCCATCACGATGTACGCAATGGGAGAGGAGAAAAACTGATTGACTTCTTTGCGAAAAATGGCCAGCACGGATGGTTGATCAGGTAAGCGTGGTCAGCTAATAGAACTCTATTTAGTCAAACGGATTGGCTTTGTTCTGGCGTATAATGGCGGCTATAACTAATGATAGCAGCAGCCCAATGATCAACGTACCGAACACGCCCGCAATGAATGTAAAGCCTGGTGACTGAAACTTCTGCGATATTTCAAGCGCCTGATCGATCTGTTCGTCAGACAAGCCCTGATCCTCCAGTTTGTCCCGGGTTTGTTCAAATATCCGCTGCTGAATCGTCGGATCGATCACAACATTGTAAAAAGTAATAAATGCCGACGACAGTAGTCCGGCTATGGCCGACAGTAAAGCACCCAGGCCAACGCCTTCACCAAAGGTCATGTAGCCGCCTGTACTCATCTTGTATTCGCGCATGCCAAGTACCAGAAAAGCAATCATGGCAACAAGGGTCAGGATATTGAACAGGCCATTCGTGCTTTGATCGGTTACGTACATAACCAACGTAATCAGGATCAATGTCAGGCCCAGAAAAAGGCCCCACTTCAAGGCAATGCGGGTGGAGGTTGGTTGTTCGTTCATAATTAGCGTAAAACATTATAATCCTGCTTTCGGAAAATAAGCGAAATAATCAGGACGGGCAGCACAGCCAGCGCCGTTTTCTTCGTCAGCTCGTCGGGTAATAATACGCCCGGTGTCATATTGCTTACTTTCGCCCACTGGTCCTTGAACGTCTGCGGGCCGAACTGATCGACGAGCTGTTTCTTTCCTTCGAGCAACAACTTCTTCGAATTAATGACGTATTCAGCAAATACGTCCGGATTGATCTGGGTGACGAAAAAGTAAATCAGCCAGCCCGTTACCAATGCCGCAAAGGTGTTCAGTACATAGCAGATGGTGATCCCTTCCCACAAATGCAGCATCCCGTGACCAATGTGTTTTCGGTAGTACCAGACGGATGCAATCATCATAATAATGTGAATCCCAAAATCAAGCACCCGGATATTACCCAGGGGCGGTACACCCAGCGCATACAGCGCGAGGAAGTAAAAAAAGCACAAAACCCCCGTTGCGATCCCGCTAAAGAACGGGATTTTCAACAACGGATGATTGAAGTAAGCAATGAAGTCTTTCATGCACAATGGTTAAATTGTCCCTGATGCACAGTCCCGATCACTCGTCCGATAAGCGTTTGGCCTAAGAAGGGCGAATTCTTTGATTTGGAAGCGGTTCTAGAATAAGTCCAGGTTCCTGTCGGATCGAAAAGCGTCAGGCTGGCGGGTTGACCTTCGGCAATCGTTACAGCCGGTAAACGCAAAATTTGGCGAGGCCGATGGGTTAGTTTGTCAATCAGTTGCGTCAGCGATAGGTTACGGTTGTGGGTGATGGCGGCAGCAAATACGGTTTCGAGGCCGATGATGCCAAATTCAGCCTGGTCAAATTCCAGATTTTTGCTTTCGGCATCCTGTGGGCTGTGGTCGGATACAATAGCATCAATCGTGCCATCGGCCAGTCCCGCCCAGAGCGCAGCTACATCGTCGGCTGAGCGGAATGGCGGATTAACTTTCAGGTTGGTGTCAAAACCGGCTAGTGCCGAGTCGTCAAATACCAGCTGATGCGCGGCAACATCACAACTGACGGGTAGCCCCTGTGCCTTAGCCTGCCGGATTAACTCGACCGACCGCGCCGACGAAATGGTGGAGAAGTGAAGCACGGGTAGGGCGGAGGTCTCAGTCTGCCGGTCGGTAACGCCCAGTACGTAATCCAGCAATCGCAAGTCCCGCTCGATCATCAACTCTTCGGCCAGCGCCGGAAGCCCCTTCAGACCAAGCAGCGTGCTCTGAATCCCTTCGTGCATTTGCCCGAAAAGCGTGAGTAACGTTTCTTCGGGACGGTTCATGAGCAAGCCGTTGACGGGTTGCAGGTACTGCAATGTTTTCAGCAACAAATCCGGATTCTGGAGTGGGTGGTGACCGTCCGTGAACGCGATGGCTCCGGCATGGTGCAGGTCCAGCATTTCGGTAAAGTCCTCACCAGCGGCTTTCTTGGTGATAGCCGCTGTAACATGCACACTCACGGGCTGTCCTTCAGCCATGCGTCGGACGTAGCCAAGCGTGCCTTTGCTATCGATGACGGGTTGCGTATTGGGCAACAGAACAATATCCGTGAAGCCACCGGCTGCGGCTGTCTGACACACGCTCGTAATGTCTTCTTTGTGTTCAAAGCCGGGGTCCTGAGCCAGCACGCGCATATCGACCCAGCCGGGCGAAACGTGCAGATTATCCGCTTCAATGACGCGAACGCCCTCTTCGACGGGCAGGTCAGTGCCAATTTGCCGAACCAGGCCGTTGACAAGTAGTAAATCACACAGCTGACCGTCGAACGACGACGCTGAATCAACAACACGAACAGAACGGAGTATCAGTTGCATAACCTTCATCTCCTCTGCCGTTTAGCAAAAAGGAGGACATGGGGTAAGTGAGTTTAAAAAAAAGGCTCCACAGGCGGTAAGCCGGTCGGAGCCTTCTCAAGTTTTGTCGAAAAGTGAATCAGGCACCAACTAACTCCTGATAGGCATCAGCGTTCAGTAAGCCGTCGTTCTGACCAGCATCAGCGGGCTTGAGCCGGATGATCCAGCCTTCGCCGTAGGGATCGCTATTGAGCAGTTCAGGTGATTTTTCAATGGCTGAGTTCAACTCCAGCACTTCACCTTCAATGGGTAAAAACAGATCGGATACGGTTTTGACCGCTTCAACCGAACCGAAAACGTCACCCTGGGCGAGCGTTTGTCCAACGGTCGTAACGTCTACGTATACGATGTCACCTAGTTCATGCTGCGCGAAATCCGTGATGCCGATCACGGCGGTGCCGTCAGCTTCGATGCGAATCCACTCGTGATCCTGGGTATAACTCAGTTCTGCGGGAAAATTCATTGCGGGGTGATTGATTTATACGCACAAAATACGGTAGACTAGGCCGGATTTGCAAGCGTGAACCCCGCTCGTCCGTCTGCTTACTTTGTAACCGACGCTTGGTTTGGCGAAAAACTGGCCGGAGCAAGTCGGTCACGTTCCTGCCGTTCGATCATCCATTGCGGGTACGGTTTGGGTGTCGCGCTTACTTCGTCCAACCGGTCGAGTTGTTCCATAGTCAGACTAAGTTCTGCCGCTTTGATATTGTCGGTCAGTTGATCCGTATTTTTAGCCCCGATGATCACACTCGTTACGCCCGGTTTAGCCAGCACCCACGCCAGCGCAATACGGGCAACGGATACGCCATGCTCTTCGCCGATGCGTTGCATAACGTCGATAATCTCGTACGCTTTTTCCTGATTAACCGGTGGAAAGTCGAAGTTAAGCCGACGGGAGCCATCTTCTGGTTTGTTGTCGCGGGTGTATTTGCCGGATAAAAAACCACCCGCCAATGGACTCCACGGCAGAATAGCCATCTGCTGATCCTGCACCATCGGAACGAGTTCGTTTTCGAGGTCGCGTCCCGCGATGGAATAATAATTTTGGGTCGATACAAATTTACCCCACCCGTGTTTTTCGGCGATACCGTTTGCTTTCATGACCTGCCAGGCCGCCAGATTGGAGCAGCCGATGTAGCGAACTTTACCGCTCCGGACCACATCTTCCAGACCGCGCATGGTCTCCTCCAGCGGTGTCGAGGGGTCAAAACCATGAATCTGGTACAGATCGACGTGGTCCATCTGCAACCGTTTTAGACTGTCGTCGAGTTGCTGCATGATTTGCAGGCGGCCCAATCCAACTTGATTTTTACCCTCACCCATCCGTCCGCGCACTTTCGTGGCAATGACCAGATCATTACGGGCGATTCCCAATCGTTTTATGGACTCGCCCAGCAGCGTCTCGGATTGCCCGAACGAATAAACGTTGGCTGTATCAATAAAATTAATGCCTTGATCAATAGCTGATTTTACCAGTTCATTGACGCTGTCCTGCTGAAGCTGGCCAATCGCTTGCCAGTAGCCTTCACCACCGAAGGTCATTGTACCCAAACAGATTTCGGAAACCAGCACTCCCGTGTTTCCTAGAAAATTGTAGTTCATGGTTGATTGAGTTAACGTACCTAAAGTCAACCCGCGAAGAACCTGTATTGTTGATTTGATTCGGCAAGCGGCCAAAAAAATAGCCGACCCGAAAATGGGTCGGCTAATCGAAAAGGTAAGGGAATTTCGTAAAAGCTCGCGTTACTCAGCCAGATTAAACTTGACCTGAACACCGCCCGCCGTGGTTGCCCGACGGAACGAGTTGGAGACTAGTGGATCGTTGAATGTCCGGTCGAAATAAAAATTGAGGTTCAACCGGCGATTTACGATGTAGCTAACCTGCGGACGAAGCTGAAAGTTTACGTTACCGGCGGTAATAATCTGCTCGGCGTCGAGTTTTCGCTGAATCGAGCGGGTGTCCCGGAAGGTCATGTTACAGGAAAACGTCAAGTCATTTTTCAAACGTTTGTACGCACCGTTGATCCGGAAGGGAACCCGGAAGTTCTGTTTGGTAAAACCAATCGAAGCTGTCAGATCCTTGTTGCTTAACTCAGCTACCTGCGCATTCGACAAGCTCAGGGCTATATCCCGGCTTTGGTTGTACTCAAGGCGACCACTCACGCGACTCTTCGTCTGGAACTGAACGCCAAACATCGGGGCAAATTTCTCCGACATCGTGATGGTGCTCATCGCTAGGACGGGTACGTATTGATTGAGTTGGTTGACGATAGAAGCCGGAGAAAAATTCTGGACGGCCAGGTTGACATAAGCGGCTCCGTAATCCAGGTTGGAGATAAAGTTGCCAACGCTGTAGTTGGAGGTGTAGCTATGCGTGAGCGTAAACGCACTGAATCGTTTCCGAATGAAATCGAGTCCCGACAGGCCGTTGTAGTCAACGCGCCAGTTGGGAAGCGGGAAACTGTAGAACGGCGATAACTGTGCTTTCTCTTTTGGCTGACCGCTGTAAGCGGCAAAGAAAGCCGGAATCAACACGTCCTGCGACGTTCGGGTGTACTGGCCAACTCCTTCCTTGTTGAGTGCCGTCAATCGATTAACGAAATACTCGCGGTATTCTTCAAATCGATCAAAAATAGGCGAGGTGTTGTCTTTTCGCAGGCCAATAAACGCCGTACGGAACGACCAGAACGACATACTAAACTGTCCATTCCGAACCGGCGATTGCGTTTCGAACGGACCGCCCTGCGTAGCTGGCCGGTAATACTCCTGATACACATCAGAACGGGTCAACCGCCATTCTACCTGCATCCGGAAATCCTTGAAGGGTTCCAGTGTGGTGCGGGCGCTGAAGTTTTTGGCGATGCTTTGCTGGAAGGCGGTATTCTGCACGGTACTCGGCGACAGCCAGCCCTTTTGAGCGGCTTTGTAGGCAATGTTGTAATCCTGCTGACCGAGCACAAATCCTAGTCCTGGTGCATTTTCCTTGCTTAAACCAAAGAACCGGGGCGTTGGCAAAAAGCCCGGCAGAATTGTCGATTCCTGAATAGTGTACGAAAAGTTGATGCCCCGAACCGTGAGCAAAGCCCGCGTGAAATTCTTCAGCACTTTGCTTTCGCTCCGGTCGATTTCTTCAATATCACCGGGGTTCCGGGCAAAGTTCTTGCGAATGGGCGAGGGGGTGTTCGCGAAACGCAGGTAGCGAATTTTGTTGTACAGCCGGATCAAATCAACGCGTCCCGTAACGCCCTGCTCGCGGTCGTTGCGTAAAATATTGCCGAACGGTACGCCCGATGAATCGGCAACGCCGAACGAATTGGCCTGAAACTGGTAGCCTACTTTGTACAGAGCATCAGCTGCCATCCAGTCGAGCAGGGGAATTTTGTCGAGTGGTAAGCGGTACGTTGCCCGAATCTCCTGCACGAAGTTTTTGATACGACCCAAATGCTTGATGCTGTTGATAATCGAGTCGCGCTTGGCCTGCGTATTGATGTCACCCGCCGGTTCGTCAATGATGGCGTTGGCTTGTGCCTTATAGGTCAATACCAGACTTCGCGTTAGGTTCCAGGTCAGATCGTAGTATCGGTTAAACAGGAAGTACTTCTCAAATTGAGGGGATATTCCGTTCGTGGTCAGGTCCGAGGAACGTAATTGTGTTTTGATAAAGCTCCGGTCCACATCGGTCCGAATCGACACCAGCGTTGGCAGCGGAGTTATATTGAAATCCTTGAGCCAGCGCAGATAAGGGACTTCAAACGACGCCTTGTTACGGAACGGTTCAAAGGTTTTAGGCTGACCGCTGTAGGTGTAAGCGATGCCTCCCCGCGTCTGCTGTTGCAGGTACTCCTGCGTCAGAATGTTCGTTCGCTTCATGTCATTGTAAGCGTACGTAAACGACAGGTTCTCGAAATCGTAGAAGTGCGTTTTCGCGTTGGCATTCGTCTTCACTTTCCGGACGTTGGAGAAATTATAACCCCGTCGGGTGGTGTTGTCCTGCACGAGTTGGCGATAGCTGTTCCGCTCGGCTCCTTCCGCTTTTGTCGAGAGCGAGGTTTCCAAAGGCGTATCAGGGTCAAGTGGGTCAAAATGCGGATCGACGTTTCGGTGGTCGTAGTTGACGTACAGCGGAATGCGGAAGCCCCAATTTTGCGGTAAAAACTTGTCCAGTGCAATCGCCGACGAAACGCCAAATTCGGACGTTGTTTCGCGGGCTCGATCACCAATGCGGGTCTGTACACCACCGAAACCAAACGTCGTGATGCGACCGGAAGCGGTTACCGTTGCCAGGTCTGCCAGTTTCATGTTTACGAAACCAATAGCCGCCATACCCGCATGTTGGTCATAGCCGTAAGCGCGTAGTTCATCGACCCAGATGGTAAAGGTTTTTGACCGCTCGCCATCACCTACCAGCTTCGGATTACGCATCCCGATCATCACCGATTGCACCGAGCTAAGGTCCGGGTTACCAACGACAGTAAGCTTGTAGCGACCATCTGCCGACATTTCCGTAAACGCCAGCGCCGTCTGACGTGTGTACTCCCGATTCCGGTTGGCTTTTAAATTGATCAACTCCGAAATCGCCAGATCCAGATTGTTGGCTTCGGGCCAGACCCGCAACCGCAACCCTTCGTCATTGGGGTCACCCGTGATGTTGGGTGGAGTATGCACCAGATTTGGAATTTCGATTTCGTAATAGTTATCCGTATAGTCCGTACCCAACCGAATGAATGCCGACACCTGACCGGATTCTTTATCGGGGTTGTGCATGTGGACAAACATCTTGATGCGCTCCCGGAACAACAAATCCATGTTCACGTTGCGGAACGCCCCCCGCGAATCGCCGTCGCGCAGGTTTGTTACGCTCATCCGCATCGACTGTTCGTTCAGCTCAACCGTGCTAACCTGCGTGTAGTCGCGGTCGCGGACGTAGCCCGGCGGAACGGTATAGATGTATTTTTCGCCACCCTGCTGCGATACCTGCTGACTGCTGTTTTCTTCAATGTTGACCGTCGAAACCGTAAACTGAGCGTCGTAAGGCTCCGGCACTTCCTGCAATCCCCGTTGGTTCAGGTCACCCGTGTATTTACGGTACTGGTTGGCCTCCATCTGCAATTCGGCGAAACGCATGACGACGGGTTGCTCGAAATCCGTAAGGTACATCCGGATAAAGCGCATGGATTTGAATCCGTTGATACCCCCTACTTTACGCGTTGGCTCCCGGACTGGAATGCGGAACTGGTACCAGGTCACGACTCCGCCCGGCGCTCCCTCGGAGGGAACCGTCACTTTGTCAATGATGTACTTGTTCTGTCCAACTTCAAGCTTGCCCGGACGAAGGTCTAGTTCGTATTCGTAATATGCTTCGTTATCGTTGATGGTATTGTCGAGGTTAAGGTCCTCAATGTCGGGTAAGGTTGTCGAAGCGGGGGTCAGAAACTGGTTTGTGGTCGTGTTTTCGGGCGAGTTGTTTTCCATGCCCATGTAGTTTTTGTACCGCGCCACGATGTATCGTTGCTGGTCGGCTTCTTCACCGAGGTAGAATCTAAAATCGTCACCAGCGGGGTCCTGTTGAATAGCCGACAGCGCAGCGGTGTTCGTAACTCGACCCTGAATGGTATTCAAATAGCTCTGAAACTGGGTTCGTTCGGCTGCGTTACCCAAACCATCTAGGCCAATGTCCTGCCGTTCACGTCCGCCACTCTGAAACGCATTGGTGACAAACTGCTGGCTCGGCGCGCGGCCCCAGGGAGTTTGCTCCGTTCCAGGATTACGTGAACTGATCGTCGAATCGATTGGGAAGCCGTTCTCGAACTCATAACGACTATCTTTTATGACGTCCTCCGAAATGTCACCAATGTTGAAGATCAGCTTACCACCGGTTGTGTTGTTGGTGTTCGTCACGTTCGGGTCGTTGCTGCCGCGCACTATACCAGCCTGCCCGGTCACAAACGGGTCCATGAGCCAGAAGGTCAGGTTCTCGATGTTTGCATTGTCGAAGTCAATGTCCGAAGCAATAGCCCGTGTAACTGCTCCGAAGTTTTGCCGAGCATTAGGTAACTGACCGTTAGGATTAAGGTTCGGATTGTAGTTATACATACCCCGTTCTGCCGGGAAGTACGACACGTCCAGAATGCTTTCGGGCAATTGCACCGGGCGGACCGACCGGCCAGGGAACAAGTCTTGCGGCAGGAAATAACGCTCGTAAACGTTTTTCTTGACCTCGTCGGGGTCAACATTGGACACGACACCCTGCGAGCCCGGTGTATACAGCGTTGGGTCCACCGAGTATACCGACATGTGCGCCCGGTTGTAAGCCGACTCAAGCGGATTCTGGAAGCTTCCCTGCGGAAACTGCTGCGGTGTTGCTCCCAGTCGCCAGCGGGTAGGCTGGCGGGTCAGGTCAAAGATTGTTCGGGCCGCTTCGAAGTCGTCCAGGTAGCTTTCGTTACGGGCGCGAGGGTTGGTGCCGGGCAGCAGCTGAGCCACTTCACCGCTAACCTGAACGGTTGACAGTTCTTTGGTTTGCACCATCGGTAGCTTGTCGAGCAGTCGGGTCAGACCGGGTACATCTTTGCGGATGTTGGCGTTTAAACCAAGAATCGTGTTGTTGATCGGTTCGTTGCCGAGGGCCACGCGAGTCAGGTAACCAGCGGGCGTTTCCTTCATGTGCATAGCCGTCAGTCCGATACTGACATCGCGGTTGATGGCGTAATCCAAATGAGTACCGACCAGGGTCCGAATCTGGTTCTGGAACAGGTCGGGTTGTTCGTAGCCAATCCGAATTTCGCGACCAGAGTTACTAACGCTTTCGTTGATAATACGCAGTCTGCCGGTCTGCGGCTCAAATACGTAGTCGGCTCCGGGCGACAGGGGCACCCCACCGGCTGTTACTGTAACCGATTGCTCATTGACCCCGTACGGCAACTGCACTTCCGCGCCGTTACCCGATTGGAAAGCGCCCTTGAGGAAAAACTTGTTTTTACTCGCTATTTGCTGTGCATCCGCTAAGGTCGTTCGGTAAAGCTCGTTGAAAACGTATTTCGCCCGAAGTGCTTCTTCATCCGCTCCGAATTGTCGTTCGAGGTAGGAGCCGAAGGGTTCCAGCACCGGGAATATGATTTTCCCGTATCGGCTATCGACGGTAATATTCTCGACGTAATCAAAGTTACCGTCGGGCTGGGCGTCGAGCTGCTGGTTAAGCCGGTCCATACCAAACAACTGTACCAGCGGACGGTTCTGCGTCAGGCGACCCTCTTGCAGGTTCGGGTTATCGATACCCGTGAGGTCATCCTTGTAAATAACCCGTAGTTGAAACCCCTGACGGGCAATCTGGGCAGAGTTGATCGAGTAAATGTTTTTCATCATCAGATTCCACATCGGCAACTGAAGGTTGTTGCGAATGGTCGATGATTTCAGGAGTTTCAGGACCAATACCTCGTCGTCCTTGCGTGACTGGTAATCTTCGGTCAATTCACCGACTTTGTAGCGACGGCCCTGGTAGGTATATTCGTAGGCAACAGCCAGAATTTCGTCGTTACGCAAGGGCGTCACCAGCGAGATGTAGCCCAACTCCGGCTGAAGTTTGTACTCCCGGTCAGTCAGGCGCTTCGATGCCCGCAATAGATCGTAATCGGTTCCTTTGGCCAGACCAAACGAGTTGGTCAACTGGTCGGAAGTCTGGTCGACCTGTCGGAAGGGCGCATTCGCGTTGACGGTCAGTTTCGAGAACAAGCCGTTGGCTGAGTTGTCTGCTGGGGTCCGGCCATTACGCGAGAACGGCTGAACGTTGGCATTGGTCTGATTGTACGGATTGCCTTCGCCTAAATCCTGAAAACCAACCACGTTGCGAAGCGATTCGGTGGTGTTCGTCCGGTTCGTTACGTAAACCTCAATCCGCGTGACGTTCACACCCGATGTGACCTGTGGCAATGACCGCAACGATTGCTCGTAGATGTTTCGGAAAAACTGCGACAGGAAGAAGTGCCGGTTTTCGTCGTATTGATCAGCCCGGATCTCAAAGGGTCGGTTCGAGGTTCCCCCCCGTAACACAATTTCCGTCTTCCGCGACCGCTGCTGTGACAGCACGACCGTAGCGTTCAGTTTCCCGAAGCGTAGTTGGGATTTCACCCCAAACAGGTTCTGTACACCCGGAATCAACTGACTGTTGACCGCCCAGCTGATATTGCCGACTTCAAGACCCTGGATAATGCTTTCGTTCTGGGGAGTAAAGCCGGGGAGTGTACCGTTGGCTCCCGGTACGCCCGGTAAGCTGGGCGTGTTCGGTAAGTTGGGCAGGTTTGGCAAACCCTGGCCCGTACCAAACGCGGGTAAGCCGCCACCCGGTTTGTAGTTGACCTTAAGCGCGTTTTCGAAGTTAAAGCTGGCTTTCGTGTCGAAATTGGCCAACACGCCTAGTTTTTCTCCAATCTTTCCGTTGAAATTGATACTGATCTGCTCATTGAACAGAAAGTTACCGTTGCGACGCTGCCGTACCGGAAGAACTGGGTTGTCGATAAACTGATACAGGTAGCCAAAGTCGAGCGTGACAAAGCCGTTGGGCTTGAAATCGACGTTGCTGCCGCCAAACAAACGATCAATAACGGGCGGTAACTCTAATTTGGGTATCAGCCCGCGCCCAGTTACGGCACTTTGTCCTTCACTGCGGGCGCTAAACTCCCGTAAGACATTTTGACCTACCCGCTGATTCTGAAGCTGGTTGTAGGTATCGTAAGGAACCGTCTCGGACGGCCGGTAGGGCATGCCGTACTGCGAGGGGGGCAACGCTAAGCCCGGAACCGGAATACCAGGTGAGATTGTCCCCGGTGGGGTTGTGCTAGGAACGGCTGCATCGGGAAACACGGCCGTGGAGCTGCCTGGTGTAGCAATGTTTGTTCGGCCCTGGACGTTGTTTGGCGTTGGTGCACCCGACAGTGAAACTCCCGTGCGGACCCGTTCCGAAATGTCGACGCGACCTGTGGGGTCGAGGTGGAAATCGGTTGAAACACCCTTCGGATCACGCAGAATAAACGGTGATCGTGAC
This sequence comes from Spirosoma liriopis, assembly GCF_023196085.1. Classification (NCBI taxonomy): domain Bacteria; kingdom Pseudomonadati; phylum Bacteroidota; class Cytophagia; order Cytophagales; family Cytophagaceae; genus Spirosoma; species Spirosoma liriopis. Next base: position 630,902 of record NZ_JALPRF010000002.1, read on the forward strand.
GGACGCTCCGAAAAACGCGTAGCCCGTCGGTCGGGCCAGTTGACCGTTGGTCGCCGGTTGGCGCTGCGCACCGCCCGGATACTATCGTTGCGGTCTTTGACGGCTTGCTTAATGGAATCCGCCCGTATAACAGCCCGTCGCCGGACTTCGGCGCGCGCCGAGTCCTGAGCTGCTTGCTGCCGACGCCCTGCGGCTCCGCGCCGGGTGGGGGTAGTCGGTTGATTTTGCGCCGTAGCCAGGCCTGCACTCAGTACAAGCCATAGTAGGGGTATAAGCGTTCCGGTTCGTACAAACACGATCCTCCCCGTAAAAGAGAGGTAAGCGTTACTTATGTATTTGTGAACAAGGTAAGGGTTCACCATCGGCAATACTTTCAAGTTCGGGAGTGGTAGTGCGTACAAGCGCCTTACCTTAAACGGCCAAAATTAAACCAATCGTCTAATCGAACGATAGATTTTTTAAACGGTGCCCAAACAAACATTTATGCGTTGTTGTTTAGTCGCGGCCAACGGTAAAAATACACGAATTTCAGTGGATTTTAATGTATGCACTTCCCAAACTTTAACGATAAGTTTACAAACGGACTTAAAGAAGTAGAAATAAAGTGCGGGGGTAAACTAGGATTTTGTCAATCAAAAGAGTATGATACAACTAAGAGAAGTTAGCCCGAAGCAATAAAGTATAGTTGATAAAGCAGTATTTCTTAAGCAGTAAGCCCCGGTGAAAAAGTTAGCGTACAGGAGGGTAACGATCAGTATTGAGAAAGAGTCAACCCTGATTGATTAACCAAGGTTGACTGGAGAAAAATACGAATGGATCAACGCAGTGCCCGGCGAATTACATCTTCGACGCTTAGTGCAGGGTCCGCTTTGAGGGCATCGTCCACACTTTTCTCAGCGGTCGGTTTAGGGAAGCCAAGGGCAACGAGTGCGGCCAACGCTTCTTCCCGAACCGGGTTTGTGGCTGGCTGCTGACGGTAGGTTGGACCATCGGGAACGACACCGGCCTTTTTCATTTTATCGCGCAGTTCCAGAATGATGCGTTGCGCCGTTTTAGCACCGATCCCTTTAATGGCCTGTACCGCCCGAACATTTTCGCCCAGAATTGCCAGACGAAGATCGGCGGGCTGCATGGCCGAGAGCATGCCAAGCGCTGTGTTAGGACCCACCCCCGAAACGCCAATCAAATCCAGAAACAAGGCTTTTTCATCGGCTACCGCGAACCCGTACAGAATTTGGGCGTCTTCACGAAACAGGTGATGAATAAACAGTTTGATGCGTTCGCCACCACCGGGCAATGTTGAGTACGTTTGAAGAGATATGTGGACTGCGTATCCGACACCGTGTACGTCAATAATCACGTACGTTGGTTCTTTGTAGGACAGCACTCCGTCTAAGTAAGCGATCATTCAGCGGTTAAAAGACGTGTAATCGAAGCAGTTAGAATAAAGTAAAGATACGAAAAAAGTGCGACTTTTCGTGTGGTCAATGGGTAATTCAACCCGCTACTTACCGGGCTTGGTCGGGTCGATTTTGTTGAGCAAACCGGTCATCATTTCTTTGAAATAGTCGCCGTTGTACGGACCAAACCAGTTCATGTCGCGGACTTCGTACGCTTGCCGGTTGTAATAACGGTCAGGCGTAATATAACCGATATAACCACCGTCGAAGCTGGTAACCATTAGGTTAAGTCTTTTTTGAGCCGCTACCGGGTTCAGCTCCGCAGCCAGTTCGCCCGAAAAGTCACAGGGAGTCCCTAGCAGTACCGTTTGTCCGATACGCAACGCTTTCAGATCGGACGGATAATCGCCGTAGAGCGCATAAAACAACCACGGACGAACGCGCCAGTTGCCGAATACGCGCGGATGCGGTTCCCGCAAACCAAGCGGTAAAGTAAGAATAGATAGCGTGCTATCTGGGCGAGGCTGAATCGTCGGGACGGTGCGCTCGATACGAACGGCCAGATCACCAGCGTAGTTGCGGATTTCCTGAAAGTCAGTTTTTCCGCGTGGTTCGGGAGCGGTACTGCCAACGGCACCCGCCAGAAACACGGCGAAACTGGCCGACTTTTTCTCCAATCGATCCACCAGCGAACCGGGGTAATCGCGGCTGAGGTAAGCGCTGTTGTCGCCGTCAAAAAGCGTGGGATGACCGGCAAAGGTGCAGAGCAGCGCTGACTCGCCGGTGGTCTTTTTTAATTCCAGTAATCGAATTTTACCATCGAGCGGGCCGGTGGGGCCTGAGGAGCTAAGCCGGTTCGAAATAAGGTCAGTCGCGTCGGTTTCGCCAAAGCCAACCTGTACCGGAGCCATGTTGGCCTGCGCGTTGCGAATAGCGGTCAGAACGCTTTCGGTAATGCGATTGACAATTTTTTCGTCGTAGCCACCCGCGATCAACTGACCGACCAAACGAGGAGCCCAGCCACCCATGCTGTTATGCGAATGAATGGCGCCCATGTACACGTTCTCCCACCGTAGACCGACTTCGGGCAGGCGTTTCTTGAGTGCTTCCGTAACCGTCGGTGGTGTGATGACCAGATCAAGTCCAACCACGGCAACTTTGGTATTCCCATTGTCGAGCAGGATAGCCCGGACAAAAATAGAATCAGCAATTGTTTTCCAGTGCTTTCCCAGTCGTTCGCCGTAGCCGCCCGTGGGGGTCGTGTAGGAAGGAGTCATGTTTACCTTGGCCCATCCCGCCCGTAAAGGTTGTCCGGTTGTCAGCGGAGCCGGTAACTGCGCTAACCGTTGCTTGGTTTGCGCATAATATGGCATCTCACGGTACGGCGTATCATCGACAGGAGCTAGACTGATGGCTAAAAAGCAACCAATAAAAATCAAAAGTCCTGCTAGGACTTTAAGGATAATACGGACGAATTTCATACCGGCATGGCCGCCGACGCTGGCGAATCTGGGCGCAAGCAACAAAAAAAGACCCGGATGGGAAAGGAAAACGAAAAAGGCACCGGAGAAAATCTCCAATGCCTTTCTTCACTATACCGGTTTCCCGGCCTCCCTATATTCGACCGTTCGCGGGGTTAGCCCAGGAACGGTTTTACGATGGCTAGCACTAGATCACTCGTCAGGGGTTCATCGAATGCTTCACGAATGGCATCGTCTGATTTGCCCGTCAAGGTTTTTAAGTTAATTCCAGCTTGGGTAAACGAGGTCTGTGTCGTATCGGAGACCCACCCCTTCAGGCCTTGCATCCGGCGAATTTCTGACGCGTGCCGCGCTTCGACGGAGTGAATTTGCAGCGCTATCTGTAGAATATCTTTGTCGTTGATAAGTCTACCTGCCTGGCCTTTGTACGCCTGAACGCCCGTATCTTCGAAGGCGCGAGCAGTGGTTAGAAAGGAGGTTGTGTAATTGGTAAAAGTACCCGTCGGAAATTTAAACGTTGGTTTTGCCACAGCAGCAGCACCTAGAGCTGTTTTCAATAGATTGACGTGCGCCGTTTCGTGCTTGCTGATCTGGCTGATAACGGTTCGATCCGTCGATGGAATAAGACCCGATGCCGCAAGACCCGCCTTATAAAATTCATCTTCGAGGTATTCGAGTGTCAGCGCGAAATTAGCCACCTCGATAGCCGCTTGCGAAGGCGTGGTTGTACCCTGGGCAAACGCTTGGTTGAACGAAGTCGCTACGAGCGTTGGAACAGCCGCAGCGGCCAGGTTCGTGCCGAATTTGATCAGGTTGCGACGCGAGTAAAAGCTGTACCGCTCGTTCGCTTCCGGATCAAGCTGCTCAATATCAGTAATTAATTTGAAAAAATTCATGACGTTGGGGTGGGGTTTAAGCCGTTGGAAGATTAGAACCGCTCAGTGGCGTTTGCACAAATTTCTGCGCTGTTGGCAGTATGTCAGCGGGCTTGGTGGCTGGGTCGAGACCCGTCGTGGGAGCAACAACATCATCACCCGCGAAGTCGGCTGATCTTGGGTTAATCAGATCCCGGATAGCCGCAGCATGCCGGGCTTCTACCGATACGATCTTACCAGCCAGCAGCAGGTAGTTCGCATCTTTGATGAGTCGGCCCGCACCATTGTAAGCCGCTACGCCCAAGTCTTCAAACGCTTTCGCCGTACCCAACACACTTGTCCGATCGCTGAAGTTGATGCCCGTAAAGTTGGGCGTTAAGTCGGCAATTCGGTTGGCGGCTGGGATGGCCGCTTTGAAAAACTCGCGGTGAATGATTTCGTGATCGCGAATGTCGGTCAGAAGCGTTTTTTCCGCGTCGCTCATGTTCGTGTACGGCGTGGCAATCACTTGTGTATAAAATGCGGCTTCCAGTTGTTCCAACGCGTACGCATAATTGAGAATACCTACGTCGCCCGTGCCCAGATCAACGGTTGAGGGTACGGTGGTTGGGTTTTCTTCATCTTTGCAGGAAGCTAATATCGCTCCTCCGGCTACCGCAGCTCCCGCATACCGCAGAAACAACCGGCGTCCTACCATCACTGGCTCTAACTGACCCGGCAGCATGGACAGGCCCGAATCTTTCTGTTCTTGATTCATGTTGGAAAACGTTATGTGTGTCGAAAAGACCGTCGTTTTTCAGACGATGTACTACACTTACGGCGACCGCTTACACTTGGATTCATTGACAAGCAGAAAGAAGAGTTTGATAGTCTGAATGGGTAGTTGTCTTACACGAAAGAGGACGTGGCTAATAGACAGTCGATGAAAAGCTGTAGTAAAACCCACATCGTAGGAAAAACAAAGGGTCATTCGGGCTGTTTGGACTGAATAGCAACGCTAAACAACATGATTCGATCCTACCTGAATGCATTTCAAATAGGTATAGTAGCGGGCATGCGTGCCTTGTCGGCTCCGGCGATGGTTAGTCATAAACTGGCTCAGATGCAGCCAGATCCGCTGCCTGATTCAAAACTTCATAGCCTGGCATCACCGAAGACGGCAACTGTACTGAAAGTGATGGCTGTTGGCGAACTGATTGGCGACAAACTACCCAATACGCCAAACCGAACTGAACCGTCATCCGTAGTCGGGCGAATGGCTTCGGGCGCTTTATCGGGGGCAGCCCTCAGCGAAGTTGACGGAAAAGACGCTCGCTATGGAGCAGTGATGGGTGCTGCGGGCGCGCTTGTCGGCACGTTTGCATTCTTCCATCTTCGGCGCTGGCTCACGCACGAACAAGGTCTGCCTGATCCGGTGGTTGCGTTGGCCGAGGATGTTATTGCCGTTGGAACGGCGTGGCGACTAATTCACCAGTCTAAACCGGCTGATGTTGCCGCTTAACCTACCCGCACAAACAGGCAGAACAGAAAAGGCGCATCGGAGATGCGCCTTTTCTGTTTGAAATCTAGTCATCGTATTATCTTTGCCCTCCCAATATTACTTTCTTCAACGGCATCTTAATAACTTGCGTAAAGCGGCCCGACGGCTAGCGGCCAGTCTTTCGCTTATTCACTCTTTCGCTTTTTCGTAATGCAGGTTCTGAAATTTGGCGGTACATCAGTTGGCTCCGTAGACAGTATCAAACAGGTTATCCAGATTATTGACAATCACCGCCGTGGCGACGAACCACAAAATGGTGGTCAGATAATAGTCGTGTTTTCAGCGATGGGTGGGGTTACCAATCAACTCATCGAAATTGGCCGCATGGCTACCACGGGTAATACGGACTATATGGAACTGGTTCGCCGTATCGAAGACCGGCATTTCAATGTGATCAAAGCGCTGATTCCGGTAAAAGAGCAAAGCAAAGTATTTGCGCATGTGCGGGGAATTATCAACGAGCTTGAAGATTTGCTGCGGGGCGTATCGCTCATTCGGGAATTGTCGCTTCGTACGCTCGACCTGATTACTAGTTTTGGGGAGCGGTTATCCACAACGGTCATTACCGAATGTGTAAAAAGTAAGGGAATCCCGGCGCAGTTTCTGGATGCCCGGACGATTATCAAAACTGACGCACAGTTCGGTCAGGCCGAGGTTAACTATACGCTGACGAATCAGCTGATTCAGGAGCATTTTGCGAAAACGACGGATATTCAGATGGTGACGGGCTTCATTGGCTCAACCGAAAAAAATGAAACGACAACGCTTGGCCGGGGTGGTTCTGATTACACCGCGTCGATTATCGGAGCCGCGCTGAACGCCGACATTATCGACATCTGGACTGATGTGGACGGCATGATGACGGCTGATCCGCGTAAGGTGCCCAACGCGTTTAACATTCCGACCATTACCTACGCCGAAGCGATGGAACTGTCGCACTTTGGTGCCAAGGTGATTTACCCGCCCAGCCTGCAACCTGCTTTCGCCCGAAATATCCCGATTCGGGTGTTAAACACCTTCAACGCTACGCATACCGGCACCATCGTTAGTCGGACAGCCGAACGACGGCAGTATACCATTACCGGTATTTCGAGCATCGACGATGTAGCGCTTGTCAACGTACAAGGCTCCGGTATGATCGGAGTAGCGGGGGTGTCAGCCAAGTTGTTTGGGGTGCTGGCGGCTCATAAAATCAGCGTGATTCTGATTTCGCAGGCTTCGTCGGAGCACTCCATCTGTTTTGCCATCGACCCGCGCGGTGCCGAAAACGTAAAGGCCATTCTGGATACTGAGTTCGCCACCGAAATAGGCCACGGGCACATCGACAACATTACAATCGAGCGTGATTTATCGGTGATTGCTACGGTAGGTGAGGGCATGAAAAAAAGCTCCGGTATCGCGGGCAAACTGTTCTCCGTACTCGGTAAAAACGGGGTTAATATCGTTGCCGTAGCGCAGGGGTCGTCCGAGATCAACATATCGGTGGTTATCAACAAAAATAACCTGTCGAAAGCGCTCAACGCCCTGCACAACATCTTTTTCCAGTCCGAAGCGCGGGTGCTGAATCTGTATCTGGTGGGTACGGGTTTGATCGGAAAGACGCTGCTCAAACAGATCTTCAGCCAGTTTGATTTTCTGCGTACCGAGAAGCTGCTAAAGGTTTGTGTCGTCGGCATGACAAACACCAAAAAGATGCTGCTTGATCCGAAAGGAATCGCGCTTGACGATTGGCATGAGCGGCTGCTGACGGAAGGGGTTACTACATCGCTCCCCGCTTTTGTGGAGCGCATAAAAGATTACAACCTACCCAACTCGGTATTCATCGATTGCACGTCCGACAAAGACATTGTGCAGTTTTACGAGTCGCTGCTGGATGCGAACATCTCGGTCGTCACACCCAATAAAGTAGCCAATTCGGGACCTTACAGCGAATACCGGCGGTTGCAGCGGACCGCCCTGAATCGGGGGGTTAAGTTTTTGTACGAAACAAACGTCGGGGCTGGGTTGCCCATCATCAATACCGTGCAGGGCCTGATGACCGCTGGTGACCGGTTCCTGAAAATTGAAGCGATTCTGTCCGGTACGTTGTCGTTTATTTTCAATACGTTCCGTCCCGGTATCTCGTTCGCCGATGTGGTGCGGGAGGCTAAAGAAAAAGGCTATACCGAACCTGATCCGCGCGACGATCTGAGCGGTATGGACGTAGCCCGTAAAATTCTGATTCTGGCCCGCGAAGCCGGTTTCCCGCTCGAACCCGACGACATAACGATCAATACCTTGCTGCCGCAACCGTGTCTGGATGCGCCGACGGTTCCGGCCTTCTTCGAGGAGCTGGAACGCAACAACGATTATTTCGAAAACTTACTCGTCCAGGCCGAAACGACGGGTCAGAAGCTGCGGTTTGTCGCTAGTTTTGAGAATAACAAAGCCGTGATCGGGTTGCAGCCCGTAGGTGTTGATCACCCTTTTTATCAATTGACCGGGGCCGACAACATCGTTTCGTTCACAACGGAACGCTACAAAGATCGGCCGCTGGTAGTAAAAGGTCCCGGTGCCGGAGCGGAGGTAACGGCTTCGGGCGTGTTTGCCGACGTTGTCAGTATTGGTAGCTACCTGGCGTAACTACTCGCATACGTACGAAAAGGTCTGTTTGTTATTCTTTGTCACCGGGTTCGGAACGCTTGCCTGAAAGAGCCGGGCGTTCTGATCCTGGCTCACCACCTTGTTCTCGGCGTCGTAGACCGGCGTGAAGGTTGACGATTCGCGGATGTTTGAGCGGGAGCCGTTGTTGATATTATACGATTGCAAAGCGGTGCAGTTGTTTGCGTGCCAGAGCCGCCCCGGACGCGTTTCAATGGGCTGGCTCAAGGCAACTACCGTCAGCAAAGGCAGCTCTAAAAACCGCTTGTAAGCGGATGGCTTCGTATCAAATTGGTACTCGGTCTCCTGCTCCACAACCGATCCGTCATTCAGCGTAAACCGAGCGCGTTCGAGGGAAAGATTTCCGGTATTGTCGTACACAAAGGTGTAAGCTCGTTGGGTGGTCAGCGAATTGTTGGGCAATACCCGGCGGTCTTCAACGATTTTTGTCATACGCCCCGATTCATTGTATTCCATACCGAACGTTGATTGAACAGTACCGTTCAGGCTCAACGTCGAACTGGTTGGCTTCGTCCCTGATCCATAGCCCAGTGTAATCACCCGTTGCCCGTTCGTCGCCCGAACAACCCGGTCGTTGGTATATTCAACCACGTACACAGCGTCCGACTGCGTTGACTTTTCTGTGATAGAAGTCAGCTTACTGCCCGTATACGTGAAAAAGCGGTTTAGCTCGTCCGTTAGTTTGCCGCTGCTTTCCACCAATTGATCCGTCGCGCTGGTTAACAGACACGTTGAAATTACCGGATTTTCTTCCGGCTGGCAACCCAACAGAGCTACCGGTAAAAAAGCGATCAATAAGCGAATTAGTAAAATTTTAGTTTTCATAAACAGCTGGCTAACTACTAGCAAATGTAGGGTTCTCTCGGGCCTTTCCCTACCGATAAGCCCAAAAAATTGTAGCTTCGCAGTAGGATAAAACGCTTCCGCAAATCGGGCTTCTGCGCAGTCCTGAACCATAAAAACAAAGAAAATTCGTTGTATTTACGTGCTAAAAGAACCCCATCAGCAACCACTCATTGAAAGCATCCGCGCTATTGATCACGCCGAAGCGGTCCGGCGTTTTTTTGGCTTGCTGAAGGAGTTGATCGATATCATTAATCTTCCTAATGGCGACGCCCGACTCGCCTTTACGCCCGGTCGACGTGGTAAGGGAGCAATCTCGGCGGATATCAATTTCTTTCAGGCGCTGCGTATCCATAAACCCCGGCGGGCGGGCGAAGTTGAGTATCATCTGACCGTGAAAAAAACGTGTCAGGAACGGCTGAAAAGCATTGAAGAACTGGTTTTTGAACCGCTAACCGAAAAGTCGGATTACCTGGCGGTGATTATTGGCCAGTCGAATTTTCATTTGCTATACCAGCCAACGCTTCGAACGTGCTGGGAAGATTGTCTGCTCGAACTGGTAGAAAGCAATAAACGGGGGCCGCATTCAGTGCGGCACAACGCCGACGTGTACCGGGCTGCCGAAGACGAAGCTTTTCTGAGCGATTTGATTCGCCTGGCGGATGATCCTTCGCTGGCTGAACGGGGGCTAACTGGTCAAAGCGTTGAGGAGCCCGAAGCCGAGTACGGCGCTCAACCCGAGTTGCCAGACCAACCGCATAACTTGATCTTGTTTGGGCCGCCGGGTACGGGTAAAACGTTTGCGTTACAGCCTTATTTGCAGAAGGAAAATACGAATCTGATTACGTTCCATCCGTCGTATAGCTACGAGGAGTTTGTGGAAGGTATCCGGCCCGAAGTGCACAACGGACAGATCAGTTACCGAATCCGCAAAGGTATTTTTTACAAAGCCTGTCTGTCGGCCATGCAGCAGGCTGGCTACGGCTCGTTTGGCGATTGCCTGGGCGACACGCCCGAAAATCGGCGGGCCAAATTTCGGAAGGCTCCGGTGCATTACCTGCTCATCGATGAGGTGAACCGTGCGAATGTGGCCAGTGTCTTTGGCGATTTGATCACGCTGCTTGAAGCAGACAAGCGACTCGGGGCTGATAACGAGTTATGGTTGACGTTGCCTTACTCGCAGGAGCGGTTTGGCGTTCCGGTAAATCTGTACGTGGTTGGCACGATGAACACAACCGATCGGTCTATCGCGTTGCTGGACATTGCCCTGCGTCGGCGGTTTGCCTTTCGCGAGATGACGCCGGACCCGTCGGTATTGGGTATGATCGATACCATTGATCTAGCGCAGCTTCTCCGAACCCTTAACGAACGCATTGAGTATCTGCTCGACCGCGATCACCAGATTGGACACGCTTATCTGACCGGAGCAACGACGTATGCTGAACTATGCGCCATCTTCCGGGATCGGATCATCCCGCTTTTGCAGGAGTATTTTTTCAACGATTGGATAAAGATCCAGTTCGTATTAGGTGACAACCCAGCCTGGGGAAAAGATCCGGTGGAGCGCCTGGTATGGGTTAAAAAGAAATACACAGCCCTGGCGGCTACCAAATTGTTCGGCGAGATGCCTGACACGGCCGACGAGGTAATTACGTACGAAATAAATCCGCATCTGCAACGGGCTGAGTATGATCAGATTCCCGCTGACACATTTATTAAAATATACCACAAACAGTAACGCGGCCAACCTGTTCGCGTCATACTAATAAAGCGGATCGTTTAGCCGCGTTGTATATGAAAGCACTTGTTTTAACGGAATATAATCATTTTGATCTGCAAGACGTCCCCAAACCGACGATCAAGCCGAATGAGGTGTTGGTACGGGTTCAGGCCGTTGGTATTTGCGGGTCCGACGTTCACGGTATGGACGGCAGCAGTGGACGGCGTATTCCTCCGATTGTGATGGGCCACGAAGCGTCGGGTATCATTGCCGAAGTGGGGGCGGAGGTGCGTGACTGGTCAACGGGTGACCGCGTTACTTTCGACTCGACGGTCTACGCGCTTGACGATTGGTACAGCCGTAAGGGCATGTACAACCTTAGCGATGGCCGCGAAGTGGTCGGTGTTTCAACGCCGGATTTCAAGCGGCAGGGGGCCTTCGCAGAATACGTTTCGGTACCGCAGCATATTTTGTACGCCGTACCCGACAACGTTTCGTTTACGCAGGCTGCGCTGGTTGAGCCCGTGGCGGTTGCCTTGCACGCGGTCGGTTTGACGCCCATTCAGGTGAACGACTCTGCCGTGGTAGTTGGCTCAGGAATGATCGGGCTGTTTATTATTCAGGTGTTAAAACTGGCGGGTTGCGGTACTATTATCGCCGTCGATCTGGACGATGATCGGTTGGCACTGGCCAAAACGCTGGGCGCAACCCATACACTAAACGCCCACGAAGGTGATCTGGTAAAGCAGGTGCAGGCTCTTACCCACGGACGCGGCTCTGATGTTTCGTTCGAAGTGGTAGGGGCGGGGCCAACCGTTAAAACAGCGATCGATTGCGTTCGGAAGGGCGCGACGGTAACGCTGGTTGGTAATCTGGCCCCAACGGTAGAGGTTCCGTTGCAGGCCATCGTTACCCGGCAACTGCGGTTACAGGGTTCCTGCGCGATCAATGGTGAATACGAAGCCGCCTTGGCGTTGATCTCGTCCGGGCGTATTAACGTCGAAGCAATTTTGAGCGCTGAGGTACCGCTCGAAGAAGGTGCAGACTGGTTTCGTCGGTTATACGACAAGGAAAAAGGGTTAATCAAGGTGGTCCTCAAACCATAATTGCATTTTCACGGATAACTTGACGAAAGCCGGGTTTGAATCCATTCTGGGTTAACCCGGCTTTTTTGCATCAATTCGTACCGCAAAACAAGTAGATAAGTGCCCATTCTGTTCATTTGACTAAGATTGCTGGCAAAACCGCACATTGATAATTAACGAACTGCTTTTATGAATATCGCTATTATCGGCCCTGGCAAAGTGGCCCACCTACACGCCAAAGCCGTTTTGCAAACGCCTGATACCAACCTGGTCGCGGTTTACGGACGAACCTACCAGAAAGCGGACGATTTTGCCAACCACTACGGCATCCGAGCCTACAGCGACGTGCACGATATGATTGAGCGCGAAAAGGTCGATCTCTGTCTGGTTTGTACCACCCATCCGGCCCACCGCGAACCGACGATTGCTGCCCTCAACGCGGGTTCGCACGTATTGGTCGAAAAACCGCTGGCTTCGTCGCTGGAGGACTGCGATGCCATGATTGAAGCGGCTAACCGCAATAATCGCTACCTGGGAACCATCAGCCAGCGTCGGTTTTACGCACCGTCCATGCGCATTCGGAACGCTATTGATTCGGGGAAAATCGGTAAGCCCGTGCTGGGAACGATTCAAATGCTCGGCTGGCGCGACGAAGCGTATTACAAGAGTGATGCCTGGCGCGGTACCTGGTCCGATGAAGGTGGTGGGGTGTTGGTGAATCAGTCGCCCCATCAGCTGGATTTGCTGCTGTGGTACATGGGCGATGTAGACGAAGTGTATGGTGTCTGGCGCAATCTCAATCACCCGTACATCGAAGTAGATGACACGGCTTTAGCGATTGTAAAGTTCAAAAATGGCGGACTGGGGAATATCATCGTCAGCAATTCACAGAAGCCGGGAATTTTTGGCAAAGTCCACGTTCACGGGCAGAACGGCGCGTCAGTAGGCGTTCAGACCGACGGGGGTGCTTTATTCATCGCCGGAATGTCGAGCATTACCGATCCTCCCGTCAATGATCTCTGGACGGTGCCAGGCGAAGAAAATCAGTTAGCACAATTCGTGGCTGAGGATACGGCTTTCTTCAACACCATCGACGCAACGGTCTACTACTTCGGTCTGCAAATCGCCGAGTTTCGCGATGCGATCCGCGAGAATCGTCCGCCATCCGTAACGGGTGAAGATGGCCGTAAAGTTGTTGCTCTATTTCAGGCTATTTACGAATCGACCCGAACGGGTTTGCCAGTAAAATTATGACGACAAAATAGAAAAGGGACCACGGTAAGCGGTCCCTTTTTCGTTACGATATTCGGTTTAACCCAAATCAGCTTTCCGGATCTTTGGGGGTTGTCGTATTGTTGTCGCGCTCGGTGCGAGGATAAGGAAAGTAATTCCGGTTTCGCTCCGATCCGGTTGCACCGGGGCCTGGTCGGCCAAACCGGCGGCTATCTTCGAGCCGGAAGCCCTGATACGCCAGTTCGATGTTCCGGTTGCGCAGAATTTCTGTCAGAACTGCATCCGCCGATTGTGAACCGCTGTAGGCCGGCAAACCAGCTTCCACGCCAAACGCATCGGTTGCCGCCGTTTTCGTCAGTACTTTGTTCAACGCAGTTACTGCTCCGGCTACGTCATTTTTGCGGGCCGACGCTTCGGCTTGGATCAGCAGAATTTCGCCGGGGAGATAAACCGGAATAGGCGTAGCGTTCGCCGTATAAAAACCCGTACCCAGGTTCGCTTTGGTGTTGGCCGTCTGCGTATAGAACGCAATGCGTCGGTCGTTCGCTGCCGGAGCCAAGGCCCCCGATAAGCCGAGATTAACATTGGCGGGAGCAAATACGTTGACGTTTCCGAAGGTGTAGAAGAAAACCGGATTCCGCGAGTTGTCATCGAAATTATAAACCGATTTTTTGGTCAGGTCGACTTTTGCCGCAGCGGTTAGCGCTTTGTCGTAGTCACCCGCGAAAAGAGCGTAACGAGCAATCAACGCCTGAAGCGTATTCGAAATATCGATACCCGGTACAATTCGGTTGGTGAAATTCGTCGATACCGGATTTGCAGCCACCTGCGCAGCCGCCGTTTCCAGCGAGGTAATGGCTTCTTTCAGCAATTGCGCCCGGTCAACGAAAGGGGAATTTTCCTGAGAAACAATGGGAGCCGCCTGAAAAAATTGGGCCAACGTACCCAGTGCTAGTGCTCGGAAAATAGAAGCATAGGCCGTTATGCCGCTTTTGGTGCCCGCATCAGCCGCCACGGTGCCCACATTGGCGAGAACCAAGTCGGCGTTGGAGCGAACAAGTTGACACTGTGTCCAGAGGTTGCGGACCACCGCGTTCGTATTAGTAACGTTGGCTTGCCCTTGTTGCAACGCAAACTCATCGCCGTTCCCCTGGTTGAGCACGACAAACTCGCCGGTTGTCAGACCACCACCCGCCACAACATTGTAGATGACGCTCGTTGCGCCACCCACCGTAAAGCGGTATTGCAAACTGTTGCAAACGGTGATAAGCCCCTCCGCCGTACTGACCACCTGTTGCTGACTGGCTGTGCTGGGGTTGATAAAGTCCTGATTACAGGCGTTCTGCGTCAGCAGCAAACCCGACAGGATGGTTGTTAGAAGAATCCGTTTCATAAGTGAAAATCGATGCTTGGCAGTCGTCGTCTTAACGTATGACTGCTGAGAGTTTTAGAATGTCGCTGAGAGTTTGACCTGGTAGGTACGTGGAATGGGTACGTTGCCAAAGTCAAGGCCGCGAAGCAGGTCATTGGTACCACCCGCATTTGTCTCAGGATCAAAACCGGGGTATTTGTCCCACGAATACAGGTTCCGACCAATGAGCGAAACGCTCCAGTTGCTGATTGGCTTAATCACGCTAGGCAATGTATAGCTCAGCGAGACTTCCCGCAACTTGGTGTATGAGCCATTGTCTACCCGCCATTCTTCGGTGTTGTAAATCGCGAAAATATATCCGCGTGGCAATTCACCCCGAAGTTCTCTTTCGGCGTATTCGCCTAGTCCAACACCCTGACGAGTCCGTTTGTCGGCGTTAAATACCTGCACGCCCTGTACGAAGTCCAGCAATACGTGCAATGTCAACGATTTGTAATTCAGATTGGTAGCAAATGAGCCGGTCCATTTTGGGTTCGGGTTCGCAATGACGATGTTGGCCGTGGGAAACCGCGTGTCAGGCTGGCCTTCGGCGGTACGGGCTACGGTGTACTCGGTCGAACCGGTTACCTGACTGGACGCCCGCTCCGATTGCGGGAATCCTTGTGGTGTCAATAGCAATGAACCGTCTGCGTTACGGGCGTATCCGGTACCAAAATACACGCCAACGGGTTGGCCCTGAATTAGATAAGGTGCCCCGGCTGGCGACGGAACTGATATAATCGGGCTACCGAGCGATAGAACTTTGTTGCGGTTGCGGTTGAAGATAGCCGTGAAGTCCCAGCTAAAGTCTTTTGTCTTTACGGGCACAACGTCCAATACAGCTTCGAGCCCTTTGTTTTCCATCGTCCCCACGTTATTGATGATGCTTGAACCACCCGTTGACGGAGCCAGCACGCGGTTTACGACCAGATCTTTGATTTGCTGGTTATACACCGTTACGCCTAAGCCGATGCGGTTGTTCAGAAACGACAAATCAGCTCCGGCTTCCAGTTCGGCCATACGTTCGGGGCGCACCAGCGGGTTGGCCAACTGCGATCCGGGGAGCAGTGTGTTTCTTCCCAGATAAGCCACTGGCGAGAACTGGTAGAATCGGCTGTACGAACCGACGCCCGACAGGTTTCCGGCTTCGCCATAGCTCAGCCGCAGTTTCAGGCTATTGAACGCGTCGTTGAATTGAGCATTTTTCCAGAAACCCAGATCAGACACTACAAAGGAGCCACTTACTTTAGGATAAAACTGATTCGTTACGGAGGGCGAGAACTTCGACGATTCATCGCGACGGATCGCTCCCGTCAGGAACGCTAAATTGCGGTAGCCTAATGTCGCCTGAACGAAATAGCCGCTCAGATTAAAGCGGTCGAGGCTGTAGTCCGCCAGGACCGTCGTACTACCGGCACCCCGCACGGTTTCGATAAACGGAGCCAGGTTTTGCCCCTGCGACGTTGAATAGTCGGACCGGAAAAACTGGTAGTTATAACCGGCAACCGCATTTAATTTAAACTGCTCCGACAGTTGCCGTTCGTAACTGACGTTCAGGTCTGAGTTGAGTTGCAATACGGTGTTGTTACCCGTTGCCGAAAATCCTTGCGGATACAGGTTAGCGCCCAGCGACGCCTGAGCCGCGTAGGGATAAGGCCGGATGTAGTTCTGACCAACCTGGCCGTAGGTATCAACCCCAAAAATGTAATCGACGCTCAGTCCTTTGAAGGGAGTCAGGTTTAACTGTAGATCGCTGATTGTGCGATTCACCGACTGCGTAAATTTCATGTCCTCGATGGTCGAGAGCGGGTTTACGCGGGGGCCTTCCACAGCTTGCAGGTTACCCGAAACATCGCGCTGGGTGATGTCGTAAATGTTGTTAACGATGTTGACCGAATTGATCGGGCTGTAGAACACGTTGCCGTTCGCTTTTTCGTTGGCGAAGCTATTCACGTAACTCAGACCTGCTGATAATTTGGCCCAGTTGGTCAGGCGTTGGTCGAGCCGGGCGCGAAGGTTGTAGCGCGTAAAATCCGTGCCTTTGATGATACCCTGATTTTTTAAATAGCCGAACGACACGTAGTACTGCGTGTTATCACGACCACCCGAAACCGAAATCGCGTTATCGGTACCGTATCCCGTCCGGAAGATCTGGTCGAAATAATTATAGCGCGTTACGTTATCGACTACGTTGGAAAGCAGATTATTGGTTGTTCCGTCCCGAACAATGGGAATGAACGTCGTTGACGGATTAAGCTTTGTTACATCCTGTTGCGCACTTGCCGTGTTGTACGCGTTGATGGTGTACAACCGTTGCTGCGCGTTTCCGAACGTTTTGTTGTACAGATTGACCGGAACGCTTTTGCGCAGTTCGTTGACGTTGAATGACGTAGAAAACGTAACGCGGGGTGCACCCGTCGAACCGCGTTTGGTGGTAATCAGCACAACGCCATTGGCCGCGCGAGAGCCGTACTGAGCCGCAGCAGCAGCGCCATTGATGACGTTCAGGCTCGCAATATCGTTGGGGTTGATGTCAGCCAGTCGGTTGGTTCCGGGCTGGGCGGAGGCTACCTGATCCGCTACCGCCAGTTGCGAAACGTTGGCGCTCTGGTTGCTGACAATAACACCGTCAATGACGTAAAGCGGGTCCGACGAGCCGGATAGGGACTTGATACCGCGCAACCGAATCGAAATCGAACCCGACGGATCGCCGGAGTTTTGCGTGATCTGAGCGCCGGGTACTTTTCCCTGTAACGCATTCAATAGCCCCGCCGAACCGGCTTGTTGCAGGTCTCCGCCTTTGATCGTACTAATCGCGTTCCCCAGTTCGCGCCGGGTCGTCGTGATGGTTGAGCCGGTCACCACAACTTCGTCCAGGTTGGCGATGTCTTCCTTGAGCGTCGCATTCGCCGTTACCGTTTCGGCATTTCCGAGCGTGATAGTTTGCTTCGCTGGGCTATAACCGACGGCCGAAAAGTTGAGGGTGTATGTACCGGCGGCTAAGCTGGTTGCGAATGAATAATTACCGTCAGCGTCGGATGCCGAGCCCGTCGTGGTGCCAAGCACCTGTACCGTAACGCCGGGAATTCCTGCGCCGTTAGCATCAGTCACCCGTCCTTTGAGCGTAAACCGGTTGTTCTGAGCAAATGTGTTTGTACACATCAATAAGGTTAGCCATAGTATCCAGATGTGTCGGATACGATAACTAGTAGGTGAATACCTGCTGGTCATAGGTGAGTAGAAAGTTAGTTATACGGTGATAAAAATGGTTAAGTCCGAAATATACCTATAATAAATTTTGTGCAATTACCGCTCATCCAAATAAGAGGAAAACCCGGTTCGTGATGGTTAAATCCTCTTTTTAGTGCAAGGAAATCCTGACAAATTCGAAGCGTTCGTTTTATAGGCTAGCACGATTCAGCGCACTGGATGAACTCATTTTTCAGTAGCTTTGATGCTTTTATTTAAGTCAACAAACGCATGAATACTCGTATTAAGATCGGCTGGTTTCTGAGCTTCGCCATCTTACTGAACTGGGCTGGATTTGCTCAGTCGACCAATGCACAGACCAAACAACGGTATGCCACGCTTCAACAGGCGCTGGCAGCAACCGGACAGTTGAACGGATCATCAGGACCACGGAGCGTGAACTGGATTGAGGGCGGGACCAAATTTTCGTTCATTGATGGTCAGAACGTTATCAAAACGCTGTCGCCGAATGACCAGAAAGAGGACATCGTTTTCGACGGGAGTCAACTAAAATTTCCCGGTACTGACAAACCATTTACCTACGGCTCGTTTCAATGGTCGAAGGATTCGAAAAATATCCTGTTTCAAACAAATTTTCGACCTGTTTACCGCCGGTCGGGTGTGTCCGATTACTACGTTTACTCCGTTGCCGATAAGAGTTTGAAAATCGTTGCCAAAGACGCACAAACGGCCGAACTGGCACCCGACGGGCAGAAAGTTGGTTACGAGCGGGGTGGCGATCTGTTTGTGTTTGATTTTGCTACGCAGCAAGAAACGCAGCTTACCAACGACGCGAAGCCTGCTTTCTACAACGGTCGGTTTGGCTGGGCCTACGAAGAAGAGTTCGGATTGGCGCAGGCTTGGGAGTGGTCGCCCGACAGTAAGTTCATTGCGTTCTGGCAATCGGACGAGCGGGAGGTTCCGATCTACAAACTAACGGATTACAAAGGTTTCGACGAAAAATTTGATTCGCTGCCGTATCCGCGCGTGGGCGATAAGAATCCGACTGTCCGCATTGGTGTCATCGAAATTGCCAAAAAGGCGAAGCAATGGATGAACGTGGAACTGGGCGACGGCTATATTCCCCGCATTTACTGGACTACGCAGGAAGGACAGCTCGCCATTATACATCTGAACCGCAAACAAAATCACATGCGGTTGTTTATGACAAACGCCCGTACGGGTGATGCTAAACAAATCCTGGAAGAAAAGGCGAATACCTGGGTCGATGTCTTTGACTTTTTCGCGGGTATCAATCATCTGCTGTATTTCCCGGCGGGCGTGCAAGAGTTTTACTGGGTATCGGACCGCGACGGTTACGCCCATCTTTATCGCTACGATTACGCCGGGAAGCTGCTCAATGCGGTCACCAGCGGAAAATGGGAAGTAACGTACCTGCACCATATCGACCCCAAAGCCAAGAAAGTTTATTTTACCTCAACGGAGGTTTCGCCGATGGAACGGCATCTGTTCGTGGCGGATCTGGACGGTAAAAACAAACGTCGTTTGACAACGGTAGCCGGTCGGCACACGGTCAATTTTTCGCCCAATGGTCAGTACTTTATTGACCGGTACTCCAATGTGCAAACGCCCACGCAGGTTGAGTTACGGGACACCAAAGGCAAGCTCCTCAAAGCGCTGGAAACAAATAAAAAAGTCGCTGATTTCGTCGCCAGTCACACGTATGCGCCGAAAGAACTGGTTACGTTTACCACCTCCGACGGACAGCCAATCGACATCTCGATCATCAAACCCATTGACTTTGATCCAACGAAAAAATACCCGGTTGTGCTCGACATCTACGGTGGACCGGGTTCACAGTCGGTTTATAACGAATTTACGGTAGGGGGCTGGCATCAGTGGCTGGCTCAAACGGGTTACGTTGTGGTGGGCGTCAACAACCGGGGAAGCGGTGGTTACGGGCGTGATTTTGAGAAAATAGTGTACGAGAAGCTGGGTAAATACGAAAGCGGGGATTTTGCCGAAACTGCCGCTTATCTGGCGAAACAGCCATGGATTGGCGGTAGTCGGATGGCGATCCGGGGTCACAGCTACGGAGGTTACATGAGCAGTTACACCATGCTGACTCATCCGGGCGTGTTCAAGGTGTCGCTCGTTGGGGCACCCGTTACCGACTGGCGGCTTTACGATTCGATCTATACCGAACGTTATATGGGCCTACTGCCCGAAAATGACGAGAAATATAAAGTGAGTGCTGTGACTACGTACGCTAAAAATCTGGCGGGTAAGCTGTTTGTCGCTCACTCGACAATGGATGAGAATGTGCACGTACGTAACACGTTTCAGCTGATGAATGCTCTGGAAGATGCGGGGAAAGATGCTGATCTACGCATCTATCCGCCTGGCGCCCACGGGGTAGCCTACAGTTCAACGACTCAGCTGCTGCTTTATCAGCAGTATACAACGTATCTGGAGACTAATCTGAAAAGTGCTGGTGTCAACTAGTCGATTAAGCCGACAACTAGTATACAGAGTATCGCCCGACTTTTCCAAAAGGTCGGGCGATTTTTTTAGGGGAGCACTGAGCTTTTGGGGCTACATGCGATCCGTGGTGTCGGTTTCTCAAAACCGACCCTGCGCGTCAGCAATCGGTGTCGGTTTTGAGAAACCGACACCACGGCCCCGCTTATTGACGAAGTCGGAAGAAAAGAATTATGTGTATTAGAACAGACTTATATATCTACTAATAGTTACCGATATTGTTTTATAGTATATATTTGGCGTAGTCAGTGTTTCGCCGAATACAACCTACACTTGTGTCAAGATTATTCTATACAACGCTACTCTGTTCGCTGTTGCTTCGTCCTGCTCAGGCACTTTGCCAGTCTACTGTATCTGCCGATAGCTCGGCTGTTGGTAGTTATCTTAGTCTGGCCTGGGACAATGATGCGTTTCAACTCAGGGCAAAAAATACGTCTGATCGGTACTATACGAACGGTGTTCATATAAAACTACTGAGTAATTATTGGCGAAAATGGCTCACTCATTATGCCTTATTGAAATTAGGAGCTAAAGCAGATCGACGTTATACGTATCAGTATGATTTTGGTGTCGGACAGGAAATTTATACGCCCCGCAACATCACGGTTCGCGACCGGCCATTGTATCCGAACGATCATCCGTACGCGGGGTATCTCTACCTATCATGGGGCTTGGTAACCAGTGATGCAGTAGCGGGACGAAGATTGATCTCAAAGCTTACCGCCGGCGTAATTGGTCCCTTAAGCGGAGCTGCCGAAGTTCAGCAATGGTTCCATCTGGCCGAGAATTTCAAGGAGCCGAAAGGGTGGGGTACCCAGATGCCGAACGACCCGGCGATCAGTTATTATGTCGGATACGATACCCGGATCATCCCACAGTTTACGCCCGTAGTGGACATTATTGGTCACGTAGACGGCAACATAGGCATGCTGAGCAACTACGTTACAATGGGAACCCTGCTGCGGATCGGCTTATTCAACGACTATTTTCAGAACGCTACGGGGCTTTACGATCCGTCGTCGGGTCAATCGCGCCGACGAATACAGTTTTATGCTACGCTGGGAACATCCTTCCGGGCGGTACTCGACAATTCGCTGCTTCAGGGGGGCTGGTTCAAAGGAGTCGATAACTATTACGCCTTGCCCGCTGTAGAACTGGAACATTTCCTTGGCTTAATCGACGTTGGCGGTGTTGTTGCCTACAAAAACGTTCAACTTTCTTTTACGCAATCCTTGCAGACAAGCGAATTCAAGCGAGGATTAGATCACCAATGGGGACGATTTGGCCTGCTTTTTCGGTGTGGTCATAAGTAGCTACTAAGCACTACTACTTGGTAGAATCACTTACCAGGATCTATAGAAAAAAGTCTATATAATCATAAAATTATTAAATATACCTCTTTAGCCGTATGAATGACTGCTTGATAAGTATTTTTTAGAATAATCTATTGTTTAAAATAATAATCTAGTAATATTGTAGCCCTAATTAAAAAGTGATTAAAGAACCTTCTTTTCCTAACACTTCATGAGAAAACTTCTAGTGTGCAGTTGGCTGCTGACTGTCCTTCTCAACTTATCGGCATTCGCGCAAGATGCCAGTATAAGTGGTCGAGTTATTTCCTCCGAAGACAAATCAGGGCTACCGGGCGTCAGTGTCCAACTCAAGGGCACAACCCGTGGTACAACGACCGATGCGGACGGTAATTACCGCTTAAGCGTTCCCGCAAATGGCCGTTTAGTGTTTAGCTTTATTGGTTTCGCGTCGCAGGAAATCGCCGTTGGTAATCAGTCTACCATCACGGTTAGTCTGGTTCCTGATGCGGCAAATCTGGATGAGGTTATCGTTACAACCTTTGGTACCGCCAAGCGAGCTTCTTTTACAGGATCGGCCGGTACACTTTCACCCACTCAAATTCAGGACCGCCCTGTCAACAACGTTGCTCAGGCTTTGTCAGGAGCCGTATCGGGTGTTCAAACAACCGCTGGAAACGGGCAGCCTGGTGCATCTCCGCTTATTCGAATTCGGGGATTTGGCTCTATTTCGTCGGGAAATGATCCGCTTTACGTAGTAGACGGAATTCCATATGCGGGAGATATTTCCAACATCAGTCCGAACGATATTGAAAACATTTCGGTCCTGAAAGACGCGGCTTCAACGGCGTTGTATGGAGCGCGGGCCGCTAACGGTGTGGTTGTCGTGACGACGAAAAGAGGGCAGAAAGATCGTAGCTCGATCAATGTTCGCTACACGAAAGGAGTAAGTACGCGGGGATTGCCGGAGTATGAGCGCGTTGAAGTAGGTGAGTATTACCCGCTCATGTGGGAAACCTATCGGAATAGTGTTGCTTACCGACTCACAAACCCGGTCGCTTTGGCAACGGCTAACCAGAATGCCACGAATCAGCTGATCAGCTTGGTTGGTTATAACGTATATAACGTACCGGATAACCAGGTCGTCGATGTCAACGGCCAGATGAATCCGAACGCGCAGCTGAAATACTCGCCCGATGATCTGAACTGGGAGAAGCCACTGACGCGGCAGGGTAACCGCGATGAAGTAAACGTGAGTTTTGCCGGTGGTCAGAACAAGACGGATTACTTTATGTCGCTGTCGTACCTGAGCGATAAAAGCTATTTGATTCGGTCGGATTTCAACCGGGTTACGGGCCGACTCAACATCAATTCGCAAATGAAGCCCTGGTTGCGGACGGGGGCTAACCTGGCGGCAACCATTACCAAATCGAATCAGGCCGATGCGGGTGGTAACTCGGGGAGCACGTCATTTGTCAACCCCTTCTATTTCTCGCGGAACATGGGGCCTATCTATCCCATCTACGCGTATGATCCCGCGAATCCGGGGCAATTCCTGACGCTACCTAATGGCAATCGGCGCTGGGATTATGGTAACCTGACCTCACTCGGATTACCTTCCAGACCGCAATACGGTGGTCGTCACGCCATTGCGGAAACGATGCTGAACCAGAACTACTTTCGTCGTAACGTATTGAGTGCCCGAGGGTATGCTGAGTTCTCGTTTTTGAACGATTTCAAGTTCACTACCAACATCGGTACCGACCTTACCAACACGAACACCTACACATTCTGGAACCCCGAAATTGGTGATGGCGCTCCGGCGGGTCGTGCAACGCACGAATTCCAAAACATCAATAGCTACAACTTCAACCAGTTGTTGAATTACAACAAGTCGTTCGGCAAGCACAATGTTGAAGTGTTACTCGGTCACGAAAATTTTCAGGTTGGCGACAACAACCTGGAAGGGGCGCGTACGCAGCAGATCGTAGAAGGTAACTACGAGCTGGTCAACTTCACTACCACGACAAACCTGGCTTCGGTTTCCTTCATGCGCCGGGTAGAAGGATATCTCTCACGGATCAATTACGATTACGATCAGAAATATTTCCTGTCCGCTTCGGTTCGTCGCGACGGTTCCAGCAAATTCTCGCAGGATGCCCGTTGGGGAACGTTCTACTCAGTCAGCGGAGCCTGGCGGTTAGATCAGGAAGAGTTTGTCCGGTCTATTCCGGCCATCAACGCGCTTAAGTTAAGAGCGTCTTACGGGCAAACCGGTAACGATGGGGGCGGTAATACTGGCCAAGGGGCTCAGGACAACACCATTAGCTATTTCGCCTGGCAGGCCCTGTATGGACTAGGTAGCTGGAACAACGCATCGGAAGCCGGAATCCTGCAAACCAGCCTGGGCAACCGCAATCTGGAGTGGGAATCTAGCAACGCGTTTGATGCCGCGCTCGAATTCAGTCTGTTCAAAGGACGGGTTTCGGGTACAGTCGAGTATTTCGACCGCCGGTCATCGAACCTGATTTTTGCTGTACCGCTTCCGTTATCGACGGGTACTCTAACGGTTACCCGCAACATTGGTACGATGTACAACCGGGGCGTTGAGGTCGAACTAGGTGTTGAACCGCTTCGCACCAGAGACTTTACCTGGCGTATTGACCTGAATGCTACGCATATCAAAAACCGGATCACGAAAATGCCGGACGAGAACCCTGAAATCATTGATGGAACCAAAAAACTCGCCGTGGGCCGGTCCATCTACGATTACTGGTTACGGGAATACAAAGGCGTCAATCCAAATACGGGAGAGGCTCAATATCGGGCAGCTAACTACGTAGCGTCTAACTCACGCATTACCGAAACGGGTGACACGCTAACAACTAGTGTCAATAATGCTCGTTACCACTACAACGGATCGTCTATTCCGGCGCTGTCGGGTGGGTTTACGAACAAGTTTACGTACAAAGGGCTTTCGCTGACGGCGCTGTTTGTTTATCAGTTAGGCGGTAAAACCTACGATGGCGCTTATGCTACGTTGATGAGTTCGGGCGGGTACGGTAGCGCAAAGCACGTAGACATTCTGAAACGTTGGCGCAACCCTGGTGATGTCACCGACGTACCTCGCATGGACGCAGGCCGGACGAGCGACTTCAACGCAGAGTCCGACCGTTGGTTGATCGATGCCAGCTACCTGAACATTCGGTCCGTAACACTTTCCTATGCGCTGCCGACTACGGTGGCTCGTAAACTATTCCTGGAAAACGCGCAGGTTTATGTGAGTGGTGAAAACTTCTTCTTCCTGTCCCGTCGGAAAGGCATGAACGTACAGCAGCAGTTTAACGGAGTAACCAGTAGTGCATTCAGCCCAGCCAAGAGCTTAGTACTGGGTGTTTCATTTACGCTTTAAGCATCATCAACCCATGAAAATAAAATTTCTGACGCTTGGTATGGCGCTGCTCCTGCTGACCACGTCGTGTGAAAAAGAGTATCTGGACACAGCCCCCACTGGTAGCATCGACGCCAGTGCGGCCTACGCCACAACAAAAAATGCCAGTGCTGCGATCAACGGAATTTACCGGGCGATGGTCGTGCGGTACTTAAGTTCGCAGGGACACTTTGGTCATCCGGCCATGATGATTATCCAGGATGTACTCGGTGAAGACGTGGTAATCAGCAACACATCGAACACCTGGCATTTAAATGAAACACGCTGGCAGGCGCACCGTGACGAGACCTCTACGGGCGACCAGTTGCCTTACCAGCTCTACTACCGGCTCATCGGTAATGCCAACATCGCGATTGCCAACATCGACAATGCCGCTGGTACCCAATCGGAGCGGAATCAGGTAAAAGGCGAAGCGCTTGGCATTCGGGCTTTTTCCTATTTCAACCTGGTGCAGCTCTTCGGTAAGCGGTACGACGCGGCTGCTAAACCCAATAGCCAGCTTGGTGTACCCCTGGTGTTGACGCCCATAACGGAAGGCTTGCCACGAGCAACTGTAGAGGAAGTTTATACGCAGATCAACAAAGATTTAGCCGACGCTGCTACGCTGCTGTCCAGCACCCGCAGCTTTAAGTCGCACATTAATCTTGACGTGATCAAGGGCCTCCAGGCACGCGTGGCTCTAGCGCAGCAAAACTGGGCTGATGCCGCCAAATATGCCGCCGATGCCCGAAAGTCGTACTCGCTGATGAGCGTTGCGCAGTATCAGGAAGGTTTCTCGGACATCAGCAACCCCGAATGGATGTGGGGCTTCGATCACGTTGAAGATCAGTCCGAAACGTTTGGCGCGTTTCATTCGTACATATCGTCGAACTTCAACTCGACCAATATTCGTGCGACGCCGAAGTCCATCAATAGCCTGCTTTACGATCAGATTCCCACGACGGATGTGCGGTCGAAGATGTGGGTGAAAACGCCAACGGCGGCTAACTCCGTTGTGCCGACGGGTGGTGTACGGGTACCTTATCTGAATCAGAAATTCCGGTTGCCGGGTACGCCTTCAACCAGTACGATGGGTGACGTTCCGTACATGCGTGCCGCAGAAATGTACCTGATCGAAGCCGAAGCACAGGCGCGTCTGGGCAATACCGCTCAGGCCGCTACTGCCTTGTTTGATCTGGTCAGCAAGCGCGATCCATCGTATGTCAAGTCAACCAAAACGGGCACAGCATTACTGGACGAGATTTTGTTTAACCGTCGTATCGAGCTTTGGGGTGAAGGTTTCCGGTTTACCGACCTGAAACGTACAAATCAGCCGCTGAACCGCAACGGAACAACCAACATCAACAGTGCTGTGGTGGTGCTCTTCGACGTACCGGCTGGTGATAATCAATGGGAATTCCTGATTCCGCGACGCGAGATTAACGCCAACCCGAAAATCGTCCAGAATCCGCTGTAAACGGCGAGTTTGTTTTCGGACTTGATACCATGCGGCAGACTGACTACTCAGTCTGCCGCATTTTTTTGTGGGTTAAAAGACGGTGTATTATGTTATCCTGACAACGGCCCGGACCGCCAGTAAACATGTAGATAACTTCTAAAAATTGGTAGTTTTTTTGTCATTCCGACGCAGGAGGAATCTTCGGGAGTAAAAGATTCCTCCTGCGTCGGAATGACAAAAACGTTAGTAGGGTAAAAGAATAAATAGCGGTATCAGTTAATATCAAATCCGTAGAAAGCCCTTTAGCGCTTTACATCTGTAGTCAAGGCGACGCCCATATCTCATCCATTCATCCGTAAGCGATTTTGCTGTATCTTGAGCGGTAAATACAACCATCTATTTCCTATGAGAAAACGCTTATTTGCTCTTTTTTACCTTGCGCTCGCCGTTAATTGCCAAATTTTTGCTCAATCGCCCGCTGAGTCTGGCTCGGCGGTGACTATCGCTACGTTTACGAAAGCGATGGAGCGTAATCCCGGTTTTATGACCTATTACTGGGATGCAAAAAAAGGAAAGATCTGGCTTGAGATCGATAAATTCGACACCGAATTTCTGTATTATCCGACGCTGGCGCAGGGCGTTGGATCGAACGATATTGGCCTGGATCGGGGCCGGCTCGGACAGGAACACGTTGTAAAGTTTCAGCGCAGTGGTCCGAAAGTGCTGTTGATCGAACCCAACTATGCGTATCGCGCGATCAGTAACGACCCGCTCGAACGGCAGGCAGTCAACGAATCGTTTGCGAAATCGGTGCACGCCGGTTTCGATATTGTAGCCGAAGAGAATGGAAAGGTATTGGTCGATTTGACCTCTTTTCTGATGCAGGACGCCGTTGGAGCGGTGCAGGCCATCACCCGAACCAAGCAGGGTACCTTTAAATTTGATCCAAGTCGTAGCTCGTTTTATTTGCCGCGCACAAAAGCATTCCCCCAAAACACCGAGTTTGAAACAATCATTACGTTGACCGGCGATAATCCGGGTGCTTTTCTGCGCGAGGTAGCCCCAACGCCGTCCGCGATAACCATGCACCAGCACCATTCGTTTGTGCAACTGCCGGACGATAAATACAAGCCCCGCGCTTTTGACCCCCGCATCGGTTACGGCGGCATCGAGTATTTTGATTACGCTACGCCCGTTAATCAGCCGATTATGAAACGCTACATTTCGCGGCACCGGCTGGAAAAGAAAAACCCATCGGCAGCAGTTAGCGAAGCGGTGAAACCGATCATTTACTATGTCGATCCCGGCACGCCCGAACCCATTCGTTCAGCGCTGGTAGACGGTACAGCCTGGTGGAATCAGGCGTTTGAAGCGGCTGGCTATAAGGACGCCTTTCAGGTGAAACTGCTTCCTGCTGATGCCGATCCGATGGATATTCGGTACAACCTGGTGCAGTGGGTTCACCGGTCCACACGGGGCTGGTCGTACGGCGGCAGCATCATCGACCCCCGAACGGGCGAGATTATCAAAGGAAAAGTAACGCTCGGTTCGCTGCGTGTGCGTCAGGACTATCTGATCGCCCAGGGATTAGTAGGCGATTATGCGAGTGCAGCCGCTCCGTCGTCGGACCCGATGATGCAGATGTCGATTGAACGCCTGCGTCAACTGGCCGCGCACGAAGTCGGTCATACGCTTGGCTTACCGCATAACTACATTGCCAGCACGCAGAACCGGGCGTCGGTTATGGATTACCCAACGATGGTGGCTAAGGTGAAAGGAGCCAGTATCGATCTGTCCGATGCCTATACCAAAAACATTGGTGAGTACGATAAATGGAGCATTCGCTACGGCTACGAACAATTTCCGGCCGGAGCGGACGAGAAAAAAGCGCTGGACAAGATTGTGGGCGATATGCACAAAGCGGGCTTAACCTTCCTGACCGATCAGGATGCGCGTCCGGAAGGATCGGCCCATCCCGGTACCCATTTGTGGGATAACGGCAACAATGCGGTTGACGAGTTGAAACGGGTGTCGGAGGTTCGCAAAATTGCGTTAGCCAATTTCTCGGAGAAAAAAATACCCGTCGGTACGCCAATGGCCATGCTCGAAGAAGTGCTGGTGCCGATGTACATGTTTCACCGCTATCAGGTCGAAGCGGCTGCGAAAGTGGTGGCTGGTCAAACCTACGCCAATGCACTTCGGGGCGACGGCCAATCGGTGCTGTCAACGGTTCCGGTACAAGAGCAGAAACGGGCATTGGACGCTTTGCTGACGACAATCGACCCGGCTTTTCTGGCGCTGCCAAAATCAGTTTTGACGTTGATTCCACCCCGGCCTTTTCGCTATGAGCCCAACTTCCGGGAAGTGTTCAAACGGCGGACGGGCATTACGTTTGACCCAATGGCCGCGCCCGAAGCGGCTGCGGGCATGACACTGCAAATGCTGTTCAATACGGAGCGGGTAAGTCGGCTGGTAGCGCAATCAGCCCTTGATCCGGCGCAACTTAGCCTGGAGTCGATGCTGGATCAATTGCTGGCGGCAACCTGGTACAAAGCGGACCCCGCCGACGGGTATCAGGCCGAAGTAAAGCGGTTAACGGATAAGCTACTGCTGCAAAAGATGATTGATCTAGCCAATAACCAGGAAGCAACATCGCAGGCACGGGCCATAGCAGGGTTGAAATTAAGTCAGCTGAAAGCGAAACTCAATGGCGCTGATGCGAATTCGAAACTAGCCGCTCACCATTTTTTTGCGCTGGATCAGCTTCGTCGCGCCGAGGGTAATGTAGCCGATATTAAGCCGACAAATCCGCAGACGCCACCCGATGGGGCTCCGATTGATCCCGGTCAGGAATGGCTAGCTCCTGCCTGCGACTGGAGACCTTAAACGATATTGCCAGTACAAGGCATAAAAAAAGCGTATCGAGAGCCCTCGATACGCTTTTTGCATTGGTCCGTTCTATTTGCTAAAATTTGTAAGCGATACTTCCAACAAAACTTCTCAGTCGCTGTGGATTCATCGTTGTGTAGCCAATCCAGTAATGCTGGTTGGTGAGGTTGTCAACTTTGGCCGAGATGCGGAACTTCCGCTGGTCGTAGAATGCTGATGCGTTCAATACCGTGTAGGCTGGTAGGCTGAATACGCCCTGGCTTACGCTGTTCTGAATCTTGTTTTCGCTGGCGTAGTTGCCCCCGAAACCAAAGCCTAGCCCTTTCACGACGTAGTCGGGTAAGCGGTAACTCAGCCACAGATTGGCCAGTACGGGCGAGGAGGCTGTCGTGGGGCGACGTCCGTTTACGTCGGCATCGGCTTGAGTCAGTTTCGAATCGTTGTACGAGAATCCGGCTACCACGTTGAAGCCCGCAAACGGGTTGGCAACCACGTCCAATTCTACACCCCGGCTTACCTGCGTACCGTCCTGCGTTTGGGCGAAGCGGGCAGCCGCTAGTGGGTTTGGATCGGTGCGAAGCAGGTTTTTTACTTTAATGTCGTAATAGCTGATCGTTGTCGTTAATCGGCCACTGAACGCGTTCAGCTTTACACCTGCTTCAAACTGATTGGCTTGTTCGAGTTTCGCGAATCGTTGGGTAAGGCTGTCGGAAGCCGTTACGTCATAAGCGTTGTATATGCCCCGGTTGTTAAAGCTGTTCTGGTAGTTGGCAAATACAGACACTTTATCGAGAATGGGTTGATAAACCAAGCCAAACTTGGGCGAGAAGGCTGTTTGCTGATAACCCGCAACGGCGCTCCCTTCTGTACCTCCTTTGTTGTCGAAATGGTCGACCCGCAACGCAGCCAGTACGCTCAATCGATCTGTCAAATTCAACACGTCGGACAGAAAAGCGCTGTATGTGTTCCGAATGCCGGTAACCGGATACGTAAAGTCGGGTGCTTTGCTGGCGTAAAGAGCGTTCAGATTGGCTCCGTTGAACTGGCTATAGTCGTAGTTTCCAGAAAGAGGAACCGTATCGTAGGTACTGCCGAAAAACAACTGGTTCGAATTGACGTGCAGGTAATCCAGACCAAGCACAAACCGGTTGCGCAGGCTACCGAGCCGGTTATCGCCGTTGAACAATTGCTGAACTTCGAACACGTCGTTGGTACTGTTGCGAGTCGACTGATCCGCCCGTACCAGGTTGTTGACGCCTAATGTGGTACCACCCGGAAGGAGGTAAAAATAGGGGCCGATACCGTTCGAATAGCTGTGACTGGTGCTAACGTTAGTCGATGACGTAAAACCGGGCGCGATGCGGTAATTGACCTGACCGAATACGTTTGTGCTTCGTGACTGTTGAGTCAGGCCACCGCCCATGTACGAGTTGCGGTAATCGATTGCTAGTTGGTCAGCGCGCGTAGCACCGAGTGTATAACCGGGAACGTAGAAAAATATAAGCTGCTTACCCACGATTTCAGACCGGAAAATCTCGGCGTCAACCTGGATCGACAGCCGGTCCGAAGGTTTGAACAGCAGGCTGGGAGCGAGCGCAAAATTGCGGTTAAAGCCAATCGTCTGGAAAGTGCCCTGATGGCTGAACGCCGTGTTGACGCGTAGCATCAGATTACGGCTGCTGGTGACAGGTGTATTCACATCGAGGCTGACCCGTTGAAAGTCGTAGTTACCCGCCGATACCGCAACTTCGCCACCGAACGTTTCGTAAGGCTTTTTGGTCACCCGGTTGACCAGGCCACCGTACGACGTGAGCGCACTGCCGAACAAGGTCGCCGATGGTCCTTTGATCGTCTCTAGTTTTTCGAGGTTAACGGCGTCGATATCGCTGGTCACGTTACCGGCCAGACCGTTCCGGAGCTGACTCTGCACGATGAATCCCCGTGTGCTGTAGTAGCTGCCACCGTCACCGGCGCGGCCTGTTGCTTCCCACATTTTCTGAATACCCGGTGCGTTGCGCATTGCATCGTCTACCGTAAAGACAAGCTGCTCGGTCAATAGCTCTTTGCCAATGGTATTGTAGACCTGAGGGTTTTCTATGTTTTTGAGCGGCATTTTAGACACGTAATCGCTGTTGGTCCGGGCAAACTTGTTGATCCGTCCCGTACTGACAATTACCTCCTGCAACTGCGCGGTACTTTCGGCCAGCATAAAATCCAGCGTTGCCGATTCAGAAGCCGTAAGGGTTATTTCTTTTTCGCTGGTCTTCAAGCCAACTGCCGTCGCCTGAACCGTGTAGGTTCCGGCTTTCACTCGATTTATCGTGTACTCACCTTTGCCGTTTGTGATAGAACCCTGGCCTTTTCCTTTCAAACTGACCGTTACGTATTCCGCAGGATCGCCGTCGGCAGTCGTCACTTTTCCTTTGATCGTCGCCACGGACTGAGCCAGCAGCGATACCGGTAACATCAAGACTATAAGAAGATTAGCTAGTCTGAAATGATTCTTCATTACTACTGTAATTATTTCGTCTGGCAAAGCAACAGCAAAAATGGCAGGAATAAAAATTATTTTTAATTAATCTAAATAATGATCGTTGGTAATTTATATTTGCGGCTGCCTCGTTGATCCTACCATTTTTTTATGATGCCACTCTACCGTATCAGCGGCTTGCTACTGCTGTGTTTTTTGCTCGTACCCTTATTGGCTCTAGCTCAAACCGGACAGTTAGCAGGACGCATCGTATTAGCCGACGACAAACCCGCCATTCAGGCGCACGTCACGCTGAAAGACACTAAACAATCAGCCATAACGGATTCTGCCGGTCGCTTTTCTATCCATAAACTTCCAGAGAGAACATACACGGTGTTGGTTTCATCAGTGGGACACCATCGGCACGAAGAAACCATTGCGATCAAAGCCGGGGTAACAACCGAGTTAATCGTTACGCTTAAACCGTCATCGGTCGATCTGGGTGAAGTACAGGTTGTTGGCAAATCGGAGTCGTCTAAACTATCGGCGCAGCCAATTACAGTTTCGAGCCTGGATATCAAGAACGTCTTTGAAAGGAAATCGTCCGTTACCGATGCGCTCGATCAGGTGTCCGGTATTCGGGTACGTTCAACGGGAGCTGCGGGTGCTCCCGCCGATATTTCCGTCAACGGATTACGGGGCAACTCGGTCCGGCTGTACATCGACGGTATACCCATCGAATTTGTGGCCGCTGGCCTGAACATCAGTCAGATACCGATCAATTCAATCAAGCGCGTTGATGTGTACAAGGGGGTTATGCCGGTGGATATCGGGACGGATGCCCTGGGCGGAGGAATCAACGTCGTTACAAATCAGGCTCAGTACAATTACCTGCGGGCTTCCTACCGAATCGGGTCATTCAACACTCATCAAGGTGGTCTGGTGGTGGGAGCGGTGAACCGACAAAAATCGGCTTATATCAACCTGACTTCTTCGTACGATTATTCCGATAACAATTTCAAAATGCGGGCGGTCGATGTGGAGTCGGGACAGCCGATTACGGTCCGGCGGTTCAATGATCAGTATAAATCGCTGTACACCCGGCTCACCGCCGGTTTTATGAACCGGCCCTGGGCCGACGATTTGCAGCTTGGCGTTACGTATGCCGACATCTACCGGGCGTATCAAAACGGCTTAGCGATTGGCAATGTTCCGTTTGGCGAAGCGCACTATAAAGCCAACAACTACACGCTATCGTTGAAATACGAGAAGAGCTTCAACGAAAAAATAGCCCTCTCGTCGCTAACCAGTTACGGTAGGCTTGACTACGTTTTTACCGACACCACCAAAAACATCTATAGCTGGACGGGGAAAGTCATTCGCCGGTCAAATTTTGGGGGTGAAAGTAATAACCATGCCGGACCGCTGTTTCCGCATATTTCAACCGATGGCGTGGTTAACCGAACCACGGTAGCCTACGCATTAGGCAACGCAGGGCGACTCACACTCAGCAACTTTTACGCCTGGAAAAAGCAAACCGGTTACAATCCGCTTATTCAGGAAGCGGAGGGCGAAATCGATTACCTCAGACGTCCGCAGGATCTGATCAAGAATATCACCGGCCTGCAATACGAAACCAATCTGTTCCAAAACAAACTCACCGCTATCGTCGCCGGAAAGCTGTTCCACGTCAACTTGCAGGGTATTGAACGATTGACGAACCTTCCGATCTCGTTGGCGAATACGAAACCCGGTGGAAATGTGTCGTTGAAATATGCGATCAGCGATCAGTTGTTTGTGCGCACTTCGTACGAGAACGCGATGCGTATCCCGGATTTTGTTGAAGTCTTCGGCGACAATGCGACTATTGTGTCCAACCTCGGTATTCAGCCCGAACGAAGCAACAACCTCAATCTTGGTGGTGCCTTCACGCGCTATTTCGGCACTAAGTTCCTCAACGTAGAATTGAATGGATTTTATCGGGCGCAAAAGAACCGCATCATCCTGAACGCGAACAGTGGCTTTTTTGCCCGCTACGAGAACCGGCAGGAAGTAACCGTGAAAGGGGCAGAGCTGGCCGTGAAAGCCAGTCCGCTGGCGAACCTATTGGCAACGGTTAACTTGACATATCAGGACATTCGAATTGTGAAAGTAGCCGATCGTACGCAGGAGTTTATGCAAGGCTTACGGTTGCCGAACGAACCAATATTCTTTTTCAATACGGAGCTGCGTTATACGTTTCGCAACCTGCCTGACGACAACAATCTAGGCGTTTTTGTCTTCTACAACCGCATTAACGAGTTCGCCCACATTTTGACCGGTGCTCAGTACAACCAGGACAATTACATACCGGCTCAAAATGTCCTTGATGTTGGCGCTTCGTACAAATTCCTGAAAAAGCATCTAACCGCTTCGCTGAATGTCCAGAATGTGCTGAACAACGAACTATACGATTATTACCGAGTACCCCGGCCCGGCCGTAACGTCAATTTTCAACTGATTTATGAGTTAAACAACCGCTAACTATGAAGACGATTTGGTACAAATCTTTACTGCTCAGTGCCTCCCTGCTTGCATTGCTATCATCCTGTTCCAAAGAGGATAACGCAACACCTACGACACCCACAACAACCGATAAAACCTCCGGTTTTGTAGCTTCCACGATTGCCTATTCACCCTCTGGCTCCAGCTATTTTGCGGGTTATTTCGATGGAATACCCTCTGGTCAGATCGATCTAACCCAGAAGACTTCGTTTAAATTCATTAGTCCAGTCGCTACGTATAAGAATGCGTTCTTCTCGCAGGCTACTGACGGCACAACGGGCTTATCGAAACTAGTCGTTGATGCGACCGGTAAGATCGTAGTGAAAGGCAACATTCCTACTACGTCGTACATCGGTGGGGTGAAGATCATCAACGAAACGCTGGGCGTTTACGCCGAACAGTCAACTGCCGGAAAGCTGTTCACGTTCGACCCATCGACGATGACCAAGACGGGGGAGATTGATATGACTGGTGCCAAAATCATCGATACCAACGACGCCAACCTGTATTACAACATGGTATACCGTGCGTCGGACAATCGCCTGTTCGCTCCGTTATATACCTCCAATTCAAAAACGTCGCAGTACTACGACGCCACGAGCATTTATGTCGAAGTCATTAACCTAACGACAAAAAAGCGGGAAAAAACAATTGAGTTTGCCAATGCAATGGACCCGTACCAACGGGGTTCGCTCAATCCGCTGATTGATGAAACAGGGAATATCTATTTTCTGACGCAGGGATCGTATGGACTGGACGGTAAAGTGGGGTCTAATGCGCCGGTTTCGTCAAAACCACAGATCATTAAAATTCCGGCGGGGACAACCGAATTTGATGCATCGTACCGATTCAACCCGGTTACGGCACTTGGCTTTCCTAATCTGATCGTTCAGATTGCGGTAGGTGGTGTTTACGACAAGAACGGTATTGCTTATGCCTGCGTAACGGCGGGGGAATATCCGGCTCGTGTTACGGAGCTAATCACTAAGTTCGCCCAGGGTAAAGCCACGGCTGCCGAGCAGGCTGAACTGTATCAATTAGTGATCTACGGCTCAAACTACAAGTGGGTCAAGCTGGATTTGAACGCTAAAACAGCAACGGCTATTCCGGGTATGCCTTTTACCGCCGGATTCTCTTATCCGAACTCGTACAAATACGATGATAAGCTGTACTTCCAGATGCTCAATGACGCGGAGAAAGTAAACGGCTTCTACGAATACAATCCCGCTGACGGTTCAGCTAAGTCGCTATTCAACATCACGGCGGGTGGTGTGGCGGTTGGTCTGGTTAAGTTATCGCAGTAGAAAATAAGAGTAGTCTAACCGAACGTGCTGTTTACTAAATCAGGGTAACCATGAAAGCAGAATCCCTTCGGAAAAAGAAAAACTGGGCCAGCCATCAGAAAACGTGGTACGGTAAATGGCACGTCTGGTTAGGACTGATTGCCGGAACCATTATCCTGATTGTCAGCCTGACCGGAACGATTTTGGTATACCGCGATGAAATTGATCAGGCGCTAAATCCAGAATTATTCAAGGCACCAGCTCAGGGGCAAAAGCTGTCGTTCGGGCAGATTACCGAGCAACTCAAACGGGATCATCCCGACTGGAAACCGGAATTTTTGTTCCGAGCCGAGGGTAATAACCATGAAAATCTGCCTTACCGCGCTCATCTGGAAGGGAAAGAACCGGAGCGGGAAATTTTCGTCAACCCGTACACGGGTGCGGTTACCGGCTCGCGCATTCACGATTCGGCGTTTATCGACATCGTACTGGAGATACACCGCACGCTGCTTATTCCAGTCGTTGGTCGCTATGTGGTGGGGATCAGTGCGTTGATACTCGTTATTTTAACGATCAGCGGTTTGCGGTTGTGGATTCCCCGGCAGTGGAAGTACCTGCAATCGCGGCTGGTTATCAAGCGGAATGCCAGCCTGTCACGTCAGAATTACGATCTGCACCAGGTGCTGGGTCTGTATTCGTCGCCGATGGTACTGCTGATTGCCTTGACGGGGGTCGTTATTACGTTTCTGACGATTATTGCGCCGGTCATGTTTCTGGTGAGTTTCGAGAAGCCGAAATCACTGGCGCAGATTCTCAATAATAAATCGGTCTACGTAAAAGGGGCTAAACCGATCAGCATTGATTCGGCGGTTGCCATTGCGCAACGGGCCTTCCCACCGAAAAGCGAAATTCGGGGGGTGGTCTTTCCCGATGGGGTGAAAGGAGCCTACGCGGTGTATGGGCAGGGACCTTACGTAACGAAAACGGGCGACAACAATTTTCTCTACGTTGATCAGTATTCAGGCAAAATTAATTTCAATACCGCTGTCGATCTGCCGAATACGGGAAAAATGTACTTGAACTGGGTGACGCCCATCCATTACGGAACCTTCGGTGGCAGCGTAACCCGCGTGGTTGCTTTCATAGCCTCGCTGATCCCTTCGATACTGTTTATTACGGGGCTTGTTATCTGGTGGCCCCGCTGGAAAGGGAAAGCAAAGAAAAAGTTGCGTAAACGCCGAACGATGTCCCCGGTTTCTGATTTTGAATCACCGCCAAACCCAAATCAACGATGACTAGTGAATGTCCCACTGCCCAGGAAGCAGTTCTGCCCTGGTTTACCAGTCAGGTGAAGCTGGGTATTCGGTATGGGCTGTATTTCCTTGCCGTAGGTTTTGGCATGGGTGCTATCTACGGTATCTTCGGTGGGCTGTTTCTGCAACCTGCTCTGTTTGCGACCAGCCTGATCGGTATTTTTTGCCTGATGAACTTTCCGGCTTCCGTCGTGGCTATACTGGTCAATCTGCTCCTGGCACTGTTTAAGAAGAGTAGCCGCCCGGTTTACCGTTACTTTGGCCTGTCGCTGGGATTTGCTCTTGTATACCTACTTTTTTTCTACGTGCTCCACGTAAGCCATGTGTCTGTATTCTGATCGATAAATCAGATAGATGTCATAAATTTTTGCATTTTACTAATAAAGGTCATTCTGGTGTTAACCTCAGAATGACCTTTTGTGCGTTATAAATGACCGTTTATCAAAAAAAGCTAAAAATCTGAATTTGACTAAACAAATAAAATCTACCTTTGTTAGATAATTTGCAAGGCGTTAGATAATGAGTGTCACAGATCGCAGAACACGGCAAAAAGCAGAGGTACGGCAACGGATTCTGGACGCGGCTCGGCAGATAGCCCGTGAAAAAGACTGGAATGCGGTAACGATACGGAGTATTGCCGAAGCAATCGACTATACGCCCCCCATCGTATACGAGCATTTTGCCAACAAAGAGGATGTCTTAATGACGATCGTAAAAGCTGGTCACGACGAGAATCGACGCGCGTTTGACGAAATCCTGGCTATGGAACTCAATGCCGACGAAAAGATAGTTCGCCTGTCAATGGAGAACTGGAGGTTTGCCCATGATCGACCCGAGATCTATCGGTTGATGCATAACCCGGATCGCATCGAGCAGCACCGGGACATGATCTTCGAAGGCATGGCCGAGACGAAGCATAAGATTGAAGGGCTGTTTGGCGAAGTGTATTCGGACTCTGAAACAGTGGGCGAAGTCATTTTTAGCTGGTTCTGCATGATGCAGGGGTACATCAACCTGATTACCAATATTCAGCCGCAACAGGGGGCCAAGCTGCTCGAAAAAGTTGAAGACCCCAATATGGTAGCGCTCTTTAAGAAACCGGACATGTTGTTTGAACGGGCCATTCGTCGGTTCATTCAAAGCATTGCAACTCCGCCATTTCCCAGTCTCGAACCAAGTATTAGTACGTAACGAAAATCTAAAAAATTAGCCAACTTTTTTACCCGCAATTTGGTTGATATATCAACATAATGATGGTCTTACGGCATGATTACGGATAAAGAGGCAGAACTACGGGATAAGTTATCGGAGCGGATGGGGCGGATATCGCTCTTCACCATTACCCACGTTGGTCATTTGATGGGTAAGAAAGCTAACCGCGAACTGGTCCGTTCGGGCTTCCGGCTACAGCTGGAGCAATTGCCGATCCTGTTTATTATTTACTTCTCGGGAGATAGTTTGTTGTCGCAGCAGGAGATAGCCAACTTGCTTCACAAAGATAAATCGGGCATTCAACGTTCTGTACGCACTTTAGAACGAGATGGTTATTTACGCATCGTTGCGGATGAGGTGGATCGTCGGAAAAACCTGATCCGGTTGACACCCGCCGGGCAACTGGTGGTCGAGAAGGTTATCGAAACGATTGAACAGATCGATCAGCAGGTTACCAATCAATTACCGGCTGATGAACTAAGCTCATTTCTGTCGACGCTGCATAAAATAACTTCTCTGTTGGATAAATAAATTTTTTATTGATTAGTTGATATGTCTACTGTAGATAGCTCAACTGTATTTGACTCATGAAACATAAAATTGTACTGGGCTTATTGCTGATGCTGGCACAAAGCAGCTGGGCCCAATCAACCACTAATTTTCGGTTGAAAGATTGTATCGACTACGGTCTTCAGCATTTTGGCACCGTACGCATCGCTCAGTATCAGATTGAAAACGCGAATCAGCAGGCTCGTCAGGCGCTGGGACAATATTTGCCTCAGGTGTCGGCATCGGGAACGGCGATCGATAACCTGAAGCTTCAGCAAAGTATTATTCCGGCGGGGTTGTTTAGTCCCGAACCCCAGGTACTGATCATCGGCCAGAAGTATCAGTTGAATGTGACGGGTCAGGCTTCTCAGACGATTTATGACCGGGCGCTGTTGCTTGGCATCAAAGCCAACAAGCCGAACCAGCAACTGGCGCAATTGAACACTCGCCAAACCCGCGAGGATATTATTTACAACATCGCGAGTAACTATTATCAAGTGTTTATCTCGCAGCAGCAGATTGCTTTGCTTCGCGACAACTTGGAACGGACTCAGCAGGTGCTGAACATTCTGAAGTTGCAGCGCGACAATGGCGTCATTCAACCCGTTGATTACACCCGTACCGAAGTTAACTACAACAGTACACAGTCGCAGCTGACCTTAGCAGAAAATGATTTAAACCTGGCTTACAACCGTCTGAAGTACCAGATGGGGCTGCCGGACGATCAGAATCTGGTTTTGTCGGATTCGACCTTGCTTACGCAGCTTCCTACGCTGGAGCAGACGCCATTTAATGCGCAGGACCTGGTTTCGTTCCAGCAGGCTTCGACCAACCTGGATCTGCAACGGCTGCAATTGAAACGGATACAGGCTGGTTATATACCTACTGTCAGCTTTACCGCCAACTACGGTACACTCAACCTGGGGGCTCAGAAACTTGATCAATTGTTTGACCGATTCGCTGGTTTCGGTAGTATCGGCCTGCGCCTGAACATCCCCATCTTTGACGGTTTGCAGCGCGATGCCCAGATTAAACAGCAGCGGCTCACTGTATTGACTCAGGAAGAACAGCAGCGCCTGAATGTGGCGTCGTATCGGTTGCAGTTCAACAATGCGCAGTCGCAGATCCAGCGTGCGCAGACGAATCTTCAGAACAACGACCGCAACGTAAAGCTGGCTCAGGAGGTGTACAACATCACGACCCTGCAATACAAACAAGGCGTCAAATCACTGACCGATCTGGTGAATGCGGACACGTCGTATCGTCAGGCCCAGTCCGATTACATCAATTCGCTCATCAATCTGTACCAGGCCCGGCTTGATCTCGAACAATCCAAGGGCACATTACTTAATTTCTATAATCAACTGTAAGATACAACCGCCAAATATACCATGAACAAGACAACACTAATCGCCGTCGTAGCCGCTGTAGCTATTGTCGCTCTGATTGGGTTCCGGCTGGCCTCGAATAAGGAAAAGATTGATGAGCAGAAAAAGCCGGTCGTCAACGTCAATACGTCAATTCCGGTTACGGTTGCCCGCGCAGAAGAAGGCGCCGTTAGCCAGCAACTGGTGAAGACCGGAAGCCTGATTCCGTTCCGGGAAGCGAACATCACGGCAACTACCGCTGGCAAGGTAACGCGCGTTAACTTTAACTTGGGTACGCCCGTCCGTCAGGGCCAAACGTTGGTGGAGCTGGACAACCGGCTCAAGGAACTGTCTTTGGAAGCGACCAAACTAAACATCGACAAGCTGAAAAAAGACGTTACCCGCTACAACAACCTGCTGGCTGGTAATGCAACCACCGAGATTCAGGTGAACGATACCAAGTTCAACTACGAAAATGCGGTCAATCAGGCGGAGCAGATCCAGAAGCAGATTCAGGATGCTAACGTTAAAGCACCGATCAGCGGCCAGATCGTTCAGAAAAGCATCGAACCCGGCGTGTACATTACGGTAGGCAGCACACTCGGCAAAGTACTGGATGTAGGCCGCTTAAAAGTACAGGTACAGGTCAACGAAAGCGACGTGTACAAGCTGCAAAAAGGACAGTCGGTACGCGTTACCGCCGATGTATTTCCTGGCAAAGTGTTTACCGGTCAGATTTCATACATCGCTCCGCAGGGTAGCGAAGAACATAACTACCCCGTTGAGATCACGATTGCCAATGCCAACGGTCTGAAAGCCGGTACGTTCGTGAACGTGGACTTTTCGCAGAAATCAAACCAGAAAACCTTGCAGATTCCGCGTCTGGCCTTGGTTGAAAGCGTTAAGAATCCGTACGTGTACGTCGTAGATAACAATGTAGCCAAACAACGCATGATCAAGATCGGTCGGGACTTTGGCGACAGCATCGAAGTACTAAGCGGCCTGTCGGCTGGCGACGTGGTTGTAACCACCGGCCAACTGAACCTGACCGACGGAAAACCTGTGCAGATAACCAAATAGTGAATCCGTTTTAAGTCCGTTTGCGACTTATCACTTAATCAGAATAAACCATGTCTGTATCCGAAATAGCAGTTAAACGGCCGCTGCTGATACTCACCGTCTTCACCGTATTGATTTTGTTCGGTGCGCTGAGTTACCAGCAGTTGTCCTACAACCTGTTGCCCAAGTTCGAGGCTAACGTCATCAGCGTGCTGACGACCTACCGGGGTGCATCTGCCGATGAGGTAGAGACCAACGTAACCAAACGCATCGAAGACGCCCTCTCGTCGCTGGAAGGACTCGACCGGATGACGTCCACCTCGCAGGAAGGAGCATCCAGCGTGATCATCCAGTTGAAAAATGGCGTCAACACAACGTTAGCGCAACAGGATGCCCAGCGTAAGATTGAGCAGGTACTGAACCTGTTGCCCGATGATGCGGATCGGCCCATCATCAATAAATTCTCGACCGACGAACTGCCGGTTTTGCGGATGGGCGTAACAGCCGCCATGACGCCAACCGCACTGTACGATTTGATTGACAATGATATCAAACCGCAGCTGTCGAACGTATCCGGCGTTGGTCAGGTAAACATCATTGGCGGTAACGAACGCGAAATTCAGGTAAACGTCAACTCCGAAAAACTCCGGGGCTACGGCGTATCCGTTGGTCAGGTAGCGCAGGCCATCAATGCGGCCAACGCCAGCTATCCGGCCGGGCAGTTAGAAACACGTCAATCGCAGTACTCAATCCGGTTCGATGCCTCGGTTCAGACCATCAACCGCCTGCGCGATCTGATCATTGCGCGTCGGTCGGATGGTAGCCAGGTGTTGCTGCGGGATGTGGCCGAAGTGGTGGATGCAACAACGAAGCCGACCGCCATTAACCACATCAATGCACAGCCTTCGGTGGGGGTGCAGATTCAGAAACAATCGGATGCCAACGCCGTATCGGTGAGTGAACTGACGCGGGCTAAGATTACTCAGCTCGAAAAGCAGTACAGCAACGTAAAATTGAAATTCAACATTGCGGCTGACCAGTCAACGTACACGCTGGCCTCGGCACACGCGGTGGTTGAAGATATGGGACTAGCTATCGTGATCGTGTCCTTGGTGATGCTGCTGTTCCTGCACAGTTTGCGGTCGGCTATGTTCGTCCTGGTGGCGCTGCCTTCTTCCATGATTCCGACCTTTGCGTTGATGTATCTGATGGGCTTCTCCTTGAACCTGATGACCCTGATGGCACTTTCGCTGGTCGTCGGTATTCTGGTCGATGACTCGATTGTGGTATTGGAAAATATCAACCGACACCTCGAAATGGGTAAAGACAAGCGGACAGCGGCTCTCGACGGACGGAGTGAGATTGGCTTTACGGCCTTGGCTATTACGCTGGTGGACGTGGTGGTATTCGTACCACTGGCCATGACGGGCGGACTGATCGGAAACATCCTGCGTGAGTTTGCCTTGGTCGTTGTGTTCTCTACGCTGATGAGTTTGTTGGTATCGTTTACCCTGACTCCGCTGCTGGCTTCGCGTTTCGGCAAAGTAGAGGTGTTAGATCCAAAGACGCTGTGGGGCAAGCTTAACCTCGGTTTCGAGCACATCATCGACCGCATAACGGCAACGTATGGTCGCATTCTGGTGTGGTCATTGGGTCATAAGCGGTGGATCTTCCTGACCGTTATTGCCTTGATGGTAGGCTCCATTGCGCTGGTTCCCGCTGGCTTTATCGGGGGTGCGTTCATG
This sequence comes from Spirosoma liriopis, assembly GCF_023196085.1. NCBI lineage: Bacteria > Pseudomonadati > Bacteroidota > Cytophagia > Cytophagales > Cytophagaceae > Spirosoma > Spirosoma liriopis. Next base: position 673,532 of record NZ_JALPRF010000002.1, read on the forward strand.
CCGAACAGCGATCAGGGCGAAATGTCCGTTAACATTGAGCTGGCACCAACCGCGTCGATCTATCAGACCAATGCCATAGCACAACGGGCGGAGCAGATCATTATGAAGCACCCGGAAGTGACCAATGTCTTTACGAACGTCGGCTACACAAGCAGCGGGATCGCAACGTCGTCGAATAGCAACATTGCCGATCTGAACGTGAAGCTGATCGACAAAAAACAACGAACCGTTTCTACCGAAGCATTCGGACAGATTCTAAAACGGGAAGTGGGTCAGATTCCGGGCGTGAAAGTAACGGTTAGTCCCGTCGGTATCGTCGGTGCCCAGCAGGCTCCGATTATGATTGCCGTCAAAGGAACAAGCCTGAACAGTATTCGGCAGGCAGCGGCCACGGTTATGAACGTGACCAAATCGGTACCGGGTACGCAGGACGTGAAGTATTCCGTGAAAGATCCGAAACCAGAAGTGTCGGTTAGCCTGGATCGGGAGAAAATGGCGCAGCTGGGTATCAATGCTTCCGATGTAGGGTTGGCACTGCAAAATGCCTTCCGGGGAAATGACCAGTCGAAGTTCAAACAGAATGGGAATGAGTACGATATTCTGGTCAGTCTCGATCAATTTGACCGTACACAACCCTCCGACGTGGCTCGCCTGACCTTCGTGAATAACCAGGGTAAAACGTTCGAACTATCGCAATTCGCCAGGGTGCAGGAGCAGATCGGTGAAAGCGTACTGGAACGGACGGATCGACTTTCATCCATCACGGTCACGGCGCAGGTGGTTGGTCGTCCGGTTGGTACGGTGGGTGGTGACATTCAGGCCAAGATGGCGCAGGTGAAACTACCGGAAGGTATTTCAATCGAGTATTTAGGTCAGCTGCAACAACAATCGGATGCGTTCGGCAGCTTAGGATTAGCTTTAATGATTGCTATTCTGCTGGTTTACTTCATCATGGTGGCCCTGTACGAAAGCGTCGTTTACCCATTTGTCGTACTGTTCTCGATCCCGGTTGCCCTGATCGGTGCCTTGCTCGCACTGGCTTTGACGATGGAAAGCTTAACGGTATTCTCCATTGTCGGTATGATCATGCTGCTGGGTCTGGTTGCGAAAAACGCCATTCTGATCGTTGACTTTGCCAACCAGCTGAAAGCGGAAGGGCATGATGTGGTCGACGCCCTGATTGAAGCCGGTAAGGAACGTCTGCGCCCGATTTTGATGACGACGCTGGCGATGATTCTGGGTATGTTGCCGATTGCGTTAGCCAGTGGTGCTGGTGCCGAAACGAAAAACGGCATGGCCTGGGTAATCATCGGCGGTCTGACTTCGTCGCTGCTTCTAACGCTGCTGGTTGTACCGTCGATGTACCTGGTGGTTGACCGGCTCATTGCCCGCTTCTCTGGAAAGAAAGTGACACCGAAAAAACCACAGGAGCTGGAAGTTGCCAAAGCAATCAACTAAGCAACGAGTGGTTGTATGACCAAAATCCCGGAACTGCTACGTAGCGGTTCCGGGATTTTGGTTTTAATTGATCCGGTCGTAATTCTGTACAGAAGATGCATGACGCTCCGCACTGTAATCAATAATACTAACGTGATGTCGGTTTCTCAAAACCGACATCACATACAGCACCGCTTCACGGATCGATACTTCAGAAAATAGATGGTTTACGCTGACCGATTCTTTAAGTTTAAGTGCTATTCAGCGAGTTGCTTCTCTATTTTCTTGCGTGAAACCTGTTTGTGGTCCCTATAGGTTGGTAGGAATCAGCTTTTTTTGTCATTCCGGCGGCCCGGTCCTACAGTCGGAATGACAAAATTGCTTTAAAACAATTTTGCAGTCCAGCTATATCGAATTACTTATGAACAACGCTACGAAAGCAATTTTTCTGGTCATCGCACTGACGGTTAGTCAGTTGGCATGGGCTCAGCAACCCGTCGCTTCCGATACGACTAATGCGCTTACTCAGCTTAAGCCAACACCCGAGAAAAACGAATTGAAGTATAATCTGAACCAATCGGGTTCTCACTTTTTCAAAGCAACATTCTTGAATCAGGCGTGGTTTCGGTTCAACCAGAGCAACCCCGGTTCGACGGTGATTGGCGAGCCCAGCAACAATACGTTCGACATCGGGCTTCGCCGGACGCGGATGCAACTATTCGGGCAAATCAGCGACCACGTTTTTCTGTACATTCAGTTTGGGATGAACAACTTCAACTACCTGAATGGTGGCTTCAACCCAACAGCTTCTTCGAACCGGAAGATACAAGCCTTCTTCCACGATGCCGTTGGGGAGTATCTGGTGTTTAAAAATAAAAACCTGCTGAACATCGGCGGAGGACTAACAATTGTTAACGGTCTTTCGCGATTTAGCGCGCCAAGCGTGTCTTCCATTATGAGCATGGACGTACCTGTGTTTGCACAGGCAACCGTTGACCAGACCGACGAATTTTCGCGAAAATTGAGTGTCTACGCCCGTGGTCAGATTGGTCATCTGGATTATCGTATCGCGCTGTCTGATCCTTTCCCGATTCAAACAAGTGGTGCCGCATTGCCGGTCTACAGTCAAAACGCCAATTTCGCCTTGAAAGGCCATCACAAGCAATATCAAGGGTTCTTCATGTGGCAGTTTTTTGATAAAGAAGCGCATCAGGCACCGGGCTATAATACAGGAACCTACCTCGGGGTGAAGAAGATGTTTAACCTGGAAGCCGGGTTTATCACCCAGAAAAACGCGACCGCAAGCATTCCCACAGCGGGCGATACAACCTATCACGCGATGAATCTGTGGTCGGTCGCTTCGTTTCTGGATATGCCAATCAATCGTCAAAAGGGTACTGCCGTTAACGCATACCTAGGCTATTTCCATACGGATTACGGTCCAAATTACCTGCGCTTCAACGGTATTATGAATCCCGCCAGTGGTCTTACGACTGGCTATCCAGCGGGGACACAAGGCAATGCATTTCCGATGTTCGGTACGGGAAGTGTTGTATATGGACAGTTCGGCTACCTGATGAAACGGGATTTATTCGGCGCTGGCAACGGGACGCTGATGCCGTACGTACAGGCTCAAGTCGCCAGTTATCAGCGTATAACCGAAACAATGGGTGTTTATAACGTTGGCGTGAACTACCTCATAAAGGGTCACAACGGAAAGTTTACGCTCGACTATCAAAACCGACCTTACTACCAGGCGGCTGGCAATCAGTATGCGCCAGGCGGTCGGCGTGGGCAGGTGACGGTACAATATCAGGTATTCATTTAGAAAAGTTGCTCCAATAAAGTGAAAGCCCCAGTCGGTGTTCGCTGGGGCTTTTGATGCTTAGTTGTGCTCGGCGAGTGCTTCCTGAGCTTGGGTCGCCGTTAGTTCTTTACCGTATAGGGGTGTGTCGGGTTGTAATTTACGCCCTCCATCATGGAGCGAACCCGCATCTACCGGAGCGAATCCTATAGCTCGGATGAGATCCGATACAACGGTTTTGGCACTTGGATCATCGCTGGCAATAAAGATGGCCCGGCGCTCGGCTTCGGGTTTTGCTGGGTCGCCTTGTTCGGCCAAATGTTTGTACCAAATTGTATTGAACGCTTTAACCAGAAGGGTGTCGGGTAATCGACGGGCGGTCTCTTCGCTGGATGTTGACTCACCAAGATCAATGACGTTAGAATCCGCTGAATACGGGTTCATCGCATCGATGACGACTTTATTCGCAACCAGATCAGGGTGTGGGAGCGCTTCCGGCGAGCGCCAGGGAACGGCCAGGAGTACTACCTCGCCAAAGGCTGCTGCGTTATCAACGGTTTCGGCGCGGGCGTTTGGCCCAAGCTCGTCGATGATTTCCTTCAGCGACTCGGGTCCGCGCGAATTGCTTAACGCGACCTCGTGCCCTGCGGCTATGAACAAACGGGCCATTGTACGGCCAATATTACCCGCGCCAATTATTCCAATTTTCATGTTATCCAGCCGGTTAGTTAAAAAGCAGATACTATAAAAAGGAAACAGAAGGGTACTTTGTTATGAATAACTTGCCTGATGAGTAAAACGTGCGCCCGTTTTTAGGTGTATCTACTAAGCAGAACCAAGCTTTTCGTTGGCTCACCATCCATACAGTATAGGGGGCTGTTGCTTTCGAACTATGACTCGCTTAGCAACTCGTTCAGAATTTTTTGGGCTGCTACCGAAATGATCGTTCCCGGACCAAAAATGCCTTTAACCCCTGCGTCGTACAATAACTGGTAGTCCTGCGCCGGAATGACCCCGCCCGCAATCACCATAATATCGTCGCGGCCAATCTTTTTTAACTCGTCAATTAGCTGAGGGACCAGCGTTTTATGGCCCGCTGCCAAACTCGATATGCCTACAATGTGCACGTCGTTTTCAGCGGCTTGTCGAGCTACTTCGGCGGGGGTTTGAAACAAAGGCCCCATGTCCACATCGAATCCGAGGTCCGCGAAACTCGTAGCAATAATCTTAGCCCCCCGGTCGTGGCCATCCTGACCCATCTTGGCAACCAGAATGCGCGGTCGGCGACCATCGAGTTCCGCAAACTGGTCGCTCATCTCGCGAGCCAGCCGGAAGTTTTCATCGTCCGATACTTCCGCAGAATAAACACCCGATACGGCTCGGATGGTGGCCTTGTGACGACCGAACGCGTTTTCCATAGCCTCTGAAATTTCACCCAATGTTGCGCGCTGCCGGGCTGCTGCTACAGCAAGAGCCAGTAGGTTACCATCGCCGGTTTGTTGGGCCGCTTGCGTAATGGCTTCTAACGCATGGCTTACTTTGTGGTCGTCGCGGGTTGCTTTTAGCGCATTAAGCCGTTTGATTTGTGCCTCGCGTACTACCTGATTGTCAATACTCAGTAATTCGATCTCCGTATCCGAGTTGGTTTTATAGCGATTAACACCGACAATCACGTCTTTGCTGCCATCAATACGGGCTTGTTTGCGAGCGGCTGCCTCTTCGATGCGCAGCTTCGGTAGCCCGGTTTCTATGGCTTTGGTCATGCCGCCCAGTTGCTCTACCTCTTCGATCAGCGCCCAGGCTTTTTCCGTCAGCTCTTTCGTCAAAAATTCGACGTAGTACGAACCGCCCCACGGATCAACGGCGCGGGTAATGTCGGTTTCGTGTTGCAGATAGAGCTGGGTGTTGCGGGCAATCCGGGCGGAAAAATCGGTTGGTAGGGCAATCGCTTCGTCCAGTGAGTTGGTGTGCAGACTTTGGGTGCCGCCCAGCACAGCCGCCAGTGCCTCGATGGTTGTTCGGGCTACGTTATTAAACGGGTCCTGTTCGGTCAGGCTGTAGCCCGATGTCTGGCAGTGCGTCCGTAAAGCCAGCGATTTTGGATTCTTCGGCTCGAATTGCTTAACCAGTTTCGCCCAGAGTAATCGGCCCGCCCGCAATTTGGCGATCTCCATAAAATGATTCATGCCGATTCCCCAGAAAAACGACAGCCGGGGGGCAAAATCGTCGATGCTCATACCCGCCTGCAATCCGGTGCGAATGTACTCCAGACCGTCGGCCAGCGTGTAGGCAAGTTCGAGGTGGGCGGGTGCTCCCGCTTCGTGCATGTGATAACCGCTGATACTGATCGAGTTGAACTTCGGCATGTGCCGGCTGGTGTACGCAAAAATATCGCCAACGATGCGCATGGACGGTTCAGGTGGATAGATGTACGTGTTGCGCACCATGAACTCTTTCAGGATGTCGTTCTGAATCGTGCCGGCAAGTTTTTCGGCGGGGGCGCCCTGCTCTTCGGCGGCTACGATGAAAAACGCCATAATGGGCAAAACCGCTCCGTTCATGGTCATCGACACCGACATCTGATCGAGGGGAATCTGATCAAACAGAATTTTCATATCCTCCACCGAATCAATCGCAACGCCCGCCTTGCCAACATCGCCCACCACACGCGGGTGATCGGAATCGTAGCCTCGGTGGGTTGCCAGGTCAAACGCCACCGATAAGCCTTTCTGACCAGCGGCCAGATTGCGCCGGTAAAAAGCGTTCGACTCTTCGGCGGTCGAGAAACCCGCGTACTGTCGGATCGTCCACGGCTGACGCACGTACATGCTGGCGTAAGGCCCCCGCAGATACGGCGGAATGCCCGCTGCGTAATTCAGATGGTCGGAGTTTGCTAGGTCAGCAACCGTAAAATGCGGTTTTAGTCTGATGCCTTCGGCGGTAGTAAAGGAACGCTCCGTCGCTGCTGGCTGGTCGGTAACCGCTGACGAATTCGATACGCTGGTGAAGTTTGGACGCATAGTAATTGGGGTTCCGTCGATTTATTCAAATGCTTCGGGCAGGCGGTGGTTTGGCAAGAGCGGCTTTCCGATAAGTTCCGGTTGAACGGACGGCTTTGGCTGAACGCTTCCTTCGTCAACCCGAAACTTGGTTACGCCGACCAGCACCTTGCCCTGACGCACGGCCTCTTGCTTCGTCAGATAGGCCCGCTCGATCTCGCCCGAAATAAATCCACTCGTAAACGCCCGCTCGAATCCGCCTTGTTCTTCTACGTCCAGGAATAAGGCCCAGGCCGATTCCGCTAACTGATGCGTAAGTGTTTCAACGTAATAGGAACCCGCCGAAGGGTCGGCTACTTTGCTCAGATAACTTTCCTGACTCAACAGAATGGATACGTTTCGGGCGATACGCTCGGAAAACTCCCGATTTGAATTTGTCGCCGATTGATTCAGGACACTGTCGTACGGATGAACAGTCAGCACATCGCATCCTCCCATCACAGCCGCCATCGCTTCCGTCGTCGCCCGGAGTAAATTGGTGTAGGGCGTTGCCGCTGCGTCATAAAAGGTAGACGTTTGGCAGTGAATGAGCGGGGCCTGGATGGGTATGGCCGAGTAATGATTCAGAAAACGATTGATTAGCACGCGTAAAGCGCGCAGTTTCGCCATTTCAACGAAATAGCTGGTACCAACCGAAACCGATAGCGTTGTTTTGGCGATCAGTTGTTCGATGGGTAATCCCGCGTCTGTGAGGTAATCGTACTGATCGGCCAGCGACGCGAGTAAACAGGCAATTTCCTGGGTAGCGGTCGATCCCGAATTGTGGAATAGGTGACTACTCGCGCAAACCGTACGGAACTGGGGCGAATGGGTAGCCGCTTTTGTCACATCGGCTATTTCGGCAAGGCTGTCTCGTAGCGACGTACCAGTTTGTAACCAATGCGCGATTGGATCGATTAATAAACCGCCTTGCCATTGATACGGAGCAATGAGTCGCAGCTTATCAAGCAATGCTCTTGGGTCCGTAGCCTTAAAAAAGACGGGTGTTTCACTTAGCTTGATACCATCCAGCAATTGAATTAAATCGACTTGGTCGGAAAGCGCTAGGATTAGCGCATCGGCTCCGTTGACCAGGCTGTTTCGCAGGGTGTTGTTCGCTGATTTTTCGTTCGTAATCGGATAAGCGGGTGTGTTAAGCCAGCCCGGTAGTTGCTTTTGAGCCGCCTGAATCGTTGCGAGTGGTAAATGGTTTAGATCCTCAGCGGTATAGTATGGGTCAACCACAAATCCTTCGTCGGTGTGCCAACGCAGTGATTCGTAAGGCGTACCGTCAGGCTGATTGCTTTTTAGCTCTTTCTGAACCTGCGTCAGCCAGGCCGATTTATCGACTGCTGGAAATAGATCGCTTAACAGTGGCTCCATCTACTGATTTATAAATTACGTAAGTAAAAGTAGTATTTTCTCTTTTCGGGGGCAAAACAGCTTTCTTCCCCTGCAAATCGATAGCCACTTTGGATTATTTGAAGGGATTTTCTTAAGTCATTGACCTTCCGACCGAAACGATTAATTTTAGCTTATAAAAAATAAGACCAGGCGCAGGAAATGAAAAAAACGCCGACGGTCGCGGTTGCTTCAGTTCGATAATTCCCTACATTTGTCTCCCTTTTTTGCGATACCAACGTAACTGTAATGTACTCCCGTGAATGTAACTACCCAGACAACCATGCAGCGTGAAGTGATGACGGTATGGAATCGCTGTCTGAGCGTTATTCGGGAAATCGTGCCTGAACAAAGCTTCAATACGTGGTTCGAACCCATCGTTCCGCTTCGTCTGAATGGTAGTGTACTGACAATTCAGGTGCCGAGTGAGTTTTTTTATGAGTGGCTCGAAGAAAACTTCGTTCACGCGTTGCGAAAAGCCCTCGATACGGCCATCGGTCGGGATGGGCAGTTGGAATACTCAATCATTGTCGATAAAGGTAATGAGCAAAACCGTCCGCTGACGGTAAATGTACCCACGACCAAGACACCTCAGACCGCTAAACCGGACAATGTCAATCCCGACATTTTGAAGAGTCCGTTTGTGCTGAAAGATCTCGATTCGCTTACCCTGGACTCGTACCTGAATCCGACTTACACGTTTGATAACTACGTGGAAGGTGACTGCAACCGGTTGGCACGGCAGGCAGGGTACGCGGTTGCCGAGCGTCCGGGCGTCACGTCGTTTAACCCGCTGATGATTCACGGTGGGGTAGGGTTGGGTAAAACCCATCTGGTACAGGCTATTGGTAACTACATCAAGAATAATAATCAGAACAAGTTTGTCCTGTACGTCACGTCGGAGAAGTTTACGAATCAGTTTCTTAACGCCATCCGTACCGACGGTATCCGCGATTTTACGGCCTTCTACATGCAGGTCGATGTGCTGGTAATCGACGACGTGCAGTTTTTGCAGAAAAAGGAAAAGACGCAGGAAATTTTCTTCCACATCTTTAACCATCTGCACCAGTCGGGTAAGCAGATCATCATGACCTCCGACCGCGCTCCACGGGCATTGGATGGACTGGAAGACCGGTTGCTATCGCGCTTTAAGTGGGGATTGTCGGCGGATTTGCAGACGCCCGATCTGGAAACACGCATCGCCATCATCCAGAAGAAACTTCAGGCCGAAGGTATTTACATTGACGACACAGTCATTGAGTACCTGGCGCATAGCGTCAATACCAACGTTCGGGAATTGGAAGGCGTGATTGTCTCATTGATGGCGCAGGCCTCGCTGAACCGACGTGAGATTGATCTGGAACTGGCTAAGCATACACTTCGCAACATTGTAGTAGACTCCGAGCGTGAAATCACCATCGACTCGGTTCAGGAAATCGTCGCGGATTTTTTCACCGTAACGGTGGCCGACCTGAAAGCCAAAAGTCGGAAGCGTGAGTTGGTTTATCCGCGTCAGGTAGCGATGTATCTGGCGAAGGAAAAAACCGATCTGTCGCTTAAGTCTATCGGGTATCATTTTGGTGGGCGCGATCACAGCACGGTTATCCACGCTATTCAGACAATCAGCGATCTGGTAACCAAAAACACGGAAACTCGCGCATCGATAGAAAAGCTCAAGGCGCTTTTTAAGTAGTCCAATCACTACCTGCTGCCGGTACAAAGCGCATGAGCCAGCCCCACGCTCTACCAGCTACTGCCTGTAATCAACCCACATTTATTTCTCGTCAGGCGCTTGATGACAAAGCCTGGGATGCATGCGTAACCGCTTCTCCGCAACGAATTGTGTACGGGTATACCTGGTATCTGGATGCGGTTCTACCCGTGCCTGATTGGAAGTGGCTGGGTCTGGTGCTCCCTGATAAGCGGGGCGGTTACCAGGCGGTATTGCCCGTGCCCCTGCGCCGGAAGAAACTGGCCGGAGTCACCTGCGGATGGGTCGTACATCAACCGTTCTTCTGTCAATTTCTGACCGTTTTTACCGTGCAAAGCATTGACGTAATGATTTTTCTAAGGGCGGTGCAACAGCGGTTTCGGTACGGTTCCCGGTTTAACCTGTGTTTCCAGGAAGTACTGCCTACTCATGATACATCTACAATCCGACCGCTGATAACACACGTACTAGACTTGTCGGTCGGTTACGAAACGTTGTCAAAAAACTATTCGCGGGATCGTACACAAAACCTACGGCGGGCACAAAAAGCGGATTGGACGGTAACCGAGTCAACGGATGTCGAACCGCTACTAACCTTATTTCGTGCCAATCATGCTGATAGCATAAATGGGGGCGTGGCTGACTGGTCGTATTCGATGTTGCGCGCTTTATGCGGTACGCTGAATCAACGTGGTCTTGCCACCATTCGTTATGCGGTATGCCAGGGACGTATTGAAGCAGGGGCGTTGTTTATCCGGGAGGGTAATCGGATTATTTACCTGTTCAACGCGGCATCGGCGACGGGTAGAAAAAGAAACGCCCGGACGCTGCTGATTGATCAGGTCATCCGGGAGTATGCTGCAAAGCCGTATCTGTTTGATTTCGAAAGTCCAGAAAAGCCGTCTATTCGTGATTTCTATCGGAGCTTCGGGGCCGTTGACGAGCCGTATTACTCCCTCCAATGGAGCCGGTTGACAGGCGTTGAACAGCTAATGGTTCGGATACGACGTTTGTTCTTAAAATAGCGGGTTCTAAGCGGCAACTAGTAGAAGTGGAGAGGTTGTTTGAGGCCGCCGTTGCGCTTCAAATCCATCACCATCGAACCGACCCACAGATCGACTTCCACCTTAACGGGTATTTTGTTGAGGTCGTCGGATACGAAAATGCGGATGGATTCTTCATCCTTAAAGAGCTTGTTCTGCGGAAGAACGGGGTTCAGCTTCAATACATTGACCTTGCCTTGTTTCGTTTTAACAACGTCCTTACCCCGATAACGAACCTTCATGTTGTAGATCGTATCGTCGTAGAAGGCCGGTACTTCAATGATTTGGCCGTTGCTTAACTTACTAAAATCAATTGTGCGCAGGAAATAATAACCGCTGATGAGATCGTGAACGTTATCGGGCACTTTAAATATGTCGCGCTCGGTGCGTTCCTCGGCCTTCACCGTATTCGTTTCGTGGTTAAAGGTGATGTTTTCTTCCTTACGGTAATTGTTTTCCTGAAGATTCGTGTAGAATTTCTGGGGTAGGATGGCTGAAGTGTCAATATACGAGCGCCACGTGTCCCGGATGCGGGTCACAAGGTCAAAGGCCCCAACCGTACGACCATCAACATTGACGCGGTAGCAGGGCCGCTCGTTGACTTTGTACAGGGTTGGGCTAACGTCGACAACGGCTTCCGCTGCATTGATAAAACCATAATGGACACGGTATTCGAGATGCTCGCCTGGTCCAAAACTCGTGTTGACCACGCGCCGGTAAGCGTTCAGGCTAGCAAAACCAGTCCCTAAAACAAAGATGATACCAAGGCCGATTAAGTACTTCTTCATATGTAACAGCCGCCCGCTACGGGCATCACTTATAAAGATGGATAAGTTTGTTTAAGATATGTAAGGTAACGCTTAAAATTTCCACCGAATTGATTATCAAACTCCTGGCGAAAGCGGTTCTGTTGCTTTCGGTACGTCAGGTACCCAATAAAGTACGCATTATTGGGTAAGTTTAGTTTGTCTAACCGCCGTTTTTTTAGTGAACGTACCGGGTCTTTGCTTCGTTCGTCGGTCAATGTATCCGACGACACTACGATTTGCCGGATTGTCTGCCACTTCAACGAATCTTTGACAGCTACAGCCGTTGTTGGTTTAAACGTTCGATATAAACTGTCGAGCGTTTGTGTCCCCCGCAGGATATGTCCGTCATACCGCTCATAAAACGATTTTGTCGCTAAATAGTCACGATACGGAATTGAGTTTACTCCATATTTTTGGGCTAGAAACCGTAACGCGCCGTATTCACCCACAAAATCGGCTAAATTCTCGTTGTATTCAAGGCTGTTTTTAATGAACAGTGTTCCGTGTGTCAACTCGTGGATAATCAGCTCCGCCAGGCTACCAACGGGTCGATCCAGAAAGCTGGACAAAATGGGATCGTTCAAAAAACCCAATGTCGACCAGGCCGACACTTCCCCGATACGCGTATCAAGTCCTTCTCGTTTTAGCTCGGCAACGGTTGTGTCAGCCCGGTCCTTCTCAAAAAAACCTTTGTACGAAAAGGTGCCCAGTATGGGAAAATGCCATTGTCGGGCCACCAGTTGATACGGTTGAGCTGCCGTTATAACCCAAAGGATCGGTTTTCCTTGCTGGTCGTAAAACGATTCGTAGCTTCCTGACTTGTCTAACCCAAGCGAGTCGATAGCAAAACACTTTATTTCCTGGATAAGTTCTATTTTTTGTTTTAATGAGTCAGGAAAGGCCGGGTTAGCCAGTACTTCGCTGACCGGTTTGGTGTTCCAAAGAATCCGTAATTGACCGCGTGCCTGCATCCATCCGTAGCTCACCAATTCTCGTTGCCATAGGCCAAAGACAACTAAAAGCAGCAGTACCCCCAAACCAATTTTCTTCCACATAAACGAGCGCGTGTTTCCGCTGCAAACATACAGGATGCTGCCTAACAACGCTACGTACTCGCTAGCAGCTTCGCACTCGTGGTGTCGGCGGGGCCGCCCGCATGTCGTGGTGTCGGTTTCTCAAAACCGACACCATCCTAGAAGGGCATCTGATTAGAGCAAATTCAACATTTCGGACAATACTGTTTCTCAAAACCGACACCACTCATCACAGGAACTTCAAAAAACGCGACTGACGAATCAGGCTAGCAAACGGCCTTCCAGTACAGGACGGTCATCTTTCGTGGCTGGATTAAGAATGGCCAGGCTTTTCTTGAATTGAACCTTTACCGTATCCTTATCGAAATTACACGTTATCGTTTCGTAATGAGCAGTTTCAATGAAGCGAACCGTCAGAACAAACGTATTGTCATCAGTCCAGGTACCGCTGGACGCGATCTTGGTCTTGGTTTCACCCGGAATCAGGGTTGGCGTTAGCTTAAGCGGCAGTGCCGACAGATCCGTTTCCTTCTCGACCCAGCGACCCATCCCGCAGTTGATGCGGTGTTCGCCTTTGTCGTCCTGCATGGTAAAAATGCCACCGTCTTTGCCAAAGTTGAGTGAAACCGACTTCACATGAAGCGAGTTATCGGCGATGCTAAACGGCTTGTTGTCAATTTGGGCAATGATCGGCGAGGTCGATTTTACGTTCTGAATCGGTAAGGCCAAAGCCGTTAGTTTTTGCTTTAACTGAGCCTGCTCTTTGGCATCCGCTGGTAGCGTTTTACCTTTTACGCTACCCAGAATATGCTCCCAGACATTGTCCAGAATAGCCTGCATATCGCTGGTCTCGCTCGTAATAGCCACGACTATGTCTTCTTTGGGCATCACAATGCAGTATTGACCAAAGGCCCCATCGCCCCGGTACGCATCGTGCCGACAGCGCCAGAACTGATAACCGTAGCCCTGCAACCAATCATTCTCTTCTTTCTTGCGGGACCCACCTTTCGATTGGATTTCGAACTTGGTGGCATCGTCGATCCACTTGGCTGGCAATAGCTGTTTGCCTTTCCAGACACCCTTTTGCAGGTAAAGCTGCCCGAATTTGGCGATATCTTCGGTTTTAACGCGAAGCCCCCAGCCTCCGGTATTGATGCCCTGCGGATTAACTTCCCAGTCGGCTCCTTCGATACCGAGCGGATCGAACAGCCGGGGTTTCAGGTAAGCCAAAACGGTTTGACCGGTTAGCTTCTGCACAATAGCCGACAGCATGTACGTGGCTATGCTGTTGTAAAGAAAAAACGTTCCGGGCTGATGCTCTACGGGTTGTGCCAGAAACGCCTTCGCCCAGTTCTTTTCCGAACGAACGGCTGGCTCCTTGTCGTGCCCGGTTGACATGGTAAGCAAATCTTTCACCCGCATGGCCGCGAGGTTATCACTAACCGTGGCGGGTAAATCGTCCGGGAAAAACTTGGTAACTTTATCCTCAACGGTCAGGCGCTTTTCAGCGACAGCCATACCGACTGCGGTCGAGGTGAAACTTTTGCTTAAGGAATAAAGCGTGTGCTTCAACTGGGGGGCATAAGGAGCCCACCAGCCTTCAGCGACAACGTTACCATGCCGCAGCACCATCATGCTGTGCAGGTTCAGCTTTTGGGATTCGACGGCATCGGCAAACGCCAGCAAGGACGCCGAAGACATGCCCTGGGCCTCGGGCGTGGTGCGAAGAAGCGCTGAGGAGCCTTTAGCCCATACGTCGCCAGGAAGTGACGACAACAAGCTAATTCCGGCGGCACCAAAACCTAGTTGTTTTAGAAAAAGCCTGCGATTGAGCTGCATAAGTGTTTTCAATACGTGTGCAGTCTAAAGCATGTTCAGGCCGGATTCTCCTATTCAGGGCAGCAAAAATACGGTCAATGTTTTCGAACCGTGGGCACCGATGACCAGCGATTGTTCAATATCAGCGGTTTTGGACGGACCCGCGATAAACGTTCCGAAGCCGGTATGTGTGTCAATGAGTCGGTAAGCCTCGTGCATGTTGCCGACAAGGTTTTTCTCGGATAGTACCAACGAGAGGTTCAATGAAATGAACGGCAGCGCCCGAATACCGATGGCCGCTTCGTCGAGCCAGATAGCGGCATTTTCGGCAACGCCGACTTTGCCTTCCAGCACAACCAAGTGCAAATCGTCTAACAGCCGAAGCTCCGCTGCTGGCGTAAAGTTGCTGATGTCCAGCCCCGGAACATGACTGAGTATGGGTAGCGTCAGGTCGTACTCTTCGGCCAGAAAGGCGTGTGCTTGCGTTAGTGAGGTTACTCGAATCGCCTGCCCGCCGTTTGTTTTTACCATCGCCATGAAGGCTTCGACGAGGTTTTCGGGTTTGATGTTGGGCGCGAAACCAAGGGTTTCGGGGAGCGGGTGCAGGTCGGGTTTACCCTGTCGAATGGCCGCCAGAATGGTATCACGGGTGGTTGTTTCAGCCATTGTCTTTCTGGTTTTGTTGCGCGTACCAGTCCCGGAAACTCTGAGCGGGCGGCTTCGGCATATCGCGGTGGATAGCCCAGGGGTTTAAACTCGATTTGTTGGCCAGCGAGGGAAATTTCTGCATGAACCAACGTCCGGCCCTTCCGGCAAATCGGTACAACTTTGGATGGCTGAACAGCACGTCCATGCCCGTCATACCTATTTTTTTCGTGGGCTCAACAGCACCGGCTTCGCCCAGTACCTGCCGCCATTTATACAACTGCTGGTGAATGTCGATCTTGACCGGACAGACGTTGGTGCAGGAGCCGCAAAGGGTGGAAGCAAACGGCAAATCGGCGTATTCCTTCATGTCGATATTCGGTGCCAGAATCGAGCCGATTGGTCCAGCCACCGCCGTATGGTAGCTGTGCCCACCGCTACGCCGGTAGACCGGGCAGGTGTTCATGCAGGCTCCGCAACGAATGCATTTCAGGGAGTTGCGGAAATCAGGGCTGGCCAGCTGACGCGTCCGACCGTTATCGACCAGTACGAGGTGCATCTCCTGAACGGGCGCGGGTTTGCGAAAATGACTGGAATAGGTTGTCGTGGCCTGACCCGTAGCGGAACGTGCCAGCAGCCGCAGAAACACGCCCAGATGTTCGGCCTTTGGAATGACTTTTTCGATACCCATGCAGGCAATGTGAACCTTGGCCAGATGTGCCCCCAGATCGGCGTTGCCTTCGTTGGTACAGACCACAAAGCCACCCGTTTCGGCAATGGCGAAGTTAACGCCCGTAATCGCTACATCGGCCAGTAAAAACTTCTGGCGCAAGTGAATCCGGGCGGCTTCGGTAAGGTACTGCGGATCGTCGGCTCCGGCGTCGGTGCCTAAGTGCAGGTGGAACAGATCACCAATGTGCCGCTTCTTGAGGTGAATAGCGGGCATCACGATATGACTTGGCGGCTCGTTGCGAAGCTGGATAATGCGCTCGCCCAAATCCGTGTCGATTACCTCAATCCCTTCTTTAATCAGGTACGGATTCAGATGACACTCTTCGGTAAGCATGGATTTACTCTTGACGATTTTGGTCGCCTTGTGCTTCCGCATGATGTCAAGCACAATCCGGTTATGTTCATCGGCGTTAGCCGCCCAATGGACAATGACGCCGTTCTGCCGGGCGTTTTCTTCAAGCTGAATGAGGTAATCGTCCAGCTTTGAGAGGGAGTGCAGCTTGATCTGAGAAGCCTGCTCGCGCAAATCTTCCCACTCCGGCAGCGATTGGGCCGCCCGGTCGCGCTTACTACGGACAAACCAAAGGGTTTCGTTATGCCAATCGGCGTTTTCCTCATCGCGCAGGAAAGCCTCGGCGGCTTTGGCGTGTCTGGGAGAAGCAGTATCCATTCGTTTGTTGTTTAGTTGCCAGCCGTCAGAATCTCGGCGATGTGCATGACGCGTACCGAACTTTTCTGACGATGTAATACGCCTTCCAATTGCATCAGGCATGACATGTCGCCCCCCGTAATCACTTCCGCCCCGTGCTGGACATGGTCGTACACGCGATCCTTACCCATTTTTGACGACAGGGCTTCTTCGAACACGCAAAATGTACCACCAAAACCGCAGCATTCGTCGGGGTGGGTCAGCTGAATGAGATCAAGCCCGTCAACCAGCCGCAGGAGCTGTTCGGGTTTCGAGAATTTAGGTTCCATCCGTTCTGACATGGACGAAAGCCGCAAACCGCGCTGGCCGTGACAACTGGTGTGTAAACCAACCCGGTACGGAAAACGGGCTTTAGGAAGCTGTTCGACTTTCAGTACGTCGGTCAAAAATTCACAGAGTTCGTAGACGTTGTTACGCAGCCGGGCAGCTTCTTCGGGCTGATCGTCGGAATGCAGGTGCTCTTTTAAGTGCAGGACGCAGCTACCCGAAGGCCCAACGACCACATCGCAGTTAGCAAAATTGCGGATAAAATTCTTGTCGCAACCTGCCGAAAGGCGCTGAAAACCAGAGTTTGCCATTGGTTGCCCACAGCAAGTCTGCTCCATCGGAAACACCACTCGAACGCCGAGGGATTCAAGTAATCGTAAGGTGGCAATACCGACCTGCGGATAAAACTGATCGACGTAACAGGGAATAAATAAGCCTACGTTCATCTTTAACACAAAATCACCTACGAAAATAACGAAGGCTGTTTAGAGTTCGGTCTTTTTTCGACAGGATTAACAGAATTAATTAACCTCGATAGATTGGTTACTAGACAGGATTGACAGGATTATCATGATTTTACTCGTGCTTTTTTGATAGCCTGTCAATTTAGTTAGCTGTTATAGATCGGTGTTTTCGACAGGATTAACAGGATGGTAAAAAGAAGAATAGAAAAATCCTGTTAATCCTGTCAAAAAAAAACACTCAGGACGCCGTTCCCATGCCAATCAATACGGTAGACAGTACGATTAGAAATAAGCCTGCGAATACTACGCCATACGTTCGCCGACTGGCTCCGCGCCACTCCCAGAGCACCAGACCCCACAGGGTACTAAACGTGATGATGAACGCCATGTGCATCGTCCAGCCCGCGAACCGGATACCATCGGGTAAGTAGTTATCGCCCATGCCGTAGAAAAAGAACTGGAAATACCAGGTTGTACCAGCCAGCAGTGCCCAGGTGTAATTACGAAGCAACGGCGTCTGGCTGTCTGTATAGTCGCCAAAGGAACGGTTTCTGCGATTCAGAATCATGCACCAGATAAAATTGGTAAGAAAACCGCCGAACATCAGTACCGGATAAATCGCGTTGTTTTGCCAAAGCGGATCAGTACCGTTCGTAACCGCCATTTGCGCTATTGGGCGTCCGGCAGCGAGGGCGAAAGCAAAGCAGGCACTCAAAATACCCGAAATTGTAGCGATGATGATGCCTTTGCGCAGGTCAAACTCGGCAACGGTTGCTTTCTGCTGTTCAGGATTAAGCTCGCCTTCTTTCAACATGCCCGCCCAGCCACAAACCGCAATTCCAGCCAGGCATAAGGCCACTCCGCCCAGCGTGAAATGTCCCGTTCGAGTGTGGAGTAGCATGTCGAATTTTCCTTCCCAGATGGGTGGAATCAGCGTTCCGAACGCCGAGCAAAAGCCGAGGGCTACTGCCATACCCAGCGAAATACCCAGGTAGCGCATGGTCAAACCGAAGGTTAAGCCGCCAATGCCCCACAGGACGCCAAAGAAAAATGTCCAGAAAAGGGTCGAACTGTCGGCGGATGTGATGCTTGGAACCAGACCGTTGACCGTCAGGCCACCCATGACCCAGGGAACAATGATCCACGACGCAAACCCGCCCACGATCCAGGCACTTTCCCACGACCACTGCTTTACGTTACGGAAGGGCAAATAAAAACTGCCGGAAGCAAACCCGCCGACAGCATGATAGAAAACTCCCAAAATGGCATTCATAGAGTAACGGTTTAGGAAATACAATCAGCGACCTCTTGACAGGCCGACCGTGATTTGTAAAGATGAGGGTCAACGATGACAGAACTTTCCTGCTCTCTCCTGCGCCTGGAAAGTCAGTACGCTTCGTCAATCGGTCAGATAAGAATCGCAACGTGGAAGCCTACTCATCGGATTGCGCGACAGTGGATTTGCTTTTGGGGTACTAAAAAACAAAAGCTATCGATACGCTCGGTACCAATAGCTTTTGTGAATTTAATATTCGTCGTTGTGGGGCTACCTAGCCGCGCGTTTCGATCCCCGAGCTTCTTTGCCCATCAATTCACTAAGAGACAAATCAGGCATTTATTCCAGCGCCTGATAAACCGCAATACGGAATTTCTTTACAAAATCACTGTAGTACGCGTACGGCTGAACGTTCGTGAAAATCAAAAGAATGAGTTCTTCTTTCGGATCGATGGTGAACTCGGAACAATACATGCCGCCCCATGTAAACGAACCCGGCGTTGCCTGATCGCCGTAGTGGGAGCTGTCGGTAATGAGCTGAAAACCTAGACCAAATTTGTCGTTCCGGTCCCAGACTTCAGCCGCGCCAATCTGATTGCGCGTCATCAGTTCAATGGTTTTACGCCCAAGAATCCGTTTGTTATTGAATGTGCCGCCGTTGAGCAGCATCTGACAAAGTTTCGCGTAATCTTCGACCGTACTGATCAAACCCGCCCCCCCCGAAAAATACGTTTTTGCGCCCGTCGTTGACGAGTGTCGGTAGGCTTCGTTGGTGTGCAGGGTTAAGGGTTTATCCATACTCGCTTTGCTGTACAGTTCGACCAGACGGCTGGCTTTGTTGCTGGGTAGATAAAAATACGTATCGTTCATGCCGAGTGGGTCCAGCACGCGTTCGCGCATGGCAACATCAAGCGGTTTACCCGACAGTATTTCAACCAGCCGCCCAATGATGTCGGTGTTCAGGCCGTAGGTAAAGCCCGCGCCGGTTGAGTCCGTGCCGGGGTCGCGTAATAACGGACGTTTGGCCAGCTTGTTGATCACGTCTTCGAGCTTGTCAGGAGCCGTAGAGTTGAAAAAAGGGACCGTGAATTCGGGTCGCTGGTCAAGCGGGTGCTCGTACGGAATGCCGGAGTTATGGCTCAGCAACTGGCGGATGGTGATTTCGCTCTTGGCAGGCCGTGTATCGTAACTACCGCCCACCGGATCTTTTTTGTCGTACTTGATCAGCACTTTCGGATTTTTGAATGCCGGAATGTATTTCGAGATGGGATCGTCCAGCAAAAACTTCTCTTCCTCGAATAAGGTCATCAACGTTGTTGTCGTGATGGCTTTCGATTGGGACGCAATGCGGTACATGTCGTCGCGCTTCAACGGCGTTTTCTTTTCCAGATTGCTGTAACCAAACGCTTTGTAATGCACGATTTTACCCCGGTGCGCCACGAAGGTTACGGCGTTCGGAGCAATATCCTGGTCGATCAAGCCTTGCAACCAACTATCGAGTCGTTTGAGCCGGTCCGCCGAAAAGCCAGCATCGGAAGGTGACTTTGCGGTCGAAAAAGTTTGGGGTACCGGTTGAGCAAAAAGCGAAGACGTGACTAGTAGGAGGAGTACAAGGAAGCGCATGGATAAGGATGGAGTTTACATAACGGAAATTACAAGTTATATCAAGTAAGCGTGGGGCATGTTTTTGTCATCCCGACGCAGGAGGGATCTTTGGGGCAACTTCCGAAGATCCCTCCTGCGTCGGGATGACAAAAGAATCTTTACTCATACTTACGAACGACAAAGCTATAAATCAAAAATTGGGTACTTTTTACTTTTGCCAGTCCCACAGAACAACCACCCAGGTTTCACCGATAGCCGGATCGTGGAACTCGTGCAGGGGTTCGAAACCGACACGGGCGTGGGCGCGTAGCGAGCGGCTATTATTGGCCGAGATGTCGGTGATGAGTAGCTGGTAGCGGTTGCTGTACACATCGCGGTGATGCTGGTACATCCGGTCGAATAGTTGCTGCCCCCGATAGCCTTCGGCCACGCAAACCTGCCCCATCACGTAATACGCGTACTCCCGAACCGGCTTACCGTTGTAGTCGAGCGCATCAATCAACGAAAAGAGAGGAATCAGTTCGGGAATGTCAGCGCCGAATTCGGGTAGCATGGTTAGGCAGTAGCCTACGACGGTATCACCCGCTTTGGCAATGATGCTAGGTGCGGCCTGATTCATACGAGTCAGTACCGTCGGGTCATGTTCAACGGTCACGAATCCTTGGTTAGCCTGCACCTCAACGGGAACATTTTTGCGAAGATTCGCTTGTTGCAGAGCCAGAATGCCCTGTACATCTGCTTCGGATTGGACGGTGGTAATGGAAATCATCTAGGCAATGGTTTTACGTTCCGACTGAGCCAGAAAAGCAGCATCTACTTCGGCCCCGATGCCGGGGGTATCTGGCAGCGTAATCTGGTAACCGTTGTAGGTAATGCCTCCATAAATTGGGTCAAGAGCGTGTTCGAAACAGCCGTCCAGATCGTAGAAACGCACGTTTTGGCGGGCGGAGGCAAAGTGGGCGTTGGCGGTTAAGGCCAGTCGCGACTCCGACATACAGCCGATCATGCAGGGAATGCCAGCCGCTTCGCCAATCGCGTTGATGTTGAGCGCTTCAAAAATACCCCCGCTTTTCGACAGTTTGATGTTGAAATAATCCACAGCTTCTTCCCGCACTAATCGAATCGCGTCCGTCGCGTCGAACAAGCTTTCGTCAGCCATAATGGGGACATTGCCCTCGGATTTAAGTTTAGCTAAATGATGTAAATCCTGCTTACGTACTGGCTGTTCGCAGTATTGAAATTGATGGTCAATAAAACGAGTTTGATAGAGGACTGCTGAAGCCGTAACATAATCCCAGCCTTGGTTTGCGTCAATTCTATAAGGTACTTTATAGTAATCTCGACTATCATCGCCAAGCTCCATTAAGGCTTTTTCAATAGCATACAACCTGTCAATGTCAGCTTTAAGAGTCGTACCGAGTTTGATTTTGATAGCTTGAGCCCCGTTTTTATAGATCCGTACAGCATCTTCAGCCATCCGTTCGGGCGTATTGATGTAAATCGTTTCGTCGGTCACCAGCGTTCGTTTGGAGCCGCCCAAGAACTGATACAGTGGCATACCGGCGGCCTTGGCAGCAATATCGTACAAGGCCATATCGAAAGCCGAGCGCGTTGTCGGGTGACCGGGTAGGTAGCGCGTCAGGATCGTCAGACAACCTTCGATGTCGAGTGGGTTTTGACCGATCAAAAGCCGGGCCATGTCCTCAGCAGCCGCCAGACCCGATGCCTGCGTTTCCCCGACGATCATCCAGAACGGCGACCCTTCGCCCCAACCCGTAATACTTTCGTCGGTCTGAATTTCGATCAGGATGTTCCGGGCGTGTTCAATCGTGCCGAGAGAGATGGTGATGGGTGCTTTGAGCGGAATGTTGAACGGATAGATACGTATCTGCGTGATTTTCATGGCAGGGAGTTAAACACAGAGAAACAGAGGTTTCACGGAGAAAACAGAGAAACGGTCTGATGACACGAAGGAAAACCTCAGTGACCGCTGTGTATCCTCCGTTTCTCTGTGTTCAAACCAGAACTTACTTTGGAAACTGACTCTTATCGAGTCCGGGAATAAGGCGCAGGGCGTTTTTATAGTATACCTTTTTCAACACCTCATCGGGAAGTCCCATGCCGTACATGCGCCAGAACGCGTGGTATTTTTTGTGATAAGGAAAATACTCGTCGTCGGTTTCGAGAACGCGGAAGTAAGTCGCATATTCGGAAGGCACCCAACTGTCTTTG
The DNA here is from genome assembly GCF_023196085.1 of Spirosoma liriopis. Lineage (NCBI taxonomy): Bacteria > Pseudomonadati > Bacteroidota > Cytophagia > Cytophagales > Cytophagaceae > Spirosoma > Spirosoma liriopis. Next base: position 695,557 of record NZ_JALPRF010000002.1, read on the forward strand.
CCAAACAGAATCCGGTCTTGATATTTCTCGAAAAACTTGCGGGCTGCGCGGGGTTGGCGACCTAGCTCCGCGATAACAGCGCCAATCTCAACGTTCATGTTTGGAAAAACCTTCATCAAACTGTCCAGCTTGTCCAGGTCGTTCGGAAACCAGCCCATGTGAGCCGCAATGAACGTTGTTTTGGGATGCTTCCGAAACACATTATGCTGCTCGGCAATGAGTTGTTCCCAGGGGACAGGATCGTTCGGTGAGCGTTTGCGGCCACCGTGGAGTTTCAGCTCAAGCCAGCGTTCGTTGTACCGGTCCATCGGGTCCCAGAACGATTTAGGGTCGGCAGTATGAATCAGTACCGGAATGCCTAATTCACCGCATTTGTCCCAAATCGCGTCCAGACGCGAATCGTCCACGCGAACGCGCTGGCCCGATTCGTCTTTGTTATTGATACCGAGGTTTTTGTAGATTTTCAATCCTCGGGCTCCTTTCTTAACGTCTGCTTCCAGCATCGTCACGGCGTCTTCTGTCCAGCCTTTTTTACCGATATCGTCGAAGTTAAGATTCGTAAACAGCACTAGCCGTTTGGGATTGGTTTTGGCCGTGTTCGCTAAGGCGTTATCGAAAAACTTGGTCCCCTGTTCTACGTTGCCGAAACCGCGTCCGCTCAGGTTCACCATGATTCCCATGTTCAGACTGTCCATCTGGGCCAGGAGGGGACGTAAGTTCGCGTTGTCCATGTTCCACTGGTGGTTATGAACATCAATGAACGGATACTTCGAGCGGGTGATTTTGTGCTCCGGTACTTTCAGGGTCGAAACGGGATCGTATTCTTCAAAGCCAAGCGGTTCGGCTGGTTTTGCCGGTTTTGACTGGCCAAAGGCAACGATTCCTGTCAGCAGGAGCGCCGGAAGGTAAAGCAGTTTTTTCATAGACAGGTTGCGTTTACGAACTAAGCCTTAAAGATAAGCGCCACACAATGAGCCGCAATACCTTCACCGCGCCCGACAAAGCCGATATGCTCGGATGTGGTAGCTTTAATCGAAATATCGTCCTCGGGAATAGCCATTACATCGGACAGACAGGTTTTCATCGCCGGAATGTGCGGATTAAGTTTCGGTTCCTGCAAAACAACCGTCACATCGACGTTCGAAATCTCGTAACCCGCCCCGCGCACCATGCGAAGGACCTCGGCTAATAGCAACTTGCTGTCTACCCCTTTCCAGCGCGGGTCTTTGTCGGAAAAATGGTAGCCGATGTTACGCATGTTGGCCGCGCCCAATAGTGCATCGCACAGCACGTGGCAAACGACATCAGCGTCGGAATGGCCCACAGGACCAAACGAACTTGGAATCTGAATACCACCCAGCCAGAATGGTCGTCCTTCTTCCAGGCGGTGAACGTCATAACCTTGACCTACTCGTATTTTCATAAGGGAAAGCCGTTTTCTCGTAAATACGCTTCGGCTTGAAGCAAAAAGTCAGCGGCTATTTCAATAGCTTTTTGGGTGTCTGACTCGGATATATCTTCGTCTGGATCGTATTCTCCAGTTTGTCGTAATTCAAATAATTCGTTTAACGAAGTGGAGTCCTTCTTGGCAAAAGGCCCTTCTTTCACAAAATGGGCACTAAACAAGCCACGCGCAGCAGCGTGGGATTTAGTGGTGATCTCTTTGGTAGCTAATAGAGCGCGAATCGCGTTGAAATAAGCGTAATAGGTTCTGCCACAAGCTCCTCTATACTTGCCGTATCGATGTAGGAGCCGGGCATCTTCCAGGCAGTCTTCGGCAATCAGCATGTAATTGTCAACTGTACTCATAAGCATTTACCATCCTGCCGAACATTCTGGTAAAAAAGTAGGTCAGTAGAAAGGTACTTTGCCAGGGGTACTGGCTTGAACGAAACAAAAACGCCGAATTTGTCCGTCAAATCGCTTGCCCGTTCGCCAAAAAACCAAATCTCTGTACCTGCTTTCACCTCCGGATCGTTTAGAACGACCAGATAGTCGACGTCGGACTCGGCGTGGAAGTCGCCCCGCGCGTAGGAGCCGTACAGGATCACCCGGTTCAGGCGGTCGCCGTACAGTTCCGTGAGCGCTTGTTTGACTTCCTGCGACAAAGCGTGCAGTGCGTCGGGCGTAAGGGCTTTAGGTTGATAAGTCGTTTCCATAGCCGAGTCCGATAAGGGTGGTTAAGCCGCCCGGTAGTACAGTGTCGAAGCGTTGTCTTTGCGCAGCACATTCCGCGCTGCGGCCTGAATGGAGTCGGGTGTGGCAGCCTGTATGTGGTCGGCCTCCTGATTGATCAGGTCCGGGTTTCCGGCATTGGCCGCGTAGGCCAGATTCATTGCCCGGTTGAGCAGTTCCACTTCCGAGAACGCAAGCGTCGCTTCGGCCTGGTTTTTCACCTTCGCTAGTTCCTCTTCGGATACGGCCTGATCGATAAACTCCTGAACGATTCTTTCGACAGCCGCATCCGCTTCTTCAAGGGCGACTCCTTGGTTCAGGGTTCCTTGAATAACTAGTAAACCGGGATCGATGGACGAGGTGATGTACGCGCCAACGTTGCTGAACAGCGGGTTGTCGCGCAGCACTTTCTGGTACAAACGCGAGGATTTACTCCGGCCCAGCATATCGCTCAGCAAATCGGTGGCGTAAAAATTGGTATCGAAACGACCGGGCATGTGATACGCTTTATAGAGTCCATTCAACGGAACTTTCGCCGAAGCTTCCAGCTTCCGAGCCTCGGTCTGAATGGGTTCGGCGGGCAGTTGGCGAATGTATTGCTCCCCCGCCGGAATGGGTTCGAACCACTTGGCACAAAGCTGCTTTACCTGTTCAACCGTTACGTTACCCGCTACGACCAGAATGGCGTTGTTGGGCAGGTAATACTTGAAGAAAAAAGCTTTAACGTCGTCCAGCGTGGCGTTTTCAATGTGACTGATGTCTTTGCCAATCGTTGCCCAGCGGTAAGGATGTTCTTTGTACGCGAGCGGACGCAGCTTGAGCCAGACATCACCGTAGGGTTGGTTTAGATACCGCTGCTTAAATTCTTCGATGACCACTTTCTGCTGTACATCAAGCACTTGTGGATCGAAAGAAAGGCTCAGCATCCGGTCCGATTCGAGCCAGAACGCTGTTTCCAGATTAGCCGCCGGAAGGGTGATGTAGTAATTGGTAATATCGGGGCTGGTAAACGCGTTATTCTCACCGCCTACCTTTTGCAACGGTTCGTCGTAGCTCGGTATGTGCCGCGATCCACCGAACATCAGGTGTTCGAACAAGTGAGCAAACCCCGTGCGGGATGGATCTTCATCGCGGGAGCCAACATTATAAAGAATATTAACAGCCGCAATCGGCGTCGATTCGTCTTCGTGAACAAACACCCGTAGGCCATTGTCCAGCACAAATTGTTCGTAGTGAATCATGGATAAAACTTTTGCGTGTAACCGTTACTTGACAACACGCTGTTAACAAAAGTACGTTCCTGCTTGTATAGAATCAAACGCTTATTCGGACCACCAACTATACTGAATTTTGAAAAAGGCCTTTTTACTTGTTCTGCTCATCTTGCCCCTGTTTGTACGCGCTCAGGTTTTAACTGACCCTGGCGTGCAGCAAACGATCCTCCAGGCGATGGACAAGATCTACAATTGTGAGTTTAGCGAAGCGGACGGTCTGGTTCGGCAAATTCAAACGCGCTATCCGCAGCACCCGATTGGGCCTATCCTGCGGGCTACTCAGCTGGAGATTCAATACCTACCGCTTCATGAAAACAAAGCGGCTACGGCTCAATTCGTTCAGGCAGCTGATCAGGCACTTGGTCTGGCCAAGAAAATGCTCGATAGAAATGAAGAGGACCCCGAAGGAATCTTTTTTGCCCTGACCGCGCATAGCTATCTGGCTTCCCTGCATAACAGCAAAGGCGAATCGGTGAAGGCCGTCGGGGAATCGAAAAAAGCGTATAGTTTTCTGAAAGAAGGCTTCGGGCTGGTCAACAAAAGCCCTGATTTTTATTTTACGTCCGGCCTCTACAACTACTACATCGAACGCTACCCGATGGATCATTCAATTGTGCGACCGTTTATGTTTTTCTTTCAGGACGGCGATATGGAGCAGGGACTGAAACAAATTGACATAGCCTCTAAAAAAGGAATCTTCATGCGCCCGGTTGCCAATTATTATTTGGCGCACATTTACATCAAGCACGAAATGAATCCAAGCCGGGCCACGACGTACACCAAATACCTGGCCGATAAATACCCCAATAATCCACTGTTCGGTATGATCAACGCTGAAGCGTTGCTGTTAGCCGGACGTTATGCCGAAGCCCGTCCGTATGTGCAGCGGCTCAAGCAACAATCGAACAAGCTAGTGCCCCTGGCGGTCAACACTTTCGACGGAATCTTAGCCGAGTACGCTGACAAAAACGATAAGCAGGCTGCCCAGTACTACGAGGCTGCGTTGAAATTACCATCCAGCGAGTCGTATACCAAAGAATACCACGCCTTTGCCTATGCCGGTATTGCGCGCATTGCCGCCCGCGCTAACGACCGTAACCGCGCTAAACAGTTTTACAAAAAAACCTTGGCCGTTGCCGAATACAAAGCACTGATTCGGGAGGCCAAGGCGTATAATTAAGCGGGGTCATTTGGCTTGATTAGCCTGATCCTTTTCTATGACAAAACAAATCAGGCTAATCACTAAAATCACGCAAAGCCGGGTTAGTAATCGACTTCGAGGTTTAGGGCTTTTCTTAGTTCGTGGAGAGCTGGGTTTTTCTCGGCCATATAATTAAATTTATCCAGCGAACTGTAAATCATCTTCTTGACTTCCTGCACCTGCACCGTGTGTTCCAACTGAATCTGGCTGTTCTGTAGCTCTCTGCGTAGATAACCAAGTAGGTCAGGTCTTAACTCCGTCAAGAATCCGACTTGCAACGTGTTGTCCAGCGTTAGGCAAATCGTCGTACCGTTGAGCGTCAGCTCCCGGTTAAGAACCACCTGCTCCGACGTAATGTCGTTCTGCTGTCGGCGGAGTCGGGCAAACGTCGCCCAGGCATCCTGCAATTCTTCCAGCGTAAACGATTTGTCGGGCCGGGCCGGAGCCGTTACGACAGTTTCTTCTGGCGTAGCAGCCGAAGCCTGAGCCGGACCGCTTGTGAGCGCAACCGTAGAACGAAGCCGACTGGTAGCTGGTCGTGTTGGTGGCGCTATCTGTGGCTTCGTTGGTGCGGTAACCGGTGGGGCCGCTACTGCAGTGGCTACCTCGCTTTTCGCGCTGGCATAACCGTTTCCGTTGAGCTCGGCGGGAGACTTTCCGTTTGTGCCGTTCGTTGGTAGTCGGTAGTCATGGACCGGCTCGCTCGTGATCGGTTGCGATTCGGTTAGCTGACTGCCGTTGTCAGACGAGGGCCGGGGAGGGCTGGGTATCGGTTCGGCGTTTTTTTTTTCGGAAGATGCCTGTTCAGCGATCCCATTGTCGGCGGTTTGCACACCATTGAGCGGTAACTCAGGCAACGCTTCCCAGTTGAGCAGGTTCCGAAGATTAGCCAGCTTCATCAGCCACAGTTCGGTGTGTAACCGCTGATCTTTGGCTTGCTTGTAGTTCATGTCGCACTGCCCACCCAGACTAAGCGCCGATAGCAGGAACGACATGGGAGCCCGCGCCGACTGGTCGAGGTACTGCCGCCGTACGCTTTCCGTTACCTGCAACAGCTGGACCGTCGCGTTGTCTTTACAAACCAGCAGATCGCGGAAGTGACGACACAGACCAACGACGAACTGGTGTCCATCGAAACCCTTGCGTAGAATTTCGTCTACCGTCAGCAAGCTTTGGGGCAGATTGCCCGCCAGTAGCAGATCCGTCAGTTTGAAGTAATAATCGTAATCAAGGATGTGCAGGTTGTTCAGCACCTCCTTGTAGCGAATCACTCGATCCGCCGAGAACGTCACGTTCAGGTCGAACATCGACAACGCATCCCGAAGGCCACCGTCCGCTTTTTGGGCGATCAGGTCGAGCGCTTCGCTTTCGGCGGTGATGCTTTCTTTCTGCGCAATCTTCGCCAGGTGGTCCGCGATGTGCTGCGGCTGAATCCGGTTGAAGTCGAAAATCTGACAGCGGGATAAAATCGTCGGCAGAATTTTGTGCTTCTCGGTCGTTGCCAGGATAAAAATCGCGTAGGAGGGCGGTTCTTCCAGCGTTTTCAGAAAGGCGTTGAAAGCTGCCGACGAGAGCATGTGCACCTCGTCAATGATGTAAATCTTGTACTTACCCGACTGGGGCGGATACCGAACCTGATCGATCAGGTTCCGAATATCTTCGACGGAGTTGTTCGAAGCCGCATCTAGTTCATGAATATTAAAGGAAGCACTTTGGTTGAAGCTCACGCACGACTCACAAGTGTCGCAGGCTTCGCCCTCGGCAGTTAAATGTTGACAGTTGATTGTTTTCGCCAGAATGCGGGCGCAGGTGGTCTTGCCAACCCCACGCGGTCCGCAAAACAGAAATGCCGACGCTAAGTGGTTCGTCTTGATGGCGTTCTGAAGCGTAGTGGTGATGTGCTCCTGGCCGACGACGGTGTCGAAGGTGGCAGGGCGGTACTTGCGGGCCGAGACCACGAAATTTTCCATACTCAAAGTTAACAAGGCGGGGGCGGATTTCAAACGGCGGTTAGGGCAGTTCGGTGCTTAAATCGTGTGCGAATTGGTCCGTGAGCACTTAGTTGCCGTTTTTAATTTTCTCAAAAGATAACGGTCCGAAGCGCCGTGCCGATGCAAATACAATTGTTTATAGGTTTATTTGCATTTTAGGCTGTAGTAGGTGGTGTAACGATGAGAAGTATCCGTAAGCTGCGACAGGTTGTACGTCTTGGACTAGGCGCTTTGCTGCTGGCGGGGTGTACGCAACGGGTGGACACCGACCGTTCGCTGACATTCTGGTGCTCCAACAACGCCGGAGAAATTGCCTTTGCGAATGAGTTTGTCCAGCGCTGGCAACAGCAGCGACCCGATAAGCCCTTGCGCTACCAACCCATTCCCGAAGGACAGTCGAGCGAAGAAATTATTCTGGCGTCGGTTGTCGGAAAAACCACGCCCGACATATACGCCAATATGTGGCAGGGCAGCGTCGAGATGTACGCCAAAGCTGGTGTGCTGGTGCCGCTGGATACGCTGAAAGGATTCCTGGAGTTCATAACGGCCCGGTGCGATAGTGCCGTTATTGGGGAAATTACCTCGTCGGATGGGCATATTTATCAGGTGCCCTGGAAAGTCAACCCGATCATGTTGCTGTTCAATACGCGTCTGGCTAATGCGCTCAACGGGCAAAAGCCACCGTATACCTACGCGGGCTATCTCAATGCGGGCAAACAAATTCAGCGCGACAACAACGGCGATGGCTACGTCGATCAGTGGCTTGGCTACACAGAGGTCAAAGCGATCTGGTACGAACGACTGTTCAATTTTTACCCGCTGTATCTGGCCGCTTCGAACGGTGCTCCGCTGATCAAACGAGACGCCAACGGACGGATGCGGGCCGCCTTCGATAATCCGTATGCCGTTGGGGTGTTTCGATTTTTGCAGACCTTGTACCGCGACAATTACTTTGCCCGTGAGCGACTGTCGGCCACCCGCGATCCGTTTATGGCGCAGCGCATTGCGAGCCAGTTCACCGGTCCCTGGACAATTGGATTTGTGGAGAAATTTAAAGATCCCGGCTTTGAATACGGTACGTACACAATGCCTGTCCCCGATACTCACCAGGGACCGATTTACACGTATGGCGATCCGAAAAATATTGTGATTTTCAATACGTGCCGTGATCCACAGGCTGCCTGGGAGTTTGTCAGAACACTGGTTGACAAGGCTGGCGATTTACGACTTATGGAGTTGACCGCTCAGTTTCCGCGCCGGAAGGCTATCGACAGCGATCCTTTTTTTAGGGGTTTTCTCGCTCAGAACCCCCGCCTGGTGCCGTTTGCTCGACAAACGCGCTATATTAAAGGTGTAGATAACAGCGAGGTGATTGTCGAAGTGTTCGATATTATTTCGCAGGAGTACGAAGCCTGTGTCATCTTTAACAAAAAAACGCCCGAAGCGGCCATCCACGATGCTGCTGAAGCGGTCAACGTCTTACTAATGAGTGAATAAGCGAACGATTGGCCGGGACTTGGCCTAAATTTTTTATTCATCTGTTGCTGCCTATGAAAAAATGGACGCCTTACCTGCTCGTTGCGCCTTACATCCTGCACTTTACGGTGTTTGTCCTGTTTCCGGTGGTGTTCTCGGTCGTGCTGACGTTTCACAGTTGGAACATCATTGCGCCGATGAAATACGTTGGGTTGGCTAACTACACACACGTATTTCAGGATCGGTTGTTCTGGCAAGCCGTCTGGAATACGCTTCGGTTTCTGATCGTTCATATTCCGTTGCAGATTATCGTCGCGTTGGGGCTGGCCGAACTGTTGAACCGAACCGTGAAAGGCGCGTCGTTTTTCAGGGCGGCTTTCTTTTTGCCCGTCATTGTGTCGGGCGTGGTCGTCACGATTTTGTGGCAGCAACTGCTTAGTTTCAATTCGGGAATCCTGAACCGCATGCTGACCGCCTTAGCCTTACCACGTGTGGCCTGGCTCGACGATCCGGCAATCGCCATGTATTCGATTGCGGTAATGGCTACCTGGAAAAACGTCGGTCTTTACATCATCCTGTTTCTGGTTGGATTGCAATCGGTGCCCACGCAGTATTACGAAGCGGCTGATCTGGAAGGGGCGTCGAACTGGCAGAAATTTCGGTATATCACGCTGCCGATGATCAACCCGACGATGTTTACGGTGGTGGTTCTTTCGACCATCGGCGGCTTTTCGCTTTTCGTTGAACCGTATATCATGACCCAGGGTGGCCCGATGAACACGACGCTTTCGGCGGTGATGTACATTTACCGGCAAGCGTTTCAATATTACCACATGGGTTATTCGGCCACGCTGGGCTTTTGTTTCGCCTTGATTATTCTAATGGTGGTCGTCCTTCAACGGCGGTATGTCGAGCAGGAAGTCTAGCGTGTTTCGGTCAACCGGCTTCCTGTGCGGAAAACTATAAACAGTAACCTTTAAACGAAAGGCATGTCTTCTTTTTTGCGGTATGGTCTTCTCACGTTGGCGGCATTATCGTTTATCTATCCGTTTATCTGGATGGTTAGCGCATCGTTGTCGTCGGAGCGGGGGTTGGGCGAGCTGACCTTACTACCCATCAGCTTTACGCTTAGCAACTACGCCACCGTATTCACGAAGATTCCGCTTGACCGGGCGTTTCTGAACAGCGCGTTCGTAGCCCTGCTGACAACGGGTTTGGTTTTAGTGTCGGGAGCGATGGTCGGCTACGCGCTGGCCCGGATGGAGTTTGTCGGGCGAAGCCTGATTTTCTACCTGATCATTTTTACGATGACGTTGCCGTTCCAGATCACGCTGATCCCGAATTACATCACCATGGTTCGGTTCGGCTGGGTCGATACGTATCTTGCGCTCATTGTCCCGTTTGCGCTTAATTCCTTGTCGATTCTCTTGTTTCGGCAGGCGTTTCAAAGCTTACCGCAGGCACTTATCGACGCTGCCCGAATCGATGGAGCCGGGGAGTTACGAATCATTTTTCAAATTCTGGTGCCGAACGTACTGCCGACGGTCTTGACCATTACCATTCTGACATTCATGGGCTTGTGGAACGAAGCGTTGTGGCCATTGATCGTTATTCGTGATGAAGAAACGATGACCATGCCGCAGTTGGTGACACTGTTTTCGGTGGGCGGACGGGCCGAAGGGCAGTTAGGCGTTAAGATTGCCGCTGCCGTTATGCTGGCTATTCCGATCGTGATTTTGTACCTCTTTTTTCAGAAACACTTTATCCGAAGCATGGCGTCTTCGGGTTTGAAAGATTAATTCATGCGGTTATTCTTACTCGTTCTGTTATCGTTTGTCTCGGCGGACCTGATTGGGCAGCATCCTGTCGGGCAGCGCTCTGCCGGGCGGCAAGCCGTTGCACGGCGTCCGGTTCCGAAGCGGTACGTGAATGTCAGTCACCTCAATCACCTGTACCAGCCGTTTACCCTGGCTAATGGAACCGAAGTCGGAACGGTATTTATTTACAGTGAAGCCCCGACTTATACGCTGGTGGCCGACTCCGATGAAGGATTTACCTGTGTGGACGACGTAGCGCGGGCGGGTCTGTTTTTGCTCCACGAACCGGATCTGCCGACGGACACCGACAAGCAGAATAAATTGATGAAACTGACCGAAATGGTCCTTCAGATGCAGGCGACGGAACCGGATAGCGTTGCCGGATATTTTTATAACTTTCTCTTCAAACGATCTTTAGAGCCGATTAATAAACGATTTCGCACCAGCGTGGCCAGTCCTAATTTCTGGTCGTGGCGGGCGTTCTGGTTTTTGACGGAAGTCTACTCGTACTTCCATAAAACCAGCCCGACGCTGGCCGACTGTATTGAGCAGGCTAACCGGCGGTTACAGGCGGTTATGCTGCGCGATTTTGGCAGTAAGCCACGCACGTTTGTAACAGTCCGAGGAGTTCAGGTTCCTACGTGGTTACCATTTGGATCTGGTTCGGATCAGGCGGCTATCATGTTGCTTGGCTTGCTGAATCGATACCAGCAGAAACCTGATTCAGCTGTAGTTCACTTGATTGAACAGCTTGGCGACGGTATTGTGGCGATGCGGCAGGGTGGTCCGGGGCAGTTTCCGTACGGAGCTATTCTGAGCTATGAGAACAACTGGCACGCTTACGCCAGCGATCAGTCGTATGCCCTGCAACGCGCCGGAAAAATCCTGAATAAACCGGAGTGGCAGGCCGTAGCCCGGCAGGAGATTAACAACTTTTACCCTTACCTGCTGAAACAAGGATTTCTCGAATCGTTTGAATTGAAACAGGTTGGTAACGAACGTCGGTTGTTCAAGCGGGGGCAGTTCCCGCAGATCGCCTACGGCATACGACCGATGATCTGGGCTGCTTTGGAAGCCTACGAGCAGACTAAAGAAATGAAATACGCCGATCTGGCTGGTCGATTGTCCAGCTGGTTTTTAGGCCGAAACGCTGCTAAAACGTCCCTGTATGATCCGGCGACGGGTAGGGGGTATGACGGTATTATATCGGCGGGGAAACTCAATCGCAACTCGGGAGCCGAATCGACCATTGAAGCACTTTGGGCTTTTCAGAAACTCGAACAATACCCGGCTGCGATGAAGGCGTTGGAAAATTATAAATAGGACGAAATTACAGGTATGGCCGAAGTTATACTGCGTCACATTGCCAAAGCCTACGCCAGCGGGCCAAAGGTGATCAAAGACGTTTCGATAGACGTAAAGGACCGGGAATTTGTCGTGCTCGTTGGCCCATCGGGTTGTGGTAAATCGACACTATTGCGGATGATCGCTGGTCTGGAAGAAATAACCGACGGTGATTTGCTGCTTGACGGACAACGGATTAACGACCGCCCGCCGAAAGATCGCGACATTGCGATGGTGTTTCAGAACTACGCCCTGTATCCGCACATGACCGTTTTTGATAACATGGCGTTTGGGTTAAAGCTGCGCAACCTGGCGAAGGACCAGATTCGGCAGCGCGTCACGCAGGCGGCTAAAATTCTGGAAATCGAAAATTTGCTGGACCGAAAGCCTAAAGACATGTCGGGTGGGCAACGTCAGCGAGTTGCGATTGGCCGCGCCATTGTGCGTAATCCGAAAGTGTTTTTGTTTGATGAGCCACTGAGCAATCTGGACGCCAAACTACGCGGCCAAACTCGCATTGAATTGCAAAAGCTCCACCGCGATCTTCAGGCGACGATGATTTACGTAACGCACGATCAGGTCGAAGCCATGACCCTCGGCGACCGCATTGTGGTGCTTCGGAACGGTGATGTGATGCAATACGATACCCCGCTGACGCTTTACAACCAGCCCGCTAATCTGTTTGTCGCGGGGTTTATCGGTACACCACCGATGAATCTTCTACCTGGTCGAATAGTGAGTAGCAACGATAAACTGTTCTTCGAAAGCGCAGGGGGTAGCGTTCAACTGGATCTCGAAGGGATCGCTCAGGCCAATGCGCTGAAACGATACGAAGGCCGTGACATCGTGTTTGGCATCCGCGCTGAAGCGCTTCATGTTCAGGCGGAGGGGTCGTCTCCTGATTCTCGACTACCCAACATGGGCGTAACAATTGAGGCTGTCGAACATATGGGAAGCGAGATTCTGATCTATTTTACCATCGAAGGGCGTCGACTGGTTGCTAAGTTACCGGGAACCACGTCTGTAAATTTTGGTCAAACGGTACAGTTGAGCTTGGCTATTGACAGCGCACATTTTTTCGATGCACAAACCGAACTGGCGATTCGCTGAATGATCTAGCCTGGGCTTTCTCTTCGCTCTCTGTACTAACGGAGCTACTACGTATGAACTACGATTAGTTTCAGGATGGTTGTTCGCGTGACGTTGAATAATAGCGCAAGGTAGCGAAGGCGCAAAGCAACGCTATACCCGCTAAGCCACCCGCCAGCAAACCAATGGTCGGAGCCTGAACGTACGTTAGCGCGTGACCAGCTACGTACGATCCGGCAATGTCCGACAGATTGACGAAGGCCATATACGTTGTGAACTGAGAGCCTTCAACACCGGGTCGGCAGATGGCCATCAACACGGGCATGGCAGCCACGCTAATGCTGGGGTCCATAAAATACAGCGCGACTAATCCGGTTTGCGCCAGCGTTGGTTTACTCCACAGCGCGTCAATTAGGTTGAAGCCAATCAAATAGACGGTCACCATCGCGAGGACGATAATAAGCAGACGGCGTGGGCCAATGCGGTCGGCAATATAACCCCCGATCAGGGCTGCAGCCGTAGCGACTAGCATACCATACGTACCGGTCAGGAGTGAGACAGACGTATCGGCCCAGCCCAGCCGCTGGATTAAGTGGTAGTTGAACGCGCGCGAAAAAAGACTGACGCTTACGTAAGCCGCAGCCGTCGCTCCGAACAACAGCAGACTTCGTTTCGAGAACAAGCCTTTGAATAATTCAGTAAACAACCACCGAAAATTGTGGTCGGGTGTTACTTGCTGTTCATCAACTGGTTTGAACGACGCTGGAACAGCAATGTTCCCAAAGGGCAGCAGCCGATCCCCTGGTTTCTCCCGGATGAAACAGGTTAGTATCGTCAGGGCCAGGAGGCAGAGGGACTGCGTGAGAGCGGCATCGAAAAAGCCGTAATTGCGCAGTATCTGCGAAAAGACAGCGGCTCCTACGCCCGTCCCGATCAGGAAGCCACCCCGCATAAAGGCGTTGACACGCCCTCGTTCGTCGTCCGGGATAACCGTAATGGCCATCGCGTCAACGCTGGCGTCCTGAATAGCCGCAAAAATACTATGGCCGAAAAAGACCCACCCAAGGGCTTGTATTTGCGTCAGTGGATTATGGATGGAAAGAATTCCCAACGATGCCAGAAAGGCCATGAACTGTGCACCAACCACCCACGGTTTCCGCCGACCCATCGCTGAACCCTGGTACCGGTCGATAACGGGTCCCCAGACAAACTGAAATGCCCAGGGCAAACCGACAACAGCGGCAAATGAGCCAATGGCTGCCGGTTTTATGCCTTCCGCCGTGAGGTAATTGGCCAGGGCCGTCAGCGAAAAACCGGCTGGGATGCCCTGCATCACGTACAGATAAAAAAAGACAAAATAGCGTAGTGGGCGGCTCCTGCTTAGCGTCAACGGATAAGAAGAGGAGGGTAGCATAGAGATCATACAGGAGTGGCATTTCGCCAACGTATAAGGAAGGTTCAAGAGGTAGATGTATATGACTGACCGATTAATAATAATGTTTTCATGGTTGCTGAAACTATATCAAAAAAAAACCGTTATTCTATTGCAAGACACAGAGAAACTCTCTAACATTGCTCCGCGTTTCCAACGCAACACCGATGGCTAAGCTCGTATACATACCGACCTTCTTCCATACTACGCCATTTCGGTTTAGGTCCGAAAGGACTACATCATTTTGTTTGCCTATGTGGTAAACCTTTCCGTTTTTTTCTCGTTTTATTCATCTTAACAAACAGCACGGATTACGCCGTCTCCGTTTGCGGTTAACTAACCGCCGTATTAATGACGATGATTACGCCCGAAGTAGTAAACGATCAATATATTGTTCAGGTCGCCAACGAAAATCACCTGCGGTTGGCAGAGACCATTTGCCGTGAAATGGAAGAAAGCGCGAAAGCCCGTGGAACGGGTATCGCTAAGCGCTCACCCATTTACGTTATGGAGAAAATGCTTGAAGGAAAAGCAATTATCGCCATGACGCTGTCAGGTGAATGGGTTGGATTTTGCTACATTGAAACGTGGGAGCACGGTAAATTTGTTGCCAACTCCGGCCTAATTGTTCATCCTGAACACCGCAAGAGCGGGATTGCCACCCGCATCAAAGCGAAAGCGTTTGAACTGTCCCGAACGATGTTTCCGGCGGCCAAAATCATTGGCATTACTACCAGCTTGGCCGTGATGAAAATCAATTCCGATCTGGGCTATCATCCGGTGACACTGAACGAGTTACCAGGCGATGATGCTTTCTGGAAAGGATGTTCAAGCTGCACGAATTTTGATATTCTGACCCGTACGGGCCGCAAGCATTGCTTGTGCACAGGGATGCTTTACGATCCCGAAGAACATAAGAAAGAAGAGAAAAAAGAGAAATGGAATTTTCTCAAAGAATCAAGTCTATACGAACGTTGGATGCGCATTAAGAAACGTATTTTACTTCGCATAAGTCCATCGGAGCGTTCTCGTGGCCGCAAAACGGAACGCGAGCTAGAAACGGCATAACGAACCGATAACGATTGAAGACAGAAGCCCTCAACGACCTAGTTGGGGGCTTTGCTGTTTTACGGGAAATCAAAAATCAAAGATCGGTATGTTGGCGAAACCAGTCGAACGTCTGCCTGACCGCGTCCCGAATCGGGGTTTGTTGCAAATCAAGTGCTTGAATTGCTTTCGTAACGGTAAAGTAGTGCTTGTCATTAGCCACACGAGCCATGGCCCCATTAAGTCGAGCCGGTCGGCCAAACAAGCGATAAGGCAGTTCGCTTAATTGACCAATTAGCGAGGCCGCTATCGGTGGAATGGATAATGCGGGCGGGCTAACGTTTGTTTCATCGGCAACCAGTGAGAAAAACTCGCGGTAGCTTAGATTCTCGTGGCCGAGAATGTACGACTGCCCCACTGTTCCTTTTGTCAACGCATTGACGGTTGCCTTGGCTACGTCCGTGACGTGAACGTAATTTTTGCCACCGGCGGGAATACCCACCATCTGTCGTCGGAAGAGGGCCAGCAGTAAGGCGTTGGAAGTAACTCGGTAATCCAGCGGACCAAGCATAAATGTCGGATGGACGAGTACCGCAGGTAGTTCATCGTTACGAACAGCGTCGAGGACCAGGTCCGTGGCGGCTCGTTTACTATCCATGTAATCCAGACCGTAGCGCGCACCCGCGTACGGAGAGTTCTCGTCACCAGGCTTATTTCTGGAACCGAAGCCAAAAACGTTGGCCGTGCCTACAAACACCAACCGTTCCACATTGGCCTGTATGGCAGCGGCAAGAACAGCCGCCGTCCCTCCGATATTAACGTCGACTACTTTCCGCGAACGGGCCGGATTGACTTGCGCTAAAGCACCGGCATGGATCACGTAATCGCAGCCATAGGTAGCGGCCCGGACATTGGCGGCTTCCCGAATGTCACCCGTCCAGATGTCTACTGGCAAACCGTCGAGTGCCCGATTGTCGCTATCCCGGCGAACAAAAGCGCGAACGGCATAATTACGGTGGAGCAATTCACGACATAAATGGCCGCCTAAAAAGCCGTTTGCACCTGTTAGTAATACCGTTTTCATACGCTCTGTCCTTGCATGACGTTACAAAGTGCTCAACTCTACTTACGAGATAGTGAATGGATGAGATTGCTTTGACGACTCTGTCATGTATCGGATGAGTAATAATAACACTAATTACAATAGTAAAGCCCATTGAGAGCCGAGATTAAATAAAAAGGTCTTCATGCGTAGCGCATAAAGACCTTTCTTTATCCATCACCTGTTTTTAGCGATTCGTCGAAATAGTTAGATTAGGGGCTCTGGTTCCGGTACCGCCTACTACACCTCGCGCAATGAATGTATAAAAACGACCGGCATACGGCTGGATGGTATAGGCCGTTCCTACAACGGTTGTGGTACCTGTCAGTCTGAGCTGAGCGGGTACAGCGGTGGTCGCGAAGGCAATCGATGGGATCGCTGTGAAGGCTGCACTACCTTTCAAAGGAGCAATGCCCGATGCCACCACGACACCGTTAATCGCTAAATCGTAGGTAGCGCTGGCATCGGCCCCTGATACAAAGTTAATGAGCCGGACGTACGCTTTCGTGGGGTCAGCAGCGGTAAGATTGTCGGTGAGTACTAAGCTGTTGTACGTTGGCGAATTTCCGTAAAAAAACACAGAGGTGTACGTATTATCCTGAACGGTAAGATCTGTCGTCGCCAACGTAGCGTCCGAACTAGCCGTTGTACTGGCGGGAGCTACAGCGCGTACTTTAGCCGTACCCGGTGTTATGGTTGCGTAATCCTGGTTTGGAAAAGAATTCGTGTAACTCAACGGAAGCGACGTGGCCGGGGGCACCGTATTGACACCCGAAAACTTTTGATCGTTTACGTAAATATCGATACCTGCAGCATCGGGGGCTAGGTGATAGAATTTCACCCGGGCGCCCGTTGCGGGAGCTACTGAGTTCAGAAAGTTCGCTTCATCGCCACAGGCGAGCAGGAGCAGGCCAGCGCTAACGAGCAAAAGTGTTGTTAGAATAGATCTCATTGATGGACGGGGTCTTTGGGTGCTTGTGGGCTGGCGGTTCTCAGGAACCGCCAGCATCGTCTTTATTTCAGAGAAAACCACTGTTCGACAGTGTGATAATCAATTGCATTACCGCCGTATTTATCCAGTGAAGCCCGGTTCCAGACATACTCGGAATTGTAGCGGGGCCGCACCCGATACACCAGTTTACCGTTGTTGTCGGGATAAAGCTGCTCGGTTGATGGGGGTGTAAAACCGGTATAAACACTTGACGAGTAGTGATACCGACGCAGGTCTACCCAACTTTCGATGATCCCGTGACCGACCAGGGCCAGGTACTTTTGCAGCATAATATCATTGATCTTCAGAGCGCTGGCCGATTGCGCTACGGCGGCACTCGCCAGATACTTTGCCTTGTCGGCTGCGGATACACCCGCGTAGTCGAGGGCTGCCCCGATGCCGGCCTGGTAGGCGCTTAGTGCTGTTGCTTTGTCGCCCTTGATAAAAGCCGCTTCCGCTTTAATAAACTGAATCTCGGCGTAAGTCAGGATTGGGAATGAAGCGCCGTCTCGGTAGATGTACTTACCGGGTGTTGTGCCCGATACAACCAGGTTAGCCACTTCGCCCCAGACCGTTGGAATGCGCTTCGTATTGTTATTTACGTTGTTTGGGTCACCCTGTGTTACGGTTACACCCCGGTATACACCATCGGGAGAGGCCGATGTTAGAATCGACTGACGAGGATCGACTACACCGTTGAAAACACGACCGTCCAGCAGGCTCACCAGAAAATCAGTTTGCCGATAGGTACCCAGGTTGCTGCGTGAAGGACCAAAGAAATTAGCCAGCGATGAGTTGCCCCCTGCGGTAAATGGTACGTTAAAATTGTCGGCATTGCTGGCCAGCGACTTGTTGCAGAAGTCAATAACCGCATCCGGGTTGTAGGTGCTTTTGTTGCTGAGGTGGTTGGCATTGCGGGCCAGTACACCATACACAAACTTGATCCATTTGCTGCGGTCGCCACCATAGGCCAGATCACCCCGCGCCAGCGATGCCTGTGAGACGGCCCCATCGGTGCGGTTAAGATCCGTCAGTGCGTCGTTGGCTAACTGACGAACGTACGCGTAAACTTCCTCCTGCGTGTCGTAATCGAATACGTAGCGGTTAGGCTCGAAGGCTTGTTTCAAGATTATTTCGCCGTGGTAATCGGTCGTTGTCTGCCAGCTCCAGGCAAAGATCGCTTTGGCCGCTCCGCTGTAGTCCCATTTCTGTTTAGCCTTGGCATCGTCCAGCACCAGACGAATATTTTCGCCCAGGTTCCAGTAATGCGTCCGCCAGATGTTACCGGCATTGTCGGAACCCGGTGCGTAACCCATCCGGTCCCAGGTATCATTGGCCGTAGCTTCGCCCCAGTTCTGAATGTATTTGCCGATAAAGCGCGAATCGAACTGTTCGCCGAAAGCCATGTTGGCAAACATAGGCGGTAGCAGAACGTAGCCCTCAGCAACCTGCGGATTGGACGGGTCGCGGTTTATGTCGAGGTATTTTTCACAGCTACTGAGCGTAAACAAACCCAGTAAGAGTGTGAGTATTGTGATTCGTTTCATTGATACTAGAAGATAGGTATGATAGATCAGCAGGAGACCGCTTCTAACGTGTACGGGCGACCTCATGCGTTGTTTCTAATTAGAATCCAATCCGGAAACCGGCAGACAAACCGCGAGGAACAGACAGTGTACCGTAGTCGATACCGCCCGCGCCAACGCCCCCGGAGGTTGCCGTTGTACCGTTTACGTTCGGGTCAGCGCCTGTGTAGTTGGTCAGCAGGAATAGATCCGTACCGTTCACAAAAACGCTGGCCTGCTTAAATACCTTATTGCCGTTCAAAAGCGAAGAAGGTAGTACGTAGCTGATTGTCACATCGCGCAGCCGCAGCCAGTTGATGTCTTTTTCGACGAACTCCGATTCGGGAATCGAGTTGTAATAATCGGCTGAGCGAAGAGATGGAATAACCTGTATCGTGTTGGCCGTTGGCGCGTCGGTATCTTCTTTGCCGTCGCGTAGCACGCCTTTGAACGTTACGGGTGTATCGCGGTCGAGCGACTTCTTGCTTAAACCATTCCGCCAGAGGTACATCGCTGTACCATTGAACACGTCGCCCCCTTTCCGAATGTCGAGCAGGAACGACAGGCTCAGCGATTTGTACCGGAACGAGTTTGTCAGACCAATCGAGAAATCGGGGTTCCGGTCGCCGATGGGCAGGAAGTTGGTGTTGGTGATGGGCAATCCGTTGAGCGGATTGATCAGGATGTCGCCGTTTTTGTTCCGCGCGTAGCTGTAGCCTCCAATCGCTGTAGCCGAACCGCTGCCCCGTTGATAGTAGTCGAAGTTGTAGCTTCGGTACGCTGGGTTGGTGCTGGGGAAATAATTCGGCAAGTTGTTGACAAACGCACTAGAACGAGCGTTCAGGTACACCCAGGTGTCGGAGTTATAATATTCCGGTACATCAGCGGGCAGGTTTTTTACGTCGGTGTTCAACTTCGTAAAGTTCAGAATCACGTCCCAGCCATAATCGGCTTTCTTAATCGGCGACCCTTTCAATTGCAGCTCAATCCCCCGGTTATTGAACGTACCGCCGTTGAGCAGCCCGAAGATGTAGCCCGTGCCGTAGCTCAGCCGTTGCGTAACGATCTGCTGTGACAGCGTTTTGTTGTAGTAGGCAAAGTCAAGACCGAACCGACCGCCCCAGAACATCAACTCGGTACCGAATTCGTAGCTTTCGCCCCGCTCTGGTTTTAAGTTTGGGTTGCTCCCGTAAAAACCGTAGGCAAAACCACCGCCCGTTGTCGTCTGCGGAACCAGCGTCGAATTAACCTGATACGGTGGTGCATCACGTCCGGTCTGTCCGTAACTGGCTCGTAGCTTACCGTAGTAGAATGTGTTGCCCCGGTTTTTCAGAGCAGGCAGATCCGAGAAATTAAAGGCCAGGGAAGCGGCTGGGTAGAAGAAGCTCCGGTTGGCAGCTGGTAACGTCGACGACCAGTCATTACGTCCTGTCAGGGTCAGAATTAGCAAGTCGTCGTAGTTCAGCGTCAGACTTCCCAGCACGCTCTGCAAGCGCTGCATGGTCTGTGTGTATTTGTTGCGCTGTGTAGTCGGGTCTGTATTGTTAACCGAATTAAAGTCAGGCAGATACAGTTTTTCGCCGTACGCCGTCGTAACCTTGTAGTTACGGTCATCGACGGTAGTACCTAATAGTAGCGATGTACTCAGCTTGCCGAAGTTTTTCTTCAGCGTGGCCAGGAAGTTAGCGTTCAGTAGCTGGCTGTTTTCGAGCGCATTTTCAACTGACCCTCGGGTCGAATAACCGCCGAGCGTTACGTCGGTTCCCTGCCACGATTCAGGACTCAGAAACAAATTGCTTTGAGTCGAATAAATATCCGCTCCGAAACGCCCTGTCAGGCTTAACCACGCCGTCGGATTGTAATTGAGCTGAAAGTTGCTGATGGTCCGGTTTGTAATGTCGCCGTTCCTATTCTTGTTGACCGAGAAGAAGGGGTTGTCCGCTTCGCCCTGGTTGATACTTCCTAGCAAAATCCGTCGTGTTCCATCGGGGTTCAGGTAATTGGTGATGTCGTCGTTGGCTGGCCAGCTCAACAGACCCAGCAAAAAGCCGTTATTTCCGCGAATGGCCTTGTCAACCTGCGTATTTACGTAGTTGAACGAACTCATCACGTCTAGCTTAGGCCCAATTTTAGCCGTTCCAGTCAGCCGTACTGACAGACGTTTGTAGCCGGTAGTAGGTACTACGCCTGATTGATTGGTGTAGTTGGTCGATAAGCGGTACGTTGCGTTGTCACTTCCCCCTTCGATACCCAGATTGTGAACCTGCGTAAACCCCTTTTTGAAGAAGCTCCGCACGTTGTCATAAATGGGCGCATCAGCTGCGTATCTTGGACCGAAGTACGTCGTTGCGTTTGCGTTGCTATAGCTTTGTGTACCTCGTCCGTATACAGTTTGCGCTTCGGGAAAACGATATACTTCTGTGCTCTGAAAGCGGTTGTCATACGTTACGCGACCGGGACCTTTCGTTCCTTTTTTCGTTGTGATAACAATAGCTCCCGACGAGGCATCGATACCGTAAAGAGCGGCTGCTTCGGGGCCTTTGAGGACCGTAATGCTTTCAATGTCGTTAGGGTTAATGTCAGCCGCCCGGTTCAGGTAATCGTTGTCGCGGTTGGGCCGGTTCGACACCAGCGCGCCTTGATTAAACGTGCGGTTATCAATGGGTAGACCGTCTACTACGAATAAAGGTTGGTTGTTGCCGCCAATCGAGCTGGCACCCCGCAGTTGAATCGAGGCCGATGCGCCGGGGGTTCCCGAGGTGGTGGTCATGGTCAGACCCGCCACGCGTCCCTGCATCCCGACCAGAAAATTATCGCGCTGGGCATTGGAAATATCGGCGCCCTTCACCTCACCAACCGAGTAGCCCAAATTGCGTTTTTCCTGGCGGATACCCAATGCCGTTACTACAACTTCGTTTAGTTCTGACGACGATTCTGCCAAACTAACGTCTACCTGATTCTTGGAACCAACGTCAACGGTTTGGCTTATCATACCAATCAAGCTGACAACCAGCGTTGCGTTTGGACCGACCGAGATTTTGTAATTCCCGTTCCCGTCCGTTGTCGTTCCCCGGCTTGAGCCTTTAACCTGGATGTTTGCTCCGGGTAATACTGTACCATCGGTGGCTGACGTGACCTTCCCCGTGATCATCCGATCTTGGGCATAGGCACCTGTCATCACTGATAACCCAATCAACAGCAGCAAGAAACTGCGTATAAATGATTGCATAAGCAGAAAAGGTTAAGAAAATAGTAAAGAAAATTACCTCAAAATTGACCTAAAAAAGACAAAGACGCAACTAACTGGTAAGAATTGGCTTACAGAAATCTTTTTTTGACTTATATAGTGAAAAAATAGACTTTCATCTTTATCGGTAATTTTACTTAATATGTATTTAATAGAATTTTATTGCGCATAAGAATATTAAGTCAGAATAATATTTGATTTTTTAAGTAGTTATCTATCTTTGTTGCGTTGGTGTTTATGCCTTTAGGCAAGCTTTGCGAACAGATTTATAACTGACTGATTGCAGACTATACCGCCAATTAATCAACGTATTCATACATAGTTTCAACATCCCTTTTGTCTTACTATCAACGCTTACTTATGTCAATCAACCGTCGAGACTGGCTCCGCGCCAGTGTATTATCGGGACTAAGTCTGGCTGCTGCTCCGGCTGCCTTCTGCGAACCAGAATTAGAAGTACCTGCGGGCTACGCTCCCCCCAAAAGTGGTGCGTTGAAGGCGCGGCTTTCGGCAAACGAGAATCCGTATGGTCCTTCGCCCAAGGCGCTTAAAACCATCACGGAAGCGGCTCCCGATGGATACCTGTACGCGATGGAGTACGCCCGGCAATTTCGCAAGATGGTAGCTGATACAGAAGGGGTTCCGGAGGAGTATGTGTTACTGGGTGCTGGCTCGGGTGAGTTGCTGACGGCGGCTGCGCTCTGGGCAGCTTACCGACCAAATGCTGGTCGCACGATTGTTGCCCCCGATCCGACGTTCGATGCGCTACCTCGTTCGGCGGTAAAGCACGGCATCACGATGGATCGAGTGCCGCTCGTGGCTGCCGATGGGTACGACATCAACCTGAACAAGCTAAACGAACGGGTGGGGAGCCAGACCGGGATGGTTTACCTCTGCAATCCTAACAACCCAACGGCCATCACCGTAGACCCTGCCAAACTACGAGCCTTCTGCGAAGCTGTAGGAGCCAAAACGCCGATTCTGGTTGACGAAGCCTACATCGACTATACTCCCGACCCAAAAGCCTACACGATGGTGGATATGGTCAAGAAAGGGAGCAACGTCATTATTACCAAGACCTTCTCGAAAGTACACGGTTTTGCTGGTCTGCGGACGGGGTACATGATTGCCAAGCCTGAGCTACTGGAGCAAATCAGCAAGTTTGCGACGGGGGGAGGCTGCCTGAGCATGACTACCTTGCGGGCAGCCATGGTTAGCTTACAGGACAAAGATTTTATCAAATTCTCGCTGGGAAAAACGCAGGAGTCGAAAGATTATCTCTACGGTGTGTTGAAACAACACAACTATGAGCCGTTGCCGTCGGGCGCGAACTTCGTTATGTTCCCGATTCGGATGAAGGGCGAGGATTTTGTTGGTCGCATGATGGACCAGGGCGTAAGTATCCGTCAATGGAAATTTGACGGGCAATATTGGTGCCGGGTCAGTCTCGGGACGATGGACCAGATGAAAGCATTTGCGGATGGTTTGAAAACCATCTCGTAGCTAGTAAATACAACGAAAGGCTGGAATCGAGAAGGAGGCACAACCCTCTTCCTTGATTCCAGCCTTTTCTATAGTCTGACACTTAGTATTTATAATCGATTCCCATTTTTTTCGCCATATCCGCAAACATCTGCGGATCAAAGTCGTCGGCGCCGGGAGCGTTAAGTTGCGGTTCTTCGTCCAGATCGGGTGGTGTATGGCCGGGAATAGCTCCTTCGATAACGACACACTCCTGCCCATCTTCCGGGTGCGGACCGTTCCAGATCAGACCCGCCTGCTTATAATCGTTCTGGCTGAAGGTGTACAGTTGCAGGTGCAACTTTTGCTCCATGAATTTCTTCGCTTCTGGAAACTTGTCATTACTCAAGTCCGGAATGGGCAGCAATTTAGTCACCTCCACACCAGTCAATTTCTCTAAAGCTTTGGCGTAAGCGACTACGTGCAATCCTCCCCGAACCAGCAGATAACCGACCATCGTTCGGGCCGTTGGGGTATCGACCATTTCGTAAACCCGCATTTTGTTGGCCCGCGCTCCGCACTCCAGAAAGAAATTGTGCAGTAAGTCCAGCTTGAGATTACCGCTGTTGAACACGTTTTCACCAGACCAGAATCGTCCCATCGAATCCATCGGAAGGGCTGACTGACCACTGGCAATGAAATGGCTTGTGTTACGCGCATCCACACCGTTCGCCAGTGGGGTCGTCGTCGGGTCCATACCTCGTTTGCTGGTACCCGTCAGTAGCAGGTTGGTTGTGTAAGCTACGACTTCAATATGCCCGTATTCTTCCCCGGCAATACTACAGATCAGATCGTAGAAAGGCCGCAGCTTCTTCCGACCCCGAAAATTGAACGACTGAAACGTGTAGTTCATTAGGGTCGACATCTCGCCAAACTTGCCACCCAGTAATTCTTGAACAGCCGCTGCGTTATTGGCAGAGGGATTAGTGGGAACTGGTAGCTCGATAGGGAGCTGATCCATTTTTAGAATCATAGCCTTGTGGTTTTAGGGAGCGATTTGCTTTCCTAAATACCAACCCAATCTATAGAGATTAGTTAGATTAAACGGCTAATGAGAGCGTGTTATAAGTAAACGGCCCCGAACCGAATAATAATCAGCGTTTTACAAACAATATGGGGTGTTACGCGTTTGGCTCGCTTTTTACAAGGGTTACTGGTTTAGTAGGGTCAATCCGGAGCCAGAGCAGGGCGCTCACCAGCAGACAACCCGAAATCATGAAGAGTGGGTAGTTGAAATTCTTTGTTTGCTCGACGATGATGCCAAACAGGATGGTGATGAAAAAGCCACCCAGTTGCCCGGCAAAGTTCATGGCACCGGCCACAATACCTGCGTTACGCTGCCCGATATCGACGCATACGGCAAACGCAACGGGTAACGCCAGATCTTTAAGCAATACACACAGAGCGAGCAAGTAGGCGGCTGTTTGGTTATTGGTGGCGAGTCCAGCCAGCAGAAAGAATAAACTCGACAATCCCAGGCCACCGATACCGACGGCCCGACGCCCGAATTTCAATCCGTAATGTTTGCTCAGTAAATCGCTCAGCGCGCCACCCAGCAGGCAGCCTACAGCACCCAGGAAATAGGAGAGCGAGATAAACGTCTTTGTGTCGGATTCGGTCAGGCCACGACCTTCCTGAAAATAAACCGACGACCAGTTTGTAAAAAAGTACGACCCGTAGAAGAACAGGTGACACATCAGCATCAACGCCCACAGGTCGGGGTTTCGCAGAATCGCTTTCCAGGGAATCTGGTGATCCGAGTATTTGATCTTACGTCCCTTCTCAATTTCCCGAACTTCTTCGTCGCTGATTCCAGGCTGGGCCGCTGGTTCATCGCGGAAGGAAATAAACCAGCCAATCGCCCACAAAACGCCGACAACACCCAGCATAACAAAAGCCCAGCGCCAACCCGCCCAGTGCACCAAGGGGATGACAATCAACGGCGTCAACGCCCCGCCCAATCGTCCGGCAGCCCAGATAACCGACTGCGCCCGGCCTATCTCAACAGTCGGAAACCAGCGGGCAATGACGATGGATGCGTTGGGATAGGCACCGGCTTCACCCGCACCGAAAAGAAATCGAATTACCAGAAGATACAGAAAGTTGAAGGCCGTACCGGTAAGTGCCGTAAAAGCCGACCACCACACCACCACTCGTGTCAGAACCCGGCGCGGACCAATCCTGTCTCCGAGAGAACCCGTTGGCATTTCAAACAAAGCGTAGGCCAATGAGAACGCGCCTAGAATGTAGCCAAATTGTTGGTTATCAAGATTTAAATCGGCTTTTACATATTTGCTTACCACGTTCATACAAACCCGGTCGAGGTAAGTAATGGTAGATAGCAAGAACAGGCCGCTCAGTACACGGTGACGGAACTTCATGAATAGATCGATGTAGGTTAAGTTTATTAGGAGTTACAAAGCTATAATTTCGGTTGAGATTAAAAATACTTACCGTTGGCTACCGTATTTTTACAGCATGTCAACTGTAACGATTGCCCCACTCGCTGAAAGCCTTCCTGCTTTCTTAGACGCTAACGATTTCTCGGCCATTGCTGTCATCGCCGACAACCATACCTTCCGTTTCTGCTATCCCGACCTAAAAGCGGTGCTACCCAAGCACACACTCGTTCGGATCAAGGCCGGGGAAGAACAAAAACACATTGCTACCTGCGAATTGATCTGGGATGCACTGACGCGCGCTAACTTTGACCGTCATGCGTTGGTCATCAATCTCGGTGGCGGTGTTATTGGGGATATGGGCGGCTTCTGTGCGGCTACCTACAAGCGCGGCATTGCCTTCGCGCAGGTTCCTACAACGCTGCTCTCGCAAGTTGACGCCAGTGTGGGCGGTAAACTTGGTATTGATTTTCGCGGTTTTAAAAACCACATCGGAGTTTTTCAGCAACCCAATACGGTACTGATCGATACGGCGTTTCTGGCTACGCTGCCTGAACGCGAGCTTCGTTCGGGCTTTGCCGAGGTTATTAAACACTGTCTTATTGCCGATGCGGCCATGTGGGACGAAATTCGTCGGCGCGATCTCGACGAACAGGACTGGTCGGCTCTGGTCGCTCACTCGGTTGCGGTAAAGCAGCGGGTAGTGGAGCAGGACCCGACGGAGAAGGGACTACGTAAAATTCTGAACTTCGGCCATACGCTGGGTCATGCCGTCGAAACCTACTTTTTGACCCAGCCCCGGAAGCGGCTATTACACGGTGAAGCCATTGCAGTGGGTATGGTCGCCGAAGCGTACATCGCTTTTCACAAAAAGATGATCGACGAAAATTTGCTGACTCAAATCGAAGAATACGTGTTTGCCGTATATGGAAATATCCGACTAACCGATGCAGACATTGAACCGATTCTGGCGCTTACGTTGCAGGACAAAAAAAACCGGGGAAATCAGGTTCGCATGGCCCTGCTGGATGGCCCCGGCAGTTGTGCATTCGATGTGTCGGTTACCGCTGCCGAAATGCGCCGTGGGGTCGAGTTTTACCGGGGGGTAAATAAGCATTAAAATTTGGCAATATCCAGTTGCTTACCAAACATTTACGATTATATTTGGGTTCGACCAGAAGATTGATTCCGCTACTAATTATTCCTAGTATTTCATTGAAAAAACTTTTACGAGCTGGTGTATGAAAAAGTGCGTTGGTGTTTTGTTTGTACTAGCTATTGTGGCTATGGCGGGCTGTTCGCCCAGTAGGTTGTTTGTGGAGCATGATTATAGCTACGAGGGCCATTTCAAGAACTACGAATCGTTTAATTTTTTAGAGTGTGAATTTGTCGATTCAACGTTGCTTTGCTCCGATATCCAGGATGCAATCCGTCACCAGATGGAAGCACGTGGCTACCGGGTCAGCAACCGCAATCCGAACCTGCTGATCTCGTATAACATCTTCCGTTCCGACCTGCGGTTCCGGGGCTATCAACAGCCGGTTATCAAAGACTGGGTGGTTCGGGAAGATGATGATGCAACGTACAAGCGTATTGATTACAACCTGGATGAAGGAACATTGATGATTTCGTTGATCGACGCAGAGTCGTATCAGGTTATCTGGAAAGGCTACGCGTCGAAGATGATGCGTAATCCGAACTTCAAGAATAATTATTTCAAAGGGATCGTTCGATCTATCTTCGACCAGTATCCTTTGATGGCAACGGTGAAATAAGCAGCGCGAACAGAGTGTTCGCATATCGATAACAAACGAACGGCGAGACAGTGTGTCTCGCCGTTCTGCATTTCATACGCTTACTCGTTCTTCTATAGGACAGAGTTTATCTATTGCGGACAGGATGTCGGTATACCACGTCACCGCGTTACTTGGTGAGTTCCTTAAAGATTCCTTCCAATGAGTTTTCCTGTTGACGCAAGCCGACAAGTGTTAGGTTCTGGTCGGCAGCCAGTCGAAAAATCGATGCTCGTAGATCGGTGTTTGCAACGGCCGTAATCCGGTACTGGCCCTGGCCTAGCGGCTCTACCCGTTGCACTCCCGTGACAGTCGTCAGTACATCAGAACTGGCTAATTCATCTTCAAACTCGGCAACGACAACGATTACACCTTCTCCCGCTGATGCGCTTCTCAGCTGATTCAGCGAGCCATCCGCGACAATCTGACCCCGGTTGATAATGACGACACGGTCACAAACGGCTTCGACTTCCTGCATGATGTGCGTGGAGAAAAGTACGGTTTTGTCGCGACCGGCTTCGCGGATCACCTGACGAATCTCCGCTAGTTGATTTGGGTCCAGACCCGTTGTTGGTTCATCGAGAATCAGTACGGGTGGGTTGTGAAGCAGTGCCTGGGCTAAGCCAACCCGCTGCCGGTACCCTTTTGACAGTTGTCCAATCTTTTTATGCTGCTCGCGTCCTAAACCAACCAGGTCGATCATATCGGAAATGCGCCGGGTCAGGTTTGCGCCATGTAGACCGTGGAGGGAACCCGCAAAGCGCAGGTACTCCTTGACGTATAAATCGAGATAAAGTGGGTTGTGCTCGGGTAAATAACCAACACTCCGACGGACGTCCATCGGGTTCGTTCGCACGTCAAAGCCATTCACTTCGACCGTGCCATCGGTTGGGGGCAGGTAGCCAGTGGCAATTTTCATGGTGGTCGATTTTCCCGCACCATTGGGTCCCAGGAAGCCGACAATTTCGCCCGGCTGTACGGTCAGCGAAATCTGGTTGACAGCCCGCTGGCTATTGTATTCTTTCGTAAGGTTCTGAACTCGAATGGACATGGTATCGCTGAATTATTGGACAACTGACCAAGGCGGATGCTACAGACAGGACTGTTGCCGATAGTATGTGTATTGTCCAACATCCTGTATCTAACGTCCAAAGTCCTGTATTGAATGTGAAAGCAACGTACAAAAAACCGGAAAGAATTTCTATTTTTAGCGTTTAACGGGAATAGACACCGTTTTTTATAACCTGTACATGTCCATTTTTCGCAAAAAGACCGTCCGGCAAATTTTGAGCGATGCCGAAGAGGGCGAGTCGAGCAAGCTGGTAAAGACACTGGGTGTTCGTGATTTGACGTCGTTTGGTATTGCCGCTATCATTGGTGCTGGTATTTTCAGTACAATCGGGTTGGCCAGCTACAACGGCGGACCCGCGGTGTCCCTGCTTTTTGTTTTTACGGCAATTGCCTGCGTGTTTACGGCGCTTAGTTACGCACAGTTTGCCAGCACAGTGCCCGTGAGCGGTAGTGCCTACACCTACGCGTATGTCGCGTTCGGTGAGATTTTTGCCTGGGTAATCGGTTGGGCGCTGATTCTGGAATATGCCGTCAGCAACATGGTCGTGGCGATTTCGTGGTCCGAATATTTCACGTCCATGCTCAGCGGTTTCGGTATTACGTTTCCTAAATATTTGGCGACCGATTACGGCTCGGCAACTGCCGCGTTCGAACTGGTTCAGCAGGCAAAACAAAGCGGTACGGCCCTGAGCGAGATCCCCGAAAATACACGGCTGCTGGCCGATGCGTACCTAAATGCCCCCGCACTCGGTAGTTTGAAACTGATTGCTAATCTTCCCGCCGGAGCCGTTACCGTCCTAATTACGGCGCTAGTTTACATCGGTATTAAAGAATCGCGGACGGCCAGCAATATTCTGGTTGTGCTGAAGCTGGCGGTTATCGGACTGGTAATCGGCGTCGGGGCTTTTTACGTGAAACCCGCCAACTGGTCGCCCTTTGCTCCGAATGGCATGTCGGGTGTACTGAGTGGGGTCGCATCGGTATTTTTCGCCTTTATTGGCTTCGATTCCATTTCAACGACCGCCGAAGAGTGTAAAAATCCACAACGCGACATGCCCCGCGCTATGTTGTACTGTTTGACCATCTGTACGGTTCTGTACGTGTTAATTACGCTGGTCTTGACCGGTATGGTCAATTACAAAGAGCTGGGGGTAAGCGATCCTCTCGCGTACGTGTTCCAGAAAGTCAACCTCGATTTTGTGGCCGGTATCATATCCGTAAGCGCCGTCGTTGCCATCACCAGCGCGTTGCTTGTGTATCAGCTCGGCCAGCCGCGCATCTGGATGACCATGAGCCGTGATGGTTTGCTCTGGAAACGATTTGCCACCATCCACCCCAAGTTTAAAACCCCATCCTTTGCGACCATCATTACGGGCGTTATCGTTGCTATTCCGTCCATGTTCATGGATCTTAAGTTTTTTGTCGATCTGACGAGCGTAGGGACGTTTTTCGCGTTTATTCTGGTCTGCGCAGGTATCCTGTTTCTGGATGCGAAAGGATTATCGGCACAGTCCAAGTTCAAGGTTCCATACGTAAACGGGAAATACATCATTGGTTTGGTTTTGCTAGCCGCCTTCACTTATTCGCTGACGGGGTCCAACTTGCTGGAAACCCTCGAAAGCAAACCACTCCTGTTTGTGTTCTGGGGCGTGTGGGTGGTGCTAGCCGTGCAGGGATTCCGGCATAATTTTTCGCTGCTTCCCGTGATCGGCATTTTAACGAACCTGTACCTGATGACCGAACTTGGCGCGAGTAACTGGCAGATCTTCGGAATCTGGCTTGCTATTGGCTTGGTCATCTACTTCTCGTACGGATTTCGAAGAAGCAAGCTGGCGAAGCAGGAAGATCGCGTCGGTGTGTAATCATTCCAGCGTAAAAGCGATGGGCAAGTTGTACTTAACCCGGACCGGGCGGCCCGACTGTTTCCCCGGTTTCCAGTGGGGCATCTTCTGAACAACCCGAATGGCTTCTTCATCGCAGCCGAAGCCAATTCCTTTCAGAAGCTGTACGTCCGTGAGGCTACCGTCGGAATTGACCACGAAGCTCACGAAAACACGACCCGAAACACCTGCCGAAGCCGCCGAGCGAGGATACTGTAAATTTTTTGATAAAAAGCTACGCATCGCTTCGAGGCCGCCGGGGTATTCGGGTTGCTGCTCGACGCCAATAAAAATTTCCTCTGTCTTTGGGGCGACTTCGAGTGCGTGTTCAACGATAGTAGGAGCGCTGGCTTCGGGAGCGGTAATCACCTCCACGTCACCGGTTCCCTCGGCGGTTTGGGTGCCAGACGTTGCGTTCTGAAGCTCGTCTGTTGTTGGGGGCAAGGTTTCCTCCACGACCTCTGCCTCGGGCATGACCACCAGCGGCAAATTACGAACCGTATTCACGGCGGGAGCCTGCTCCACGGGTGGCAATTGAATAGGCGGTTCGACGGGCGGCTCCGCTAGTTTTGTCAGCGTAACTTCCGTTTCTACGTGCTGATCAGCCAGTAGGTTTTTTGGCCAGAACCGGTTGTATAAAACGGGAGCTGACAAACCGATTACAAACAAGCCAATACCGACCCCCAGCGCGCGGGTAAGCGTTGATCGGTACGTCTGGCGTAAGTTGAAAGCGCCGTATGCCTGGTTGCGAGTCTGAAAAATGATCTCGTCGAATGTAAGTGCAGTCGCATTGGATTGATGCATGACCTTGTGCGGTTTGGTGTATACCGCATAGATGGCCAGCCATACTGAATTCCATAACAGCTCTACAGACTGTCGTACTGCTTCATCACGAGCACCGCATCCGCTTCGGTATTGACAGAAAGGTTTTCGCCCTTCACATAAGCTTTTAACGCGTTCTTATGGTCGTCCAGCGCATCGAGCAAGGCTTTCTGCGATAATTTTATTTTACTCAGCGTTTGGTCTGGTTTTAGGATGTAATATGAATAAACATCCTTGAACGAGTCGTAGCGTACTCCGGTCGAATAAGGGTCTTTATAATCGGCTTGCTTAAATCGCTTCAGAACCCGTTTCAGAAGTGCGCTTTTACCTTGGTATAAAACCAGGAAATACCCTTCTTTTAATGTTTCATCATCGGTTTTAACGGCTGGCAAGCGTTTGAACAGGTACGACTGGCCGTCAATATCGTTTAATCGGAACGACTTCACCTGATCCGCGTTGACAATGATTGAATCGTTACCGACCCACGTCCGCAGCAGGATCAAATGCTGGCGAAAGGCGTCAAACTTAATCGGTACTTCCGTGTAGTTCTGCCCAGCTGTCATTTCAATTTGCCCTTTGTGCCACGCTGGCAGAAAATACGGCGTTCCGCGTAATCCTTCGTATCGGTGATCGATGGTAATAACCGTTGTTGGCCCTGTTCCAGCACCAACAATCTGATCACTATTGGAGAAGGTTTCGTAGCCGTTGCGCCGGGTATTTGGGTTCAATACTACTACACCCCGATTTTTTGTTTTTGTTGTATCGCGGATCTGGGCGTCTGCATTTGTGTACAGAAGCGCAAGCAACATAGGGAACAGCAACAATTTCATGGGGATAGGAATAATTACTGTTCAATATAACTAATCCGTAAGTAAATAGCAATTAATAAAGCCGAGTTAGCCTATTTTTATAAACTATCGTACTGCTTAACAAGCGTTATCGCGTCTTCTTCCGATTTGAAGCTAAGCTTTTGCTGATCGATAAACGCTTTGAGGCCGCTTTCTTTGTCGCTCATCGCGTCGAGAAAGGCTTTTTTTGAGAGTTTAATCTTGGTTAGTGTCTGATCCGGTTTGAGCAGATAGTAGGAGAACGCGTCGCCGTACGAATCATACCGTATGTCTGCCGAGTAGCCGCCTTTGTAATCAGCGGGCTTGAATGTTTTTGCAATTCGCTTAAGGAGGGCTGTTTTTCCTTCGTACAAGATTAGAAAATAGCCGTCTTTTACGTCATCGTCAGTGACTTTAGCTGATGGGTATCGGCTAAACAAATACGGTTGTCCGTTGGGAGTGGTCAACAAAAACCGGTTTACGGTCTGGCGGTCGATAATGATCGAATCATTACCCGATTTAGGTCGGAGGAGGAGCAGCGCCTGCCGGTAAGCATCAAACTTAAGCGGTACATCTTTGTACTGGCGACCATCGCGCAGGCTAACCTGGCCGTTGGACCAACCGGGCAAAAAGTAAGGCGACCCGTGCTGACCCTCGTAGCGGGCATCGACCTTGAAGATCAGCGGTCCGGTAGACGGGTTGTTCAGGTTGTTAAGACGCAGGTCAACAGTAGGGTCAGTGACTGCCTGCGCCCGAGCGACTTCGCTTAGTGCGACCAGAAAGCAGATGAATAGATAGTTCATACGTTACAGCGCAGTAGCGTTCGAAATGATAATAAACAGAAAGCCGTGCCAGGCTTCTGATGTCACTCAAAATAACCATAGCACGGCTTTCAATGCAAGCGATCAGGCACTAATACTCGTGCGGCAGCGGTACATCGACGCGCTCATTGACCGGTAAACCTTGCTTGTTCATTTGCTCGATAAACGGATCTGGGTCCAGTTCTTCGCAGTTCCAGACGCCGGGTTTCAGCCAAACGCCCGTAACGATCAACATAGCGCCGATCATGGCCGGGACGCCCGTTGTATAACTAACGGCTTGGCCCCGCACTTCGCGGTAGGTTTCAGCATGATCGCAGTTGTTCCAGATGTAGTACGTGCGGTCAGCACCGTCTTTTACACCTTTAATCTGGCAGCCGATGCTGGTCTGACCCGTATAGTTTTCACCAAGCGTGTCGGGAGCTGGTAGAACCGCTTTTAGGAATTCAAGCGGTACGATATCCATTCCGTTGAATTTCACCGAGTCGATGCGGGTCATTCCCACATTTTGCAGCACTTCGAGGTGGGTCAGGTAAGCCTGTCCGAAGGTCATCCAGAACCGCGCCCGTTTCAGCGTCGGGAAATTTTTGACCAGCGATTCCAATTCTTCGTGATACAGAACATACGACTCACGCGGACCGATTTCGGGGTAATCGATTGGCTTGTGAATGCTCATGGCTGGAATCTCGACCCATTCACCATTTTCCCAGTAACGACCCGGTTGTGTAATCTCGCGAATGTTGATTTCGGGGTTGAAATTCGTCGCAAACGCTTTTCCGTGATTACCGGCGTTGCAGTCAACAATGTCCAGGTAATCCATCCGGTCGAAGTGATGCTTGTTGGCATAAGCCGTGAACACCTGCGTAGCGCCGGGGTCGAAGCCACAGCCTAGCAGGGCCATTAAGCCGGCTTGTTCAAACCGCTCTTTGTAAGCCCACTGCCAGCTATACTCAAATTTAGCGACATCTTTGGGTTCGTAGTTTGCCGTGTCCATGTAATGAACACCCGCTTCCAGACAGGCGTCCATGATCGGTAAGTCCTGATAGGGTAGGGCTACGTTGATAACCAAAAACGGGTTAAACGACCGAATGAGCGACACCACTTCCGCAACGACATCGGCGTCTACCTGAGCCGTCTGCACCGTTACGCCGTGCATCTCCTGGATTTCGGCTGCAATTCGGTCGCATTTGGACTTGGTGCGACTAGCCAGCATTATATTCGTGAAGACTTCGTTGTTCATTGCGCACTTATGCGCAACGACACTACCAACTCCGCCCGCTCCAATAATGAGCACATTTGCCATATTGTTATGATCAGATTTTTGGCCGCAAAGATAAAGAAAGTCGGGCAGAGAGTCGGTTAATAGATTGTGATCTCACACAAACCGGACTAGCGGACGACTTCACTTTACTTCTAATTACTCGCTGACGAATTTGTCGGCAAACAAACTGCCGGTTTATTTGTTTATTAACTTACTAAGCTGTTGTAAGCTGCTCTTTATTATGAAATTTATCTCTTCTGCCGGCTCTTTCGAATTTTCCATAGTGGGTTATGGTGCCAAGACCACAAACTGGCGCGAACGTAACAATTTGCAGTGCCAGGTATCAACGATCTGGCGGCAGCACCACGATTCGCAGGCGACCCCGTTGCAAACGTGGGAGGTTCAGCGTCTGCTGAGCGGCTTGCGTTCGCTCTCGCACAAAGCAGCCAATCATATTACCCTGACGTTCTCTCAGTCTGGGCTAAGCCTTGACGCGACGGCGTTGCCCGGTGATAAATATCGGTTGCAGATTCAACTGGACCATGCTTTGACGCCAGCCTGGCATCCTTACCCCGATTTTCCGCTGGAAATGGATATGGTGCTCAACCGAAAACAACTGGATGAAGCGATCCGGGATCTGTCGGGACAGCTGGCTACGTATCCGGAGCGGTAGACCAAACTGCCCAGAGAGAAACCTTTTTGTAAGTACGCGAGCTTGTTAAGTTGTGCTTTCTATACGTTCGGATCTACTTTTGACGTATATACATGGCGTTAGATACGCTCATGTTTTCATGTCTTGCTAAATAGACCCTGAGCTTATGCTTTTGGCTGGCCAACGCAGCTTTTTTGAGCTAAATCTTTTAAACTACAGCAATCCTTCTACCAGCGTTTCGGTTGCTGACCGGAATTTGTTGCAGGTAGCCGTTCGGTCTGGTTGGCAGCATCACCGATCAGTATCTACCGCTGCTATTATCTACACCTACGAAATTGACTTGCTGATCAAGTGGTTACGGCATCTGCACAAAACAGGACGGCCTGAGCCACGGCTGCTCTTTTCCCAGCCTTCTCTGAGCATCGAGTGCCTTTCGGCAGGTACTAATGAGTATTTACTTCAGGTCAAGCTGGCCCACGATGTGGCTCCGGTATGGCATCACGACCCTTATTCCCCTTTTTGGCTCCCCGTAGTAATCCCCAAACTCAAAGTTGCTGAGGCTGTCAGGCAATTAGAGCAACAATTTTCGGAATTTCCTGTACGTTGGTAAGATTATTGCTTGGTAACATCATTAGTTATTTTCATATTTGTCGCCAGATGGAGAATTCAGTAGATTTCTTTGTTGGTCTCTTCGCGAAATCCAACGACATCTTTATCCCTCTTTAACACAAAAACTTTAACGAAATGAAAATTGTCAAGCGTAGGAACCGTCAGATGACTATGGAGCGCATCTTGCGGGCGATGGGTGATGTAATGGCCGAACGGGGAACCGAGAAGGCTGGTATTAACGCTGTAGCCGAAAAAGCAGGTGTTAATAAAGTGCTCATCTACCGGTATTTTGGCGGTTGGAATGGATTGTTAGAAGCTTATGTCCAACGCGGCTTCTTCCTGTCAATGTTCAACGAGAAGTTTATGGAGTCTGTACCCGAAAAACTTCCCGCTGAAACGCGTAGTAAAATATGGTCGGAGTATACGATCCAGTTTATGCGGGAGTTTCGCACTCGCAAACCATCGCAGGAGCTTATCCGTTGGGAGATGAGCAATGGCGAAACTGAACTGGCCCGTCGACTGGCTGAATTTCGTGATAATTCGTACAAAAAACTGGTTGATCGCCTGGCACCGTACTCCGACTATGACCCTATCGCTATAACAAGCCTGATGGTTGCCGCCGTAACGAACATTGTGCTGACCAGCACCCAGCGCGACCACATTGTTGATATCGACTTAACGTCCGACGCGGGCTGGGAACGTTTGGAAACCGCAGTCCGTCGTATTTATTCGAGCTTGAGTATTGCACTCGAGCTGGAAGAAACCAAAAAGGTGGAAGCGAAATAGCTTTACTGTTTGTCGTTTATACGGTATGAACGCTTGGTTAACAAACACAGGACATACCGTATAAACGACAAACTAAGCAACATTACGCATTCATCAATTCCTCAATTTCCGCTGCTTCAACCGGAATATTCGCCATCAGGTCTACGTTGCCTGATTCGGTAATCAACACATTGTTCTCAAGTCTGATGCCTAGCTTTTCGCTTGGAATGTAAATGCCTGGCTCAACGGTAAAGACCATACCCGGCTCCATTCGGCGGTATTTGTTGCCAACATCGTGTACATCGAGTCCCAGAAAATGAGATGTGCCGTGCATGAAATATTTTTTGTACAACGGTGCGTCGGGGTCCTGCTTTTCTACTTCACTACGGTCAAGCAAAC
The DNA here is from genome assembly GCF_023196085.1 of Spirosoma liriopis. NCBI lineage: Bacteria > Pseudomonadati > Bacteroidota > Cytophagia > Cytophagales > Cytophagaceae > Spirosoma > Spirosoma liriopis. The sequence goes on from NZ_JALPRF010000002.1 coordinate 732,125, forward strand.
CAAGGCCAATCAATTCCGACTCCATGATTTTGCCCACTTCACGGTGGTATTCATCCCAAAGATTTCCCGGACGAAGCATCTGTGTCGCTTCTCTCATAACACGTAGTACGGCGTCGTACACCGCCCGCTGGCGTTGCGTGTATCGGCCATTGACAGGAACGGAACGGGTCATATCGGCATTGTAATTCGCGTATTCGGCACCAATGTCGAGCAGAATCACATCACCATCCTGACACTGCTGGCTGTTGTCGATGTAGTGCAACACGCAGGCGTTGGCTCCCGACGCAATAATCGGTGAATAAGCGGCTCCCCGCGATCGGTTGCGCAGGTACTCGTGCATCATTTCGGCCTCAATCTCATATTCCCACACCCCCGGCTTGATAAAACCAAGCAACCGACGGAACATTTTGTCCGTAATGTCAATGGCTGTTTGGATAAGCGGTAACTCCTGCGGCTGCTTGATGGCCCGTAGATAGTGCATCAGCGGAGCCAACCGCTCCAGATGGTGCAATGGGTATTTCTGTTTAAATTCTTCGATGAAGCGGGCATCGCGGGTTTGCACGTCCACGGTAGCACGGGTGTGTTCGTTTGTATTGAGATACACATGTTCGGCTTCGAAGATCATTTGCTGGAAGATCTGCTCAAACTGGTGCGTCCAGTAAACTTGCTTTTGCGAAATACCCGATGTTTGTTCGGCTTCCGCTTTGGTCAGTTTATGCCCTTCCCAGATTTCAATCAGCTCGCTGGTTTCGCGCAGAAATAAGACCTCCCGAAACTTCGGGTCCGGGTGCGTTGGGAACAAAACAAGCCGGGTTTCTTCCTGATCAACGCCGGTCAGGTAAAATAAATCGTTGTTTTGACGAAAGGTCATCGTGCCATCGGCATTGGTCGGCAGGATGTCATTGGCATTCAGTACCACCAGCGATTTTGGTTTCAGGAGCTGGGCAAGCCGCTGGCGGTTGTGAACGAATAGTTGGTTGTCAATAGGCAAGTAGCGCATATGGGGACGTTGAAACTGCTTTTCTAACTAAATTGCAAAGAAAACTCAAAGCTATAAGAGTTTTCGCGTGTTTTTGCGTTTAGCTTTCTATACAACGCTTACTACAAAACACGTTTAACGGCTTTCATTCGTTCATGACGTTTCGCTTAACCTCATTCATTTGCCTGGTTGCCCTGTTGATTCAGGCGAATTCGGGGGTGTCGTATCCCCAACCAACTGGACCAAACACGAGTAAACAAAACTCCGATAAACCAAAGTATTGGATTCTGTTCAACGCGAAAGATCAAGGTACTCAGCCCGCCTTATCGGAAGCCGCTCTAGTACGGAGATGGTCGCAGAATCTACCGCTGGATGATACAGATCAACCGGTTTCTGCTCATTACGTTAGCCGTTTACAACACGAAGGTATTCAGTCGATTACGCAATCACGCTGGTTAAACGCGGTGTCGGCCCGGCTTTCGGCTGACGAGTACGCTCGGGTAGCGGCCTTACCTTTTGTCGCAGGCATTCAGGCGATTGATCCGGCAATTATCATTACGTCAATAGGGGGGCAGGACCAGGGTATCAGCCCGCACATGGCACCAGTGATGACGCAGATTCAGGCACCTGATTTTATGCAGGCTGGGTTGACAGGCCGTTTTGTGAACGTTGGTGTTATCGACGCCGGATTTTTTGGCGCTGATTCGGCGAATGCGCTGAAGCATGTATTTACGCGTGACGGGGTAAAGCGAGTCCGCGATTACGTGAATGACAAAAAGACGCGTGGTGACTTATTTCATACGCTCGAAACCATGTCCGATTTTCACGGTACGGAAGTATTGGCCGCCATTGCGGGTAATGATCCTATTGAAAAAACGCAGTACGGTCTGGCTACCGATGCGACGTTTTATCTGGCGAGAACCGATCAGGGCAATCGCGAATACCGAGGAGAAGAGGATAACTGGGTAGCTGCGATGGAATGGATGGACAGTCTTGGCGTTCGGCTCATCAACACATCGCTGGGCTACGCCAAAGGCATGAGCAACCCAAAGGAAAACTACCAGCCGAGTCAGATGGACGGTCACACAAGTCTCATCAGCCGGGCCGCGCAGATTGCCGCTGATAAGAAAGGAATTTTAATTGTCGTGTCCGCTGGTAACGAGGGCGACGACCGCTCGTGGCGCATTATCAGCACACCCGCCGATGCGCAAGGGGTATTAGCGATTGGCGCTACTAACGCCAAGCTTTGGAATCGTATTGGCTACAGCAGCATTGGCCCGGAGAGTCTACCTTATCTGAAACCCAATGTTTCGTGCTTCTCGCTTTACGGAACGTCCCTGTCGGCTCCGGTGATTACGGGTTTTGCGGCTTGTATCATGCAGGCAAATCCCAAACTGACAAATAAGGAAGTGATGGCTATTATCGAGAAGTCGTCTCATTTATACCCGTACGGCAATAACTATGTGGGGTATGGCGTCCCTCAGGCTTCGCGGGCTATTGCTTTACTGCGCAACCAGCCCTTGCCACCCACGGCCCGATCCGTGAAAGCGTCGGGTAAATCGTTCTCGTTACCGGTTTCTACCGATGACACTGTTGTGTCCGTTTTTCACAAAAAAGATGCGACGCATATCTTGCAGCAGGAAGCCATGAAAGTTAACAACGGGAAGCTGGCGCTTCGTCGGTCGGCAACGGAAAAGCAGACAACCGTGGACCTGAAAAAAGAAGTAATCGAAGTGATCTGGGAATAAAATCGCCCTAGTAGTAAAAGGCGTCTATTACCTCATCAACCAACTTTACGAGGCTAGCCTGAACTATTGCTTCACGCGCAGTAACCCAGGCTAGCTTATCGCTCTATTGCAGAGCGTCTTTCTGTCTTGAAAAAGTAAACCGAGGCTTCTATAAACAGCGTTGAGACAGCTTGGCGAATACTTATAAATACTTCCCTTCTTTCAGGTAATTTTTTACGTAGTCTGAAATGCCTTCCTCTAATGTACAGAATGGGCGATCATAGCCAATGGAGCGAAGCTTGGCCATATTGGCCTGCGTGAAATACTGGTACTTATCGCGAATATCGACGGGGGTATCGATGAATTCAATCTGTGGGTCGCTACCCATCGCCCGGAAGGTGAGAGTCGCCAGATCGAGGAAGGTTCGAGCCTTGCCGCTACCCAAGTTATAGATGCCCGAGTTACGGCGGTGATGCATTAGGAATGAACAGACATTGATAACATCTTTCACGTAAATGAAATCACGCATCTGCCCACCGTCCGTGAAATCGGGATTGTGTGAGCGGAACAGCTTCATGTGGCTCGTCTGACCAATCTGGTTGTACGCGTGAAAGATTACGGATGCCATCCGGTCTTTGTGGTACTCATTCGGACCGTAGACGTTAAAGAATTTCAATCCGGCCCAGAAGAAAGGTTTACGCTCCTGTTCCAGCGCCCAGATGTCGAACTCGTTCTTCGAATCGCCGTAGGGATTTAGCGGTTTCAGGTGCGGGATTACAGATTCGTTGTCGTCGTAACCAAACTCGCCCAAGCCGTAGGTTGCCGCCGATGACGCATATACGAGGGGAATCTGGTAGTCGATGCAGCGATTCCAGATTTGCTTCGAATACTCGACGTTCAGGTGCTCGAAAATCTCCCGGTCAAATTCGGTCGTATCGGTACGCGCACCGATATGAAAAATAAATTCGACTTCCTGATAGTTATCGTCCAGCCAACTGAAAAACTCTTCGCGGTCAACCCGTTCCTGGATGCGTTTACCCGTCAGATTAGCTTCTTTACGAGGGTCTGAGAAGTCATCGACAGCAATGATAAAATTGAAATTTTCCTGATTCAACTTGCTGATTAAACAGCTTCCGATAAAGCCAGCGGCCCCCGTAACAATAATCATAAAATGCTAGGAGTAAACGTATTAACTGCGATAATAAATTAAGTTTCGGCCGGGACGAAGTGAAAGAGGGTGTAAAGATACGGCATTTAAAACGAACAAAGGAATAGCGTTTTTTAGGATTAAATTGTATTTTTCTTATTTTAACCTAAGCGCTAAACTCGAACTCTTTCTGCTGGCAAATGGTTTTATAACGCCTAAAGAGTTCGTACCTTTGCGGCTTGTTTTACAAATCGGCGTTTCTGGCAACCGCCCCATCTAAACCAGAAAAATGGTCTATATCAACAGAATCGAACATTTCAACGCTGCCCACCGGCTCTACAATCCGGCCTGGTCTGAGGAGCGGAATAAGGAAGTTTTTGGTCCTTGCGCCAACATAAACTGGCATGGCCACAACTTTGAATTAATTGTGACGGTAAAAGGAGAGCCCGATCCCGACACCGGCTTCGTCATTGATTTAAAAGTGCTGGGCGATATTATTAAGCGCGAAGTCATCGAGAAAGTTGACCACAAAAATTTAAACCTTGATGTTGATTTTATGCAAGGCAAAATGGCCAGTTGTGAAATCTTTATCATGGAGATCTGGAAAATTCTCGAACGGGCACTAGCTCCCGTAACCGAAGCGCATCTGCACCAACTTCGACTGTACGAAACACCGAAAAATTTTGTCGATTATTTCGGAGAATAGGCAATGATTGTCATTCTTGGTCATTGATCGTTACGGTCAGCAATGCGTTGTCAGTAACATTAAATGACTGTATGCCATATCAATGACTACCGATGACAACTTACGACTGTAGATGAAATACTATCTAATTGCTGGTGAGCGCTCCGGCGATCTACATGGAGCCAATCTGATCCGGGCTATTCGGCGTCATGATCCCGCTGCGCAGTGTCGGGCTTATGGCGGTGAGCAGATGGAGGAGGCTGGGACTGTGCTGGTCCGCCACTACCGCGAGATGGCGTTTATGGGCTTTCTGGAAGTCGCTAAAAATTTGGGTACTATCCGTCGGATCTTGCGCGAGTGCCAGGCCGATGTGCTCCAGCATCGCCCGGATGCGTTGATTCTAATCGACTACGCCGGGTTTAATCTACGCATGGCGCGCTTTGCCAAGAAGCACGGAATTCAGGTGTTCTATTACATTTCGCCAAAGGTTTGGGCATGGAATCAACGGCGTGCGCTGAAAATTAAAGCTACGGTGGACCGGCTCTTCACGATTCTACCGTTCGAAACTGAGTTTTTTGCCAAGTACGACTACGACGTATCGTACGTTGGCAATCCGTTGCTGGATGCGCTTGCGGATTTCAAACCCAATCCTTCGTTTCGGTCAACGCTAAAGCTTGATGATCGGCCGGTTATTGCCTTGCTTCCCGGCAGCCGTCGGCAGGAAATCACCTCGATACTTCCCGTTATGCTGGCGGCAACGCGTCAGTTCCCGAATTATCAGTTCGTAGTCGGGACGGTTGGTAATCTGCCTTCGCCCCTGTACAGTAATTTGATGGCTGGTTATCCAACTGTTAAACGGGTGAATGATGCGGCTTACGATCTGCTTCACATTGCTACCGCTGCGCTTGTTACATCGGGTACCGCCACGCTCGAAACGGCGCTGCTAAACATCCCGCAGGTCGTATGTTACAGAACGACAACAATATCTTACGCCATTGCCAAAAGCCTGATTGCGGTACCGTTCATATCGCTCGTCAATCTGATCGCCAACCGGGAAGTAGTAACGGAACTGATCCAGAGTAATTTGAACACAGAGCGGGTTACCGATGCATTGCAGGCCATTTTACCGGGCGACAAACGGCGGGAAATACAATTGGCAGGTTACGCAGAAGTACAAGCGAAAATGGGGGAGCCGGGCGCGTCGGAGCGGGCCGGACAGCAAATGGTTGAGTTGGCAAAAGCGAACAGAAACGGGTAGGAAGGCTATTACTGCATGACTCCTATTTCTTCCCATTTCTTCAACCAGTCCTTCTTGATACCGTGAACCTGAGCGAAAAATTCGTAGAAAGGAATCATGTCTTTCTCGTAGTCGCCTGTCACGTAGATGGGATCGCCAAGAATTGCAAGTTTGCGGGGCCAGTCGAAACCAACCGGAATGATAGGTACGTTGGCTTCGAGCGCAATGTAATAGAAGCCCGTTTTTAGCTTTTCCACATTGCTGCGAGTCCCCTCGGGTGCAATGCAAATATGAAGTTGTTCGTTCTGGTTAAACACGTTAACCACCGAATCAACCATGTTACGCGATTTGTCGCGATAAACAGGTTTGCCGCCTAACAGGCGAAAAAGCCAGCCCGCATACCACGTAAAAAGCGAGCTTTTAGCCAGATATTGAATCCAGATGTGAATGGTAGGGCGAATCCCCAGACCAATCAAAAAGTCCCAGTTGGTCGTATGAGGAGCAACCGCCCAGATACCTTTGGGTAAATGCGGTATAGGACCAACTACCCGCCATCCGGCAATTTTAAATAACCAACGGGTTAGAGCACTTAGCATCAGTTGATGTGTGGTTTTCAATTTATAGTTTTCAGTGGGTGTCGCTGGCTGAAAACTATAAATTGAAAACGTATTTAGTACTTCCGGTCTTTGCGCTCTAACCAGCGACCCGTAACGAAGGCTGCTGAGAGTAAAACAACGTAGAACAGAATAGTTAGCGGAGTTGATAAATCCATGTCGGTATTCAGTTGAATTCGGATGCAAAAATACGATAGACGTTGGATATTAAGCACCGGGAGTCAGACAAAAAGTAAAAATCGTCTGCTGGGTTCTAAAATCAACGACTTATTACAGAACGCCCTTCGTACTCGGAAGGTTGTCAAGTTCTTTAATATCGCGCCCAACGGCCATTTTTATGGCTTTGGCAAACGCTTTAAAAATCGCTTCAATCTTATGATGCTCATTGTCACCTTCTACTTTGATGTTCAGGTTGCACAAGGCCGCATCGGAGAATGATTTAAAGAAGTGAAAGAACATTTCGGTTGGCATATCGCCGACTTTTTCGCGCCGGAATTCGGCCTCCCACACCAGCCAGGGCCTCCCCGAAAAGTCAATGGCTACCTGAGCAAGTGCTTCATCCATAGGGAGTAAGAAACCGTAGCGGCTAATTCCCCGTTTGTCGCCCAGCGCACGTCGGTACGCTTCGCCCAGCGCGAGGGCCGTATCCTCGATGGTATGGTGTTCATCAATGTGCAGATCGCCTTTTACGTGAATGGAAAGATCCGCCCCCGAATGCTTGGCTACCTGATCGAGCATGTGGTCGAAGAAGCCAAGACCCGTATGCATGTCGGCCTGACCCCGGCCATCAAGGTTTAGATCGACCCGAATCTGCGTTTCTCTTGTATTGCGTTCAACGGTAGCGACGCGGGCGGGTAAGCGTAAAAATTCGTAAATCTTATCCCAATCGTCGGTTGTGAAGGCAATCACCTGTTTCATTTCGTCGGTTAGGCCCGTAACATCGGCAGCCTGTACCGTGGCTAATCCGTTGGGCGGCAAAAACAGAATGGCTTTAGCCCCCAGATTAACGGCTAGTTGTACATCGGTCAGGCGGTCGCCGATAACGTAGCTGTTGGCGAGGTCGTACGCATCGCTTAAATACTGCGTGAGCATTCCGATACCGGGTTTGCGGGTAAGCGAGTTCTCGTGGGGAAAATGGCGGTCGATGTGTACCGCAGAGAACGAAATATTCTCGCTCGAGAACGTAGCCAGCATTTTGTTATGTGCCGGCCAGAACGTATCTTCCGGAAACGAACTGGTGCCGAGGCCATCCTGGTTGGTAACCATCACCAACTCATAGTCGGTCTCCTCGGCAATTTTACGCATCGCCGAAATCGCTTTAGGAATATAATCGAGTTTCGCTAGGGAATCGACCTGCTGATCGGGTTGAGGCTCAATAATAAGTGTACCGTCACGGTCAATGAATAATATTTTTCTCATAAAAAGAATATCTGGCTGACAAAGATACCTTACCGACCGTATTGTAAGCGAAAACCTATTAATTTTGCGGTGTCTTAGCGTTTTCGATACTCTTACAAAAGGATTCTGTTACACCCTCTCTGGTTTTATACGTTTAAAGTCCTATCAGTTCGTAACTCGCTTTACTAATAAAAAGTAAGCTATCTATCCCATCATAGAAAACGATATTAATAAAAGTGCATTTCGTACCATACATATACTGCAAGATAAACTATGCCTACAACAGCATCCAGATTGACCCGTATTGGGGTTTTTTATGACGGAAACTATTTTTTACACGTAAGCAATTATTATAATTATTCTCACGAACGACGTAGTCGAATCAGTATATCCGGTTTACACGCATTTATACGCCGTCAGGTTGCCGAAGAAGAAGGGGTCAATGAGCGTTTATGTCAGATTGTAGATGCGCATTATTTTAGAGGACGCCTGAATGCCCACGAAGCCAACCAGCGGGGGAATCAATTATTCTACGACCGTTTATTCGACGACATTCTGATGTCGGAGGGGGTTGTTACGCATTATCTGCCCGTAAAAACCTACCAGGGGTATCGCCAGGAGAAAGGCATAGATGTCTGGCTGGCTCTCGAAGCCTTTGAATTGGCGCAGTACAAAAAGTTTGACGTAGTTGTGTTGATAACTTCCGATGGCGATTATGTGCCGCTGATCCGTAAGCTGAATACGCTTGGCTCACGAATTATGGTGCTGAGTTGGGACTTTGAGTTCCTGAACGAGCAGGGCGAAAAGCAGGTAACCCGTACATCGCAGGATTTGCTCGAAGAAGTATCCTATCCGGTAGCTATGCACGGTCTGATCGACGACCGGAGCCGTCGAAACGATATCGTTATCCAAAACTTGTTCGTCAAGCCGCAACAGCAGCAGGCCCGCCCAACATTCACGGCAGTAACCAGCAATAGTGGAAGCTACACCAATGGCTTCAGCGGTGGGATTCCCGAAGAAGGATACGACGATTATTTACAGTCCGATGAGCCTAATTATAACATCGCGGACGGCATAGACCCCGATCCGGAAGGTCGTAAAATCAGTACCATTCGTAGTTTAAAGACGGGTTATGGTTTCGTGAATTTTCCGCCCAACAACCTATTCTTTCACTACACAAGCCTGATTGATACCGATTTCAACGAATTGCAGGTAGACGACGAAGTTGAGTTCACCGTTGGTCAGAACGCCGAAGGGAAAGATATCGCGGTTGACGTACGGCTATTACGCTCGTAAGTATGAACACGAAGCGCGTGGCCATTGATGATGCACTGGCGTTTCGGTGGAAAGCACTGGCGTGGGCTTTGGACCAGCAGGCGCACCAGCACGGCTTCGTGGCTTTTCTAAACAATAATAAGATTGCTTATCCCAATGACCCGTTTCCCAATCGACTGTTTGTCGGGGCGAAACGGGTCGTTTCATTTTCAGATACGGACACGTTTCAGGAGTTGTACAAAGCGCACACGGAGCAGCCAGGATTTTTGGTTGGTTACTTAGGGTACGACCTGAAGAATGAGCTTGAAACGCTAGGCAGCCGTAATCCGAATCGACTGGGTCTGCCTAATGCTTATTTTGTCGAACCCGAGTGGGTCATTGATTTTGAAGAAGATGGCATAATCGTCTGGGGTGGCAATGATTCTGATTCGCTAATTGAAGCGATCAAGCTTACGGGTTTCCAAAAAGAGTACGTAGACAAGACAGCTCAACGCACCAGCAAGAATGTTCAATGCCGTGTTACGCCTGAAGAATACCAGGCGAATGTCCGTCGGATTCAGCAGCATATTCGAGCTGGTGATGTGTATGAACTAAACTACTGCATTGAGTTTTTCGTCGAGCAGGTCCTACTTGATCCTTTAACTGTCTACCGAGCGTTGAATGAACGGTCGCCCATGCCGTTTTCAAGCCTTCTCAAACTAGGCGATCAGTATAGCATCGGTGCTTCACCGGAGCGATTTTTAAAGAAGCAAGGACCAAAAATCCTGTCGCAGCCCATCAAAGGAACCATTCGGCGGGGGCGTAACGCCGAAGAAGATGTTATCCTGCGCGAGCAGTTGATTCATTCCGAAAAAGAACGGGCCGAAAACCTGATGATTGTCGATCTGGTGCGTAACGATCTGGCCCGTAGCGCTCAAACGGGTTCTGTACAGGTCGATGAACTCTTCGGTATTTATGGCTTTCAGCAGGTCTACCAGATGATCTCCACCGTTTCGGCAACCTTACGCGATACAGTTACCTGGGCCGATGCTATTCGCCACGCTTTCCCGATGGGTAGTATGACAGGCGCACCCAAAATTCGGTCTATGGAACTGATCGACGAACTGGAAGTCAGTCGGCGGGGGCTCTACTCGGGGGCCATTGGGTTCATCACGCCTGACGGTGATTTTGATTTCAGCGTTGTCATTCGAACGCTGTTATATGATGCCCAGCGTCAGTACGCATCTTTTTCGGTAGGAAGCGCAATAACCTACGATGCGATCCCTGAACAGGAATGGGAGGAATGCCTGCTAAAAGCACGAGCCATTCGAGAAGTAGTCGAGAGTTATCTGCACGCCAAGCGCACTTAGTCAAGCGGATACCGTTTAAAATATTATTGCCTTTTTCGTGTGGAATCCACTCAAATTTCGCTCCTTCTTCTATGAGCAAAGCGCCGTTTTTTAACAAAATGCGCTTGTTGTAAGTCCGGTATACCGCTTACTAAATACGCTACTATAAAAATAGTTAAAAAACGTTAACCGTATAACCGGCCATTAGAAGCCGGTTATATTTGCCCGTAATACACCCGTTCAACCTTTACCTATTCCCTAATGAAAAACCTTTTCGTCATGGCCGTGCTATGGCTATTTGCGGCCGTTGTCTACGCCCAAAACCCGGCAGCACCGTCGCGCTTTACGTTACAGGGGCAAGCCGTTGATACCGCTGCCGCTCCGCTACCTTCGTCAACAGTCATGTTGCTAAGCCCCAAAGATTCGTCGCTTGTTAATTTTACCCGAACCGACGAAAAAGGGGCTTTCTCATTCAAGAATGTTAAATCGGGGACGTACGTGCTGAAAATTTCGTTCGTCGGCTTTATCCCCTACAATCAGGTGATTAAGTCAGGCAGTGAATCGGTTGTCAACCTGGGCGCGCTAAAGCTGAAACCGATTACGAAAGAGCTATTCGAAGTAGTCGTCAGAACGGCCAAGGCTCCACTCACAATCAAAGGGGACACGATTGAGTATAATGCCAGTTCGTTTAAAGTGCCCCCCGGTTCGACCGTCGAAGATTTGTTGCGTAAACTGCCGGGCGTGCAGATCGATCAGGATGGCAACATTCGGGCGCAGGGGGAGGAAGTAAAAAAGGTGACGGTTGATGGAAAAAGTTTCTTTGGCAATGACCCGAAGCTGGCTACCAAGAACTTACAAGCCGAATCCATCTCGAAAGTTCAGGTGTTCAACGATAAAACTGAACAGTCCAAACTGACGGGCGTACAAGACGGTAAAAAGGAAAAAACCGTAAATCTGGAACTGAAAGAACAGTTCAAAAAAGGAGGGTTCGGAAAGTTGACCGCTGGTGGCGGACCGGCATCCAACGATGTATCGGCGCGCGGGGAGATCAAAGGCAATTACAACAAGTTTGATTCGAAGCGGCAGTTTTCGGTTATCGGACTCGCCAACAATACGAATCAGGACGGTTTATCTTTCAATGATTATCAGGACTTTCGGGGTAGCAATTCGTTCAACTGGAACGATAATGCCGACTTTGGGTTCGGAGGAAGTGGCCGGTCTATTTACTTTGGCAATGACGATGAAACGCTCGGAATACCCGTCGGCGGGGGCGATGGGCGGGGTTTTTCAAACAACGTAGCGGGGGGCGTCAATTACAACTACGACACAAAAAAGACCAAGCTCAGTACCAGTTATTACTACAATCAGAGCCGAATTGAGTTGGATGCGGAGCGCAACCGTAGAAACCTGCTGGAAGCTAGCTCGTACCGGACCGAAGAGAACAGCAACCAGATCAACTTCAACGGCAATCATCGGGTAAGCCTGCGTTACGAACAGATGCTCGATTCGACTAATACGCTGGTTGTTTTGAGCAATGCTCGTCTAAACAACGGAAACACGAATCTGCTGACGTTTCAGGATCTTTACCGGAGCGCCGGAGCCAACGGTGGAGAAGCGCTTTCGACGCGCAACCGAACCAAGAACTTCAGTACAGCGCGGCAGTTTGGTATGGCGAATACAGCGCTTTACCGATTGAAATTTAAGAAAATGGGGCGTTCGTTTGCCGCCAGTGCTACGTATCAGATCAATACGAACGATGCGACGCTTGATCTCGATGCGCGCAATGAATTCTTGCAGGCAACGAGCGTAAACGACATGTTGCGGGTGATTCGGCAGGACCAGAATACCAATAGCCTGCGTAACGAGTATAAGGTCAGCTTGCAGTACGTGGAGCCGTTTGCCAAAAAGTTTTTCTGGGAGACGTTTTACAATTTCAGCCTCCGGTACGATGAAGTTGACCGCAACGTATTGAACGTAGGTGATGCCGGTATGAGTCGCAATGACTCGCTGAGCCGCTATTACAAAAATAATTACCTCTACAACCGGCTTGGCTCCAGCATCCGCTATTCATTCAAAGGGATGAACGTATCGGCCGGTCTGGCTGGTCAGCAGTTTACACTCGACGGGGAGTACGCGCCTGATCAGACATCGACTCAATTCAACCGGATCAATCGAACTTTTACCACCTTGGTGCCGAATCTGTCGCTCAATTATGACATGAAGAAAAATCGGTACCTCTACGGTGGCTATGGGCTCAACGTCCGTATTCCTTCGTCGCGCGATCTGCAACCGATTATCAACAACAGCAATCCTTTGTTTATCAACGAAGGAAACCCTGACTTGCTGCCTCAGCTGGAACATAACCTGAACGCAGGATTTTATTACTTTAACCCCGGAAACTTTACCAACGTAAACGTCAACCTCTACGGATCGTATTTCGAAAATCAGATTGTCTACAGCCAAACGGTAGATCCACAGACGCTGATTACGAGAACGCGGCCCGAAAACCTCACTGGTGGCCGTAGCCTTGGTTCGTACCTGAATTTTGGCTTCCCGCTCAAGAAAACAAAGGCGACGCTGAACCTCAACACACAACTAAACTTCGGGAAGAATCTGACGAGAATCAACCAGGTGTTGAACGAGACAAACAATCAGAATTATAACATCGGTACGCGACTGGACCTGACGCCCACCGAATGGCTAACCTTTTACGCGAACGCCAATTGGGGAATCATCGATACGCGCTACTCGATCAACACAGCGCAGAACCAGATTATTATCAATAATAACTACCGGGGCGACTTGAACCTGAAGCTGCCCGCTGATTTTTACGTGAACACATCGCTGAACTACCGAACTTACAGAAACGACCGGTTGGATTTCCATCAGCAAATCCCCATCTGGAATGCGTCTGTGTACAAAATTATGGGTAAGGCTAAGAAAGCAGAAGTGCGTTTGACGGCTGTCGATATGCTGAACCGAAACGTAGTGGTGTCGCAGTACGCGGGGCAAAACTACGTGCAGGATGAACGGATTGCGACGCTGGCCCGGTATTTTATGCTCAGCTTTACTTACAACATGCGTGGCGTTCAGGCAAAGATGCGCCGGGATGGATATTAACGACTACGAACCCTGAAGCCATAAACCCAAACCGAAATAATTATGAACCGCCTTCTTGTTTTACTTTTTGCTATACTGGCTACGGTAACAGCCCAGGCCCAGAAAACCGAGGGTATCGCGACGTACGAACGAAAAACGTACTGGACTAAACTCATCAATCGCATGTCGTTTTTGAGTCAGGAAGAGAAGGATCGGGCCGCTCAAACCTGGAAAAACGATGATGAATCCAAAGAAAAAATGAAGCTGGCGTTCAACGCCAACGAAAGCATCTACACATACAGCAGTGACGAGCCTTCCGAGAGCGGTTACTCATGGCGCAGATCGGAGTTCTTACTGTATCGAAACTTCGATAAAGACAAGAAAACCGACATCATCGAAATGCTTGGTAAAACGTACGTTATCGACGATTCACTGCGCACCCCAACCTGGAAAATTGGTAACCAGATCAAAGAAGTCGCTGGTTATATCTGCATGAAAGCCGAAGCCGAAGACCCTATCAAAAAGCAGAAAATTGTAGCCTGGTTCGCGCAGGATATTCCGGTTCCGGCAGGCCCCGAGCGCTACACGGGGCTACCGGGCCTGATTCTGGAACTGAATGTGAATGATGGCGATGTTGTTGTCGAAGCAACGAACGTCAACTTCAAAACGTTGACGCCCGACGACTTGAAACTCCCAAAAACAAAAGGTAAGAAGATAACTGACGCTCAGTACGATACCATAATCCGCCAGCATATTGCCGAAAGCATGACCGCCCATCGAAATCCGTACTGGACAATCCGGTATTAACAAAGACCGTCAACCCGTGGATTGGATGCCGTTGCCGGGTCATATAACATACCGGTGCAGAGGCAATATTTTCGATCCGTTCTGGCCAGAATATCGCAGTTTTGACAGGATGAACACTGATTCCAGAAGCGTTCATCCTGTGGTAATTCGCTGAAGGCAACGGGGCGAAAACCTAGTTGACTGTTAAGATTCATCACCGCCTGACCCGTTGTAATGCTGAATAGTTTCGCGTTTGGAAAAAGGCAGCGGCTTAAGTCAAACAAGGCTCGCTTGATGTGCTGCGCAACACCGTGTCGGCGAAAATCTGGTGCCACGATCAGACCGGAATGCGAAATGTATTGACCGTTTTCCCAAACGTCCAGATAAGCAAATCCAGCCCACTGGCCGTCTGGCAACAGGGCGATGATGGCTCTACCATCCTGTATTTTCTGGCGCAAATAAGCCGGAGAGCGTCCGGCAATACCCGTTCCTCGGGCGTGGGCGCTCTCGGCTATTGTACGACAGATCGATTCTACGTGAATCAGGTGGGCATCCGATGCAACTACAACCGTTAAGCCACTGGCCACCGTTGCGTTTTCGTTGATTCGGCTATCTGAAAAGGCTATCATGGAATACAGGCATTTAGTTGGCGATGGTATTCGGTGCGTAGACTGCGTGGCAACAGGTAGTGAATCACTTCCGAGCGGTCGTCCCGTTTATCCATCAGCATAGCCAGTCGGTAGATGAAAACCGTACAGACTGCGTTGCTTATATGTTTGTCGCCATCTTTCAAGAGTTCTTCAGCGGCCAGCAAACAGCGTTTTACGGCTCTGAACTTATTCTGGTGGGCCAAGACGGAAGTGACTTCGCAAAGTTTATGCAGTGTTGTATAGATACTGGTTTCGCGCGGTAAGCACATAAATTCTCGCCGGGCTTCTGGTATCCGATTGATCAGTAGGTTGAGCAAATCGGCTTTACTAATCACATCATTCATAGCGATGATTATTGACGTTCTTCCCGACTAATTAGCAATTTCGTGCCACATTATTTAGGCTTAAGAGCGCCCTTGATAATCAACCAATTACTGGAAAAGCGAACTTAGGATGCTAATAATAGTGCGTCATTTTGATAAAATGGCTTATCATAATAGAAGGGTATGTCCTCCAAAATAGCTAAATAGGATTGGATAGGGGATGGGAGGAATATGGCTTTCGCTAGCCGGATGCCAACAGAGCTCGTGAACCAACGTTTTATGTATCTTGGAGCTGTGCCAATTTACTAGTAAGGAATGAAAATTAAGCTTAGAACTACTGCCGTTTTTTTTATCATTGGTGCTACGGTACCCTACCTTCTGTTTGCTTTCGGTGGGCGACTCGTAGGGCCTTTCCTTTCTGCTCTGTTATTGCTTCTGTCGCTTATTCTGTTGATCATTTCGGCAATCAGACTAACCATTACGGAAACGGGCAATGGGTATCGATTCTATTATCTGCCGGTCGCGATAGGGGCTATCGTGTTGTTTTGGTATAGCCTTGGCTTGCTGGCTCACATAAGTGATTTTATTTATTTTAAGCTCAACGAGAGTGCGCTGAATAAGATGGTCAGCGACATAAAAAGCTACGGGAAAATCGAAAAGATGTCAGATGGACAGCGATTCTGGAAGATCCTTAACGGTACGGCTTATGAGTTCAACAGCAAAGATACCGTCCGCGAATTCGAAACGTCTCCCAAAAAATACCTGCTCAACGAAGCATTGGCTCGGGAAGGCGTTGATCGACAGCATTTTGAAGCCATTCGGCAAGGTTTGATTGAAACAGAGTACATGAGTTTTGCCATTTTGCCAGATGGAACCATCTCGTTTACAGAGGATGGGCTGATTGACAATTGTTATGGTATAGCCTATTCGGAAACCGGAACGATGCCTGTCTATAATGACTGTGGAGAACTGATCCGATGGGTCAAGATCAGCGGCAATTGGTACGCCTGGGGAACAACTTGAAAAGAGTAAGGCGGCTTTGAAAGCCGCCTTACTGATCAAATGCCTAACGCTCTGAGAATTTTATCGGCGTCGAAGGTTTCGATAGACGGGAAATACGTTTGGTAGGCTTCCCGCTGAAGTTTCGTGGCGTAGGTGCGGTGAAAGAAATACCGACCGTACTTAATGACGTAGTTGAGAATAAAGAAGCGATAAACTTCGGGCAGAAAGCGGATTTCGTTTTCCGTCAACGGATATACCTTGTGATATTCTTGTAGAAACATCAGGAAACGGTCTTCCATGAGTGGCCCAATGACGTAACTAAATACCGTACGGTCGCCAATGTTGGAGGTAACCCGACTGAAAAAGTAAAAATCCATCACGCGATAACTGATTCTGAACCAATCGTAATCCCAACGGGAATACAACTCTAGATTCTCCGTTACCGAGAAATTACCGATATTCCAGTCAACAAACACAGGCATGGTTTCAACCGTCTTGGCGACCAGCTTTTGCCGGTTTTCCAGAAACAGATGACACTGCCTTTTTAGCTCCTCGATGTGCAGCCGGTGTTCAAACTGGCCGTTTTCCGTTTCCAGCATATCCAGCAGATCCCATACGTCGGAGCGTAAAGTTTTCGACGATTGGGGTAGGACCGTGCTAACACGTGAACAGGCTTTATGAAATTTAGCGATCTGCGACCCCATCTTTCGGATATGCTCCTCTTCCAGCCGACGCGGTAATTTGTACTGACTACGGATTGGATTGTAAAACACGACCCAGGCGTCGACCATGCCTTCTTTGTGTCGATACGTATACACCTGACCATCACGCACCAGCGATTTAGCGAGCACATTCTCAAACGGGTATAGTAAATTGTTTGAGAGGGCGTGAATAATGCGATGATCTTCGACAAAGTGTTCGTACTTGCCAAAGTAGGAGAGCTTCGCAATAATGCTTTCGCCATCCTCAAAGACAACTTTAAAAACGTGATTGGTCGAAACCTTGGCACTTATATCCGTAATGGTTTGAATCTGGACCGACGGATCGAAACTCGCCCAGGCTTTTTTTATAATAGAGGGATAATCGACAAGACGCATGAACGAATTATAGCTTTCAATTTTTGTTTCCGGACTGTGTACCATGCAGGAGAAGTACTAAACAGATATGGAAAGCAAAGGACTAAAAACTTTTATATAATTTCAAAATATCGTTTTAATTCCCAATCGCTGACCTGACCGACGTATTGCCGCCATTCCCAGTCACGCGAGCGGGTGAAATGGTCAACAAATTCGGCCCCAAACAGTTCATTTGCCACCGAAGATTTTGCCATTGCCCGCGTCGCTTCGGATAAGTTGGCGGGTATAACGCCGTGTTGTTTATCGACGTAGCCATTCCCGACGGAAGCCGGAATGTCGAGGGTTAGCTGGTGACGGATACCATATAGGCCGGATGCCAGAGCCGCAGCAATGGCCAGATAAGGGTTGGAATCCGATCCGGAAACCCGATGTTCAACGCGTGTGTAGGCTTCGGTACGGTTCAATACGCGCAACGCCGTGGTGCGGTTATCCACCGACCAGGTTACGGTTGTGGGGGCCCAGGCTCCTTCAACCAGCCGCTTGTAGCTATTGACGGTAGGGGCAAACATAGGCGTAATGTGCGGTAGACAGTACAACTGACCCGCAATGAACTGGCTCATCAGTTCGCTCATGCGGTTGGGCTGGGCCGGATCGTAAAACAGGTTTTTCGTTTTTTCGGCATTCCACAGACTTTGATGAATATGGCCGCTGCAACCCGGCAGGTCTGCGTTCCACTTCGCCATGAACGTAGCCACAAGCCCGTGTCGATACGCAATTTCCCGAACCGCCGTTTTAAACAAAACGGCTTTGTCCGCAGCCCGCACCACATCGTCGTGTATGATCGCGGCTTCGTATACGCCCGGTCCGGTTTCGGTATGAAGCCCTTCGAGGGGAATATCGAACTGACTCAGCAGATCAAATAAGTCGTGGTAAAACGAACGCTCAAGCGACGGACGCAGGATCGAGTAACCAAACATCCCCGGCGTCAGCGTTTCGAGGTTGCGAAAATCCTTCTGGTGCAGACTCTGCGGGGTTTCCCGAAAGTTGAACCACTCAAATTCCTGCGCGTATTCGGCATGATAACCCATGTCCTGGCACTGAGCCGCAATTCGTTTTAGCAGCGACCGGGGGCAGGCTGCCAGATCGTTGCCATCGGGCTGACTAAAATCCGCGAGAAAAAAAGGAATGTTATTTTCCCAGGGTATTTGCCGAAATGTGGTTAGGTCAAGGCGAACAGGCGCATCGGGATAGCCGGAATGCCAGCCAGTCGTTCGCCCGTTATCGTAAGGCGTATCGGAGGAGTCCCAACCCCAGACAACATCGCAGAAGCCGTAGCCATCGTTCAGCCCATCCAGAAATTTTTGCCGACTAATGATTTTACCGCGTAACACACCATCAATGTCAGCAAAGGCATACTTGATTTTGGCGTTGTCGTTTTGTTTGATGAAGGCAATGATGTCTTGTTGATTCATGGCGTGTTTCTGTGACGAAGAGCTACGTTAAATGACGTTACCGAAAGGTGCAAGGTAACAGAGTCTAACTTTATTCTTTTATCCATTCTACTTCCATATTCGGTAAAAGAAGCGTCCGGTGGGGCGAAACGGGGTTGTGGGCCTGCCAGCGAACGGGATAATACGACCCACCTTTCAACGAAACGGGTAATAGTTGTTTCCGGTAAATAACCTGCGGGACAGCATAATCTATACCAGCCGGCGTCTGCTTCTGAAAATTATTGAATAGCTTGATCAGCAGTTGATTCTTTCCTTTTTGCAGAGGAAGCAGCAGGACATCTTTTTCTGAGGGCTTCTTTTCCGGGTTGTTGCGCACAAACAACTGCTTCCCATTGAGCGCAACGACCAAGCCGTCACCGCTGGTAATACCGACCAGTATGGATTGATCAGCGGGAGCCGTGATTTCCTGCAATAGATAATACGCAGTTGTCATGTCGGCGGGTAAGGGGTAGACTTGTCCGTTTTTCCAGTCGCTTTTCGATTGCCAAAGCTGTCCTTTAGCAGTAGGCCAGGGTTTAGCAGGATCGATGTTTTGGGCGTCGCTGCTTAGGGCGCCGATACCTGAGTCAAAGGGGCCAGATAGGTAAATTGGGCCAAAGGTTAGTTTTGTCAGATCGGTTGCCAGCTTGATCGGCTTATCACCATCCAGGGTCACAACCGATGTGTTGGTAGCGAGGGTTAAATCGATTTTCTGTCCTTTCTCTTCGTCGGTATACACAAGCGTTGGCCGGAAGCGGCCCGACTGACGCGGCTGTACGGTCCAGGACTCCGCTACGGTACTCTGGAAGCGGGAGTTGTAATCGACGCCCGAATTGCTGTAGTGCTTGTAAGCGTTGGCGCTGGTAAGTAAAATTTTCTTGTCCGATTCCAAAACTGGATTGTAAGGCGCTACTTTATAGCCATCAGTAAATTCAACAACAAGTACATTGACTTCTTTTTTCGGATTCAGGCCGGAAGGAAGCGTGATTACAGGGCCATTTTTTTCCTGGTTAAAACGCATGGATTCCGTTTTCTCTCCCAGAACGGATACGCTCTTGATGGTTCCTGTCAGATTGGATAGTGTTATCTTGTTGCCTTCCGGTCGGGAAAGCACGTGAAGGTACAATTTGTTGGGACGGCTGGTCACGCTGCCCCAGGCAAACGTCGTATAAAAAGGATCAGGATCGACACCGTAGATCGCTTCGCCGTTTTTTTGCAGCCAGCTCCCTATTTTCAGCAAGATATCTTTCTCGTACGGAACAACCGAGCCATCGCCTTTGGGGCCGATGTTGAGTAAATATTTGCCACCCCGGCTGACGACCCGAATAAGGCTGGTTAGCTTCTCCCGGTATTTTTCATCTTCCGGCACGTGCTTCTGCCAGGACCGGTACCCCCACGTCTCATCAAAAAACGACGCGGGTGATTGCCAGGGTACACCAATGGTATAGTCGGGTTCCTGGTTGTCGCCCATCACCGTAAAATCGCCCATGTCGTTGCCGATGCGGCTACCGATCATGCAGTTGGGTTGTAACCGATGAACCAGATTGCGCATGTCGCGGCTTTGTTCCAGCGACTGAGAACCCATATCGAACCAGAGTTCGGCCACGGGGCCGTAGTTCGTTAAAAGCTCAGTAATCTGTTGTTTATTGTAAGTATGATGGGCGGGCGTAATAAGATCAGAATTGTGGCTCGAAATGGGTGATGCTTCCGGAAAATGCCAGTCGATCAGGGAGAAATATAAGCCAAACGTGATCCCATGTCGGCGGCAGGCATCCGAAAGCTCCTTAATTACATCGCGTTTAAAGGGCGTAGCGTCAACCACGTTAAAATCAGTCGTTGCTGTTTTGAACATGCAAAAACCGTCGTGGTGTTTTGAGGTTATCACAATCGAGCGCATACCGGCCCGTTTAGCAAGCAGCGCAATCGAGTCAGCGTTCCAGTGCGTGGGATTAAACTGGCGGGCTACGCGCGCATACGTATCGCTGTAAATACCCGCGTGGGCCTGTATCTGTTCGCTTAGGCCAACCGTAACGGGTTTATCATTCCAGACGCCACCCAACACCGAATAGATCCCGCCAAAGTGAATGAACATGGAATACTTCTGGTCTTTCCATTCTTTCAGCGCTTTCGGCTCGATCTGGGCGTGGAGAGAAGAAAACGAAATGACGGCAAGAGCCGCTAACAGAACTGTTCTGATCGTCATAAAAGCGCTGCGAATGATGTAAGCAGTGCGATTTATAAAAACTGAATCAGTTACACAAACGAAACAGGCTACCTATGTTCATAAGCAGCCTGCAACGATGGATTTACTAGTGATTAATTACAGAAGCAGACCCGCTAGCGTGGCCGACATGTAGCTGGCTAGTGTACCACATATAAGTGCTTTGAAACCAAGTCGGGCCAGGTCGCTCCGGCGTTTAGGGGCAAGCTCACCAATCCCGCCAACCTGAATGGCGATAGAACTGAAGTTAGCGAAACCGCATAAGGCAAAGCTTGTAATGGCAATCGTTTTGGGTTCGAGCGTTGGCCGGATCTTGATCAGTTCAAGGTAAGCGACGAATTCGTTTACTACCATTTTGGTGCCCATCAGCGACCCCGCTGCCTCAATGTCTTTCGACGGGACACCCATTGCCCAGGCGAATACAGAGAATAGTTTGCCCAGCAGAAAATTAAGACTCAGGTTGTCCATGTTCAGCACGTAGAAGCCCAATCGGAACAGCAGGCTGTCGATCAAAGCGATTAACGCAATAAAGCCGATCAGCATGGCAATGACGTTGAAACCAACTTTTAGTCCTTCGCTGGCACCGGCGGCAATGGCATCGAGCAGGTTCGCGTGCGCTTTCTTAATCTCGACCTTTACCGTACCCTGGGTTTCCGACACCTGCGTTTCGGGCATAACGATCTTGCTGATGACCAGCGCACCCGGTGCGGCCATAATACTCGCAGCCAACAGATAAGGAGCCGGAACGCCGAGCGAAATATAAACCGCCAGTACACCACCCGCAATACAGGCAAACGAGCCGGTCATGGAGGCCAACAACTCCGAATTGGTCATCCCGTTCAGGTACGGTTTGATCATAATCTGCGCTTCAACCTGTCCCACAAACGTACTGGCTACGTTGGATAAGGCTTCGGCACCACTAACACCCATCAGCCATTTCATCGCCCGCGCCATGATGGCCACCACCCGTTGCATGATACCCAAGTGGTAGAAAATGTTAACCAGTACGGCGACGAAAATGATGGTTGGAATGATCTGGAAGAAGAAGATCAGGTTGTTGTCACTTCCAAACGCCTGCGAGAGTAGATACCGCTTGACCAGAGGCCCAAACACAAATTCGGCCCCCGAACTTGCTTTTTGTAGCAGACCATCTACGTAATAACCCAGCGCCTGAAAAAGATTGCGACCCACGTCAGTCTTTAATACAAAAACGGCCAGGCCAAATTGAAGGGAAAGCCCAACGATGACAGTACGATAATTTATTGCTTTTCTATTGTCGGAGAGGGCATATGCAATACCCAAAATCAACACAACGCCAATGAGGCCGGTAAAACGATCCATTCAGAAAAAATACAAATCCAGTTAGGTTGGCGAATATACAAAAAGATGGAAAGCAATAAGTCTTGTCTACGGCTTTGTAAACGAAAAGAGATTGAATTGACGAATTTTATTTGCCAATTCAATCTCTTTTCGGTCTTAGAACGGTGCCAGCTGATCAACGCTGCCAAGTCTAACGGGCTGCTAGATCATGGATCTCTACCTGATAATTTTCCTACTTGTAGGCTAAATATCGGCGATGGCCCGTTCCGCTCCTTCCTGATACTCTTCTTCCAGCTTGGCTACTTCAGCAGGTTTGATCTCAGGGTCAAACAGTCGGATGTCCATAGCCTCTTTCTCGGTGATATCAAAGAAGCGCTGGTGCATGTTGAACGGTTCGCTACCGGCAGCAACCTCGCATTTTTTGAAATTACCATCTTCCATCAACTCGTAGGCGTTGATGTTATCCCTTAGGTTATAGTCGAGGATGGCAATAACAAGTTGTTTTACGCGCTGATCGGCCAGGAAAAATAATGATTCAATACGTCTGTCAAAGCTTCGTACCATGATATCAGCACTACCGCCGTACACTTTTGGATCACCGTTATTATGGAAATAATAAACGCGGGTATGTTCCAGAAAATCGCCGACAATCGACCGAACGGTGATGTTATCGCTCAGTCCGGCGCGTTGCGGACGTAGGCAGCAGATGCTACGGACGATCAGCCGAACGGGAACACCCGCCTGCGATGCCTTGTACAGTTCATCGATAACCTGTTTGTCCTCCAGCGAATTCACTTTTATGCAAATCCCACTCGGTAAACCACGCTGGGCGTTGTCCGCTTCAATTCGGATCAGCCGAAGCAACTGCTCGCGCATATCGCGGGGAGCCGTAATCAGGTATTGGTACTCGTTTGGCAGCGAGTGACCCGTAATGACGTTAAAAAATTCCGAAATGTCGTGCGTGTAGATCTCGTTGGTTGTCAACAGCCCGATGTCGGTATACAGGCGTGAGGTATCTTCGTTGTAGTTTCCGGTGGCCATGTGGGCGTAGCGAACCACACGGCTGCCTTCATTGCGTACGACCAACAGCAGCTTGGTGTGCGTTTTGTACCGGCTGATGCCATAGATCACGAAACAACCCGCTTTTTGCAGACGCTGTGCTTCCCGGATGTTGTTTTCTTCGTCGAAACGGGCTTTTACTTCGAACAAAACCGAAACGTGTTTGCCATTCTCAGCTGCCTTCAACAATGCTTCGGTGACCCGTGACCGCTTCGCCAGACGATAAACCGTGATTTTGATCGCCAGCACGTTCGGGTCTTCAGCCGCTTGTTCGAGCAATTGCAGTACCGGCTCGAAATTGTTGTACGGATGGTGCAACAGCAAATCCCGTTGCTTGATCACGTCAAAAATATTCTCATTTTTATCCCGGTCGCGTCCGAAGCCAAGCGGTGGTACCGGCGCGTGCGGACGCGGCATGTCATTTTTGAATTCCGGATGGCCGATGACCTGCCAGAACGCCGAGAAGTCAAGCAATGTGCTCGATTCAAAGATGTTCAGCTCGTCAATTTCCCAGCGCTTTTTGAGCAGGTTGATCATCCACGGAGAACCGACTTCGCTTTTGCCGTTTGTTTCGACCTCGATGCGGGTAACGCGGCCCAATCGGCGACTCTTGATCTTCTGCCGTACCTCATCCAGAAAGTCTATTTCGTCGTCGTCGTTTTCCTCTAAAGTAAAGTCGCCGTTCCGGGTGATGCGAAACAAATCGACGGACAGAATCTCTACATTGCGGTAAAGCTTTTTAATATTCTGCCGAATAATGGTCTCGATGGGTAAAAACAGCGTTAGGTCTTCCCGTTCGAACGAAAGAAAACGGGGAAGGTTAGCTGGAATCTGGACAAACGATAAACGTTGCCGATCATCTTCGTCTTCAGAGCGAAGGCTTTGCAGATCCGCCCCGTCCGGATTTTGGGTAACAACCCCGAAAATAAGCACTTTGGCCAGCAGCACCGGGAAGGTGTGCGTATAGTCATAGAGCATCGGCGTCAGGGTCGGATAAATGGCCCGGTCAAAGTAATTGGTAGCTTCGGTTCTTTCGTCGTCGGTCAACTCATCGTAGCTGGCTAGCTTGAGTCCGTTTTCGAAAAACAAGGGCAGCAACTGATCCGTGAAGACAGCCTGCTGATCGCGGCAAAATTGTTGAGAAGCGGTGTACAGGGCTTTCCGGAAGGGTACTTCGCGTAAGCCTGAGTAATCGATACGTTGCTTGTGGTAGTCGAGGTAGTTGTACAGACTGCCGACACGGATCATAAAGAACTCGTCGAGATTCGAGGCCGAAATAGCCAGAAATTTCAACCGCTCCATGAGTGTCCGGTTTTCACTACGCGCCTGATCCAGAACACGTTCATTAAACTTAAGCCAGCTTAAATCGCGACTAAGGTAATCGCTCTGGTCAATAACGCTACTAACTTTTTCGCTAACTTTTGCCATTTTATCAGTTGACGACTTCGTTTGATCTTGCTGACGGTGGGTGAAACGGGAAACGAGGTTTTCCAGTAACGAACGGTTTGGGTTTAGGGAATAGCGCATACAGCAATAAAACTTTGAAGTACAACAAAAAAGCGGGCTTTTCAGCCCGCTCTATGTTATCATTCGGTTAAACATCCACTCGGGCATATTTAGCGTTTCGTTCGATAAAGTCGCGTCGGGGTGCCACTTCATCGCCCATCAGGGTTGAGAATACGTGATCAGCATCTGCCGCCGATTCTACCGTCACCACTTTCAGGCTCCGGGTGTCGGGGTTCATCGTCGTGCTCCAAAGCTGTTCAGCGTTCATCTCACCGAGACCTTTATAACGCTGAACGCCTACATTTTCTTCTCGACCACTACCGGCAAGTTCTTTAACGGCAGCTTCCCGCTGCGCTTCGGTCCAGCAGTACCGTTCTTCTTTACCTTTTTTGACCAGGTAAAGCGGAGGCTGCGCAATATAAATATAACCGTTGTCGATCAACGCTTTCATGTTCCGGTAGAACAACGTCAGAATAAGCGTCCGGATGTGGCTACCGTCAACGTCGGCGTCAGTCATGATGATGATTTTGTGATAACGAAGCTTATCCAGGTTCATTACCGTTTCATCGTCTTTTTTCTCCAGTCGAACGCCGAGAGCCGTCCAGATATTTTTGATCTCTTCGTTTTCGTAGATCTTGTGCTCCATAGCTTTCTCTACGTTGAGGATCTTACCCCGCAGCGGCAGAATAGCCTGGAATGCCCGGTTGCGGCCTTGTTTGGCCGTTCCACCCGCCGAGTCACCCTCTACTAGATAAAGCTCGCACTTTTCTGGATCGGTATCCGAGCAGTCGGCAAGCTTACCGGGTAGGCCCATGCCCCCCATAAAGTCTTTCCGCTCGGTCATGATCCGCTTGTAGGCCAGATCAGCAGCAATCCGCGCCTGAGCCGACACAAGTACTTTTTTGACAATACCGGCTGCCGTTTTTGGATTTTCTTCCAGCCACGTTTCCAGTAGGTCGGCCATTGCCTGACTGACCGCACTAACCACATCCTGGTTGCCCAGCTTGGTTTTTGTCTGTCCTTCAAACTGAGGTTCGGCTACCTTCACCGAGATAACGGCCGTCAGCCCTTTGCGAAAATCTTCACCACTAAAGGTTACTTTGCCCGCGTTTTTAGGCAACACCCCCGGATTTTTGTCCGCGTAGTTTTTCAGAACCCGCGTCAGCGCCGAACGGAAGCCTTGCACGTGCGTACCGCCCTCGTGCGTGTTGATGTTGTTAACGTACGAAAGGACATTCTCGCCCGCTTCGTAGTTGTACACCAGGGCAACCTGTACGGGCGTCGAACCTTTGTCGCTTTCCATGTAGACGGGCTTCATACCGTCGAGCGCAGGGCGCGTTTCATCCAGAAACTGAACGAACTCCACCAGGCCACCTTCCGAGAAGAACTCGTCCTGATTGATCGGCTCGCCGTTTTCATCCAGCTCGCGCAGATCTTTCAGGAAGATGTGAATGCCTTTGTTGAGGTAAGCCAGTTCGCGCAGACGACCGGCTACCGTTTCGTACCGGTAAACGGTTTCGGTGAAGATGCTGTCATCCGGCTTGAAATGCACGGTAGTTCCGGTATCTTCTGCCTCGCCAGCAACACGGACGTCGTATTGAGGATAGCCTATTTTGTACTCCTGTTCGAATATCTTGCCTTCGCGGTGAACTTCGACGCGTAGGTCGGTCGACAGCGCGTTAACGCAGGAAACGCCGACCCCGTGCAGACCACCGGAAACTTTGTATGTATCTTTATCAAACTTACCACCCGCGTGTAATACAGTCATAACGACCTCCAGGGCGGACTTGCCCATTTTGGTGTTGATGCCAGTCGGAATACCCCGGCCGTTGTCCTGTACCGTGATGGAGTTATCGGGATTGATGGTTACAGTAATTTTATCGCAATAGCCCGCCAGCGCTTCGTCAATCGAGTTATCGACGACTTCCCAGATGAGGTGATGCAGGCCGCGAATGCCAACGTCGCCAATGTACATAGCAGGACGTTTGCGAACGGCTTCCAGTCCTTCTAAAACCTGGATATTGTCGGCACCGTAATTGCCTAACGCGGTTTCAACGGGGGCTTCTGCGTCAATCAGTTCGTTGGTCATATTGGAATGGGAGCGTGTCAAAATGTGTTATTTAGGGCTCAATAAACAGCACACTCGGGTGAGCCTAACAGATTGTAAAAATACAAAAAAAAGTTGTCTTTTCCTACCCATTTTGGTAAGATTGGCATAATATACAAAAAAATACTTTCAGTCCCAACCCGTCAGATAACTAGCGGTTTTTTGCGGTTTTTAGGACGATTTTGGCTGTTCTGTAGGACGGTTGCCTACCCCTCAGGTAACTTCTAAACAAGTGGTTTTTAATCCCTTTCTTGTTCGAAGGTATTTCTCAAAAAAGTATTATTAGCTTATTCCCAAAAGGTCTGCCGGTTGAGGAAGCCTTTTTTCGCCGAAAAGAAGCCGTATCGAGAGAATTTGAGCTATTTCTAAAAAAAGAAAGCCGAAGCGTACAGCTCCGGCTTTCTGAAAAAATAAGGTCTGCTGGTCGTTAATCTTCGGGGTAGGGAATGTAAACGAAACCGGCAAAATCGCCGTGCACGACAAACAAGCAGCAGTACTCGTCCGGCTTCTTGTAATTCTCTTTCCACAAATCGACGGACTCAGGACCGATAAGCCCGCGCTGCATGAATTCATCCAAAAACGACGCTTTGTAGTTCCACTGATTTTCGAGTTCAGTGGCACCGAACAATAGCTGACCGAGCGGTACATCCCGGCGCGAAGCCACAAAAATGGGGTATTCCGAAAACCCACGTGTTCGAATCTGATAGGACGCTTCTTTAAGCGGGTCAGCTACTTTAACAAAGTCCGACGAGATGACTCCCATCAGCTCTTTGTTGACGTCGTACGAGTTGGCGTCGTCAAGTAGCGTATTTTCGTTACTATGATTGATCATATCCGTTGTCAGTTAGTAGTCAACAGCTAGCATGGCTCAGAACGTCGGGGTGTTAGACCACTGTTGGCTATCTACCGTTAGCTGTTAGAACCGGGCTGCCAGCAACAAATCTAAATCTTTGAAGCGCATGTTGAATTTACGCGCGATGTAGGCGTTGGTGAGCGTTCCCTTATGGGCATAAACACCTTTCATGAACCAACGGTTCGCGTACATCATCTGCTCGATACCGCCTGTTGTTCCCGTTTCGAGCAGGAAAGGCAGAAAGATGTTGCTAAGGGCCATACTGGCCGTATAAGCCACACGGGCCGCAATGTTGGGCACGCAATAGTGAATGACACCCATGTGCTTGAACGTAGGGTCCTTGTGCGTGGTCATTCGTGAGGTTTCGAAATTACCACCCTGATCGATGGATACGTCGATGATGACCGAACCCGGTTTCATTCGACCGATCATTTCTTCGGTGACAACAATCGGGCTAAGGCCGTCTTCGGCGCGCATGGCTCCAATAACCACATCGGCCCGCTGGATGGCTTCGGCCAGGGTATCGGAAGCGATAATCGACGTGTAGACGTGCTGACCGACAGAATACTTCAGCCGCTGGAGTTTGTAGAGGTGCTTGTCGAACACTTTGACATCGGAACCCATGCCCAATGCCGTTCGTACAGCGTATTCGGTTACGGTTCCGGCTCCCAGCATAACGACTTTTGTGGGCGGAACCCCCGTGATACCACCCAGAATAATGCCCCGGCCATTGTCGGCGTTGCTGAGGTATTCACCCGCAATAAGCATAACCGTGCTGCCTGCTATTTCGCTCATCGAGCGAATAATCAGCATGTTGCCCGCCTGGTCTTCGATGTATTCGTAGCCGAACGCCGTCAGGTTTTTGCTATTGATTTTCTCGAAGTAGCCCCGGTCGTGTGCGGGTAGGTTCAACGCAGAAATAACGGTACTGCCCGATTTAACGTGTTCAAACTCACCATCAACGAGGGGTTCGACTTTTAGGATCACGTTAGCTTCGTACACTTCTTGGGGCGATTGCGCTATTTGCGCTCCCGCTTCGCTGTATTCCGTATCTGAAAACTTCGCTTTCTCGCCAGCGCCTTTTTCAACGATTACGTTATGGCCATTGCGGACCAGAATCGCCACGGCTTCGGGCGTGAGTGCAATACGGTTCTCCTGAAGCGATACTTCTTTCGGCAAGCCGATAAGTAAACCGTTCCGACTGGTTTTTACCGCCAGCGGAGCTTCCTGTGGATATAGGGCCGTTTGTTTGGCCAATTCCTCGAATCCAGTCACGCGTTTTTAGTTTTCAGTTTTCAGCGTTCACCTTCCAGTTCGTGAGCGTATATAAGATGTATCGCCGTAACCGGAAGCTGAACACTGAACGCTAGTCAACCAATAAAGTTTCCACCGTGCGACGACCAACGTGATCGGCGGACAGATGGACTTGATAATAAGTAGCGGGCCACAACGATTCGATGCGCTCCGGCCACTCGATGAAACAATAATTGCCCGAATCAAAATACTCTTCAATGCCAATGTCCAGCGCTTCGGCTTCGTTGCGCAGTCGGTAACAGTCGAAGTGATAAACCGGTTTTCCTTCGTGCGTCGTGTACTCGTTGACAATGGAAAAGGTTGGACTTTGTACCATACTGACAACCCCCAGAGCACGGCAGAGCGCCTTGATAAG
Source organism: Spirosoma liriopis (assembly GCF_023196085.1). Taxonomy (NCBI): domain Bacteria; kingdom Pseudomonadati; phylum Bacteroidota; class Cytophagia; order Cytophagales; family Cytophagaceae; genus Spirosoma; species Spirosoma liriopis. The sequence continues at coordinate 761,676 of NZ_JALPRF010000002.1, forward strand.
CGTTGTTTTTCCCGCACCCATTTCACCGTTGAACAGCCACACCGGGTTTTTACGTCCTTCGGCCAGCAACTGACGAGCCACTGAATCCAGTTCTTCGAGCCGATGAAAGTGTACCGTCATAGATGCGTTGTTTAAACCAGACAAGAACAATCCGTCTGGTATTGATGCTAAATGAGCGCTAATGGCCAACAAAGATACATAATTTTAGGAGGTCCACTCCTTTCGCATCGGTCGACTTAACAGCTTGTTTGCTTCGGCGTCGTTTTCGAATTTCTCTTTCGCCGGATTCCAGCGCAGCGGACGACCGAGTTGGTAAGCGATATTGCCAAGCGTACAGACCGAAGCGGTTCGATGGCCGACTTCAACGTCACAGATCGGATTCTTACGGCTCTTGATCGCATCCAGAAAGTCTTTGTAGTGATTGTCACTGTAGTAAACGCGCTTGTCTGACTCGCCAATGACCTTGTCTTTCAACGTTTCGGGGGTTGTGACGAGCGAACCCCGTCCCACTTTTACTTCGCCCTCCGTACCGATAAAGTGACAGAATTGCGGACCCTCGACGGGGGTATGGTGCATTTCTACGCCGTTGGCATAGCGATAGATCAATCCTTTTCCTTCTTTTCCCGGTTGCAGTTCGGTTGGGCCGGAATTGTCCATATCAAGACCCCACTGCGCAATATCAAACATGTGAGCGCCCCAGTCGGTCATGCCACCCCCGCCAAAATCGCGGATGTCGCGCCATTTCCCCCAAAAATCAGCGCCCAGAGCAGGATCGAGCACGTTGTTGTACGGTCGGGCAATGGTGTTCGGACCGAGCCAGGCGTCCCAGTTTAAGCCAGCCGGAACGGGTTCGGCTGTCAGATCGAAATCGCGTGGGGGACCGCCCACGTTTACGTTCACCGTTTTTACCTGACCGATATAACCGTTGCGTACCAGTTCGACCGCCTGCCGAAACTCTTTCCAGGAGCGCTGCATGTTGCCGGTCTGAAATACGCGCTTATACTTCCGCGTGGCGTTCACCATATCGCGCCCTTCTTGAATGGTAAGTGACAGGGGTTTTTCGCAGTAGATATCTTTGCCCCATTTGGCCGCCTGAATCGCTAATACGCTGTGCCAGTGGTCGGGCGTAGCAATAACTACCGCATCGATGTCTTTATTGGCGAGTAAGGCGCGGTGATCGTCGTACCCCTGGCAACCTTTGTAGGTTGTCTTTTCGGCCTTCTCGGCGTAGTGTTTGTTCACGGCTTCGGCGAAGGCGGCTACTTTGGGTTTGTCAACGTCACAGGCGGCTATGACACGCGCTTCATTTTTAAGGAATTGACGTTGCAAACCACCCGCTTGTTTGCCAAGCCCAATAAATCCTACGGTAATCTGATCACTGGGGGCCAGAAAGCCGCGACCCAGCACGTGACGCGGTACAATAGAAAAGACGGCCAGTCCAGCCGCTTGCTTAAGAAACGTGCGCCGGTTGGGTTGAGAAGAGTCGTTCATGGGACTAAGAGTTGATGCAAGCAAAAGAGGGTAGCGAGCAAGCTATACTTACTCACTACCCTCTAGATTGCTTCCGGTCAGCTTACCCGTCCATGAGAACCTGTTTAATTTCTAATTGTAGCCGGGATTTTGCGTTAGCGTGGCTGTGCCCCCTTTTTTACTGTTGAAAATTTCCTGAATCGGAATGGGGAAATATTCGTGCTGACCTTTGATGAACTTAACTCCTTTCAAATACGAGCGTTTGGCCGATTCCACCGAGTAATACGCGTTTAGCGTTTGATCGGCCAGATCCCAACGAACCAGATCGAACCGACGGTGGCCTTCCATGCCAAACTCCAATCGCTCTTCAAACTGTACGGCCTTCCGGGCGGTGACTTTGTCGGTCCAGGATGCGGTATACTCTTTGATAACATAGTTTGCAGCGGCTGTTCCGTCCGAATTTTTAACAAAACCGTCGGGGTTGGCGGCTCTCCGACGCACCTGATTGACGTAAGACCGCGCTTTTTCCAGATCACCGACTTCTACTTCCACTTCAGCCAGCCAGAGTAGCACGTGATCGTAGCGAATCAGGCGGTAGTTATTGGCATTCAACCGGGGGTTACCCGCGAACGTATTGGTGCCCACATCCGAGCGATACATGAGGTGTTTCTTGGGTGAATACGGACCTCCGTACGACTGATCACGAATATACGCCTTGCCGGGGTGAACGCCCCAGTCCAGAAAGGGAATCCCCCGGCGACCTACCGTCCAGTCCAGGCGAGGGTCGAGGTTTCCTGTGTAAGGCGTAAATGAGGCTGTTGATTCGATTCCCTGGTCATTTGGTACATCCGTCGAATTGAACGAGTCGAGCAAGGGCAGGCCATTGACGTCGGTTTTGAAGGCGTTTACCAGGTTCTGAGAAGGCTGGAAAAAACCACAGCAGGTCGTTACGCCACCGCCACCATAGGGATAGTTCAGCGTAGAGCCGATGTTCCCGTTTTCACCACCCGATGCACCATCGTTAACCGAATACTGCACTTCGAAAATCGACTCGGCATTATTATTGGTAACCGCTCTGAAATTGTCGTGGTAGCGATCCATTAACCGGTATTGGCCGCTAGCTACGATCGCTTCGAGATACGGTTTTGCTTCGGAATATTTCTTCTGGAAAAGATACGCTTTGCCAAGCTCAGCCGCAGCGGCCCACTTCGTCGGGCGACCCACCTGCGACTGCTTGGCGGGCAACACGTCATAAGCCGCTTTTAGATCGGCTACGATACTGGGCCAGATATCCGACGTGTTCGGGAGCTTCGTACTTTCGAGGTCATTGGGGTTGTACGTTTTCTCGTCAATGTAGGGAACCATGTTGTACATCTTCTTGAGTTCAAAATGGTAATGTCCCCGCAGAAAACGAGCTTCGGCCGTAATCTGCTGCTTTTCCGAATCGGTCATATCCTTCGCGACGGCCAAGGTCTGCAATACGTCGTTCGACCGCGCAATGCCATCGTACATGCCCCGCCATTTACCCCGGAAATAAATGTTATCCGACTGAATGTTTGCCTGCTCGATGAGCGAGATAGGGGGTTGGTCACCGGCGATGGTTCCTTTGTACGCATCGTCGGACGCTACGCTGCCGTACACCCAGTTGTCGGCTCCCACCTGATAAGACCGGTAGGCTCCTTCGGGTGTTGCCCACCCGTCGAGCAGGGAGTAGGCACCAATAAGCAGCGCATTGACGCCCGCTTTGTTTTGCAGTGGACTGATTAGTAACGCAGCTTTGGGTTGAACATCCAGAAATTTGTCGGAACAAGACGTAGCGATAGCCAGCGAGACTGTTGTTATGAATAAAGTCGTTTTTTTCATGGCAAGGAATGGGGTACGTTAAAAAGAAAGATTCAGACCAACCAATACGGTTTTCGCTACGGGATACGAACCACCGTCGACACCAATTTGCCGATCGTTACCAGACGAGTACGAACGCAAATTGATTTCTGGGTCCATTCCCGAGTATTTCGTGACGGTGAACAGGTTTTGGCCCTGAATGTAAACCGACGTAGCGCCCAGTTTCAGGCGAGATAGCAGGGCCTGCGGGAGTTGATACGTGAGCTGAATGTTCTTCATCCGGAAGTACGAACCACTTTCGAGGTAATACGTCGACGGCTGGATACTCACCTGATCGCTCGAACGCAGCTGGGGCAGAACGGCGTCGGTACTGCCCGGACGCCAGGATTGATACAGCATCCGGGTGCTGCGGTTACCGCCAAACGTGGGGAAATCGGTCCAGTATTTAACGTAGTTGAAAATCTGATTCCCCTGAACACCCTGTCCGAATACAGTCAGCCCGAAGTTTTTGTAGTTCAGACTAACGTTCAGGCCGTAGGTAAACTTTGGGTGCGGGCTCCCGATGATGCTTAGATCCTGGGAGTTAATGACGCCATCACCGTTTACGTCGCGGAACTTGAACCGACCTGCTACGTTTTCGGAAGCAGCGTTCCCAAATTGCACAGGATGTGCTTTGGCTTCTTCGTTCGATTGGAAAATACCGTCGATGGTATAGCCAAAAAAGGAAGCAATCGGGTAATTCTGCTGCGTGACGACGAAGTTCTGGATGCGCTCATCGTTGATGCCGAAATACTGGGTGCTGGGATCGCCATTTGTTTTCGTAACGACGTTGCGATACGTACTGAAGTTGGCGTTGACGTTGTAGGTTAAACCACTTGCGCCAATCTTATCCCCGTAGCCGATCATAAGATCGACACCCCGGTTGCGCATCGAACCGATATTCCGGAACGGATTGGTCGCTACGCCCTGCGTAAGCGGGGGCTGAACGGGGAAAAGCATGTCTGATGTCGTGCGGGTGTACCAGTCGAAACCAACGCTCAACCGATTCTTTAGCAAGGACGCATCAAAGCCAATGTTCAGGCTGGTCGTTGTTTCCCACTTGGCCTGAATATTCCCGAACTGCGTTAGTTCGTACCCCGATACGGCCGACGTGCGCGTGCCGTTGATGTCGTAGAACGACGTAATCGGGTTGGTACTGAATTGTGTAAAGGAGTTGTAGTTACCGATTTCCTGGTTACCTGTCTGACCAAATCCTACCCGGAATTTCAGGTCATCGACCAGCGTAATAGGCTTAAAAAAATTCTCCTTCGAAATGCGCCAACCCGCACTAGCTGCCGGAAACACCGCCGACCGATATTCTGGGGCAAAGCGGGAGGAACGGTCCCGGCGAACCGTCAGATCGAGCAGGTATTTGTCGTCCAGGCCATAGTTGATCTTCGCGAACTCGGAGGCCAGACTCCAGTTCGATGCGGTGCCGTTGTTGGTCTGAATACCGGTACCTGAGCTAAGGTAGCGGTTGTCCAGGTCATCCACGAAGAAATTGGTACGGGTAGCATCGAAGGTTTCGAAGTAGTTTTTGATCGCTTCCGTACCGGCAATGACGTTGAACCGGTGCCGATCTCCCAGATTGATGTTATAGGTCAGCGTGTTATACCAGGTCCATGTCCAGCCGTAGTTGTTATTGGTTGTCAGGCTGTTTGATCCACGTGCTTCTGAGGCTTCGATATTCCGGATCGAATAGTTGCGGAAGTTATAGTTGTTGTAGTCAATCCCGAAACTAGTACGAGCCGTCAGATTGGGCAGGATGTCTACTTCGGCGAACGCATTTCCAAATAACCGAACCTCGATCTCTTTATTATCCTTGTTTCGGTAGAGATCTGCCATTGGATTGAAAGCATTGTCGAGGTCCCCCCCGCGTGTACCGGCAAAATTTCCCGCTACGTCGTATACGGGAATAATAGGCTGAATCCGGTAGGCAAATGAAATGGGGTTACTCTCCGCATTGTTACCATTGGGCTGACCGACACGTTCGCCATAAGCCACCTGAAAATTCTGCCCAAGGCGCACCCGTTTGGTTACGTTGAATTCGGTGTTGGCACGAAGCGAATACCGTTTGTAACCCGTGTACTTCATGATACCTTCCTGATTGAAGTAATTGAGCGACATGGCATAACGCCCGGTTTCGCTGCCACCCGATACGCCCAGCTGATGATTCTGAATCGGAGCCGTCCGAAAGATTTCTTCCATCCAGTCGGTCCCCGTTTTGTTAGCTTTCGTAATCAGCAGGAATTTAGATGAATTGATGTCGTTGTTGTAGTTGACATACGTACCGTCGGCATTGCGGGCAACCCGAGAGTCTCCTTCCATAGCGCCACTTGGCAAAATATAGTCGGGGATGACGGGCGTAGCGCCATTCCCGAACTGCGAATGAAGCGGGTTCCCATTAGCGGAAACAACCCCTGAATTTTTCCGAGACTCCCAGATCAGATTAGCGTATTCCTGGGTGTTAAGCATGTCCAGCAGCTTGCCATGTCGCTGAGAACCGTAGTACGTGTCGTACGTAAATTTGGGTTTACCCGCTTTACCCTTTTTCGTAGTGATGATAACGACACCGTTACCGGCCCGAGAACCATAGATAGAAGCCGCCGATGCGTCTTTTAGAATCTGCATACTCTCCACGTCGTTGAGGTTCAGTGTGTTCAGGTTTCCCTTGGTCGGAACACCGTCAATGACGTAAAGCGGAGAATTATCGTTGATCGTACCAAAACCACGGATACGTACCATGACGCCACCGCCGGGCGAATTTTCGTTACCGACCTGCACGCTGGCTACACGGCCTTGTAAGGCTTGCCCGACGTTAGTCGATGGAACGGACAGCAACTGCTTCGTATCGACCGTCGCAACCGCCCCCGTGATGTCGCGTTTGGCCTGAGCACCGTAACCCGTCACAACGACTTCGTTGAGCGTTTTTACGTCAGGAGCTAGGGCAATGGTGAGCGTTGTACGAGCGCCTATGGTAATATCCTGGGAAACGTACCCGATGGCCGAAACTGTCAGAATATCACGACCGGAGGATACATTGAGCGAAAAATGGCCGTCGGCGTCGGTGACTACGCCTGTCGTCGTACCTTTAACCAAGACGTTTGCACCGGGCAATCCCGAATTGTCATTTCCATCGATGATCCGACCGGAAATTTTTCGATCCTGGGCAAATGCCCCCACGCACAGAGCCCAGCTCATCAGGAGCAAAGGGACGGTACGATACAACTTTTGTAAAACACTACGAGTCATACGATTAATTAGAATAAGTGGTGGCAATTAGGGAATATACTTGAGTATTATTCCCTAATTGCCACCACTTATTCTAATTAATCTTACTTTATTTCTATAACTATTATTTGTACAAACGAAAACCCCGGTCGTGTGAATGACCGGGGTTTTCGTTTGTACAAATAATAGTTATGCGCTACCTAAACGAGTTGCAACTCGTCTATTACCCGCTGTACTTTTTCTTTCAGCTGAGCGTAGGTGTCGTCAAAGGCTTCTTTGCTTTCGAGCGGTTCACGCACGCTGACGTAAAACTTGATCTTGGGTTCGGTACCCGATGGGCGAGCCGATACTTTAGTGCCGTCTTCCGTAAAAAATTGCAGCACGTTCGATGATTCGATACCTAGCTTTCCTGCTTCAATGGCTGAAGTTTGTCCACTTTGGGCATCCAGGCGTGTCAATGCTTTGTAATCATCAACCCGAACGACGGGCGAACCAGCAATTGATTTCGGTGGGTTAGCCCGGAAGTCGGCCATCATCTGCTGAATTTCTTCAGCGCCCGCTTTTCCTTTTTTGGTCAACGACACCAGCGCTTCGTAGTAGAAGCCGTTTTCCTGGTACATCGCCATCAGCAAATCAAACAGGCTCTTGCCATTGTCTTTGGCATAAGCCGTCAGTTCGGCAATCATGGCACAGGAAGCAATTGCGTCTTTGTCGCGGACGAAATCACCGATGAGGTAGCCGTAGCTTTCTTCACCACCACCAATAAATTTCTCTTTTCCTTCCAGTTCCCGAATCACTTCGGCAATGTATTTAAAGCCAGTTAGCGTGTTGTAGCATTTAACACCGTACCGTTCGCACATCTGATCGATGAGGTCAGTGGTAACGATGGTTTTGGCTACGAACTCTTTACCCGTCAGCTTGCCTGCGTCTTTCCAGGCATTAAGCAGGTAATAAATAATCAGGCTGGCCATCTGGTTACCGTTCAGCAGCTCAAATTCGCCGTGGTGGTTGCGGGCACCTGCGCCTACGCGGTCGGCGTCGGGATCGGTCGCCATGACCAGATCGGCGTTGATTGATAAGGCCAGATCAAGCGCGAGCTGCATGGCAGCCCGTTCTTCCGGGTTCGGTGACTTCACCGTCGGGAAATTGCCATCGGGTGTTGCCTGCTGCTCAACAATGTGAACGTTGGTGAAGCCCAGCCCATCGAGCGCGCGGGGAACGAGCGTAATGCCGGTTCCGTGAATGGGCGTGTAAACAATGTTGAGATCGGCCTGACGCTTAATTACGTCTGGATTAACGGCGTTCGACTTGATCCGTTCGATATACGGAGCATCGATTTCTTCGTCGATCAGGTGGATTTTTTCGGGAACGCCCTCAAACTTGATGTCATCGACCGACGTAATTTTACTTACCTCGGCAATAATGGCTTTGTCGTGCGGAGAAACGACCTGCGCGCCATCGTTCCAGTATACTTTATAACCGTTGTATTCAGGCGGATTGTGCGAAGCCGTTACGACGATACCACTTTGGCAGCCCAGTTGCCGAATTGCGAAAGACAGTTCGGGTGTCGGGCGAAGCGCGCTGAACAGATACACTTTAATGCCGTTGGCCGAGAAAATATCCGCCACCAACCGGGCGAACTCGGGGCTCATCCGGCGACTGTCGTGCGCAATGGCAACGCTAATATCCTCATCGGGAAACGCTGCATTGATGTAGTTGGAAAGTCCTTGCGTAGCGGCTCCAACCGTGTACCGGTTCATGCGGTTTGAACCAACGCCAACCACCCCGCGCAGGCCACCCGTTCCAAATTCGAGATCACGGTAAAACGAGTCGGTCAACTCCGTGACATTGCCTGAATCAATCAAATGCTGAATGGCTTCTTTGGTGTCGGCATCATAATTGCCGCCCAGCCATTGGTCTACGCGCTGCTGTGTGGAAGCGTCAAGGGTCGTTGTCATACGAAAAGGCTTATTAAAACTATAAATGATTGTGCGCCAAAATTACAATTCCCCAACTGCCTACCAAATCCTTACAATAGATTGCGTAAAGAATGTGGATAAGTTTACGTATTATCTAGAAATTATAATTGTTGTAACCTAAAAATGTGTAAAGTCGCTGCTTCGGCCATCTTTATTCAAACTTGCCATTCAGTTGAACAGATAGTAGCCTAGTTGCCTGCACAACTACTAAATATACCTCGCCGTAATGTGAGCAGTTTGCTCAACTGTTTCAATAAGTAGCGAATGGCGCGGCTGGCTTAGCGCTATTTCCAACTCGACAATCGTGTCTTTGAAAAGTAGATAAACCGGAATCTCGTGCGATTCAGCCTTCCCTTTGATGTACATAAGCGACGGACGAACGACTCCGGAGGCTGCTAACTCGTTGTATTGCTGCTTGGCTGCCAAGAATTCCTCGTCGCTCGATCCAAACGAAATAACCCGTTCGGGTAGCGGATTGGCTTTGCGGTTGGCTAGTTGAGCGTCAAGATCGGTCAGCAATCGTTTGAGGTGGAAAGTGTCTTTTCCCGAGCGAATCCGTTCTCGCAGCGACTGACGAATCAGGTAAGTCAATGAGTTCGACAGGTTCAGACCAATTTCGGCCATTTGCTTGAAAATAAGGGAGGACGGCGACATACCCGGAATGGTGTTCGGATCGTGAAGCAGTACCCGACCGTCGGGCGTCAGGAACCCATCAATGCGTGCGTACACATTAATCCCTAAGCGCGTAAATACTTCGGCTACCGCTAATTGAATCTTCCGGTTGTTTTCCAGCGTCGTTTCGACCGGAATCCGTTTTTTGGTAGTGTTGAGTTTGTACTTCGACTCGAAATCAAAGCTGGTTACGTTGTAAATTTCGGTCGGTGGCAACGCAATCGCCATTTGGTCGTCATCCTGAATAACTCCGCACGAAAATTCCTGCCCGCTGATAAATTCTTCGAACAGCACTTCGTCTTCCGCATTGAGTGAGGCCAGCGTAATGGAGGAGCCACTCGAAGCCAGCGCATCAAGTTTTTCGATGAAATCGTTGGGGTGATGAATCACTTCGCCCGTTTGCTCGATCACGACGGGAAAGCTAATACCCGAATCCAGGCTTACCATTGTCTGAGCCATTTCCCGCTTCTCGCCGGCTGACAGGTCGGACCATTCGCTTAATTTACTCCATCCGTCGGGACGAATGCTCATCGTAAAGAAGCACTGCTCGACCGCCCGGCAGAACTGCGCCAGGTCAGCTTCCCGCACGATGGCTACGCCGATGGACGAACCCTGATGGGGTGCTTTCACAACGATGGGCAAACCCAGATGCTCCGTCAGTGACTGAAAAAACTGGGCTTTGTCGGCCTGTTCATAGGCATCGCGGCTAATGGTAGCTGTTTTCTTTTGTTGCCCATTGGCGAGCGCGATCAACTCATTTTGTAATATTTTATTGATGCCTACCGCTGAACCAACCAGACCAGGACCCGTGTAAGGCATTTTGTACCATTCGAGTAAACCCTGAATCGCACCGTCTTCGCAGTCGGGTCCATGCATGGCCAGAAATGCCATATCGAAATGATCGCGGAATTGTTCGGGGCGTATCTCAGGCAGGGCTGCTTCCAGTACGTCCTGGTCGAGTGATTCGTCGTACACCGAGAATCCTGATTTGTCCTGGGGTAAAGCGTCGCGCAGGGACGGATGCATCAGAAATTCAGGTTCAACGAGTCGGAACCGTCCGCGCCCGTCTACGAATACCAGAACTGGCTCGAACAAGCCTTTGTCTAAATTTGCCAGAGCTGTGCGCCCACCTGCATACGACACCTCGCGCTCCCGCGCTGGGCCCCCGAAGAAAATGCCTATTTTCACTGGTTTGAGAATATTACGATTCGCAAATAAACGAAAAAGCCGCCTGTTTATGGACAGACGGCTCAAGTCAATACGATATGAAATTCCGGGCGCTTGTTCTATAATCGCTTATCGAAAGCAGGCAACCCTACTTGGCAAGCGCTATAAATAGGCCATTGGATGTAAATCAAGAGCAAGAAGCAGCCAGTTCGTTAAAACGCAGGCGTAATGTTGATTGCTTCTACTTTGGTGATTTCAGGAACGGCTTTCAGGATTGCTTCTTCCAGGCCACCTTTGAACGTCATGGCCGACATGGGACAAGAGCCACACGCACCGATCAACTCGAGTCGTACGGTTTTATCGTCGGTCACTTCCAGCACTTTCACGTTGCCACCATCGGCAGCCAGGTAAGGCCGCATGCCATCAAGCGCTCGTTCGATTTTCGTAATCAGTTGGTCGTTATTAACTACCGTCTCCATGAATTTTGTATTTACGGTAAATTTACAGGATATCGAGGTTTTATGCAACTAACAAACCAAGCTCAGACTTGGTCCAAATAAACAGGTTACGCTACTTCTACGCGCTTGGTGCGGTCAATCGATGCGTTCCGGATGGCTACTTGCTGTGCCAGCGCTTCCGCTGCCGACCGGAATGCCTCAAGCGTTACCGGATCGCCCATGCTGACAGCAGGACGGCCTTCGTCGCCCGCTTCCCGTATGCTTTGCACAAGCGGGATCTGGGCCAGCAGCGGCACGTCGAACTGCTCGGCCAGCTCTTTACCGCCCCCTTTACCAAAAATGTGGTATTTATGATCAGGTAATTCGGCAGGGGTGAAGTAAGACATATTTTCAATAACGCCGAGTACCGGAACGTTAATCTGCGGCTGCCGGAACATGGCAAGCCCTTTTGTTGCATCGGCTAAGGCTACTTTCTGGGGAGTCGTTACGATAATTGCCCCCGTTACCGGTACCGTTTGAACCAGCGTCAGGTGAATGTCGCCTGTACCCGGTGGTAAATCGATGAGCAGATAATCCAGTTCGCCCCAATCGGCGTCGGAAAAGAATTGCTGCAAGGCCCGACCCGCCATTGTACCCCGCCAGATAATGGCCTGACCCGGTGCAACCAGAAAGCCCATCGACAGAATTTTGATGCCAAACTGCTGAATGGGCTCCATCTTCGTCTGACCATCTACCTGAAAAATACGAGGCTGTATGTTTTCGGCACCAAACATGGTTGGCATCGAAGGACCGTAAATATCCGCATCGATGATCCCAACTTTAGCCCCCGATTTGTGGAGCGCAATGGCCAGGTTTGCTGTAACGGTAGATTTGCCAACGCCACCCTTACCTGATGATACGGCAATAATATTTTTTACGCCCGGCAGCGTCGGTGCGTTGTTACGCGTTGACGTTACGTCAGACGTCATGTCGATCTTGACTTCAATCTCCGGACCTATGTGCGTGTGAATAGCATCTTCGCATCGTTTCCGAATGACTTCCTTCAGCGGACAGGCAGGTGTTGTCAGTACAACCGTAAAGCGCACCTGACCGATGCTTAACTCAATATCTTTGACCATGTTGAGCGAAACAAGATCCTTCTTGAGATCAGGCTCCTCAACGGTACTTAGGGCTTGTAAAACAGCTTCTTTGGATAATCGGTAATCAGACATAATATTGGAAAAAAGAAGGGAGGAAGGCCGGGATAGTTGAAAATCAGGCAAATTCTATTTCGCCATCTTTCCTGTCCGCGCTTTGGCTTTCAGGCTGTTCTCCGCCTTTTAAACGACTACGAACCGCTGCCAGTTCCGCCGAAACGTCTACTTGCGCAGATAAGCTTTCTAATTGGGTTAGCAACCGTCCTAAAAATTGCTCGTGAGCGGGGCTATTGCCATAAAGTGGACGATGAGCCAGCGATTTTTTTAGTTTGGACCACTGAACAATAAAGTCACGAAGTTCGACGTCAAATGCACTTTCAGCAAGTTTGTCGAAAATATAATCGTGGGCCAGTGCGTTCGGGTGGATCAAATCCGCTTCGTAAAACCGGTAATCCCGCAGATCGTCAATCATCAGCTCATAAGCTGGGAAATAGGATACCCAGTTATTCCAGACCGTCAGCTCGTGAGCGATCACGCGCAGCGTCGATTTACTGACCTGATTGATGGGTAGCGTGTCGCGGGTGTGACGAACGGGGCTAACCGTCAGCAGGACGTTGAGCTTCGGATTGGCTTTGCGCAGTATTTTCAGCAGCAGTGTCAGCTCATCGCGAAGATGGTCAATCTGATATAAGTACTTCTCGAACAGTTGCCCCGGCATTTTATGGCAGTTTGCCACGACTTTACCCGTTTCGATGTGCCGATAAACAACCGCCGAGCCGAGCGTAAGAAACAGAAAATTAGCTTCGCGTAAGGCTAAGCCGGTTTGTGCCAATGTTTGGATGAGTAAAGTGCGTAATTCATCCCGATTGGTAGCCCAGAGCGACGAATGAAAGTCGTAGTGAAACCAGGTTCCATCGCGTTCGATGTAGCGATCTTCATCCGGTGGTGTTCCGTAGAGCGCCATCGTTAACAGCCTGACAATCGAGACGGGGTTGAAGATCGTTCCGAAGGGGTTGTCCAGCACAGTTAGCTTATGATCGGCCAGCCGACGCCCCATGACCTCCGCAAAGCACGACCCAATCGTTACAATACGGCTGTTCAGGCCGATCGAATGGGGGAGCGATTCAGGTACTAATTCGGTATGAAACTGCATACTGAAAGAACACAAAACAAAGGCAATTAGGTTCTGGCTATGAAATATAATCGACTAGTCAATTTATTGATTTACAGTTATTTGTGATGAGTACATTTTGTTTGAGAAGTAGTCAGGGTTTCTTTCTAAAGCTGATTCTGAGTAAGTAGCGTATAGCCTCAATTTTGGCAATGCCTTGCGTTCGCCGTGAAGAGCCACGACTTTTCTTTACATTCACGGAGAAATCCTTTTTTCCGCCATTACGTAACGATGTCCTTTCAAAAACGCATTAAAACCCTAAGTTTTGAGTCATTAAATGAATTAATCACGCAAGCTCATCAGGAAATTGACCGCCGACAAGCGCTTATTGAGCGAATTCCACCGTTAAAACTACAGGAGATTGCCTTTTCCGTTCGTGCCCGTGATCTGTTATACCGAACGATTGCCGAAAAGAAAAAACTTGTTTATTGGCAGGACGCCCAGAAACTTACACTGGGCGAAACGCTAAAACTGTTGGAACAAAGTGATTGGCGACTAATAAAGTACAAGAACAATAAAGTCTTCGATGAGATACAGTCGTTGTTTCAAACCTACAAAGCTCCGTTGGACTGGTACTACAGTGAAGTAGAAGGAAACATGTAAGCATAAAAAAAGGTCGGTCCTGATTTATTCAAGACCGACCTTTTAGTTGGAAGCGTGTACGCTTATTCAGCCGATACAACTTCAAATTTTACTTTGTGCTTCACGTCCTTGTGCAGGTCAAGCGAAGCTTCGTAGGTACCAAGCGTCTTAACGTCATCAACCGTGATTTTCTTCCGGTCAATGTCAAAGCCTTTTTCACGCAGGGCATCAGCAACTTGGGTGTTGGTAACACGACCAAAGATTTTGCCGCTGTCGCCCGCTTTTGCTGGAATCGTCAGCGTGATGTCGCCGATACCATCTGCAATTGCTTGCGCGTCGTTCTTGATTTTTTCGGCTTTGTGAGCAGCCTGACGGATGTTTTCGGCAACGATCTTCTTGTTCGAAGAAGTAGCCATAACCGCATAACCCTGAGGGATCAGGTAGTTGCGGCCGTAACCTGGCTTCACCGCTACGGTGTCGTTTTTATAGCCCAGGCCGGCAATATCGGTTTTTAAGATGATTTCCATTTGTTCAGAATAATTTTCCGTTTTCTGGTTTCAGTGGGGTGATCCGCTGAGGGCTCACGGTGTACTGAAAACAGTAAACTTTATTTCAGTGAATCTCCTACGTATGGCAGGATGGCCAGATGACGAGCGCGTTTAACGGCTTGTGCCACTTTACGCTGGTTTTTCAGGCTCGTGCCAGTTAACCGCCGGGGAAGGATCTTGCCCTGTTCGTTCAGCAGTTTCAGCAGGAAGTTACCATCTTTATAATCGATGTATTTGATGCCGGCTTTTTTAAAGCGGTCGTATTTTTTGCGGGTCTCAGTTTTCGAGACAGATTCGTTTTGCAAACTCATGGTTACGTAGCCTAAGCGTTTTCGGTTTGTTTTTTCTTGCCCACCAAGCCATTACGCTTGCGGTCATTGTAAGCAACGGCGTGTTTATCGAGCGAAACCGTCAGGTGACGGATGATGCGCTCATCGCGGAGGTACTCAGTGTTGAGTTTCTCGATGATCGTGCCGGGAGCCTTAAACTCGAAGAGTTGGTAGTAACCCGTGTTCTTGTGCTGGATCGGATAAGCCAGTTTGCGAAGGCCCATGCTCTCTTCGTGAACGAGTTCCGCACCGTTATCGGTCAGCACCTTGCGGAACTTGTCAACGGCGTCCTTTATCTGAGTCTCAGATAAAACGGGAGTTAAGATGAACACCGTTTCGTAGTTATTAGGAAACATTGTACGTAATTGGTTTGAAATGAGGGCGCAAAGGTAAGAAAAAAAGTGTTTAGTTGATAGTACTTGTCTATAAATAGTATGAAAAAAGGCGGAATCTCTTCCGCCCCAATCGTTTGTAAGTACCTGTGCTTCGAAAATTACTTGACCGTAAAGTCGCCCTCACCAATGCGGAAACCCTCGCAGTAAATTTCAATCGTGTGGCGACCCTCGTTGAATCGCTTTCCACCCCGACCGTAAATAAAGTCAACCTGCTGGCGGCTGTTATCGAAAGTAAACCGCTGCATCGCGGTATAAATCATGCCTTCTCCGTTGTACGTAAACTCGCCGGAGCCAGTAGCCATGTCCGACACCACCGCACCGCTCGGGTCAAGAACACGCATGTACATTGTTTTTTCTTCCTGTTTCGCCAAGCCGTTGGGGGATAACCGAACCGACACCCGTATTTTATCGATGCGTTTGGCTTTGTAGCTACCACCGTCGTTTTCTTTGCCGCGCGCGTTGATGGCACTAACGGTAACGCTTTCTGCGTGCAATGCTGCCGCTATGGTCACTTTTTCGGATAGCTCCTGATTCCGGGTGGTCACCACTGCCACCGAATCACTCAACGTTTGCCGTTCGGCCTTTAGGCTCGTATTCTCCGTTGACAACGAGTCATTGCGTTGGGTCAGTAGGCCATTTTCCTGTTTTAGCCGGACGATCTCCTGGTCTTTCTGGGCCAAAAGAGCCTGGTAGTTCCGGATCTTCTGGTCATATTTTTTGCCGTCGAACGAGTTCACGTTCCGTAGTTCACGCTTATCCGTTTCCAACTGCGTTCTCACTTTCATAAGCGAATCCACATTACCACCCAGTCGTTGAATCTCGGCAATTTTGGCATCCAACTGAGCTGAAATGGAATCTAGCTTTGTTTTCGCTGCTAGCACTTCTTCGGTTTTGGCGGCAATGGTGGCGTCTTTCGTTTTGTTGTCCTGCCGTTCCTGATAATAGAAGTAGAGTAACAGAATGTTCAATGCAGCCAGAATCAGTAGGGCGGCCAGCAGGTAGCTGCGACTATTGTTTCGGGGTTGGGTTCTAGGTTCCATTGGATTCATTATTACTGAAGGGTTGCGGTTAAATCCTTTCCAAAACTATATCATCTACTCGTTTATTGTACCAAGTGGATGCTTTACGGCCAAAAACTACAGGATTTCGCGTAGTTCTCAAGCGTATCTTTGCACAATATTAATAAACGGTCCCAGTTGACCTACTTTCAGGTTATATATGATTGCTGATGCTATTCACCAAATCCAGACGGAACTAGCCGGGCGCGCTCAGTTGATAGCCGTCACCAAAACGAAGCCCATTGCGATGCTACAAGAGGCTTACGACGCGGGTTGCCGAAAGTTTGGCGAGAACAAAGTGCAGGAAATGGTTGAAAAGCAGCCGCAGCTTCCTGCCGACCTCGAATGGCATCTGATCGGCCACTTGCAAACAAACAAAACGAAGTACATCGCCCCGTTTGTGACGCTGATTCACTCGGTCGATAGTTTGAAACTGTTGCAGGAAATCAACAAGCAGGCTGCCAAATACAACCGGGTGATTGACTGCCTGCTCCAGATCTATATTGCCGACGAAGAAACCAAGTTTGGTCTTTCTGCCGACGAGGCTGAGGAACTGCTAAACGATCCGGCTTTAACGAGTCTATCGAATGTTCGGATTGTTGGCCTGATGGGGTTGGCGACCAACACGGAGGATGAAGCCCAAATTCGCCAAGAGTTTCGCGGATTGAAGCAGTTGTACGACAAGCTGGCTGCGACATCATGGCCGCACGGCAACGGTGAACGCATTCAGTTTAGCGAGCTATCGATGGGCATGAGTGGTGACTACCGCATCGCTGTGGAAGAAGGCAGTACGCTGGTTCGGGTGGGGAGCGCTATTTTTGGCGCGCGGAATGTTTCTACCCTCTGATTTTGTTTCTAGAATAGATTGACGTGTTGCTTAAAAAGTTTAGTATCTCAATCATACCGACCGCCGTCGCGATTTAACCTTATGAAATTTTTTATTCAAGCAGGTGCTGTATTGGGTTTATTGGGGGTTGCCCTTGGTGCATTTGGTGCGCATGCCCTGCGTACTATGCTGGAAGCATCCGGCCGCGCAGCAACCTTCGAGACCGCCGTGAAATACCAGTTTTATCATGCGCTGGCGCTGGTGCTGGTTGGCGTTTTGATGCAGCTGTTCGGTAGTAATCCGTCGATTGTTAAACTGCTCAACTACGCGGGTTATTCCTTTATTGGGGGTGTGTTGATTTTTTCCGGCTCCTTGTACATCCTGTGTTTTACGGGTATAACCTGGTTGGGGGCTATTACACCAATAGGTGGTGTCGCCCTGATTGCGGGTTGGGCCTTGTTGCTGTGGGCCTTTTTATAACGTATACGAAGAAGTGCACAACGCCACGGGTAGGCCGTTCTTGATTCTACCGATTGGCGCGTCAATCTTTATATATATTCGTATCTTTGTGTTCTGATTCTGAGAATAATGCAAACAAATATAAAGGCCGAAACCGCTCGTCGGCGGACGTTCGCCATCATTAGCCACCCCGATGCCGGTAAAACAACACTGACGGAAAAGCTACTGCTTTTTGGCGGAGCGATCCAGACGGCGGGGGCTGTAAAATCAAACAAAATTAAAAAGTCGGCCACCTCCGACTTTATGGAAATCGAGAAGCAACGGGGTATCTCGGTTGCTACCTCGGTGATGACATTTGAGTACGACAATCTCAAAATCAATATTCTTGATACCCCTGGTCACAAAGACTTTGCGGAAGATACCTACCGGACGCTCACTGCTGTAGACAGTGTTATTCTGGTGATCGACTGCGTAAAAGGCGTTGAGGAACAAACCGAGCGATTGATGGAAGTATGCCGGATGCGTGATACGCCGGTGATCATCTTCATCAACAAGCTTGACCGGGAAGGCCGCAACCCGTTCGATTTGCTCGATGAACTGGAAGAGAAACTAAACATTCGGGTTCGGCCCATGACCTGGCCCGTTAACATGGGCTCGGACTTCAAAGGCGTTTACAGCCTGATCGAGAAAAAGTTATATTTCTTTAAAGTCAACAAAACGAAAGTTGAAGACGACGTACTGCCCATCGAACTGGCTGATTCGTTGCTGGACCAGAAAGTGGGTGAACGGGACGCGGCTCAGCTTCGGGAAGACGTTGAACTGATTGAAGGCGTGTATGACGCTTTTGACCGGCAAGCGTATCTGGACGGTAAGCTGGCTCCGGTATTTTTCGGCTCGGCGGTCAACAACTTTGGCGTAAAAGAATTGCTGGAAGGCTTCTGCGACATTTCGCCCGAACCGATTGCTCGTCCAACCGACAAGCGGGAAGTGTTGCCCGAAGAGAAAAACTTCAGCGGCTTCGTCTTTAAAATTCACGCGAACTTAGACCCACGCCACCGCGACCGGATCGCCTTTCTGCGTATCTGTTCGGGCGTATTTGAGCGGGGTAAGTTTTACCACCATACGCGTCTGGATAAAAACGTTCGCTTTGCTTCGCCATTCAGTTTCATGGCCGATAGCAAAAGTGTCGTGGAAGAAGGCTTCCCTGGCGACGTTGTGGGACTGTACGATACGGGTACGTTCAAGATTGGCGATACGCTGACGGAAGGAGAGGAGTTGCAGTTTCAGGGTATTCCGAGCTTTTCGCCCGAAATCTTCAAAGAACTGGTCAATCTGGATCCGATGAAGTCGAAGCAGCTGGATAAAGGGATTCAGCAGTTGACCGACGAAGGGGTTGCGCAGCTGTTCACGCTTGAAATCGGTAACCGTAAAATCGTTGGAACGGTGGGTGAACTTCAGTTCGAAGTTATTCAGTACCGACTGGAAAATGAGTACGGAGCCAAGTGTCGCTGGGTACCGCTGAACTATACCAAAGCGTGCTGGATTACCGCCGAAGACCCTATTAAGCTTCGTGAATTTATCCGGTTGAAAGGTAATCAGATCGCGTTTGATAAAGATAATAATCCGGTGTTTCTGGCTGAGTCGGAATGGATGCTGCGCATGAACCAGCAAAATAATCCTGACATTCAGTTTCACCTCACGTCGGAGTTCAACGTGGCGGTGTAGTGTAAACCGTTTGCTTGGATTCTGTACTGCGTAAAAACTACCGGCAGCGGCAGCAGTTAATTGATCATCACTAGACAAACCTTACTGATGATGAATTCACTTGCAGCCGCTGCCTTTGTTTTACTGCTATCCGGTTCAGCCATAGCGCAACAACAACCGCAACAAAAATCGAAATCGTCTGGCTCAACTTCAAAAACCGGAACCAGATCATCAACGGACGCTGTCCGTTCCGATCCGTCAGCCGCTAATACCCACGACGGAACGATGGGCATATCGACAGGAACCGGAACGACAGCCGAACAAGCGCAGGTCAGTGGTGCGGGTGGTGCTCGTACGACAACGACCGATCCTACTAGTAGTGTTAAGACCAGTGCCCCCAATGTAAAGGCGAAAAAGAAAGCACCTAAATCGAGCAATCAGTGATACTGTTTGTCGGGCCGTATTGGTTTAAGCAAAGTTTAATAACCTTTTAGTCGATAGACTGTTAAGCTATCGTTGATACTATTTCACTTAGCTAACTAACACGATGAAAAAGGTAATGATGGCGGCTATCACCGCTTTGTTTTTGACGAGTGCTGCTTTTGCACAGGACGATGCTAAAATGGCGCACAAGGAAATGAAGAAAGAAGCCAAGCAAGCAAAGAAAGATGCCAAGAAAATGGGCGACGACATGAAAGCGGATTCGGCCAAAAGCATGAAGCACATGCACAAGAAGATGAAGAAAGAAGCGTCGAACCGCTAGTCTATACAGTTCATCATGAAAAAAGCCTCCCGAACATCGGGAGGCTTTTTTCATGAGAAAAGGGGTAAAGTTGAAGTCACGGTATACTAGTTTATGTCTTGTATGTAAACTTATGTAGATTGTATTTCAATAAAGATATTTATCCGTATTTTATTCTGACACAAAGATATATAATAAAATTTAATCAAGTATAATTGCTTCTTTATTAAATAAAGACAAATTCTCTCGACATCTTTTCATTGAAGGCTTCTCTGTACTTTTTCAAAACAACTACCTCTCTAAGTTAACCACATGACTCGTTACTTCTTTCGATCATTGGCTGTCCTGATGCTCAGCCTGAACATGGTCTGGGCGCAGATTCCATCGCCAAAACAGCATTTTGGCTTTGCCATCGGCGATGATTATCAGCTCGCAACGTATACCCAGACCGAAGCTTATTTCAGAAAACTGGCCTCGGCGTCGGATCGGGTTAAGCTCGTTGATATTGGTGCTACCGAAGAAGGACGGCGGCAATTGATGTTGATCGTATCGTCGCCCGCGAACCTCAAAAAGCTGAGCCGTTACAAGGAAATATCCCAGAAGTTGGCCCGTGCCGAAGGACTCAACGACGAGCAGGCGCGGGCAATGGCGCTGGAAGGAAAAGCCGTGGTCTGGATCGACGGTGGCCTTCATGCTACCGAAACGGTGGGTACGCATCAGCTGATCGAAACGGCCTACCAACTGATTAGCCGGAAAGACCCCGAAACGCTTCGCATTCTGGACGACGTTGTGATTCTGCTGACCCACGCCAATCCTGACGGGCAGGAGATCGTAACGAACTGGTACATGCGCGAAGCGAAGCCCGAAAAGCGCTCGCTGGATAATGTGCCTCGCCTATATCAGAAATACGTCGGCCACGATAACAACCGCGATTTCTTTATCATGAACATGAAAGAAACGCAGAACATTGGTCGGCAGTTGTTTGTCGAGTGGATTCCGCAGATCATGTACAACCACCACCAGAGCGGCCCGGCGGGGTCGATCCTGGCGGGGCCGCCGTACCGCGATCCGTTCAACTACGTCTTCGATCCGTTGATGGTAACGGGTATCGACGCCTTGGGCGCGGCTATGATCAACCGAATGAATGTCGAAAACAAACCCGGTTTTACACGCTTGAGTGGTTCGGTCTTTTCAACCTGGTATAACGGTGGTTTGCGCACAACGACCCACTTTCACAATATGATCGGTCTACTGACCGAAATTATTGGTGGACCGACGCCCGAAGACGTACCGCTGGTGCCAAAACGCCTGATCCCAAACGGGGCTACCCCGTTCCCGGTAACTCCGCAGAAGTGGCATTTCAAGCAGTCGATTGATTATTCCGTATCACTGAACTACGCCGTACTGAATTACGCAGCCCGGTATCGTGACGAGGTGCTGTTCAACATTTATCGGATGGGTAAAAACTCAATCGAACGGGGTAGTAAAGACACGTGGGCGCTTTCCCCCAAACGGATCGATGCCATCACGCAAGCCTACGACTCGGATCCTAAAAAAGTAGTGACGCCCACGAACGCAGCGTTGGCGCAGTACGGCTACATACCCAAAGGCGGTGGTATGCCCTTGAAATACTACGATACGATCATGAAAGCGCCCGCCTTGCGCGATCCGCGCGGGTTTATCATTCCGGCGAATCAGGCTGATTTTGCGACGGCGGTGAAGTTTGTCAACGCGTTGATCAAAACGGGGATTCAGGTACAGCAGGCCACGGGCGATTTCACCGTTGCCGGTAAGAAATATCCCGCTGGTTCGTACGTGGTTAAATCCGATCAGGCCTTCCGCCCGCACCTGTTGGACATGTTCGAGCCACAAGATCACCCCAACGATTTTCAGTATCCAGGCGGTCCGCCGGTTCGTCCGTACGACGCGGCAGGCTGGACACTGGCTTATCTGATGAACGTGCAGTTTGACCGGATTCTGGATGCGTTTGATGGTCCTTTCAAGAAATTGCCGTATGGCGAGCTACAATCGCCGGAAGGACACCTGGCCGGAACGGCGGGCGAAGGGTATCTGCTGAGTGCACGTGCCAACAACTCGTTTATTGCGGTCAACGATCTGCTGGCGTCGGGTGTGGAAGTGTTTCGGTTACCGAACGGAACCGGTCTGCAACCGTCGGGCGAGTCGGGTGCGTTTTACGTTCCGGCTTCGGCGAAAGCTAAATCGTTGCTCGATAAGTCGGTCAAGGATCTGGGCATCGACGTTGTCGGACTGGCGAAGCGACCAACGACAACTATGACGAAAATGACGCCCATGCGCATTGCCTTGTGGGATACGTACGGCGGATCGATGCCTTCGGGCTGGGTGCGCTGGCTGATGGAGCAGTATCACTTCCCGATGAAAGTGATTTACGCGCAGGACATCGACGCGGGCGAGCTACGAAAAAAGTACGACGTCATCGTATTCGTTACGCGGGCTATTCCATCGACCAATACCAAAGAAGTTGACCTCTACAGCCTGTTTGGGTCGGAGCCAAAAACCGAAACCACGCCTGCGGAGTATCGACCCTGGTTAGGAAAAATTACAGCTGATAAGTCAGTTCCGCAGTTGAAGACATTCTTGGAAAACGGCGGTACGGTGGTAACCATCGGGTCAAGTACGAATCTGGCCTATCATTTGAAGTTGCCCGTCAAGAGTGCTCTAACCGAGATGACGAATACAGGCGTAGAGAAACCACTGCCGGGCGAGAAGTATTACATTCCGGGTAGCGTATTGCAGATGAACGTCGATTCGACGCAACAGGCAACCTGGGGCTTACCAACCTTGACGGATGTGTATTTCGATGCAAGTCCGGTCTTTAAAGTGGCTCCCGAAGCCATTGCCAGCGGCAAAGTAAAACCGCTAGCCTGGTTCTCAACGAACAAGCCCTTGCGCAGCGGTTGGGCTTGGGGACAATCGTATTTGCAGGATGGCATAGCCGCTTTTGTTGCTCCCATCGGCTCGGGTAAACTGTACGCCTTTGGGCCTGAGATTACATTCCGCGCACAGTCGCACGGAACGTTCAAGCTATTGTTTAATCAACTGTATGTTACTGGTCCGGCTTCTGTAGCCGCTACGAGTGGTAATTGATAGAATAAACTAGGGTTTACAAACAAAAATGGAGCTATCAGATAGTGATAGCTCCATTTTTGTTTGGGGAAATTTGAGTAGGTTCCTTATGGTGGTGTCGGTTTCTCAAAACCGACACCACTCACTATGATATTTGCACTACTTGCACCTACTGCGTCACAGATGTATTACCGGATCAGTTATACCCCGGATTCTGTACTAACGCTTTGTTCGTGTCGATTTCCCGTTGTGGGATCGGTAAGACCAGATTGTTCGCGTTATAAGCCGTTGTCCCAACCGTACCGCCTGTCCGCTTGATATCCGCAATTTGTTGACCTTCAAATGCTAATTCCAACCGGCGTTCGAGCAAAATAGCTGCCAGATCAACCGTCGTCAGCGGGGTAGCTTTGGCGCGGTTACGGATCAGGTTAATGTCGGCCAGCGGTGTCGCCCCGACAGCTGTATTCAGTCGCAGGTTCGTTTCAGCGCGGGTCAGGTACATCTCCGCCAGGCGCACGACAGGAACGTCGCCATACAGGTCATTGAACTTGCTGGTAAACGTGTTCTGGTTAGCCGTGCTGAAGAACGAGCCACGCACATCGTTCGCTTCGTACAATTGGCGGAATTTGGGCTGCACCCGTACATCTCCCCGGCCCTGATTCGGTACTGATGCGTAAAACGTGTTTAGGTCGTTCGTACCATCCTGATCGGTTACGATAATCCGGAAAATAGTTTCGGGCGATGCGTCGGTAAAAGCGTCCGCAAAGGTACTGGCCAGCGAATAGGTACCGGATGTGATTACCCGGTTCGCGGCATCGCGCGCGGATGCAAAATTCTGCTGCTGAAGATACACACGAGCTAATATAGCCGCAGCGGCATCTTTAGTGGCAAAACCGCTACTGACCGCGCTACCATACGACTGGGTTTGCGGCAACAGGCTTTCGGCTTTGGTCAGATCGTCCAGTACCTGGGTATATACTTCGGCTACCGTATTGCGCGCCCGAGAATCAGCGTCTGTAACAACGCTGGTAGGGGTCAGTACCAGTGGTACGCCGGGGTTGGCTGTTGGCGTACCGTCATTCCAGCTCTTAGCGAAGGCCTTTACCAACTCGAAATACAAAGCTCCGCGGATGAAGCGAGCCTGTCCTTCAATGTTATTGCGATTCGCCTGACTGACTTTATCAAGCGCCGACAATACATTGTTGGCCCGGTTAATGGCGTTGTAACCATCCAGCCAGAAATCCCGCGTAACTGTGTTTGAAGTCGTTACCGTTTTACGCCAGATTTCGTCAAGCGTAGAGTATGTACCACCAAAAACGACGTCGCGGTTGTCGCCGGTTAGATCGCCGATGTATTGAATGCCACCGCCGTACAGGTTTACGTCGCTCAAGCCATCATAGGCACCTACGAGTGTAATTCGTACGTCCTGTTCGGTATTCAACGCCTGACTCTGCTCAACACTCTGGGTGGGTTCGACATTCAGGCGATTACCACAAGCCGTGACCAGAAAGCTAACGGCCCCAGCGAACAACCAGTGTTTTATGTATGTATTCATAGAAAGAAATTCGTAGGAAAAGTGATTGTATCCGTTGCGATGTACCCGATTAGAAACCGATGTTGATACCACCCGTGATCGTACGTGCCTGCGGAGCCGTGTAGAAATCATAACCCTGGGCAATGTTCGAAACGGCGTAGTCTGTATTGACCTCAGGGTCCCAACCCGCATACTTGGTGAACGTTAGCAGGTTCTGGCCGGTTACGAACACACGTACCGTGTTCAGCTTCGCCCGGTTGACAAGCAGCTTGGGCAGGTTGTACGACAAGGTAACCGTGCGTAACCGAACGAATGAACCATCGAGCACGAAACGACTCGAAGGCTGAGCGCCATTGTTGTAAAACAAGCGGGCTTCCGGTACGTTGGTATTCGGATTTTCCGGGGTCCAGGCGGCCAACTGGTTCACCGTCTGGTTATCTTCGAATCGGCCATTTGCCGACGAAAAGCGTCCTACACCGTAGAAGTTCAGCTTGTTACCAAACACACCGTTGAAGAAAACACTCAGGCTGATACCCTTA
Source organism: Spirosoma liriopis (assembly GCF_023196085.1). Lineage (NCBI taxonomy): Bacteria > Pseudomonadati > Bacteroidota > Cytophagia > Cytophagales > Cytophagaceae > Spirosoma > Spirosoma liriopis. The sequence goes on from NZ_JALPRF010000002.1 coordinate 786,662, forward strand.
TAGCTAAACGTGTTGGTGACACCACCCGTCCAGGTTGGGAGTGGGCTACCAACTACTACGCGTTGTGCCTGACTGTACACGTTCGTTGTTGACCGATCCAGGCTGCCGTCAGGATTTGGCGTATTCTTGTACCAAAGCGCATCACCCTTAGCTGGATCAACACCGGCATACTCTTGTGTAAAGAACACACCGAGCGGTTGCCCTTCAACGGCACGGCTCATGGCGTTAAGACCGCCTTCGATGATCTGACTTTGTAGATTCGTAATCTTATTCTGATTCGTTGCGGCATTCAGACTTGTGGTCCAGCGGAAAGCACCCGTCAGGTTTTCCGTGTTCAACACAAACTCAAAGCCTTTATTTTGCAGATTACCGACGTTTTTGAACTGGGTAGCAAACCCGGTTGTACCCGGTACGTTGACGTTCAGCAGCAGACCCGACGTTTGTTTGTTATAATAGTCGATTTCGCCATTGATGCGATTATTCAGAATACCGAAGTCGATACCGATGTCGAATTGATCGGTAGTTTCCCACTTCAGATCAGGGTTGGCCAACTGGAATGGGCGCTGACCGGGCTGTGCGCCATAGCTGGCGTCACCCGTGAACAGACCTAACTGGGGGAAGTTTTGCAGCGATACGTTCCCCGCTGTCTGGATATCGGCGTTCCCCGTCCGGCCATAGCTCGACCGCAGTTTCAGGAAGCTGATGGCGCGATTATTTTTCAGAAAGCTTTCTTCCGACAATACCCAGCCTGCCGATACCGCCGGGAAGAAACCGTAACGGCTGTTCCGACCGAAACGCGACGATCCATCGATCCGGGCGCTGACGCCTACCAGATAACGATCCGAAAACTTGTAGTTGGCACGGGCAAAATACGACAGAAAGCGGAAATCCGACTGAGTCGAGCTACCATCCGTTTTCCGGGCGGCACTGGCGATCTGGCGGTACGCATCCGAGGGAAAGTCACGTCCTTCTGTATAGTTGGTCTTCTGTTGCGACTGTTGGTACGACATCCCGACGGTAGCGTCGATGTTGTGGCGACCGAACAACGTGTTGTACGAGAAGAAGTTGTTCGTATTGTAGTTCTCAACACGAACGTAACGGTTCCGACCGTAGCCTAGCGGAGCGCTAAAGTTCCGTTGTGTTTTGCTGTTGTAATACAGTTCTTCCTGCTGATTGAGGACGTCAACGCCGAATTCAGAGCGGAACGATAAGCCTTTGGCAATGTTCAGCTGACCGTACACATTACTGATATTCCGGTAAACCGTCGTGTTGAAATACGAGTTGCCGATGTTGATCAGCGGGTTATAATAAACCGGAATGCTGATGTCACCAGGCGGAGTACCAACCGGAAGTCCTGTTTGTGGGTCGTTGGCGGGTGTCATTGGGGGCAACGCAACCATCTGCATCGGGTTGTCGAACTGGTTGTCAGCCGAAAGACGCTCGTTGTAGGTGCGTGTCAGGCCCATGTTCAGGCCAACCCGGAACCGGCTCGATACCTGGTGATCGAGGTTCAGGCGACCGGCATACCGTTTGATGGCATTGCCAATCAGAATTCCTTTCTGATCCAGCAACTGACCTGATAGATAGAACGTCGTTTTCTCGTTACCGCCGTTTATGTTCAGGTCGTACTGCTGATAGGGGGCATCCTGATAAGCCAGATCACCCCAGTTGGTGCTTACCTGATTCGGCGTTCCGTACGTACCCAGCCCCTGCGTTTCGTAGAAGCTTTTCATATACGACGTGTTTGATGACGGATCGCTTGGGTCAAGACCGTCCAGGCGGTCAGCGTTGGCCGCTGCCTTGTTGTAAAAATTGACGTACTGCTCCGTATTCAGAAACTCGAGTTTGCGCGTTGGTTTGCTGGAACCGTATTGCGCGCCGAAATTGATGTTGGTCCGGCCCGCTTTCCCTTTCTTGGTGGTAATCAGTACGACACCATTGGCGGCCCGCGCTCCGTAAATGGCACCCGCCGACGCGTCTTTCAGAATATCAACTGATTCAATATCCTGCGGGTTAATATCGGCCAGTGGGTTGGTCGAGCCGCTGTTGATACTCAGGTTATCCGTAGTAACCGGAATACCATCGACAATGTAAAGTGGCTGGTTCGACGCCGATACCGACGACTGACCCCGTACCCGTACCTGAATACCCTGCCCCAGTTTACCCGAACCGGCGTTGATCTGTACACCGGCTGCTTTTCCCTGAAGCGCCTGATCGAAGGTAGTAACGGGCTGATCCTGAATGTCAGCGGCTTTGACTTTGGCGATGTTACCCGTAAGATCACGCTTGATCTGCTGACCATAGCCCGTGACCACTACTTCGCTCAAATTGCGAACATCGGTCTGCAAGGTTATGTTGATCACCGATCGATTGTTGACGCGTTCTTCGACCGATGTAAAGCCGATGAAGCTATAAACAAGCGTAACGTCTCCGCTAACCGACAGGCGATAATTACCCGAGGCATCGGTCAAGGTACCCTGTGTCTGTCCTTTTACGCTGACGGACACTCCCGGCAAGCCCGACCCATCATCGGAGGAGGTGACTCGGCCCGAAACAACCTGACCCTGTGCAAAGCTGCTCCAAGTTGCGACAAGCATCAGAAGGCTAATCAAGAAGAGTTTCTTCATATTCTTTGTGCTGAAATTTGAAAATAACCGTAAAAGTACAACGCAATGATAAAATTTGGAATAATAAACTTACAACATAGAATCATTATAAGTTGTGATTCGAAATATTCATTGGAAAAATAATATGTGTACAGAATAAAACACCTTTCAAGAGTGCCTAATAGGATAAAGTAAGATAATTATAGTTTTAATTATATTTTTGATCAAATTATCACTTAACTCATAGAAAAATTAAACCATAAACTACTCGGCAGCATCAAACGTTTATTAGGTATAAATTCCTGTAAACAACGAACATGAACCGCCGATTACGTTTACTCCTTGTCTTGTTGCTGGCTGCGTCAGGCTTGCGGGCGCAGGTTCAATACACCACCGAAAATCCGCGCATCGATGACATTAACGACCGCGACGTGTCGATCCAGCGCGTAGAACTGACTGCGCAGTATACGATCATCTACATGAAATTCGTATCCAGCGAACGCGGTTCGTCACGACGAAGCTTTCCTTTTTCAATTCCAATGCCGAATGGGCGTGGGCAACAGATGGAGTCGACAAACAACATTGGTTTTCAGCCAACGTCGCGTTTGTACGTCAATCAGGGCGAGCGGTCGTATAAATTCGTGCGGGCCGAAAATATTCCGCTCGAAACAAGGCGACAAGTTCAGCCGGGAGAACGCGTTGACTTTGTCGCTTATTTTGAACGAATTGATCCCGGCTACACAACGTTCGACTTATTTGAATGCCGGGATGGAGGGGGCTATATCTGCTTTAATTTCTGGGGCGTCCATATCATCAACCCGCTTAAGAAAACATATTCGCAGCGTACCCCAAAACCACAGGTACAGCCAAGAGCGCAGCAACCCCGTTATATACCGCGCACGTCGCCGGGGGTAAGCCCACCCGCTTCAACACCGCCCGTTACACCGCCTAAAGCCGAACCAGCACCCGCGCCGGCAGCTGTGGCCATTAACGGGATTACGCGTGATGCCAAAACCAAAGCGCTTTTAGGAGCAACCATTACCTACCGGCTAATTTCGGGAGCCGAATCTGTCGGTGATGGCCCTGCCGATTCGGTACGCAGCAACAAGTCAACCGGCGCGTATACCATTCCAATTACCCAGCGAGGAGTTTATGCTGTAACCGCTTCGGCGAAAGGCTATTTCAGTCAGAGCGACACGCTGGCGACAAACCGTGTTGCGCTCAATCGTAATTTCGATTTGGTACCCATTGAAGCTGGAGCCACGATCACGCTTAAAAACATTTATTTCAACGTTTCTAAGTTTGATCTTCAGCCGGAATCGTACCCCGAACTGGATCGGCTCGTGACCGTCATGCGGCAGAACTCGACGATGACGATCCGGCTTGAGGGGCATACGGATACCGTCGGCGATTTTGACGCCAATGTTGAACTATCCCGAAACCGGGTCAATGAAGTGAAACGGTATCTGGTTTCGAAAGGAATAGATGCCGGGCGGATCGACACGGTTGGTTACGGACCGTCGCGACCCATTAATACCAATAAAAGCTTAAAAGAACGACCCGAAAACCGACGCGTAGAAATGGTGATCATTAAGGTGTAAAAACCTTGCTGTAAAACTTTGGGTTAGATTGCTTACGTCCGTTCAGTAATGGCCAACACCGATTGGGTGTGTGAGCTAACCCGACTGGCGTAAGCAACAACCGAAAGCTAGTCCATGAAACCTAACTTTGACCTCAACGTCGTTCTTGATCGTATCGAAGAGGCTGTTCGTCCCTATCCCAAAGCGGCTATGTTCGATTTGTTCGAACGTGGGTACAACACACTCTTTGAGCAGTTGATTTCCTGCATCGTATCCATCCGGACGCTCGACGAGACGACTATCCCCGTCTCGCTACGACTTTTCGACGTAGCCCGTACCCCGGAACAACTGCTGGCACTCGATATACCGACGCTTACAGATCTTCTGTATGGTACAACGTACCCCGACCAGAAGGCGTATACGATGCGTGGCATTGCCGAGCGTGTGGTCAACGAATTTGGCGGCAAACTACCCGCTGATTATACTACACTGACCTCGTTGAAAGGGGTTGGTCCGAAATGCGCAAATCTGGCGCTTGGCGTCGCAACGGGACAAGCCGCCATCAGCGTTGATGTGCACGTGCATCGGGTCGTTAACCGCTGGGGCTTTGTGCGGACCAAGCAGCCTGAACAGACATTGAAAGTACTGGAAACACAGGTGCCTCGCGAGCAGTGGGTAAACATCAATCGTCTGCTCATGCCGTTTGGTAAGCACATCTGCACGGGTACGCTTCCTCATTGTTCAACCTGCCCGGTAGTAGAGTTCTGCGAGCAGGTTGGCGTCGATCGGCATCGATAAGTACGTGCGGGCTACTCGGCTTTTTTGGTGCCCCAGGAGGTCATGTTTTCTTTCAGGCTGGCTAGGGTAGCGCGGCAGTCTTTGTCGAGCTCTCTGTACAACTCAGCCTGCTGGGCTACCGCCTGATTGATCACGCTGGTGTTCTTGGCTTTATTGTCAGCCGTTCGGCCCAGGTCTGTTGCTGTCGGGCTAGTCGGCTGAACGGGTAACGAAAGCCCTTTACTTTCCGTAATCAAATCCGTGATGGTCGCCCGGTAACGACCAAATTTGGCTTCAATGGTAAGCGTGTAGCGTATCACCTGGTCCTGAATGCGATAAGCGGACTTTACAAACACGATGTTATGCTCCTGGTCGAACTGTTGCTCGGCGTCGCTTTCGTTCGGAAACTCTGTATCGAGCCACGCGCGCGCTTGAAGGATAATCTGGCGGGCCGGGCGTGTGGCGTCAGGTAGGCGCACTAGTTCCTGGTATTGTACCTGCCCGATTTCGTTGGTTGGTAGCTTAACCTGAGCCAGTACGTTAACGGAAAATAGCAAGAGAAATGGTATCAGAGCTTTCATAGTCAGCAAGGCCGATTTAATCACATCCTGACCGGCCGAATACGCCTGAATGGCTACCTGTCAGGATGGATAAGTTCGCTATAGTTCTTTAGTCAGAAGTTTATGGCTTCGACTGGACAAAGATACAGCTTACCGGCGGTTTGCTGCCTGCTATTTATGCTGCCGTTCCTGATTAAATTGTCCGTGTTTCGTCGTCTACTGCAAGGCCCTGTTCGATCAGTCCTTCCAGATCAAAGGCTTGCTTTTCAAGGTAAGTTACTATCGAACGGGCGTTTATACGCGCGGGGCCAACCCGGTAGCCACTGTCTTTGCTTGAGGCCACTACACCTTTTGCCGTGATAATAAGCGTTATCGGATCGGCGTATAGTTCAATATAATCATTACCCCGCGTTACTGATAGGTCCGCATCTTCTTCCAGTGCGTAGGCCAATTTGAAGCAGTCAAGCGCTTCTTCATTGGTGATGGTTACCAGTTTTCGTAGTACCGGACGGACCTGCTCAGGCGACAATTCGTGCTCCGTGCGGCTTCCCTCGTAGCAAACTTTTACCTCATCGTTGGATATGTTCACGGCCACTAGTTTAGCGTTACGGTTGGGGGCATCTGTACCTTCAACCAGTACCTGTACGCGGGCGCCTAAGTAGCGAGCCAGCTCCAGCGCTGTTAAACCAGTAGTTCGTGTCTTCATTGTACGTTTTGGGTGATGTGTTGATACTTGGTCAGAAAGGATCATTTGTAATACATCGGTTAAACAAAGCTAACACTTTAATATATTCCGAACTCAAGAAGAATACTAAATAAAATGAGTAGCCTGGATTGGTAATCAAAGTGTTTACATAATCCATATACTTCATATAAGAAGTAGTCTAACTTGCTATTGTTCGTAAAGGTCTGGCTGATTACGCTGGTTTACAGTACCCGCATTACGGGTTACGACAGGGCAGATAATCAGCTAAAACCGCTCAATAGCTTGAGTTGCTTCTGAAAGAATCAAATTCTATACCAAAAAGGGGGATTGGATTTGTTTGCCAGTAAAGATTTTAGCTATGTATCTATATTCGAAAATATGGCTACGCTGGTTGTTTACGGATCATTTTTAGGCGTAATGTTTATATAATCGACTTGGTAAATTATGTAAATGAATATAGTGAAATAATTTCATATATAAAGCTGAAAATTTTTGAAATCTGGTGGTAGCAAGTATTCAGCCAGAATCAAGAAATGGCCCGCGTGCCAGACAATTCCCTATAAAGTGGTTAAGTTACTGATAGAGTATAAACAAACCGGCCTGACTAGCTAATCCGATACCGTCAATCAGACTGGCTAATCAGGCCGGTTTGTTTACTGCCGTCATTTGTTTGTCAGCGACGGCACGGCATAGCGCTTATAGTTCAGTTCCTTCTTCAATCGGCTCCGGTATGTGTTTACCGGTAGAGTCCAGCGCAGTTGGCCGTGGCCGACGACGATTGACCAGGTAAAAAAGCGGAGGGATAATCAAAGGTGTAAGCACTAGCGTCGTTGTTAGGCCACCAATAATCACTGTAGCCAGCGGACGCTGTACATCGGAGCCAATACCGCTTGAAATAGCCGCCGGTACAAGACCAATGATGGCTACCACCATAATCGCCATGATTGCCCGGAATTGCTCCTGGGCCGTTTCGATCGTAATGTCAAGCAGCGGTTTCTGACTAGCCAGCAGGTTTCGATTCAGGGCTGATACGAGTAACACACCCGCCATCACGGATATACCAAAAATAGACACAAAGCCAACCCCCGCCGAAACGTTGAAATTGTAGCCCCGTAGCAACAACGCACCAATGCCACCCGCCAGGGCAAAAAGTAGGCAGGTTAAGGTAAGCAGCGTATCGCGTACGTTGCCGTAGAGCATAAAGAGAAATAAGAATACGACCACAATGGTCAGGGGAATCGAAATACTTAGTTGACCACCCGCCCGTTCGAGGTTTTCGTACTGACCGCCGTAGATAACGCTGTATCCTTCGGGAATCTTGACGTGCTGACTAACTTTTTGACTGATTTCCTTGACAAAGCCGCCCTGGTCGCGACCTCGAATGTTGGTACGTACCGTAATCATACGCTTGCCGTTGATGCGGTAAATGTTTGTCTGCCCCTGCACGTACCGGATATCGGCTAGTTCGTTCATCGGAATCAAAGCGCCCGTGGCGGAGGGAACTTGTAATTGCCGAACGGCGTCGATGCTGCCTCGACTTTCGGGCGTAAAACGAACCATAATATCGTAACGCTTGGCTTCGTCGTAAATCGTGCCGACGGCTTTACCCCCGATAGCGGCTTCGATCATATTCTCAATTTCGGACACGTTGATTCCGTAACGGGCGGCTGCCGGACGGTTGATCGTGATAGCGAGCTGGTCCTGCGGTCCTTCCTGTTCGATATTTACCGAAACCGCTCCGTTCATGCCCCGCACGAGTGCCGCAATGCTGTCGGCTTTGGCGCGCATAAGCGTTAGGTCGTTGCCGACGACCGATATGGCTAAATCTGCCGCGCTTCCCGTTACGATTTCCATCACCTGATCGATAATCGGTTGGCCCGACGAAAAGAAGGCACCCGGAAAGGCTTCCTGTAATTCGTTTTGCATCAGCCGCACAATTTCTTTCTTGGAAATGCTGTCCGACCAGGTACTGTAATCCTTTAAACCAACCAGAATTTCGGTTCGGTCGGAGGGGAAGGGGTCGGTTCCGTCGTCGTTGCGCCCTGACTGTGTAATGACGAAGCTAACCGGCTTGTATTTGGCAATGATATCGCGGATTTTGGGCGCGATCTTGGCGTTTTCCTGAATCGTAATGCCTGATGGCATAAAAGCCCGCATAAAAATGGAGCCTTCATCGAGTTCCGGCAGAAATTCGGTTCCCAGCTTAAGACCAAAGCCAATCATAACCAGTACGATTGCCAGACCCGCACCTACGACGAACCGAGGGAATCGGAACAAGGTCGAGTGGAGCAACCACTGGTACCCTTTTTCCAACGGCGACAGCAAGAAGTTTTTGTGTTCTTTGAGTGGTTTGCCGTCAGGAGCGAGGGCTTTACGAAACGCAAATGAAATCAGTACCGGGATAACCGTTAGTGCGCAAATTAATGAACCGATAACGGCAAACGACAAGGTCAAGGCCATTGGGCTAAAGAGCTTGCCCTCCACCCGCTGCATCAACAGAATTGGCATGTAGGCCAGGATGATGATCGTAACTGAAAAGAAGATCTCGCGGGCTACCTCACCGGCAGATCGGGCCGTAACGTTGACGATGCCCTGGTTGCGTTCGGCGGGTCCTGATGACCGATACCTACGGATGAGGTGTTCGGCCATGACGCTGGCTCCGTCCACGATGATACCAAAGTCAATCGCGCCCAACGACAACAGGTTAGCCGGAATACCCACCAGCTTCATCAGGATAAAGGCAAATAGAAGCGAAAACGGTATCGTGACCGTAACGACCAGGGCCGCTCGTAGACTGCCCAAAAACAGCACCAGCAGGATCACAACAATCGAGATGCCTTCGATAAGCGTATGGGCAACGGTTTCGAGCGAGTGATCGATCAAAAAGCCCCGGTCGTAAAGAACCCGCAGGTGAACACCCTTCGGTAATTCGTTGGCTTCGAGATCCGCAATTTTAGCCTTGAGCAGTTCGAGTACTTCACTTGGGTTTTCACCCCGGCGCAGCAGCACGATGCCCTCGGTAGAACCAACCTCATCCAGATGCTCGTCGGGAATCCGATAACCCAGAATACCCGACGGCGAAGGAGGATTGATCTCGACGCTGGCCACATCACGGACAAGCACGGGTACGCCTTCGTTCGTTTTTAGGACGATATTCTGAATGTCTTCCGGTGATTTCAATGCGCCCAACCCGCGAACGGCAAAACCTTGTCCTCCTCGAGCAATGATATTTCCTCCCGTATTCTGATTGTTATTCTGAACAGCCGCGATGACTTCCTGCAAGGTCAGGCTGTACTTGCGAAGCTTGGCCGGATCGGGAATGACCTGATACTGCTTGATAGGTCCGCCAAAAGTTGTCACGTCTGCCAGACCCGGTACCTGCAACAACTGCGGAATAATCGTCCAGTCCTGCAAATCGCGCAATTGCATGGGGGTTATGCTCGACGGTGCTTCGATAACGTACCGGTAGATCTCACCAACCGCCGTCGTCAGCGGAGCCAGTTCGGGTTCGACACCTTCGGGAAGCTGCGCTCCGCTCAACCGTTCGATAATCTGCTGACGGGCAAAGTAATCGGTAACGGTTTCGTCGAAATTCAACTGAACGACTGACAAACCAAAGATCGTCCGGGAGCGCCGGTCCGTTACGTGCGGCACGTTGTTGAGTACCCGCTCGATGGGAATCGTCACCTGCTGTTCGACTTCCTCGGCGGCCCGACCGTCGTATTTGGCGATGATAATAACGTTGGTGTCGGCAATATCGGGGTAGGCTTCGATCTTGAGAAGTTTGAAGCACCATAACCCCAATCCCATTAGCGCAATAGCCAGACCGACTACGGCCCAGCGATTTTTCAGGGAAAATGTTATTAGTTTCTGAATCATGTATACAGACCGGGGCTAACTCCAGAAGCTGGCCCCGTTGTTAATAGCCAAAACTTAAGCCTTTCAATTGTAGCGTATTGACGACGACAACCGACTCATTCTCGCGTAAACCGCCAAGAACAACGATCCGGTCATTGCGTTGCTGACCGAGCTGTACTGCCCGACGTTCAATCGCCTGCGGACCGGTTTGTACAAAGACGTAATCGCGGCCCTGCACCGTCACGACGGCATCGCGTGAGACAGTCATAAACTTGCCTTCCGTTACGCCAAAGCCTACCGTGGCAAACATGCCCGCCTTGAGCCGTCCGTCGGGGTTGGGTACCGAAATGCGCAGCTTGATCTGTCGGGTCGTGTTATCGACATAGTCGTTGACGTTATCGATACGGCCCGCAAACCGCTCGTTGGGGAACGATGTGAAATTAAGCGTACAGGGCAGCCCTTTCGTGATGGCGCCAAACTGGTTTTCCGGAATTTCACAAACCACCAGAATCGTGTTGGGTCGAGCGCGTCTTAACTCTTCGGGGTCGAAACCCGCTAACTTAAGCGTCGCTTCATCCGATATAATGGCCGCTTCTTCGTTGGCGAGTTGCGTTTGGGCTTCGATCACTTCCTTGCCCGATGCCGCACCGTGAGCCTGCAAATCTTTTACCCGTTCAAGGTTACCCCGCTCGGTCTGAATATTAATCCGGTGTTGCAGAATGGCGGTGTAGTTGTTGGACAGGCTCGGATCATCAAATAATACGAGCCGTTCTGCCGGGTTTTCGCTCGACTTCAGGACCATCGCGGCTACATGTCCCGGTGCCGCAAAGTCGGTCCGGATGGTTTCTGAGCGGGTCGGTTGTGTCGTGAACGAGCGCATCATGACCGTATTCGGAAACGCTATGCGGTTGCCGTCGGGGCTGACCGTAGGGCGCGGAATCGAGTTAGCAACTGGTTTAGGCTTATCCTTGCAGCCCGCGATTGCTAGAAAGGTGAAGAAAAATAGGGGATAGAGCTTCATGGTCAGTACGAGTTGATCTGGCCGGTTGCATACAGCAATCGAACGTAATTTTGACGGTAGGTGTAGAGCGTTTCGTAGTAAGCGGTTTGCGTGTCGAACCAGGCCGTTTGCGCTTGCAGCAAGTCAATCAAAGTAGTTGCTCCCCGCAGATACGCGTAGCGCACCGAAGCCAGCACCTGATCGGCGTCGCGCCGGATGCCGGTGTAGCGATCAACGTTCTGGCGGCTGGTCATAAAAGACTGGTAGGCCGTTTGCACTTCCGCCTGGATGCGAGCCTGAACAAAAGCGGCTTGCTGACCGGCCTGCTCCTGCAACACCCGCGACTTCTGAATCTCACCCTGATTTCGGCTGTACACCGGTAGTTCCAGCGTAATGAAAACACCGGCGTAGGGTATTGCATTTTGCGGGTTCCAGATAAAACCCGCTTCGTTGCGGGGCTTCGCCAGCACTTGCTGTAAATCCACGTTGCGCCGGGCCGTTTCAAGATTGGCTTCCGCTACTCTCACGTCCGAGCGCGTAGTAGCCGCCAGGTGGAGCAGACTATCAGCGCTCGCGATCACCGTCGGGTAGAGCTTAAGCGGATTAAAAACGGTTGCGCTGACAATAGAATCATTCATCGCCACGCTTACGCTGTCGGTTGTTCCCAAGATCAGCCGCAGTTCGTTCAGGCGGTTGCGGAGTTCCTGCTGGGCGGTACGAGTCTGAAGGTCATATTGATCCGAAATCAGTTGTGTACGGGTCAGATCCGTATTGCTGATAACCAGATTTTTCAGCCGTACCTTATTTAACTGAACAAGCGTATCGACGTTTGACTTAGCGCGTTGCAACAGCGAAAGCTGAATACGGGCGTACCAGGCGTCCAGAAAGCGGTTGGCCGCATCGAAGAGCAGATTACGTTCGGTTTCGTCCACGCTCCGGGTTGCCAAGGCGGTATTGGCTTCGGCAAAACGGCTTCGATAGAGACGCTTGTTGTGAATATCAAACTCTTTGGTAGCCTGAAGCCAGAACTGCCGTCGTTGCCGACTAAACGGTCCTACCGCTTCAGCGCCGGGCGTTGGCGTGAGTTGAATCAGGGTCTGGTTGTTCAGAACTGGGTTAGGACGCAGATTGGCCGTTACCTGGTCGGCCTGAGCCGCATTGATATTTAGCCGCTCAACGCGCAAGGCTGGGCTGTTCGTACGAACTTGCTGTAGAGCCTGGCGTAACGTCAAAGGCGTCTGAGCCGAAGCTGCTACGCTTAGGAAACTCAGCCACAACAGATAATGGATAACGTTTTTTGGAAGCATTCGATCAAAAAGAACTCAACAAAATAACATGGATCGAATGCCAAAACGGTTATAAGGTCAATTAAAAGGTTGTTAAATATACTTAGTATTTTCTGACTAATGGCTTAAAGTAAGTCTTTGACTTCCGGGGCTATATAACCCTGCTTAGCCGGTAGGTATTTGTCAGAGATCAGTATTTTAGAGAGCCGTTCACGACAGTGTCAGCCAAGATTAGTTGTTAGAAGCGGTTATCAAATAGAAGACGCCCAATAGTCCGTTTGCTCAGTCGTCCTTGCTTTGATACCACTCATCCCGGCAAGCAACCGCTCCGGTAGTTTGTAATGCATAGTACTAGCTAGAGCCTATATCTTTGTTTCACCAATCAGAGCAACATTAACTACCTTTTGAACACAGCAAAAAATCTACTGCCATGAAAACGATCATCAAATCCCTGTTCTTTGCTCTTTCAGTAAGTGTACTTACTTCATTCGCAGCCCTGGCCGAAGGTAATCCTGAACGCCCCGCAACCGCAGCCTCGTTTAAATCCGGTGTGTACACCACAACGCAGGGTAAACTAAGCATCGCACTTGATAAGCAGACGGGGGGCACCGTCGATGTTCGGTTGAAAAACTCGGAAGGTGCAATTGTGTACAGTAAGCGCCTGAGCAAGAACGAAAGTACGTGCCGAATGCGCCTGGACATGAGTGAGTTACCGGACGGTGCTTACCAGTTGGAAATTACCAATGGCGTAGAGATGACGAAGCAGAACGTAACGCTATCAACTAAAAAGCCAACCATGCCTAGTCGTCTGGTAGCCGTTAATTAATAAACTGGACCTGATGTACAGTAAAAGCCCCGCCAGATTGGATTGGTGGGGCTTTTCTTTTGAGAAAATAGGGGATGCTATAGCTTACTGAGCCGTTCGGCGGCTTCCTGCAATACGGCATCGTCTTTGGCGAAGCAGAACCGCAAAATTCGGTAGTCGTTCTTTTGCTGGTAAAAAACAGACACGGGGATGGAAGCTACACCAATTTCTTTGGTCAGTCGCACCGCCAGCTCGTAGTCGGGTTCATCGCTGATGGCAGCGTAGGAAACCGTCTGAAAAAAGCTGCCTTCCGCCGGTTGGAACTGAAAACGCGACTGGCGTAAACCGTCCAGAAATAAGTCGCGCTTCCGCTGGTAGAAGTCCGACAAGTGCAGATAGTGTTCCGGCTCTTTCAAATAATCGGCCAGTGCGTACTGAATCGGTGTAACGGTGCTGAACGTCAGATACTGGTGAATTTTTCGGAATTCGGTACTTAACTCCTTCGGAGCCAGACAATACCCAATTTTCCAGCCGGTGATATGAAATGTTTTACCAAACGAGCCGACCACAAACGTGCGTTCCTGTAGCAAAGGGTGCGTCATCAGCGAACGATGAACACGACCGTCGAAGAGAATATGCTCATACACTTCGTCACTGACTACCCAAATGTCGCGCTCCTGAATCAGAGTAGCCAGTTGCTGAAGATCGTCCGCTGTCCAGACGCGCCCGGTTGGATTGTGGGGTGTGTTGACCAGAATCAGCCGGGTTTTGTCCGTGATCTTCTCGCTTACGGCCTGCCAGTCAACCGTATAGTCAGGTGGTGTCAATGACACGTAAACCGGAATCCCACCGTTCAACTCGATGGCGGGTACGTAGCTGTCGTAAGCAGGTTCAAACACAATCACTTCATCGCCAGGCCGGACCACCGCCGTAATAGCCGCAAAAATAGCTTCCGTCGCGCCTGATGTGATAGTTACTTCATTGTCAGGGTCGTAGGCAACGTTGTAAAGTTCGAACGTTTTCTGAGCAAGGGCTTCGCGTAAGGCCGGTACACCCGTCATCGGCGCATACTGGTTGAAGCCTGTCCGCAAGTACCGTTCTGCGAAGGCCACTAGTTCGGGCGAGCAATCGAATCCCGGAAACCCCTGTGACAGGTTGATGGCTCCGTTTTCGGCTGCCAGCTTCGACATGACCGTGAAGATGGTCGTACCAACGTGGGGAAGCTTCGAGACAAGTCCTGGCCCGGCTATCGTATTCATAAGTTTACTGGTAATTAAGGTAATAGTTCGTGAAGCGCCAGGTCGATCGGTTGCAGGTAAGGGTCTAATTCGCTCGACGCTGACAGTACCCGTAGCAGCATTACGTCATGGTTCTGCTGACAAACCCACAATTCCACAAACAAAGCGCCGATGGCATAAAGATGAATCCAGAAGTCAGGAATTTGCCTTACTTGCAGTGCCTGACCCTGCTGCTCGATGGCTTCCAGCTGTTCCTGGTAGGTAAGGCGGTTAAAATAAGCCGCTTTGTTTAGGTTTCGGTCGTTTTGCATCGCACACCTGCCAATCAGTGATCACCGTAACGCTTTTCTCCAGCGGTAACCGATAGAGCCAATTTATTTTGCTTGGGTGGCAACGGACAAGTGGCGTAGGGGGTAAAGGCGCAGGGCGGATTGATCGCCTGGTTGAAATCAAGTACAGTCGTGCCGTCGGCACCAGGCTTATCAACATACAGAAAACGACCGGAACCGTAGGTTTGATGCGCGTTGGTCAAGTCGCCAAACAAGATGAACAGCTTGGGCCCGTCGCCGACTGCGTCGAGCCGGTAGGTCTTTCCTGCTCGCTCAAAAACAAGCGTACCCGCCAGCGCTTGCTGCGACGTCATGCCAAGAACGTCCAGAATAGGAATCGTTTTGGGGACGGATGGAACTTCGAGTTTGGCATTCACCCGCCAGCTTTCATCCACCGGAAAGCGGTCGATACCGTGAAACTCGCTCAGGTATGGGCTGTTCAGATCGCGTAGCCGCACACCGTATTTATCGCCCCGTTTGATGATAAACCACCGCAGCGATCCGTGTGCTAACGTTGTTGAGTGGTCATCAGAGCCAAAAATTGTGATGGGGGCCGTTACGGCCTTGCCATTTGCGGAAACTTCGGCTCCTTTGGCTGGTACGAAGCGAACTTCGCCTTTCTCCAGGTATAATGCTCCCAGATCGACGCGAGCGCCGGCTTCGGGGAAAGATACCGCAAAGTTAGTGCCGCGACCAAGCGAGTTTTTGCCCGGTTCGAGCCAAAACAAGCCCGCCAGATTAAGCCAGCCGTTTTCACTTTTCAAGGAGGTTACGCGCTCCTGGTGCCATTGATCTATCCTGGTGCGATACGCTGGATCATCAACTATCAGTCGGAAACCAGAAGCGGTTATAAGCGTCAGTAATAATGAAGCCGTCAGCCAGCGTGAACAAAGGAAAGTACGTTTCATCAGGTGTCTCATGGTATTTTTTGTGCAAGGACAGAGTAGCTTTGTTAGTAAGTAAATGTATTCTATAGAGTTTATAGATTTATTTTTATGCGTTGAAACGCTTTGTCTGCAAACATAGCCGTTTGTCATTGCCAGTCAACGGTTTTGGCGCTTTTTTTTGTTCCTCCCAACTGATTTACTGTGCGATATACTTTTATTTATAGTTTTTTGGATTTAGGATTGGTGTTATTTAGAACACTCGATAGTAACTGCGAAGAAACGCTTCTCGCTAAAAGCCTGTTTTTCTTGCCCGTTTACAAAAAATTTATCGCTTTTTTGCGTGAACAGCTAAGCTAATTGGTTTATCCATGAATGAGTCTGTACAGTGATCATCGGCGTGGTGTCGGTTTTAAGAAACCGACATCACGCCGATGCTATGACCGTCGACACCGTGCCGAAAGCAATGCCGTCGTGGGTCTATACTACTGAAGCTAGTACTCATTCGTGGTTTTTGGTGTTCAATCTATTTTGCCAATTTCGGACAGTGAGGTTTGGTAAACTATGCGGGTGGCCCTGCCGACACCACAGCCAGGCTGTAAAAATCAATTATCGACACAGGATGTTATGCGAGTTTTAATCGTTGAAGATGAATGGGAAGTGGCATCGCTCATCGAAACGGGTTTGGAAGATTGTGGCTTTATGGCCGACATTGCCGGCGACGCTAAAGAAGCACAACAGCGACTGGCTGAAAACGAATACGATATTGTGGTACTTGACGTGAATTTGCCCGTAATCAGTGGGTTTGATTTATGCCGAATGATTCGCAATCGATTTGATACATTACCGATTCTAATGCTGACTGCGCTGGGTAACACGGACAGTAAACTGAACGGATTCGACGCGGGGGCGGATGATTACCTGGTAAAACCGTTCGAGTTTCGGGAGTTGGTTGCCCGGCTGCGGGCGCTTACCCGGCGCAACTCCGCCCAATCCACCGAAGCGACCGTTCTCCGCATTGCCGATCTTGAATTCAATCAGCAGAGTAAAACCGTAAAGCGTGGTAATCAGAAAATTCTGCTGACAGCGCGTGAACTGACGTTGCTCGAATTTTTTCTCAAAAATCAGAATCGGGCGCTTACCCGAAACGAAATCATCGAGCAGGTCTGGGACCTTAACTTCGATACGGGGACCAATGTCGTTGATGTGTACGTCAATTACCTGCGGAAGAAAATAGACAAGGATTTCGTGCCGAAACTGATTCATACAATCAGCGGAATTGGCTACATCATGCAGGCTTCTGACGACTAACTCATGAAAATACGCGCGCGTCTTTCGCTGACCTTCGTCGGTATAGTGGCTGCCATTCTTCTGCTTTTTTCGTTTGTCGTCTACGCCACCGCTGAGTATTACCGACAGCGGGATTTCTACTTAAGGCTCAGCGATAAGGCCAAAACGACGGCCCGCCTTCTCCTCGACGAAGACGAGATAACGACGCGGCTGCTGCGGGTTATCGAGCAGAACAACCTGACGGCGCTGCCCGAGGAGCAAATCAACGTGTACGGTCAGGATAACCGGATGCTCTACGCGACTCAGGATAGCGCCATTGTGAAGCCGGAAGTGTTGACGCTTATTCGCGAAAAGAAAGAGGTTTTCTTCCGGGAGAAGCGCAAAGAAATCATCGGGTTCATTCATGTGCACAACAAGCAGGAGTACATACTCGTAGCATCCGCTCACGATCAGTACGGATTGGAAGAAATGCAGCATTTGGGGGCCATTATGGTGATGGGGTTGCTGTGTAGTCTGGCCCTGATGGGTGCTGCGGGCTGGGCGTACGCGGGACGTTCGCTACGACCTATTTCGGATGTGGTTCAGCAAGTTAGCCGGATTACAGCTTCTAATCTGGATCAACGGGTATCGGCGGGGAATGATCATGACGAATTATCGCAGTTGGCGCACACGTTCAATCTGATGCTCGACCGGGTCCAGGAAGCGTTTGAGATGCAGCGCAATTTCGTTTCAAACGCGTCTCATGAACTGCGAACTCCGCTGACCATCATTACCGGACAGATCGAAGTAACCTTACTGAAACGACGTACGGTTGAGGAGCACGAAGCCAAATGGAAAGCGGTGCTTGAGGTGATTCACCGGATGAATAAACTGACCAATAATTTGCTGGATCTGACGCTGGTGAATCTGGAATCGACCCCGTTGAAATTCAGCGAGGTATCCGTGGACGAGGTTATCTACCAGGCCTCGCAGATGCTGGCTAATCGCCAGCCCGATTACTCAGTCGTGTTCTCTTTTGCCGGACAGATGGAGACGATACAACCGTCGCTGACTATTGCGGGTAACAAGTCGCTGTTGTATTCGGCTTTTTTTAACCTGATGGAAAACGGGTGCAAGTTTTCCGAAAACAAGCAGGTGCAGGTCACGCTTGGGGCCAACGAGCGCTGGGTAACCGTGGTATTCAAAGACGAAGGAGTCGGCATCCTCGAATCAGACATCAAACGCATCTATGAGCCATTTTTCCGCGCTGAGAACGTAAAAAGGATTCACGGACACGGAGTCGGCCTACCGCTGACCTATCGAATCATTCAGCTTCATCGCGGTCAGATCGAAGTGACATCCGAAATAAACCGGGGTACTACGTTCACCGTTCACCTGCCCAAAAAGTTCTAATCGATTTCTAATCAATCTCTAATCGGTTTCTCATCACCTTCTAACTAGTCCCTAATGAACCCCGTTAGCCATTGTGCTAACTTTGTTGGGGTGGAAAAACTGTGCCTTATCGGCTGACTTGAGGTATGAGAAACAACGGCAAAAAAACGAAGAAATACATCCTCTGGCTGAACTGTCTTCCGGGAGTTTATCGGCTTTCGTGGGTAATAGCCGAACGAGTAACAGTACCTTCTATGCAAAACTAAACGCCAAAAATAAGGCAGGTAAAATCATACGTCTATCCC
This sequence comes from Spirosoma liriopis, assembly GCF_023196085.1. Taxonomy (NCBI): domain Bacteria; kingdom Pseudomonadati; phylum Bacteroidota; class Cytophagia; order Cytophagales; family Cytophagaceae; genus Spirosoma; species Spirosoma liriopis. The sequence continues at coordinate 805,257 of NZ_JALPRF010000002.1, forward strand.
GCACAACCAAAAAGCTCAACGCAAAAATGGAGACAAAGAAGAGTTTTCTTCAAACAATTGATTTTAGTAATCTACAAGGTGATTTTCGGGGCGGAGCCATCTCATTCCTGGTGGCTGTGCCGCTGTGTCTGGGTATCGCGCTGGCGTCGGGCGCTCCACTTTTCGCGGGTATAATTGCCGGAATTGTCGGGGGCATCGTTGTCGGAGCTTTTAGCCGGTCGGCCGTCAGTATTTCAGGGCCAGAAGCCGGGTTGATCATCGTGACGCTCAGTGCAATTCAGGCATTGGGGTCCTTTCCGGCTTTTTTGCTGGCTACCTGTCTGGCCGGCCTGATTCAGATCGGATTAGGCTTCGCCAAAGCCGGGATGATTAGTAACTTTTTTCCGTCCTCGGTCATCAAGGGAATGCTGGCTGGGATTGGTATTATTTTGATTATAAAACAATTGCCACACCTGGTTGGCTACGATGCCGATGCGGCAGAAGGCTTTGCACTTTTTCAGCCCGGCAATTTCAATATTATTGAACAGTTGCGCATGGCACTCGGTCAGTTCCGGGCCGTAGCGATTCTGATTGCGGTGCTATCGCTGGGTATCTTCTTTTTGTGGGAGCGTCCGGCTCTTCGGCAACGGGCCTTTGTTAAAAACGTACCCGCTGCGTTGGTGGTAGTTTTGTTGGGTATCGGGATCAACGAGTTTTTTCGGATGGGCTTTCCCGAGTGGGCATTGCGGGGAAATCACCTGGTGCAACTGCCGGTGCCCGAAAGCGCGGCTGCCTTCCTGAACTTATTCACGTTCCCTGATTTCTCGCAATGGAACAATCCGTTGGTATACACTTCGGCGGTGTCTATCGCGTTGGTTGCTAGTCTGGAAGCCCTCCTGGCTATCGAAGCATCCGACGAACTGGACCCGCTAAAACGTAAAACACCTACGAATCATGAGTTGAAAGCACAGGGCATCGGTAACCTGGTTAGCGGCCTCGTTGGGGGGATACCACTCACGTCGGTTATTGTGCGAAGTTCGGTTAGTATCAACGCGGGTGCTCGTACAAAAGTGGCCGCGCTGGTGCACGGTACGCTGCTGCTGGTGTGCGTGGTAACGCTGCCTACGCTCCTGAATAAAATTCCCTGGGCAAGTCTGGCGGCTATTTTGCTCGTCACGGGTTATAAACTGGCGCGGATCGAGGTCGTCAAAGGCGTTTTTGCCCAGGGTATGTCGAAATTCATTCCGTTCGTAGTAACGGTCGTTGCCATATTACTGACCGACCTGCTGATCGGTATCGGGATTGGTATGGTAGCAGGTATCTTTTTCATCCTGCGCGATCATTACCTCAACGCGCACCGGGTCCGGACGCATTGGGACAGCGACAAAGACAAAACGCGGATTTACGTACGGCTTGGCGATCACGTATCATTTCTTAGCAAAGCCCGACTGATGAAGTTGCTGAAAGGAGTACCCGACAATGCAATTGTTGAGATCGACGGAACGAACTCTTCGTACATCGACAGCGACGTTGTGACGGCTATTCAGAATTTCGGTGGTGTGGCTAAACAGCGAAACATTCAGCTTATTTTCCGGCAGGAACAGCGGAACGATTATCCGTTCAGCCATTCTCGTGCGGATATAGCAATGGAGGTAATTGAGTAACTCAGAAACATAAGGAAACCAAAAACGACTCAGGCCATTTCTGCGAGGAATGGTCTGAGTCGTTTTTGATTAATTGCGTTCTCGGATCAGCGCAATATTTTTAGGAATGGAGAAGAGGAGCGGTACGTCTTCTACCACGATGTTGTTCGTATCCAGCCCATACGCTGGCGCTTCGTGCAACGCCGTCCGCCGGATCAGGAAATAACTGTTCATGATAAGCTTCTGGCCGAGGGGCAGGTCGTTTTCGTAGGAAAGAAACGTCTTAAAGACTACAAACCGGAAATCGCCCGTTAATTTCTTTTTGCTCAACGATTGGTAGCGGCTGGTAATTTCGACTTCCTTGTCTTTGACCATATCCTCGACAACAAGCCGGAAAAACAAATTCAGGCGCGGTTCGATGCGGAATCCCAGGAAGAATTTGATGTAGTACACGTCCTGATCGGCCAGCGTTTCTACTTTGTAGCGCATGGTAAACGGCTCGTCCATAACCTCTACGTGCAACAACCAATAGACATCGGCTCGTTTGGGCGATCGGTATAAGATCGACTCAATTGTTTCGGTTTCGATCTGGTCGGCACTATCAGAACTGGTCAGGTACACAAGGTGAGTCGCGTATTTCGGGACGGTTGTGTCGTTACTGAGTTCTTTGAGCGTTTCCAGGAAGGGAGGTAGCGGTTCGAACTGAACAAAACTGTGCTTGAGCTCTTTACCACGGTGCCAGAGCGTCATCACCGTAATAAGAATCAACCCCAGGAGAATTGATATCCAGCCGCCTTCTTCGAACTTAATCAGATTGGCGATCAGAAACGAGCTTTCGATACCCAGGAAGAGCAGGGTTATGGCGAGGGTCAGCAACGGATTAACGCGCTTTATGCGAAGGTAAGCGTTCATCAGCACGGTAGACATGAGCATGGTGAGCGTTACGGCCAAACCGAAGGCAGCTTCCATATTTTTCGACTCCCGAAAGTGAAGTACCACGCCGATACAACCCGCCATCAAAAGCCAGTTGATCTGTGGAATGTACAATTGCCCCCGGAAATCAGTCGGGTAGACCACGCGCTGACGGGGCCAGAGCTTGAGCCGTATCGCTTCGCCAATTAGCGTAAATGATCCGCTGATAAGTGCCTGACTGGCAATAATGGTGGCGAGTGTGGCAATGCCGATGGCAAAGATCAGCAACGAGGGCGGTACAATTTCGTAGAAAGAACTCGTCGGGCCGAGCTGTTTTCCCAAATGCTGCATCAACCAGGCTGCCTGCCCGGCGTATGATAGCAGAAGCATCAGTTTCACAAAGCCCCAACTAACCCGGATATTACCCCGACCGCAGTGTCCCATGTCCGAATAGAGTGCTTCGGCTCCGGTCGTGCAAAGGAAAACACCACCCAACAGCCAGAATCCTCCGGGGTAGTCGCGCAGCAAGGTAACAACATGCCACGGGTTCAGGGCACGTAACACCCCCGGATGCTGCACCAGCGATAAGAATCCGATAATACCGATAAAGGCAAACCAGACAACCATGATTGGGCCAAATAACCGGCCAAGCCATTGCGTGCCAAACTGTTGCGTAATGAACAGCAAAACGATGATCGCGAGTACAATCGGAACGGTGTCGAGTTTGGGATAATAAATCAGCAAGCCTTCGATAGCCGATGATACGGAAATGGGGGGCGTAATGATGCCATCAGCAAGGAGAAAGCTGCCACCGACAATTGCTGGATAAAGCATCCACCGTCCCGTGTATCGGCGCACGAGGGTGTACAGCGAGAAAATACCGCCCTCGCCATTGTTATCGGCATTGAGGGTGATGATCACGTACTTAAGCGTAGTCTGAAACGTTAGTGTCCAGAAAACAGCGGAGAACGAGCCAAGGACTAGATTTTCCGTCAGGATGCGTTCGCCGAAGATGGCTTTGTAGGTGTAGAGGGGCGATGTGCCGATGTCGCCGAAGACGATACCAATCGAAATTAGTAAGCCTTGTAAAGAAACTTTATTGAGATGAGAATGGGCAGAAGGTAGCGAAGCCGAGTTCATGCTGCAAAGCAAATTAAATCTAATCAGGCGTTAAGTACCGGGTAATCGAAAAAAGAAAACGGCTCCGGCTTCTGGGTCGGTTCGTAGCCCGATTTCGCCACCCATCGACTCGATAAATTCTTTCGAGATAGCGAGTCCCAGCCCTGTACCACTCGATTGCCCGTTGTTGCCCGGTGCCCGAAAATAACGGTCGAAAATACGATCCCGGTGCTCAGGACGAACCCCGGCTCCATAATCGCGGACTTCAAACTCGACCTGCTTACCAAGCGAAGAAACCGACACATCGATTTTGTTTTCCTCGGGGCTATGGCGTACGGCATTCGATAGAAAATTGACCAGTACCCAGGAGACTTTATCCGGATCGGCTTTTACTGTTGGTAGGTCGGCGGGCGCATGAATGGCAAAATGAACGTGTTTTTGGCTGGCTGACACCTGAAGCGCCCGGGTTGCGTACCGGACAATGTCCATCGGCGCTACGTTTTCGATCTTGAGTTGAATCTGTCCGGATTCGACCTGCGCCATATTGACCAGTTCGCTTGTAATGCTGAGCAGCCGCTCGGCATCATCGCGGACGTGGCCGATGAGTTGCTTTTGTTCGACGTTCAGTTCGCCAATGCGATTGTCTTCCAGAAGTTTTAAACTCAGTTTGATGCTGCTGATCGGTGTTTTCAGCTCATGCGAAACCGTAGCAATGAAGTTGGTTTTAGCCTGATCAAGTTCTTTAAACGGAGTAATGTTTTCGAGCATGATGACCCAACCCGCCGGACGTAATTCACCGTCGCCGGTGGGAGCGACCGTAACCGCATGAATTTGTTTGTTGAAAAAGCTTTCTTTGCCAGCGCCATCTAGCCCCGGATCGTAGATTTTCAACAGGCCGTTATAAGTCGGCTGACTGGGTGCTTCGGTCCAGTGTTCGGCCATGAGGTCCTGAATCAGCGTGCGTAGCAGGTCGTTGACGGATGCCACATCGGGCGCATAGCGTCCAACCAGCTTGGCTTCGTCAATGCCGAGCAGGCGGCACGCAACCGGATTGGCGAACAGGATTTTTTTGTTTTCGTCGAGGCCAATAATGCCGTCGCTCATCAGTTGAATCAGCGTATCGATCCGCTTTTTCTCAAACAGCAGCTTAGCCAGGTTCGAATGTTCGTACTCGTCCAGCTTCTGCGCCATCGAGTTGAACGACCGCGCCAATTCGCCAAACTCGTCACTCGACCGAAAATGCAATCGCTCTTCAAAATTGCGGCTGGTTATTTCCCGAATCCCTCGGGTTAGCTCCCGAACGGGTCGGGCAATGTAGCTGGGGAAATTAATGATAAACGAAAAGACGATCAGAAAGCAGATAGTACCCACCACGGCCAGCAGCAGCAGCGCGTCCGTAGCGGTTTTTTCGGCGGTACCGTTCTTTCGGAACATAGCCTGCCGGTTGATGTCATCAAGCTGGAGCAAAGCCGATTGCAATCGTTTCAGGGCTGCTGAGTCGGCGGGTATCGTCTTTAGCCGGTTAAAATCGCGTCGTAAAGCGGTGGTAAGTTCCTGCTCGCCTTCTTCCGTTACATTGGCTTCCTGCTTCATCAAATTCTCGTTGAACCGGTGCAGGGCGTCGGGGTCGGTAGCCCGGTCAAGCAGGGCTTTCTGCATGTCGCTGGTGTACTGAAGCGAGCTGTAATTGTCTTTTAGAATCGCCTGCGAATCGTCGGCTAGCTCATGGAGATAATAAGCTCCCAGCCCGCCGAGTCCGAGAATGATGGCGAACATAAAGCCTAAGCCGAGCGATATTTTTGCTTTAATCGTCATGACAGAATAATCAGGTCGGTAGCGGAGTCAGATAGTTTATTCAGCAATTGGTTAAAGGCGTTCGTGCGTAAAATGACCTGAATTAAGGTAATGTGTGGTTTCCCAATGCATACGGTGGTGACTTTTCGTTGCTCCGCCGTTTCGGCAATAGCGCTGACAATGTTCTTGCTTTTCACCTGTATTACTTCCGCCCCCAGCTCCGTCGCCAGTTTAAGATTGTTGATCAAATAGCGCTGCACATCCAGTTTGATTCGGTCGGCGTCTTCGTCGGGTGTCTGAACGTAGAGCACAAACCAGCGGGATTGGTAGTAACTCGCTAGCCGTGCCGTTTTGCGAATGACCCGCCGGGCTACCTCGTGGTTACTGCTGATAGCCGCCAGAAACCGTTCTGGCTTCAACTGCGTGCTGGGCGACACCTGTGTTTCGATCTTGCGCTCGACGGCGGTAGCCACTTCTTTGAGTGCTAACTCGCGAAGTTGCAGGATCTTATCGGGCTGAAAAAAGTTGCCCAGCGCCGTTTCGACTTTCGCCCGGTCATAGATCTTACCGTCTTTAAGCCGGGTAATCAGCTCATCGGCAGTCAGGTCGATATTGACCACTTCATCGGCCATCTGAAGCACCCGGTCAGGCACGCGTTCGGTTACGTCGATGGCCGTAATCTGACGGACGGCGGAGTAAAGGCTTTCGATGTGCTGAATATTAACCGCGCTAATCACATTGATGCCCGCATCCAGAATCTCCAGGACATCCTGCCAGCGTTTTTCGTTTTTCGAACCCGGAATATTCGTATGCGCCAGTTCGTCAACGATGACCAGTTCAGGGTGTAAATTGATCACCGCCTGCAAATCCATCTCATCGAGTTCGCGCCCCTTGTAAAACAGCCGACGGCGGGCAATAACGGGTAAACCCGTAACCAGCGCCTGGGTTTCGGCCCGGTTATGGGTTTCGACAAAGCCAATCCGGACATCAATGCCCCCGCGCAACAAGGTGTGCGCTTCCTGCAACATCCGGTATGTTTTACCTACGCCGGCACTCATACCAATGTAAATTTTGAACTTCCCCCGCCTGGACTGGCGGAGGAGGTTCAAAAAATGTTCGGCGTTCTGATCGCGGTTGTCGCTCAGCATTACGGGACGATTGACGGCTAGAACGAAACAGCCAGACTGGTTGTCAGCGACGTATTGGTCCGGCTAAGGTTGCTAGTGGATTCAAAGATAGCGTCTTGGCTATTATAGAGTTTACCTTCGATGCGGAACACCGCCGAGGGCAGGATAAAGTAATCGACGTTGAGCGAATACCCCCAGGTTTTAAAGCCGTTCGGTGTACCCGTGGCAATGATGACCCCATTTTTGTCGTCGTAGTATTCAACGCGTCCCGCCAGTTTCAGCGCGTCGCTGATCGAGTACCGCACGATAGCCACGGGCGAATACCAGACGTAGCTACCAGTACCAAACCGCTGATTGTTGGAGTCGACGGGTTTGCGGTCAGCACCAATATCGAAGCCGAGAATGGCGCTGACCTTCCGGTTGGAGTTCAGGATAGCATAGACATTATTGTAGAAACGCGTTTGCTTGAGCGAGTCGGGACGGTCACTGCCGAGGAACGTGCTCCAGTTCAGGACAACGTTGGCGTTGGGTTTGTACTGCACCTGCGTGCTGAGGGCAGGACCCGAATAGCCGGGCAATTTTGCAATTCGCTGCCAGCCATTAACGACGGAGCCAAGCAACGTCCATTTGCCGTTCGGCGTGTTGTAGGTCAGCTTGGCTCCCGACAGGTAGTAAGGCGAATTTTCGGCTACCAGGCTGCGGGTCAGCGTCCAGCAATCTTTCGAGATGGCGCTTTCGAAACCGATGTGCGATCCGAATATACCCGCGTCCAGCCATAAATCGCGCGATTTGCTCAGCTTAACACCCGCATTTGCTTCAAACACGTTTCGTAACAATGGTTGTTCAGCCGCGTAGTTGTATTGGGCATACGTACCGACCTGGATCGCCAGATTAGCCCGTACGCGTTCGGCGCTGTAGGCGGCTTTCAGGAAGGCTAGGTTGATGTTGATTTCTCGGTTACGCTTGTGGTTGTACAGAAAGCCGGGCCGTTCCTGGCTGGTTTTGGGAGCCGTAAAATCGTGGGTATAATAGGCTTCTGCGTAGCCACTAATGGTAAGCCCCCCATTGGCTGGTGGGGTTGGAGTCGTGGTTGTAACAATTGTCGTATCTGTGGTTGTTTGTGCCCAGCAGGGGAGGGTAGCCGCAGCACACGCGGTAGTCAGCATGACGTAAACGAATGGTTTCATGGTTGTTTTGTTGTACTCAATGCACGAAGCGAAAAGAAACTAAATTGTTCAGCGACAGAAGGCTCCGTCGCTAAACGGGAGGGGTTATGGTGTTATTTTAGCTGGTCCAGGGCGACATTCAGTTTCAGGACATTTACTGTAGACGGACCGAACAGTCCCAGCAGTGGACCTTTGGTTTGTTCGTCTACCAGTTGATTCAAGCGTTCGGCACCGATACCCCGGATTTTGGCGATCCGAGCCACCTGAATTTTAGCGGCTGCGGGCGACAAGTCCGGGTCAAGTCCCGAACCCGAAGCGGTGACTAATTCCGCCGGAATGTCTGCCTTCCGAACGCCCGGATTGTGCACCAGAAACGTGTCGATGCGGACCTGAACAGTTTTCAGGTAATCGGGATTGGATGGCCCTTTGTTCGAGCCAGCGGAACCGGTTGCGTTGTAATCGACGGCTGATGGACGGCCGTTAAAATACCGGTCTTCCGTGAATTTCTGACCGACTAGCGCGTATCCGACAACCTTACCGTTAACGGTGACCGTTTCGCCTTTACCACCACCCGGAGCCAATCGGCTGACGCCAGCGATCACAAGCGGATAAATAACGGATAAGATGACCAGCATCACAAGCGTGAGCCGAAGTGCGGGTCCGATGTGCATTTTCATGACGATTAATTTTTTATTGAGCCGTAGCCGGGCTTGCCGGTTGCGAAGTACTATTTAGATGAATAAGCCAATAACCAGGTCGATCAGTTTGATACCGATAAACGGAGCGATAATACCGCCCAGGCCGTAGATAAACAGGTTTCGACGGAGCAGCGCCGATGCGCCAATCGGTTTGTATTCGACGCCCCTTAGTGCTAGTGGAATGAGCATCGGAATAATGATTGCGTTGAAAATAACCGCCGATAGAATCGCTGATTCAGAACTGTGCAGCTTCATAATGTTGATCGCCTGCAAAGCCGGGATCGATACGACGAACAGGGCGGGTACAATGGCGAAGTATTTGGCTACGTCGTTGGCAATCGAGAAAGTCGTCAGCGTACCGCGCGTAATCAGCAATTGTTTACCGATTTCAACGACTTCAATCAGCTTGGTTGGGTCGTTGTCCAGGTCCACCATGTTACCCGCTTCTTTGGCCGCCTGCGTTCCTGAGTTCATCGCAACCCCTACGTCGGCCTGGGCCAGTGCCGGAGCATCGTTGGTACCGTCACCCATCATCGCGACCAGTTTACCCCCGGTTTGCTCGTGGCGGATGTAGTTCATCTTATCTTCCGGTTTGGCTTCGGCGATGAAGTCGTCTACCCCTGCTTTCTGCGCAATAAACTTAGCGGTCAGTGGGTTATCGCCCGTTACCATCACCGTCTTGACGCCCATCTTCCGAAGCCGGTCAAACCGTTCCGAAATGCCGGGTTTAATGATATCCTGCAACTCAATAACACCTTTCACAACTTCATCTTCGGAGACAACCAGCGGTGTGCCCCCGTTGGCGGCAATCTTTTTGGCTTGCTCTTCTGTTGCGCTCGGAAATGGATTGCCCGCCCGTGTCACGATGTTCCGAATGGAGTCGGTAGCCCCTTTGCGAATGCGGGTAATCGAGCCGTTCTGACCCGTTGGAATGTCGATACCCGACGAGCGCGTTTCGGCGGTGAACTTGATTAGCGTAGCGCCATCCGTCGATAAGCGGTTGGTCAATGTTGGACCCCACTCTCCGCTACGCGCCAGCTCAACGATGGATTTTCCTTCCGGCGTTTCGTCGGCCAGCGAACTGAGCGCCGATGCCCGCACCATGTCGTCTTCCGATACGCCTGGAGCCGGGTAAAAATGAGTTGCTTTCCGGTTACCAATCGTGATCGTTCCGGTTTTATCGAGCAGCAAAGTGTCGATGTCGCCCGCTGTTTCGACGGCCCGGCCTGACTTGGCAATAACGTTTGCCCGCAAAGCTCGGTCCATACCCGCAATTCCGATGGCCGACAGTAGCCCGCCAATCGTGGTTGGAATCAGACAGACAAACAAAGAGATCAGGGCCGCAATCGTGATCGGGGTGTTGGCGTAATCGGCAAACGGCTTGAGCGCTACGCAGACGATAATAAAAATCAAGGTAAAACCGGCCAATAGAATCGTCAGGGCGATTTCGTTCGGCGTTTTCTGGCGGCTGGCGCCTTCAACGAGAGCAATCATTTTGTCGAGAAACGATTCGCCCGGCTGCGTAGTAACCTGCACTTTGATCCGATCCGACAGCACTTTTGTACCGCCTGTGACCGACGATTTATCGCCACCGGCTTCGCGAATGACCGGAGCCGATTCGCCCGTAATCGCAGATTCGTCGATGGTGGCCAGCCCTTCAATGATTTCGCCGTCGGCGGGGATGATGTCACCCGGTTCGCAAAGAAAAATATCCCCTTTAGCGAGTTGCGCCGACGAAATAATCTCTACTTCGTTGGTGTACATGTTACCCACCGGACGGACCACTTTAGCGGGCGTTTCCTGCCGCGTTTTGCGGAGCGATTCGGCCTGCGCCTTGCCCCGTGCTTCGGCAATGGCTTCGGCGAAGTTCGCGAACAGGATCGTCAGTAACAGAATCGCGGTAACAGCAATGTTGTAACCCAGCGAGCCTTGGGATGTGTCGCCCGTTGTGGCAATGTAAGCTGTTACCAGCACCATGACCACCGTACCGATTTCGACCGTAAACATGACCGGATTCTTGATCAGAATCGACGGGCTTAATTTAACAAATGACTCCCGGATGGCGGTACCAACGAGTTCACGCTGGAATAAAGAGGGAGAAGATGATTGCTTTGCCATTGTATGGGTATGAACGATGACTCCGTTGATTTCAGGAGTGGTAGCTTCGGGTGAAACCAGCGAGATCAATGAATCAGAAAATCAGTGTTTGAGACTAAAGTACTCGGCCAGCGGACCCAGCGTCAGCGCGGGGAAGAAAGAAAGCGCCGTGATGATGAGGATGACGGCGAAAGTCATCAGGCCAAACGTGGCGGTGTCTACCGGAAGCGTACCGGCTGATTCAGGAACGAATTTCTTTTTGGCGAGCAACCCCGCAATCGCAACTGGTCCGATGATCGGAATGAACCGACCCAGGATCAGGACGATACCCGTTGCGTAGTTCCAGAAAAAATTATTGTCGCCCAATCCTTCGAAGCCCGATCCGTTGTTGGCGTTGGCCGACGTAAATTCATACAGCATTTCGGTGAATCCGTGATTGGCTGGGTTATTGAGCCAGGCCGATGGTTTGACAAGCCAGTCGGACGCGACTCCCGAAACACCGTCGGTGTTGACGAAGTACCACGCGGCCAATGCCGTACCACCTTTGACTAGTAACGTACTCAGGAGCGCTACGACGGACGCAATCTTGATCTCCCGCGCTTCGACTTTCCGTCCGAACAGTTCGGGGGTACGACCGACCATCAGCCCGGAGATAAACACGGCAATGATCAGGTAATAATAGTAGTTCAGGAAGCCGACGCCACAGCCGCCGTAGAACGCATTCGTCATCATACCCAGCAGTTCCATCGTACCCGAAAGTGCCATCGAAGAATCGTGCATGGAGTTGACCGAGCCGGTCGAAATAACGGTTGTCAGAATGCTCCAGTAAGCCGACGCCATTGGTCCAAACCGTACTTCTTTGCCTTCCATCGCCCCCGTAGGCTGGCTAACGCCCAATTGGGCAATCGCCGGGTTGCCGTGTATTTCGGTGATTAGCGTGGGAACGAGCAGGCAAAGCACGCCAAGCGTCATGACGCCATATACTACCCAGGTAAACCGTCTCCGTTTGATCAGGTAACCCAGCGCGAAAAGCATGGAAATCGGCAGGAACACCTGCGCTACCATCTCAACGATGTTGGTGAAGTAATTCGGGTTTTCGAAGGGGTGCGCCGAGTTTGCACCGAACCAGCCACCGCCGTTGGTGCCGACGTGTTTAATAGCGATCATGCCAGCCGCCGGACCGCGCGAAACACCGACCGTGTCGCCCTGCATCGTGACAATGCTGTCTTTCCCGTCGAAGCTGGCTGGTGTTCCGTTGAAGGCCAGTAGCAGGGCAACGATAAAGGAAATTGGCAGTAAAACCCGGGTGATCGCCTTGACGAAGAATACGTAGAAGTTGCCGACCGTCTCGACCACCGTGGGTAAAAAAGACCGGACAATCAGCAGCAGCGAGGCCATACCTGTAGCGGCTGATACAAACATCAGGAAGTTAATGACAAACAGCTGCGTTAGGTAGGTCACGCCCGATTCGCCCGAGTAGTGTTGCAAATCGCAGTTCACCAGAAAGCTGATAGCCGTATTGAACGCCAGATCGGGGGTCATGGATGGGTTACCGTCGGGGTTGAGCGGCAATGTTCCTTGTAGCACGAGCAGCGTGAAGGCAAACGCCAGCCACACCGCATTGATCGTCAAGAGCGCTACCAGGTTTTCTTTCCAGCTCATTTCGCGGGTCGGATCAATACCGCCTAGGCGGTAGATGAACCGTTCCAAAGGGCCGTTGGCGGATTCTCGTTTAAAGACGTTGGCAATGTATTTGCCTAGTGGTATAGCCAGTAAAACGGTTATTCCGTACATAGCCACAACCCCTATTAATTCAGTTGACATTTGTTTTAAAGAGTGAAAGCGTGAATAATCAGCGGAGTATCAGCAACGTCAGCTTTTGCTCGTGGGTGATTAGAATTTTTCGGGTTTTATCAGTACGTACAGCATGTACGCGAAAACCAGAAGCGAGATGATGAATAAGCCGGTAAGCATGAGTATGGAGTGCGGGATTGAATAAGTCATCGAGTGCGTTATTGGCAGATTTTAATTGCCTGATCACTCATTGGCTCAGATGTGTTCAAACCACTCGATGACTTTATAAAAGAATAGGAAGCAGAGCAGGGCCGTTACGATCAAAAGGACGGTTTCCATGAAAGCATTTCTGTTTGGTTCGAACAGGATATGCCAAAAAGTATTCCAGTGAAAAGATAATTAGTTGCTTTGTAAGCTAATCAGCTGGTGATCAATCGACTGTATGTTTTCGGCTTATGTGTTTTAGCAAACGCAGTTGTCCTGACCTTCTCATTTTGGGAAGGTCAATTTTCATTTTGGGAAAGAAGAAACAGGAGATATTGTATGGGATGGCTCGAAAAACGACCAACGCTAAGCTAGCCTAATCGGTATTCTTCGATCTTTCGGTAAAGCGTACTTAAGCCGATACCCAGTAATCGGGCTGCTTCCGCTTTGTTACCGTTTGTGTGGCGTAAAACCTGTTCAATATGATTTTTTTCAACGCTTGTCAGGTCGTACGAAAACGGGGTCGAAGAGGAATTTGAAGGAGATTGAACATCCAGCGGAAGGTATTCAGGCAGTAAGGTTTGTCCGTCGCTGAGGATGACCGCCCGTTCAATGACATTTTTCAATTCGCGGATATTACCCTTCCAGTTATACCGGGTAAGGGCTTCCATAAAAGCCGGGCTTAGGCTCATCTGCCTTTTGCCGATTTTGGCGGCTTCCTGCTGAGTCAGTACTTGGGCAAGCGCCGGAATGTCGTCGCGCCGGTCACGCAGGGGAGGTAGTTCAATGGAAAACACCGAAAGCCGATAGTACAGATCCGACCGAAAAAGGCCCGACTCGGCATCGTGTTTCAGATCGCGATTCGTAGCGGCAACCACGCGCACGTCGGTTTTTGTGGGTTTTGTGTCGCCCACGCGCATAAACTCGTGCGTTTCGAGTACGCGCAATAATTTAGCCTGAAGGTCGAGGGCCATTTCTCCGATTTCATCCAGAAAAATAGTGCCTTTGTTGGCTTCTTCAAACAATCCTTTTTTGTCGCGTGCGGCACCGGTAAAAGCACCCGCACGATGCCCAAAGAGTTCGCTTTCCAGAATTTCTTTGCCCAGTGCACTACAGTTGACGGCAACAAACGACCCCGTCCGGCGGGGGCTGGCCTGGTGAATGGCCTGCGCAAATACTTCCTTACCGGTTCCGGTTTCTCCGGTCAGCAGCACGGTGGTATCGGTCACCGCTACCCGGCGCGCCAGATCCACCGCCTGTTGAATGGCTTTTGAGTGGCCTATGATCTTCTCGAAACCGTACTTCTGCTGGACCTGCTCTTCCAGCCGCTTGATCCGAAATTGCAGTTCCGCTTTTTCGATAGCCCGGCTCACCAGCGGAATGATTTTATCGTTGTCGTCGCCTTTGGTGATGTAGTCGAACGCGCCGTTTTTAATTGCTTTCACGCCGTCGGCAATGGTGCCATACGCGGTCAGTACGATAACCTCCGTAGCTGGTTGCATCTTTTTTACCTGCGCGGTCAGATCGATACCATTGCCATCGGGTAGCTTTACATCGCTGATGACCAACTGCACTTCGGTGCGTTCCAACGTACGAAGCCCGCTCCGGACATCGTCTGCTTCCAGAACCTGATAATCTTCTAACGTCAGGATTCGAGCGAGCAACTGACGGAGTTTAGGTTCGTCGTCAATAATCAGGATGGTGCCAGGCATAGGGGTAAGTGCCGGTTGGGCGTAATGGAGAGGCCGGAGTCGGCTTGATTCGTTCGGCAAAGATGATAAAGCCGTTGAGGATTTTCAGCGCGAGCGACCAAATAAATTACGTACTGATTCGCAGCCAGCTCCGAACCGACACCTTAAACCCGACTGTAACTCGCCGTTCGGTTTTCGCAATAATGACCAACAGGCTGATTGTAGTGGGTGTTTAACCACCAGTTCATTTAGTCAACAGCTCAAGGGTGATGGCTGATTCGTACCACTTCCTAGGAACGTTCGCCGAATTGATTGGAAACAATCTTTTGGGTAAGTCATCGATAGGTTCATCTGGCGATTTGGGGCAAATAATACAGCTTTTGGGACAAATGTTATAGTGGCTGATACATATGTTATAGTCCAGAAAGGACTTGCTCCGTTACCTTTGCCTGTCTTGGCTATTCAACAATTGCCGACAACCCCAGGCATTTAGCCAGGACTGTCCCGTTAATGTTAGAGCAGGGGCTACATCGAATACAGCTTCAACGCGGAAGCGGGCAACCTGATTTCGAAGGATGAGTGGGGTCCCCTGGATGTTCCGCTCTGTAAGCAGGACTGCAATACGTTTAACCAGCGCGATGGCTATTCGTATAGCAACAACAGCAGTTACTCAACCCCGGATCTCGGCTTGCTCCGCCTGAAATTGGGCGTTTTTAACTAAGCGTTGCAGGCCATAGATCGAGTAATTGACAGCGATACTCCACTGGGCTAAGCTACCCTGTAAGAGCGGTTCTTTGTCAGCAAAATCCAGTGAGTGCTGAGCAACATACAACTGATCTTTACCGAATTATCTATCCGCATGCTATCAACGATACGTTATCAGCTACAAACTTATATTAATACAACCCACCCCCGGACCCGGAAAATACACATCAATACCGTATTCAGTTTATTCAGTAAGGCCGGTAGCATGGGGGTATCATTGCTGTTAGTCCCCTTAACGATTGATTACTTATCGGAAGCTACGTACGGTACCTGGGTGACCATTAGCTCAATGACCTCTATGCTCATGTTTTTCGATTTAGGCATTGGCAACGGACTACGCAACAAATTTGCGGAGGCTGTTTCTAAGCAAGATCGCAGGCTAGCACAGACGTTGGTAAGCACCGCCTATGGTATTTTCGGTATCGTGCAAATAGGCTTTATCGTATTGTTTTTTCTCTTCATTAATTACATTCCCTGGGCGCGGTTGCTCAATACGACTATTGATCAGCAGCAATTGCAACTCGTGCTGCTGGTAATGATCGTGGCTATGGCCATCAAATTGGTACTCGACATTCTGACGTATGTGCTGCTGGCGTTGCAGGAGTCGGGCCAGGTAAACGTGATTAATTTTTTGGCGAACGGGCTAGTGCTAATTACTACCTATGCACTTACCCAGTTTAGCCACAACAAGTTGATTTATCTGGCTGCGGTGACGGCCCTAAGTCCGATCCTGGTGCTGCTGGTGAGCGGTATCCTGTTCTATCGATCTCGCCTAACCATATACCGGCCACTGGTTGGACTCATCGACTGGACTCACGCCCGAAGTATCTTATCGCTCGGCTACAAGTTTTTTCTGATTCAGCTCTGTTTTATCGTGGTATTTTATACCGATAATCTACTGATCAATTATCTATTTGGCCCCGTAGCGGTAACCACCTATTCGATTGCCTTTCGCTATTTTATGATTGTCAACACGTTGTTTGGGCTGGTTGCTGTACCCTACTGGTCGGCCTTTACGGAAGCGTCTACCCGGAATGACATAACGTGGATGAAACAGACGTGTCGGCACTTGTACAAGCTGTGGCTAGGCTTAGTGGGCGTGGTGACCTTGATGGTTGTGTTCGCCCAGCCGGTCTATACGCTTTGGGTTGGTCAGCGGGTAAGCGTTCCGGTAGAGCTAAGCAGTAGTTTAGGCTTGTTTGTGATCATTACCAACTGGAATCTGGTAGCCAGCACGGTGCTCAATGGACTAGGCAAAATGCGCTTGCAAGTCTACTATGCCCTCCTGACAGCGGTGACCAACGTTGCTTTAGCGCTGTTTTTCGGTAAGTTCCTGGGGTGGGGGAGTACAGGTGTGGTACTGGCCTCGGTCGTGGCGTTGTTGTGGGGAGCGATTCTGGGTACAATCCAGATGTACAAACTGCTTAAAGGAACGGCCTCTGGCTTCTGGAATCAATAAGCTACTTATTTGATGAAGGCATAACTCATCGGGGCTTAACGTTGTCTGGAAGCATGAACGAGAGAGGGCTTATCATCAGAAACGATTGACTCCTGATGATAAACCCTCTCTCGTTGCTTGACCGATTATCCGTTTATTTCACGACACTGGTTTGACCGAACTTGGTCCCAAAAAAATCACCCTTGTTCCACGTTGGGCGGCTGTCGGCCTGGGCGGCTAAGTAGCCAATCAGAAACTGCAACTGGACGTGTTTAGCCGCTGCGTTGAAATCGAACGGTTGATTGATGTCGTCCTGTGGCGAATGGTAAATCGTCGCCCGCCAGTCGAGGTTGAGCTTCGTCCCGTCGAGTTTAGGATTGCCCGTCTGAGAGCCGCTTTTGATGTAGATCGCCGGAATTCCCTGCCGCACAAAGCTGAAATGATCGCTTCGCATAAACACGGTCTGTTCGGGAATTGGGTCAGGGCTAATTTGCACGCCCACAAAGTCAGCGGCCAGTTTCGTTTCGCGTCCCAGGCTCGAATGTTCTGCGCCATACGGAACAATGTCGAGCAACGGATGGAAAAAGAAAGGCATGTCCAGACAGAAATTTGCGACGATTTTTTCTTTCGGTACGGTCGGATTGCTGGCGAAGTAATCGGAACCGAGTAACCCCATTTCTTCGCCCGTAACGCCAACGAACACGATTGAACGTCGGGGGGCTTTCGGTAATGCAGCAAATAGACGGGCCGTTTCGAGGTTGATGGCGACGCCCGATGCGTTGTCGTGCGCACCGTTGTAAATCGAATCGCCCGGCGTGGATGCGCCGTTCACGGGTCGGCCAATACCCAGGTGATCGAGATGCGCGACGTAAACAATGTACTCATTCTTGAGAATAGGGTCGGAGCCAGGTAGAACGGCCACTACGTTTTGTCCCGCGACGTCTTCCACTACATCGGTCTGGGTGCGCATCCGTACCGAAATATTCAGCGGGAAAGCTTGTGGTCGGTTCTTCAGGGCAGCGGCAACCGCATCCGCAAACGAAGTTGCGGCATTGGCAAAGATCAACCGCGCTGCCGAATCGCTCAGCGAGGCTGATCCTTTCAAACTAGGAAAGGTGCGCTGGGGTTTGCCGCGTTTGTCGAGCCAGCGGTAGATGCCTTGCCGGGCGCGTGGAGCGGCTGTTTCGATGCGATTGCGCAGGTCGGTGGGCAGGCTAAACGACAGAACGCCCACGGCACCGTGAGCCGCAGCCATTTCGGCCTTCGCCGACGAATAGTAGGCCCGCTGGTTCGACGGGAAAGTGGTTGGTGCCCCGTTGACATACGCTACGATTTTTCCTTTTACGTCAATGTTGGCGTAATCGTCGTAACCCAGTTCTGGGGCCGAAACGCCATAGCCGACAAAAACGACGGGCGCATTGACATCGCTATCAGCATGGTCGGGGTTGGGGTTCAGGATAAACTGCTTACCGTAGGTCAGGAGCTGGTTATTGCCTTTGTTTGACAAGGTCAGCGAACTGGTTTTTTCCCGCACCTGCCACCGGCGTAGCGGTACCGCCTGACGGTACGTGTTGTTTTCGCCAGCCGGTTGCAGACCCAGCGCTTCCAGTTGCGTTTGTACATAATTGGCCGCTAAGGCAAACCCACGAGTACCGGGCTTACGACCTTCGAGGGCATCGTCGGCCAGAAAACGCATGGCCGCTCGAATCGCTTCGGGTCGAACCGTTTTGGCAACGGCCTGGGCTTCGGTGGGTATCGTACCCGGTTGGGCAAAAGAGAGTGCCGCTCCACCTAGACTTAGGAGTAGGGTGAGCGGGAGAGAAACAGAAAAACGCATGATACAACGCTGAAATACGAAAACAATTGACTAAGATAGCCGACGATTTCGTGTCGATCAAATGGTACCGAAGCTACTAGCCGCAGTACGGTTGGTTTCCTGTAAACGGGCGATAGCGTTTATCGCCGTAGCGATTCGACCTGAGTGGTTATCGTAGCGAGACGAATGAACTGAATGTAAATTGACAATGAAGAAAGTACCGGTAATTATTGACTGCGATCCCGGCCACGACGATGCTGTAATGCTTATGCTGGCGGTTGGCAGTGGCTTGTTTGATATAAAAGCGATCACTACCTCAGCGGGTAATCAGACGCAGGAGAAAACGCTCAAAAATGCGCTTCGGCTAAAGACGCTACTGGCGATTGACACGCCCATTTACAAAGGAAGTGACAAGCCGTTGTTCCGTAATCTGATCATTGCCGATCAGGTGCACGGCGAAATGGGAATGGACGGACCTATCCTGCCGGAGCCGGTCATCACGCCAGAGTCTTTGTCGGCTATCGAAGCGATTGCCAAAATTCTAACGGAGAGTTCAGAAAAGATAACGATTGTACCAACCGGTCCTCTGACGAACATTGCTACGTTTCTGCTGGCTTATCCGCACCTGAAACCACGCATTGAGCGAATCTCGATGATGGGTGGTGGCGCTTTTCGGGGAAACATGACGCCTACTGCCGAGTTCAACATTTACGTCGATCCCGAAGCGGCTGCCATTGTTTTTCAGTCGGGCGTGCCGATTACCATGTGCGGTCTGGACGTTACGCACAAGGCGCTGGTTTTTCAGGAAGACATCGAACGCTTCCGCTCGATTGGCAACCGGACGGGGCAGGTCATCGCCGAACTGATGGACTTTTTTTCGATCTTTTACCGGAAAGAACGGCCCGAACTCGACGGTGGGGCCGCATTACACGATCCCTGCGCCATCGCGTGGCTGATCGATCCGTCCATGTTTCAGTCGAAAGCCTGTTACGTCGATGTGGAAGTGACGGGTAAACTGACTGCCGGAACGACGGTCGTTGATTTCTTCGACGTGCTTAAAAAGACGCCCAACGCCGAAGTCGTCTATGACATCGACCGCGAAAAATACATTCAACTGATCTACGATTCGGTTCTTGGGTTGCCCTAGAACCAGGGTCGTCTGACTTTGAACGAACGCTTGAGGCCGCTGATCAGCAACAGGGCACCGATGATGCCGAAGATGACAGCCAGTATCGTAACGTGCAGAATGGCGAACAACACCGCTACGATAAGCACAATGACGGACGCTTTCAGTTTCCAGCTGATGCGCTGCCACCAGTTAAGTTCTTCGCGGAGCGGCATACCTAAACTTTGCCGGATTTTGTTGCCAAGCCGGAGTTGCCCTTTGGGTTTGGGCTTCGGACGCGGTTGCTGACTAAGCGATTCCGTGGATTTCGACAGCAACGACTGAACCCGGTGCATCCGCTGCTGAACCCGGCTCGTAACGGATGCGCTAAACTCATTTTCGCGACTGGCAACTGCCGGGGCGGCTGCCTCTGCCGTATTTACAATAGGCTGTTCACTGGCCAGATCCGAATCCGGAACGGCTGGTGCTGGAAGCGTAGCAGGACGATCAACGGCTAACCGGGCAGCCGCTGGGTGGGCTGTGGGTTGAAAATAAGCGACGGGCCGGTGGCAGGACGAAAGAGAAAAGTATAACGCAGTAACGAAAAGGACGGCGGTATTTTTCATCAGGCTATGTTGTACGAGCGGAAATGGCAAATGCAAAACGTTCCCATACAACGAATCGGAATGGCTAGTTGATATGAATTTAGAAAAAAAGTCTACTAAGCCGTTTTCGTTTGGCCTGAAAATAAGCTAGATAAGTATGATCGGTAGCGCATCTTTCTTTTATCGTAAACTCTCCTTCCATGAAGCGAATTCTGATCGGACTGTCTCTTAACCTTTGCTTACTCGGTTTGGTCAACGGACAGGCAACGGAGCCGACGTACAACTACGACGAAGCAAAAGTAGGAACTTACACACTACCCGATCCGCTGCTTACGAACAGTGGGCAGCGCGTAACGGACAAAAAAGGGTGGGAGCGTCGCCGGGGCGAACTGCTGGATCTGTTTGCCCAACACGTGTACGGTCAAACGCCCACCGACAAGGTGAAATTGCGGTTTCAAACCGTAAAGACGGATAACAATGCCCTGAACGGGCTGGCGATTCGGAAACAGGTGTCTATTAGCTTCGTCGATTATCCGCAGCTTCCGCCGATTGAGGTGCTAGTATACGTACCGAAGTCCGCTAAAAAATCAGTTCCGGTATTTCTCGGCCTGAATTTCTGCGGCAATCACTGCGTAACTATGGAAACTGACATACCGCTTTCGACGCGCTGGATGAATAAAGCTGCGGACGTTACAACAGACGGACCGAACGGCGAACCACGCGCTACCGAAAAAGCCCGTGGCTTGCAGGTTCGGCGCTGGCCTATCGAAACAATTTTGAAGCGGGGCTACGCGCTGGCAACGGCTTATTACGGCGATGTTGAACCGGATCACCCGCAGGGTTGGCGTTCGGGAATCCGCTCGGTTTTGGGCGATACCACCCGCGCGGATAACTGGGGAACCATTGGAGCCTGGGCCTGGGGAATGAGCCGTATTGCTGATTACCTTGCCACCGAATCGGCGATTGACGCACAGCGGATTATTAGTATTGGCCATTCACGCATCGGGAAAGCTGCTTTGTGGGCGGGTGCGCAGGACAAACGTTTTGCCGCCGTGATTGCCAATGAAGCCGGAGAAGGCGGTTCGGCACTAGCCCGACGGTGGTACGGCGAAACCGTTGAACGAATCAATACGTCTTTCCCGCACTGGTTTTGCAACCGGTACAAAACCTACAACAAACGTGTTTCTGACTTGCCCGTCGATCAGCATGAACTGCTGGCGCTGGTAGCACCGCGACCGTTGTACGTTGCCAGCGCGGAGGAAGACCAATGGTCGGACCCAAAAGGGGAGTTTTTGGGAGCGGTTCAGACCGAGCCCGTGTACCGCCTGTATGGTAAAGCAGGGCTGGGAACAGTCACCTTTCCAGTGGTCAATCAACCGGTTGGGCAAACCGTGCGCTACCACGATCGCACCGGCAAGCACGACGTTACGGACTACGACTGGGAGCAGTACCTGCGGTTTGCGGATGAATTAGTTCGGTAGTCCTGCCTACCTTTGCGGTATGACTCCCGATAACGATCCCCGTCCGTGGACGGTTGAAAGCTCCGAATACATTCACCAGTTACCGTGGTTTACGGTTCGTAAGGATGCCATCCGAATGGAAAGTGGCGGCTCCATTCCCGATTATTTTATTCTTGAATACCCCGATTGGATCAACGTCGTCGCGGTGACAACGGACGGTCAACTAGTGCTGATCCGGCAGTATCGCCACGGCATCGCGGGGGTTCACTACGAACTATGCGCGGGTGTTGTCGATTCAAACGAAGATCCGCTTGTGGCAGCCCAGCGCGAACTACTGGAGGAGACGGGTTTCGGGGGCGGTCAGTGGACACCGTTGATGACACTCTCTGCCAATCCGGGGACACACGCTAACCTGACCCATGCTTTTCTGGCAGTGGGCGTAGAATTGCAACAGGCGCAGCATCTCGAAATAACCGAAGAAATTACGGTCCATGTGGTGTCGCCGGAACGCACATGGGAAATTATCAATAACGGCGAAATGATGCAGAGCCTTCATCTGGCTCCTTTACTGAAGTATCTGGCTGGTCGATGATTCTTTATATTTCCTGACCAGCTGGACTTATTTCGCGGTATCTTTGCGGTTCACTATTGAGATTGGGTTGATTTGTTGAACAGGCAACCCAATTTGAAGACGAATCGTTAGGAATGATCATCCCTCTTGCCCACCGCGCTGATCAAACGCAGGAATACTATTTTTCGGTAAAACTGACCGAAGTCCGTCGCTTACAGGCGGCTGGAAACGACGTAATTAATCTCGGTATCGGCAACCCGGACCTGATGCCGTCGGCTAATACGATCGATGCGCTCGTTCAGTCGGCGCAACAGCCAACGGCGCATGGTTATCAACCGTATAAAGGTACCCCCGGACTACGTAAGGCTATAGTGCAATTTTATGCGCATACCTATGGCGTGCCCCTCGATGCCGATACCGAAATTTTACCGCTAATCGGTTCGAAAGAAGGAATTACGCATATCTCGATGACCTTTCTGAACGAAGGCGATCGGGTCCTTGTCCCTGAACTGGGTTATCCGGCATACCGAGCCGTGAGCAGCATGATAGGGGCGAAGGTCGATGAGTATCCGTTGCTGGAATACGGCGGCTGGCAACCCGATTGGGACGTTATGGCTGATCTGGTGGCGCAGTCGTCGGACAGCGGGCAGACCAAAATTTTGTGGATGAATTATCCGCACATGCCGACGGGCGCACCTGCTACCCACGCGTTGTTCGAGCGTGCCGTACGGTTTGCGCATGATCATCGGGTATTGCTCTGCCACGATAATCCGTACAGCCTGATTCTAAACAAAAAATCACCCATCAGTCTCTTGTCCATTGATGGAGCGAAGGACGTTGCTATCGAGCTAAATTCGTTGAGCAAATCGCACAATATGGCCGGTTGGCGCATTGGCTGGATGGCTGGTACCAAAGCGTACGTCGATGCGGTGCTGACGATGAAGAGCAACGTCGATTCGGGGCAGTTTAAACCGCTGATGGACGCAGCCGCCGAAGCGCTGACCAACTCCGACGACTGGCATCGGGAGCGTAACGCCGTTTATCAGGGACGATTGGATGCTATTCACGCGTTTCTGGATGCGCTTGGCTGCACGTATACCACCGATCAGGAAGGATTATTCATCTGGGCTAAACTACCCGAGTCGGTGGAATCGGCGGAGAAGCTAGTGGATGATCTGCTACAAACGAAACATATATTTATCGCACCGGGCTTCATCTTTGGACCGAAAGGTAATCGCTACATCCGGGTGTCACTCTGCATGCCAAAAGAACGCATTGAAGAGGCCGTAAAACGCTTAACATCATGGTCGTAAGTATAGTGGGAATAGGGTTGTTAGGCGGGTCGTTCGCGCTGGCAATTCGTGAGAAATATCCGAAAATGCGCTTTATCGGCGTCGATGCGTCGGTTGTGAATGGTCAGCTGGCGTTGGCTAAAGGCATTGTTGATGAGGTGCTGCCACTGGCCGAAGCGGTAGCGCAAAGTACGCTGGTTGTTATGGCTACGCCGGTCAATGTTATTATTGATCTGTTGCCGGTTGTGCTTGAGCATCTGCCGCCGGGGGCTACCGTGATCGATCTGGGATCAACAAAAGGGCTGATCTGTAGCATTGCCGATGCGCATCCCAAGCGGGCGCAGTTCGTCGCCGTTCACCCGATGGCCGGAACCGAAAATTCGGGACCCGGCGCGGCTTTCAAAGAGTTATTGCCTGGTAAGAACCTGATTGTCTGCGATCGGGAGAAAAGCAATCCAGAAAGCCTGACGCTCACCGAAAGCCTGTTCCGGGATATTGGCATGAAATTGTTTTACATGACTCCGAAAGAGCATGACCTGCATCTTGCCTATGTATCGCACCTGAGTCACATTAGCGCATTTGCCCTCGGGTTGACGGTGCTGGAAAAAGAAAAAGACGAGCAGGCCATTTTCGACATGGCGAGTACCGGCTTTAGCTCGACGGTGCGACTGGCCAAAAGCTCTCCGCAGATGTGGGCACCCATTTTTGACCAGAACCGGGCGAATGTTTCGGATGCACTGACGGCTTACATCGAATTTCTGCAACGTTTCAAAGAAGTTATCGACAACCAGGATTTGACGACCTCCTTCGAGTTTATGCAGCGAGCCAACGTCATTCGGCGCGTACTGGACGGTATTGAAAAACGGTAATAATTTTGTTGCTGACAGACACTTAGACGGAGTTATCTAAAAACTTGACAGCACGGGTTATACAAAAAACGTTTCTGTTGGTTTATGAAGAGAATACAGGACAGTCATACTTGTCCCGTTTCTGACTAACCAACTATAAATAGTTATGCAATCAACAGAAACACCAGCAGTGCAGGCTGGTACAATTACAATTGGCGGTGATCTGACCGTAAATCGGATGGCTTTTGGGGCAATGCGCTTGACGGGTGACGGTATCTGGGGACCACCGAAAGATCACGACGAGTGCATTCGCGTGCTGAAACGTACGGTCGAACTCGGAATTAATTTTATTGATACCGCTGACAGCTACGGTCCCTACGTGTCCGAAGAACTCATTGCCGAAGCGTTACATCCGTACAAAGAAGGTCTGGTAATCGCAACAAAAGGGGCACTACTTCGTACGGGTCCAAACCAGTGGCCGGTAGATGGGAGCCGTAAACACCTGGAAGAAGCTCTTAATGGTAGCCTGAAACGACTAAAAGTAGAGCAAATCGACCTGTATCAATTGCACCGATTTGACCCCCAAGTGCCTTCTGAGGAGTTTTTAGGCTTTCTGAAAGAAGCCCAGCAACAGGGAAAAATCAAGCACATCGGTTTGTCGGAGGTAGATATCGAGCAAATCGAAGAAGCCAAGCAATATTTCGAAGTTGTGTCTGTCCAGAACATGTACAATTTCGGTGAGCAGCGATGGAATAACGTCCTGAAATACTGTGAGAAAAATAACATCGCGTTTATCCCATGGTATCCGTTGAATGCCGGTAACGTATCTGCTCAGCAGGCGATCAAAAAAGTAGCCGAACGTCACAACGCAACGGATTATCAAATTGCGTTGGCCTGGTTGCTAGCTGCATCGCCGGTTATGCTGCCGATCGCTGGAACGTCGTCGGTCAAACACCTGGAAGAAAACGTGCAGGCCGCAACCATCAAGTTGACGGACGAAGATTTTCAGGATATGCCGCTTCCTCAGTAAGGTACTTCCATTCGGCTTGTGGACGGTTATAAGTGCATAAGTCGAATGGAGCATCGCTATTCATCACAAATCAAGCGCTAAACAATCATGGCTATACCAACCAATCAGGATACCCAACAATTGCTGGTTTCAACGCTACAGCGGTTACAGCAGGGAGCCGAGCATATAAGTCCGGTCGATGAGTTAATTAGTCAATGGAGTGATGCCCTGGGAGAAGGTAATCTAACGCTCGAAAACGTCGCTGATGAGTTGTTCGCGCTGAAGCAGGCACTCGCCGAAGGAAAAGCGGCTAAAATTGCCGGATCGTTGCACACGCTTAGCAAACTGACCAAGCAAGCGGCCAGCGAATCGTCGGAGGTGGGCTTGGTTGGGCAATTGCTGCAACTGGCCGAAGTTCTTGATGGTTTGTCTGCCCGAGTCGCTCAGTCGTGATTGTATCGCTGATAAACGAGCAACAAAAAATGGAATGTCTAACGACATTCCATTTTTTGTTTAAGCATGTATAATCTTATGCTGCCTGATGCAAAGCTTTGATCTTTTCGTGAGCGCCTTTTAGCTCGCTCAACTGCTTCTGTAGATCTTCTTTGATGTATGCGGGGATGTTGTCCTTCTCGATTGCATCCTGATAGGCTTCCACCGCTGCGTTCTCACCGAATTCTACGGAACTCAGGATGGTATCCCGGTTTTTGCCCGTAACGGCCGATTTAATGTCGATCCATGCCCGGTGCAATTTGCTCGACAGATCTGTCGAACCTGCATCAGCAACAGCCGTACCATCGATCCGAACGATGTGCTCAGCTAGTTGGCTGCGGAATTGTTCGCTCTGGATGATCATATGCCGGAACAGATCGTTCAGTTGAGCATCTTCGCTGTCTTTGATAGATTCTTCGTAGCCGTGAATGCGGTCATTGTTGATTTTGACCAGATCGTTGAGGTCATCAACGATTTCTTTGTTATCAATCATGACAATTTTGCTTTGATAGTTAATGAATTCAAAGTCAATAACCCTTCGATTGATTAATTGTTTGTGATGTAACGACCTGACAATAAAAAAGAGACTACTAAGAGCCTCTTTTTTATTGCTGTTGCAGGAAGACTGTGATTACAACCGGATAATCTCAGCGCCGATGGCGTTCAGACGGGTATCGATGTGTTGGTAACCCCGATCAATCTGCTCGATGTTGTCAATGATACTGGTGCCCTGCGCCGACAAAGCCGCGATCAGTAAAGCAACGCCCGCCCGAATATCGGGAGACGACATGCGAATACCTTTCAGGGGAATCTGACGGTTCAGCCCAACAACGGTTGCCCGGTGCGGATCACAGAGGATAATCTGCGCGCCCATGTCGATGAGCTTGTCCACGAAGAACAACCGGCTTTCAAACATCTTCTGGTGAATGAGTAGCGTTCCCTGGGCCTGAACCGCCGTAACGAGTACAATGCTCAGCAGATCGGGCGTAAAACCAGGCCAAGGCGAATCGGCAACGGTCATCATGCCGCCATCCAGAAAGGATTCGATTTGATAACGGTCCTGCGCCGGAATAAAAATATCGTCGCCCCGGTACTCGATCTGAATGCCTAACCGACGGAACTGGTCGGGGATGATACCCAGCTCGGGAATCCGGCAGTTTTTGATGGTGATTTCTGATTGGGTCATAGCCGCCAGGCCAATGAACGAGCCAATCTCGATCATATCGGGAAGCATGGTGTGCTCGGTACCGTGGAGTTCCGATACGCCTTCGATGGTGAGCAGATTAGAACCGACGCCCGAAATTTTGGCCCCCATCGAATTAAGCATTTTGCTCAACTGCTGAAGATAGGGTTCGCAGGCTGCGTTATAGATAGTCGTTGTGCCTTCGGCCATAACAGCGGCCATCAGAACGTTGGCCGTACCTGTTACTGAAGCTTCGTCGAGCAGCATGTATGTACCCCGCAGATTGCTGGCATCCACCTGATAATAGCCGCCATCGTTAGCATCGTAGTTGAACTGAGCTCCCAGTTTTTCGAAGCCCAGGAAGTGCGTATCTAACCGACGACGCCCAATCTTATCGCCACCGGGCCGCGGAATCCGGCCTTTTTTGAAACGGGCGAGCATGGGACCGAGCAACATGACCGAACCCCGGAGAGCTGCGGCCTTGCGCTTGTACGTATCGCTTTCGAGATAATCGAGGTTAACATCCGATGCAACGAAGCGGTACGAATTTTCGCCGATTTTGGTTACCCAAACACCGAGGTCGCCCAGCAGATCGATGAGTTGATTGACATCCCGGATTGTTGGAATGTTATGAATCGTGACGGGTTCTTTGGTTAACAGAACAGCGCACAGGATTTGGAGGGCTTCGTTTTTTGCCCCCTGAGGAATCAGTTCACCTTTGAGCTTGCGCCCACCCGTAATTTGAAATGAAGCCATTGCTAGTATAATGAATGATGAAATAACAAACGATGAATGATCAATGCTTTCTGAAAAGGACATTCATCATTCACCGCCCGTTACTGTCGATACTACCGTCTCCGGCGGTCGTTATTGCGATTATTGTTTGGTCGGCCTCCCTGGTTTGGCCCGTCGTTGCGGAAGTTGCGCTGATTACCGCCCTCGTTGCGGTTGTTGGGACGCCCTTGTGGGTTGTCGCCCCGGTTGTTCCGATTGCCCGGTCCGTCGTTGCGGAAGTTGCGCTGGTTGTTGTCGTTCCGGTTATTAGACCGGCCCTGGGCGTTATCATTCCGATTGTTCCGGGCCTGATTGCCGCCGTAATTTCCACCGACGCGTTGTGGTTGATTTTGGTCACCTGTGCGTTCGCGCGGAGTCGCATCTACCAGACCCTGTTCCCGAATCAGTTTGATATCGTCACTCAACTTCCCGTTTGACAGTTCGATCAGACTTTGGTAGATCGTTTCGTCTTCGACGGCCTCCTTGTTCCAGGCCTGATAAAAAGTCCGCATGAGCCGCATCAGGTATGATACGAACGCGCGCTTTTCTTCAGGGTCTTCTACCGAAATTGCTTTCGCTATCAGTAAGTCAACGTTTCGGCCGAAGTGTTTAAATTTCAGATGGTGCGTATTATAAGGAACGGGCTGCGGTTTCTTGCCCAGTGCTTCTTCCGACGGTGGTGGGTATGGACTATCAACATCCAACGTAAAGTTCGATATGATGTACAGGTCATCCCACAATTTGTTGTAGTAGTCCTGCCCATCTTTCATGTTGGGGTGAATTTGACGCATCAACTCAACCAGAATATGCGCGTAGCGGGTGCGCTTTTCCCGGTCTTCGATGTTGACCATGTTGTCAACCAGTTTTTGGATACTGCTGCCGTATTCTTTCAAGGGCATTGACTGATTTATGAAAAGAAAACAAAAGTACAAAGAATGCCGCAAGGGGCAAGGGACAGCCAGCACCTAGTCGGTGATAGATGCGTTCATTGACTGATCTGCAAGTAACCGCACTCGTATAAGCAGAATAGTCAATATCGTTACTTATTTAACAACAGAGCATTTAGCAACCGAACAGGATGGGCGGAAAGCCCTATCTTTGCCGGCCATAGTCAAATTCCGGCCTAAGGCTGTTTACCATGTCATTAATTCGCACCTACCGACCTGAGCTTACCGATACATTCCGATTGAGCGTGCCTATTATCATTGCTCAGCTGGGCGTTGTGTTGATGGGTGTTACAGATAACCTGTTTGTCGGGCGATTGTTAGGAGCCGTTCCGCTGGGAGCCGCTGGTTTGGCCAATTCGCTGTCTTTCCTGATGTCGAGCATTGGTGTGGGCGGACTAAGTGTTGTCGCTGCGTTGGTGTCAAAAGCGCACAGCCAGCAGGACGCAGCCGCCATTAATCGGTTGTTTCGGGGTGGACTACGCGTATCGCTGCTTTTCAGCGTACTATTTGGCGGTTTTTCGGTATTGCTGGCGTTTAATTTTAGCTTGTTTGGACAGACTGCGGAAATAACCAAGCTCGCCCGCGATTTTATGCTGATCGTAAGTGTATCGCTGTTGCCCTTGCTGGTTTTTGTCGCCACTCGACAATTGGCGGATGGTCTACGCTACCCACGGGTCGCCATGGCAATCACCATGTCGGCGCTGGCGCTGAATGCGTTTTTCAATTATGTACTGATCAAGGGAGTCGGGCCATTTCCCGAATTAGGATTAATGGGGTCGGCAATGGCTACGCTACTTTCCCGGCTGTTTATGGCGGTGGCCATGTTGGCTTATGTGTACCGGTCAGCGCGCTTCAAACCGTATCTGCAACAGGCGTTTAGGGCGCTCCCCACTACCGAAGAAGTGAAAATAATCCTGAAACTCGGTGTTCCGGGCGGATTGACATTTTTCTTCGAGGTCGCCACCTTTTCACTGGCGGTTGTGATTGTCGGCTGGCTGGGCGAGGATCAGCTGGCGGCTCACCAGATTGCGATCAACATGGCGTCGGTAACGTACATGATGGCAACCGGCATCTCGTCGGCGGCCGCGATTCGGGTGGGGGCGGCCGTAGGGTCCGGTAGTCGCGAAGGGGTGTTTCGGGCGGGTGTTTCGGCCTTTTTGCTGGCGGTAAGTTTTATGAGTCTGGCTGCTGTCCTGTTTCTAACGGCCAATGACTGGCTGGTATCGCTTTACATTCGCGACAATCCGGCTGTTATCCGTATTGCGGCTTCGTTGGTTATTGTGGGCGGCTTCTTTCAGCTTTCCGACGGGGTTCAGACGGTAGCGCTGGGATGCCTTCGGGGCTTGTCTGACGTCAACGTACCCACGATTATCACCTTGTTTTCCTACTGGGTTGTCGCGCTGCCGCTCAGTTACGTACTCGCTTTCCCGTTTCGGATGGATGCCATTGGCGTGTGGATTGGTTTGCTGATGGGACTGAGTATTGCTGCTGTTCTGCTGACGGTTCGTTTCTTTCGGCGCATCCATCGTTTCGATCTAAAACGAGTTGATCGACAGCCGACCTCGGTTAGTCATTAACGAAAGACCATAGCCAGCTATCTCCTAGAATTACACCATCTTGGCCTGGAATCGCCTAAAGGTGCCGATTCCAGGTAAATTAAATAATAGCTAAAGAAAGATTATATAGGATAAAATACTGGATGTATATTTTAAGGATAAGAAGATAATCGAAAAATAACAGGATGTCGGTATCATTGTGTAGCGCCTGACCTGGTGAATGCGTCTTTGTCGAGATAATGACTCGTTCGCACAGATCACGGATCTATTCTTTTACCAATAAACCCCGTTTGTATGTCTGTTTATCTACTTAACCATTCCCGGAAAAAGCCTCGGTACGGGTGGTTGTTCATCCTCTTGCTGCTGATCTCCTCGGTCGGCTACGCGCAGACAAGTATTACCGGAACCGTTACCGACGCGGGTACGGGTGAAGCACTGGCTGGAACAACAGTCCAGGTCAAAGGAACGAATATCGGTGCAACCAGCGATGCCAAGGGCCAGTACCGGATTTCGCTGCCCGCCACCGGACGGATACTTGTTTTCTCCTTTATCGGTTACCAGCCCACGGAAGTTACGGTTGGTAATCAAAGTGTTGTCAACGTCAAGCTGACGAATTCGGATAATGCGCTTGGTGAAGTTGTCGTGGTCGGGTATGGCGTGCAGAACCGCCGGGACATTACCACATCCATTGGTTCGGTGCGGTCGAAGGATCTGGCCAATCAGCCTGTGGCCAGCTTCGATCAGGCACTGGCGGCTAAGATTGCCGGGGTGCAGGTAACGCAAACGTCGGGGGCTCCGGGGGCGGCTTTGTCGGTTCGGGTGCGCGGTACCGGCTCAATCAGTGCGGGTAACGATCCACTCTACGTCATCGACGGTATTCCGCTTTCGCGCGACACCAAATACGCGACCGGGAGCACCAACACACAGTTTCCCGACAATCCGATCAACGTACTCAGTACGATCAATACCGACGATATCGAGTCGATTGAAGTGTTGAAAGATGCGTCGGCGGCTGCCATTTACGGTTCACGCGGCTCGAACGGGGTGGTCTTGCTGACGACCAAGCGCGGAAAAGAAGGAAAAACAGTCGTTAGCTACGATGGCTACGCGGGTGTTCAGCAGGTGTCGAAGAAGATCGATATGGTCAACGCCTATGAATATGCCCAGCTTAGCTACGAAGCTAAAAATAACGCGTATCTGGACCGCAACCCGAACGGTAAAGCGACCGATGCCAATGACGTTCGCAGTCGGGGGGTTGGTGCGCCAAGTACGCTTATCCAGCCCGAAATTGTGCCGTACCTGTCGGGTCAGTCCGGTTTGACAAATACCGATTGGCAGGATGCAATTTTCCGGTCGGCGGCCATTCAGAATCATACACTGTCTATCTCGGGCGGAAAAGATAACGTTCGTTTTTACGTATCGGGCAACTACCTGAACCAGCGGGGCGTCGTAATCAATTCTGGCTACAAACGCTATAGCGCGCGGGCTAACGTCGAAGTGAAAAGCGGTCGGTTAACGGCTGGTATCAACCTGAACCCAACTTACGGGTACCACGATCTGGTCAAAGCCGAAGGGCCTTATCTGGGCGAAGGAATCATTGGATTGGCCTTGCAAATGCCGCCGATCTTTCCGGTTTACAATACCGACGGATCGTATAACTGGGGTGGCAACGCCTGGGGCTACGGGGCTACGTCCATCCTGAACCCGGTGGCTATTACCAATGAAGTACGGGACAAAATGAGCCAGATTCGGTTGCTGGGTAACGTGTACGCGCAGTATAACTTCACCAAAGATTTGTCGTACCGGCTTAGTCTGGGTACCGACATCAACAGTTTCCAGCGCGATTATTACCGACCCTCGATCCTCGAAGTGCGCGACCGGAAGGGAGCATCGGTACCGACGGGTTTTTCACGGGCGCAGAATTTTGTGGACTGGCTGGTTGAAAACACAGTTAACTACAACCATGCATTCGGCGCGCATAACGTGTCGGCACTGGTCGGGTTTACGTCGCAGAAAGATCGTCGGGTTGCGAATGAACTTACGGCTACCAACTTCCCGAATGATCTGGTAACGACGCTCAACGCTGGGCAAGTTTCGTCGGGTAGCTCGGATATTCAGGAGTGGTCGTTGCTGTCGTATTTAGGTCGGGTTCAGTACGATTACAACGGCAAATACCTGCTGTCGGGCGCCGTTCGGGCGGATGGGTCGTCGCGGTTTGGTCGTGACAACAGGTGGGGTTATTTCCCATCGGTATCAGCTGGCTGGAATATTTCGCAGGAGCCGTTCCTCAAATCAGCTACCTGGATGAGCGATCTGAAAGTACGCGCCAGCTACGGTCTGACCGGTAATTTCCAGATTCCAAACTACGGTTCAATCAGTCTGCTGAGCTACCAAAACTACATTTTGGGACCTGAAACGATTGTGAGCGGTCTGGCACCGAGCAACTCGGCCAACGACAAGCTGAAGTGGGAAAAAACGGCGATGCTCGACATTGGTTTCGACGTTAGTTTCTTCCGCAATAAGCTGAACCTCACTGTCGATTACTACAACGCCAACACCTCCGATCTGCTACTAAACGTGCCCGTTCCGCGTGCGTCCGGCTTCAGCACGGAGTTGCAGAATATCGGTAAGGTGAACAACAAAGGAATCGAGTTTACGCTGGGAACGCGCCAGACATTCGGGCGTTTACGCTGGGATGCCAGTGCGAACATTGCGTCCAACAAAAACAAAGTCGTCGCCCTCGGACCGTCGGGTGATCCGATCATTGTGGCGGGTGGTGTGGCCGGAGCGCAGTTCATTACGCAGATCGGTCGTCCTATCGGCGAGTACTACACCATGATCTACGACGGTGTATTCAAAAATCAGGCAGAGGTCGATGCTTACCCGCATACGTCTACGACCCGCCCCGGCGACTTCAAATTTATCGACAATAACAAAGACGGTAAAATCGATTTCAGCAGCGACCGGGCGGTTACGGGTAGTTATTTTCCAAAGTATACGTTTGGGTTCAACACCAATCTGGCATACGGTGGATTCGATCTGGGCGTTGCTGTACAAGGTGTTCAGGGCCACAAAATCCTGAATCTGCTGCGTCGCTACGTTTATAATATGGAAGGAAACGGTAATCTGTTCAAAGGTGCGTTGAACCGCTGGCAGTCGGCCGAAAATCCGGGCAACGGACTGGTTAACCGGGCCAATCGGCTGGCATCAGGATCGAACGGCGAAATTTCGACCTGGCATATTGAAGATGGCTCGTACGTACGAATCCGTACCATTACGCTCGGCTACACGCTACCGTCTACGCTGCTGTCGCGTCTGGGGCTTAGCCGGGCACGCGTGTACGTAACCGCTCAGAACCCATTCACCTTCACCAAGTACCTCGGTTTCAACCCGGAGGTGAACAGCCGTCCCGACAGTGCTTTATCGTCGGGTGAGGATTATGGTACCTATCCGCTACCGCGCACAACGTCGGTCGGTCTAAACCTTTCATTCTGAAACAGCCATGAAAAAGATAACCTTACTTGTTGCCTGTCTGATCGGCTTGTCGGCTTGTCAGAAAGATTTTCTGGATTTAAAGCCCCAGTCGCAACCAAACGTCGATAACTTTTATAAAACCGCCAACGATTTCGGCAATGCGGTAAACGGTGCGTACGACGCGTTGCAAAGTGCCAATCAGTACGGTGGCGATTATAACACCTTGAGCGAAGCGCGGAGCGATAATGTTCTCGATAACGACCCTTCGTCCGGTTCCGGTCTGCGCTACAACATAGACCGGTTTATTGAACCAACAACGAATACGGTGCTGCGGGATACCTGGGGGAGTCTGTACACGGGCATAAACCGGTGTAATCTGATCCTGGACAAGATCGACGCTGTATCGATGGATGCTACGCTGAAAGCCCGTTACAAAGGAGAAGCGCAGTTTATTCGGGCGTTGTCGTATTTCAATCTGGTACGGTTGTGGGGGCGTGTTCCGCTCGTGCTGACCGCCGGAACGACTACCGAAGCTCGTTCGTACAAGCGCAACGAGGTAACCGAAATCTATACCGCGATTGAAAAAGATCTGACTGATGCCGCAGCGGGTTTGCCAGCCAGCTACACGGGTAACGATGTCGGACGGGCTACGTCGGGCGCGGCTAAAGGGCTGTTGGGAAAAGTTTACGTTACCGAGAAAAAATACGATCTGGCTGTACCCGTACTGAGAGATCTGGTAAACGGAACAACGTACCAACTGCTTCCGAATATCGCCGATGTGTTTTCGGTGACGAATAAAAACAACGCTGAATTGCTGTTCGCGGTGAAATTCAAAAAAGGCGGGTTGTTAGGCGAAGGGCACGGCTCCTGGTACGGAACGAGCATCGGCGACAACATCGAATCGTCGCTACGGGCGGCTTACGCGGCAACGGACAAGCGGCTACCCCTGACGGTTCAGGTTCCGGTACCTAGTAGTATCAACGTTGTACCAAGAAAGTTCTACGATGAGCTATCAGCTACCAACGACGTCGGCAACGACTTTCCGGTATTGCGTTTTGCTGATGTGCTGCTGCTGTACGCCGAAGCGTTGAACGAAGTAGGGTATCAGGCCGATGGCGAAGCGTTTAAGGCGCTGAACCGGGTCCGTACGCGGGCGGGCGTTGCTACCTACACCGCTGCTCAACTGGCAACGAAGGAAACATTTCGGACGGCGGTTATCAATGAGCGACGGCTGGAACTGGCTTTGGAAAATGATCGCTGGTTCGACCTGATCCGCACCGGAACCGCCGTTGAGGCTATCAAGGTAACGGGAATCACCATGCCCGCCAATCGGGTTGTATACCCAATTCCGCAGTCGGAAATCGACGTATATAACAACAAAACCACCTTTCCGCAGAACGACGGTTATTAACTGTAACGTGGGCCTCTGGTCCGCAGGGTGAAGATGAGTGTTGTTCGTGACTATAGCAACCGGCTTCTCTCTGCGGACTAGATGTCCGCGTTAGGCTAGAAGACCAGGTTAAAGGTGCTGCCCGTTCCGGGAGTGGACGTAGCGGTTAACTGACCACCGTGAAGCTGCATGATCTGTCTTGACAGGCTCAGGCCAATGCCGGAGCCTGTTTTTTTTGTGGTATAGAAGGGGATAAAAATCTGTTCCAGCGCTTCGGGTTCGATGCCCGGTCCATTGTCCGATACGCTGATGATAACGCGTGGACCATCCGCTACGGCTTCCAGATGAATTGCCGAGTCGGGCGTTTTGTCAAGGCTTTCTACCGCATTCTTCAGTAAGTTGATCAGAACCATTTCGATCTGATCGGCGTCGGCGCGGATAGCCAGATTGGGCAGCGCTGTTGTCGTCGTAATTTTGACCGATTGTTTATGGCTGTTCGCTTCGGTGAGTTGTACGGCGTGTCGCATCAGTTCAGCTACTGAAACGTCGGCAAAGTTGGGTTGCGGAATCGTTGTGAAGTGCCGGTACGCGTCCACAAACCGCATCACACCCGCACCGCGTTGCTCGATGGTGGTCAGGGCATCCCGAAGATCGGTAACCGAAGAAGAAAACAACTGATCCGATGTATCGAGGGATGAGAGTCCGGATTCGGTGATCGGTACCAGATCGGTTTCGACAATATCGCGCATCGTGCCCGCCAGTGATACGATGGGCGTAATCGAATTCATGATCTCGTGTCGGAGAACCTTGGTCAGGTTTTGCCACGCGTCCAGTTCGCGCTGTTGCAGCTCGGTACGGATATTTTGCAGTGACGCTACCGTTACCAACCGACCCCGTAGCCGAACAGCGGTGCATCGAACGGATAATTCGCCATCGGTTCCGGTTTGGTACGAAACGGGTGTAGACGAAGCCGTGGATGACTTAAGCACGTTGACCAGATCGGCATGGGTAGCGTTTAGATCGCCGAGTGTGCGCAGTCGGTACGTGCCTAACAAGCGCAGGGCGGTCTGATTGACTAACTCCACTTGCCCTGCCGAATCAAACGTCAGCAAACCGACGCTGACATGCTGAACAATCGTATTGACATAATGAAGGTTCGCTTCTTTTTCGGCTCGTGCCTGCCGGAACGCATCCAGTACTTCGTTGAACTGGTCGTTGAGTTCGTGAAACGACGGACCAAGGTTGCTGTCGGCCCGGAAAGCAACGGCAAAATCGGAGTAGCGCACTGACTCCAGAAAGCGCGTTAGCTTGCGGTTCAGGCTGGTAACATATCGGTAGAGGTTTACCGATATGACCACCAGCACAATAAACAAGGGCAAGAACACCAGGCCGTTACTGCCTTGCAGGTAAAAGTAGGTTACGGCAATAGTCAGGGCGACCATCACCGCGATACGCCACCCGACCCCCAAGGCAAAACGATTCATGGCTTAGGCGATCCAGGTGAATGGGTATTCAAGAGTGGGTACTTTGGTTCGATCAGCAATCCGACGTAGCCGGTTTGGTAAGGCCATCACATAATCGCGGGCGCGTTGACCGGCATCGTCGAGATCCGTTATTGATGCGATTTTCCAATCCGTCAACAGATCATCCAGAATCTCAATATAGTCGTGCGTTGTGTAGACACCGAGCCGCTGGGCCGCATCGGAGAAGTGGCTAAATGTCTGCCCGATTTTAACGCCGGTTTCGCGCAGGAAGTGAGCGGGCATCACAATCTTTTTGCGCATCATATCCTCAAAAGCCAGCATCATCTCCGTAGGATCAACCTCAAAAATCTGACTCACGAACGCTTTGTACGCTTTGGCATGACGCATCTCGTCGGAGGCAATGACACCACAGATTTTAGATAGTTGGGTACAACCCGCTTTCTTAGCCAGCGTAGCCGTTCGGCGGTGCGACAGGTTGGTGGCTAATTCCTGAAAGGAGGTGTACACAAAATTGCGGTACGGATCGCGGCCCGTTCCAATGTCAAAGCCGTCGGCAATGAGGTACTGGGTTGATACTTCCATCGCCCGCATGTTGACCCGTCCCGACAAGTACAGAAACTTGTTCAGCAAATCACCATGCCGGTTTTCTTCGGCGGTCCAGCCCCGTATCCACTGCGTCCAGTTCTGCGGACCACTCTGATCGACACCTTCCATATCCATCAACCAGGATTCGTAGGTGGGCAGTGCTTCTTCGGTAATTGTATCGCCGACAAGTACGGCTACGTAATCGTAGGATAGTTCACGAACGCTTTCGCGCAGCAACTTAACTTCGTCCAGAAAATTGTCCTGCGTGGTGTCAGGCAGCAGGTCAGCCGGTTGCCAGTTTGTTTCAATTGGTTTAAGAAAATCACCTAGTACGGTATCTATTTTCTCGCCAACGAAACGCATTACGTCCACACGTGAGGCTGATAATATCATAGGAATAATAAAAGAAAATGATCAATCCAATCAATCGTATTGCAAGGTACGCTTAAAACAAACGATAGATTGGGTATGGTTTGCTTTTTATGGCAGACTAAAACGGACGGATTGCTATTTTTGGGGTAAAATGCCGTCACAGGCGCTTGTGCTACCGAAAAAGATTGTATGAAAAAAATTCTGGATTATCTGCTGAGCTGTGTCTACCTGCTTTTCTTTGGATTAACGTTATGTGTATTTCACGTTCTTCAGGTGGTGGCATTTCATGGATTCGGTAAGCCAGCGCACAAGAAAGTAGTTGACTGGATGAATGCCTTTATTTCGTACGGCTGGTACCTGACCGGAAGCAGCATCCGGTTTGAGCAACCGCAAAACCTGCCAACCGACCGCCCGATTATTTTTGTCGCCAACCACCAGAGCATGTTCGATATTTCGCCGATTATCTGGTTCTTGCGTCGGTACACACCCATCTTTGTTTCCAAGATCGAGCTGGCGCGGGGAATTCCGGGGGTATCGTACAACCTGCGAAAAAGCGGAGCCGCCCTGATCGACCGTAAAGATCCGAAGCAGGCGATTGTTGAGATTGCCCGGCTTGGCAAACACATTCAGCAAACCAAGCATTCGGCGGTTATTTTCCCCGAAGGAACGCGGTCATCGTCCGGTCAGATGCGCCCCTTCGTGGCGGGCGGACTGGCTATGCTGCTCAAGCGGGCTCCATCAGCGCTTGTTGTTCCCATTGCGGTTCGGGGAACGGGACATTTCAACCCCAAAGGAATCTTCCCGCTGACCTCGTTTTCAAAAATGTCGTGGTACGTTCTGCCGGGTATCGAACCCGCCGGACTGACGCCAGATGATATTGTTCGGCAGGCACAGGAAGCTATTGCGCAGGAGCTTGGTGTTGCGGGAGGGGTCGTCAGCGAGTAAGCCAGTACCAGCGCAGACAAGGCCGTAGAATCCAAACATTTATTGCCCTAGAACAGCCAAAAGGCGTATTTCTGAGGTAACAGTTGCTCCTGCCTCCATTACCTCAGAAAAGAAGATTTATAAACCGAATTTTTCGAGTCGTCTGTACAGCGCCTGACGCGATACGCCCAGTTCGCGGGCCACGTCGGTAATGCTACCCCGGTGTTTTTGCATGGCCTGCTGGATGAGTTGGCGTTCCATGTCTTCCAGTTGCAGCGTTTCGTTGACCGGCGAGGCTGTTGCCGATGAATCTTTTCTGAATACGAAATTATCGGGCTCCAACAGCGTTCCCTGTGTTAATTCCGGACGGGCCAGAATGACGGCTCGCTCGACGGCATGTTGCAACTCTCGGACGTTTCCCGGCCAGCGGTACTGTTTCATTTCAGCCAGCAAAGCCGGGCTTAATCCCGAAACCGAACGGTTGTACTGCTTGGCGTACTTTTTCAAGAAATAGTCGGCTAGTGTACCAATATCGGACGGACGTTCGCGCAGGGGAGGTAGATGAAGTTCAATGGTGTTGATCCGGTACAGCAAATCCTGTCGGAATTGCCGCTCGGCTACCCGCTGGTTCAGATCCGAGTTAGTCGCACAAACGAGCCGGACATCAATTGCGCGGGCTTTGTTTGAGCCGACACGGGT
Organism: Spirosoma liriopis; assembly: GCF_023196085.1. Taxonomy (NCBI): domain Bacteria; kingdom Pseudomonadati; phylum Bacteroidota; class Cytophagia; order Cytophagales; family Cytophagaceae; genus Spirosoma; species Spirosoma liriopis. Next base: position 844,270 of record NZ_JALPRF010000002.1, read on the forward strand.
AACCTGCCGCTGTTGAAGCACCGTTAGCAAGCGGGCTTGCTGGGCTGGTGTAAGGTTGCCAATTTCGTCGAGGAAAATGGTACCGCCGTTGGCTTCCTCGAACCGGCCCGCCCGATCGTCACGGGCGTCGGTAAACGCGCCTTTCACATGGCCGAACAGTTCGCTTTCAAACAAGCTTTCCGTCAATGCGCCCACGTCAACGCTGACAAATGGTTTGTCGCGTCGGTCCGACTGGTCGTGAATGGCGCGTGCTACTAAATCTTTGCCCGTACCATTTTCACCTAAAATTAGCACGTTAGCGTCGGTCGGGGCTACCTGCTCGACGGTTTCCAGAACCGGGCGCATAGCCGAACCGATGATGGTTGCGTGTTTGCCGTTCGTTTTTCCGGCGGGTTTTTCCTTCGATCCTTTCTCGGGTTCTTCTTTATCCGGCTTCCGGCCTTCAACGGCTCCCCGGATCGTATCCAGAAATTTATCGTTCTGCCAAGGTTTCAGCACAAAATCGACGGCTCCTGCTTTGATGGCTCGTACGGCCATTTCGACGTCGCCGTACGCGGTAAACAAGATGACTCTGGCTTTGGGGTCGATGTCCAGAATTCGGTCGAGCCAGGCAAATCCCTCGCGACCACTGCTTACATCGCGCTGAAAATTCATGTCCAGTACAATCGCATCGTACCGGTTGTTATTCAGCAGAAAAGGCAATTTTTCGGGGTTCTTTTCGATGTCTACCGCACTAACATGCCGTTTTAGGAGCAGCCGGGCCGCTAGCAGCACGTCGGGATCATCGTCGACGAGGAGGAGTTTAGCATCTTGCATATACCAAAGATAAAGAGTCAGCCGATTTGTTGCACGCAGGCACCATTTTCCACTAAATTAAGCATTTCTTACGTACTTTCGCCCCTAAAGTCGTTGAGCGGTTATTGGTCGTGATTTATGGTCATTTACTGGCAATTAATCGTCCAACGATTAGTTAATGCCAACTGATGACAGATAATCCTCAACCACTCAATGACCGCTGGTTTTACGCGCTGGTAGCGGCTGGCGTCTTCCTGAACGCAACGGGACTGTTCCCGCCAATCCTCGAACCCGATGGGGCTTTGTACGCCTGCATCGCCAAGACGATGGCCCAGACGGGTGATTTTGTTGATCTATACGCCGTTGGTCACGATTGGCTCGATAAGCCCCACTTTCCGTTCTGGGTGTCGGCGCTGAGTTACCTCGCTTTCGGTATCAATACATTTGCCTATAAATTTCCGGCGCTGCTGTTTTTTCTGGGTAGCGTTTTGTATAGCTACAAATTCGTTCGACTCTCATACGCCAAACTGACCGCTCAGGTTGCCGTTCTAGTGTTGCTGACGGCCTTTCACGGTGTGCTTTCGAACAGCGATGTGCGGGCTGAACCGTACCTGATTCTGCTAATCATTGGCCCAGTTTACCATTTTTACCGCGTATTTCTCGGCACGTCTCGAAGTTGGCTGCACCTGGTCGTCGGCTCGTTCCTGACGGGTTGTGCGCTGATGACAAAAGGACTGTTTGTACTCGTGCCGATAGGTGGGGGATTGGTAATTCACTGGCTGCTGACGGGCAACTGGCGTGAGTTCCTGAAGCCGCGCTGGTATCTGGCCGTGGTCCTGTCGTTTGTGTTTACGCTTCCCGAAATTTACTGTTTGTATCAGCAGTTCGATCTGCACCCGGAGAAAGTGGTATTCGGCAACACCGACGTTTCGGGTATCCGGTTTTTCTTTTGGGACAGTCAGTTTGGCCGTTTCTTCAACACGGGGCCCATCAAAGGGGCAGGTGACAAATTTTTCTTCGTCCACACCCTGCTTTGGGCGTTTTTGCCCTGGTCGTTGCCGCTGTACCTGGGCGTCGGAAAAACAATCACCGCCCTGGTCAAACGACAGAACCCTTGGCCAACTCAGTCCCTCCAGACCGGGTCAATCCAGACCGGGTCAACTGGAACTAGTTCTGAGTATGTCTCGCTGGGGTCAGGACTCGCTACCTTTCTCTTATTTTCGCTATCTGGCTTTCAATTGCCGCACTATTTGAACATCGTTTTTCCGTTTTATGCCATCATAACCGCTCAGTTTCTGGTCGATCTGAGCCCCGTGAATCTCCGTCGCTGGACCAATGCGCAGACGGTTATCGGGGTGCTATTAGCTGTGCTGATCGTTGCGGTATTAGTCGTTGTGCAACCTGCGCATCTGGGTCTGGCCCTGAGCTGGACAATGCTCATTGGTTTTTCGACGTTTGCCTTTTTTCGGAAAAATACGATGCTCTCGTTGATGGGACGCATGGTCGGGGCGATGCTGTTGCTGGCGGGTATCCTAAATCTGTTTCTATACCCGACGTTTATGCAGTATCAGGCGGGGCTGGCCGCAGCCCGTTTTGTGAATGAACAACCGCAGCTTAAGAAGCGGCCAACTGTGCTCTACGGTTCGGAAACGTTTGGCGAAAGCTCATGGTCGTACGAATTCTACGTACAGACTCCAACGCAGTACATTCACGAAAACTCGATTGCCGTACTGGAGCAAATGAGCCGTCGGCAGCCCGTACAGGTTTTTACGACCAACACCTACGCGGATTCGCTCGAAGCGCACGGGTTTCAGGTTCGTCGGGTCGCCATCTTTCCGTACTTTCATATTAGTCAGCTGACGTACGACTTTCTGAATTACAACACGCGGTCAACAACACTAAAGCCCTACGTACTGGCCGATGTCAGGCGGTAGACAGGGCAATTGTGAAACCGGACAGCTATCTGTCCGAAAGCGGACATGATATTTGCTTCACATGTGCGCAATAGTCTGTTAATCAGTGGGTATTGTTAATTGGCATGACTATTGGCGAAGTGAAATAGGCGGACGAGCTTGGGCCACTGCTCTTTTATTCCCTCGTTCGCTTATTAAACATGGATCGCGTCTTACCTAAACGTTTCTGGACAAACCAACGTATCGCCATTTTCGCAGGGGGTACGCTGGTCGTGAGTTTATTAGCATACACATTTTTGTTCGCCGACCGCCGGTCGAAGCTGAACGTCGAAAAAGATAAAATAACCGTATCGAACGTAGCCACCGGACCTTTCGAAGATTTTATTGCCGTTACGGGCGTGGTGCAGCCGCTAAAAACCATTCGGCTGGACGCTATCGAAGGCGGTTATGTAACGCAGAAATTGGTCGAAGGGGGGAACATGGTTAAAAAAGGCGAGGTGCTGCTGAAATTGGAGAACCAGAGCCTAAAGTTAAGTTTCCTGCAATCCGAGACCGAAGCCAACCGACTTGTCAACGACTTACAAACTACACGCCAGCGCTTACAGGTCGAGCGGTTTACACTCCGTAAAACACTGGCTGATCTCGACGCCCAAATTGATCAGTTAAAAGATACCTACGACCGTCAGGCTAAGCTATACAAAGATAAAGTCGTGTCGGAAGAAGACTACCTAAAAGCCAAGCGTGCCTACGAGCGGATGGCGGGCCAACGTACGATTGAAGTCGAAACGCAGAAGTACCAGGAGCAGAATGCCAAAATACAGATCAAACAACTCGAAGAGACATTGCAACGCACGCAGCGCAACGTTGCGCTCTGGCAGCAGACTCTGGACAATCTAGTTGTGAAAGCACCGGTTTCGGGACAGCTGTCGAGCATCGATGTAGAAGTGGGCTCGAACATCAACCGGGGACAGAACATTGGCCAGATCGATGATTTGAACGGGTTTAAAATGCGCGTGGGCGTTGATGAACATTACATTAGCCGCGTATTTTCGGGCTTGAAAGGTTCGTTTGAGTTCAACGGTAAAACGCACGAGCTGGAGATCAGCCGCGTGTATCCTGAAGTGAAAAGCGGCCGGTTTGAAGTCGATATGAATTTTCCAAAAGGTGCGCCCGAAGGCATCAAGCGGGGGCAGTCGTCACCTATTCAATTGGAACTGGGTAAAGCCGCTAAAGCAACGCTGCTGCCGGTTGGTGGCTTCTTCTCCGACACGGGCGGTAACTGGGTGTATGTGCTGGATAAGTCGGGTAAGCGGGCCGTGAAGCGACAAATCACATTAGGTCGCAAGAATCCTGAGTATTACGAAGTGCTGGACGGCCTACAACCCGGCGATCAGGTTATTACGAGTTCCTACGAAAATTTTGGTGATAACGAAGTACTTGAATTTTAATCTTTTTTTGACAGGATTTACAGGATTGACATGATTAAGCAGACAATTGAAAATCATGTTAATTCTGTAAATCCTGTCGAATAAAACATGATCCTGTAAATCCTGCCAATAAAAAATATGATCCAGACAGTCAACCTTCAAAAACTCTTCGCCACCGAAGAAGTAGAAACCACCGCCCTGAACGGCATCAACATGGAAGTGCGCGATGGCGAATTTGTTGCCATCATGGGACCGTCCGGTTGTGGCAAGTCCACCTTGCTGAATATCCTTGGTTTGCTGGACAACCCAAGCGAAGGTGAATACAATTTCTACGGAACACCCGTTGCCCGAATGACGGAGCGCCAGCGGGCACAACTGCGTAAAGGGTCCATCGGGTTTGTGTTTCAAAGCTTCAACCTGATCGACGAGCTGACGGTTTATGAAAACGTTGAACTGCCCCTGTTGTACCTGAAAACGCCCCCCGACGAGCGTAAAGCGCGGGTTGAAGAGGCTCTGGAACGGATGAGTATCATGCACCGGCGGAATCACTTTCCGCAGCAACTCTCGGGTGGTCAGCAGCAACGGACAGCCATTGCGCGGGCGGTTGTCGCCAAACCAAAGCTAATCCTGGCCGATGAGCCGACGGGTAACCTCGACTCGAAAAACGGGGAAGAAGTAATGAAACTGCTGGGCGAACTGAACGACGAAGGAACAACGATCATCATGGTAACGCACTCACCCTACGACGCTGGATTCGCGCACCGGATCGTGAACCTGTTCGATGGTAAAGTGGTGACCGAAAATTTCCACGTATAACCTGAAACGGGGTTTAAACCGATTGCTAGAAATAAATAGGCGGCTGGGAAACGGCCTGTCTAATTCCGCGCATCTTTTTAGTGCTGTTGATGGCTCTGTTTCGACTTTTATCCTGAACCCTTATGCTCCGCAATTACCTCAAAATCGCTGTTCGAAGTCTGCTCAAGCACAAACTTTACTCGGGTATCAATGTGTTTGGGCTGGCGCTTGGCATGGCCTGTAGTCTGTTGATTGGCCTGTGGGTAAAGGACGAGTTGAGCTATGACCTGTTTTTGCCCGACGCGGAGCGTATTTGCTTTGTACGAGTCAACTTCACGAATCCAAATGATCCTGCGGCTGACATTGCCACCAATTTTGTGACGCCCGGCCCGTTGCAGGAAGCCATCGCCAAAGACATTCCCGAAGTAGCGGCCACTGTTAAAACGGATTACGGCCCGGAATACCTGATCAAAGTCGGTGATAAGACAGCCAAAGAACGCGGCCATTTTGCTACCGATGATTTCTTCGGCGTGTTCAATTTGCCCGTCGTTGCCGGTAATCCTAAAGCGGCTCTGAAACAGCCCAACCAAATCATCCTCACCCGAACAATCGCCGAGAAGTTCTTCCCGAATGGGGAGGCTTTAGGGCAAAAACTTCAGCTGAATAACGATAAATACTACGTAGTCGGAGCTGTGATTGAGGATGTTCCGCATAACTCCAATCTGCAATTTGGCTGGCTTGTCAACTGGAACGTTCAGGCGCAGGACTGGATGAAAACCTGGGGGAATAACTCTTTCAGAACGTATGTTCGGCTAAAACCACATACCACTGTGGCGCAGGCCGAAGCCGCCATGAGTACCATTTATCCGCGTCATGCGGGTAAAAATTTCGCGACTGGGCGACCGACGCTTCAGCCGCTTACCGATCTACATCTGTATTCGGATTACAAAAATGGAAAGAGCGTGGGTGGACGTATCGAATACGTTCGCGTTTTTGCGTTGGTGGCTTTGTTTATCCTACTGATTGCCTGCGTTAATTTCATGAATCTGGCGACGGCCCGCTCGGCAACCCGTGCTAAAGAAGTAGGCGTTCGCAAAGTAGTTGGGGCCTTGCGCTCGTCATTGGCGGGGCAGTTTCTAAGCGAATCCGTGCTGACAAGTCTGCTGGCGGCTACGTTGTCGCTGGGCTTTGTATGGCTTGCGTTACCGTCATTTAATACGGTGTCCGGTACTACATTAACCCTCGATCTGACCGATCCAATACTCTGGCTCATTGTGCTGGGATTAACGATCATTACGGGCGTGCTGTCGGGAAGTTATCCGGCGCTGTTTCTGTCCTCGTTACAGCCTATTAAAATTTTGAAAGGCCGCCTTCAGGTAGGCACGGGGCCTGCGCTGTTTCGTCGGGCTCTGGTTGTTTTTCAGTTTTCGCTGTCTGTTTTCCTGATTGTCGGTATGATGGCAGTCAGTAAACAAATGAATTACCTACGTACCAAAAACCTCGGTCTCGACCGTGAAAACGTGTTGTACTGGCCTATCGAGGGCTTTTCTGAAACGAAACAATACGAAGCGTTCCAGCGCGAAGTTGTTCGGTTGCCGTCGATTGCCTCAGCCACTACGGCTGGGTCGTTACCAATCGACATCCAGGGTTCATCGGGCGATTTGCAATGGCCGGGGAAAGATCCGCGTCAGGATAATCAGGTATTCGCCATGTTTGTGGGTAGTGATTTTGCCCGGACGATGAACATCAAACTGGCCGACGGACGTGACTTTCAGGCCAGCAGCCCCGCCGACTCATCGAACTATATCATCAATGAAGCAACGGCCCGGTTGATGCATATGAAAGACCCGGTCGGTAAAGAAGTGCAATTCTGGATGGGAAAAGGTCGGATTGTTGGGGTGCTGAAGGATTTTCACATGCAGTCGCTTCACGAAACCATCAAGCCGATTATACTCTGCTTCAACTACCTGAACACAAGCTATCTGCTGGTAAAGACCCGACCCGGCCAAACCCAGCAGGCAATTGCCGATCTGGAAAAGCTGTCCAAAGGATACAACCCGAACTACCCGTTCAATTTTCATTTCCTGGATGAAGAATACGAAAAGCTGTACCGGGCCGAGCAGCAGGTGCATACGCTAATTAACTATTTCGGAGTACTGGCTATTTTGATTTCGTGCTTGGGCTTATTTGGTCTGGCCGCATTTACGGCTGAGCAGCGCCGGAAAGAAATTGGCGTTCGTAAAGTGTTGGGAGCCAGCGTTACCAACATTGTTGGGTTACTCTCGCAGGATTTCCTCAAACTGGTTCTGATTGCGCTCGTGCTGGCTTCCCCCTTGGCGTGGTGGGCGTTGAGCAAATGGCTCGATACGTTTGCTTACCAGACGGAGCTAACGTGGTGGCTCTTCGGAGTGGCGGGTGCTCTGGCTATTGTTATTGCGTTCCTGACCGTAAGTTATCAAAGTATCAAAGCCGCTCTGGTCAACCCGGTTACTAGTCTGAAAGCCGAATAACATCACAGTGCTATACGAAAACAAGTATGGCCTCTTATCATACATTTATGCTTCGTAACTACCTCAAGGTTGCTTTCCGAACGCTTTGGAAAAACCGAACTCATACCTTTATCAACGTCGTTGGCTTATCGGTGGCGTTTGGCACATGCATACTGTTGTTTCTGACGGCTACTTTCGAACTGTCGTACGACCACTTTCATACCGATTCAAACCGGCTTTTTCGGTTGTACTTCCTGTCGTCTAATCGGGATGGTTCGGTTAACAAAGAGTCGCCTATGCCTTTCCCGATTTCGCCCGCGCTGAAAGCCGAATTCCCCGAACTAGAAGGGGTGACGCGCTGGTTTGATCGGAGCGCGAGCGTTCGACGGAATGACCAGACGTACACCAAAGATGTTCGGATGGTAGACGCCGATTTCCTGCACATGTTTACGTTTCCGCTCCAGAAGGGAAATACCCGGACGGCTATGAACAGCCTAAGTGATATCGTCATCAGCGGAAACATGGCCAAAGATATTTTTGGTAGCGAAGACCCTGTCGGTAAACCACTTCAACTACGGCTAAACAATGAATGGAAGGCATTTACCGTAACCGGTGTTATCAACAATGCCCCAAAAAACTCGTCGTTCGAATATGATGCGTTTATTCGGAGTGAGAACGCGGGTGATTATGCCGATAATAAAGGCCGCTGGGATCACGGTAGCCATGATGTTTACGTCAAGTTAAAGCCCGGCACGGACCCGCAAACGCTGCAACGACGTACGCAGGCGCTGATGAACAAGTATTTTGCTTCGGATATGAAGGAACGGCAGGAGCAGGGGTACCCGAAAAATGAACTGGGTTTTCAGCGAAGCCTGATACTTCAACCGCTGCTGGACGTTCACTTCGACACCGAAACGACGCATGGTGCCGGTATCAGCCGCACCTACGTATTCACGCTGATGCTCGTTGGCCTGTTCATTCTGGCGATTGCCTGCATCAACTTCATCAACCTGACCATTGCGCAGTCGCTTTCTCGGGCGCGGGAAGTCGGGGTACGGAAGTCGCTGGGGGCGCAGCGGGGGCAACTGTTCGGCCAGATCTGGGGCGAAACCGTGCTGCTGTGTTTCGGTGCGTTGCTCATTGGGTTAGGTCTGGCGTATGGTCTGCTACCGGTATTCAATCGGCTGTTCAGAAGCCAGCTGACGCTGTCCGACTTTCTCCAGCCAACCGTTTTGTTGACAACGATCCTGGGCTTTTTGCTGATCACCTTGGTCGCGGGCGGTTATCCATCCTGGTTTGTAACCCGCTTCAACGCGGTAGAAGTGCTTAAAGGAAAAGTGAAAGTGAGCCGTCCCGGATTACTGCGTAATTCACTGATCGTAACGCAGTTCACAATAGCCTGTCTGCTGATTGTCTGTACCGTTATTGTCCGCCAGCAGATTACGTACCTTCAGCAGAAACCGGTGGGGCTGGATAAAGAGCAGGTCGTTAGCATACCGGTCGGCAACGGACTAAACGGCAACGACGTACTGAAAACCATGCGCGACCGGCTGTCCAATCAACCCAACATCGTGGCTGTGTCGGGTTCCGGCGTCAACATTGGCGCGGGGCTCGACGGGAGTTCGTCGCGGTCCATATACGGATTTATGTACGGTAAACGCGACGTCAGTTGTGACTGGCTACGCGTCGATACGGATTATTTGAAAACAATGGGTATCAAGCTGCTGCAAGGACGCGACTTTAGCCCTAGTTTCAGCACCGACTCCAGCTCGAGCGTGCTGATTACGCAAAGCATGGCCAAGGCGTTAGGCGAAACGAATCCGGTGGGCAAGTTTATCAAGCCTGACAATAAGACGTTCCAGATCGTTGGTGTCGTTGCGGACTTCAATCTATACTCGCTGCACCAGGAAGCAAAACCCATTGCTTTACAAATGCAGTCGAGCTTGCCCATTCAGTACATTCTCGTGCGGGTGAACCCCCAGAATCTAACGGGCGCGATGGAAACCATCAAGGCATCCTGGAAATTGATAGCGCCCAAACAAGAATTTATCGGCTCGTTTCTGGACGAAAACACCGAACGCTGGTACAAACGAGAACGACGACTGGCAAATATCTTCTCATCGGCCGCCGGTATTGCTATCGTGCTGTCGTGCATGGGTCTGTTCGCGATTGCTTTGCTTACCATTCGGCAGCGGACCAAAGAGATCGGCGTTCGGAAAGTACTCGGTGCATCGGTGTTTAGCATTGTCGGACTGCTCTCCCGCGATTTTCTCAAACTGGTTATTGCGGCTATTATTATTGCATCGCCGATTGCCTGGTACGCGATGGATCAATGGCTGGCCGATTTCGCTTACAAAATTGACATCGAGTGGTGGGTGTTTGCGCTGTCGGGAATTCTCGCTATCGTGATTGCGCTGCTGACGGTGAGTTTCCAGAGTATCAAAGCCGCCCTGATGAATCCAGTTAAATCGCTCCGCAGCGAGTAAATAACCACTGGTCTACGCCTTCGGAAAGAAATACTGTTTATTGTTCTTAAAAAAAGCCTGGACACAATTGTATCCAGGCTTTCTGTTTAACGAAAAATCAGTGCGTAAAAGTAACAGGTAGTTTTCTGTGAGGGGATTACATTTGTGTCAAAAAATATAAAATTCAGGTAGGATTGATTGCCGTGAACGGTGGTGTCGGTTTTGAGAAACCGACACCACCGTTCACGGCATCACATCACGTATTTTACGGATTCCGGACAATACGTGATGTTTTAAGAACCGCGCGGGCGGCCCCGCCGACACCACCGTTCACCGCAAATCTGACAGGCGTGTGGGATACGCGGTCGATCATATTCGACCACGAACAGGCTTTACCCCAGGACGTGGTTAGCCAGAACTTTTTGCAGATCGTAGATATTTACGCTCTTGTTGAACTTCTTGGTGATGCTGGGCGTCTGTTCACTCGAGATCCATATTTTCAACTCCGCATCCAGATCTAAGTGTCCGGCTGTTTCGATGCTGAAGCGCGTGATGGCCCTATACGGAATAGACAGGTAATCGATTTTACGGCCCGTAACACCTTGCTTATCGACCAGGATTAACCGTTTGTTGGTGAACATAAACATGTCTCGGATAAGCGTAAAGCCAATTTCAATGACTTCGCTGTCCGACAGTAAATGTCCGTATTCTTTACTGAGTGATTCAGGTGTTACGGTACCTGCGTTGCCTACTAGTGCGGAAAATAAACCCATGCCACGAACTGTAATTGGTTGAACAGGTAAAGTACAGTATTCGCACTTTTTACCTTTAAAATTATTTCTATAGTTGCCGCTACGTATTCTTGATTGCTGGAGTCTGGGCTAGTGTCCACAGCCGTACGAAAATGTCCGGTATCGGACATTTTTTATGTCGTTTTCTGGTTAATGGTCTGATTAGTAGTAAGTTGTTGGTCTGGCATGATCCTGGCTATGAATAGCTACGCATAAGCCTTCTAATTAAGACCTACCCATTGCCGATTATGAAAACGCTACTTACATTATCCCTTCTTGTAATCGGCTTTAGCGCAATGGCGCAATGGTCGTCGTTTAGTAAAGAAGTGACGACCAACGGTCAGCAACTTCGTATTCGTGTTGATGCGCAACAGGGGGAGCATTCGGTTCATTACAACCGTTCCTTCGACGTGTCAGAAATGGACGCCAGAGCCGTCAAAGCACTAGAAAATCACATCCTCGATTCACTAGATCAGGCCTTTGAGGGACGGTATGCCGGAATGTTCAACGAACGCAGACACGACGCGAAGCCCAGAAAAAAACAGGAGGAATCGAGTTATACCGTCAGCGTTACGACCAGCACTACCGAGAGTCGCGATGAAACGGCGGTGGCCAAAGCGACGGGTGAGCTTTCAGCGAGCGATACTACACCTTCGTCGGTTATTCACCGGGAAGACAAAGAGAACGGGCGGCTGTGGATGCAGTATACGTTTCAACGGGATGGCGACGAACTCGTGTTTGAGCGCACGGCCAATGTACTCGGCAAAAGCGACCGTGAAAAGAAAGCGATCATCCGGGAAACGGAGCGTAGCCTGGGCCTTAAATCCGTGAATCAATAAAAAATACGACCTTCGGAAGGGCCACCGGGAGCAAGCGTAATCTTTCTCCCTGATTCTTCATGGACAATCAATTCGTTTGCCGAGACTATACAAGCGAAACTGCAACCACATCATGCGGGTAATTTCTTCGGGACGATGTTGGCTGTTGGCGACAGTCGGTGGAGGAGACGGGCCTATAAATTTGCAACCTCATGTTGACAAGCTACCTCAAAATTGCCTGGCGAACGCTTCAGAAACAGCGCGGTCTCACCTTTATCAACATCGCTGGCTTGGCGGTCGGCCTGGCATGCTGTCTGCTCATTACGCTGTATGTGCTCGATGAGCTAAGCTATGATCGGTACAATACGAAAGCGGATCGAATCTACCGGGTGCAGGCCGATATCAAGTTCGGCGGTAACGATGTTCACCTTGCCGTAACGCCCGATCCAATGGGGCCAACGCTCAAGAAAGATTACCCGCAGGTCGAGCAATTTGTCCGCCTGCACCAACGGGGTACATGGTTGGTCAAGCGGGCTGGTAGCCCAACGAATTTGCGGGAAGATAACATCACGTTTGCCGATTCTACTCTGTTTGCCGTATTCACGCTACCCCTGCTGACGGGTGATCCTAAACGAGCACTGGCTGAACCCAATACCGTCGTCATCAGTGAGTCGGCTGCCAAGCGACACTTCGGGAAGCAAAACCCGGTCGGACAGATTCTGGTGTTTGATAATAACGAATCGTATCGCGTATCGGGAGTAATGCAGGATATGCCGAAGAACGCGCATTTCCACAGCGACTTTTTCCTGGCCATGCTCAGCGACAAGTACCCGTGGGGGCAATGGCTGAGCAATAATTACCATACGTATATTGTGCTGAAACCCGGTACGGACCCTGCCGTTTTTGCTCAAAATTTCGAGACCGTCATTCAGAAATACGCCGGACCACAGGCCCAGCAGATGGTTGGTGTTACCATCGATCAATTTCGAAAATCAGGGAACCGGCTGAACTACTGGATGACACCGCTCACCGACATTCATCTTCGCTCAAAACAACAGATCGAACTAGCCCCCAACGGCGATATTCAGTACGTCTACATTTTCTCGGCGGTGGCGCTTTTCATTCTGCTGATCGCCTGCATTAATTTCATGAATCTGGCTACGGCCCGTTCGGCCAACCGGGCGCGGGAAGTGGGTGTTCGGAAGGTTCTCGGATCGGAGCGTAATCAATTGGCTGGTCAGTTTATGACCGAGTCGGTCTTAACAACCGTACTGGCGATGCTGGTAGCGTTGGTAATCGTCGGTATCGCCTTGCCCGGCTTTAACGCACTGGCCGCCAAAGAGATGCGTATTGAGCAACTGATGTCGCCGGTTATGCTGTCTATCCTGGTCGTTTTACCGATAAGCGTTGGCTTACTGGCGGGTATTTATCCGGCTTTGTTTCTGTCGTCGTTTCGTCCGATTACCGTTTTAAAAGGTAAACTGAACGTGAGTTTCCGAAGCGCCGGATTACGAAGCGGCCTGGTCGTGTTTCAATTTATGATGTCGATTATCCTGATTGTCGGCACCATCATCGTCTATCGTCAGCTAACGTACATTCGGACCAAAAATCTGGGCTTCAACCGGGAGCGGGTGCTGAAGATCAACGATGCCTACGCGCTCAACAAACAAGCCGAAACGTTCAGGCAGGAAGTGTTGCGGTTGCCAGGCGTCGTTAGCGGCAGCATGTCGGGCTATTTACCAACACCATCCGATCGAAGCGACCAGTCGTTTTTTCCGGAAGGGCAGGTCGATCAGAAGAAAGCGGTTAGTATGCAAAAATGGCTTGTCGATTACGATTATGTGCAAACGCTTGGTATGCAGCTAACCAACGGACGAAATTTCTCGCGGGGGTTTGGCTCCGATTCGTCGGGCATCATCCTGAATGAGACAGCGGCTAAACTGTTTGGCGGAAAAAATATCATTGGTAAACGTATCGCAACCTTCGATAATCCGCAAAACACGGTATTGAAGACGTACACGGTCTTGGGTATCGTCAAAAACTTTCACTTCGAGTCGCTTCGCCGTAACATTGGTGCCTTGTCGTTAGTCCTTGAGCCTAGTACGGGTGCGGTCTCGTTCCGGCTTAGCAGTACCGATCTACCCGCATTGCTGCAACAGATCGAAGCCAAATGGAAAGGGCTTGCCCCCGGTCAGCCGTTTAGCTATCAGTTCATGGACGACAGTTTCGACGAGATGTACCGGACTGAACAGCGGGTTGGAAGCATTGCGCTGACGTTTGCCTTGCTGGCTGTACTGATCGCCTGCCTGGGACTGTTCGGACTGGCGGCCTTTATGGCTGAACAGCGGACGAAAGAAATCGGGGTTCGGAAGGTATTAGGAGCCACAACCTTCAGCATTGTTGGGCTTCTGTCCAAAGACTTTCTTAAACTGGTATTGATCGCCATCGTACTGGCTTCACCCATTGCGTGGTGGGCTATGACCCAATGGCTCGCTGATTTCGCCTATAAAGTTAATCTGGAGTGGTGGGTGTTTGCGCTGGCAGGAACGGTAGCCGTCAGTATTGCCCTGCTGACGGTGAGTTTCCAAAGCATCAAAGCCGCCCTGATGAATCCCGTGAAGAGTCTGCGGGCAGAATAAACGGGTACTATTAATTTTAGTCAATCTCTTTTTTTTGTCATTCCGAGGAACGAGGACTCTTCGCGCTCGCCTATTTTTTGTGCCGTGCGGAGGTTCCTCGTTCCTCGGAATGACAAAAACAATCTGAAAATGACATTCTAAAGTACTTTACGTGTAGCTTATGCTTAGAAACTATCTCAAAATTGCCGTTCGGAACCTGGTGACAAACAGGGTTTTCGCGGGTATCAATATCATTGGTCTGGCGGTCGGACTGGCGTCGTGCCTGTTACTGTTCGTATACATTGCGCATGAACTGAGCTACGATGACTTTCAGCAGAAAGCAGATCGAATCGTCCGGGTGACGATGGAATACAGCATGGAAGGCAAAGTCGGTAAAGTACCAGAGACCGGCACGAAAGTAGCCCCCGAATTTGGTCGTCAATTCCCTGAGGTTGAATCGGGCGTTCGGATGATCAACCGGGATGCGGTGGTGATCAAAGGGGACCAGCAGTTCAGCGAAAAACGCGTTGTGTTTGCGGATTCTGCTTTCTTCACGATGTTTTCCTTTCCCCTGCTCAAAGGAAATCCGCAAACTGCACTGGCCGGGCCGAACCTCGTTGTACTGTCTGAAACAAAAGCCCGTACTTATTTTGGCACGGAAAACCCAATCGGAAAGTCCCTTCGCATCAATACCGGCGGCTCTTTTCGTGATTATTCCGTAACGGGCGTGGTGGCCGATTGTCCGGCTAATTCTCAGATTAAATATGATCTGCTGACCTCATTTGCTACGCTACCTGCTGCCAAAACCGAAGAGTGGTACTCCGCTAACTACGCCACATATTTACTGCTTCGTAAGCCCGATGATATAGCCGCTTTACAGGCGAAGATACCGGCCTTTATGAAGACCCAGTTTCCTGATGAAACACCGTCAGCCAGTGATTACCTCACGTACAATCTTGAACCAATTCGGCGGGTACACCTGCATTCTGACGTGGAAGGGAATTTTGAACCCAACGGTGATTTAACCTACATCTACATCTTTGGGGCCATTGCGGTGTTGATTCTGCTCATCGCCTGCGTTAATTACATCAACCTGGCTACATCGCGGGCCGTCGAACGGGCGCAGGAAGTGGGCGTTCGGAAAGTGATGGGTGCAATGCGCGGGCAACTGTTCGGACAGTTCATTGGCGAGTCGGTTATCGTTACCGCAGTAGCCACACTACTCGCGGTGCTATTCGCTTGTTTGACCTTACCGCTTTTCAACAGCGTGTCAGATCGCCAGTTCGCCATCGATGTTTTCTTTAAGCCGGAAAACGGGCTGGTGTTGTTGGGTGCTAGTGTGCTGGTCAGCTTACTAGCCGGCAGTTATCCGGCGTTGGTGTTGTCTGGCTTTCAGCCAATTCGTGTGTTGAAAGGTCATTTGAAAACAACGGGTGCGGGGCAGTTTCGGCGGGCGTTGATCGTGTTTCAGTTTGCCATCACAGCCATCCTGATTGTCTGTACGTTACTCGTTCGGAACCAATTGCAATTCGTTCAGCAAAAAAAGTTAGGCTACAATAAAGACCATGTCCTCTTATTACCCGTCGACAGGGAGGTCAACGAAAAAATAAGTGCCATCAAAAGTGAGTTTAGGCAAAACGCGGATGTACAGCATGTTTCCTTGGCGTCCAATTCGCCGGTGTTCGTAGGCGGTGGCTATGCGATGCGCCAGCCGGGTATGCCGGAAGGCCAGCGTAAGATGGTGACCGGGCTGACCATTGACGAGGATTTTGTGAAAACAACGGGCTTGCATCTCATTGCGGGTAGCGATTTAAATGCGGTGGATATGGACCGCATTGCGCGTTCGGATAATGATAGCCTGACGCGCAGCCGGTTTATCCTGAACGAATCGGCGGTGAAAGAGCTAGGGTGGACCCCGCAGCAAGCCATCAATCAGCGGCTCGATGTAAGCGGGCGACTCGGTCTGGTCAAGGGTGTTGTGTCCGACTTTCACTTTGCGTCCATGAAACAAAAAATTGGCCCAATGGCACTTTTCCCGCAGAACGGTGGTGAAATTCTGCTCGTCAAGCTCTCGGGTAATCAGTTGAGCAATACGCTCCAATTTCTGGAAAGCAAATGGCGGACGCTCATCCCGAACCGGCCATTCACGTATGCGTTTATGGATGAAGAATTTGATAAAATGTATGCCGCCGAAACGCGTACCGGACGTATTTTTAGTGTTTTTGCTTTTTTATCGATCTTCTTGGCGTGCCTGGGTCTGTTTGGCTTGTCGGCTTACACAACTGTTCAGCGCACCAAAGAAATTGGCGTTCGCAAGGTGCTGGGCGCATCCGTATTCAGCATTGTCGGATTGCTGTCTAAAGATTTCTTAAAGCTCGTGCTGGTGGCTATTGTCGTAGCCGTTCCTATTGCGTGGTACGCTATGAATCAGTGGTTACAGGGATTTGCTTATCGAGTCGCTATCGAGTGGTGGGTGTTTGCGCTGGCGGGCATACTGGCTATCGGCATTGCACTCATTACGGTCAGTTTTCAAAGCATAAAGGCGGCTCTACTGAATCCGGTGAAGTCGTTGCGTTCTGACTAATAAGCTTAACGTTTTTTAACACGCTGATAAACAGGTTTGCACGTACCTTGCTAGTACTTGGTAATGCCCGTGCACGATGATTCAGAACTACGCTAAAATTGCCCTGCGCACGTTGCGTTCGCAACGGTCTTACACGCTACTCAATGTAGTTGGCCTTACGGTCGGTATGGCGGGTGGTCTGCTTATTTTTCTGTTTATTCATTATCATCTGAGTACAGATCGGCACCATGCTAAGTTCGACCGTATCTTTCGGGTAGTCACCGATTTGCATCTCGACGACGGATCGGTCGAGTACTATCCCGAAGCGCCCCTGCCGATGGCACAAAAGCTGCGCACCGCCTACGCGCCGGTGGAACAGGCGGCTTACCTGAAAATGATTCGTGAGTTGACGGTCAGTATACAACGGTCCGATCAAACGACGCCAGTCCGTTTTCTGGAACATAAAAGCACGGCATTTGTCGAGCCCGAATTGTTTGGTATTCTGGATTATCAGTGGGTACGGGGCAACCCGAAAACGGCGCTTCGCGAACCCAATAGCGTTGTCCTGACCGAGTCGTGGGCCAGACGGTATTTTGGCAACGCCGATCCGATGGGCCAAACGCTGAATCTGAACCACCGGGCCGATGCTACCGTAACCGGTATTCTCGCTGATCCGCCTAAAACGACCGATACCGACATCAATCTGTTTATTTCGTTGCCGACGATTGGACAACTCGATCCCGGTTATGACCGACAGGATTGGGGAAATATCAACAGCACAGACCGCATTTTCGTTGCGCTCAAAAGTCCGGAATCGGGTGCAGAAATGGAGGCTGCCATGCCCGCCCTGCTAAAGACACAGTTCGGTAAAATGGCCCGGTTTTACCGGTTTCATTTCCAACCCCTTGCTGCTGTCCATTTCGATGTCAAACGAATTGTAGGCGGGGCAGTTCGTTCCTCGCTGCTGTGGTCGCTGGGTCTAGTCGGCTTGTTTCTGGTGCTGACGGCCTGCATCAATTTCGTCAATCTGGCGACGGCTCAGGCAATCCGGCGAAGTAAGGAGGTTGGGATTCGTAAAACGCTCGGCAGTACGCGCGGGCAATTGGTGCGACAGTTTTTATTCGAAACCGTCCTTATTGTGGTGGCGGCTGCGATTCTTGCGCTCCTGTTGGTTCTGGTGACACTACCGTTATTCAACCAATGGCTATCCAGTCAATTAGCGCTTCAACTGGACTGGCCAACGATCGGATTTGTGGTGTTGCTGTTCGGTAGTATTGTTGGGCTGGCGGGCGGCTATCCGGCTGCGGTGTTGTCAGGGTTCAGTCCCTGGGCGGCTTTGAAAGGAAGTTTACCTGCTCGGGCTGGGGGCAATTATTCGCTGCGCCAGGGGTTGATCGTCGTTCAGTTCGTTGTTTGCCAGGCGTTGATTGTCGGGGCTATGGTCGTCGCTACGCAAGTGCGGTACATGCGCGAGGCCGATCTGGGGTTCAACAAAGATAACGTCGTTATGGTGGCGCTTCCCGATAATCAGAAAAATCGACTAGAAGCACTCCGCAATAAACTGCTACAGTATCCAGAAATCAAATCGGTTAGCGTTAGTCGTGATCCACCTTCGGGTCGGTTGCTGTACGGCGGTTCATTCAAGCTAGATAACAAAGCGGATTGGGAGGCTTACCCCATCCGCGAACGAATTGCAGATGCCAATTATCTGAACACATATGGCTTACGGCTGGTTGCCGGACGTAACATTATCCAGAGTGATACCATTCAGGAGTATCTGGTCAACGAAGCGTTTCTACAGAAAATTGGTGTGCGCAACCCGCAGCAGATTCTGGGCCGTAAACTGCACTATCATCTGTCGAAAGTGCCCTTGCCCATTGTCGGTGTTGTTAAGGACTTTCACCAGCGTTCACTCCACGAACAAATAGGCCCTTGCTTGATCGCCAGTTACGCGCCTTTCTTTAAGCAGGCGGGCATTCGCGTGTCTGGACAAAATCCGGAACAGACACTTGATCAGATCAGAAGAACCTGGGAGCAATTATTCCCGAACGAAGTTTTCGAATACAGCTATCTGGACGAACAACTGGCTAAATTCTACGAAATGGAAAGCCTGGTCTTTCGATTAGTAAACATTTTTGCGGGCATTGCCATTCTGATTTGTTGTCTGGGCTTATACGGGTTGGTTTCTTACGCGGTAGTACAGCGACGAAAAGAGATTGGCGTTCGGAGAGTATTGGGGGCATCGGTAGCGAGTATCGTTTCGCTGCTTTCGGGTGATTTTCTGAAACTGGTCCTCCTGGCTATTGTCGTTGCTTCGCCCGTTGCGTGGTGGGCCATGAACCAGTGGCTACAGGATTTTGCCTACCGGATTGATTTGTCGTGGTGGATGTTCGCGCTGGCGGGTGTACTGGCAACGGGCATTGCCTTTCTGACTGTTAGTTTACAGAGTGTGAAAGCCGCTCGGGTAAACCCAGTCAAAAGTTTGCGAAGCGAATAATCGACGTTGAAATCGAGTGTTCTAGCCGGTTGTAAGCTCGTCCGGTTCAGGACGGTTAGTTGTCCATAATCGGACATTGGTTTTTGTTGTCAAGATGATAAAAAGCGGCTCAGACGTATCTGAGCCGCTTTTTCGTTTTCTGGCCGGTCATTTGCTCAGCAAAAATAGAAGTAACCCTGCCGATGGAATGAAACGCACGTACTTGGGCGAGTTTGAAGAAGTGGTTTTGCTGACGGTTGCCGTGCTGGAACTGGAACACCGGGCTTATGGGGTAGCCATCACGCACGAGATTATCGGGGAGACGGGCCGGTCGGTGCGGTTGAACCAGATTCATGCGGCACTGCAACGGCTGGAAGAGAAAGGCATGGTAAAATCAGAAATGGGAGAGCCCACCGCCGAGCGGGGTGGGCGTCGTAAGCGGTTATTTACGGTCACGGCCTATGGGCGTCGGACCATGCAAGAAATTCAGGATGTGCGGGCGAGTTTGTGGACTCGCCTGATTAGTCCGTTCAAACTGGTTACGAGCTTATGACATCCACCCCACCTCGCTTCGCCGATCGACTGCTTCGGTTTTTCTGCGATCCGTATCTACTGGAAGAAGTGCAGGGCGACTTGCACGAGGAGTTTGCCTATCAGGTTCAGCGAGTTGGCGAGCGTCGGGCACGCTGGCGCTACTGGCGGGATGTACTGGGGTTTATCAGGCCACTGGCTGGACGGTCCCGGACTGGACGGTCCCAGACTGGAGGGCCGTCTTTTATGAAGCGAAGACAGCGTAATGATCCATCCACTTTTTTCCTAAACGCAGCCATGATTCGAAATTACGTTGCTATTGCCCTCCGCCAACTGTGGAAGAATCAGTTGTTTAGCTTGATAAATATCACGGGACTAACCGTTGGTCTGGCCGTGAGTATGTTCATTGCGCTCTACGTGTGGCACGAATTTCATTATGATCGCTTCGAGCCTTTTGCCGACCGCACGTACCAGATCGTATCGGTTGCCAAATACGGCGATCAGGAGGTTACCTTCTCTGGATTGCACGAATCGTTCGGAAGAGCTATTCAACAGCAGATTCCGGAAGCCGAAGCGGTCGTTCGTTTTTCGGCTGGTTTGGGTGAGGTTGTGTTGCAATCGGATCAAAACCACCGCTTCAAAGAGTCTGCTATTGGTTTTGCCGATCAGTCGATGCTGTCGGTGATGGGGCTGAGGTTGCTTCATGGTGATGCGAAAACCGCACTGAGCGAACCGAGTCGAATGGTGTTGACGCGTCAGTTGGCCGAGAAATATTTTGGTGCGCAGAACCCGGTAGGTAAAACGCTTATTTTCGATAAACAATACCCATTCACGGTGTCGGGTGTTCTTGACGATCTGCCAACCAATTCGGTAATTCAGTTCAACGGGTTGGTGTCGCTAAATTCCATGCCCGCCCTTGGTGCCCGGCATCAGGATACATACCAGCGAACCGGCTTCTTGACTACGTATCTGGTGCTGCGCCAAGGTGCTAAAGTGAGTCAGGTCGAAAAGAAACTGGATAAAGTAAAAGTAGGCGTCAATTTTGTTGATGCGTCCGCAAAGATCTTTCTTGAACCACTGCCAACGCTTCACCTGGGTGGACACGGTGACGGTGCTCGCAATGAGCGGCAGTCGCTGTACATTTTGTTGACGGTCGCTTTGGTGATTCTGGTGTTAGCGGTGATCAACTACGTTAGTCTAACGACTGCTCGTGCAACGAAACGTGCTCGTGAGGTGGGTGTTCGAAAAGCAATCGGCGGACAACGTAGCGAACTAATCTCGCAATTCTTTGTGGAGTCATTTTTGACAACAACGCTGGCCTTTCTACTGTCACTGATCCTGCTTCAGGTGCTTTTCCCGTGGGCGAATCAGGCGCTTGACCTGCACATGGACAAGCGCGTTCTGACGCAGGGACCTTATTGGGGTGTAATGATTGGCTTGTGGTTGAGTTGTTCGCTATTGTCAGGAAGCTATCCGGCCTTGTTGTTGTCCGGTTTCCGACCGGCCCTTGTTCTGAAGGGAAATGTCAGTTCGCGGCAGAGTGGTGCCAGCGTGCGTCGGGTCTTCACGACAGTTCAGTTTACGGCCTCGATTGGACTCCTGATTTGTAGTGTCGTGCTTTACACGCAAATGCAGTTTTTACTGACAAAGAGCCTGGGTATTGACCGGGCGCAGGTTGTCGGCTTACGCATAGACGGCGATATGGTGCCTCAGTTTTCCGGCTTACGGGACAAAATTCGGCAATGGGCGGGTAGTGAAAACGTGGCCGTTACAAACACCCAGTTGTTCACCAACAACATCATGACCTATTTCCTGCAAGCTGAAAAAACAAAGAAACAGCTTATGGTCAATTCCATGACCGTCGATAAGCCGTTCTTTGCCATGATGGGAATTCGATGGCAGTACCCGCCATTGGGGTGGGAGGCTGGTCCGGTAACCAAGGAATTGAATATTTACAACCAAACGCTTATTAAAGAGGCTGGTATAGCCAGCGATCCGCGACAGCAGGCGGCTCCCTTTAAAAATGAACCAACCGACGGGGTTGTCAACGATTTCCACGTGCGCAGTCTGCACGGTCCCGTATCACCCATGCGTCTGACCGTAGTGAGCGATACCAACCGGACGATGCTGGCGGATGGCGGCTATATTCTGGTGCGGCTGAACCCGCAGACGAACGTGCCGCAAGCGCTGGACCACCTCAAAGAATTATACAACGCGCATCAGCCAACATCCCCATTCGACTATTATTTTCTGGATGAAGCCTATAACAAACTGTATGCTTCTGAAACGCGGTTGATGCAGCTGTTCAACGGCTTTACGGGACTTACGCTCTTAGTCGCCTGTCTAGGGTTACTCGGGTTAATGACGTTCACGGTTGAGGTACGGACTAAAGAAATCGGCGTGCGGAAAGTGCTAGGGGCTAGTGTCGCGGGGATCGTCATGCTGCTTTCGGGCGATTTTCTGAAGCTGATTGGCCTTGCTCTCGTCATTGCCTCGCCGATTGCCTGGTGGGCGATGAACAGCTGGTTGCAGGATTTTGCCTACAAGATCGACATCGAATGGTGGGTGTTTGCGCTGGCGGGTGGACTGACGGCGGGTATCGCTTTGTTGACCGTCTCGATGCAAAGTCTCAAAGCGGCTCTGACAAATCCCGTCAAAAGTCTGCGGTCCGAGTAGAAATAATCAGGGCGCCTGCGTAGTCATCAATGACTCGTCAGGTGCCTTTTCCTTACTGTCTGTAAAGCGGACAAACGCTGTCCAAAAACGGACAGTGTTTTCAGCGTTATCTTACCCAAAACTACCAATGTAGCCCGCAAGAGGCTTATTAGTTAATTGGCATTGCATTTGATCGGCATTATCGTATAAAATAGGTTAAAGTATGAAAAGGGCTTTTCTGGGTGAATTTGAAGAGGTCGTTCTACTAGCCGTCGCGATTCTCGATGAGAGTGCTTACGGCGTTACGGTAACGCAGGAGATCGAGCAGCAAACGGGCCGTGCGGTTGGATTCAGTACGGTTCACACCACGCTGCAACGACTGGAAGAAAAAGGGTTTCTATCGTCTACAATGGGCGGTGCTACGGCTGAACGTGGAGGCCGACGAAAACGCTTTTTCGCCGTAACCGCTGCGGGCCGGAAAGCCTTGCAGGAAGTGAAACAGGTACGCGAGCAGTTGTGGAGTGCGTTGCCTCCGCAAACGCTTCAACTGATGGGGGGCTGATATGGATATGAACCAGCCTAATCCGCCCCGCTGGGCGCAGACGCTACTAAGAGGGTGGGGGGACCCTAACACGGAGGAAGAAGTCCAGGGCGACCTGCTCGAACTCTACGCTTATTGGCTACAAACGGTGGGGAAGCGAAACGCAGACACGCGCTACTGCCTCAGTGTCCTGAAGTTGCTGCGACCGCTGGCCCGCCGGAAGCGATCAAACGAATATTCTGCTCCTTACTTTCTCCATCCCATGATGATCTGGAACTACCTAAAAATTGCCCGCCGTCAATTGTGGCGAAACCGGCTTTTCACGGCCTTAAACGTAGTGGGCTTGTCGATTGGCGTTAGTGCCTGCTGGATTATTTACCGCATCGTCGCGTTCGATTTCAGTTTCGATACGCAAAACCCGAATCGGGATCGTATCGTCCGGGTGGTAAGTGGGTATGAAGTGGACGGAAAAGAAGTCAGAAATCCGGGATCGCCCCTGCCGATGGCCGACGCGGTACGTGAACAGATCGGGGGCGTAGAACGAGCTATTCCCGTACGGAAACAGTGGATGGAGTCGGTACAGATTCCGCAGGCAGTGGGCAAACCCGTACGATTTAAAGACGTTGAAGACATTGTGGCTACGGACACCAACTATTTTCGAATGGTACCTTACCAATGGCTTTCCGGCGATCTGGCTCACGCGCTGGTCCGTCCTAAACAGGTTGTGCTGACCCAAAGCCGGGCGAGTCGCTATTTCCCCGGCTTATCGCCCCGGCAACTGCTGAACCGAACGCTGGTGTACGAGGATACGCTTCAGATGCAGATAGCGGGGATCGTTGCGGATCTGCCTTACGCATCCGATTTTAGGGCGCAGGAGTTTGTCTCCGTTTCGACGTTCAAGGAAGTGGCTAGTCCCGAAGAGTGGAGCAACACTAACTCTGGTACGCAACTGTATTTGATGGTCCAGGCCGGAGTAAATTATAAGCAGCTGGAAGGGCAATTGAATGACCTATCACGCAAGAACTCCGAAGCGGCTACGAAAAAATGGAGTCATTTCAAACGGTGGCACTTGGTTCAGCCATTGGCCGACTTGCACTTTGGCGTAGAATACCACGAGCGCGAACGCCGGGCTAATAAAAAC
The DNA here is from genome assembly GCF_023196085.1 of Spirosoma liriopis. NCBI lineage: Bacteria > Pseudomonadati > Bacteroidota > Cytophagia > Cytophagales > Cytophagaceae > Spirosoma > Spirosoma liriopis. The sequence goes on from NZ_JALPRF010000002.1 coordinate 868,288, forward strand.
GTTTTGTACGGCTTAATTGGACTCGCCGGATTTATCCTGACGCTGGCAGTGATCAATTACGTCAATCTGGCTTCGGCGCAGATACCGCAAAGAGCCCGCGAAATCGGGATTCGAAAAACGCTCGGTAGCCGTCGCCGTCCTCTGATCATGCAATTTCTGGGCGAAACGGCGGTCATTACGCTGCTAGCGTTCGTTCTGGCATACGGTCTTTCCGGGCTCTTTTTTACAAACTTCAGCGATCTGGTACCCGAAGGCATCGATCAGATCCTGATTAGTTGCCTGGGTTTGTTTGGGCTGGCGGCACTGACGGCTCATCAGCGAACGAAAGAAATTGGCGTTCGGAAGGTGTTGGGAGCCAGCGTTGCCAGTGTGGTGGCCCTGCTTTCCAAAGACTTCGTTAAACTCGTGATCGTCGCTATTGGCATTGCCTCGCCGTTGGCCTGGTACGTGATGAATCGCTGGCTGGAGGAGTTTGCGTACAAGATTGCTATGCCGTGGTGGGTCTTCGTGCTGGCGGGTGTACTGGCAACGGGAATTGCTCTATTAACCGTAAGCTACCAGAGCGTCAAAGCGGCCTTGCTGAACCCAGTCAAATCATTACGAAGTGAATAGCTCATGCGCGCCCCGAACAACGAATCTCGAAATGGTGGTGATGCGCGGTTTACCAGCGGAGCACCCCGACCGCCCCGCTGGGCGCAGACGCTGCTGAGGTGGTGGGGCGATCCCACTACCCAGGAAGAAGTCGAAGGTGATCTGCTCGAACTCTATGCCTACTGGGTGCAGACCGTTGGTGAACGTCGTGCCCGCTGGCGTTACGGCCTCAGTGCCCTGAAATTGCTGCGACCGCTGGCCTGTCGGAAGCGATCAACCGTGCATTCAACCCCTTTTCCCCTAAGCCCTGACATGATCCGAAATTATCTCAAAATCGCTTTCCGAAACCTTGTCAAGAACAAGACGTATTCGTTGATCAACATTGGCGGACTAGCCGTAGGCATGGCTGTGGCGATGTTGATCGGTTTGTGGGTGTACGACGAATTATCGTTCGATAAATCGTTTGCCAACTACGACCGGATTGCGCAGGTGATGCAGCACCAGACGTTCAACGGAACAACCTCATCGAGCGAAGTAGTTCCTATTCCAATGCGGGCGGCTTTACACAATGAATACGGGACGAACTTTAGCCATATCGCTCTGTCGTCGTGGGCTACTGAACACATCCTGGCAGCCGGGCCAAACAAATTTATGAAGATGGGTAGTTTTGTCGATCCTGATCTACCCGAAATGCTGTCCTTGAACATGCTGAGCGGAACACGGTCGGCGCTCAATGATCCTACGACTATTCTGCTGTCGGCGTCGGTGGCGAAAGCCTTGTTCGGTGAAACGGATCCCATCAACAAACTGGTCCGATTTGATAACAAGCAGACGGTCAAGGTAGCGGGTGTCTACGAGGATTTTGCCAAAAACACGACGTTTAACGAAAACTCGTTTTTGCTGCCCTGGCAATTTTGGATAAACACGCAGGCATGGGTAAAACGGTCGGAAGAGAACTGGTCTAACAATTCATTTAAACTGTTTGTGCAACTGGCTCCCAATGCCGATCTGGACCGCGTTTCAGACCAAATCAAACGGATTAAAGCGACCCACGATAAAGACCTAGCCAAGTTCGATCCGAGGGTTTTTTTGTACCCAATGAGCCGCTGGCACTTGCATTCGGAGTGGGAAAATGGGGTACCCGTTCGTGGGCGTATTCAGTTCGTGTGGCTGTTTGGAATTATTGGCGTTTTTGTCTTGCTGCTGGCTTGCATCAACTTCATGAATCTGTCAACGGCGCGTTCTGAAAAACGAGCGAAAGAGGTAGGCATTCGCAAAGCGGTCGGGTCGATGCGCAGTCAGTTGATCAGCCAGTTTTTTAGCGAGTCGTTACTGGTCGTGTTTATTGCTTTGGTGGTGTCGCTGGGACTGGTACAACTTATGCTGCCGTGGTTTAACGCTATTGCCGATAAAAAGATGGTAATCCTGTGGGCTGATCCGTTGTTCTGGGCGCTTACGTTTGGATTCAGTCTGCTAACCGGCTTGCTGGCAGGTAGCTATCCAGCTTTCTACTTGTCGGCTTTTCAACCAATCAAAGTGTTGAAAGGAATGGCTTCATCAACTCGGGTGGGTTTCGGACGGTTGGCTGCTACTCCTCGCCGGGTGTTGGTTGTGGTGCAGTTTGCCGTGTCTGTAACGCTGATCATTGGTACGGTCGTTGTTTTTCGGCAAATTCAGCACGCTAAAAGCCGTCCGACTGGCTACGACCGGAGCGGCTTGCTGGGTATTGCGATGAATACCCCCGAATTGTACGGGCATTACGAGGCTATCCGAAACGAACTACGCCAAACCGGTGCCGTACTCGACATGGCCGAATCATCGAGTCCAACGACTGATGTATGGGCCAACGACGCTAGCTTCGACTGGAAAGGTAAAGATCCGGATCTATTGGGCGATTTTGGTACGGTAGCCGTCACGCACGATTTCGCCAAGACGGTCGGCTGGCAATTCAAACAGGGCCGTAATTTCTCGCGCGATTTTTCGACCGACTCGCTCAGCGTGGTTGTCAACGAAAGTGCCGTAAAGTTTATGGGTTTGAAGCAGCCCCTGGGCGAAATTCTGAAATGGAACGGCAAGAAGTATACAATCGTCGGGGTCATTAAAGACATGGTGATGAGTTCGCCTTTTGAACCCGTGAAGCAAACGGTTTTTCTGCTCGATTACCAATGGGCCAATATCGTTATCGTAAAGCTAAACCCGCAGTTGAGTATGAGCGAGGCTCTGGAACGCATCGAACCTATTTTTCGAAAATACAATCCGGGCAGTCCTTTCGATTACAAGTTTGCCAGCGACGAGTACGACCGTAAGTTTCGCGCCGAAGAGCGTATTGGGCAGTTGGCTTCCGTGTTCGCCATCCTCGCCATTTTTATCAGCTGCCTGGGCTTATTTGGTCTGGCTTCGTACATGGCTGAGCAACGCACCAAAGAGATCGGTGTGCGTAAAGTACTCGGCGCGTCGGTATTTAATCTGTGGCAATTGCTGTCGAAAGACTTTATCGTCCTGGTTGTCATTGCCGTTCTGATCGCGTCGCCAACGGCCTATTACGTCATGAATAGCTGGTTGCAGCAGTACGCGTACCGTTCGGATCTGTCGTGGTGGATTTTTGCTTTGTCAGGAATGGGAGCACTGGCGGTTACCATGCTGACCGTAAGCTACCAGAGCATCAGAGCGGCTTTGATGAATCCGGTCAAAAGTCTGCGGTCCGAGTAAAAACGGATTAACAACCCTCCTCGTCCGTCCTGAAAAAGCACTGCCCCCAAAGCAGTGCTTTTTTTGTCCGTTGGTGTACAAATAGTGTCCGTTTCTGGACAGCCTTTTTTCTTTGATTCACCCAAAACAGGCCCCAGTGGAGCGTAACGAGCCACTCTCTAGTTTGGCAAGTGATTTGACATACAGAAATAGAGGAAATAAAACGACGAGGCTAACGCTACTATTTACCGTATGCGACGGAGTGATTTAGGCGAGTTTGAAGAGGTGGTTTTGCTGGCGGTGGCGGCCCTTTCTCCTTCGGCGTATTCGGTCGTAATCGCTGAAGAACTGGAGCGGGAAACGGGCAATACGGTCAGCACGGGAGCGGTTCATGCGGCCCTGCAACGCCTGGAGCAGAAAGGCTACCTGACCTCGCTGCTGGGTGAGGCAACCGCCGAGCGGGGCGGGCGACGAAAACGCCTGTTTACCGTTACGCCCCTGGGCGGACGGGTGCTGAGCGAGGTACGCGCCGTGCGGAATCGACTATGGGACCGGATTGTCCCCCACACGATACTCAAGTGGAGTTGACCCCTGAGCCGTATGAAACCTGATCAATCGCAAAAGCCGCCCTTGTCGAAGTGGGTCGATCAACTGCTCGGTTGGCTGGTGGCTCCACATCTGCGTGAAGAGGTATTGGGCGACATTCACGAACGCTACGCCCGGCGGGTGCAGCGCCTGGGTGAACGCAAAGCCCGTCTTACGTACTGGTGCGAGGTGCTGGCCTACGCAAGACCCTCATTCATTACACGTAAACCATCACCGTATTCTACCCCAAGCTATACAGACATGCTACGGAATTATCTGAAAATCGCTTTTCGCAACCTGATCAAGCAGAAGGGTTACTCGTTTATCAACATCGCGGGGTTGTCGGTCGGAATGGCGGTTGCCATGCTCATCGGTCTGTGGATACACCACGAGTATTCATACGACAAGTTTCTCCCGGACTATCAGCAGCTGTACCAGGTACGACGAAATTTCAACAGCAACGGCGACACGCTCACGTTTACGACGACATCCCTCAAGCTGGCCGACGCGCTACGTTATCAGATACCGGAGGTTGAAGGCGTTGCTGAGAGCGATCACATAGGTGCTCATGGGCTTAAGGTCGGCGATAAGAAAATTTACCTGAACGGTGCCCAGATCGGGGGCGACTTTCTGCAAATGTTTCAATACCCGCTGGTCGAAGGGAAAGCTAGCCTGGCGCTGAAAGACCCTTATTCGATTGTGCTGACCGAATCGACCGCCAAAGCGCTGTTTGGAAGCGAAAATCCAATGGGTAAGATCGTGCGGTTCGACAACCAGAACGATCTAAAAGTAACGGGGATTCTGAAGGATCTACCCACCAATTCGTCGTTGCAGTTCAACTACCTCGTTCCGTTCAGTTATTACGAAGCCACGGTAAACAACGTGCGGATGGATCGCAGCGGCAGCTTTGGTAATAACGGGTATCAAATCTTCGTCAAACTCAAACCCGGCGCATCCTATGCACAGGTTTCCAATAAAATTGCCTTGATTCAGCATACAGAGCGGAACAATAGTAATGCGATGAATTCGGTAGTGATCCTTCAACCGCTGCAAAACTGGCATCTGTACTCCACGTACCAAAATGGAAAAGAAACGGGTGGATTCATTGAGTACATCCGAATGTTCAGCGTGATTGGTATGCTGGTCGTTCTGATTGCCTGCATCAACTTTGTCAATCTGACTACCGCCCGTTCGGCCAGACGAGCCAAAGAAGTAGGGGTCAGAAAATCGGTTGGTTCTCAACGGCAGCAGCTCATCGGACAATTTCTGATCGAATCATTCCTGCTTACGGTTGTCGCCTTCGTGTTCTCCCTGCTCCTGGTGCAGATCCTGTTGCCCGCGTTCAATAGCCTGACCGAAAGCCAGATCGCGATTCCGTACACGACGGCTGGGTTCTGGATGGCGGTGCTGGGCTGCCTGTTGATAACGGCGCTGCTGGCCGGTAGTTTACCCGCCTTTTATCTGTCCTCGTTTCAACCCGTAAAGGTGCTGAAAGGCACGATGCAGGTTGGGAAAGCGGCTTCGTTACCGCGTAAGGTATTGGTGGTCGCTCAGTTCAGCTGCTCCATTGCCTTGATTCTGAGCGCCATCATCGTTTTTAAACAGATCCAGCACGCGAAGAACAGGCCGACGGGGTACGATGTCAACCGGCTGCTGATGACCAATATGAACCTCGAACTCAGCCAGAATTTCACCGTTCTGAAAGACGAATTAATCAAAAACGGCATTGCTGAGCAGGTATCGCAGTCATCGAGTCCGGCGACGGATATCTGGTGGCATTCCGATCTGGACAAATGGCCCGGCAAAAACGCGGGCGAAACGGTAGAACTAGGCGTTATACTGGTTGCCAAGGACTACTTCAAAACGGTAGGCATGACGCTGGCACAGGGCCGGGATTTCAGCGGTGAAAACGATACAACCAGCGTTATTTTCAACGAAGCGGCCATTAAGCGGTTTCGATTGCCAAACCCGATTGGTCAGCTCATCACCTGGCAGGGAAAACCGCTACGCATTGTCGGTGTCGCCAAAAACGCCCTGATGCAGTCGCCTTTTACCAAAGCCGATCCAACGATGTTTGTCTGCACGTCGTTTCCGCTCAACGTTCTTTTGTACCGCATTTCCCCCCGGCTAACAACGCAGGAGGCCCTTAGCAAGATGACAGCTTTGTTCAATACTTATAATCCGTCGTATGCCTATAGTTATCAGTTTGCCGATGAGAGCTACGCAGCCAAGTTTAAGCAGGAATCGCTCATTGGAAAACTGGCTGGGATTTTCGCTGGTCTGGCCATCTTTATTTCCTGTCTGGGTTTGTTTGGTCTGGCTTCGTTCATGGCCGAACGACGTACGAAGGAGATCGGGGTTCGGAAAGTACTGGGGGCATCGACATTCAATGTCTGGGGGCTTTTGTCCAAAGAATTCGTCTATCTGGTTGGGATCGCCTTTCTCATCGCCACACCAGTAGCCTACTACCTGCTCTCAAACTGGTTAGAGAAATACGAATACCGGACGGAGATGTCCTGGTGGATCTTTGCCCTGACGGGTCTGGGTGCCATGGTTGTTACGTTGCTCACCGTCAGCTTTCAAAGCATCAAAGCGGCCTTGCTGAACCCGGTGAAGAGTTTGAAAATGGAGTAGGGCATCAACCGTATGAACGATAACTCGACACCCCGGCATCGTACCGGACCGCCCAAATGGGTCGATCAACTGCTCGGTTGGCTGGTGACACCGCACCTGCGAGAAGAAGTGCTGGGCGACGTTCACGAACGCTACGCCCGGCGGGTGCAGCGCCTGGGTGAACACAAAGCCCGATTTACGTACTGGCGCGAGGTGCTGGCCTACCTGCGGCTTTCTTTTATAAAACGTCAACCGAACGAATACCCCAATCCAACGACTACAGATATGTTTGGAAATTATGTAAAAATCGCCTTTCGAACGCTGAACCGTCATAAGCTGTATACGGCTCTCAATGTGGCGGGTCTGACTTTCGGTATCACCTGTTTTTTACTGATCGGCTTGTACCTCTTCGATGAGTTGACGTTTGACCAGCAGCACCGCAACACGAACCGGATCTACCGGGCGATTCAGCACAAAAAGACACCGACCGATGCGCTGACGATTGCGGCATCGAGCTACAAAATAGCTGAAGAAGCGAAAAAAAACATCGGTGAAATAGACCATTCGGCGCGTATTGCCCGGACCGGACGCGCTAACCTATCAAATCCCGAAAACAAGCATTCGTTTCAGGAAACCGTCACCTTTGGCAATCCGGGCTTGCTGACCATGTTTGATTTTGACGTCATCTATGGTGACAACAAGTCGGCACTGAATGAACCGAACGCCATTATTATCGTCGAAGAATTGGCGCAACGACTGTTTGGTCGAACGGACGTTATCGGTAAAACCGTTGAATTTGAGTTGAATAAACCGCTGAAAATAACGGCTGTTCTGAAAAATCATCCCCGCAATTCGAGCTTCGATTTCAAGGCAATCGTTTCGGAAGCGACCATCAGCAACGACGACGAGTTTACGGAGTGGATACAGGATTGGGACTCTCAAAATTTTACGACGTTTTTTCTGCTAAAAGAAAAGGCTGATCCCCAAATCGCGGCCCGGAAATTAACGGATCTGTTGAACGCCCACGTAAAATGGGAGGCCGGTCATGCGGTGAATTACACGCTGCAACCCCTGGCCGACGTTCACCTGTATTCCGAAGGTATTGTAGACGGTGCCCGAAACGCCAACGTAGACGCCATGAGCCAGGGCGTTTTGCTGTACATCAAAATTTTCGCCATCGTGGGGCTGTTTGTGTTGCTCATCGCCTGCATCAACTACATGAACCTTGCCACCGCCAGAGCGTCTAACCGGTCGAAGGAGATCGGCGTTCGGAAAGCCAATGGAGCGTTTCAAAGCCAGCTCGTTTACCAGTTTCTGATCGAAGCGCTGCTCGTCACCACGATCTCGTTTCTGCTGGCCGTAGCGTTGGTCAATCTACTGCTGCCAGTCTTCAATCAATTCACCAATAAAGAGCTTTCGCTGGGTATTCAGAGCGACTACCGAATCTGGCTTTACAGTCTTCTGGCGATTATCGTTACCAGTCTGCTGTCGGGGAGTTATCCGGCCTTTTTACTGTCGCGGTTTAGCCCGCTTTTGCTACTCCGGAATCTCAAAAGTCAGAACAGCGGAAGCCTGTCGTTGCGGAAAGGACTGGTCGTTTTTCAGTTCACAATTTCGGTGATTATGATGATTGCTACCATCGTGCTTTTCCAGCAGGTCCAGTTTGCAAACAATAAGGATTTGGGGTTCAACAAAGAACTGTTGCTGGTTGTCGATATTAACAGCGGTGACGTACGAAAAGACGCTCAGACGATTAAAACCGAGTTTAGCCGGATTCCAACGGTCAAACACGTATCGGTTACGTCGCGGGTACCCGGCGAATGGAAAGCCATTCCGACGGTTAAAATCAGAACCGTGGGCAATACCGATCCGCACAATGTGGCGTACTGGATCGGAGCCGACGAAGACTTTGCCCGGACCTTTGATGTGAACCTGGTGGCGGGGCGAAACTTTGGGGGAGTGAGCGATTCGTCTTCGGTGATTCTGAATGAAACAGCGGCTAAACTGCTCCACATCAAGGAAGCATCGGGTCAGCAGGTCGAAATACCAGCGCGCGCGATGGGCGGGAGCTACCGGCCACTCAACGAGGCCAATGAGCCGTTTAGAGCCAGAGTCGTCGGCATCGTGAATGATTTTCATTTTCAGTCGTTGCGCGAGAAAATTGCCCCGCTGGTGCTAGGCTACCAGAAAAATCCGGTGCATACTATTGATTACTTTACCGCCCGAATCGAAGGCCGGGACATTCCAGCGACGTTGGCCCGAATGAACGACGTGCTGATCAAAACGGACCCGACCCACCTGCTGGAATATCACTTCCTGGATGAACAGCTGGCGCGCTTCTACGCCGAAGACCAACGCCGGGAAACCCTGCTGATCTGGGTGGCCCTGATTACGATTGCCATTGCCTGTCTGGGTTTGTTTGGGCTGGCTACGTATGCTGCCGAACAGCGCATCAAAGAAATTGGCGTGCGAAAGGTATTGGGAGCCAGCGTGCTGAACTTGAGCGTTTTGCTGTCGAAGGATTTTCTGAAGCTGGTTTTGATCGCCAATGGAATTGCTTTTCCCATTGCCTGGTGGGCGGCTAATCAGTGGCTTAGCGAATTTGCGTATCACATTCAGATTGAATGGTGGGTCTTTGCCGTTGCGGGTGTTCTTGCCATCGCGATTGCGTTGACAACGGTTAGCTACCAGGCTATCAAAGCGGCTCTGGTAAACCCCGTCAGAAGTTTGCGAAGTGAATAGAGACCGGGTACTCGTATGAATTCGAATCGATCCGGAAACCCCCAGCCCCCGCCCACCTGGGCCGACCGGCTGCTGAACTGGCTGGTGGCTCCGCACCTGCGCGAGGAGGTGCTGGGCGACAGCCACGAACGCTATTACCGACGCCTGCAACGACTGGGCCCCGCCAAAGCCCGACGGTTGTATTGGCAAGAGATGCTGGCGTACCTGCGCCCATCGATGATCAAGCGCGAAACCACCAATGAGTATACTTCACCTTATTTTTTAAGTCCGGATATGCTACGAAATTATGTCACGGTCGCCTGGCGAAACCTGAGTCGAAATAGAGCGTTTTCGATCATTAATCTATTGGGTCTTGCCCTCGGTATGGCGTGTAGCCTGCTGATCATGCTATGGGTACAGGACGAACGCAGCGTGGACCGTTTCCATGCCAATGGAAATCACCTTTACCAGGTCTACGAACGGCAATATTTTGAGGGGAAAGCGCAAGCCAGCTATTTTACGCAGGGGCTGCTGGCCGATGAACTCAAGCGTACGATTCCCGAAATACAGTATGCCAGTGCGATCGAGTCGAGTTACCCGACCACGTTTGCCAACGGTGACAAAATCATCAAAATGAGCGGAACGTTCGCGGGCGCTGACTTCTTCCACATGTTTTCCTATCCTTTTTTGCAGGGAACCCCCGCTACTGCACTAGGCAGTCCCGGCGGCATCGCCATCTCCAGAAAAATGGCTGACCAGTTTTTTGAGAGTCCCGAGCAGGCAATGGGCCAATCGATCCGGTACGAGAACAAGGAGGATTTGCGTGTAACAGCAGTCTTCGACGACCTACCGGCCAACTCGTCGCAACAATTCGATTTTCTGAGGCCGTGGGTTGATTTCGTCAAAGAAAACGAGTGGGCAAAAACCTGGACCAGCACCGATCCCATGACGTACGTGCAATTGCGCCCGGACCGGGATGGTAAACCCGCTGATAGGGCAAAAGTCGAAGCGAAGATCAAGGACTTCATTGCTCGCTATTTGCCAAAGAGTAAAGGCTTTGTGGTTGAATTAGGCCTGCAACCGTATCCGGAGAAATACCTGCATTCGACGTTTAAAAACGGTCAGCTCGATGGGGGGCGGATTGAGTATGTACGGCTGTTTAGTATCGTAGCGGTCGTTATTCTGCTGATTGCCTGCATCAACTTTATGAACTTGGCCACGGCCCGGTCTACCAAACGGGCAAGGGAAGTGGGTGTCAGGAAAGTGATTGGCGCGGGTCGTTCGTCGCTGATCGGGCAGTTTGTGGGGGAGGCCTTGCTGATCACGTTCGCTTCGACGCTCATCGCTCTGTTGCTGGTCGTTTTGCTCCTCCCGGCTTTCAGTACGCTCACCGGGAAAATGCTGGTTTTGCCGATTGGCCAGCCCGTGTTCTGGGCCTTTTTAGTAGGGTTACTCGCGCTGACCGGTCTTGTTGCGGGGAGCTATCCGGCCTTGTTTCTGTCGTCTTTAAGTCCGATCAGCGTGCTAAAAGGCAGCGGCCCGTCGGCACGACTGCGGTTCAACCCCGGTACAACGTTTTTTCGTCAGGCCTTAGTCGTGTTTCAGTTTGGCTTGTCGATTCTGTTCATTGTCGGCACGATTGTGGTCTACCGCCAGATGCATTACGTACAGACGAAAAACCTCGGCTATAACCGCGAAAACTTGATCTACGTACCCATCGAAGGTGATTTGATCCAGAAATACGACCTCTTCAAGGACGAGCTAGCCAAACAGGCGGGCATTGTGTCCATCTCCCGGATGCGCGAATCACCGACCGAGATCGGGCATCACGTTGACGATGTCAGCTGGCCGGGCAAAGACCCGAACCTGAGAACCGCCTTTGCCAATACTGCTGTTGGCTACGATTTTGTAAAAACGCTGAAACTGAAACTGCGGGATGGCCGCGATTTCTCGCCCGAATTCGGTACGGACTCAATAAGCTACATCATCAATGAAACAGCAGCGGCCAAGATTGGCGCTAAAAATCCGGTTGGTCAGTCGCTGGATTGGGGGAGACGTACCGGTAAAGTGATTGGCGTACTCGCCGACTTTCATTTCAACTCGATGCGGCAATCCATCGAACCCCTGATCATCCGGCTGGACAAAAACGCCGAATGGGGGACCATTCTGGTGCGTACCGAAGCGGGGAAGACCAAAGAAGCCCTTGCGAATCTGGAGAAGATCTGCAAAGCACTGAATCCGAAAACACCCTTTACGTACCAGTTTTCCGATCAGGAATACGCAAAGCTGTACCGGAGTGAGCAAGTAGTTAGTCAGTTAGCCAACTACTTCGCCGTTTTAGCGATTTTCATTTCCTGCCTGGGTTTGTTTGGGCTGGCGACCTTCACGGCTGAGCAACGCACCAAAGAAATTGGGGTGCGCAAAGTACTCGGCGCATCGGTAGCCAGCGTCGTAGCGATGCTCTCGACCGATTTTCTGAAGCTGGTTCTGGTGGCTATTGTCATTGCCTCCCCCGTGGCCTGGTATGTGATGCAGCAATGGCTAAAAGGCTTTATCTACAAAATGGAGATCGAGTGGTGGGTATTTCTGCTGGCGGGCTTGCTCTCGGCGGGCATTGCGCTACTGACCATCAGCTATCAGAGTATTAAAGCCGCTTTGATGAACCCGGTCAAAAGTTTGCGAAGCGAGTGATGGCGCTACGGTCGTTAGGTGTAGTGTATCGATTGGTGCATCGAATAGGGGATAAATCCGCCGTTCACAATCGGACGTAAACTGTCCACTTTCGGACATGACTAATTGGTGTCAGGCCGTTTCTGATTCAGAAACGGCTTTTTTTGTTCATGGCACGGCTGTTGAACAAGTCCCTGTTAGTCCAATCGAATTTATGAAAGCTATTCTTACGTTCCTGTTGCTCGGTGCTGGTTTTGGCGCGTTGGCCCAATCATCGTCTACGCTGAGCACAACCATCAACGACGACGAAAAAACATTGTCCATCCAGATCGAAGGAGATCGCAATGGACGGACCATCAACTATGATCGTAAATTTGATGTGCGCAAATTGAATGCTGCCGAGAAGGATGCGCTTAAAAATCGTGTGCTGGATTCGCTGGGCGTTGGCGAGTCGGCTCTCGGATCAGAAACCGCTACGAACCGGAATCGGCCAGTCAGAGGTACCGTAGGCGGACCGACTCCGCCGAATCCTGCCGGAAACGGTCCGATAAGCGGACCCAAATCACCTGCTCAACCGAATGCGTCAGCAAATACGGGACAAACGATGGTTACGTTTCGATGCGAAAGCTGCGCGGGAAAAGTCAAGCTGGAAGTGGCCAGTCCGACCGAAGATTACGCGATTGAACGAGACGCCAAAGTAAACACCGACAAACGGCTGTTTCCCTACCAATTGGCCCTAAGTCCGGGTGAATACAAGCTAACCTACTACCAGAACGGCGTATTGCAGATTCAATCCACATTCACGGCGAAGGCGGGTGAAGCAAACACCGTTGTCATCAAATAAGCGTTGCGATTGCTGCGTACGACCAAATTTCCCGAACCGCTATGCTACGGAACTATCTCAAAATTGCCTTTCGCAATCTGATCCGAAACAAGGTCTTTTCGATCATTAACCTGCTGGGTTTGTCGACCGGCATTACCGTATGCCTGATGATCTTTCTGTTCATCAGCAACGAGTTCAGCGTAGACAATTTCCACAAAAATGGCAAAAGCATCTACCGTGTAATGCGCGGTATGGATCATGAAGGCAAAGAAGTCGCTGTTTCTTACCTGTCGGGGCCATATGCAGCCGCGTTACTAACCGATTTTAAGGGGCAGATCACCCAGGCGGTTCGGGTGAACCCTACGAATGCGTTGATTACGTCCCAGAACAAATCGTTTCACGAACGAAAAATAATCAATGTCGACCCGACCTTTTTCACGTTCTTTTCTTTCCCTTTGCTCAAGGGCGATCCGGCTACGGCATTGCTCGACCCGGCGAGTGTGGTCCTGACGGAGTCGACGGCCAAAAAATACTTTGGTAGCGTCGACAACGCAATGGGCAAGATTATTAAAGTCGATAAAAACCTGGCCGTCAAAGTGACGGGCATTGCGCAGGATGTGCCCGCCAACTCCCACCTCGATTTCGATCTGGTCATTCCGCTGGAAAACTACAAAGACCGGGGCTGGATGACCGCCTGGATCAACCACAATCTGTTCACGTATGTGCAACTAGCGCCGACAGTAAGCGAAGCACAGGTCGAACGAAATTTTCCGCGCTTCATGGACAAGCACATCGGTCTTCTCATGAAAGAATCCGGTTTCAAATTCACCTTGTCGCTTACTCCGTTACGAGATATTTATTTTGAAGAAGGAGTCATCGATAGTGCCAAACACGGCGACAAGCGTGTGGTCTATATCTTTCTGTCGATTGCGATTCTTATCCTGCTGGTGGCCTGTATCAATTTCATGAACCTGTCGACAGTTCGGGCCGTGGAGCGCTCCAAAGAGATTGGCGTCCGGAAAGTATTGGGGGCCGTCAAAGGGCATCTGGTATGGCAATTTATTGGCGAGTCGCTCTTGCTGACGGCGCTCTCGTGTCTGCTCTCGATTGGCTTGCTGGCGCTGGCGCTGCCTGCGTATACACAACTGCTGGGCTATCCATTATCCATAACGGCTCACGTCCTGCCAATCGTACTGTTTCTGCTTGGCATCATTGCGGTAGCGGGGTTCCTGTCGGGCAGTTACCCGGCCTTTGTTCTGGCTGCTTTTTCGCCCATTCAGGCCTTAAAAGGTCGGCTGCGGCTGGGCAAAGGTGGTGTTTCGTTGAGGCAGGTACTGGTTATCGTGCAGTTCAGCATTTCGATTTTGCTGATGCTCGGCACCGCCATCGGTACGCAGCAGATGAGCTACCTCAAAAACAAACAGCTGGGCTACAACAAAGAGCAAACGCTGGTCGTCCCCATCGACAACGAAGACACGTATAACTTTTTCGTGGGCCACAAACCGGAGCTGCTGGCCCAGAGCCGGATCGAAGCCGTTTCGATGATGTCGGGCGAGCCGGGTGGTTTTTTCGACGGCTATATGTTCGATGTCGAAGCACACGCCAATCGCTGGAAAGCCCGGACGGAATTTGCCGATTTCGATTACGTGAAAACGCTGGGGCTGAAACTGGTTGCGGGCCGGGATTTCTCGCCCGCGTTTCCCACCGACACGGCGCAGGCCGTTCTGATCAACCGAACAGCCGCTGCCCGATTGGGCTGGACACCCGAACAAGCCATCGGCAAATGGCTGCGAAATACAAGGCACGACAGCACAAGACGCACTATCATTGGCGTGGTCGAGAATTTCAACTTTCTGTCGTTGAAAGAAGCCATCGAACCATTGATTATTGCGCCCAACGACGACCGACGGGTGGTTCTGATCAAGTTAAAGCCCGGCAATTTGTCCGCTGTGGTTGAGACCATCCAGCAACTGTACGCCAAAACACGCCCCGCTTATCCGCTTACGTACCATTTTCTGGACCAGCAGTTCGACCAGATGTACCAGGCCGACCTGCGTCAGCAAACGATCTTAAGTATTTTTGCCGGTCTGGCTATTTTCATTGCCTGCCTGGGTTTGTTTGGTCTGGCTTCTTTTTCGGCCCAGCAGCGTACCAAAGAAATTGGCGTTCGCAAAACCCTGGGGGCATCGGTGGGCAGTATTATCGGGCTGCTTTCGGGCGATTTCCTTAAACCGGTCGGCATAGCGATTCTGATTGCCAGTCCGATTGCCTGGTACGCCATGAATAAATGGCTACAGAGCTTCGCTTACAAGATCGACATTTCGGGCTGGGTCTTTGTGGCTGCGGGTAGCCTGGCGCTGGCCATTGCGTTTATCACGGTCAGTTTTCAAAGTATCAAGGCCGCCCTGGTCAATCCGGTGAAGTCATTACGAAGCGAATAAATCCTTATGCTCATGCTACGCAACTACCTTAAAATCGCCTGGCGGAATATCGTCACAAACAAAGCTTATTCAGCCATCAATATTGGTGGACTGGCGGTGGGCCTGGCGGCTACGCTGCTCATTTTTCAGTACGTTGCTTTCGAACGGAGTTATGATCGTTTTCATGAACATGCCGACCGTATTTTTCGCGTCAAAGCCGACCGTTATGAGAAAGGCGTTCTATCGACCGAATGGGCAGGCGGGCCGTTTGCTGTTGGTAGCCACCTGAAGGCTGCGTTCCAGGAAATAGAAGAATATGCCCAAGTCTATGTTCGGAACAACCTGCTGCTGGAAGCACACAACCGGAAGTACAAAATAGAGCAGGGCGCGTTCGTCACTCCGTCGTTTTTTACCGTTTTTTCCTATCCGCTGCTGACGGGTAGTAAGCAAACCGCGTTAACTGAACCCAATACGGGGGTTATTTCGACCTCATTGGCGAAGCGGTTGTTCGGAACCCAAAATCCGATGGGGCAGATCATCACGATAGAACGCGAGCTTCCGATCAGAATAACCGGCGTGTATCAGGACTTCCCTAAAAACTCTCATTTGAAAGCCGATTACCTGATGTCGTTCAGTACCTTTCAACGGGTGGTGAACCCTAAAAATGAGCCGGATAAAGTTCTCGCTAATGCCTGGGACTGGGATGGTTGCCTGACGTATCTGCTCGTAAAGCAAGGCACAGATCCCGAAAAGCTAACGGCAAAATTTCCCGCTTTCCTACAGAGTAAAGAGCAGGTAGATCCAAAAACGGGGAACCGGCTGGACCTGCACTTGCAGTCGCTACCCGACATTCACCTGTATTCCCATTTTATGTTCGAAGCCAGTCCCAACGGCGATGGAAATTCGGTGTATGTGCTGCTGTGTGTGGCCTTTTTTATCATTTCCATCGCCTGGATTAACTACATCAATCTGGCAACGGCCCGCGCCATTGGGCGGGCTAAAGAAGTGGGCGTGCGGAAAGCCGTTGGGTCATACCGAAGTCAGTTGATTGGACAATTTCTGGTCGAATCAGCCTTACTCAACTTCATGGCCGTCGTACTGGCGTTCATTAGTATCATATTGGCCCTTCCGCTATTCAATCAGTTTACGGATCAGCAGCTAACCTATTCGTTTGTATGGTCGGCCCGTTTCTGGCTCGGCCTGGGATCGATGTATGCCATTGGGACGCTTTTGTCGGGGGCTTACCCCGCGTTTGTGCTGTCTAATTTTAATCCGGTTTCGGTGCTTAAAAATGGCGTTTCAGCGTTCAAAGAAGGCGTTTTCCTGAGAAAATCGTTGGTGGTTATCCAATTTTCGGCTTCTGTTTTTCTGCTGGTTGGCACCATCACCGTATTTCGTCAATTGCAGTTTATGCGTAGCCAAAATTTGGGGATAGATATTGGCCAGACGCTGGTGCTGGACAGGCCGATAAACGACTCTACACGCGTAGCCAAAACAAAGGCATTCAAAACCTATCTCCTTCAGCAGTCGGCTATCAAAAGCGTTGCCGTATCGGGGTCAATTCCCGGCGAAAAGGTGGAGTTCAACGCAGGGGGTATTCGATTAGCGGGTACGCCCCAGGAAACTGGCAAACAGTATCGCGTGATTGGAGTCGATTATGATTTTGTGAACGCATTCGGGATGAAGGTCATTGCCGGGCGTAATTTCGACACGAAACTAGGCGAAAAGGATGCCGTGGTTTTCAATAAAACCGGTATCAAACAGTTAGGATTCACCAGTCCGGAGAAAGCCCTGGGTCAAAAAATAGATTTCTGGGGGGACATACTCACCATAGTCGGGGTAGTCGATGATTTTCACCAGCAGTCCCTTCGGGAAGCCTACGAGCCGCTTATTTTGCGCCTGGACCCTGGCGTAAATGGGCAGCTATCCATCAAACTGGCCGACAGTAATCCCACGCAGGGTATCGCTACTGTAAAGAAAGCTTGGTCGCAATTTTTCCCAACCGACCCGTTTGTGTACTCGTTTTTGAATGAACGGTACGACAAACAATACCGGGCCGATGAGCGGTTTGGGCAGGTATTCGGCTTCTTCACTCTGATGGCCATATTGGTAGCCTGTTTAGGGCTGCTCGGTCTTGCCACCTTCACAGCCCAACAACGCACCAAAGAAATTGGCGTCCGCAAAGCGCTGGGAGCCAGCGTCGGAAGCATTGTCTCGCTGCTTTCCAAAGACTTCCTGAAACTGGTGCTGATTGCCATTCTGATTGCCAGTCCAATTGCCTGGTATGCCATGAACGAATGGCTCCAGGGCTTCGCTTATAAAATCGACATTGAATGGTGGATGTTTGCGTTAGCGGGCGTTCTGGCGGTGCTGATTGCCTTTGCTACGGTGAGTTTTCAAAGTATCAAGGCTGCCTTGGTCAATCCGGTCAAGTCGCTACGCAGCGAATAAATCCTCTTTCTCATGCTACGGAACTACCTTAAAATTGCCTGGCGAAATATCATTCGCAACAAAGCGTTCTCGGCAATCAACATCCTGGGTCTGGCGCTCGGTATGGCGTGTAGTCTGCTGATTTTCCTTTGGATTCAGGACGAGCTACGCGTGGATAATTATCACGCCAACGGTCCTCAGCTGTACAACGTGATGGAGCACCAGTTTTACGACGGTAAGATCGTAACGCACGGGGCAACACCCGGTTTGCTGGCCGATGAGCTGAAAAAGCAGTTTCCCGAAGTGCAGTATGCCGCTGGTATTACCGGATGGGATGCGCGCCTGACCTTTACCGTTGGCGACAAAGTAAATAAAGAATCGGGACGGTGGGTTGGTGCGGACTGGTTCAAAATGTTCAGCATCCCGCTTCTGGCCGGGACACCCCAAACGGCGCTGGCTGAACCGAATAACCTCGCCATTTCTCGAAAAGTGGCCGAAACGTATTATGGTAGTCCGCAAGCCGCTATCGGGAAATCGATGCGGATCGACAACGAAAAAGATTACCGGGTCAGTGCCGTTTTCGACGATATGCCCGAGCAGTCGACGGACAAGTACGATTTTCTGCTCAACTGGCAGGATTGCCTGAGCCGAAACAGTTGGATGAAAGAATGGGATAGCAACGGCCCCCGGACGCGCGTTATGCTTCGCCCCGATGCGAACGTTGCCAGCCTGCAAGCCAAGCTGAAACCATTTATGAAGAAATACAACACGGGTCTTGGCCCTAAATTCAACATCGAGCTGTTTCTTCAACCGTATGGTGACGCGTATCTGTATTCAAGTTTTGAGAACGGACAGCAATCAGGTGGGCGCATCGAATACGTTCGTTTGTTTGGCATTGTCGCGGTTTTTCTGCTGCTGATTGCCTGCATCAATTTCATGAATCTGGCTACGGCTCGCTCAGCCCGGCGGGCGCGGGAGGTGGGTGTTCGGAAAGTGGTGGGTGCCATGCGGAGTCTGCTGGTTGGACAATTCGTCGGCGAAGCGCTGATGCTGACGGTGTTGGCGTTGGTAATCGCGCTGGCCGCTGTCTTTCTGATTCTTCCCGGCTTCAATACGCTGACCGGCAAACACATCAGCCCACAGCCTACTCAGGCATCGTTCTGGCTGATCCTGCTCGGTATGACGCTCATTACGGGGGTGGTAGCGGGGAGTTATCCGGCCTTGTTTCTGTCGTCGCTGAATCCGGTTCGGGTCTTGAAAGGATCGCTTAAGTTCGGGTCGGGAGCGCGGTTGTTCCGGCAGGGGCTGGTTGTCTTTCAGTTCGTGCTATCGATGCTGCTGATCGTGGGTACGATGGTCGTGTACCGGCAGGTGAATTATGTACAAACCAAAAATCTGGGCTACGACCGCGAAAACCTGATTCTGTTGTCGTCCGACGGCGAGGTTGGTGCGAAGTACGAAACGTTTAAAAGCGAGGTGCTGCAATTGCCCGGTGTTCAGACGGTATCCTTCATGGATGAATCACCGACGGGTTTGGGGAATAACACGGGTGGCGTCGAATGGCCCGGAAAAGACCCCAATGTGGATATCCTGTTTACCCACGTAGGGGTAGGCTATGACTTTCTGAAAGCCTTGAAGATCAAGGTAGAGGGCCGCGACTTCTCGAAAGAGTTCGGGACGGATTCCAGCAACTATTTAATCAACAAAGCCGCGTTGCAACGAATCGGTTATAAAAACCCAATCGGTCAGCCGTTGACTATGTGGGGTAAGCCGGGCAAGATTGTCGGGGTGGTAGACGATTTTCACTTTCAGTCGTTACACGAGTCTATTCAGCCCCTGATTGTTCGTCTCACGCCTAATGCAATGGGAAAGAGCATTATTATTCGGACGCAGCCCGGCCAGACCAAACAGGCCCTGGCTACTCTGGAAACGTTCTGCAAAACGTTCAATCCCAAGGTTCCGTTTGCGTACAAGTTCGTAGACGAGGAATACCAGAAGCTGTATAAGAGCGAGACGGTTGTTGGTAGTCTGACGAATTACTTTGCCTTCCTGGCTATTTTCATTTCCTGCCTGGGCTTGTTTGGTTTGTCAGCGTTCACGGCGGAACAACGGACGAAAGAAATCGGCGTTCGCAAAGCGCTGGGCGCATCGGTGAGAAGTATCGTTGGCTTACTCTCGCAGGATTTCCTGAAGCTTGTTGTGCTGGCTATCGTGATTGCGTCGCCGTTGGCCTGGTACGCCATGAGCCAGTGGTTGGAGGGGTATGCCTACAAGACTGAGCTATCGTGGTGGATGTTTGCTCTGGCGGGATCGATAGCCATTGTGATTGCGTTTGCAACGGTCAGCTTCCAGAGTATCAAAGCGGCTTTGATGAACCCTATACGGTCATTACGTAGTGAATAGCGGGGGCAAGCGGGGAGGGCGGGGTGCTTCGCGCACGGACAAAAGCCCTGCCAACCACGCAATCCCCGCCATTTTCCCAATCCCTATAATTTCCAGCCTATATCCCTATGCTTCAGAATTACATAAAAATCGCCTGGCGTAATTTGGTACGCAACCGCGTGTTTTCGGCGATCAATATTATCGGATTGTCGCTTGGTATCGCTACGTGTTTGCTGATCAGCCTGTTTGTGCTCGATGAGTTGAGCTTTGACCGGTACAACGAAAAAGCAGATCGTATGGTACGCGTTATTTTCCGGGGCTCATCGGCCGGCGGGAAAATGAACGAAGCGCATGTGATGCCGCCCACCGCACAAACGCTGAAGACCGATTACCCGGAAGTTCAGGAAGCAACCCGGATTCGGTTGGGTGGAACGCCGGTCGTGACGGTCGATACAAAGACGTTTCGGGATGCCGCGGTTGCGTTCACCGATTCCAACTTTTTTCAGGTGTTTACGCTGCCGCTGCTTGAAGGCAGTGCAAAAACAGCCCTGGTTCGCCCCAACACCGCCGTTATTACAAAGGCAATGGCCCGTAACTACTTCGGCAATGAAGATCCTGTGGGTAAAGTAATTACCATGAAAAGCTGGAACGCCAGCTACCAGATAACGGGGGTTGTCGAGCAGGTTCCGGTCAATTCGCATTTTCACTTCGATTTGTTCCTGTCGATGGCCAGCCTCCCGGAAGCCAAATCATCTTCCTGGGTTACGTCTGAATTTTTCACCTATCTGGTTCTGCCCAGCGGTTACGATTACCGGAAACTGGAAGCTAAACTGCCGCAGGTAATCGAAAAATACGTAGGACCACAATTGCAGCAGAGCATGGGCATGAGTCTGGCGCAGTTCCGTCAGAAAGGCAACGACATTGGCCTGTACCTGCAACCGCTGACGGATATTCACCTGCATTCGGATTTTGCCTATGACTTATCGGCTTCCGGCAACATTCAGTACGTGTATATTTTCGGAGCTATCGCGCTGTTTATGCTGCTGATCGCCTGTATCAACTTCATGAATCTGTCTACCGCTGGGGCGTCGAAGCGGGCGAAAGAAGTAGGTATCCGCAAAGTACTGGGTTCAATGCAGCAAAGCCTGACCAATCAGTTTCTGGTCGAGTCACTGCTGCTAACTGCCATTGCCTTATTGCTGGCTGTCGGGGTAGTTTACCTGGCCTTACCCGCGTTTAATGAACTGTCGGGAAAGGCGTTAACGCTCAATTTCTTAACTACGGGTTGGTTACTGCCTGCTCTGCTGTTCTTTGGTTTGCTGGTTGGGATTCTGGCGGGAAGCTATCCCGCCTTTTTCCTGGCTTCGTTCAGACCCGTGGCCGTTTTGAAAGGGTCCTTGTTCAAGGGAAACAGCAAAAGTATCGGGGTTCGCAGCGGTCTGGTCGTATTTCAGTTCTTTGTTTCGATCATCCTGATGGTAGGCACGACGGTGGTGTATCGGCAACTGGACTACATCCAGAACAAGAAGCTGGGGTACTCGAAAGACCAGGTGCTGGTGCTGCCCGAAACCGGACTGCTGGGTAAAAACGAAGCCGTGTTCCGCGACCAGATTGCCCGCGATTCCCGTGTCGTAAACGTGAGTACATCGGGTTATCTGCCAGCTGGCCCCAGCAACAACAATAATTTCTTTGTTTATCCCGAAGCCAACTCGACCCAACTGGTAAAGACGCTTCGCTACGATGTCGATTACGAATACATTCCCACGCTGGGTATGGAACTGGCCGCGGGACGGAACTTCTCGAAAGCGTACGGAACCGACTCAACGGGGGTAATTCTGAATGAAACAGCCGCCAAAACGTTGGGCTGGGCGAACAAAGCGCTGGGTCGTACCATTACCCACGCCGATAATCAGGGGCGCACGACTTCCTTACGGGTGATTGGGGTGGTGAAGGATTTTCATTTCAAATCGCTGCACGAGCCTATTTCGCCCCTGGTCATGACACTGGGACAAACGGGAGGCACCGTGATTGCAAAAGTGAAAACCAAAGACATCGCGGGGTTGCTCGCTTCACTGAAAACGCAGTGGAATCAGCTTACTACCGATGCGCCCTTTACGTATGCGTTCCTTGATGAACGATTTAACGACACGTACCGGGCCGAGCAGAAAATAGGTCAGATTCTGGGTCTCTTCGCCGGGTTAACCATTTTCGTTGCCTGTCTGGGCTTGTTTGGTCTGGCTACGTTCACCGCCGAACAACGCACCAAAGAGATTGGCGTTCGGAAAGTGCTTGGCGCATCGGTTATGGGTATAATCGCGCTGCTTTCAAAAGACTTTCTGAAGCTGGTTGCGATTGCGCTGGTGGCTGCGATTCCGGTATCGTGGTACCTGATGGACCGCTGGTTACAGGATTTTGCCTACAAGATCAGCATTGACGGGTGGACGTTTGCACTGGCGGGTGCGCTGTCTGTTGGTATTGCCTTATTGACCGTCAGTTCGCAAAGTATCAAAGCGGCCCTGGTCAACCCCGTGAAGAGTTTGCGAAGTGAATAGCGGAGATGGCGGGGGGCTTCGCGCTTAGACAAAGCCCCCGCCATCCCCCGCAACCCCTGCCCCTAAAAATGATGCTCACGAACTATCTCAAAATCGCTTACCGGAATCTGGTTCTGAACAACACATTCACGCTCATTAACGTAGCGGGGCTGGCGGCTGGCCTGGCCGTGGCGTTGCTGATTATTCAGTATGTGCGCTTCGAGCTGAGTTACGAAAACACGAATCCGCTGGCCGATCGGCTCGTGCGACTTACCCTGGACTATACGAACGGTGGTACGGTTGACTATCAGGATACCGAAACGAATCCCCCGCTTGGTCCTAAAGTGAAGCGGGAAATGAACGAAGTGGTCAACTACACCCGTGCTTATCCTATCGACGAGCCCACGGTGACGGTTAAGATTGGGGAAACGTACCATTTAGTCGACAAGGTATACGCAGTCGATTCGTCCTTTTTCTCGATGTTCAATTACCCGCTCCTCCGGGGAAATCGCAACGGTATCTTTACCAGGCCACGGCAGGTTGTTCTGACCCAGAAAATGGCGTTGACTTACTTCAAGACGCCGGATGTACTGGGCAAAACCCTGAAGATCGCCAGGCCCGAAGGCAACATTCTAGTAAAGATAGTTGGTGTAGTGCCCGATAGCCCGGCTAATACACACCTGAAGTTCGACATGCTGCTCTCGTACCCAACGATGCTGTCAGACTTTGGCGAAAGGGAGGATAACTGGAACGGAAACAATACGCTCACATACCTGCAACTGGCCGATAATGCCAGCTATGAAGGGTTTACAAAATCGTTGGCGGCC
This sequence comes from Spirosoma liriopis, assembly GCF_023196085.1. Taxonomy (NCBI): domain Bacteria; kingdom Pseudomonadati; phylum Bacteroidota; class Cytophagia; order Cytophagales; family Cytophagaceae; genus Spirosoma; species Spirosoma liriopis. The sequence continues at coordinate 891,569 of NZ_JALPRF010000002.1, forward strand.
TTCAGCAACAGATTGGTCAGCGAGAAAAGAATAACCAACGAGCGGGTGATCGGGCAGAAAATCGGCGACATCCATCTGTATTCACATAAAAACTTTGAGACCGAACCCAACGGCGAAGCACGGTCGGTATATTTTTTATTGGGCGTGGCGTTTCTGGTACTCCTAAGTGCCTTCGTTAACTATGTAAATCTGACCACTTCCAAAGCCCTTGATCGCGCGCGAGAAATTGGTATGAGAAAGGTCGTCGGCTCAACCCAGCGCCAGATAAAAACTCAAATTTTTGTAGAAACTATTCTGATTAATATTGTTGCTGGCGCGTTAGCTGTGCTGTTGGTTGCGTTTCTGAGGCCGGTGTTTGTGGAGGTGGCGGGCCTGCCCGAAGGATTCACTGTATTTCAGGACGTATTTTTCTGGGAAAGCGTGGGCTTATTTCTGCTGCTGAGTATCGGGGTGTCCGGGTTTTACCCGGCCTTTGTCCTGTCGTCGTTCGACCCAATTACTGTACTCAAAGGTAATTTTTCGCGTTCTGTCAAAGGTACGTTGCTGCGCAAGTCGCTGGTCGTGTTTCAGTTTGCGATTACTCTGATTCTGCTGGTGCAGATGTTTGTCGTTTACCGCCAGGTCAATTTTCTGCGGGAACAGAACTTAGGTGTAACCCTTGACCGCACCCTTGTGGTGAAAGCGCCCGTGGGGAGCAATGCTCAGAAGGATTACGGTCGGTTCCGGCAAATGCTGCTCAATCAGGCGCAAATAAAAGCCGTATCGCTGTCTAGTACAGTGCCGGGCCTGGGGGCCAATCAAATGAGTACAACGACGGGCGTTAATTTGTCGAATGCCGTCAAGAAAACGTCGTACAACTATTACCTGACTCAGATCGACACATCGTTTATCGACCTGATGGGTATTCAACTGCTGGCGGGCAAAAACTTCGACGCTACGACCAAACCGGCTTTCCCGGAGGCTACCAATCGGCAATTCATTGTCAATGAAGAAGTCCTCCGGCTTTGGGGCATTGCCACGCCCGAAGAAGCTATTGGCAAACGGGTAGATTTATGGGGGCAACAGGCCACAATTCGAGGGGTTGTCAACAATTACCATTACGAGTCGCCCAAGGCACCCTACATTCCGATTATTCACCTGTACTCGCCTAATTTCAGCGCGTTTGCCAGCGTCAAATTCACCGGCGGAAACGCTCGGGAGCAACTTGCTACGTTGAAGAAAATTTACGAAGCTAATTTTCCGTATTCGCCGTTCAGCTATTTTTTCATGGATAGTGAATATGACAAACAGTACAAAGCCGATGACCGCTTTCAGCAGGTATTTGGTGCCCTGACGGGTTTCGCTATTCTAATATCCTGCCTGGGCCTTTTTGGTCTGGCTACGTTTACCGTTTCCAAGCGAACAAAGGAAATCGGCATTCGAAAAGTGATCGGGGCCAGTACCACAAACCTGATGCTACTGCTCTCCAAAGATTTTATAAAAACCGTCCTGCTATCAATACTGATCGGCTTACCCATTACGTATTTTCTGGTTGATAACTGGCTAACTACGTACGCTGTCCGTATCGAGCTAAGCTGGTGGCTTTTTGCCGCGCCTGCTCTCTTTGTCATGGTGCTGGTTCTGCTATCCATTGGAAGCAAAACGATTGCTACAGCCCTGATGAATCCGGTCAAATCACTGCGAAGCGAATAGAAATTGATACTGTCTAACTAGCTGAATTGTATGCTTAAAAGTTATCTAACTACCCTCCGGGCCCTGAAGCGAAACTGGAGCTATTCCGTTATCAACGTGCTGGGCCTAACCCTGGGGCTTGCCTGCTGTTTGCTGCTGTTTCTGGCGATCCGCTACGAACTGAACTTCGACCGGCATAATGCCCACGCGGATCAGCTATACCGGATCATCACGTTTGACGCAACGTCGAACGGCGACCGTCGGGAGGTGGGTATGCCCTTGCCCGCGTTGCCCGCTTTGCGAAACGATTTTCCGGATTTAAAGAACCAGGTGACGATGGTTAACCGAATTACCAACGTCGTGGTGAGCGTTGGGGATAAAGCCAGCCGGACAACGAAAAAATTTCAGGAAGGCGATGGTGTACTGGCTTTTGTCGAGCCTGAATATTTCCGGCTGTTTGATTACGGCTGGAAAAAAGGAAGTGCCCAAGCCGCGCTTTCCCGACCAAATACGGTGGTGCTGAGCGAGCGGATGGCTCAGAAATATTTTGGTACGGACAACCCGATCGGGAAGGTGCTGCGTGTCGAGAATAGAATGGATTTTGTGGTAACGGGTGTCGTACAGGAGCTGCCCGCCACAACGAGCGTTCCGTTTGAAGTCCTGCTTTCGTTTGCCTCGCTGAAACAGTACGGTGCCTCCACAAATTGGGATGACTGGCAATCAACCTACGGCGGAGCGCAGATTTACATGCGGTTGCCCGGTACTACCGCCGAGCAGGCAACGGCTTCGGCGCAGATGGAGCGGCAGTTGGCGGCCTTCATCAAAAAATACCACCGCCCCGAAGATGCTCAAAACCTGCGGTACGAATTACAGCCCCTGACCGCTATTCATTTCGATACGCGCACGGACAACTACAGCAAGCGGACCATTAGTAAGGAAATGATCTGGGCGATGGGACTGATCGGTCTGTTTATCCTAATTACGGCCTGTGTCAACTTTATCAACTTAGCGACGGCGCAGGCTATTCGGCGGGCCAAAGAAGTCGGTGTTCGGAAGGTGCTGGGCAGTTCGCGCGGTCAACTGGTGCGGCAGTTCCTGGGCGAAACGGGCGTACTGACGAGTCTGGCCATGGGGCTGGCTCTGCTGATTGCGCAGCTGGCGTTGCCGTACGTTGGCGAGTTACTGAACATCAAACCGGGAGCCGCTCAGCTAACCGACCCTACGGTGCTTATCTTCCTGGTAGGGCTTGGGGTTCTCACAACCGGATTAGCAGGCTTTTATCCGGCAATAGTGCTGTCGGGCTATCAGCCTATTCTGGCACTGAAAGGTAAAACGCAGGCGTCTACGCCCGGCCGTTCACGGGGTATTGCGCCCCTGTCGCTTCGGCGCGGATTGATTGTTGGTCAGTTTGCCATTTCGCAGCTGCTGATTATTGGTACCATCATTGCCTACAGCCAGATGAGTTACTTCCGGTCTGCCGATCTGGGGTACAGCCGGGATGCGGTGTTGTCGGTGCTTATTCCGGAAAAAAAACCGGGACAGCTGGAAAGCTTGAAGGCAAAGCTGACGGGTCTGCCCGGTATCCAGTCGATGAGCTTCGCTATGACCACGCCTTCCTCGACCAGCAACTGGACCACGGGCTTCCGATTCGAGCATACGGATAAAGAACCGGACTACGGTGTATTGATGCGTCCCGCTGATACGGCCTATGTGCGTACGTACGGTCTGAAACTGCTGGCTGGTCGAATGTATCAACCGGCGGACACCATGCGGGAGTTTGTTATCAACGAAGCTTTTATGAAACGACTGGGCTTTCAGAAACCCGAACAGGTTATCGGTAAATTGATGACGGTGAATGGCGAGGAGACCCGAAAACCCATTGTTGGTGTTGTTAAAGACTTCAATATCTTCTCTTTACACCAGCGAATTGATCCTAGCATCCTAACCTCGTACCGCGATCAGTACCGTAGTTTGGGCATCAAACTGGCAGCGGGTTACACGAGTCCCGAACGCATTAGCCAACTCATGAGCCAGGTAGAAACGGCCTGGAATGCCACGTATCCCGACTTCGTTTTCAAATACACGTTCCTGGACGAAACGCTCGCCCGATTCTACCAGAATGAAGAACGGATGTATTCGCTGTTTCGGCTGCTGGCGGGGATCGCCATTTTTATCGGTTGCCTGGGCTTGTACGGTGTCGTGGCATTCATGGCCGAATCCAGAACCAAAGAAGTTGGTATCCGGAAAGTGCTGGGCGCGTCAACTGGGCACATTTTCGGCTTGTTCTCAATCGACTTCGTGAAACTTGTCCTGATCGCCCTGGTGCTCAGTTCTCCGCTGGCCTGGTACGTGATGAATCAGTGGCTCCAGAAATTTGCGTACAAGATCGACATCGAATGGTGGATGTTTGCCCTGGCGGGTCTGCTAGCTGTAGGGATTGCTCTGCTAACGGTAAGTTTTCAGAGTATCAAAGCGGCCCTGATGAACCCGGTTAAAAGTCTGCGTGGTGAATAAGCTAATCGTCTATCCATTGTTGCCCGTTTATGCTGCTCAATTATTTTAAAATCGCCTGGCGGAATTTGATCCGGTATCGTACGTACAGTCTGCTGAACATCCTTGGATTGGCAGGAGGATTGGCTTGCGGTATCCTCATCTTTCTGACAACGCAGTTTCTCGCTGGCTTTGATACCTATCACACCAAGGCCGACCGCATTTACCGCGTGGTGACGCAGATGAAGCACGACGAGGTGCGGTTCTCACGCGGAACGCCCAAGCCGCTGGCCGAGGTACTGCGTCGCGATTTTCCGGTAGTAGAGCAGGTGGCCCGGTTGGAACGGTTGCATGACCGCATCATCAGCGTACCCAAACCCAACGGCGGTTTTTTAGCCAAGTTCAACGAAACGAAAACGGTTTGTTTCGCCGAGCCACAACTGTTTGGCATCATCGACGCCGACTGGCTGATCGGTAACCCGCAAGCGACACTATCGACGCCAAATTCAGTAGTGCTGACCGAAAAATATGCCCGGAAATACTTCGGCACTGCGAATCCCATCGGCAAAACGCTGCGCTTTGATAATCAGCTGGATCTGAACGTGACTGGTGTGTTGAAGGATCATCCGGCCAATACGAATTTCAATTATGAAGCGTACATCTCCTACAGTACGATTGCCGGACTGGCGGGCGCTAACGAGTCATTACGTGATTGGTACAACGTCAACAGCGAGGCTATGTGTTTCGTTGTGCTACCAACGGGCGTACCGGCGGAGCGCCTGACGGCGGCTTTTCAGTCGATTCGGAGAAAAGCCTATACGCCCGACAATCAGAAAGTGTATAGTTTCTCGCTGCAACCGCTAAACGATATTCAGTTTAACGTTCAGTATGGTGGTCGAGTGGATAGACGGCTTTTGGTTGCGCTGAACCTGGTTGGGCTGTTTCTGGTGATTTCAGCCTGCATCAATTTCATCAACATGGCGACGGCTCACGCGCTTAAACGCTCAAAAGAAGTTGGCGTTCGGAAAGTGATGGGCAGCACGCGCGGGCAGTTGTTCGGGCAGTTTATGATTGAAACCGCGATCATTACGCTGCTGGCGGTCCTGCTTGCACTGGCCCTGACGCACACGGGGCTTCCGGCGATGAATGAAGCCATGTCGGTGCTTAACGCCCACATGTCGTTGGCTGACTTAGCACAGCCCAAACGGCTATTGATCCTATTGTCGCTGGTGCTGGCCGTAATTCTGCTGGCTGGCTTTTATCCGTCGTTGATGATGGCGGGTTTCAATCCGATAACGGCCTTGCGGGGGCGACTAACGACGCAGGCGGTGGGCGGCTTCCCGGTGCGGAGGGGATTGGTGATCGTTCAGTTTTTTATCGCTCAGTTGTTTACGATCGGCGTGGTAGTGATCATGGCGCAGCTGCGTTACGTCCGACAGGCCGATCTTGGTTTCAACAAAGAAGGCATTATGCTGGTGGATCTGCCCGGTCAGGCGATGGCCGATCCGCTCAAGCAGGAAATGCTGCGGCATCGGATGCTGCAAACACCCGGCATTCGGCAGGTTGCGTTAATAAATCAGCCCCCCGCTTCGGGAACCATCAACCAGTATTCGTTCTCGTACGATACGCGCACCAAACCGGAAGACTTCGAGATACAAACCAAGATCGGCGACGTAAATTACCTGCCTTTGTTCGGCATGAAACTCGTGGCCGGACGTAATTTTCTGACTACTGATAGCACCTCGCAGGACGTGATCGTGAACGAAACGGTTGTCTCCCGACTGGGAGCGCGCGCACCGGGCCAGGTGATAGGCAAGCGGATTCATATCTGGAATACCGACAAAACGATTGTCGGCGTCGTGAATGATTTTCACACCAATTCGCTGCGGGGTTCGGTAGAGCCGGTGATGATCGTCAATGATGGTATGCGCAGCCGCATGGCTGCGCTGAAAATGGATGGTAACGACTTGCCAAAGATGGTAAAAGCAATCGAAGCTGTTTTTAACGGGGTCTTTCCCGAATACGTCTTCGAGCACCGATTGGTCGATGAACTAGTGGACGAATTCTACAAAGCCGAGCACATCATGTTGGCTCTGACGCAGGTTTTCGCCCTGACCGCTATTCTGATTGGTTGCCTGGGGTTGTACGGGCTGGTGGCGTTTATGGTGGAGTCGAAAAGCAAGGAGATTGGGGTGCGAAAAGTGCTTGGCGCTAGTGCCGGGCAGGTGCTGTGGCTGTTCGGACAGGAGTTTGGTCGCCTGATTATCGTAGCTTTTCTGGTTGCCGCTCCGCTCGGATGGTGGCTAATGAATACCTGGCTACAGGATTATGTCTACCGTACGCAACTGACAGGCTGGATGTTTTTTCTGACGATCCTAATGACAACCGTTATTACCCTGCTGACCGTTTCGGTGCAGTCTGTGAAAGCGGCTCTGATGAATCCGGTCAAAAGTTTGAAGAGCGAGTAAATACGTTGTCAATCTCAATTTCATAACGCTAAACACCTATGGCACACATCGCTATTCCTATTCCCTCGACACCCGGTAAACAGGATATTGAAATCGACGTGACGATCAACGGTAAAAAGCACGAATTGCATTACCGTGTGGAGCTATTTTACTGGGGTGATTGTACCGTTCCGACCTTCGATCGCGTAGAATGCCTGCGTGAGATGATTTCGCACTACGATCAGGACTGGTCGCTTTACTACATCGGCGCACCCACCGACGATTTTGTCCCCATCGCATTTATGAAAAAAGGCGACCGGGAAACGCAGCGAAAGCTGATGATTGGTACCATCTGATTTCTGATAAACTGCTTAATCCGTTGTAAGCTATGTTCCGCAACTACCTTAAAATTGCGCTGCGCAATCTCTTGAAACATAAAGCCTTTAGTTTTATCAACATTGCCGGTGTAGCGGTGGGACTAGCTTGCTTTCTGCTCATTGCGCTCTACGTTAAGGATGAACTCAGTTACGATCGCTACAATGCAAAGATCGACCGGGTGTATCGGGTGAGCCGTACCTTTCTGTCTTCGCAGGGCGCTGTATCGTTGAAACTGGCGCGGCTGGCTCCCCCGTTTGGACCGTTGATCAAGCAGGATTTTCCGGAGGTCGAGCAAGTTGTCCGGACGCTTGAAAATGGGGGTCTGATTCGCTACGGCGAACATGCTTTCAACGAAGACGATTTGTTATTCGCCGAGAAAAACCTGTTCGACGTTCTGGATTTTCACGTTATGCGCGGCAATCCCGCTCAGGCGCTGACGAACCCGTTTTCGATTCTGTTTTCCCGACCGATGGCGGAAAAGTATTTTGGCAACGAAAACCCCATTGGGAAAACAGTCCGGCTCGACAACCAGTATGATTTCACCGTTACGGGGGTTTACGAACCACTGCCCGCTCAGGCGCATTTTCACCCTGGCTTTTTGCTGTCGTTCTCTACGCTAAATGATCCGCGCGTTTACGGGGCCGAAAGGCTGCGGACGGACTGGGGTAACAACTCCTTTACTACCTATGTACTGCTTCGCGCAGGGGCGAGCCCGCAGCGGCTGGAAGCGGCTTTTCCCGACTTCCAGGACAAGCACTTTCCGGCGGGCGACAGTAAGGTATCGGCCTGGTCGGTGCTGAACTTGCAGAACGTAGCCGATATTCATCTGTACTCGCATACCGACTCAGAAATCGAACCTACCGGCGACATCAAGTACATTTATCTGTTTTCGGCAATCGGTTTATTCATTCTACTGATTGCTTGCATCAATTACATGAATCTGGCAACAGCACGCTCGGCTGGGCGGGCCAAGGAGGTGGGTATGCGCAAGGTTGTAGGGGCCTTGCGCACTCAGCTTATTAGTCAGTTTCTGAGTGAGTCGCTGGTCGTGGTCTTGTTTGCGCTGGGTATCGCCATCGGTCTTGTGCTTCTCTGTTTGCCGGTACTCAACGATTTTGCGCACAAGCAACTCGAAATCAGTCAGCTGTATGATCCACTGTTCCTGAGTATTCTGATTGGAATAACCTTGCTGACAGGATTGGTTGCGGGTAGTTATCCGGCCTTTTTCCTGACTTCCTTCCGGCCATTGGGTGTATTGAAAGGACAGGTTACATCGGCGGTTCGGTCGGGGAGATTACGGCAGACGCTGGTCGTGACGCAATTCGCTATTGCGGTTACGCTGATCATCAGCACGGTGGTCGTTTACAACCAGATGAGCTATATCCAGCGGTACAAACTGGGATACAACAAAGATCAGGTGTTGCTACTGCCCGATGTTGGCGACGCGAACGTAAACTACGAAACCCTCAAACAGCAGCTTAAAGAAACGGGCGTTGTCGGTGAGGTAGGCCGGTCGTCGCGCATTCCTTCGGGCCGGTTGCTGGATTCGTACGATGCTTCTGCCCAAAAAGGCGACAGCATGGCACCGGTCAACGTTAATTTGCGCGGGCTGCTCGTCGATTATGATTTCATTCCGGCGTACCAGATTGGTATGGTGGCCGGGCGCAACTTCTCCCGGTCGTTTTCAACCGATACAACGATGATCGTGCTCAATGAAACAGCCGTGCGGTTGTTGGGCTGGACACCCCAGCAGGCGATTGGCAAGTCATTTCGTTACGGTCCCACCAAAGGGCAGATTATCGGCGTAACAAAAGATTATCATTTTGAATCCCTGCACCAGAAGGTGTCGGCGATTGCTATGGTGATGACGACCAGTTCGCTCAATTGGCTGTCGGTACCGATTTCGGGGGATGTGGCTACGGGTATCCAGCGAATCGAAGCTGTCTGGAAACGGCTGTTCCCCAACCGACCGTTCAAGTATCAGTTTCTGGACGAACGCTTTGATCGGCTCTACGCCAACGAGCAGACGCAGCAGACCTTGTTCAGCGTTTTTGCGAGCGTTGCCATTCTGATTTCGTGCCTGGGTTTGTTTGGCCTGTCCATGTTTATGGCAGAGCAGCGCACCAAAGAGATCGGGGTTCGAAAAGTGCTGGGCGCGTCGGTAGCGAGTCTGGTTACGTTATTGTCGCAGGAATTTTTAAAGCTTGTCGGTATCGCCATCCTGATTGCTTCGCCCGTTGCTGGCTGGGCTATGATGCAGTGGCTCGACGGTTTTGCTTACCACACGGCACTCAACTGGTGGGTGTTTGTACTGGCCGCTGTGCTGGCGGTTGGTATTGCCTTATTAACAATTAGTTTCCAGAGCATCAAAGCGGCTTTGATGAACCCGGTAAAATCGTTACGGTCCGAATAATCAGCAGACACGTACAAGATTCATTCCTGTGCGTGCTTTCTACATCCTAAACTTCTCGCTCTATGTTTTTCAACTACCTAAAAGTCACGCTGCGTAACCTGCGCAAAAATCGCGTCTTCTCGCTGATCAACATTGCCGGACTCGCGCTGGGCATTGCCACGTTTTTGTTTATTCTGGAATACATCGCCTACGAGCGAAGCGTCAATACGTTTCACCAGAATCTGCCCACGCTCTATCGGTTGCTCACCCAGAACCGTGAGGGCGACGTTTGGGTAGATATGTCTCCGCCCGTAGGGCCGCTGGCCAAAGAGTCGTTCCCAGAAGTGCGTAACTTCTGCCGGATTGCGGAACATTCGGCCAATGGGATCGTCAGTGTTGAGGACGGCAAACGTACACCTCAGTCGTTTCGGGAGGGCCGCCTGGCTTACGCGGATGCCAGCTTTTTTACTCTCTTCACGTTTCCACTCGTACGGGGAACGGCTACTACAGCACTCACCCGGCCTAATACGGTTGCGCTGTCGCAGACGCAGGCCCGTACCTATTTTGGCGATAAAAACCCAGTGGGTAGCACGCTGACGCTAAGCAATCAGTTCGGTAAAACACTCTACACGGTTACGGCGGTGTATACCGATATGCCCCACAATTCCGACTTAGCCTTCGATGCGATTTTTTCGTTGCAAACGCTGGCCAATCCGGCCAATCTGGCGGGCAACGACTGGGCGCGGTTAGACAGCTTCTACGGTACATACCTAACCACATTCTTACAACTTCCTGAGCAGCGACCCGGCTCACCGGCAGACTACAAAGCGTTAGAAGCTAAGATCAACAAGCTGGCGAAACAGCGTAATCCTGATGAGCAAAACCGGTATCTGCTGCAACCTGCCGAGACTATTCATCTGGCAGCCTCATTGAGCGATGTGTATCAGACTAGTGGTAGTTTGGGCTTTGTGTATTTGCTCAGCGGTATTGCGGGTCTCATCTTACTGATTGCCTGGTTCAACTACATCAACCTATCAACGGCGGGTGCGCTGAAACGAGCGAAAGAAGTGGGCGTCAGGAAAGTGATTGGAGCCGGACGACAGCAGCTGATTGGGCAGTTTTTAGGTGAATCCCTTTTGTTGAACATCGTTGGGTTTGGTCTGGCGCTGGGATTGGTTTATTCATTACAGGGTGTGTTTAATGATTTCGTGAAGAAAGATCTGTCGGTGAGTGGCCTAAATACGGGCGGTTTCTGGATTGTTGGCCTTTTCCTGCTGATCGTTGGGGCCGTAGCCTCGGGTGGCTATGTGGCGTTTGCGCTTACGTCGTTTCAGCCGGTGCAGACCTTGAAAGGAAATTTACAGAAAGGAAAAGGAGGGTGGTTGCGGAAAACTTTGGTAGTAGCGCAGTTCAGTGCATCCGTAGCCTTGGTTATTGCTACGATGGTGCTGTACCGGCAATTGCAGTATATGCAAAACAAAGACCTCGGCGTACGACTGGCCCAACGGCTGGTGGTCAAAGGTCCGCAGGTTGATCAGAACGGCTCATTTAAAGCCGGAACAGCCGCCCTCGAAGACGAACTGAACCGCTTGCCCTATGTAAAAAGCTTTTGTCAGACAAGCATTGTACCGGGTAACTTCTACAACTTCTCGGTGAATGGGATAACCAAACAAGTTCCTCGGCCCGGTGACGAAAAGAAAGGCTATTCGATGGGGATCGTCGACGACCGGTTCCTGAAAACCTACGAAATCGGACTGGCCGCCGGTCGAAATTTTACGGTGGGAGAGGCCGAGTTGGGTTACGAAAAAAGTGCCAAAGTGATGGTTAATGAAACCGCAGCCCGGCAACTGGGCTTTGCTTCCCCCGAAAAAGCCGTTGGGCAATTGATCAACTGGGGTCAACCGTTTGAAGTGGTAGGTGTGGTCAAAGATTATCACCACCAGGGCTTGCAAAAGGCCATCGAGCCCGCCATTTTCCTGCCTCGCCGGTCAGTAAGCGACCTAACGATACAACTCACCACCGACCGAATGCCCGAAAAAATAGCGCAGCTGGAACGCCTGTACAAAGCCAGCTATCCGGGCAATCCGTTCGATTATTACTTCGTTGACGAACGATTCAATGAACAATACCAAAGTGAGCAGCAATACGGTCAGGTATTTACCGTAGCATCGGCGTTGGCGATTTTTATTGCCTGTCTGGGCCTGTTCGGACTGGCGGCTTTCACGACCGAACAGCGTAAAAAGGAGATTGGGGTGCGCAAAGTGCTCGGCGCATCGGTAGCGAGCATCGTTACACTGCTCTCCAAAGATTTCCTGAAGCTGGTTCTGATTGCCATCGTTATTGCATCGCCCCTGGCGTGGTGGGGTATGAACCAATGGCTCCAGAACTTCGCCTACAAAGTCGAGTTGGAATGGTGGATTTTTGCCCTGGCGGGATTGCTGGCAACCGGAATTGCGGTGTTGACGGTGAGTTTTCAAAGCATCAAAGCCTCAATAATGAACCCCGTGAAGAGCCTGCGGAGTGAGTAAGGAAGAACTGATACATAAACCTTAACGTTTTTTAACAGAGCTGTTTACGTAGGTGTACGTACTTTGGTGCGTAATCTTTCACGTTCGCTCCATGTTCAAAAATTACCTTAAAATTGCCTTTCGTACGCTGGCGCGCAGGCGACTCTACGCGCTGGTTACGCTACTCGGTCTGACGATTGGCATTACGTTTCTGCTACTGATCGCCAATTACATCCAACGTGAACTAACGGTCAACCAATCCCTGCGCAATGCCCATCAGCAGTACATAGTGAAGAGCCGGTGGAAGATAACCGGAATGGGGAATGAGATTGCCACGCTGGCTCCTTTGGGTCCTACGCTAAAGCGACTGTACCCTGATCTGGTGGCCAATTATTACCGCAATTATGGCGTCACGGCCATCGTGTCGAATGGGCAAACCCATTTCCGCGAGTCGGTGCAGGTGGGCGACTCCACATTACTCGCCATGTACGGGTTTCCACTGGCGTATGGCGATCCGCGAACGGCGCTTCGCGATCCTAACTCAATCGTTGTTACGACCGCATTGGCTCAGAAGTATTTCGGGGAAACCAACGTACTTGGGCGGCAGCTGGTCATGCAAACGCCGAGGGCGGGCAAACAGCTTTTTACCGTTACGGGCGTGCTTCAGGAGTTGCCCGCCAACAGCGTTACGCACCTATTCGATCAGGGTGGCCAGGCGTTTATTCCGATGCGTAACTTCGGGTATTTCTCCGACGAAACAGCCTTGACGTTGTGGGACAACTGGGCTCTTGTTTCTTACCTTGAATTAAAGCCCGGTATCACAGAACAACAATTGAATCGGGCGGCAGCACAAACGATAAAAGCCTATGCTCCGCCGGAGGTGCAGAAAAACTTACAGGCTTATGCGAGCCCTTTACGGACCTATCATCTGAAAGCAAACAATGGGCTGATCGAGAAAATGGTATTGACCCTGGCGCTCGTCGCGTTGTTTATCCTGCTGATGGCCGTCGTCAATTTTGTTAACATCACCATTGGCATGTCGGCTTCGCGGGTACGTGAAATCGGTGTTCGCAAGGCGCTGGGCGGACTGAAAAAACAGCTTGTTGGCCAGTTCCTGACCGAAGTGCTGCTGTTGACCGCTGGCGCTACGATGCTATCGTTGGTCTGCCATGAGTTGTTTCGACCGCTGTTTGCCAGTTTGCTTGATAAGCCCCTTCTCTCGCTGATCGACTGGTCGCCGGTTGCCTGGCTGGTTCTACTGGGAGCAATCGCTTTCGTTACCCTGCTGGCGGGCAGTTACCCCGCATTCGTCTTGTCGGCATTGCCCTCGGTCGAGTCGCTGAAAGGTCGGCTTACCCGTTCCTTACGGGGTGGCGTTGGCCTGCGTCGGACCCTGATCGTTTTTCAATTTTCCGTTGCGGTATGCGTGGCCGTGGGTGCTTTGATCATTGGGCGGCAGGTTACGTTTTTCTTTACCAAAGAGCTGGGTTATCAGAAAGAGCAGGTCATGACCGTAGCATCCGTACCGCGCGACTGGTCGCCGGAGGGGGTTCGCCGGATGGAGAACGCCAGAAACCAACTGGCTCGTATTGCGGGCGTTGCGGACGTAAGTTTCTCGTTTGAAATTCCTGACGGAGCGAGCAACGGTAGCGTCAGCGTGTTTCCGCAGGGGGGCGACAGTACACAGGCCGTAACCGCTACGGCGCTTGCAACCGACGAGCAATTCGCGCAAACCTACGGGCTGCAACTCAAAGCGGGACAGTTTTTTACCGGCGGTAGCCGCGACTCGCTGAGCGTTGTTCTGAACGAGTCAGGAGCGAAGGCGCTGGGCTGGCTTAACCCAGTGAAGGCGGTAGGACAGTTTGTTCGGTTCCGGGGCGAAGCGTTTCAGGTGGCTGGCGTGCTGAGCGATTTTCATTTCGGTTCGCTACACGATGCTATCCGGCCACTGGTTATCACCTCCGTTCGGAAAGACCCGATCTATCGCTATTTCTCGTTTAAACTCGCTACTCACCAGTTGCCCGAAACCGTGGCCGCTGTTGAACAAGCGTGGTCGCAGCTCTTCCCTGATTCGCCTTTTGAATATGCGTTTATGGACGATACGCTTCAAAAGCTGTACAGGACCGAACTGCAACTGAAAAAAGCGTCCTCGCTGGCAACCGTACTGGCACTCGTCATTGTGCTCCTGGGCGTATGGGGCCTGGTGTCGCTCAACGTTACCCGGCGGACCAAAGAGATCGGTATTCGGAAAACGCTGGGCGCATCAACGCTGGGTATTGTCAACCTGTTCGTTGGTGAGTTTGTATTGATTCTGCTGATTGCCAATGTCATTGCCTGGCCGCTGGCGTATTACTTCCTGGGCGGATGGTTAGCTGAGTTTGCCTACCGCATCGAACTGTCGTGGTTGCCGTTTGCGGGCGTGGCGGGTGCGCTGGTTTTTCTGACGGGCCTGGTAATCAGTACCCAGGCGATCCGGGCCGCGCTGGTGAATCCGGTCAAAAGTCTGCGCAGCGAATAGACCCGGCCTTTGGTATTCTCTTATTGTCCGCAAGTGGTCAGAAAAAGCGTCCATTTGCGGACAGTAAGAGAATTGCTAGCTTGATATATTGCTGATTAATAGACTTTTATGTTTTTGGTATGCCGTTTGGGACAAAGGTTGTAACGCTATACCTAAACGAAGCGATCTATGCTACGCAACTACCTGAAAATAACTGTCCGGACACTCTGGAAAAACAAATTGTTCAGCGGTCTGAACGTCGTCGGTTTAGGAATTGGTATGGCGGCCGTATGGCTGATGGTGCTGTACGTGGTCGATGAACTGAGCTACGACCGGTTTCATGCGAAAGCCGATCGAATCGTGCGGGTGGTGCAGCACGCGCAGTGGTCGGGTGGGAATCTCAATCTGGCCGTGACTTCGGCCCCGTATGCACCGGCCCTGCAAGCCGATTACCCGGACGTTGAGAAAACCGTTCGGTTCCATCCCGAAGGCGGGGGGACGATTACGTTCAAGGACAAGAAAATGGACGTACCCAACATCTTCTTCACCGACCCGACGGTGTTCGACGTATTTACGTTTCCGTTTCTGTACGGCGATCCGGCTACGTCACTAAGCAAACCGCAAAGCATTGTTCTGACTAAAAGCGTCGCCGAGAGTCTGTTTGGCGATGCGGGAAAAGCCGTTGGAAACGTGGTTGAATTCAGCAATCATTTTCCCAATACGGTAACGGGGGTTGTCGAGGATGTACCGGCTAACTCGCATTTGCAGTTCAGGGCGTTACGGTCCCTTCCCGATAAATACACGAGTGGCTGGCAAAACTTTGAGTTGTACACGTATCTGCTGCTTCGCGAGGGTAGCGATTATCGGACGCTGGAAGCTAAACTGCCCGGTTTTTTCCAGAAATACATCCGGAAAGAAATGGGTGAGGTCGATTATCGGATGGAGCTTCAACCGCTTACGTCTATTCACCTGCACTCGCATCTGAATTACGAAACCAGTCCAAACGGCAACGTGGCTACCGTGTCGATATTCAGCGTTGTGGCGGGGCTGATTCTGGTGATTGCCTGCATCAATTACGTGAACCTGTACACCGCCCGCTCCCTCAAACGAACCCGGGAGGTGGGTGTTCGGAAGGCCGTTGGTTCGCACCGGCTGCAACTGATCGGCCAGTTTCTAACGGAGTCGATGCTGATGGCCTGGCTGGCGGGGCTGGTGAGCATTGGGCTGATAACGACGGCTCTGCCTTATTTCAATCAGTTGGCCGATAAGAAGTTATCCGTCGGTGGAGTGAGTGACTTACTGGTAGCGGCTACCCTGTTTTCCGTATTGATTGGGGCGTTGAGCGGTTTGTATCCGGCCCTGGTGTTGTCGAACTTTCGACCGGTAGCCGCACTGAAAGGGTTGGTCAGTAATCAGTTGGGAGGCATTACGCTTAAGCAGTCGCTGGTGGTGTTTCAGTTCGTCGCAACCATTGCGCTTATTGCCTGCTCGGGTGTGGTGTATCGACAGATGAACTTTGTGCAGCATAAAGGTCTCGGATTCAACAAAGAGCAGGTGCTTACCTTCCACATTGACAACGAAGCGGTTCGTCAGCGGGTCGATGCGCTGAAAGAGCGGTTGGTGCAGAATCCCCTTATCGAAAGTGCCTCGGCAGCCAGCAACCCGATTGGCAACAACAATATTGGCGGATCTGGGATGTTCATCGAGCAAAATGGCGTGATACCTACCCACACGCAGATTATTCAGCGGTTTGCGGTGGATGAGGACTACCTGAAAACGCTGCAAATAAAGCTGTTGCAAGGACGCACCTTTGCCGGATCATCCAAAAGTGAGCAGGAGAAAAGTGTGCTGATCAACGAAACGCTGACGAAAGAAATGGGCTGGAACGATCCAATCGGCAAGCGGATCGTCTATTATACGGATGCCGCCAATCACACGGCCGAAGCCCGCGTAGTTGGTGTAGTGGCCGATTTTCACACGTATTCGCTTCAGCACAAGATTGAGCCACTGGTTTTACAACTACCTCAACCTGCGGATAAAGACAACCTGTACGTCCGAATCCAACCCGCCAAAACCGCCGAAGCGCTGGCGTACATCCGGTCTGTTTACCGAACATTCGATCCAGCCGCTACCCTTGATTTTCACTTTCTCGATGACAACTTCTCGCAGCAATACAAAGCGGAACAAAAGCAGGGGCAAGTCTTGCTGACGTTTACGATGCTGGCGGTTTTGATTGCCTGCATGGGCTTGTTTGGTCTGGCTGCATTCGCTGCCGAGCAGCGGACCAAAGAAATCGGGGTGCGCAAAGTGCTGGGCGCGTCGGTGAGTAGCATTGTCCTGTTGCTCTCGCGTGATCTGTTGAAGCTGGTAGTGATCGCTCTAGTCGTGGCTACGCCCATTGCCTGGTACGCCATGAATCGCTGGCTTCAGGATTTTGCCTACAAAGTGGATCTGGAGTGGTGGGTGTTTACCGCAGCGGGACTATTGGCGGTTGGCATCGCGTTGTTGACCGTTAGTTTCCAAAGCGTCCGGGCGGCTCTGACTAATCCGGTGACCTCGTTGCGGTCGGAATAGAGCCGCCCCGTAACCTTAACTTTTTTTAACGGGGCTGTTTTCGTCGGCGTACGTACCTTGATCGACAATCACTCACGAACGGTCATGGTCAAAAATTATCTGCTAATCGCCTTCCGAAATCTTCGGCGGAACAAACTCTACACCGGCATCAACGTAGGTGGGCTGGCCATCGGACTGGCCGCCTGCCTGCTCATGGTGCTGTACGTGAATCACGAATTTTCGTACGATTCTTTCCAGCCAAAAGCGGCCCGAATTGCGCGCGTAACCACGGGGATGAAAACGCCCGAATCGTGGTTTTCGCTCGGTGCTAGTCCGATGTTGCTGGCGGATGTGCTCAACCGGGATTACCCGGAGGTAGAAAAAGCGGTTCGGTTTCGAATGACGGCCGCGACGGTACAAACTGAAAACAAACTGGCCAGTGAAAGCGACGTGTACTACGCCGACAGTACTATTTTCGCGGTGTTTGCCTTTGATTTTTTAGCGGGAAATCCGGCAAAAGCGTTGGTAAATCCCAACAGTGCCGTTGTAAGCGAAACGTTTGCCAACAAATACCTGGGGCGTACCGATGTATTGGGGCAGCCGATCCGGATCAACCGGGAGACCTACCAGATTACGGGGGTCATGGCTGATCTGCCCAGCAATACCGATCTGCCCTTTACGGCGTTGTTGTCCAAAACGTTTCCGCCGACCACGGCCTGGCTAGCCGACGATTTTCCGGCGTATACGTACGTGCTTTTCCGCGACCGGCCTGACGACCTGACCAGCTTCAACAAAAAACTGACGCGCATTGCCCAATCGTACGTTAATCCCGAACTGAAAAAAATGGATGCCGAGGGCTACTTCGTCAATTTCACGGCGGAAATGCTGGAAGATGTTCATTACAGCCAGGGCAAACTGGAGGATACGCCGAAGGGCAACAAGCAATACATCTACCTGTTCGTTTTTCTGGCGGCTTTCGTGCTCGTCGTTGCCTTGCTGAATTACATCAACCTGCTGACGGCGAAAGCCACCGAGCGAGCCAAGGAAGTGGGTATTCGGAAAGCCAACGGCGCTTTGCGCAAGCAACTGATCGCTCAGTTTCTCTTGGAATCGTTTCTGATGAGCGGACTGGCTCTTCTGGGAGCGGGCAGCCTGCTGCTACTGAGCATCCCGTTTTTTAACCAGCTGCTGAGCATCCGGCTGGTTTTCTCCTGGCAGGAACTGGTCATGCTAATCGGTTGTACGTGGTTGCTGATAACGGTATTAGGTGGTTTGTACCCTGCATTTGTGATGGCGGGTTACCGACCGGAGGTGGTGCTGAAAGGAAGGCTGAGTGGCTACGGGAGTGGGTTGTGGGTACGAAAAACAATTATTGTTTTTCAGTTTACGCTGGCCGTGAGCATGATTGCCGGGGTACTGATCGTATACCGCCAAATGACATTCATTCAGCAATACGACGTTGGCTTCAACCGGGAAGAGATTCTCAGTGTCTACCTGCCCGACGATTCGACGGCGCGTAGCAATGCCCTGGCAATGGCCCATAGTCTGGAAGCGCGCAGTGAGATTGGCTTGTTGACACTCGGGACGGGTTTGGCAAACGGACCAATGGCTATGGCGTCAACCAACATTCAGACGCAGGGTAAGAAGCGAGAGTTGATGGTCAATTACCTGTTTATCGATGAGCGTTTTTTACCCCTCCTGAACATACGCTTAAAGGCGGGTCGTAACCTGTCGGCTCGGTCGAAAGCGGATCTGAACGGCGGTTTTCTGGTCAATGAAGCGTTCGTGAAACTGGCCGGCTGGAAAGAAGGGGTGGGTCAGGCCATTGAAGGCTTTGGTCACAAAGGAAACGTAGTCGGCGTGATCAAAAATTTCAACTACCGCTCCCTGCATAACCCGGTCGAACCGCTGGTGCTTATCTACAACACGGCACCGGTAAATAACGTGATGATGCGGATAAAGCCCGCAAACCTGACTATCGTAAAAACAATCTGGCAGCGCCATTACCCGAATTTTCCGTTCGAATACACGTTTCTCGACGACTCGGTTGATGAGCAGTACCGCAAAGATCGGTTGATGATGTCGGTGTTTACCGGGTTTGCCGGACTTACGGTGCTGGTTTCCTGCCTGGGGCTGTTTGGACTGGTGGCCTTCACGACCGAACGGCGCACGAAAGAGATTGGTATTCGGAAAGTACTGGGCGCGTCGATAACGGGTATCGTGTTGCTGCTTTCCCGCGATTTTCTTAAATTGGTTCTGGTTGCCATCGTGATTGCCAGTCCGTTCATTTATTGGTCGGCGAATCGATGGCTACAGGAGTTTGCTTTTAAAATCGAGGTGGAGTGGTGGATGTTGGTAGGGGCCGGGCTGATCGCCGTTGGCATTGCGCTCACGACGATTAGTGTTCAGTCGGTCAAAGCTGCGCTGGTTAATCCAGTGAAAAGTCTGCGAAACGAGTGACGAAAACTAGTCAGCGTAGCTTTATCCATGAAACGTGCTTTTACTTTTTTCGTCATGATGCTTTGGAGCGGACTGGCTAATGCCCAGCCAGGGCTGAAAGGGGAGTACTACAACGGAACCAACTTCGAAAAAAAAGTGGTGACGCGCATCGACCCAACGATTAGTTTTAACTGGCGGAATCGGAACCCCGCGCCGGGTGTCAATACGTCTTACCACTCCGTTCGTTGGACAGGCAAGTTGTTAGCTCCGTACACCGGACGGTACACCTTTTCGGCGAAGGTAGACGATGGCATTCGGCTCTGGGTGGGTAATCAGAAAGTTTTGGACGTGTGGCAGTTGAATGACTCCAAAAGCTTCACCGGTAGCGTTTCTTTACGAGCCGGCCATTATTACGATCTGCGCGTCGATTATTTTAACGATCTGCTGGAAGGCGAAATCTTCCTGGAATGGTCAACGCCCGACCCCAAGAAGCTGTTTCCCGGTCCGTTTGCGTTCGAACCGATTGCGGCTCGGTATTTCTGGCAAAAGGCTCCACCGGTAGCTGCCGCACCCAAGCCGGTCAACACGATTTCAAAAACAGCGCCGGTAAAAGCAGCAGTCGTAGTCAAGGCCAAAGAACCCGTTGTCAAAGCAACGCCTAAGCCTGTCGCGTCGGTCGTGTCAACGCCGGTTCGTACGGCAAAGTCCGTTACCAAGGCAATGGCGGAACCGAACTCTTCCGAATCCTCATTAACACCAACGACGGAGGCTACGTTGACGCTCAGACCCGGCGAAACCGTTGTGCTCCACAATGTTCAGTTTGAGCAGAGTAGCTACGTGTTACTGCCGGAATCGTCGGTAGAGTTAAATAAACTGGTGCTGGCGCTGAAACAGAACCCGCAGTGGCAACTGGAGATCGGTGGTCATACCGACAATGTGGGCGATGCGCGTCTGAACCGGGCACTGTCTGAGAACCGGGCGAAAGTAGTCGCTAATTACCTGATTCGCTCTGGCATTGCTGAAGAGCGAATCGACGCAAAGGGATACGGCAGCGCGCAGCCGATTGCGGATAACACGAACGAAGCGGAGCGCCTGAAAAACCGGCGGGTAACGATTCGGATTCGGTAGCATGACTTTATGCGCTAAGGTTGCGACGGTTCATGCTGTATGACGAAACACGAATCAGAAAATCTTTGGAACCGTGCAACCTTGGCAACGACAACCGCATCTTTAGGCTATAAACCACAACAAACCTTATGAAACGCACCCAGTTTCTACTAACCCTTTTGAGCGCGAGCACCTTTGCGCTGACATCATCAGCCGAAATCAAGAGCAGTAGCCGCATTAACGACGATAAGCCTTATTTGACGAAAAGTTTTTCGGGACGAATCAATGCGGTTCGAGCGGAAACCTCCGGCGGTAGTCTGACGATTGAAGGCGGAACGGACATGAACGCGAAAGTGGAAATGTACGTGCGAGCCAACAACGGAAACGACGATCTTAGTAAATCCGAGATCGAAGACCGACTCCGCGACTACGACATTACGGTTGCTTTAGAAAACAATACCATCGTTGCCACCGCCAAGCGAAAGAATAACGATTGGAAGCGGGGGCTGAGTATTAGTTTCCGGTTTTACACACCCCGCAACGTATCGACCGATCTAAGAACATCGGGCGGTAGCATTCACCTGACAACGCTTTCGGGAACACAACGCTTCCGAACCAGCGGTGGTAGCCTGCATCTGAGTGACATTGAAGGCGACATCAACGGTCAGACATCGGGCGGGTCCATCCACCTCGACCGTTGCCGCAAAGACATCGACCTGCAAACGTCGGGCGGATCTATTGACGCTCGGGAGTCGTCGGGCAAACTGCGGTTGCACACCTCTGGCGGTAGCATTCGACTGGCCGATCTGAAAGGTAGCGTTGATGCGCAGACGAGCGGAGGCAGCGTAAACGGTGATGATATTGAAGGGGAGATCAAAGCCGGAACATCGGGTGGTTCGGTACGGCTTTCGCGCGTGGCGGGTAGTATCGATGCCAGCACAAGCGCCGGTAGCGTTGAGGTAGAAATCGTCAAACTGGGTGAATACGTCCGGCTGAATACGAGTGCGGGTGGTGTTCGGGTACGGATGCCGCTTGACAAAGGAATGGATTTGAACCTGAGCGGCAATCGGGTTAACCTGCCGGAATCGCTGGCAAAGTTTGACGGTACGATTGAAAAAGAACGCGTTCGGGGCCGATTAAACGGTGGCGGTATTGCGGTCAATATTTCGGCCAGCAGCGGCAGCGTTACGGTTAATCGATAGTATAATAGCGTTTACAATGTATCAACGAACACGGCCCGTCCATACGTATAGACGGGCCGTGTCGTTAGTAGTCTGAAAAAGACAGCAGGGAGTTAGTAGGCAATCAAATACGGAAGATTACCAGCTATTTTTAGTTCGTTAAGCACGTAAGCAAAAGTGCCAAGCGTTGATGCTGCCTTAGGCGCTATAACAATTGTCAGCTCTCCCGAAGTTGATGCTGCTTTTCGGTAAGGTAACAGCAATGCTCGCAACTGGGAAGAATGTTTCTTTATCAGGACAGGACTCTTCTGAGTTACAGAAATAGACGGGTAGTGGTACAACTGAATACGTTCACCGTCAAGCAACAGGATCTTCAATGCCGACTTTGAGCGGTCGGGTTCTATTCCTTTTCTACATCCCTGTATATCCCGAACACCCATCACGTTTTGCTGTTCCTGTATTTTTTGCCAGACAAAAAAGGCAATGAGCAGTAGAGCAATGTTCGCAAACGGACTGAAGTCAATACGAATCGAGGTAACTTTGCGACGGGTTTTCATGATAATGACAGACCTATAGTTTATGGATGGTTGAAGGGCGTAGGTTCCATAAAGCCGCATCACTTTTCGTATCTTTACGAGACGTTTAATGCTTTGCTTGCTATGTTCCGTCTTGCCCATAAACTGCCCTTCGCCAATCTGTTGCCGTCATTCGAGGGTGATCTGTATTTCGATGAGTCTCCCGAACATTCCGCTCAGCGAGTGCTGTACGCAACGGATGCGTCGGTGTACCAAGAGATGCCTATCGCGGTAGCGCTGCCGAAGTCGGTTGCTGACATCAAGCAGTTGTTACGATTTGCCCAGCAGCACAAGCTGGGCCTGATTCCCCGTGCGGCAGGAACGTCGCTGGCCGGGCAGGTCGTTGGCAGCGGAATCGTTGTCGATATTTCGAAGTATTTTGGGCAGATACTGGATGTCAATGCCGCTGAGCGCTGGGTACGGGTGCAGCCGGGCGTTATCCGTGATGATCTGAATGCGTACCTGAAGCCGTATGGTGTCATGTTCGGGCCGGAAACGTCAACGGCCAGCCGGGCGATGATCGGCGGAATGATCGGGAATAATTCCTGCGGTCTTCACTCGATTGTCTGGGGTACTACCCGCGATCATCTGCTGGATGTGCGTACGGTGCTGAGCGACGGTGCCGAGGTGACGTTTGGTGCACTAACGCGCGAGCAGTTCGACGCTAAATGCCGGGGGGAGAACGTCGTTAGCCCACTCGAACAGCAGCTCTACGTTCAGTTTCGCGACTGGCTATCGAACCCAACGATTCAGCAGCATATCCGGGAAGGGTACCCTAAACCAACCGTTTCCCGGCGAAATACAGGCTACGCGCTGGATGCGTTAGCGCATTTCTTTACGTCAAGTGACCAAGTCGGTGAGCTAAAGACATTCAATTTTGCGCAACTGATTGCCGGATCGGAAGGAACGCTCTGCTTCATCACCGAAGCCCGGCTAAATCTGTTGCCGTTGCCGCCCAAAGAAGCGGCTCTCGTCTGCGCACACTTCCCGACGATTCGGCAGTCGCTCGAAGCGAATTTAGTGGCGTTGCAGCATCAATGTTACGCGTCGGAACTGGTCGATGATTACATTCTGCAATTGACCAAAACCAATATCGAACAGGCCAAAAACCGTGCGTTTGTGGAACGCCACCCGGTAGAGGGCGATCCGAAGGCTATTCTGATGGTCGAGTTTTTCGATGATACGCCGGACGGGGTTCGAGAAAAAGCAGAGCGGTTCGTGGCCGACTTACAGGCTCAACAGCTTGGCTATGCCTATCCGATTCTTTTCGATGAAGATACCAAGAAGCCCTGGGCCTTGCGCAAAGCGGGATTAAGCATCATGTACAACATTCCCGGCGACGAAAAACCCGCGAACGTTATCGAAGATACTGCCGTCGATGTGCACGATTTGCCTAACTATATCGATGAACTGGACCGCATGGCGTGGGAAAATCACGGCCTGAAACTGGAATACTCTGCCCATGCCGGAGCCGGTGAAATCCACGTGTTGCCGCTGATCAACCTAAAGTCGTCGGAGGGACGTACCACGTTCAGAAATTTGCTGATGGATACGGCGCAACTCGTCAAGCGGTACGGTGGTTCGCTGTCGGGTGAGCACGGTGACGGTCGGTTGCGGGGTGAGTGCATTGCTTTTATGCTGGGACCCGAAAACTACCAATTGTGCAAAGACGTGAAGGCGCTCTGGGACCCGCATAATACGTTCAATCCCGGCAAAGTAGTCGATACGCCCCCGATGAACGAATTTTTGCGGTCGGAAGCCGATGTGGTGATCGAACAGCCTAAAACCGTTTTCGACTTCTCCCGTGATGGGGGATTGCTCGAACTGGCCGAAAAATGTTCGGGTTCGGGCGACTGTCGGAAGACGGCCTTGTCGGGTGGTACGATGTGTCCGAGCTACATGGCTACCCGGCGCGAACACGACACCACGCGGGCGCGCGCAAACATCCTGCGTCATTTTTACAGCAATGCGCAAAAACCAACGGAGCACGATTACGAAGCCGTCAAAGACGTGCTGGATCTGTGTCTATCGTGCAAAGCCTGTAAAGCCGAATGCCCGTCGAGCGTAGACATGACGCGTATGAAGGCTGAGTTTACCCAGCAGCATTACCGCGAAAAGGGTGTTCCATTGCGGACAAAACTGGTTGGTAATTTCACGAAGCTGATGTCGCTGGCCAGTGTGGTTCCGTGGGCGTACAATGCCATTTACGAGACCCCCGCGCTACGTAAACTGGCTAACAGAACCGTGGGCTTTCACCCCGACCGAACCATGCCGGAACTGTCGAAAACGACGTTGAAGAAGTGGTTCGACGGTAGGAAGAAAACGCCATCGCAAAGCGCTCCACGCGTGCTTCTTTTTGCGGATGAATTCACGAATTACAACGATGTAGAAGTCGGGCAAAAAACCGTTCAGTTGCTGGAACGGCTGGGCTACGAAGTCATCATTCCTGATCATGCAGAAAGTGGCCGGACTTACCTGTCAAAAGGACTCGTTGACGACGCCCAGAAGATAGCCGTTCGGAACGTAACCTTACTGAAAGACCGTGTTACCGAGGAGACTCCGCTGGTTGGTCTGGAACCTTCCGCCATTCTAACCTTTCGGGACGAATACCCCGATCTGGTTCCGACCGAACTGAAAGCCGACGCGCAACGAATCGCCAAACACACCTACCTGTTCGAAGAATGGTTAGCTCAGGAAATCGAAAACAAGCGCATTGATCGTAAGCTATTTACAACCGAAACCCGGCAGGTGAAGATACACGGGCATTGTCACCAGAAAGCCTTATCATCGATGGTGCCTGTGAAAAAAGCATTGTCATTGCCGTTAAATTACCAGGTACAGCTGATTCCGTCGGGTTGCTGCGGGATGGCAGGTTCGTTTGGTTACGAAGCGGAACATTACGATTTGTCGATGCAAATTGGTGAATTGGTGCTGTTTCCGGCGGTCCGGCAGGCTAACGAAGCGATTATTTCGGCGGCTGGAACCAGTTGTCGACATCAGATCAAAGATGGAACCGGCCGTAAAGCGCAACACCCGGCGGAGATTTTGTTCGACGCCCTTATATGAGTTTCTTTCTGACAGGATTTACAAGATTGACAGGATTTTTCATTTAGTGAGCATTTAATCCTGTCAATCTTGTAAATCCTGTCAGAAAACCTTTCCGCCCGTAACCTTTCGTTTAATAGGAACATCTAATCCTGTCAGAAAACCTTTCCGCCCGCCAGCAATCTTCATCTAGTAAGTGTAATTCATCCTGTAAATCCTGTCAAAAAACCTTTTCGTCTGCCAGTGGTTTTCCATATACCTAAAGTATTCACGATTATGGAAAGCAACGCAAATCTTACCGATGGAGCCAGACAGGCTGATATAGTTTCGAGCGAACATGCGGAAACGATGTTCAGTGCCGACCAGGCCGAAACCAACATGGTAAAGTTGGTGGATGGCAAATTAGTCTCGACCGGCGATACCGATGATGATGTCTCTGACGATATGCCACGTATCCGCCTAGGAAGTGATGAAGAACGGGCGTTGACTGGCGACGATAAAAAGAAATATGAAAATTCAGATGCCGCCCTTCGGGTAGGCACTATGTTCGATCCGTCAGTGATGCCCAATGATCCAATAGCCGTTGGCGATATCACGGGTAATCCGGATGCCGGAGCGACGGTTAATACAGGATTACCTTCGGAAGGCGAATCGAATGATCGTACCGAGAAAGATTCGGATGCTACACCAACGAGTTCATTTGGCGCATGGGCATTTCCGGCAGGCGTGGGATCGACAACAATTCAGGCGATGATTCCAACGACTCCGCCTTCACCCGATCCAACGCAACCCGTGCCGGGCATTCCCGAGACGCCACCCGCACCGCCCGTGCCAGGACCTGAAATTCCGGATCTGCCGGGAACGCCAAAACCAGCGCAACCAGAGATTGAGGAACCGAGTCAGCCCGACCGGTCGCACGAAATCAATGCCGGTACAACGGCGCAGCACAGCGTATCGACGACCAACTTTTTGACGTACACCGCCGAAGCATCGGGCCTGATCGATCAGTCTGACGTAAAGTCGGGTGAAGCGGTTCAGGGAACACAGTACCAGGGATTAGCAGCCGGTCCCGATGACGAAGGCATGGAGGAAAACCCTGACACAGGCGACTCTGCTCACGCTTATGATGTAAATGCTAAAGATGCTGATACCTATCAGCCAGGCGAACGGCCCGAAGAGAAAAAAGAATCGGAGAAATTGCCCCGCGAACTGGCTGATGAGAGCAGCGTTATGGCTCAAGATGCTATCTCCGGCCCGGATCGTTCTGATCAAAAATCAACGGATGGGTTGGATCGGAAATACAACGACCCGGAAGCAGCCCGCGATATGGCGAGCTAAACAGAAGGAATTTATCCAATGCGGGAGGGAATCTACGCTCAAAGGGTGCCATCATGGTATCTCTGAGGCATAGGTTTTCTCCCGCGTTACTTTTTTCATACTTTTAACGGCTAAATCGTTTTAAGCCCATGAAAAAGTTACTGATACCCTGTCTGTTGCTGAGTGCACTAGCCCTGGCAACTCCCCCCGGAAAAAAATCAAAGTGGACGTCGCTTTTTGACGGTAAAGAAATCAAAGGATGGCATAGCTATCACAAAGATGGCGTCGTTGGCTGGAACGTCGAAAATGGGACATTAACGCCCGATGGTACGGGCGGGGACCTTGTAACAGACAAAGAATACGAGAATTTCGAACTCGAATTCGAGTTTAAAATACCGAAGGGTAGTAACAGCGGTGTTGTGTACAAAATCATCGATAGTCCCGATATTAAATCAACCTATATGTCTGGTCCCGAATACCAGGTGATTGATGACAAAGGGTACGTGGATGGTGAGGGCAAACCGTACAAATTAAAAGATACTCAACTGACGGGCGCTAACTACGATATGATTCCTCCTTCGGACATGGCGGCTACAAAGGCTCCCGGCGAATGGAATAAAGGCCGGATTGTTGTCAACAACAACCACGTTGAGCACTACCTGAACGGCAAAAAAGTTGTTGATTATGAATACGGCTCCGACAACTGGAAGCAACTGGTTGCGAAAAGCAAATTTGCTAACTGGCCGTATGCTACGGCGCACGCAAAAGGTAAGATCGCCTTACAAAACCACAGCCCCAAAGAGCAGGTCTGGTACCGGAATATCCAGATTCGGGAATTGTAAGAGCTGCCTTTCAGTTGCGTTGAGATAGTAAAAGGTCACTCAGCCGTCATTCTAAAGCAAAAGCCCTGTACCGAGATACAGGGCTTTTGCTTTTACCTGTATTGAGTTTGGTCTACAGTCTGTACGTTTTTCTGAAAACGGATTTATATTTTATGAATCAGCTACTAGTAAGCAGTACTGAAAAATGCTTATCAACGTCAAGATTTCGTTGGGGTATTATAACTCAGTGAAGCAACTCTACTGATTGTCTATTACTAAGAACGCCGGGAAGTCATCTTGTAAAAGTGATAGTTGGCGCTACACATCTGTAAATCATACGTTTAAAGATAAGTGCGTAATAGCAATAATAAAGTAAGGAGTCAGTTCAACAGACTGCTTATCCATACCCGTGACGAAGGCATTTTATATAGGTAATCATAGGGATATAAATACTTAAAGTAGTAATTTTTTACGTTTTGTATCATATGTATATGATAAGTATAGGATAGGATAATAGAATTTTAACAAACCAATAATACTAGTATCATTGAAAACTTATTGGTAAGTGTGAATTTATTAATCTATGAAAAATTTAATTCTCCTCTTTCTCTTAACTGTTGCTTTTACTGGTTGTAAGCATGCTATTGATAACCCACCTGTTCCCGTTGCCGCTCGGGAGTTCACGATTGCTTCTGATTCAGTCCAATTAAACCCATACGGTTATACACCATTGTCAGCTAGGATCAACTTCTCCGCTCCAATAGCCGGTAGATCGTTTATTCGGGTTAGAGGCAAGCATGGCAAGCTCACTAATGTCGAGCATGCGTTCAACGACAAGGGAACTACGCATTCTATACCCGTGATCGGCTTGTACGCCAATTATACAAACACAGTTGACGTACGTGTACTGAGTGATGGTGGTGATACACTGGCTAAAAGTACGCTTACGATCCAGACGGGCGATTTGCCTCCCAACATGCCGCAATCTATCACGGCGGCTCCGTTTGACGAAAATAAGGTGGCTCCAGGGCTTATTCTGGTCAGTAACTTTAGTACATACGGAACGGGTGCGCCTTCGACTCCCTACTTTATGGATGCGTACGGCGACATACGATGGGTGTTGGATTACCGCAGTCACGATCAGCTAAAAACATTAAGTTTTGACAACGGCATTGAGCGGTTACGCAATGGTAACTTCTTTTTTGGCGATATAAATACATCCAGAATTTACGAAGTCGATCTGCTGGGTAAAGTAATAGATAGCTGGAACTTATCAGGCTATGTATTTCACCACAACGTCATTGAAAAACCGAACGGCAACTTCCTTCTGACCGCTAGTAAGCCAGGTAGTATGGGCCTTAACGGGGTAGCAATGGTCGAAGATTACGTTATTGAAATTGACCGAACGGAGGGCGGTCTTGTCAACGAGTGGGATTTAAAACAATCGCTCGATGAACGACGGACGATCTTAGCCCAAAGCCCGCTGGTTAATGCGGATGATTGGTTTCATGGTAATTCTGTAGCCTACGATTCAACCGACAACACCATCATTGTATCGGGTCGTCACCAGGGCGTGGTCAAACTGGATTACGAGAATCGGGTGAAGTGGATTCTGGGCGCCCACAGAGGTTGGACCGTAAACCGACGTGGTGAAGATCTGAGAAAATTTCTGCTGAGCCCTGTTGACGCAAGTGGTGTTATCATTGCCGATACCGCCGTAAGCGACGGATCAAAAATAACGTCTGACTTCGAATGGAACTGGTATCAGCATAGTACTATATTCCTGCCCAACGGCGATATCATGGTATTTGACAACGGCGAGATACGAGAGTATAACCCTACGGCCAGCAAGTATAGTCGTGCTGTCGCCTACAAAATTGACCCTGTCAAGATGACTGTGCAGCAAAGCTGGGCTTACGGTAAGGAAAGAGGAGTCGAAACGTATTCGCAAGTGGTTAGTGGCGTGCAGTTTTTGGCGTCGTCAAATCATATTCTGTTCACCCCCGGTTTTCAGGTCCCAAATACTACGGGTGAAGGAGGCAAAGTAGTCGAAGTGGAACTAGCGAATAAAACGGTTGTGTCCGAGATCAGTATTTCGTCAGCGAACAAGATGGGCTTTCACCGAGCTCGGAAAATGAGTGCTTATCCTTAATTGAATGGAGTAATTTCAGCAGACATAGGCTACTGATCTACTTCATCGATTGGTTATAGTACTGTCATAATTACAAGGTCTTAGGCTATCTGTTTAAAGAGCGCTTAAGACCTTTTTTATTTTCCAGGCACACAGGTTGTTGGACGGTGTTAAGTGCTCCACAAACAATACGGGTCTTGGTCGTAGCTATAGTCGGTAACGATAATTTACTTATAAGTAAGATACTGAGTTTTATAAATTATATCATTAATTATTTTAAACTTTCATATAAAAACAGAATATAATTTTACCTATAAAAGCTTTTCTATTAGATTAGCTTCGAATCTATTTTAACGCCAATACAATTGAACTGTTTACGGAACGTGACTTTGCCGATGTGCAGAAACCAGCCGTGTAGTGCCTATTTGTGAGCGTTTTAGCCACTTCTAACCTATCTAACTCTTTAGTAACAATGAGAGAACTTTTTACGCGATGCTGTCTGGTCGCCTGTTTGCTACTTAGTGTAGCGGGCTATGCGCAGGACAAAATGTTGAAAGGACGGGTACTGTCCAAGGCGGATGGGACTGGTTTGCCGGGCGCAAACGTACTAATAAAAGGTACCGACCGGGGCAGCACAACGAATGCCGATGGTGAATTTACAATGAATGCGTCTGCCGATGCGATTCTGGTCGTCTCGTACATTGGTTATAAGCCAACGGAAGTAGCAGTTGGCTCGAAATCATCGGTTGACATCACGCTGGAAGAAGACGCGTCGAACCTGAACGAAGTGGTCGTTACCGCATTGGGCATTACCCGGGAAAAGAAAGCCTTGGGTTATTCTGTACAGGAAGTAGGTGGCAAACAGTTGACACAGGCACGGGCTACGAATTTTGTCAACGCGTTGTCGGGTAAAATTGCCGGCGTGCAGGTTACGGGATCGAATGGAGCACCGGGCTCCTCATCACGCGTTCTGATCCGTGGTGCAAGCTCGATCGGTAGCAACAACCAGCCGCTTTTTGTGGTGGACGGTGTACCCATTGACAACAGCAACATCGGTTCGGGAACGGGTGTCGACTACGGGAATGCGGCCGCGTCGATCAACCCCGACGATATTGATAATGTAAGCGTACTGAAAGGACCGAGCGCGGCTGCCCTTTACGGGTCTCGCGGGGCCAACGGTGTTATTCTGATCACCACCAAAAGCGGACGAGGCAGCAAAGGCATCGGGGTTTCGGTCAACACCAATACGGCGTTTGACAGCCCATTCCGGCAACCCGAATGGCAGAACGAATATGGGCAGGGAAACAAAGGACTTTTTTCGTTCGTCGACGGAACCGGTAAAGGCGTCAACGATGGTGTGGATGAAAGCTGGGGTCCCAAACTGGACGGTCGCCTGCTGCCACAGTTCGATTCGCCTATTGCCGCCGACGGTACCCGCACGCCAACCCCCTGGGTGGCTCATCCCGACAACGTAAACCAGTTTTTCCGGACGGGACGCACCCTGACCAATAATATTTCGGTGATGGGCGCGAACGAGAAAGGTGATTTCCGCGTGTCGTTCACTGATCTAAACCAATCGGGTATTCTGCCTAACACTGATTACAAAAGACGCACGGTTTCGATTAATGCCGGTTGGAATCTGACGCCAAAGCTGAGCATTCGGGCAACGGGTAATTACGTGCGCGACGGAAGCGATAACCGTACCAACTGGGGATTGTACTTTATCTGGTTCGGTCGTCAGGTAGATATGGAGAAACTGCAAAATTACCAGGCTCCGAACAGCATCTATCAATACAACTGGAACTACAACTACTGGGCTAATCCGTATTATTTCCTCAACCTGAGCACCCGCGCCAACGACAAAGACCGGCTCTACGGCAATATGTCGGCTACGTACAAGTTCACGCCCTGGCTGACGCTGACCGCCCGCACTGGTACGGACGTGTACGAAGATCGACGTAAGACGAAAAATGCAGCTCGTATCGACAACCTTAATGGTGCCAAGCAGTTCGACAGTTACAACGAAGAACAGATTTTCCTTCGCGAATCGAACTCGGACTTCCTGCTCAACGCGACGCACAAATTTGGTGAGTTCGACGTAACGGCTAACATTGGCGGTAATCACCGCTACAACTACGCGCAACGCAATTACATGGGCGCTACGGAACTTGCTATCCCGCGCGTGTGGAACCTGGGTAACTCCCGGCAGGCCAAAGTTGCCGAAAACTCCTACACCGAAAAGACCGTCAACAGCCTTTATGCTTCGGCTAATATCGGTTTCCGTAATTACCTGTTCGTCGATCTGACCGCCCGCAATGACTGGTCGAGCGCTCTGCCTGCCAGCAACCGGTCGTACTTCTACCCGTCGGCGGCTGTAAGTGCGATCTTGACAGACATCTTTAATGTAAGCTCACCGGTGCTGTCGTTTGCCAAAGTCCGGGCGGGTGTTGCGCGGGTTGGTAACGATACCGATCCGTACCGCCTGATCCAGTCGTATCGGTACGAAAACCCTTGGGGATCAACGCCTTCGCTATCGGAGAACAACGCGATGCTGAATGCTACGCTGAAACCGGAGCTGACGAACTCATACGAAATTGGTGCTGAAGTAAAACTCTGGAACAACCGCGTTGGGCTGGACGTGACCTACTACGACAAGGTATCGTTCAACCAGATTCTGGACGTAAACGTATCGCAGGCATCGGGCTTTAACTCGAAGTTGTTGAACGCCGGGAAATTGCAGAACCGGGGCGTTGAGGTTCAACTGAGCGCAACACCAGTTAAAGCGGGCGCTTTCCAATGGGACGTTATGCTAAACTGGGCGCAGAACCGCAACAAAGTGCTTGAACTGGCCGAGGGTCTGACGACTTACCAGCTAAATACGTCGTACAACCCATTGACGCAGGTTACGTCAACCAACTCGTTCCGGGGCATGTCGGTCGAAGCGCGGGTTGGTCAGCCATACGGTACGTTCTTCGGGCAAGGGTTCCTGCGTGATCCGTCGGGCAACATCATCTACGACAAAAGCGGTTATCCGCAGCTGGACCCAACGCGTCGGATTCTGGGCAACTTCACCCCAAAATGGATCGGTGGTTTGCAGAATACATTCAGCTACAAGCGGCTTTCGCTGAGCACGCTTATCGACATGCGGCACGGTGGCGACATCTTCTCGCAGACGGTCAATATCGGTCGCTACACGGGTGTGTTGAAAGAAACAACGATCGGTCGCGAGGATGGTATTGTCGGTCAGGGTGTAGTCAACACCGGAACCACAGACAACCCGGTTTACACGCCAAACACAACGCGGATTTCGTCGGAAGAATGGCATAAGAAATACTACTCACTGACAAACAACGAAGCAACTATTTTCGACGGAAGCTTTGTCAAACTGCGGGAAGTGAAACTGACGTACATGCTACCCGGTAAAGTGTTTAACCGCCTGCCCTTCCGCGATATTGCCATTTCGGTAGTCGGTCGCAACCTGGCTTTGCTGCAAAGCAACGTTCCGCACATCGACCCCGAAACCAGCTACTACAACGACGGTAACCTGCAAGGAATCGAGAACGGTCAGATTCCAACCACACGGACCGTCGGCTTCAACATCAATTTCAATCTGTAAACGAGTTTTGGGCTCGGCGTTCCTGTCCCGCTTTGGGTACTGAGAAGGCCGAACCCAGAACTGAAAATCATACTCGTTTCATGAAACGCATTTTTCATTCCTTACGATATAAAGCATTGCTGGCCGCTCTTATGTTGGGTACTGCGGCCTGCACCGGTGAGTTTGATACCATCAACACCAACCCCAACTCGCCCACGGTTGGCACTGCCGATCTGTTTTTGCCACACGGTATTCAGAGCGCGGTCGATGCGTACTGGGGTGGTTCGCTGGGTATGGATGTGGGTGATCTTATTTCGCAGTACTGGGCTCGTATTCAGTATACCGATGCTGACCAGTACACCATCACCAATGATGTGTACGGAACCGCGTCGTGGCAGGTTTTCTTTATCGAATCACAGGCCGATTTTCAACGGATTTATAAGCTCGGCGTTGATGGGAATAACCCGAATTATCAGGCCGTGGCGATCATCATGCGGTCCTGGGTGTTTTCGGTGCTGACGGACATCTATGGCGATATTCCGTACAAAGACGCGATCAAAGGGCTGGAAGGAACATTACAGCCTAAATACGATGCGCAAAAAGATGTTTATGCAGGGTTGGTGGCCGAGTTGAAAGTAGCCAACGATATGATCGTGCTCAATGACAATAGCAAAGCCATTGCGGGCGATATTCTGCTCAATAACAACCTGACACGCTGGAAGAAATTCGCCAATACCCTGAGCCTGCGTCTGCTCAACCGGATGATCAACAAAGCCGATGCGCCCATTGATGTAAAATCGGAAATCAACCGGATTCTGGGCGACCCAACCAAATACCCGGTCTTGACGTCCAACGCCGATAACGTGCAGCTGAACTACCTCGACGCGACAAATAACAACAACCCGATCAACCAAAATCGGAAAACGCGCGACGATCACCGGGTTAGTGCCACGTTGGTGAACAAGCTCAAGGCGTTAAGCGATGCGCGGCTAGCCGTGTATGCTAACGCTCCTGCCGACGGTGGCGACTACAAAGGTGTGCCAAACGGCTTGTCCAACGCTGACGCTAACGCGCTAGGCTTATCGAAAACCTCGAAGGTGGGTAACTTTTTCGTATCGCCAACCGCGCCGGGGGTTATTGTGAGCTACGCCGATCTGCTGTTTACCAAAGCTGAACTAGCCTACAAAGGAATCACAGCCGCTGGCGATGTATCAACGAACTACACCAATGGTATCACGGCTTCGCACAGCCAGTACGGGCTTACGGTTGCCCCTGCTTACCTGACCGCCAACGCATTGAAATCGGGCGCGGATGGCTACACGCAGATCATGGAGCAAAAGTGGATCGCCTTGTACGGACAGGGGCTGGAAGCCTGGACCGAGTTCCGTCGGACGGGCCTGCCAGCTTTGCAACCTGCGGTGATCAACACCAACGGCGGAATCATCCCGACTCGTTTGCCGTATCCCGGCTCTGAAGAATCGTTGAACGCGACAAATTTCAACGAAGCGCTCACTCGCCAGGGTGGAAAGAACGATATGAAACTCAAACTCTGGTTCGCCAAATAATACCGTAACGTGGACATCCTGTCCGCCTAGTCGGGGGCTGACAAAATAACGTCTCTAACCAGGCGGATAGGATTTCTGCGTTACCCTTCCTCTATGAAAAACCGTATTGCTACTCCCTTGCTGGCTTGCCTGGCTGTTACCGTCTTTTCTGCGTCGGCGCAGGACGACAAGGCGCTGATTAAAAAAGCGCATAAGATTCACGAAAAAGCGTTTACCGTCGATACCCACGCTGATACGCCTATGCTGCTGTCGCGCGGTGGCTTCGACGTAACCAAAGACAACGATCCCCGCACGACCAATAGTAAGATCGATTATCCTCGGATGAGACGCGGTGGATTAGATGCGATCTTCTGGGCGGTGTATCTGGGCCAGGGGCCGCGCACCCCCGAAGGACACGAAACGGCAAAAAATAAAGCACTGGCTATTTTCGAAGCCGTTAATACAACGCTGAAAAATACCGCTTCGGAAGCCGCTCTGGCGACAACACCCGAAGAAGCGTTTCAGATCGGAAAAACGGGGAAGCGGGTCATTTTCATCGGTGTCGAAAACGGTTACCCGATGGGGCATGACATTACGATGCTCAAACAGTTTTACGACAAAGGTGCCCGCTATATGACGCTTTGCCATTCGAGCAACAACGATATCTGCGACTCATCGACCGACCCGAAAGGAGCCGAATATCAGGGCTTGAGTCCACTAGGAGAGCAGGTCGTGGCGGAAATGAACCGACTGGGTATGATGATCGACGTGTCGCACGTGTCAGATTCGACGTTCTACGATGTGGTTCGTTTATCGAAAGTGCCCATTATCGCGTCACATTCGGGAGCGAAAGCGATCTGCGATCATCCGCGTAACCTAACGGACGATATGCTCAAAGCGCTGGCCAAAAACGGTGGTGTCGTGCAGCTAAACCTGTTGAGCGATTACGTGAAAACGATTCCGGCCAGCCCAGAGCGTGAAGCTGCGCAGAAAGCCATGATGGACAAATGGGGCGTCAAGGACCGTCGGGCAATGATGGCGGCCATGAGCAAGTTGTCGGAAGAGGATCAAAAGAAGCTGCGCGAGGAATTTATGGCTATTAACAAAAAATATCCGGTACAACTGGCGACGGTGAAAGATGCTGTGGATCACATAGACCACATCGTCAAACTAATCGGTATCGACCACGTAGGCATGGGCGCTGACTTCGACGGGGGCGGTGCATTGGCCGACTGCTTCGACGTGAGCCAGTACGAAAATTTCACGGTTGAATTTGTCCGCCGGGGGTATTCGAAGAAAGACATCGAAAAAATCTGGAGCGGTAATTTCTTCCGGGTGATGAAAGCGGTTGACAAAGGCAAATCCATGGAAGTTGCCAGCAAGTAATTCTCATTACAGTTTCTTAAAAGCAGTGGGGGCAGGTTTGAGAACCTGCCCCCACTGCTTTTAAGAAACTGTAATGAGAATTAAAGAGAGATAATATACTGGCAAAAATCACTCTTTATCAATTAGTTACTTGCCCAGGCTCGCGTACGTTGGCACCTGTTCGCTGCTGAATGTCATCGCCCAGATCGGTGCGGGCTTCTTCGGCGATCTTTTCCAGCTTGGCCACGATTTCAGGATGCTGTTCCAGCACATCATAGCGCTCGCTCGGGTCGCGTCGAAGATCATACAGTGCCTTTGGAAATTCGTGCGTTTCGGTACTCGGACCCGGCTTGCCATTTTGTCCCGGCAGGAATCCTTCGTACGTACGGCCCGGATGCCCAAACACCAGTTTCCAGTCGCCCTGCCGAACGGCTTCCAGGCTGTTCTTGCGGTAGTAATAATAAAAATGGTCGCGGGGTGTTACCGTTTCGTCACCTTTCAGCAGCGCCAGCCAATCGACACCGTCAATCCGTTGTTTGGGTAAGCGGGCACCACAGATTTTGGCGACTGTCGGCAGGATGTCCATGGTCGTCAGCAGTTTGTTACTGACGCGACCCGCAGGCACCACGCCCGGCCAGCGCACCAGACATGGCACGCGGTGACCGCCTTCGAACGATGTGCCCTTGCCTTCGCGGAAGCCACCCGCTGAACCCGCGTGGTCACCGTAGTTCAGCCAGGGGCCGTTGTCACTGATGAAAATAACGAGCGTGTTTTTGTCCAAACCCTGTTGTTTCAGCTCCCCCAAAATCTGTCCAATCGACCAGTCGAGTTCGGTCATTACATCGCCGAAAAGACCGCGCGCGGTTTTACCTTTAAACTTATCCGAAACCGCCAGCGGAACGTGCGGCAGGGGATGAGGAACGTACAGGAAAAACGGGTCTTTTTTGTGCTTCCGAATAAACGAAACGGCTTTCTCCGTCACGGTCGATGTGATGTGACTGGCATCGTCCAGATTCTTGATTTCCCCTTTCGGCTCATTCCCCTCGATCCAGTGCAGCGGAGGAAACTTGACCGTAGGATGTTGCGGCCACATATCGTGCGAGTACGGCACACCGTAGTATTCGTCAAAGCCTTGCTGTAGGGGCAAAAACGCCTGCTTATCGCCCAGGTGCCATTTGCCAAAGATGCCGGTCGCGTAGCCTTTCTCTTTCAGTAGATCCGCCAGCGTTTCTTCGTTTGGGTTCAAACCAATGGGTGAATTTGGTCCTAACGCACCCGAAATACCTAAGCGGTTCGGGTAACAGCCCGTCATCAAAGCTGCCCGCGATGCACTGCAAACGGCCTGAGCCACCAGAAAATTGGTAAAGCGCGAACCGTCGGCGGCCAGACGATCCAGATTCGGTGTCGTGTAGTCGAGCGCGCCCGTAACCGACAGATCGCCATAACCCATATCGTCCATGAAAAACAGTACGACGTTGGGCGTTGCCGGAGCTGGTTTTTCAACCCAGGCCGTAATCAGCAGGCCGGTACTAATCAGGGCAAACGTGCTTAGGAGCAGATGCGATAATCGTTGCGGTAATAGAGTCATAGAGGATGGTTTACTACTAAAAGTGGTTGTGGGCTGTTCGTTACTACCAGCCGGGGTTTTGGGTAAGCGTCGGCGTTAGATACCGTTCCCGCTGGGGAATCGGCCAAAGGTAATGCCGCGACTTGTCAAAGGTTCGGTTAATACCCACGACCTGCACCGTCGCTAAGTCGCCGGTAGCGGTTTTGTAGGTTATGCCGTAAACTGGCCCCGGCAATACGGTTTCGGCTAGTTTCCACCGGCGAATATCAAAGAGTCGCTGCCCTTCGAAAGCAAGCTCGACCGTCCGCTCCCGGCGAACAATAGTGCGCAACTCAGCCTGGCTAACCGTGCTGTTGATCGACGGTTGCTTGACATCGGTACGGCCATTGCGAACGGCATTGATGGCGGCAAAGACACTCGCGTCAATCTGGTTGAGTTCGATTTTTGCTTCGGCGTAGGTCAGCAGAATTTCGGCGTAGCGCAGCAGAATGATGTTTATGCCGTTGTTGGTTGGATTGGCGTAATCCTCCGCGTTGACGTACTTCTTGATGTTGAACCCCGTTGTCGAAGCGATGTATGTATTTCCTACGGCGTCGGCTGTTCCGCTATTCGGCTCTGGTCGGAAGGTAATACCGCTGGGGAGCGGATCGCCGGTTAGGAATACGGAAAATTTAAGCCGGGGGTCGCGGTTGGCGTAGGGAGTGGCCGGATCGTAACCGCTGGTAGCGTCGGTGATCAGCTTACCCGCCGTTGTCTCGTACATATCGACCAGCGCCTTTGTCGGTACGTAGGTGCTTGTTGCACTTTTCTGACTGTAAGGCGCGAGCAGGTTAAAAACGATGTCGGGGTACGTATCCTTGATAAACTGCCGGTCAAAGAGCACTTCTTTATTGTTTTCGGCTGCGTAGGTAAACAGCTTTTCGTACGAATCATTCAAGCCGTAAACGCCAAGCTTCATCACCTGATCGGCAGCTGTGGCCGCTTGCTGGTACCGACCCGCCAGCAAATTGGCCCGCGCCTGTAGACCGATGGCTGCGCCTTTCGTGATTCGTCCTTTGTCGGCAGCCGCGTATGTTGTCGGCAATAGGGCAGCGGCCTCGCTTAGTTCTTTGTCCACAAAATCCCAGACTTGGGCAATCGGAGTGCGCGTTAGTTTCAGGCTTTCGTCCAGCGAGATAGGTGTAGTGATCAGCGGTACATCGCCAAACAAAGCGGCTAGTTTCAGGTATTGATACGCGCGCAAGGCTCTGGCTTCGCCCTTGAACTGGCTGATCAACGTTGGGTTGGATGACGCAACCTTATCGACATTCTGCAAAAAGTAATTGCACGCCCGAACGCCTTTGTACGCCTTTACCCACTCGCCGTACACCTTCGAGCTGGTTGCGTCGTACTGACCGAGTTCGATGTACGCCTGTACGTCGAAGGGTTGGTTCGTATGGGCAATATCCGTCAGGGCGTCCCAGCTGATGATGTTGGTGCTGTCGAGGTCCGTGTACAGCGAATTGATCGCCAGCCGGGCGTCGTTTTCGGTTTTCCAGAACAAATTTTCGGACAGCCGGTCGTTTGGAACGGTATCCAGTAAATCCCGGTCGCAGGAGGAAAGTGTGAGGCCAATCGCAAGCGATAGGAGTAGGACTAAACTAGAGCGGATTGATTTCATGAAATTTCTGTCAGCCAAAAGGGGTGGCGATTAGTATTGTAGATTGAGTCCCAGTGTATACAGCGCCGTTTGCGGATAATACACCGCCCGACCGGAGCCAACCTCTGGGTCCAGGTTCCACTCGTTTAGCCTCGAAATGGTAAACACGTTGGTTGCTGATACATAGGCCCGTATCCGGCTCAGCCGGACTTTACTCGCCAGCGCAGCCGGTAACGAATACGCTAGCTGAACGTTTTTCAACCGGACGTACGAGGCATTGATAACCAGCCGGTCGGACGTGGCAACGTTCCGCAAATCGAATTTTCGCGGGAGCGGGAAACGCGCGTCGGTCCGTTCGGGTGTCCAGTAATTGTTGGTATAAATGGAATGCGTAAAGCCTTCCTGATTGCCCATTTCGGCCAAAGCCCCCGCCAGGCGTGTATCGACTTTAGCTGCACCCTGAAACAACAGATTCAACTCAAAATTTTTGAAGGAAAAGCTTGAATTCAAGCCGAACGTGTATTTGGGAAACGAGTTGCCGATTGTAGTCATATCGTTGGTATCGATCTTCCCGTCTCCGTTTCTGTCCACGTATTTCACGTCGCCCGGTTTCGTGTTGGCGGCATAGGTGGCTTTGTAGTTGTTGATTTCTTCCTGCGTTTGGAACAAACCGTCCGTCTGGTAACCCCACAACGCATTGATCGGCAGGCCAACGGCAATGATATAGCGCGGGTCGATGTCTGAGCCGGTAATGTACGGTCCGGTCCCTTTCAGATCGACGACTTTGTTTGAATTGATGCTGAAGTTAGCGCCCAGATTATACTGGAAACCGGACGAGCTTCTAGCGCCCCGGTAGTTGAGCGCAAACTCCCAACCCTTGTTCTCGACGGACCCCGCGTTCTGAGGTGGCGCGATCAGACCGACCGTCGCCGGAATGTCCAGATTCAGCAAAATATCGTTCGTGAGTTTGCGGTAATAATCAACCGTCAGGTTTAGGCGATTACGGAAGAAAGACGCGTCGAGACCCAAATCCAGTTGAGTTGTCGATTCCCAACCCAGGTTCGTATTGGCAAGTGATGTCTGGCGATAGCCTTGGGCCGCAGCACCGTTGAATGTGTAGCCGCTGGCTCGTAAGGAAGAGTAATAGCTGTACAGATCAACCGACTGATTACCCGTAATGCCCCACGATCCGCGTACTTTTAGGTCATTGACGGTCGTTTGCAAACCCTGCCAGAAATTCTCTTTCGACAGCCGCCAGCCCGCCGAGAAGGACGGAAAGAAGCTGTACTGTTTATCACCCGTAAACTTGGACGACCCGTCGAAGCGACCGTTTACTTCAACCAGGTATTTGCCGTCGTAGTCGTAGTTGACCCGCCCAAAATACGACCGTAGCCCAAAAGCCGCGTCGTAACCCCCATTGCTTTTCGTACCGTCGTTCGTTCCCTGACTAATTGACTGAATATCGTTGTTGTAAAATCGTTCGCGATAAGCATTCAGAAACGTTTGCGTATTGCCGATCTGCGAATAACCGAGCAAACCTTTAACGTTATGATTACGGATATGCCGGTCATACGTAAGCAAGCTGATCAACGTGTATTCTTTCAGCGTGTTGCGTACCTCGGTCAGTGTGTTGTTCGCTACGGTCTTGGTGATGTTGGTGTTTTTGTCCGTGTTGACGTATGCGTTGGCAAAGTTCTTTTCCTGCGTGAAATAACCCCGGCCCGCTACCTGCGTCGAGAAGGTCAGGCCATCCAGAATGTCCCACTCACCTTTGACGTAACCGACCAGAAAATCCGAAAACCGCTTCGAATCACCCCCGATTTCGGCGTACATCAACGGGTTATTACCCTGCGTACTCAGGCCATACGTACCATCGGCGTATTTCGGGACGGCCCACAGTGAACCGTGTAGGAAGCGGTCAATGGGATCGACGGTCGGCGCTTGCGAATAATTATAGCGGTAGTTCAGGTCAGTGCTGACGCGCAGACGCGGGGCAATGGTATAATCGGAATTCAAACGAATCTCGCCGATCTTGCTGGCGTAATGCGTGATGATACCCGCCTGATCCTGATAGCGCACACTCAGCCGGGTACGAAGCGTTTCCGTACCGCCCGCTACGGATATCGTGTGGTTCTGCTGAGGGGCCGCATGGAGCATGGTCTGAAACCAGGTGTTTGGTAGCGGGTATTTCTCCCTGTCGCTGGTACTGACGTAGGTTTGAATCGACTGTTCGGTAAAGCGGGCGGGCAATGGCGAACCGGCGTTTGTGTACGCGGCAACCTGCATCCGCATATAGTCTTCCAGTCCCATCATGTGTGGTACGTTGATCGATTTCTGAATGGCATAATAGCCGTTGTAATCGACCTGAACCTTACCGCCTTTGGCCCGTTTGGTTGTGACCAGTACCACGCCGTTGGTCGCCCGTGATCCGTAAATAGCCGTCGAAGCGGCATCTTTCAGAATCGAAATCGACTCAACATCGTCGGGATTAATATCCGACAACCGCTGCTCAATACCATCGACAATCACCAGCGCGTCATTCTTGCTTAAATCATACTGACCGTTGGCATTACTGGCTCCGGCACCGGCGGTGCCGTTTATATTGAACGTCGTTACGCCCCGAATGCGAATGGCCGTGTTCGAGCGACCGGGTGAACCG
This sequence comes from Spirosoma liriopis, assembly GCF_023196085.1. Taxonomy (NCBI): domain Bacteria; kingdom Pseudomonadati; phylum Bacteroidota; class Cytophagia; order Cytophagales; family Cytophagaceae; genus Spirosoma; species Spirosoma liriopis. The sequence goes on from NZ_JALPRF010000002.1 coordinate 933,489, forward strand.
CCCTGGTCCAGTACCGTAACGCCGGGCAACTGCCCCTGCAAGGACTGCTGAATGTTGGAAACGGGGCGTCGGGCAACTTCTGCTGCGCCAATCTGCGCCACTGAATTGGTCAGGCTTTCCCGCTTTTGTGTGCCGTAGCCGACGACGACAACCTCGTCAAGCTGTTTGTTGTCCGTCGCCAGCGAAATGGTAATGACCGTCCGGTTGTTGACGGCTATTTCCTGCGTGGTAAAGCCGATGCCCGAAAAAACGAGAACCGCATTGGTTGGTACATCGAGCGTGAACTTTCCGTTGACATCGGTGGTGGTTCCTTTCGTCGTTCCTTTGACGACCACGTTGATACCCGGTAAGGTTTCACCCGATTGACTCTTAACCGTACCCGTAATAGGACCCGCTGTTGTCCCGGCTTGGGCGGTAGCTACGCTGTTGCGAGCGAAAACCACCGACTGTGACCAGCCCAACCTGGGGCCAATCAGCAGAAGCGTTACCAAAAGACTCACCTGAGAGCGTTTGCGTATAAGCTTTATCATAGAAATGAAAATTGATTCGGTCCGGTAATCGGACATTGCAGAGGATGAGTAGTTAATCGATTAAACAGAGTCGCCAACTAAGAGCAAAAAGATAGGAAAACCCCAATTTGCTATGGTACTATAGTTAAAAGGTGGGCAAAGTTTAGTAGGCGGAATTAGTTTTCCAAGCGAAATGTAAAATTTTGACAATCAATCGATTGTCTATTAGTCTATCGGGAAATACCCTTATTCGGTAAGGATATGCACTAGTGCAATGAGGCAGAAGTTGTTAGCAGGTTACGCGCTGGTAAGAATTGACTGTTCTGCTGAACGATGGGTTGTATACGTATAAGCTTGTGGTGTCGGTTTTGAGAACCCGTATTGTCCGGAATCCGTAGAATGCATGATAGATAGGGTGATGTTTGAATAGTTAGGTGGTTGGGCGGCCCCGCCGACACCACCCAACTATTCAAACATCACCTCAGAAAACCGTTAAACATCAGGCCGTAACCTCAAAACTTAGTAGTCAATTTTTTTGCGATTGGCTTTTACGTCGCCTTTTCGCTTCTTCTCGGCAATCCGTTCGGCCACCGACGCTTTCGACGGTTTGGTTGCCTTTCTGGCTTTCGGCTTTTCAAACGCTTTCTCAATCAGTCGGTAAAACTTCTTGGTAACCTTTTCTTTGTTCGCCAGCTGCGTTCGTTCGGTTTGGTGGGTAAGCACCAGTTCGCCGTTGGTCGTGAGTTTTGTCGCCAGTTTTTCTTCCAGAACAGCGCGCTCTTCCTCGGTTAATAGAGACGATGCCCGAACGTTGAAACGCAGTTCAGCTTTGGTCGCCACTTTGTTGACATTCTGCCCGCCAGCGCCCCCGCTCCGGGCAAACTGATACTGTATGTCGGGTTGTAGGCGGGTTGCATCCATGAATAATCGAGTCGATTAGTAGATTTTGTGTAAAAAACGCTAAGTAAACGAACAATCGCCTGTAGTAGCGGTTCTTTTTGTCAAAACTAATGGATTCAACGTTATGGCTCATCACGATCAGAAAATCGATACCATACTGGACGATACGCTGGCAACGCTCGGTGGTGGCGCGTCCTCCACAACACCCGATGCAGGCGTAGACCTTATTCAGGAGTGGATTTTCATTGTGCGCTCGAACGTGAGTACACAATGGGTCGCTGAACCCCTCGAGAAGCTGCGGGACGCAATTAATACCGGTACTGTTCGAGAAGTAGAGCGTATCCTTTACGATCTCTCCGGTGAAACAGTCGACCTAGCAAATAACGCTGCCGAAGGAGACTACAAAGTACGTTTGCAAAACTTGTCAACAGCACTAAAAGACTTTGCGCACGGACTGGCCAAATAAAGTCCGGGTGCCTTTACTCAACAAACAAAATCATGATTTCTCAAGACCAGAACCAGACTTCGCTCATTGAGCAAACAGTAAATACATTCGACGGAGCTATCGGCGAAACGACGGCCACCGACGGTTTATCACTCATTGATCAGTGGCTGAATCGGCTCGACGTAGCAGGCGACGAAGACACCGACGATATTGCGGATACGCTTGAAAGCCTGCGGGCCGAAGTGCACACCGCGCAACAATACAACCGTCCCGACAACCAGCGGATTGCGTCGCTGTTGCAGGACTTAATTGATCAGACCCGGAAAGTAGCTACCTCGGCTGAAGCTAGTGCCGAGCAGGTTGAGCTTTCTCAACTGATTGCCACGCTCGAAAACCTGCACCGGCAGGTTGCTCGTGCTACTGAACAAGCCTAGTATTCACCCCTAGCTAAACCCGATAATATGGCAATTAATCAGCATGCATCAAACTTAGTTGATGTAACCGTCAATGCGTTCAATGGCGATGTGACAAGTATTTCGCCGTTCGATGGAATCTCGCTTATTGACACCTGGATTACAACCTTGCGTAATGGTGGCGAGTCGGACACAATTTCGGTAGCCAACGGCCTAAGTGAACTAAAGGCGGAGCTACAGAGCGGTAACCCCAACGGATGGCATATCCGGGGCATCATGGAAAATCTGGTTAGCCAGGTTCGACAAAGGGCGGATTCGGCGGATACCGACGTGAAAACAAAACTGGACGCGCTTGTTGAAGTACTGGATGGTTTTAGTCAGCAGCTTGGTGGCTCGTCGAAACCAGCTAATACCGGAGGACAGGCACCGATGACCAGCACAGTCGGCGGTGAGTCGACCAACAGCGGGACCGGTACATCAGCAATGGACGACACAACGGGCAGCGATGCACGGAGTACGGGCGGCACGGGTGATGACTACAGCCAAGGGTCAGGTACACGATCATCAGGGGTTTCGAGCGGGCCAATGCCCGACCATACGCCCCGGGATGAATCGGAAACCAGTACCGGAACATCAGGCGGTCGTTCGCAGTACTAAACCGTTGTCAACAGAAGGAGAGGGCTTTGCTAGAAGGGCGGGCTCTCTCTTTTTGTTGACGACAAACAAAGCGTCGTTGGACGGGTTCTAACAAATAACAAAACCAATTAACCTCCGCTTCGGCGGTCTTAACGAACATGGCAAATCAACACTCGCAGACAACTGGTTCGTCGGCCACTACATTGCTTGATGCAACCGTAGCGGCTTTCGATCAGGGACAGGCTGCAACCCCGCAGGAGGGTATGTCGCTTATTACGGACTGGTTTTCATCCATCAAAAATAATCACTCGACCGGCGATCTGGTAGAGCCGCTTACGCAGCTGCACGATGAGTTGAAAACGGGTGAACCAAATCCACAGAAACTCCAGAAGTTGCTTAACGAACTGGCCGATAAAACGGAAAAAGCAGCGCCGAAAGCGGAAGGTGATTTACAATCACGCCTGCAAACGCTGGCAACGGCGCTGCGCAACTTCGCTGGTCAGATTTCAACGGCAGTATAAAACAAGGCTTGGATAAAAAGTCTGTTGTCAGTGATTGGTGATCGGCTTTTTTGTAAACCAAAAACAGTAAACACATGGCTTCACACGCATTAGATCAGCGTCTGTTTGATCAGACGATTGGCATAGCCGACAATGGAACGGCAGCATCACCCGCTGATGGCGTACAGCTCATCAACGGATGGTTGAAAGTTATTGAAGGAAATAAAAGTACTGAACTGATTGAAGCAAAGCTGAAAGAGCTGCGCGGCTTGTTGCAGTTTGCCAATCCTGATGCGGACCGCGTTCGTAGTTTGCTGATGGATCTGGCGGATCATACCGAGCAAGTCAGCCAGGGGTCGGATATTCAGGAGCTGACCGTCAAGAAGCTCGAAAACGTCGTTGATTCGATTCAAAAACTGGCCGAACAACTGTAAAACAAAAAAGTCAGTTTGCTGCCACACGCGCTGAATCAAAAATAGACGATGTGCCTTGCTTAGCAGCAAACTGGCTTTACAAAACGAAACTGCACATGATGGGATCTAACATATTGGAAGAACGGATGCTCCAAGATACACTTGGGGTGTTCCGGGACGATAGCCAGTCGAGTGTTACACCAGCGCAGGGCGTCATGCTGATCGATGGCTGGCTACAAGCGCTTCAGGGTGACCCGAATCTGGAACAGCTTGAAGCCGAACTCACCGAACTCCGCAATGAGTTGCAGAGTGGTCAGCCCAACGAGCAGCGCGTCCGGGAGCTGATGCTAAGTCTGGCCGACAAGACGCAGGCCGTTGCCGAAGGTCCTAATGCCGAAGGTACCTGGACCGGCGGTTTAGAAAGTCTGTCAAAAATCTTACGGAATTTTAGTAATAAATTGTAGGGACGTGGCGGCTTCAAAGTCGCCACATTCCTTAGTTCAAAAGTATAAACTGTTCACTACTATATGGAAACGCAAACCACGCTAGAGCACAGAATGCTCAATGATATGCTGGGAGCATTTGGAGAAGGACATACAACGGTAGTTTCTGCGGAACAAGGGATTCTACTGTTGGAAGGCTGGATAAATGCATTACAGGGTGATATCGGTGCCGAACGGATTCTGGATGAGTTAAGACAACTACGGGATCAAATCAAGTCCGACCATTGCGATAACGATAAAGTACGGCATTTGCTGTTGAGTCTGGCTAGCCACACATCCGCTATTTCGCACGAGCCGCGCGTCGATCCGGCAACCGCTGACCAGCTGAAACAGTTAGTAAACATTTTACGAAACTTTAGCAGCCAACTTTAATATGCTTGATCACGAAAAATCATCGGATCTGCTCGACTCCACGATGGACGTTTTGAATGCAGATACTGCTACATCAACACCGCAAAGCGGAACGGGTGTCATCAATAGTTGGCTCGAGGAACTCCGCAAAGCGGACAACGCTGCCGACATCACAAACAGTCTTGAGCAAGTGAAAACGCAACTAGAAAGCGGTGAGATCAGTGCGGGCGAGCTAAGTGAGTTGTTTACTACGTTGGCTACCCAAACGGTTGAATTCAGCACGCGCTTAGGATCGGAAGGAGATATTGCCTACCGACTCGAAGGCTTGGCATCGGCTCTACGCTCGCTGGCCGGTCAATTAGGGAATCAATAAAAAAGTCAGGGTATTCGGTTTGCACGCATGATACGCCTTCCAAAAGAGGGTACATCCCTGTAAACCGAATACCGACAATCAGGGCTTTTGCTGGTTCCAGTAAATAAGCACGTTCAGCGTAGCACGACCCGATGCAATCAGGTCCAGATCCCCATCACCATCCAGGTCAGCCGCTTGCAGATCTTCGCAGGCCATCCGTACGCTGTCGTCCAGTGAGTACCCTTCCAGATTCCCTTCTTCTTTAGGCTTAAAGAGCCGGACTCCTACGGCTCCCGCTGCGTTTGGATTGCGCCATCCGGCTACAATCTGGTCACTACCGATCCCCAGAAAATCACCGCAAACAAGGGCGTGCCCCTGGCTGAGTATATCCGTCAACACATCGACTACTTTATCCTCAACTTTCGGTTTTGGTTTCGCAAACGTGTACGCTCCGCTTTCGACCTGTAATAGATTCCCGTGCATAGGCTGGATCGTTGCAATAGCGCGGCCACCGTTTAGCCGACGAATTTCGCCAATACCTTCGGTGCCTTTCGTCAGTAACGGTAACGCATTGCTGGCCACTTCATCATCGTACGGACGCCACCGCTTTTTTCGCCACTCAAAAATGCCACCGCCTTCTTTTCCGGCAACAATCAAACCGGTAGTAGCACCATCTTCCCACAGCTCGAAATTATGCGTGAGGTGCATCGTCGAATCGACCAGGTGACGCTTCCAGGTGTCCCTTGGATTTTTGGGGAACTCGTAACCCCAGATGCGAACACCCCGGCCTTCGCCGTTTTTGTTGCCCAGGCCGTGCAGCGGGACAACGATCAACTGGTGACTGTCTTTGCTAACCTTTGCCCAGCGCATTCGGTGGGTCGTCACTTCGTGTGGCAAGCGAATGGCTTCCCAACGTTGGGTCGGATCTTGGGGACGAACGAGGTAAAAAACGGCACCGGACTTCGTACTGTCGGTTGTTTCGGCGGGATTCCAGCCAGCGCCAACGGCCACTTCAACGCGCCCGTCGCCATCCAGATCGCGGGCGGCAATGCACACATTATCCTGTGGCGTCAGATTTGCTGCCATTACATGACGTTTCCACGGGCTACTTTTATCGCCTGGATTCTGATACCAGACAAACTCTTTCTGATCGGCCAGTAGAATGTCGGGACGACGGTCGCCGTCAACGTCACCAATCGCCAGTCCGTAACCGATATCAATCTGATTATCGACAACCTGGATTTTAAAGTTGGGCGTGGTAGACTGACCAGCACTGTCGTGACTAAGCAATAGGGGTGCAGCCAGCAAGTAAGCCAACAAGGGATGTTTCATCGTTTTAGATTCGTTTCGGGCTCCCGACTTAGATGGATTCCTTCGCCCAACTGCATGACGCGGTAAGGCGTCCCGTATTGGTTGCAGGCTTCGACGAAGTCGGCGGGGTCAGCTGTGTTAAAGGCAAACAGATCGTAATGGTGCGGGACAACGAGCTTTGCCTCAATGGCTTTACCGAGCCGGGCGGCCTCGTTGGAATTAAGATTACCCGCTACGCGTCGTTCGGGTTTATTACCATTGATGGGCAAAAAGGCCACATCCACGTCAAACGGTTTCAGAATATCGACCAGGTTATCATACCAGAGCGTATCACCAGAATGGTACACGCGATAGGGACCCAGTTCGACCACAAAGCCCATGAATTTACAGCGGCCTTCGGCGTCACGTTCGAGTTCATTATGGGCTGCGGGAACACCGTGGATAACGAACCCATCAACCGTACTGGCTTGCCCGTCGTTCAGGCCGATGGGCCAGTGCCGTCCGCGCCAATGGGTGGACTGCTCCAAACGTTCGGCAACAAAATTGCGGTTGGCTTCGGGGATAACAAAGCGTAGCGACGGGTTTCCGGCCATGATTGGCAACAGCGTTTCGGCGTCCAGATGATCGGTATGGTTGTGGCTTGACGTTACCACGTCGATACCTGTGAGCTTGGCCGGGTTAATGACAATCTCCGATAGTCGAACGTGCGGTTTATCCGTGTGGGCATACTTACGGCTTAGCGAATCCGACAGATACGGATCAAACAGCAGTTGTTTCCCGTTGTATTGCAGCAGAAAACCGCTTTGTCCAAGCCACCAGATATGCAGTATATCCGGTTTGTCTCTCGCTGAGGCTATATTGGCCAGTAGCGCGTCGTCTTTTTGAAAAGCAGGTTTAAGCATGGGCTGTTATCTGGAAGCGAACCGTTAACGACTGAAAGCGAAAAATCTTACGGCTTATACCGCAATCCACTCACCCGGCCCAGAATCCAGTCGATAGTTCGGTCCGGCAATAGCCTTGGTAGTATCCAGCTGGTTAGTTTGTTTGGTACTATTGCGTACCGCGTATGAGGATGCTTTGTTTCGTGAATTTGCACAATACGCTCACCGAGGTAATCGACAGAAAAACCACGTTGCTCAGACGCTTCAACCTGCTTTAGAAACCATTGCATGGCCGGATAATAAGCCGTGTCCCGATAAGCGCTAATATCCGTCCCTTTTCCCCAGATCGGCGTTTTAACGGCACCCGGTCCAACAATAACGACAGGAATACCAAACAGTTTCAACTCCCGGCGCAAGCTGTGCGAGATGCCTTCAACGGCATGTTTGGAGCCAACGTACGCGCCCATAAACGGTATCGCAACCTGACCGTTGACTGAGCTGATGTTGAGAATTCGGCCCGGCTGAACCGGATGGTTCGCCCGCGCGCCCAGCAAAGGCAGAAAGGCCTGTGTAACCTGAATCAGTCCCAGCACGTTTACGTCGAAATGATTTCGGATGGTTTCGATAGGCTGATAGTGCAGCGGACCGCCAACGGCAATCCCCGCGTTGTTGATGAGCCCACCCAGGCCGCTGTCGCCGAGCTGATCCGTAAGCCATTGCGCCGATTCAGCAATGGCGCTGGCATCCGTTACGTCGAACACCAGCGGAACAAACCGAGGCCCCAGTTCCGCCTGAAGTCGGTCGGCGTCGGCCTGCTGGCGGACACTGCCAAAAACCGTATAGCCACGTTGAATAAACTGCCGGGCTGCCCCGTAGCCAATACCGGTCGATACGCCGGTGATGAGAATGTTTTTGCTGACGGGTTTCATGCTGTAAACATACCCATAATCCGGCTCAACAAACGCCCGGAAATTGGCGTTATCTTTTTCGAATTCGTTAGGGATACGGTAAATTGACAAACAAATCCGGCTCTGGTAAGCGAAAATCCTTATCGGTGTCGACCAAATTAGTTACTCAGCACATCAATTCGTTAATCAGTCAACAGTTATGCAGGACATTGAGCCCTTCTACGGCTGGGAAAAATATTATACGTCGGCCGACGATGAACGGTCGCCGTTTCATGAACGGGAGTATAATATGCAGCAGTACGAAAACAATATATACGGTTATTACATCCACCCGCTTTGGGACGAAATCGGATCGGAAACGCTTTACTGCAAAATACTATACGCCAATTATGACCGACAGTTTGTTGTGATTGAGCTTTTTGGGGAATGGAATGACACGCTTCACAACGACATCATGTACTTGAAGCGGCAGGTAATCGATCCGTTGGTGTATCAGGAAATCAAACATTTTATTCTGATCAGCGAAAACATTCTCAACTTTCACGGTTCGGATGATAGCTATTACGAGGAATGGTTTGAGGATGTAGAAGATGGCTGGATCGCGGCTATTCATTCGCCGGAGTTTATCGAGCGTGAATGGAAAAAATACCACCTGGATTATTACATCAATTTTGGCGGTACGCTCGACATTGCCAACTGGCGAACATTAAAACCCGTCAATCTGTTTGAGCTAGTGAACAGCCTGATCGTGCGTCGGTTAGGGTAAGCACCCGCAAGGCTCTGTTCACGAGTTACCCATTACTCAAATCCCACAATCCTATGGAAAATAACGCGAAAAATACCACTGCTGACGATGTGAACACGGCTAAATCGACGGCGGCAGAGAAGCTGGCGTCTTTCAAAGCCGAAGCGAACCAGCACTTAAACGCAGCCGCTGCGCAACTGGACGAGTTAAAAGACAAGCTGATTGCTCAGGCCCAGGAATTCGGAAAGGACATTGATGTGGAAGGCATCAAAACAAAAGCAACCGAGCATTTTGACGCGGCTAAAGCATCCACCGCCGATAATCTGGCCAACCTGCAAGCTCAGGCCGAAACGGTTTTTGCTGCGGCATCGGCCAAAGCAGATCAACTGTCGGAGGTTGCCGAAGATAAATTCGACGAATTGAAAGCCGAAGCCTCGGTGCAGTTCGAAGCCGCTCAGGTAAAACTGGACGAGCTGAAAGCCGAAGCGGCTCTTCAAATTGAAGAAGCCAAAGAAAAAGCGAAGAGCTTCTGGGAGCAGCTATTCAAGTAAAAACAATACCGTAAGGGACGGCGAACCGGGTAAGGCTTAAAAAGTACGCCCAACGTTCGCCGTCCCTTTGTCTTTACAGCTAACTTTGCCTTTATGAGGCTCCAACTTCGTAAACCTGCTCAATCACTCAACAAAGCCTATGCTCGACAGGCCGTCACGCGGGAGCAGATGGATAAATTCCGGCGGGTACTGGCAGGCTTGTTTTCGCGGGTAAACGAAAAAGAGTCCGAAGACTATCAACGAACGATTGTTGCTGATTTCCTGCGTGACGTGTTCGATGCGGAGGCATTCGACCTGAGTGCCCAGGAAGGAGTTGATATTAGTATTCAGCCAAAATCAGTTACGCAGGCTTCGACTGAAAAGGTGTCGTCCGGCGCGTCCGTGTCGGCTGTAGAGGTGCCGAGTGTTGTTGTCGAAACCAGAAAGGTGTTTGCCGGTGAGATGATGACACCGCTTAAGAACAACGTCAGGGCACTGCACGAACTAATTCTGCACTACTTCGAAAACGCTGAACGCGATCAGCCTACCGTTATCCGTCAGTTGATTATCACCGACGTTTACAACTGGTTTCTTTTCGATGAAGTCGATTTTCGCCGTTTTTTCTACAACAATGCCCGGCTCAAAAAGCTGTATCAGATCAAGCAGCAGCAACAGAAAGAGAACACCTTCTTTTTTGCGGAAACGGCCCGGATTTTACGCGACCTTGACGCCGAAATCCCCGTCACGTACCTGAACCTTCGCCAAACGGCTGACTCGCTCAATCGCGTTTCCGAGCCGGGTAACCGCGCTTTATTAACGGCTTTTAAACTGCTTTCGCCGGAACATCTGGTAAAGCGTCCATTCGATAACGGTACCGGCTCGTTCAATCAGCGCTTCTACGATGAATTGCTGTGGATAATTGGATTGCGGGAAACGCCAACGGCTAAGATTGGCCCGCGCATTGACCGGTTACCCCAAGACGAACGGTTAGAAGGCTCGTTGCTGGAAGATACGATTCAGCAGCTACAGGCGCGTAACGTACTGGGATCGGGCGACGACTGGACGGATTACGGAGCCAACGAAGACGAGCAGCTTTTTGCCGTTGGACTTGACCTATGCCTTACCTGGATCAATCGTATTTTTCTGCTTAAAGTGCTGGCAGGGCAATTGCGCAATTGCTATCCGGATGAGCCGCCCCGCCCGTTTCTGAGCGTACGATGTATTGATAATTTCGCTTCGTTGAGTGAGTTGTTCGCCACGTTAACCATACCTGTTGAACAGCGTTCCGTAGATGCAATCAATCGTTTTGGCCGCGTTCCTCACTTGGGCAGTTCTTTATTCGACAAAACGGATCTCGAACAAAAAACGCTGACGGTCGATGCGCTTACTGCTACGCTCGAATTACCGCTGTTCGGACAAACCGCTTTGCGGAGTTCGCCCAATGAGCCGCAGACTGGATCGCTAGCGACGCTGCCTTATTTGCTAACTTTTCTGGACGCTTACGACTTTTCGGCTGATGGGTCTGTTGAAGTAGTAGACGCAGATAAGCCTAGCATTCGTGCCGCTACGCTTAGTGTAACGCTCGAACGGCTTAACGAATATCGAAATGGCTCATTGCCCATACCTGCCGCCGTAACGGCGTACACGGTTCAAGAGGCACTCCGTAGAGCGATACTATCCAAGTTCACTACGCTATCGGAATCGATCGATCCTTCTATTCCCAATCTGAGCGGTGCGACGAGCATTGCTGAGCTAAAAAGTCTTTTTCGTGATGCGCAACCCGATGCGCTGCTTCGATTAAATACAATTGTCAACAGCCTGCGTCTTGTCGATCCAGCCGTAGGGAGTGGACGTTTTTTACTCTCGGCGCTCAACGAACTGATTGCTTTTAAAGCCGAACTCGGTATTCTCGTTGACATTAACGGACAACGCTTGCCGCAGCTTGCAATAAGTGTCGTTGATGGTGATTTGCTGATGACGAACGAAGACGGTGAACTGTTCACGTATACCGGAACCGAAGAGGACAATGCCGCCTACTCGCCTTTCGAGCGGCAACGGATTCAGAAAACAATGTTTCACGAAAAGCAGACGCTGATCGAAAACTGTCTTTTCGGAGTAGATCGTGCTCCTGGTTCGGTGGCAACGTACCAGGTTCGTTTGTGGATAGAACTGCTAAAAAGTCTATATCGGCCAAGTGCTGAACCGCAATACCTTACTGTCCCAAAAGACCAGTTTGTCAACCGGACAATGGTATCCGACGCGGATGACTCACCCGATGGCGTAGCTTTGCGGCTCACGCCGAATAGCAACGTAGGCAATTCGTTGGTGTCGCGCATTAGCGTTGATTTTCGGGTAGAAAGTCTGAGCAGCCTATCGGCGCGCGAAAAGCTTCAGGTCGATCTTGAGCAATACAAAGCCGACTTATTGACTCGTAAACAAAGGCATGATAACGCCGGGGACACCGAGACTCGTACTCGCATTAACGCATTCGAGGAGTCAATAAAGCTGCTTTTACCCACTGATCAGAAAGAAATCGCATTGATCAGGCGGATGGAAGCAAAACTAGCGCAATCGACGCTGACGTTTGATTTTGTCGATAACGACGACCGGTTTCGCAAACTGAATGAGCAACTGGCGGTTCGTAAGCAGGCACTCGCTAACCAGCAATGGCTGTTTCAGCAGGCGGTTGAGTGGCGGTTTGTATTTCCTGACGTTCTCGATGATGCTGGTAACTACGTGGGTTTCGATGCTGTGATCGGGTGTCCGGTTTACCCACGCTCCGATGATTTTAGCCGGTACAAGCCGTACCTACAAAAAGCGTTCCCTAACACGTATACGAGTAAGGCCGATCCGTACATCCTGTTTGTCGAACTAGGAATGCGACTGCTAAAACCAGATGGACATCTGGCTTATGTGTTGCCCGCAAAATGGATGCAGGCCAGTACCGCGAGTAAGCTGCGCAACTGGTTAACGACCAGACACATCGAACAGGTTCTGGATTATAGTAGTTTACTGACTACAGAGCAGAATACGTCTTCAACAAGCGTTTTGTTCGTAAGTAATACCGAAGCGACGCCGACATTTCAAGCGGTTAAGATCGACGCGCTTGACCGAAATGCGGATAATACTGCGGTTACCAGTCAAACGGTGGAGATTGCTGTTGCATCCTTACAAGACACGCCCTGGAAACTATTTACTGCCAGTAACTAGTAATCAATACTAGTTCACCGTTGATTTTAGCGGGTTGAGTAATGCCAAAATTGTAGCATAACAAGGAAAACTAAAACGATACCGCCAATCTTACCGTTCGGTGAGTCCGTTCAGATTGGTTATTCCCGGCGCTGATTATATTTGTAGACCTACCAACCGTATTGGGTGTATGGGTAAGCTTCAACGTCACGTCATACTGCACCGGTTTCTTTGCCTGTTGATGGCTCTACATGTCATCAATGTCAGTATTGACGCGCCCGACCCATACGCGCACCCGCGCTATCCCGGCGAACGACGCGAAGATTTATCCATCAACGAAATTGAAAGTTTTGGCGAACTGCTGCTGGAAGAATGTTTCGGTTTCGAGAACGCCATTCCCGAACACGAAGAATCGGACGACGATTCCGAAGTAACCAACGTCGAACACGATTACTTCTTTCATCAACTTTTCGTATTCACGACCTTACCCGCGCGTTATTGGTATTTGATTCGGCAGTCCGTGCCCTTCAAACCCGCGCATGTGCCTTCGCACGTGCCCGAAATTACGTCTCCTCCTCCCCAGTACGCCGTATAACCAGAGCGGTTCGCGTTTGTACTGGCTTAGGATAGCTTCTGCTCACGATTGGTTGATAATCAAGTAACGTACTGTGCTTTCGGTCCAAAACAGATCGATACACACCGTACGGTGTGTGCTTATTGACTAAATCTTCACTATAAATTAATTGGTGCGATCAATTGCTGGCAACCACGGAAAAGGTGGGCGGGCCGGACTGTTTGCACACAGGTACAATTCTACCTTCAGAACCATGAAAAACTATGAGATGTTGACCGCGCTCATGATGGGTGCGGTAATGATCGGTTGCACAAAACAGGAAACGCAAACCGATCAGGCCGAGAAGCTTACCTTGCCCGTTGTCAAGCTGGCGCGCCAATCGACGACGCTTAAAAAAGAGTACGTTGGTACGCTCGAAGCCGTTCGGAACGTCGAAATACGGGCGCGGGTGTCGGGTTTCCTCGAAAAAATCTTTGTCGATGAAGGGCAGCCTGTCCGGCAGGGACAACTGCTGTTTAAATTAAATGAAGCCGAATACCGCGCCGAACTCGACAAAGCGAAAGCGAACCTGAAAAGTGCAATGGCTGGTGCCAAAACGGCCGAAGTCGAACTGGGCCGGGTGAAATTACTGGTCGATAAAAATGTTGTCTCACCCTCTGAACTGGAACTGGCTAAAGCGAAGCTGGATGCAGCGCGGGCGGCTATCGACGAAGCGCGCTCCATGCAGGACAATGCTTCCCTTCGATTGTCGCACGCCAGTATCAAAGCACCGTTTGACGGCGTCATCAACCGGATTCCGTTTAAAATGGGCAGTCTGATCGAAGAAGGAGCCTTGCTGACATCGGTATCCGACACCCGCGAGGTCTACGCGTACTTCGACGTGTCGGAGAAAGAATACCTGTCTTACGTTAAGAAACATCGCAAAAATCCGGAGCAGGGCGTTCGGACGGTGGAGATGTTGCTGGCCGATGATACGAAGTACCCACATACGGGAAAAATCGAAACGGTTGAAAGTGTCTTCGAGGAAGGAGCCGGGACGATTGCCTTCCGGGCGCGGTTTCCAAACCCCGAGAAGCTGCTTCGGCATGGCTCTTCGGGAAAGGTTCGGTTGGCAAACGATGTAGATGATGCATTGCTGGTGCCTCAGAAAGCGGTGTTTGAGGTACAGGACAAAAACTACGTGTACGTGGTCGACAAGGCGAATAAAGTAAAATCGCGGAGTTTCGTGCCGCAGGGCCGGGTCGATCATTATTACCTGGTGCAATCGGGGCTGCAACCGGGCGAACGGGTTGTTTACGAGGGTATTCAAAATATCCGCGACGGCATGCAGATTATTCCCGAAGCCGTTCCTGCCGATAGTGTGGACTCACAGAGTACGCTCGCACAGCACTAACCTAGTTTACAGCCGCTGGTTTATCGCTTCATCGTTTTGGTGTGGTTCCTCCGGAGCTACCTCAAAACGGCGTTGTGGGCTATAAATCGTGTACCGAAACCTTAAAACATGTTTAATCTCTTTATTAAAAGACCGCTGCTGTCGGCGGTCATATCGGTGCTGATTACCCTGCTGGGCGGATTGGCACTGGTCGGTTTGCCTATTACGCAGTTCCCCGACATTGTGCCGCCTTCCGTAACGGTAACGGCTAAATACACGGGAGCGAATGCCGAGGTGGCTACCAAAGCGGTAGCGATGCCGCTGGAACGGGCCATCAACGGAGTGCCTAACATGGTGTACATGAACTCCACCTCCAGTAACGATGGGACAACACTGGTGCAGGTGTTTTTCAAAGTAGGCACTGACCCCGATCTGGCGGCCATGAGCGTTCAGAACCGCGTGACCACCGTGCTGGACGAGTTGCCACAGGAAGTGATCAAAGCCGGGGTGTCGACGGAAAAAGAGGTAAACAGTATGCTGCTGTACCTCAACGTTTTCAGTAACGATCCGAGCGTTGACGAGAAGTTTATTTACAACTTCGCCGACATCAACGTGC
Source organism: Spirosoma liriopis (assembly GCF_023196085.1). Classification (NCBI taxonomy): domain Bacteria; kingdom Pseudomonadati; phylum Bacteroidota; class Cytophagia; order Cytophagales; family Cytophagaceae; genus Spirosoma; species Spirosoma liriopis. The sequence continues at coordinate 948,637 of NZ_JALPRF010000002.1, forward strand.
TGGCTGAGCTCAAACGAATCGATGGCGTAGGCGTGGCTACCATCATGGGCGCTCGTCAGTATTCGATGCGCGTCTGGCTCAAACCGGACCGGATGACGGCTTACGGTGTATCGGCCGACGAGGTCGTTGATGCCATTCGCGAACAAAACGTCGAAGCGGCCCCCGGTAAAGCGGGCGAGAGCGCTGACCGAGCCCCGCAGATGCTTCAGTACGTACTTCGATACAGCGGTAAGTTTTTCGAGCCGAAGCAGTACGAAAACCTTGTGTTGCGGGCCGAATCCGATGGTTCGATCCTGCGCCTGAAAGACGTAGCCGACGTCGAATTCGGATCGCTCAATTACGATGTATTGTCGAAAACGGACGGGCGGCCATCGGCGTCGATTATGCTTAAGCAACGACCGGGATCTAACGCGCAGGAAGTCATCAACAACGTAAAAGCGCGGATGGCGGAATTAAAGAAAACCAACTTCCCGCCCGGCATGACGTACAACTTCGCATACGATGTGTCGCGCTTTCTGGATGCGTCTATCCACGAAGTAGTGAGAACGCTGATTGAAGCGTTTGTGCTGGTGTTTCTGGTCGTGTTTCTGTTCCTTCAGGACTGGCGGTCTACCCTGATCTGTGCACTAGCAGTGCCCGTGGCACTGGTGGGTTCGTTTGCTTTCATGAGTGCAATCGGCTTTTCGATTAACCTGCTTACGCTGTTTGCCTTGGTGCTGGCTATTGGTATTGTGGTGGATAACGCCATTGTGGTGGTGGAAGCCGTTCACGCTAAAATGACGGAAGAACATCTGTCGCCGAGAGCCGCTACGTTTGCCGCCATGAAGGAAATCAGCGGAGCGTTGATCGCGATTACGCTGGTGATGTCGGCGGTGTTTGTACCCGTTGCGTTTATGTCGGGTCCGGTCGGTATTTTCTACCGGCAGTTTTCGCTGACGCTGGCCGTCGCTATTGTTATCTCGGGAATTAACGCCGTTACGCTGACGCCCGCTCTGTGCGCCCTGCTGTTACGCCCGACGCATGCACACGAAGCAACAGGATTGCTTGGGCGGTTTTTTGCCCGCTTCAACCGGGGTTTCGATGCGCTGACTGGCCGCTATCAAAAAGTACTTCGGCGAATCGCCAGCCGAGGTATGGTGACGGTTGCCATGTTGTTGCTCTTCGCGGCTGGTACGTGGGGCATCACGTCCTTTCTACCGAGTGGATTTATTCCGACGGAAGATCAGGGTATGATTTACGTGAACGTGACGACACCCGTTGGGGCTACGGTTAAACGTACCGAAGATGTACTGGACAAAATTCAGCGGGTGGCTTCGAAGATGGACGCCGTTGAAAACGTATCGACGCTGGCCGGTTACAGCCTGATGACCGATGGTAACGGAGCTTCGTACGGAATGGGTATGATCAACCTGAAAAGCTGGGACGCTCGTACGCAAACGATGGACGATTTAATTGTCGCGCTGCAAGAAAAGACACGAGGCATTCAGGATGCGAGTATCCAGTTTTTTCCCCCACCAACGGTTCCCGGTTTTGGTAATTCCAGTGGTTTCGAGCTTCGTATGCTCGACCGTACGGGTTCCGGCGATTTACAGAAAACCAAGAAAGTTGCTGACGATTTTATTGCTGCATTGAAGAAGCGCCCTGAAATCAGCAGTGCTTTTACAAGCTTCGATCCGAGCTTTCCGCAGTATCTGTTGCAGGTCGATCAGGACAAGGCCGCCCAGAAAGGTGTGTCCATTGACAATGCGATGAATACCTTACAAACGCTGATGGGCAGTTTTTACGCGTCGAATTTTATTCGGTTCGGGCAGATGTACAAAGTGATGGTGCAGGCTTCTCCCGAATACCGGGCCAAACCGGAAGACGTACTGAACCTACGGGTGAAAAATGACGAGGGGGAGATGGTGCCTTATTCGAACTTCGTCAGCCTGAAGCGGGTGTACGGACCAGAGCAGATTACCCGCTACAACATGTACACCTCCGCGCTGATCAACGGCGATCCCGCGTCCGGTTATAGCAGTGGCGACGCCCTGCGCGCGGTTCAGGAAGTGGCCGATAAGACACTACCGCGTGGTTATTCCTTCGAATGGTCGGGTATGTCGCGGGAGGAAGTACTGTCGGGCGATCAGGCCATTTACATCTTTGCCATCTGTCTAGTCTTTGTGTACCTGCTGCTGGTAGCGCAATACGAGAGCTTGTTTTTGCCACTTGCCGTATTGTTATCGCTGCCCGCCGGAATTTTCGGTTCGTTTGTTTGTCTGCAACTGGCTGGGCTGCAAAACAACATCTACGCACAGGTATCGCTGGTGATGCTCATTGGTTTGCTCGGAAAAAACGCGATTCTGATTGTCGAGTTCGCTAACCAGCGTCAGCAGGAAGGACTGTCGATTCTGGATGCCGCCATTGAAGGAGCCGTAACGCGCTTGCGTCCGATCCTAATGACCTCGTTAGCGTTCATTGCCGGACTGATTCCGCTTTGCATCGCGTCAGGAGCCGGAGCATTAGGCAACCGGTCCATTGGTACAGCGGCTGCTGGGGGTATGTTTATCGGAACCGTCTTCGGACTGGTACTCGTCCCCGGCCTGTACATTCTCTTTGCTAAACTAGCCCAGCGATTTCCGTCGAAAACGTCTGCTACCGATGACGAATCGGAAACGGGTTCAAATCAACAATCCATTAAAACGAATGCCACTCGTACAGTCTTTCAAGAAACATAGTCTAACCTACAGTCTATTCATTTTTCTGGTCGGTCTGAGCGGTTGCCAGGCTGTCCGTACGCCTTCCCGGTCGCCGGGAGTGCCATTGCCCGCAACGTTTATCAACCGTACGGATTCGGTCGGTATCGGCGATCTGCACCGGACAAAACTATTTTCGGACCCGTATCTGGTCCGGCTGATTGACACAGCCCTAACGCAAAACCCGGATCTCAAAATGGCTGTACAGCGAATAGAGGTAGCGCGGGCAAACTTTGTTGTTAGTCAGGGCGCGTTGCTGCCGAGTGTTAATGCGGTGGCTGCTGCTGGTTTTGATCGGTACGGACGGTATACGCTGAATGGCGTCGGTAATTTTGATACAAACCTGTCGGGCAATATTGACAACCAGCAACGGATTCCCAACCCGACCCCTGATTTTTTCCTGGGGTTACGCAGTTCCTGGGAGATTGATATCTGGGGGAAGCTCCGCAACCGTCGTCGGGCGGCTTACACACGGCTGTTGGCATCGCAGGAGGGACGTAATCTGGTTGTAACGGCGCTCACTGCCGAAGTAGCCCGGTTGTATTACACGCTTCTTGCGCTGGATGGGGAGTTGAACATTATCGAAGAGAACGAAGCCCTGCAACGACGTGCGGTTGAGTTGGTCAATGTACAGAAGGATGCGGGTCGGGTAACGGTGCTGGCCGTTCAGCAATTTACGGCTCAACTGCTCAATACGCGCAGTCTGGAAGGTCGGGTGAGGCAACAAATCGTGGAAACCGAAAACCAGCTGAATGCATTGCTGGGGCGTTATCCGCAACCGATTTCGCGCGGTCAGACCATCGAAAATCAGCAATTGCCTGCTTCGGTTGTTGCCGGATTACCCGCGCAATTGGTACGACGCCGACCCGACATTCGGCAGGCTGAACGCGAACTGGAAGCGGCTAATATTGACGTAGCCGTGGCTCAGGCCGAATTTCTGCCGTCGCTGACGCTGACGCCTTACATTGGGTTAAATTCATTCCGGGCGGCTACACTCCTAAACCCCGGATCGTTGGCGCTCGGCGCATTGGGGGGATTAGCCGCTCCGGTGTTCAACCGGCGGTTGCTGAAAGGGAATTATGCGGCTTCCGTTGCACAAAGTCGGGGTGCTTACTTTGCTTACCAAAAAGCAATTCTCACTGGTGTCAGCGAGGTTGTCAGTAGTCTGAAAGGGTTGGAGAATTACCGGTCTGTGGCGGATATACAAACGCAGGAAGTGGCGATGCTAAAAAACGCGGCTGTCACGTCGAACGAGTTATTTACGAACGGATACGCTACGTATCTGGAAGTGATTACGGCCCAGCGTAGCGTATTGGATGCGCAATTAGCGCAGATCGACACCAAGCGGTCGCAGTTTTTGTCGCTGGTCGATTTGTACCGGGCGCTGGGGGGCGGCTGGGAATAGCCGAATTGGCCGGGTTGTTCATCGAAACGAGGTGTCGGGTTCTGAAATCCGACACCTCGTTTCGATGCTAGAGGTATTACGATTTATCCGTGATGATCGCAATCGTCAGTCGGCTGACGCAAACCAGTTTGCCTTCTTCGGTGGTGATCCGGATATCCCAGACGTGCGTTGTCCGTCCGATGTGAATAGGCGTACAGCGTCCGTATACCCACCCGTCGCGCACGGAACGGATGTGGTTGGCGTTGACTTCAAGCCCAACGGCACGCTGTTTCGCGGGATCGTCGAGCAGCATGTACGAGGCTACGCTTCCCAGCGACTCGGCCAGAACGACCGATGCCCCCCCGTGCAGGATGCCAAACGGCTGATGCGTTCGCGCATCGACGGGCATACGGGCGGTCAGATACCCTTCGCCCGCTTCTGTAAACTCAATACCTAACAGTCTAACAATCGAGTCGGCATGGGCAAACTCAAGGTTACTCAGGTCAAAGCCTGCTTTCATAATGCAGCGAAATTTGTTTAATTTTGCATTTGAATACAACGGAAGACAAAGCTAAAGGCTTGCAACAAAAAACCATATATTTGATTCGCCACGGAGAAACCGATTATAATCGGCGGGGTGTGGTGCAGGGGAGTGGCGTTGACTCAGATCTGAACGATATGGGTCGCGCGCAGGCGATGGCTTTTTTTCAAGCCTATCAGCATGTTCCTTTCCAGAAAATTTATATCTCCGGTCTTCGACGGACGTTTCAAACGGCCGAGCCGTTTATCGAACTGGGTATTCCGTTCGAGAAGCTGACGGGTCTCAACGAGATCAGTTGGGGCGTTATGGAAGGTAAGGTTCCGGGCAATATCGATAACGAGTATTACCGCAATCTGATCGATGCGTGGTCGTCTGGTAATACGGCGTTACCCACCGACGGGGGCGAAAGTCCCGACCAGGTGGTCAGTCGTCAGAAAGTGGCTATCGATAGCATTTTATCGCATCCCGATGAAGAAACCGTCCTGGTCGCTATGCACGGACGAGCCATGCGTATTCTGCTCTGCTGGCTTACCAATCGGCCTTTGTCGATGATGGATCACTTTGAACACAGCAATTTGTGCCTGTATAAGCTTCAGTATGATTACGATACGGCAGCGTTTACGATAGAAATTGCGAACGATACATCACACTTGCTGACGCTGGCGTTGGCTTAGGATGCGTAAACGGATATAGAGGGAAGAAGGCGGTAGATGGTTCTGCGGCCTTTATCCGTTTTTTCTCCCTTTCCTCCTTTGTCGCTTCCTTTGATGTAGTTCTCCCGCTTTTTGCCTTAAAATCTTGTACATTCGCTTATTGTCCGAAAAAGGACGATAAATGGAATGAGCACGTCAAAACAAAATATATATTGGTTTTGCCAGTTATTTGGCTGGTCGCTCCTCATCCTGGTGGAGTACCTGGCTTATGTACTGGAATCAGGCTTTGACCCGGAAGCCCTGTATCTGGCCATCGCGAATATTTTTCTGGGCATTACCCTGACGCACCTTTACCGCCTGATGATCCGGCGCTGGAACTGGGTGCGACTTCCGTTCTTTCAACTCGTACCGCGCGTACTTCTGTCGGTACTGGTGTTGGCCATGATCATGACGCTGGTTAACATTCCCATCGATCGGCGGCTTTTCCCTCAATACTTCATCGAAGAACCCTGGCCGACGATCGGTTATCTGCTCACCTGGGGTAAGAACATGCTTGCGTGGGTGCTTAGCTATACGGCCTATCACTACGTTGAAGAAAACCGAAACGCTGAAATTGAGCGTATTTTGCTCAAAACCAGTATTCGGGAAACCGAAGCAAAGGTGTTACGGTCGCAGCTTAATCCGCACTTTGTCTTCAACGCACTGAATAGCATTCGGGCGCTGGTGTACGAAAACCCGACCAAAGCGCAGCAGGGCATCACCCAACTCTCCAATCTGCTTCGTAATTCGTTGTTGGCCGACCGCCGGAAAACGGTTGAGTTGCGCGAAGAAATCAAGACAGTAGAAGATTATCTGGCTCTCGAAAAAGTCCGCTATGAAGATCGCCTGACTTCCCGCATTGAACTGGACAGCCGGACATTATTTTGGCAGGTGCCGCCGATGATGCTTCAAACGCTGGTAGAAAATGCCATTAAGCACGGGGTATCAACGGCAGTCGGTGGGGGCTTTGTCGAGGTACAATCGACTATCGTTGCGGATAAACTGCATATCATTATCCGAAATACCGGCGTTCTGGGCGACAAGGAAGCATCGGGTGGTTTTGGTCTGGCAAATACCGCGCAACGACTCGAGTTGCTGTATGGCCCCGAGGCTACCTTTCATATTTTTCAGGAAGAAGACAACCCTTTCGAGGGACCAGTCGTTTGCGCCGAAATCTGCATTCCGACCCAGTCGGAAGGAATGTTCAGACGCCGAGAAGAAGCGGCTAAATTAAAAAACTAAGAACTACTATCGTTTATTGCATAAAGGCTTTAAGAGCATCGATTGGTACCTTATCGAGAAGCCAATACGCTATAAACCGCAAACACATCTATGAAAACCCTGATTATCGACGACGAACGCCTGGCCCGTAATGAATTGCGCCGGCTGCTGGAAAACTTCCCCAAAATTCAGATTGTCGGTGAAGCGGCTAATGCCGACGAAGCCTTGCCCATGATTGATGATCTGGAGCCTGAACTGCTGTTTCTGGATATACAAATGCCGGGTAAAAATGGATTCGAGTTACTACAGTCCATAGAAGGTAAAACGCCGGAGGTGATTTTTACGACTGCCTATGATGAATACGCGATTAAGGCGTTCGAGTTTAATGCGCTTGATTATCTGCTCAAGCCGGTTGAATTAGCCCGCCTTTCGGAAGCCATTCATCGCGTTGAAGAGGAACAGCAGCACGCCAGCGAAGTTCAGGGACATTCGATAGCCGGTATTGCCTCCAAAGTGCTGGGCGAGAACGATCAGGTATTTGTGAAAGACGGAGAGAAATGCTGGTTTGTAAAGTTGGGCAAAGTGCGTTTGTTTGAATCGATGGGCAACTACGTTCGGTTGTACTTCGACGATCAAAAGCCGCTGGTGCTCAAATCGCTCAACGCGCTGGAAGATCGGCTGAATCCAGCCACCTTTTTCCGGGCAAACCGCAAGCATATTATCAACCTGCAATGGATTGAAAAGATTGAACCCTGGTTTAGTGGGGGATTGCTGGTGACATTACGCGGTGGGGATAAAATTGAAATAAGTCGTCGGCAGGCAATACGATTTAAAGATTTATTAAGTTTGTAAGTAGTGAGGCCCTTTTCATTGGTTGGTGGGTAGGTCAATTGACAAGACTATCGTTCATGCATCGGATTGCTCAGTAAACCAATTACTCAACTTATTACTTACTCCCTGCATGAAGTATCTTTTCGCAGCGTTGCTTTGCGGTTCAACAGTTTTTTTTGCGGCTTGTAATCGGTTTAAATCGGGACCACCGGAACTGGATCGCAAACAGTACGATCTCACCGGAGAAAGTAAGTGCGACACCTCACTCAACAAAGGTGTAGATGTGTCTGTATCGTACTTCTTGCTCAAAGAAGACTCGCAGGTGGCTCGAACGATCAATGACAGCATGCGCCACATCAGCGTTGGCAGTATTGTGGGCTGGCTCGATAGCGCAACCGTTGCCCGCAATCCCGAAGCCCGTACCGATATCAGTAAAGCAGCAACCCTGTTCGCAGCCGATTACGAAGCCATGATGAAGGATATGGATAAGCTGGGCGGCTGCTGGGAACTGAAAACCACGGCTGATACGGTTTATACCAGCCCAAATGCCATTACCGTCAAGGTCGAAACGTACGCCTATACGGGCGGGGCTCATCCGAACTCAAACCTGGCGTTTTATACCTTTGATCGGGAAACGGGCAGGACGCTGGCGCTAAACGATCTGGTTTCCGATACCACCGCGTTGCTGGGTGTCGTCGAAAAGGCGTTTCGGAAACAGCAGGATCTGCTACCGCAATACAATCTTGAAGAACGGGGATATTTCCTGCGCGACGGTCAGTTTTTTCTACCTGCCAACATTGCAGTGGGTCGGGGTGGATTGATCTTTTATTACAATCCGTACGAAATAGCCGCTTACGCCGTCGGTCCGATTGAAGTGACGGTTCCCTACGAACAACTCAACGGTATCCTACGCGATTCGTGGTATTGATAACCTGAACAATCTCTCCTGGATATGACATTTGATCAGTTTACGGCTACGCTCGACCAGCCACAACCACCAACGGACTTGCCTCCGCTGATACAAGCGCTTTGGTACGATGCGAACGGCGACTGGGAACAAGCGCATGAGATTGCGCAAGCTCGCGAAGGCGAAAAAGCCTACGACCGTCTCCATGCCTACCTACATCGCAAAGAAGGTGATCGCTTCAACGCTGGTTATTGGTACCGTCGTGCTGGAGCCTCTTTTTTTGACGGAACGTTAGAGGATGAATGGGCAGTGCTGGTAAAGCAGCTTTTGGGGTAGCCACTCTTTCTGTGACGAAAAAAAAGGCCGCTCCGTGAAAGAGCGACCTACGTCTGTCGATGAATGGGTAATATGTAAACAAAGCTCAACCGGCAAAAAAAATCGTTGACCGTGGTAGCTTTAAACAGTTTCTTCTATCAATACCTGGCTCACTGGCGTAAGTTCTAGTCCGAAGGCATCAGCAACGCCTTGGTACACCACTTTGCCATCAACCACGTTAAGTCCCAATTGCAGGTCCATGTTGTCGCGGCAAGCTTGCTGCCATCCTTTGTTTGCAAGTTGCAAAGCGTAAGGCAAGGTAGCGTTGGTAAGCGCAACCGTACTCGTGTAAGGAACCGCACCCGGCATGTTCGCTACGCAGTAATGCACAACACCATCGATGATGAATGTCGGGTCTTCGTGCGTTGTAGGACGGCAGGTTTCAATGCAACCGCCCTGATCGACGGCTACGTCTACCAGTACTGTACCCGCTCGCATCAGACTCAGCATATCGCGGGTGATGAGGTGTGGTGCTTTTGCACCCGGAATCAATACCGCACCAACGATCAGGTCACAAACTTTAATCATCTCGCGAATATTGTATTCGTTCGACATCATCGTCTGCACGTTCGGTGGCATGATATCCGACAAATAACGGAGCCGGGGTAGGCTAACGTCCATGATCGTAACGTGAGCGCCTAAGCCAGCCGCCATTTTGGCCGCCTGCGTACCGACAATTCCTCCACCCAGAATCAAAACGTTGGCAGGTTTTACGCCTGGAACGCCACCGAGTAGAATACCACGTCCTTTCAGGGGTTTTTCGAGGTATTTTGCTCCTTCCTGAACCGCCATCCGACCCGCTACTTCCGACATAGGCACCAGAAGCGGTAAACTACGATCGGGCCGCTCAACGGTTTCGTAAGCCAGACAAACAGCACCTTTCGCCAGCATGGCTCGGGTCAGTTCTTCCGACGAAGCAAAGTGAAAATAGGTGAACAGTAACTGATCTTCTTTGATCAGGTCGTACTCAGCCGCAATTGGCTCCTTGACCTTCATGATCATTTCAGCAATGCCGTATACTTCTTCGATGGTTGGAAGCATCGTAGCACCCGCTGCAATGTATTCTTCGTCCTCAAAGCCACTGCCTTCGCCAGCGTTGACCTGTACATATACAGTGTGGCCGTATTTGCGAAGTTCGGTAACACCCGCTGGTGTCAGAGCAACGCGGTTTTCATTGTTTTTGATTTCCTTCGGAACACCAATAACCATGACGTTTGGGACTTAAAATGTTGGTGATTAACTTTTGCAAAGGTAGATCAAATGGCTTCATTTTCTGAGTCCACCTGATTAATCAGGAAATAAGAATTATTTTTGGTTCTGCTATGGGAAAATAGTCTAAACGATAGCTAAAATTTGGGCCTATAGCGTAAAAAATTCGTCATGGTACAATTAGACGCGATTGACCAAAAAATACTGGCTCTTTTGCAGGAAAATTCCCGACTGACAATTCAGGAAATCGGGCAACGAATCAATCTGTCAAAAACACCGGTTCATGAGCGCATCAAACGGCTCGAACGTGAAGGCGTTATTGACCGCTACGTATCAATTCTTGACAAAAAGAAGCTGGGGAATATCCTGATGGTATATTGTCAGGTAACGCTTGATCGACAAACGCGCGACGCTTTTGCTGAATTTGAAGCCGCAGTGCGTGGCTTACCGGAGGTGCTGGAATGCAACCGAGTATCGGGCTCTTTCGACTATCTGCTAAAGATTATTAGCCGGGATATGGAAACCTACAATCGTTTCCATCAGGATCAGTTATCAGTGATACCCGGAACGCTGCACATCAGCAGCTTTTTTGTGATGTCGGAAGTAAAGAATTCAACGGTAGTGCCGCTGGGCTAAAGTAAACACGAACAGCTTGGAACGACCCTGCCGCGCAGAGCCGTTCCAAGCTGTATGATACTCAATTCGGCTAGTTCCCTAGTGCGTTGTAGATCAGCAGTTGATTGGCGGTAACAACGCGGTCGCCGGGGGTTAGGCCGCCGGATAGAAACGTTTTTTGACCCACCGTTTTGTAAATATTGACCTCGCGCACGATAGGCTGGTTGTCTTTATTGACAGCAACAACAAAGTTACGGTTCTTGTCGAAAACGACGGACCCTGCCGGAATCGTGACACGTTTGTCTCGGCCAGCATACGTAACACTCACATTGGCAAACATTTCAGGTTTTAAACGATAGTCTGCGTTGTTAAGGGTGACACGCACTTTCAGCGTTTTGCTATCCGGGTCAAGCACGTTAAAAATTTTGTCGATGCGACCATGAAATACCTTATCAGGGTAGGAGAGGGTGGTGATCGTGGCTGGATCGCCTTCGTGTACGTTTGCCAGATCGGATTCGTACACGTTTGCCATGACCCACACCCGATCAAGGTTTGAGATGGTAAACAAATTTTCGGGATCGTCAGAGCGGAGTTCCATACCGGGCGACGCCGTTTTTTCGACTACAAATCCGCTCATGGGGGCTTTCACGATGTAAACCGAACCTGTGCCACCCAAAATCTGCCGCCGTTCGTTGACCCGCTTCAATTCGCCTTTGGCAGCCAGAAGTTGCTCTTTACTAGCTACCAACTCCCGCTGCGAACTCAAGCCTGCGTTGGCCATGTCTTCGGTCACCTGCAAATTCTTCTGTGCAACAGATAGCTGGCCACGAGCCGCGATACCCTGCTGTTCCAGATCGGCCAAATCACCCGACCGTATAATGGCCATCGTTTGTCCTTTTTTTACAAAATCACCCAGGTCCGCCTTGATCGTTTCGATATGGCCGCCGACAAGGGGAAACACTTTAATGACCTGGTCCTGATTGAACGTAATCTTGCCCGTCAGGTTTAATTCATTGACTGCGTTTTCCAACCGGGCTGTATCATACTGGGCCGTCGCCAACAGGTTTGTTTCGTGACGTTCCGTTGCCGTCACGTCGTCTGATTTAGCCGACGAGCCGCAACTGCTTAGCCCACTCATCAGTAAAATACCCGCTACAGCCGCTACAGCTCGCTGCCGTAGTCTGGCACTGGCCGACGAACGAACCAGAAAGCCAAAAGCCGCTGCTATTGGTCTGTCGGTACTTAAACCCAGCCGGTCAGTGAGCTGAAGAGGCCGGGAGCAGGGTGATATAAATGAATGTTTTTTCATGGATTAGTTTTGAAAGGGGTTAGTACCTACGGCAAAGCTTATTTCTTCGAGACTTTGCATACGGTTATTCTGGAGCTGAGCGAATTGAACCTGGCTGCTTTTGTAGGAATCAAAAAAGTCGAGGAACTCAACAACGTCAATATTTTGCTTTTTGTAGTTTGTCGTCACTCCGTCGATCAAGCGCCCAAAATCGTCGTTAAACTGTTGATCGAACGTACGGTAGAGCTGCTCCGTCTGTTGTGCTTTGGCATATGCCCGTTCGACGTCGCTATCGACTTGCAGGGTATACGCGTTTACGGTCTGCTGGCTGCTCTGGATACGTACCTTTGCCGCCTGGATATTACCCTGGTTTTTGTTGAGCACCGGTAGATTGATACCTACCCCAACTCCAAAATAGTTTGGTATATAGCTGCCATTACGGTCGTACGTGCCCTGAAGCGTAAGATCGGGAACGGCCATTGCTCGCTGTAAGGACAGGTTCTGCTCTTCCTGCTTCGCCAGATCGCGGTAGCCTTTCAGATCAAAACGATGCTGGTCCGCTAGTTGAAATAAACGACTCAAGTTCAGGGTATTCACAGAAAACTGGTTAATAAGGCCAGACCCTATTATTGGCTGAATTGTAACCGATGGGTTTGTATTCAATAGGACTGTCAGATCAGCCTGATCATCGATTAGCTTGCTAAGCAACTGTTGCCGCTCGGTTGTCAAGCTAAATAGGTAAGCTTTCAGGCGGGTCAAATCTTTCAGCGGTACGTTTCCTTTGCTATACTGCTGCTGGTAGAGCGACACGGTCTGTTGAAGCGTAGCAATCTCTTCGTTATATACATTCAGCGTCTGCCGAGTGTAGTATAGATCGTAAAAGGTCGTATGAAGCTGGTACGTCAGCGTACGCAAGAGGTCGTAAAAGCGGTCGGAAGCCAGTTCGGTATTGGTTCTGGCAATGGCAAGCTGCTTGTTTCGCTTCCCAGCCAGCCGGATTAGTTGTTGGACCTGTACGACCTGCTGAGCACTGCTTTGCCGAAAAGGCAATACTTCCTTCGTCTGCTGGTTATACGGCATCGTTTCGACGTAAACCGCCGGATTGACTCGCAGTTGCGACTGAATCTCGTATGCCTTGTTTTCATTGATACCCAGCTGAGTAGCCAGGACTGTCAGATTATGCGCTTTAAACTGTTCATCGGCTTGCGCCAACGTTAATCTGATTGTATCCGGGGATACAGAAGAGGCAACTTGCGTTTGCGCTTCGGAAAAACTCATCGATAGAAAGAGAGCCAGCCATACGATCAGCACAGAGCGTATTGAAAAAACAAAAGTCGTTACTAAGCGGAGAATCATGTTGAAAGAATGTTCGTACATTTTTCAACAACAAAGGTCATCAGTGCCGATTAAACGGCGCTTAAACGCGAATTAAAAGGCTGTTAAATGCCTATGGGTAATACCAGGGTAGATGTACTAGGTTATACCTGATTGAATTTACATAATATATTGATTATTAGATTTTTACATTTAAAGTGAACGTGTTTTATTGAAACCAGATTACTCATAAAAAAAGAGAGTTGTGATCAATGACCACAACTCTCTTAAAAATTTAACAAGTCAGTTGACTATGCCTTAAACGCGTCTTTCGAGTGTTCAACACCGCTTTGCGCGTCATCAGCAAGCTGATCGACCTTGTTATTATATTGTGACTTTAAATCTTCTTTTTCCCGGCTAAACGCATCCTGAGCCTGATCTTTATACTGACCATATTGCTCTTTTGCTTTGTCAGCATACTGGTTCACCTGCGATTTTGCTTGTTCGAAGCCTTCTTTCACCTGTGAAACGCCTTTCTGCAATTGATCTTTCAGGTCACCAGTCCTCTTATTAGCTTCCTCAGTCAGCTTCTCGCGGGTTTCTTTACCGCTTCTTGGAGCTGTTAAAAGACCAATAACTACACCAGTGATAATACCTGTTAAAAAATCTCTTGAGCTTCTCATTATCTTGCTTTTTTAGGTGATTAGTGAATGTTAATACAGTTTAGTGCTTTGCCTTACGCTTTACCTGGCTAACTACGTCCTGCGTCTTAGAAGAAGCACTATCAACATAGTCGTTGTACTGGTCGCGAATATTGTCTAAACCAGATTGCAACTGATCCTGTAAGTCCTTGAAAAACGAATCCGATTCAGAAGTTATCCGTTTACGGGTCTTTTTACCACTTTCTGGGGCTAGCAATACGCCGACAATGGCACCTACGGCTAATCCCACTAAAATTCCTGGTAACGATTTCATAATTACTTGATTTAGTGAGTGAAGCATTTCGACGTTAGGGTAGAAAATTCTATACCAGAACGACTTTATGTAGGTAAGTTGTTGACAAATAGTGGATTACCTATAGGATTGATAGTTATTGTGCGCAGCGGCAATGGGGTATTTTTTCCACAAAGGGGGCCAATAGTTCCTCACCCAATGAGCATTTACCCACGAAGGTTTATCAAGTCTCATAAAGGTAAAAAAACAAAAAATCCCTACACTCAAATTGGTGCAGGGATTCCGTACCCACCGTAACTTGTACTTAACCTAAAATGAAACCACCTAAATATACAACCTCATTAGGTATGCTATGTATATTGTAACCAGAACAATCTGGCCTAAAAGGTAACCAACTTCAGTGTGCCTTAAACCCCTCTTCCTTGGATTAGGCGTAGGATTACTGCAATGACAGCGATAACCAGTAAGACGTGTATTAAACTGCCCAGGCCGAAGCTGTTAAAGCCTAAAAAACCTAAGAGCCAGATTATTATTAACACCACGGCTATCGTGTACAGCAAGCTTCCCATAACGTTAATTGAGTAAATCAGATTGATTGTCTCGCATTCGTCTTTTCTAATAGAAAAATGTGTGCCAAAAAGACGGAAAATACCAGAATGGGGTTAAAACAAACTTACTCGCTTGTAAATGAGACTGTAGTATCCATCCAGAAATTACAAAGAAGCTAACGGACCTATAAACGAGCATTGTCGCAGTGTGGATTAAATTCCACAATTGTAGAAATAACGGGGAAAAACAGCCCATTGTGTTGATCTGTTTTACTGAGCGTAGATCCTACTAATTCTGTTTTTAGTACCGATTAATAAGCCTAATGACCGCATTATCTGGACTTTACTAAGTATAACTACGCGATTATAGGGTGTTGTTTAGTCTTCGGCATAAAATTTCATGTAGTATGTCCAAAGCAATCCCTTTTATTAATTGGAGTAAAGCGATGATGGGAGTTAGCACCAGACCGAATTTTAGGCCGACTATAATGAATCCAGTTACCTCTACAAAGCGGGTTCTAATTGTTGATGACGAGGCAGATATTTGTTTATTATTGTCGGGTTTATTAAGAAAATTAGGATACATACCGACTTGCGCCCATTTCATTGAAGATGGTCGCCAATGTTTGAACAGTCAGCAGTTTGACGCAATTTTTTTGGATCTAAACCTGCCAGATGGGTTAGGTTTCGATCTATTACCATATATCAAACAAGATCAGTCAGAAGCCAAGATTATTATGATAAGTGCTTTTGATGGACAGGCTGAGCGCCGTCGAGCTACCGAGCAAGGAGCTGACTATTTTGTTGGTAAACCCTTTACCCGCCGTTCGGTCGAGCAGGCTTTGCAAACCATTCAGGTTTGAGTAACTTTGTTTGTGCAGCCATAAGTACCTTTCTCGTCTTTTCGTTCGTTATTTATCTGGCATAGGTTGCCTGAATCGGCTGCTACTACTTCATGGAAAAGATTTTAATCGTTGACGATAACAATGATATATGCCTGCTTCTCGAACGTTTTTTGAGCAAGCAAGGGTATAAAACGGCGTCGGTCCAACGGGGTGAGGATGGTCTCATGCTGTTAAGAAAAGAGACCTTCGAGCTGGTTATTTGTGATTTTAAATTACCTGATATTGACGGCTTAGAGATGTTGCGCCGAATCAAGGTGCTGAACCCCTCTACAGCCGTTATTATTATAACCGGCTATTCCGACGTAAGGATAGCTGTTCAGACGGTTAAGCACGGCGCGTATGACTATGTTACGAAGCCGCTTTACCCGGACGAAATTCTTCATACAATAAAGAACGCGCTCGAACGGCGGAGTCAGTCTCTAAGTGCTGCCGTCGAGCCGTCAGTTACTCCCGCTGCTTCTGGAACTACGCCAACAAAAGCAACTCCTTCTAAAACATCCAACAGTAAGGCGTTGGTAGCGCCTAATGGCAAGCGGTTTATTTTTGGTAAAAGCAGGGTAGCAGAACAGCTTCAAAAGCACATCGATCTGATCGCTCCGACCGATATGTCTGTGATTATAACCGGTGAAACCGGAACGGGCAAAGAGTTTGTCGCGAGTGCCATTCACTTGAAAAGCAAGCGGGCTGATAAACCGTTTGTTGCTATCGACTGTGGTGCGTTGAGTAAAGACCTGGCAGGGAGTGAGCTGTTTGGTCACGTCAAAGGTGCTTTTACGGGCGCGATGGCCGACAAAGCCGGTAGTTTTGAGTTTGCTAACGGGGGAACGTTGTTTCTCGATGAAATCGGCAACCTTTCCTACGATAACCAGATTAAATTACTGCGCGTATTGCAGGAGCGTAAAATCCGTCGAATTGGCTCAAACCAGGATATTGCGGTAGACGTTCGCATTATCGTTGCTACAAACGAAGACCTTCGTGACGCAGTGCGGCAGGGACGTTTCCGGGAAGATATATACCACCGGATTGCTGAGTTTGAAATTCATTTGTCGCCACTACGTGAACGGAAGGCAGACATTATGATTTTTGCGGAGCATTTCTTGGAACTGGCAAACCAGCAACTCGAGAAGGATATCATCGGGTTTAATGACGAAGCCAAGGATAAACTAAAAGAATATTTCTGGCACGGTAACCTGCGTGAATTACAAAACGTAGTTAAGCGATCCGTACTGCTAACTCAGGGCGATTACATCGAGGTTGATGTATTACCTCAGGAGATTATATCGCCACAGTATCTGGCTCCCGAAAGTGTACCAACTGCTCAGGTGAGTTATGACCCGGCCCGGCCTGGTGTTCCGGTTATCAGTCAATCAGCTGCTAATCTGAAATCTGTTTCGGAAAATGCTGAGCGTGCTGCTATCTTGAAAGTCCTTGAAAAGACAGGGTATAACAAAACGAAAGCGGCAGAGGTCCTTAATATTGATCGTAAAACGCTGTATAATAAACTAAAAGCGTACGATATCCATTTATAGTTCCTATAACCAAATTCCTGCTTGACTGGTTTTATACGCTACCGATAGCCTATGACCAATCAAGCAGGAATTGTTATTTTAGTTGAAGCTAAATCCTACCGATAACAGACCCACACCGTTTTTAGCGTTGCCTAAAACCGTACGAGCCGCTCCGCTATTCGCAATGTTTTGTAAGCCTTGTGCGTAACGAGCTCCGATAAATGCTTTCCCAAAGTAAACATTCAGTCCACCCGCGAGGCCATAGTCGACTTTGTTGAAATTATCCCGATTGATGGCCGATGTACCCGTTCCAAAATCACCGTTCGAGTTGACATTCGAATTCAGGAGATAAGACACATACGGTCCTGCCTGAAGCTCAACAGCCTGACCTAGTTTGAACGTAGCCAAGACGGGCAGTTCTGCGTAGTTGAGTCGGAATGTGTTTTTGCCGTTAAAGCCAACAACATTGTAGTCAGCAGATGCGCCTTTTGTCGTGTAAAGAAGTTCTGGTTGAATGGCAAAAAACTCGCCGATAGGAGCTTGGGCAAACACACCAAGGTGGAAACCAATACGTTCGTTTTTGTTTTGGACACCCTGGCTATCATAGTACAGGGAGCTAGCGTTCAAACCGCCTTTGATCCCGGCCCGGACGCGGCCTTGGGCCAGTGTAGCTGTGGAAGTAGATACGAACGCACCAATTGTTAAAACAGCAGCCGTTGCTAAAATACGCAGTGAGCTTTTCATCGTGTTTGAATGTTGGATTACAAAGCAGGAACACGTCCTGTTGCCTCACTTCATTGTAAAAATTCGTGCCAAAATCTGAAGACAAACGTTCGATTATTCAGCAATAGATTGTAAGTCAGCTCATTGGTTGCTCGCGCGTGAGAGAAGTGCCGCTTATCTGCTTGTATGGTCTGCTATTTTGCGGATTGTCTTCCACAAAATGGGGAACAATTCGATCAAAAAAGGAAAACAGCGCTGTACGGGATTAGGACAGACAATCATCGACGAGGTTATTTTGGCATGACGAAGAATAGCTTACAAAGCCCGGCTATCATCCCAACTTTTTTGCGTGCTTTTTACAACGGATACGAATACTCAATTAAGGGCTCAACGCGATTATTTTGTTTCCTACAAACCTTATAGATGATAGTTTTTTTTTACTTTTGAGCGATTGTAAGTAGGCGGAAAATCACGACAATACAGTTTACCTAGTTGACCGTTTTTCTGCTCGCTCAGTTTACGATACCTACCGTTTTGTAGGAATTGACAGAAAGTACTTTTCCGTAACTGCTTAACTCGATTGAATCCATGCAGCGAAAGCCTACCGTGATGACTATTCTTATTGCCGACGACGATGCAGATGATCGCATGTTCCTCGAGCAAGCGATGCGGCAGAATGGCTATAATCAGACAATTGAGTTTGTTGAGGACGGTGAACAATTGATGGAATATTTGAGGCAGGAAGGACGTTATAGTAACCAGAATGTCCCCTGGCCGAATTTGTTGATTTTGGATCTCAACATGCCCCGCAAAAATGGGTTTCAGGCACTCAGTGAAATAAAAGATGATCCTAAACTCCGTCGGTTGCCTGTGGTCGTTATGACGACATCATCTACGGACGAGGACGTGATCAAAACCTATAATCTTGGCGTTAATTCGTTTGTGACGAAACCCTTTAATTTTAATCGACTGGTTGAAATGATTGGCGCCCTGAAGACCTATTGGATGGATACTGTCAAACTGCCCTAAGTGATCATACTGACATTTACGGCAAGTAAGGCATTTGCTGCTAGTGGACAACTGATCGTATGGACTACACTCCGAGAATTCTATGACTGCTGATTCTGCACTCGACGTTTCTGTTAAAAAAGACATTATTCGCGTTCTCCTGATCGAAGATGATGAGGACGATTACATGTTGACCCGGGCGCTTGTGTCGGCGCGGGAAAACGCAAATATTAAACTTGACTGGGTCGATAATTACGACAGGGCTTTGGAAGCGCTGGAGCAGAACGACCATGATGTTTATTTGGTCGATTACCGGCTGGGGCATCATACAGGAATCCATTTGATTCAGGAAGCCTTCCGGTTAGGGTGTCAGGCTCCCATGATTTTGCTGACGGGTCAGGACGATCTGACCGTCGATCAATCGGCTCTTGAACTGGGTGCCGCCGATTACCTGGTAAAAGGACGCATTGATGCTCAACTGCTCGGGCGTAGTATTCGTTATGCGCTCCGGCAAGCCAGCGTCTTGGCCGAAGTTGCCGAGAAGGAAAACAAATATCGTTCGCTTTTTGAACGATCAATCGATGCCATTTTCGTGGCTGACGAACAGCTTCACTTTCAGGATGCAAACCCTTCTGTAGAACGTTTGCTTGGCTACAGTCGCGATGAGTTACGAAAACTAAATCCCGCCCGCCTATTTACCGACCTGAACTTCCTTCGCGAGTTACGGTTCAACGTTCGCGAATACGGTCAGATCAAGGATTTCGAAACAACGCTTATCAGTAAGAATGGTCGTAAGCGTATCTGCTTGATTTCGGTCTGGGCCGTTGAGGACCGGGCTGGCCTGCCTGAATGGTATCAAGGGATCGTGCGGGACATTACCGATCAGAAAAAAGCGCAGCAGGACTTGATTCTGGCCGAAAAGCTAACTATGACGGGTAAAATCGCCCGCAGTATCGCGCATGAAGTGCGTAACCCGTTAACCAACCTGAGTCTGGCTCTGGAACAACTCAAAGACGAGCTGGAAACCGAGAATGAATACGTAACCATGTTTACGGATATCATTGGCCGGAATGTGGACCGTATTGGGCAGCTGATCACTGAGATGCTTAACTCGTCGAAACCACGTGAACTCGAACGGCGTCGGCAGGATTTCAACGGTGTCGTAAAATCAACGCTGCAACTTATCAGTGACCGCATCAAGCTAAAGCGGATGCGGCTGGAAGTTCATTTCTCGAATGACGATTGTAATGCACTGCTCGACAGAGAACAGGTAAAAACCGCATTGCTTAATATCCTAATCAATGCCGTGGAGGCCATGGAGGAAGGTAAAGGCGTGTTGGTGGTCAGTACGTTTTGTTCGGAGGATAGTCGCGTTTGTGTAGAAGTGACAGACAATGGCGGTGGGATCAGCGAAGCCGATCGAAAACGCCTGTTCGACCCTTTCTTTACAGGTAAGTCAGGCGGAATGGGCCTCGGGCTGACGGCTACGCAAAACATCATCAATAGCCATAAAGGCTCGATCGATGTCGAAAGTCAGGTTGGTCACGGAACCACGTTCCGACTGTATTTTCCCAAATAGGTAGCGGCAGATCGATAGTGTTAAGAACGCTGACAGCTACAGCTGTTTTATCCTTCGCTTTCTGATTTGAATCGGTATAGGTAAGGGGCTTTATGGGCTCCTCCACTATACTGCTTTTCCAGCCGTTCCAGAATGTCCAGCCCCAGCATCCTGCGCTGAAAGCTGGATCGGTGTAAAGGCTCCCCCAAAATGGTTTCGTAGAGACTTTGTAGGTCATTCATTGTAAACGTTTCCGGAAGTAGGTTGAAGCCTATCAATTTGCGATCTAAGTCAGCTCGTAATGTTTCCAGCGCTTTCTGCACAATCGTCTGATGATCAAGCATCAGAGTAGGTAGGTAATTCAGATCGTACCAGGAGCAGTCATCGGCCAGCAAATCGGGGTTCGGGACCGCCTTAGTGAAATCAACAAGAGCGTAATAGCCTACCGTAACAAAACGGCGCAGTAACCAATGATCGTCGTCGGGTGGCAGGTCCTTACCAGCCATGATCATTTGCAGCGGGACCGGATCGTACCGAGCGAAATTTCCAAACGTATAAAACTGCTCCAAGTAGATGTCGTGAAGCCCTGTTCGTTGGGCTAAGGTCCGCTTGGCGGCATCGTTTACGTCTTCCTTTTCACGAATAAAGCCACCGGGCAGCGCAAACAAATCCGTGTTCCGATAGGCTAGCAATAAAATTTTAAGCTGATTGTCGTGAAAGCCGAAAATGACGCAGTCAATAGCCAATCCTGGTAGAAAACCGGCTCCATCGGGTTGAATTTCTTCTTGAATAACGTGTTCACGCATACGTTTTTATTCAGGTTACAACGAACAGAAATTTGGCGGTTTCAATATAAGCGTTTATTATTGTCTCACTTTGCTACAATAATAAAAATAATCATTAACAAGTTGCTATCTCGTCTTTAATACCCTCGTTGAGACGGATCGCTCATTACTCCTAAACGATGAAAAAGCCTTTTATTTTACTACTTGCCCTGCAACTGACGGCGGGGGCATTTGCGCAGTCATCTAAAGACGCGCCCCAGATTAAAACCGCTAATGGCGTTGTCGAAGGCGTTGTCGAGCAAAGCGGTATCCGCTCGTTCAAAGGCATCCCTTTCGCGCAGCCACCCGTTGGAAACTTACGTTGGCAGGAACCACAGCCAACCAAAAACTGGCAGGGTGTTCGTCAAACCAAAAAATTTGGTCCACGGGCTATGCAGCGTGCTTTGTTTGGCGATATGGGCTTCCGCTCGGATGGCATGAGCGAAGATTGCCTGTACCTGAATGTCTGGACACCCGCCAAGTCGTCGAAAGAGCGGTTGCCAGTCCTCGTTTACTTTTACGGAGGTGGATTTATGGCGGGCGACGGCTCTGAGCCTCGTTATGATGGCGAAAGCATGGCTAAAAAGGGTATTGTCGCGCTTACGGTCAACTACCGACTAGGCTTGTTTGGGTTCTTTGCCCATCCAGAACTAACAAAGGAGTCTCCGCATCAGGCGTCGAGTAATTATGGCTACCTGGATCAGAGTGCAGCGTTGCGCTGGGTGCAGCAAAACATCGAAGCCTTTGGTGGCGATCCTAAAAAGGTAACGATTGCCGGTGAGTCGGCGGGGTCTGTTTCAGTTAGTGCCCAAATGGTGTCTCCTTTGTCGAAAGGGCTTATCGCTGGGGCCATTGGAGAGAGCGGTTCTTTGCTGGGAACTTTACCACCCGTTTCACTCGATGAAGCCGAAAAGCAAGGAGTTGAATTTGCAAACAGCGTAAATGCCAAGTCATTGGCTGAGTTACGGGCTATGCCTGCTGATCAGCTACTTGAAGCGACGGCTAAAGTTCCTTTCGGTCGTTTCTCGGCAGCGGTCGATGGCTACTTCTTCCCTAAACCTCCCGCTCAACTGTTTGCCGCTGGCCAGCAGGCGCACGTTCCTTTACTGGTTGGCTGGAATTCTGAAGAAATGAGCGGTCGAGCTATTTTGGGTCAGGAAAAACCAACGCCAGAAAACTACACCAAAGCCGTGCAAAAACTATTTGGCGAACGTGCCGATGAGGTGTTGAAACTGTATCCTGCTACAACCGAAGACGAGGTTATGCAGGCGGCTACGGATCTGGCAAGTGATCGATTCATTGGATATAGCACCTGGAAATGGTCAGATGTTCAGGTTAAGACGGGCGGCAAACCCGTATATCGTTATCTGTACTCACGGCCACGGCCCGCCATGACGCCCGAAATGGGTAATGCTGCGCCAGGGTTAGCGGGCGGAGTTGTAAAAGGAAACGATGCTTCAGCCGTAAAAATGCCGCCCGCTCGTGGCGCTGTTCATTCGGCGGAAATTGAGTATGCTATGGGAAATCTGGCGACCAACAAGGTCTATGCCTGGACGCCGGACGATTACAAAGTATCGGAGGTGATGCAGAATTACTTTGCAAACTTTATAAAAACGGGTAATCCAAACGGACCCGGTTTGCCAACATGGTCTGCCGTTGGTACTGGCAACTCGGCTCAGGTGATGCACATCGATGTAAACACCCGGCAGGAGCCAGAGCAGAATAAAGGTCGTTACCTATTTCTAGATCCATTGTACACAAAACAATAGAGAACAGACGGTAATTAGCTGTAAGGTTTTACCATAAAGACTCATACCAGCCATGGGGTTTGTATGAGTCTTTTTTTATGCGCGGACTAGATGGTAGATTATGTATGTATGAAATATAGAACTTGCTGCTTAGATAGAATGATTTTTAAGGTTATTAAATAATGTATACTGTTTTATATAGATAAATAAAGATTGAATAATTAAAACTCTAAAATTTCTTATTATATAAAAATTATAATTAGAGTTATCAATAAATCACTTAAGGTATCTCTGTTAACAGAAGTGCATGTGTGACAAATCCACAAGATGAATGTCGAAAACGGTAAGTAATACGTAGGGAAATTACTTACATGTGTCTTTCAGGCCTTTTGGGATTTTCGCCGAGATGAAGCTGCTGAGCTTACTGTTGTTTATGCTGTTGTGTGGTACCTTGAAGGCCGAAATATCTGCTATTCGACGTATTACAGGCCATGTATTTGACGCTAAAAGTAAATTGCCATTGGCCGGTGCAAATGTATATGTGGCTGACAACAAGGAAGGTTGTCTAACGTCAGATGTAGGGTTCTTCTCAATCAGCGTACCTGCTAGCGCTATAACTGTTGTCACATTCTCTTATGTTGGTTTTGCCTCCGTCACATACATTGTACGACCGGAGAGCGGCACTGAACTCAGCATTTTTCTGACCGCAGGACAAACCTTGGGTGAACAGCGTGTGGAAGGGAGTAAACAGGCGTCAGTAGGCAGCGACACACCGATGAGTACAGTAAGCCTTTCAATGACTCAACTTAAAAAAGTACCAGCATTATTGGGTGAGAAGGATGTGCTGAAAATGCTGCAACTGATGCCCGGCGTACAGAAAGGGTCGGAAGGGAACGCTGGTTTGTACGTTCGTGGAGGAGCACCGGATCAGAATTTGATTTTACTGGATAATACCCCAATCTACAATCCAAACCATCTGTTGGGGTTCTTTTCCGCCTTCAACGGTGACGCTTTGAAACAAGCAGACTTGACCAAGGGCGGTTTCCCCGCTCGTTTCGGCGGACGATTGTCATCGGTTGTTGAACTAACGACGAAAGACGGAGCGACGGACAAGGTACATGCCGAAGCTACTGGCGGAATCGTTGCCTCTCGATTACTCGTAAGCGGACCACTGAGCAAAAAGGTTACGTACGTTGTAGCAGGGCGACGCACGTACCTGGATTTACTGACGGGACTGCTGGGAAAAGGCACGGACGATCAACCCGTGTTGAAAACGTTCTTTTATGACGTAAATGCCAAGTTGACGATTGAGGCTGGTGATAAAGATAAACTATACGTTAGTGGGTACCGCAGTCACGATCAGTTCAGTAATGTCCGCACCGATGGTATTGCCTTACGCTCTGCTCTGCAATGGACCAACGAAGCCGGAAGTATACGCTGGCATCACCAGGGAGCCAGAGGGTTGGCGTTCGATCTGTCGATTTTGTCTAGTCGCTACCGCATGGCGGTGCAGGATGAACAGTTGCTTCCGGAAAGCTCTTCAAACGGAACCTATAGGCTTGCTTATCAATCCGCTATCCGAGACGTAGGTGTTAGTTATGCCCTTCATCAATATATCAACAAAAAGCACCAGCTTCGCTACGGAGTACAGGCAACCCAGCACGTATTTAATCCTCAGGCTTCGGTGTCGCTGACGGTTGCCGACCCTCCGGTACAAACCGCCGATCATCAGGTTAATACGGCAGAAGCGGGTGCCTACATTGAACACACCTGGACCCCCACTGATCAGTGGAGTATCAACAGCGGCTTACGGCTGAGCGCTTATTCGCTAATTGGTGGTCGTCAGGATGCACCTTCTGGATCGGCTGGTGAAAAATTATCCCTACCTGGATACGCTCTTCCTGAACCCCGGCTGTCGCTGGCTTATCGGGCGGCACCAACGTTCACCCTAAAAGGATCGTTTGCCTTAATGAATCAATATGTTCATCTACTTTCCAGCGCTGGTGTGGGCCTTTGTACGGATTTATGGGTGCCCACAGTGGGGTCAGTCAAACCACAGCAGTCGCAGCAGATCGCACTGGGTATAGTCAAAAATTTCTCAACGGCAGGAATAACCTTAACGGTGGAGGGTTACCATAAACAGATGAATAATCTGCTTAGCTACCGGGAAGGGGCCAGCTTTCTGACCGCCGACACGAAGGGATCGATCCAATCAACCCAGTGGACCGACAATGTAACCAGCGGACACGGAAGATCCTCCGGAGCAGAGGTATTGCTGCAAAAGCAGACAGGGCGGCTGTCGGGCTGGATAGGCTATACACTCTCCTGGACGAAGTGGCAGTTTGCTGAATTGAACGCTGGTAAGCCATTTTTCCCTCGCTACGACCGTCGCCACGACGCGTCTGTCGTTGGTATCTACGAACTAACGCCTTCAATCACGCTTTCCGGCTCATGGGTGTACGGAACGGGTAATGCGCTCACACTGCCACTATCACGTTATTCGGGCTACCTCGATCAAAAAGCGGAATCTAATCCAGCTACGGCTAGTACGCTTTATGGCTCTGGTCCAAACGTCAAGGAGTACAGCGAACGAAATGCGTTTCGGGCCGATGCCTATCACCGGTTAGACATTGGTTTACGCTTCACCAGAAAGCGGACGTCTTACGAGCGGGTTTGGGAGTTGAGCGTATACAACGTGTATAACCGCCGAAATGCGTTCCTCTATTCGCTGGAAGGAAAAGAGCAGGGTAAGGGAATGCCATCGAAAACGGTCTTGTACAAGTACTCGCTATTTCCTGTAGTTCCGTCGGTGAGTTATACCGTTCGGTTTTGACTGGCATTCCTGAAAAAGATAATCCGCTGAAACTTATGGTTTCTTTCGATAAAAAATGGCTATTGCTAGTTCTGTCTACGATACTACTAGCCTGCAACTCGATGCGGGAAGAGATCGTACCGCAGGTGCTTGCGGGGCAGTCCGATAAATTGGTTGTTGATTGCTTTATTTCTCCGCAGGATACGCTGCTGACCGCTAAAGTAACCCGGTCGCGTCCTGTTTTGGATAACGATGCCACCAGGCGCGTTGAAGTCTCCGACGCTGTTGTAACACTGTCTGACGGTAGTAACTCAGTTAGACTGGTCTATAATTCTCAATTGGCTTTATATGCGGTAAAAGCACAAAAAATGGTGGTTCGGTCGGGTAATACCTACCAAATGACCGTGCGCTCCTCCACGGGTCAACAGGTGAGTTCAACCACGACAGTACCCTCAATGATTGCCCTCGATGCGATCCAGTTCGATTCAACATCAACGTCAGGACAGGTCAATGGGGCGCAAAAAGAGTATCGTGTTGTGGGAAGCTGGCAAGATCCTGCGAATGCGTATTACCGAGTCAAAGGAACTGTACGCGGTATACCCATCAATACGCCTTCGAACTCATCCTATGGCAACCCGGAAGCTATTTCATTCATTATGGCTACTAATTCGCTGGGTTTGCTAGCAAGTCAAAACAAAGCAGGAACCCTGTCGGCTTCGGCGTTATTAGATAAAGACAGACTAAGCCGGCAATACCGATCAATGGCGATTAGCTTTGACCTGATGCACGTTGACGAAGCTTATTATCAATACCATGTGGCCCTGGATCAGCAACTCAAAGCCGCCAACAACCCTTTCGCCGAACCCGTGATTATACCAACTAATATCCAGAATGGATTAGGCTGTTTTGGCAGTTACAATCAATCGAGAAAGACTGTGACGCTAAAATGAGCGTGACGAATCCTCTAGCATTGATCATCTTTAAGTTACTATAAATTTTAATATTTTAACTAATAGTTATTTATATTGCACAGGTGTTTCAATTGTAGTCAGTGTGACTTAGGTTAGACTACGCTAATTTCTACAACCTGTGAAGCGACTTTTCTTGATCATTTCTTGTCTGTCCGTTAGCTTTCTAACGTCTGCACAGATAGATTCTTTCCCTGTATCTGCTAAGCGACAAACATTTATTGACGCCGAAATCGGAGGTCTGATTGCATCGGGTAGCCGGACGCCTTTCTGGTTACAGGCTAATCAGTTTGGTCTTGTTCCAAAGAGTAGTCCGGCAGGGACGGTACGGGTGGGCATCAGCGAACGTTTTGGCATAAGTAGTATTCATCCAAATCGGTCTATTAGCTACGGTATTCAGGCCGTTGGCAATGCGGCTAGAACGTCAACTGTTTTGTTGCCGCAGGCTTATCTATCGCTTGACCTAGGACGTTTTAGCTTGTGGGGGGGACGCAGGAAGGAAGTCATCGGTCTGGGCGATTCTACCTTAACATCGGGTTTTTACTCCTGGTCGGGCAATGCGTTGCCGATCACCAAAATACAGGTTGGGACAAACGGATTTACGCCGTTAGGTTTTACAAATGGGTTTGTCTCTATTCATACTTTCTTTGCGCATGGCTGGTTTGCCAATACCGATTCGGTCCAGGGGTCTTATCTTCACCAGAAAGCGTTTTATATACGCATTGGACGCCCCAATTCGCGCGTTCGACTGACGGGTGGCGTATTGCACAACGCTCAGTGGGGGGGACGCTCAGGCTATCTGCCACCCTCGCGTGCCAAGGATGGCAAGATGCCTTCCTCCTTCAAGGATTATCTGTATGTGTTAACGGCCAGTGAAGGCAGTGACTCCAATTCGCAAGAGCTGAGTGATTTTGATCGGATTAACCGAGTTGGTAATCACCTAGGCTCCATCGATTTTAGCCTCGAAACAACGATAGGAAAGTGGGAGGTAATGGGTTATCATCAGCACCCTTTCGAAGACAAATCGGGCGTGGTTTTTATCAATTTTCCTGATGGGTTGTACGGCCTCCGCTTACTACGTCGACCAACCGAAGCAGGTGGTTTTCAGCTACGCCATATCCTGCTCGAATATTTCAACACCATGAGTCAGAGTGGGGCCTATGTCAATACCGGAACGCGCTACGAAGGCCAGGACGACTACTTCAACAATTACCAGTATATTGACGGTTGGGTGCAGAACCGACGCGTGATCGGTTCGCCGTTTATAGCCTACCGGTCAGACTTGCGGCCCGAACGGCAGAACGAGCATCCGGAAAAGCGCATTTGGGCTATTGCAAGTAACCGGGTTCAAATGGGGCACGTAGGATTTGCTGGTACCATTGGTCGGGGAGTGCAATGGCAAACTCGTTTATCGATTAGCCAGCATTACGGAACGCATCGTCATCCGTTTGTCCAACCCGTAGCGCAGTTTTCGGGGGCCGCCTGGTTAACCTGGCCGCTCGGCTGGTTAGGCGGTTCAGAATTAAAAACGGCTATTGCACTTGATCAGGGGCAACTTTACGAAAACACCCTGGGGGGGTGGATCAGTGTACGAAAGGTTTTTAAAACAGTGAAGTAAAGTGTTTTTACTGTCTTAGCCCATCCAGCAAGCCTTTGTACGCTAACTTCTTCTTATAAGTCGTGTCGAACGGCATCGGGGCATCGGGGCATTGACAGTCTTTAAGTTGATAACTGTCTTTATCGCTAAGATTCCAGATCGTAATCCCATACCGCTGCTTTTTAGGAACAACATCTTTATAAATCTCAACTATCGATTCATACTTCTGCTCCTGTTCTTCCAGCATGTTCTCTGTAATTGTAAGAGTTTTAATCTTTTTCGTATTCAGACGAATATCCAGTTCGGAGATATGTACAAGCAATCCAACCGAAGTCATCACAGCGAGGCCTCGTCTGTACTGACTGTCAGAATGGTAGATAGATATATGGGATTGTAGACCAACACCATGTATCGGAATCTTTCTCTTCCTGAGATTTAATAGCATTGCCTTAATTGCCAGTGCTTTTTTTAGATTGATCTCCTGACCGTAGTCATTATAAAATAGTAGTGCTTTGGGATCTGCCTCGTGCGCGTATTGATAGCAACGAGCGACGTAATCTGGACCTAAATGCGCTGACCAGATCGATTTACGCAATGAACCATTATCATCAATGACTTCGTTGGCAACATCCCATGACTTAACTTGTCCTTTATAATGACCTATAACGGTTTGAATATGGCTCTTTAATAAATTCTCCCAGGCTATCGAATCCCCCTGAAATGCCTCAACCCATTTTGGTACACTTCGGTGCCAGACAAGCGTATGTCCATGCATACGTTTGCCAGTTGTACGGGCAAAATCAACGATAGAATCACCTCCTGACCAATCGTATTGATTCGGCGCTACGAGAAGCCGATTCATTTTTAACGCATTTTCCGACGTTATGCTGTTGAATTCCCGATTAACCGTATTTCGGTATTGCTTATTGCTGGTCAGCAGTCTGGCATCTACTGAAACACCTAAGGGAAATGGTGCGGCCTGTTTTAACGTTGTGCTGTCTTGATTCAGTTTAGTGTTGTCAGTAGTAACATTACTATTTGTCAGGTGCCAGAACAGCGCTGATATTAACAAAAAAAACAGGTAACGCATGTGCATGTACGTTTTTAATCAATAAAATACTACGCACTATTTCTAAGTGCTGCAAACTCCTGACCTCTAATCTGTCGAACGCGTCTGAGAAAGACAAAATTGCCGATTACATAGCGCGTAAATAGTCTACGGGGTTCCAGTAAAAGCCGGAAGGCCCACTCGCCCCCAATCTGCCGGACCCAGTTTGGAGCTCTCACTACTTTGTTTCCCCAATAGTCGATAATAGCCCCCCCGTTGACAATGACACAGGGATAATCGAGTCGTTCTTTAAGATAGATCGATAACTGTTCCTGCTTGGGCATCCCCATACCTAAAATAACCACATCGGGCTTGGCTTGCTTTATAATCGGCAAATAGTTCTGGATGGAATGAAAACCATGAACCGTCAAAATGACATTGTGGCCTTTTTGCGTTAAAAAATCAGTGGCTTGTTGCAGATAGGGTTCTTCCGTACCAACTAAGGCAATACGTTTTCCTTTAGCCAGTGTGAGTAACTGAGGAATGGTATCGGTTCCACACATATTAACTCCAGGCTTCCGACCAATCGACTTATACAGTATCTCAATACCTTTGCCGTCTCGCAACAACCAATCGGATTTTAACAAAGCCTCTGCAAACTGATCGTTTCGATAACAAATATTAAAAGCGTGGGCATTGATAAAAGAGATAATGGTACAGTTCCGACTAGCAAGTGCGCTCTTGAATAGTCGATCAGCTGTTGCCTTATTCTCGATGAGGCTAACCTTATTGATCAAGGCCTGAGCAAGCTGTTTTGGAACAAGGGAATAAGCGTTTTCCATAAATAAGTTAAACAATGGAATTGTAAAACGTAAGTCAAATAAATACGGTGGGTTTAATTCGTTGCACAAATAGGGTGTGTAAGCCAACTACCACTATGCTGTTATCGTATACTGAGCAGCGTTTAGCCTTGATTTAGCTAAGCTGTGGCTGTTGCATTCGCTCCGTAGCCATTTGCACAACCCAGTCGATCTGTTCATCAATAGTTGTGTAGGACGTATCGAGTAAAAGAGCGTCATCAGCTTGGCGTAAAGGGCTTACTGTGCGAGTCGTATCATCGTGATCACGCTTTTTGATATTATCCAGAATTTCTTCCAGAGCGACAGCTTGCCCTTTATCGACCAGCTCAACTTGCCGGCGTTGGGCACGGATAAGTGCATCCGCCGTCATAAATACCTTGAGTTCAGCGTCGGGAAAAACTTGGGTCCCAATATCACGGCCGTCCATAACGATACCGCGCTGTTGACCCATCTGATGCTGTAATCGAACAAGGGTACGTCGTACTTCAGGAAGAGCACTAACCTTGCTTACCGAGTTAGCGACATACAACATCCGAATTTCATCTTCCACGTTCACACCGTTCAGATACGTTTCATTCCGTCCCGTGATCACATTAAATTTAAATGAAATCGAAATTTGAGCCAGCGCATCCTGGACTGCGTGGGAGTCAGTAAAGAGGATGTTATGTTGAAGCAAAAAAAGCGTAACGCTACGATACATAGCCCCCGTATCAATATAGGTGTACCCCAGACGGGCTGCAACTTGCTTTGCGGTTGTGCTTTTTCCACAACCTGAATAGCCATCAACGGCAATAATTAATTTAGGACAGTCGAACGTTATGTTTTCTCCGGAAGAAATTAGCTGATCAGGTTGTAAAAGTTGCATCGGAATGATTTTATTAGTTTGTTATAAATAATTAGAGAATTTCCCTTTCTTAAAAATAGTACACTTGCCACCTACTGTCGCATCGATAATTTCGCGTCCATTCTGCTGATAAAAATCGCGGGCAAGTGCGTAAGAATATTCGGATTTATCTAAATCAGGTAATTTCCATTTAATTCCTTTTGGGAAGTAATTGGGATCAAAATGGCTTTCATCTTTCTCGTAATTACGTACTTCCACCTTAGTCGCTAGTCCTTTTTCTTTGAAACTATGGTCCATGCCAATAATAACTACTTCTTTAAAACCCATATAGTAGGCTAGCTGTAGACAGGCATAGGTTACTGTTCCGCCAAAATGAGTGGGTTCAAGAATATTATCTTGAAAAAAAGGATTAAATGAGTAAGCTTCTTTCAGGAAGTGCGCTTTAGGGAATTGTTTGTAAAAGCGCCAGTTAAAGAAGGTCTCACACGAAAGATTATTAAAGTCTTCTTTAAATTGCTCAAGAACTAGTTCTTCAACGCAAGTCAAAAAAGTAGGGGTGAATCCGAGCTTGTCAAAGTAAATATAGAACCGGTTCATGCACATGGTATACTTATCTTTCAAAACCGAAAGATCCATGTCTTTAATACTTGGCCCATTCGCGATTAGAAAAAGCCGTTCTCCTGCGTAGCGATTATGAATTTGCTGCAGATAACTCCTGTTTTTCTTCCCCTGAGCGGAATTGTACCAGGCCTGCGTGAATGGGACTTCTTTCAAACGACGTTCCACCGCTGGCAGAATACGGGATGGGGTAAATCTGGTTAGATCTAACATTGGCTGATTGATTTTTCTTATTAAAATATCTTAGAATGAATGCGAAAAGGTTTATCATAAAAAATAAATAAACAATATTTTGATAGTAAAAACCGAACATAGTCTCAGTTATACCAGCTAAGTTGAAATATAGTATATTGCCTAATAGCAAGTATGAAACTTCTCTTTGAGAAGTCCAACTAATTATAATAGCTTTTATGATAGAATATTGTACTAAAGTGAATATGATTAGCCCAAAATATCCATAGTCAAGCGCAATTGACAAGAAAATATTATGAGGGTGCATAAATTCAGCGTTTTCATTGTCTCCAAATATATATGACCATTGCTGAGAAAGTCCCGCAGCATACTGCCCATATTCACCATAACCGAAGAGGTGATGTTCAGGCTTAAAAGCCAAAAAATCATTAAATGCGATTCCCCAAATTATTGAGCGAGCATTTCCTGTTGCCAAATCTTCCGAAGAACGTGATACGACCGCTCCATAGTCCGTTTGTGATAAAAATAATAAAGTTGAAAGAAGTAGGAATGGACCTACAAATCCGATTATCGGAACAATCCACAATAGTTTAGGTTTTTTTAGATTGGAAAAAAAGAATTTTATAGAGCAGTAAATTATGACAGGAAATATTATTGCTCCTCTACTATCAGTAAGCAATAAGGATATTAAAGATATTATTAAGCCGGATAAAAAAATATTTCGTTTTTGTTTTACTATTCCAAAGCCTATTAAGCTTAGATTGAATGCTATTCCTAATACAGCACCATAAGCATTTATTCCTGGAGATAGAAAGAATTCTACCCTTTCTATAGCTAAACCGAAATAAGATAAAATAACGGCTTGTCCAATGTTATAGTCAGAAGCTTTAAATCCTAAAAAAAATAAAAAAAGATTTATTGATAGGAAAAACAACAGTGGTTTATATGCAAAATTTACAAAAGTTGTCAGTAGATCATTATTTTTTACGTAATTGAATGCTGTATTAAAAAAAGCTATAACAAATGATAAAAACGTTAGGATTCTAAATGCTCTCAAATCGATAGAAACGTCCTTTCTGGTCGAAATGATTATACTTATAATTAATATAACAGCTAATATGTTTAATAGGCAAAAGTTTCTGTTTAAAAAGTTTATTTTAGGTTTTTTTATTATAAGTTCTTGAAAGATTATAGCTGAAAAAAAAATGATTGGTAATATTCTGACTATAGTGTAATGTGCAAAGTCAGAAAAATTTGTAAAAAGTATTATTAGGGCGATTGTTAGTCTATACATAAAAATGTTATCTAAGAGGTGCTAAGTCCTGTTGAATCATTTTTTGATAAAATCGTTTAATTTCATCCTTTCGAAAACTTCTAGTTTGCCACCTTCAGTACAGTTTACTATCTTTCGACCAAAGTGCTTATAGACTTTATCCGCAAGATCATAATGATACTCAGAACCTAGTAAATCGGGCAAGTCCCATTTTACGCCGTCTGCGAAATATTTTGGGTGAAAATGATTTGGGTCAGTTTCTCCCGCAATAGCAGTTTTATTAGATATTCCTTTTGTTTCGAAGTGGTGATCACAGCCAATAATAGCTACTTCTGAAAAACCCATATGGAATGCCAGTTGCATTGCAGTATAAGTTACTGTATGTCCTTGAAAAAGAGATATACTACAATCTCTAGCAAATTTTCGAGGTATACTTGAATAATTCACAAAGACGACATTATTTCTATTCTTGATAACATTGCTTTTGTCAGAGTTGAGAAATAATTGTATATCTGTTGAATTGTAAAAATCTTTATTTTGGTCAATTACAAAATAATTACTCGCAACTATCGCATTAGGCCTAAATTCTGTATCGTCGAACATTAAGTTGATCTTGTTTAGTCCAAAGAAATAGATGTCTGTTCCTATGAAAGAATCAAAGTCTACATTTTTCAAAGACGGTCCATTACAGATTATTATCGCTTTCTTTTTAGTATGAAAATCTTTAAGATTTCCCATTTTTTTTCTAGAAGACCAAGCGTTAGGGTTTAAATCCCATGCTAGCCTATTTTTTATGATCGAGAGAGCATTAAAGTATGGGTTTACTGTAGCCCTTTGTAATCGGTCAAATTGTTCTATTGATTCCATTTATTTGTTTATATAGGATTTGAACCAAGCTGTTAAGAAATTTATCTTCTGATTAGAGTTCATATTAGCCCTAAATAATAGGACTAATACTTTTAAATAAGATAAAGTAGAATTTTCTTTTTTTAAATAAGGTTTACTGTATTTTTGAGAAAGACTATTGAAAAAATTTAAATGTTGTTTCTCGTATTTTGTATAGTAGTTTTTATCTTTTAGTACTGAAGAGTGATTTTTAGTATGTACTCTATAGGCTGATAACTTATCCTGTAACGTTATTATTTCTCCCTCAAAAGCTGCATATCTTGTTAGCCTTATATCCACACAGATCATAGACAGATCGTCTTCTTTTAAGGGTAAAATTTTTTCTAGAAAGGATCTTTTGAAGCATTGTCCACTTGTTTGTGTGAAGAAGAAATCTAACCGTTTTGTATAATAAATGCCATCTAGAATGTTTATGCCGGAATACAGAGGCCGTTTTTCAGCATTGATTCTATTGTCTTCTTCATCAACTAGGTCAAACCTATGTTGTACGTATACAGCATTGGGATTCTTATTGAAAATTTCGACTACTTTTCTTACTTTATCTTCAAAGAACCAGTCATCACTATCCATTAAGAATATTATATCACCAGTACTTTTTTTAAAAGCTTCATTAACTGCATTTATCTGGTTCCAACAATGTCCTCTGCCGTAATTAGGTTTTGCTATTGTAATGATGTCTTTTGAAAATTTTTCAATTTTCTGTAATGACTGGTCTTTAGAGCCGTCGTCATAGACTATTACCTCAACCTTTTCGTAAGATTGGTTCAAGGCTGAAGCTATAGCTTTTTCAACATAAGCTTCATAGTTATAATTGTTTATTAATATAGATGCTTTCATAGGGAATTATGGGTGAGAAACTATAACATTAAATTGATCGTAATATAAAATAAGAACAGCAGTAGAGGTATAGTAGTCACCCGTTTCTCAAAGTTATAAAAGCTAATTGAGAGACTGTTTATTGAGAAAGAAGCTGCATACCACGCGTAGAATCCCAAGTAACCGGATAGCATTCCTATAGGAATAGCATATAATTCTAATGAGTTTATCAATGTAAAGCTAGTTACGATAAATATTATTCCGGAAATGCTATCAGCAATATGTGAAATTACATGATTAGTTGTTAAATAGAGTTGCATATGCATAGCGCCGTAACGATGAATAAAATAAGCTAATGACAACAGCAACCATAACTCGTTAGAAACAAACTTTATATCACTATTGATATACTCTAATAAATAGTTAGATGTAATGCTTACGAGAATAACTCCTATTGCAAAAACAAGGTGTGATAAGAACATTCCATGTTGTGCCTTTTGGATTAATTGTTTCATATCTCCTTGCACACGTAAACGAGCATATAATGGTATTTTACTGTAAAAGGGAGCCATTGATATCTCTCTAATTTGTGCTATAATACGTAGAGCCAGTAAGTAAGAGGCAATACTTTCGCTATTGCCGATTTGAGCATATAATACGCTGCTTAAATTGTTTAATCCATTTGACATGAAACCAGATATTCCACTTCGCCATGCCGCAGGCCATATTTTTCTGAATAATTGACGATCAAATGAATAGTCGATTTCAATAGTTTTAAATTTGTTATTTTCTACAGTTCTACTTAAAAAATAATTGCGTATGACTGATAAAAAAACCCAAAGCTGATTGATAAAAACTAGTACCAGTAAACTGTCACTTATATAAAGACCAATGATAGATGAGCTAATAGCAGCGGTTGATGTGAGCGCTTCCCAACGTCTTACAAGCGCAATTTTATTGAGGCCCTCTAGGTAATTTGAATAGATAGAACCGTAAAACCTACAAGCTGAAGCGATAATTATTATTCCCCAGGCTAGCCAAGCCGATTGTGCATCTTTTACAAATGAGATAGGGCGTACCATCGACCAGCTTCCCAAACTTCCCATTACAATGATTACCAAAGCGGTTAGCCATCCATACAGATAAGCCATGTTTGCATAGATCTTACCAACCAAGTTCCAGTTCGGACTATCTGATTTTCTAGCAACTACCTTTGCCGACACAACTTGGGTTATTTCTTCTATGCCGCCCATCGCGTACGAAATCAACCGGATGAACGTATTTCTGAAGCCCATGTCCAATAAACTTTGGAGGGCTATTATCGTAGAGAACAGGTACCACAAGGCAACTTCTCCATCATCAAAACGCTTTAATATCAGTGGTAGAACAACAAATAAGCTTAGCGCTCGTGTTGCGTAACTCATCCACGAAGTTATCGTGGGCGAATTCCAAAGCTTATCTACAATAGTTTTCACCTGCATGACTTTATCTCTGAATTGTCCGATGGAGAGCGGGCGAAGACGATTCTTTCGCCCGCTTTCAGTTGTTTAGCGCAAATAGGAATTGTTACAAATCCTTTAACACTGAGCTGATTCCGCCGTCTAGAGTCAGGTTAGCGCCATGGATGAAGCCGGAGCTCTCGGAGGCTAAGAACAAAGCCATTTTTGCTACATCGTTCGGGCAGCCGATGCGCTGTACGGGGTGAATTCTACGTAGCTCGTCCAACGCGCTTTGGTTGCCGTCGAAGCCAGCCAGTAGCATATCGGTTTCGATGGCTGCCGGGCTTATCGCGTTGACACGAACTCGCCCTTCCAGATCTACGGCTAACGCTCTGGTCAAGCCGATAAGCGCGCTTTTGGAGGTAGCGTAGCTAATGAATCGACGTTTGGTAAGCTGCTGGTGAATGCTACCGATGTTGATGATGCATCCGTTCCCTTCTTCGAGCTGATCAAGGAAATGCTGGCTTAAGAGCAGTGGCCCCGTCAGGTTTACGGCCATTGTGTGGTTCCACTCGCTTAACTTCAGGTCGTCTAGTCCATCGAGCAATTGTACAGCGGCATTGTTAACCAGTACATGAAGTTCTGGAATCAGCGCGTAAAATTTGAGCTTCCACTCCGAGCGGTACGCATCGTCGGTACTAAACCGGTGGAGGTCAAACTGAATCAGCTGGTCGGCCTGGTGATCGTCGGTATCACGAATATCCAGACCATACACGTAGTAACCATTTTCGCGGAACGATTGGGCGAGCGCACTACCGATACCACCCAATACCCCTGTGATTAGCGCCTTTTTCATAAATTATGCAACCGGTTCGGCGATTTCTAAAAATTCAAACATTGACTTGATTGCCTGATGGCTGGCGCGTTGAACACCCTGAATCGTATTGGAGCCGTTGTGCGTACCAAAGATGCAGCGGTCAAACTGGCGGAGCTCTGAATTAATTGGAAGGGGTTCGTTTTCGAATACGTCTAAACCAGCGGAATGTACTTTACCGGATTTAAGTGCGTCGATCAGGGCAGCTTCGTCAATGATTGGACCACGCGATACGTTGACAATCCGTACGCCGTCCTTCATGCGCTGAATACTTTCTGCATTGATTAAGTGCTTTGTTGCTGGCGTCAACGCGCAGGTTGTCACGACGAAATCGGCTTTCTCTAGTTCTTGCGGAAAATCAAGAAAGTTGTAGTTTGCCTCATCCGGCTCAGACTTTTTGGCGAAAGGATCATACACGTTGATGTGCATGTCGAAGGCTTTCAGGAACCGGGCTGTCGCTTTGCCAATGTCGCCGAAGCCAACCAGTGCTACCGTGTGACCAGCAAGAGACATCCCTGCTGGCTTAACCCAGTTGCCCGCCCGAACTTCACGATCAATGTAGTAGGTTTGTCGAGCCAGGCCCAGCACGTACGATACGGCGATGGTGGCCACTTCGGCTCCAAACATCATCGGCGTGTTTACGATTGGAATATCCAGTTCTTTGCACGCTTTGAAATCAACGTTGTCGACGCCAATGCCCCACTTGACAGCGGCTTTCAGCTTTCCGGCTTTGCCCGCCCGGAACACCCGCTCGGTCGCCTGATCATCACCGATAATCCAGCCATCAACGGTTGGCACCAGATCAATCAGTTCTTCTTCGGACAACGTTTGAACAACTTTCGGAGCAATTACTTCGATGCCTGCTTCTTCGAAGATGGGAAGAAATTCCGCCAACTGGCCAAGCATCGGTGGGCACGTAATTAAAACTTTCATAGGGCTAGTTCAGGATAAAGTTCAGTAAAGAGGAATTCGGCTACTTTAAAATTCAGTTCAACGTCGATGTCCTGCGCTTCGATTTCGGGAATATCGTGCATGAACGGCCGGTCACCGATACGGTTATGCTTCTGAACAAGTGTCTCTTTTTTGAACAGATACATGCAGGAGTTTTCCATGTAGAGCGGTGGTAGATCCTGGGTCCGAAGGAGGATCGCTGGATTATGGTTGACCGCCCGAACTAACTGATCCCACAACCGCACCTGCATGCGCGTAACACCAAAGAGCGTGTCGTAAATGGGGTAATTTTTTAGAAACTGCTGAATTCCTTTTTCAATCGTTTCGGCCGACAGTAGTGGGTTTGTGCTATGGGTCTGCAAATAAAAATCCGCCGGGATCTGCTCACAGGTATTGAGCAGGACATTGTTCATCGGAATAGCCCCGTCGCGCAGATGTTCGGGCCGTTCTAGAACGGTTACAGTCGGGTAATAGATCTCCGTCTGTTCGATGACCGTTGGGCTATCCGTGTCAATCACCACCTGGGTAATCGAAGGACACTCGAGCAGGGTATCAATAATGCGATGAAAAAGGGGTTTGCCCGCGAAATCTCGGTAGTTTTTTCCAGGAACGCGCTCGCTGGAATGACGCATGGGCACAATAGCAGCAACGGAGTATGACATAAGCTTTCTATTCGTTTACGATTTTAGCTAGTTAATTCTGATACAATACGGCCCGGCAAGGAACGCCTTCGAGGCCCTGAACTTTCAAGGGTAAACACACCAGCTGGTAGGTTCCCGGCTCTACATTACCCAGGTAAATACCTTCTAGAATGACAACCTGGTTGCGCAAAAGAATCTGGTGCGTCGCAGGTGAGTCGGCGTAGCGCTGGATTGATAAATAATCGATACCGATGACCTCGACCTGATTATCTACCAGCCATTCGGCTGCATCGGCCGCCAGTGCTGTAAACGATTGCTGAAACGGCTTCTCGTACCACTGTGTGCGTGAATTGTCGGTACGAAGCAACAACCGATTCGGTACATCGTGTCCTACGTAGCGTTCCAGCAACTCGCGCGTGATCGTGTCCGTATTTGGAATCGATACGACCCGGCAGGAGCCAACCAGCGTAGTCAAGGAGAGCGATGTCGTATCCGCCCCGTCGGCGACGAAGTGCAAAGGAGCATCCAGGTGCGTTCCTGTATGTACGTCCATGTCCAGTCGGCTCACGTTGGCGTCCGAATCGGGTCCAATCGTCTGAAGGGATTGAACCTGCACACCCATGCTGCCCGGCCAGGTAGGAAGGGTAGGGCCTAAGGTGACCGAGATATCGATTGGCGCTTGGCTATTCATACGCTATTTGTTTCATAAGCGGCTGAACGGCGTGTTCCACTTTCTCGCGCCGGAAGAACTCGTTCGGATAGTAGAACCGTTGGCGGAGCGTACGATCAAGCGTTCCTACGAAGCGGTAGCCCTGGTAAGTACCCCAGAATTGAAGCACCCGAAACATAGGTATATCAAACACATTGGCCAGAAAAGCTCCTGTTTGCATGGCAGCGCTGTAATCACTCAGAATATTGGTGATGGCCAAGTAAACGAAGTGCCAACTGTTGAACGTAGCGTGTGGCTTAAGCCGTTTAAACGCAATGGCTTCCCGGTAATACCGATTGTAGATCTTACGGGGTGTTTCTTCGTGCACGTGAACGATAACCGCATCGGCCTGGTAGGCAATTTTGTAACCCTGCTGCTGTATAGCGCCCGCCCAGTGAAGATCTTCTAGCCCCGTTAGTGACTCATCGTAGGTCATCTGTTCCCAAAGCGAGCGACGAATGGCCGTGTTGGCATTGTTGCAGAAGGGAATAGACTGGTTGCTGTTCGAAACGTCCGGGAACCACTTGGCAAACAGCTGTTGCTCCGAGAATTTGCTTAGGTGATTGCCAATCTGCCGACCGTACGTCAAGGCCACTTTAGAATCTTCGAATGGGGCCAGCATCCGGTCAATCCAGTTGGTGTAAACGGGATACACGTGGGCACTGGCAAAGAGCAGAATATCGCCGGACGCATACTGACATCCCAGATTGAGCGCTCGTCCGAAGGAAAACTCTTCGGGCCGGATTTTTATGACCTGCGCTCCTCTGCTTTCGGCAATCTGAACAGTATTATCGGTTGAGCCTGAGTCTACTAGAATTATCTCAATGGTGTGCTGACTCTCCTGACGAGCAATGCCATCAAGTAGCTTACCGATGTGTTTTTCTTCATTAAAGGCACGTATAATGATACTGCACTTCATAAGTACAAGCTTTTGTGTTCTTAAATCGTTTTCTGAAGCTCAATAGCAAATCGTTGAGGCAATGCAGACTGTATTGTTCGAAGGATTTGCTACTATGAAATGATTACCATGCTTTCTTGTCACCAGTAAGCATCTTGAAAGCTGTCCACCAGCAGATTGACAGGTCGAGCCAGGGCGATTGCTTGCTGATGTAAAAGCGGTCGAAGCGTACCCGGTGTTCCATGTCAATTAAGTTGGCCGTTTCGCCCCGGCAGCCACGTACCTGAGCCAATCCCGTTATGCCCGGTTTGACGGCGTAGCGGCTCGCGTAAGACGGCAGCGTGTACCAGTGCTGCGCATCCAGTTGGACAGGGTGTGGTCGCGGACCAACGATGCTCATATCACCTAGCAGTACATTAAACACCTGTGGTAATTCATCCAGATTCGTCTTGCGCAGAAAGCGGCCAATCGGCGTAATGCGGCTGTCATTCTTTGTCGCCTGCCGAAACTCTGCCTGTTTGTCAAACCGCATGGTTCGGAACTTCAGGCAGCGAAACGGACGACCGTTGCGGCCGGTACGTACTTGTCTGAACAGCATAGGACCGGGTGATGTCAACCTGATAAACAGACCAATAAGGGGTACGATCCAGATCAGCAGTGTAACGATAACCAATCCAGAAACAACAACGTCGAATAGTCGTTTACCCCATCTGTGTCCGCGGGACAACTTAACTTGGTGACTGACTGTTGCCGAAAACGATTCGTTAAGTACTGCTGAATCATCGAGCGATGGCAAAGAAAAGCCGAGCATATACGAGGTGGGTTGATGGTGCGTGATGTAACTAGGGCTGGTTACCGACGTTGACCAGTAGAGGCTTTCGCTATTTTAGCCGACTCTTCGTAATAACCACCATAACTGTAACCGCCATATCCGTACTGATACGAATCACCGCCAGTGCCAACTCCATTCAGGATTAAATTCAGCCGCTGGAATCGGTTTTCTTTGTAAAGCGTATCGATCATCCGTAGGTAAGCTTTCGGAGTATGATCATGGCGTACCATAAACATGGTTGCGTCAACGTGCGGAGCAATCAACTGAGCGTCTGTGACTAAGCCAATCGGAGGAGAGTCAACGATGATATAGGAGAAGCGCTCCCGTAACTCCTTGAATAGCTGCTCGAGGGCCGGGCTACTCAGCAACTCTGCCGGGTTTGGCGGGATAGGACCACAGGTGATGATGTGGTAATTCGGAAAACCCGGTATCGGTTGAAGCACATCGTCCAGCGTAGCTTCTTGGATCAGGTAGTTACTAATGCCTATCGTATTAGTCACACCCAGTACGGAGTGGATCTTAGGCTTGCGTAAATCCATTTCCAGGATGACAGTTGGCCGATCAACAAGAGCAAGGCTAGCGCCCAGATTTAAGGATAGGAACGACTTTCCTTCACCGCTGATGCTCGAGGTAAACATTATAACCTGGCTGCTGTTAGGATCACTTCGCAGGAATTGAAGATTCGTACGGAGGGCACGGATTTGTTCGGCGATAACCGAGCGCTGGTTCGATACCATGACCAGGGGCTCAACGCTCCGGCTGGCTACAATTTCTCCCAGGATTGGGACCTGTGATACCGACTCAACATCGGTCCGGCGATTTACGCGGTTGTTAAGGGCATCGCGGGCCGTCAATACACCCACGGGCATCATCAGACCAAAAAGGCCGAAGAGCAGGAAAATCATGCCTTTAACGGGTTTAATTGGCTCACTTCCCGTGCGGGGTGGGTCGATGGTACGGCTGTCAGCAACGGTCGATGCGTACGAAAGAGCTGTTTCTTCCCGCTTTGCCAACAAGTAGGTATACAGGTTGTTTTTGATTGACTGTTGACGGGTAATATCGACCAGCGCGCGCTCTTTACTAGGTATCGTGCGAATCTGATTTTCCAGCAAACGATTGGTCGCTTTTAGCTTTTCCTGTCTGCCGCTAATCATCAACTTTATATTCTGAATGTTTTCGCTCAAGCTTTCTTTGGTCGCTTTGATCTGCGAGTCCAGCGATTGCAGAATCGGGTTGCTTGGGGTCGTTGTCCGGCTAAGCTGATCGCGCTGCAACTCCAGTTCACTTACTTTACCAACCAAGCCAACAAGTACAGGATCGTTGATTGCCAATACGCTGGGAGCCACACCCCGCTCGTTGGATTTGCTGGTCACATAGCGTTCGAGTTCCTGAATAACACCCAGTTGAATAGAAGCCTGATTCAACTGATCATCGTTGTCTTTCACCGTCGACAGGAATAGCTGAGCCTGTGAGCCAAGGTCCGTAATGCCTTTCGACGACTTGTATGATTCAACACCTTTTTCAACAGTCGATAACTCGCCCGCAATGAGCTTCAACCGCTCTTCGATAAAGTTCAGCGTATTGGCAGCGACGATATTTTTATCAACAATAGCCGCCTGGTTGTACTCGGTGATCAGCTTGTTCAACATCGCTTCCCCTTTATCCGGCACGGCGTCTTCCAGGGTCATTAGCAGTACGGTCGACACTTTGCTGCTTGCGTCTACGGTCAGCCTTTTCAGGTACTTTTCTACTGTTTCGCGGTGAGGAGAAACCTGAACGATCATGGGCTCTGTAGACGCCTTTAGGGCGCGTTTTGGAAATACCCGCAAACGTCCGTACGGAGTCTGTATCGTTTGGTTAATCGGATAAACGGTACCCTCTATACGTACAGTTCTAGGACTCTCGATTGTGATCGGCAACGGTGTCTCATAAAGCTCATCATTACCTCTCTCAACGATCAGGCGTATCGGCGATTCATTGAAAATTTCCTGCTTCACCGTACTGGTGGGCCGAAAATATTGAACATCCAATCCAAGGCTCGTTACCACTTTGTCCATGAGCGCGTAGGACTTCAGAATTTCCATTTCGTTCTCAACGACCTTTTTAGGGGTGAAAATGTCCATCTCTTTCAGGATGTTATCCTCACTCAGGCCCTTCTTGTCGTCTTTGATCAAAAGGCTGGTCTGTACCTTATAGATTGGCGTCTGATAAATCAAGTAGGCATAAGCGGCTCCTCCTGCCAGCAAAACCGAAAGAACAAACCACTTCCAGTAATGCGCATACCGCATAAGAATCATTCGCAGATCAGGCGTAGTCTCCGCTTCGTACACTTGGTACGGAGCATAAGCATAGTTATTCTGATTCGACATGGTGATGCCTTTTAAGTGGATATAATGAGTTTTTAGAATCGAGAGAAAATGATCGCAACAAAGGATAATGCACTTAAAGCAATAGGGAGGAGCTGGTTGGCTCGGTCGGCAGTAGCTGCGCGTACGCGACCGGGCTCAACATACACGACATCGTTGGGATGTAAGTAATAGTAAGGAGAGGTAAACAAATCACGGCGGGTAAGATCAATCCGGGAGAACGTCCGCTTGCCGTTTTCTTCGCGAATGACCAGCACGTTATCACGGCGTCCGTAGATCGTTACGTCGCCCGACAGACTAAGGGCTTCCAGCAGCGTAATTTGTTCGTTGGGGATGGTGTACAAAGAAGGTCGCATAACTTCCCCCATAACCGAAATTCTAAAGTTCTGATTGCGGACATTGACCGTAGGCTCCTTCAGATATTCTTTCAACGATTCTCTAAGAAGGTCTTTGGTTTGAGCAACCGTTTTACCTTTTACGTTGACCTTGCCGATCATGGGCAAATCGATCATACCCGCGTCATCAACCAGGTAACCGTTAACGGATGGAAGAGGGGTCGTACTTGCTATTGTGTTGGTGGCAGGTCCCCGGTCGGCTACGGCAAAAGCCATGTACGGATTAAAGAAAGCTGATGCTTCAGGGTTGAGACTACTTACCTGAACGGATAAAACATCGCCCGGCTGAATTGAAGGTACATAGCGGGCGGCTAGCGCCAGAGTATCTACTTTACCCGGCTCCTGCTGAAAATAAGAAAGGCGTTTTGTGGATACGCAGCCTGTCAGGACCCAGCATCCGACAACGATACTGATTAAAATACCCGCAACACGTTGGGGTTTAATGACACTTGTTAAAGATGAGATCATAAGGTTAGAAATTTGTACGCTATTTGAAAGGGATGAAAAAGAATGATTTTGTTATCGTGAGTCCATGTATGGGAACATCTTGTCTTTTATCCTTATTTTTAACTAGTTACTTATCAGAGCTTACTATTAATGGTAATTAGGTATACTGTAC
This sequence comes from Spirosoma liriopis, assembly GCF_023196085.1. Lineage (NCBI taxonomy): Bacteria > Pseudomonadati > Bacteroidota > Cytophagia > Cytophagales > Cytophagaceae > Spirosoma > Spirosoma liriopis. The sequence continues at coordinate 993,183 of NZ_JALPRF010000002.1, forward strand.
TTTTCTTTTGTAAACCTTATGCAAATTTAGTAAAATTTTATTTACAAAAACAAGATAAAGTAAATTTAATAGTTCAAAAAAATACTGATTAGTTAGATGTGGTTTATTTTATTCTATAGTTTAATTATTTCTATGTTTTATTATAGAGTGTTGAACTTCAAAAGTGACCTTCATATATCTATTTTGATGCATATGCGGATGGAGGAATATATTGTTCCGATATATTAAATATTTCAGTATTAAATTCTGTTTAATGTGGGTATATTTTTAGATGAAGTAAAAAGTTCAAATGGCACTCAGCTTAGAAGGGTGTACGAATCATTTTCTCAAAGATATCTGTTTATGATAACTTAAATGTTACTTTTAGGCTGATATAGTAAAATAGATCTACTATAATTTGTTACCTTGATGAAGTACCTAGTCCTTCTAGTAGTAACTATGCTGTCATCAACTGGCTATTCGTTTCAGGCAAAGCCGGATTCTGTAGGAAGAAAAGCTTTGCCCTACTCTGTCAGTCTTCAGCTTGGAACAAGTGGAGTGGGTCTTTATTGTAACCATGTATTTAATCAGTCAAGACGGTTAGCGGTTCGAGTGGGTGGACAATATGTAGCATACCGCAAGCCCATTCGGATCGAAACCGCTCCGGATTCCTACATAGGTATCGACCCCGACTTGGTAATTAGCGTTTTGCAAGCGAGCCTTAAATGGAATCCCTTTCCGCATAACTCGTTTTTTATTGTTGGAGGGCTTGGCTACACCTGGCATCCAGCTATGCGTTTTGTCATTACCGTTAACGGCAAGCTTAATCTTGGCGGGCTGGAACTGACACCGCAGGATGTAGGAGTCGTTAAGCTCGGAGTTCGGTGGCATCCGCTTGTTGGCTACGTAGGCTGGGGCTTTGGGCAGACAATGCCTCGCAAGCGGTTTGGAATCGGTTTCGAAATGGGCGTTTACTACCTGGGCCGTCCAAGCATAAACCTTGATTATGAGGGCTTCCTGGAAACAACTACTATTGATGAGCAAGTACCGGTTGTCGAACGTAATCTGTCAGGCTACCGCTATCTGCCTTCGATCAATCTAACACTCACGTATGCCCTCCATCGTTCTCGTTAACTGCTGTATTGTATGACATACCGTCACTGGCTGTTTAGCCTTGTTGGAGCCATTGTAATCGTAGAGTCCTGCCGAAATCCACTTGATGGTGTTCAGCTTCGGACGAAAGATCCAATTCAGGCGGGCGTTGTTGAGCTCCGTCTTTACGATCCAGCCAGCAACCCGTTACCATCAACTAATCAAGTTAAAATAGCGGGACCCGACGCGGCCAACATCGTCACCACGCTAAACACGACTCGCTATAAAGTTAATGCCGACGGAAATTTATTACTGGCGGCTTCGCCAACGGTTACGTTGTCTAGCCAGACGCCCTTGCGATTCACCGCTGTCGTTGAGGCTGCCGATTACCTGACTGTAATCCAGCCCATGACGTTAACGAGTCCCAGCCGGGTAACGCGCTATGTTCGCCGAATCAATATCAATAAGCCGCCCCGCACACTTACGGCGGCTCGTACAATGGGGAGCGCTGATACCGATGGTACGGTATCCACAACCTTGAGGTTGACAACTGCCGAGCAAACGAAAGACAGCGATCACGCAACCGTCACGATTCCGTCCGGAACAAAATTGATTGATCGTGACGGGCAGGTCGTCGGTGGTAAGCTAACAATGACCGTTATTCACACGAATGCACGTAGCAGCGATGCTACCAGCCAGGTTCCGGGAAACGGTATACTGTCGTACGTTAATGGCCGTAACGGGGCTCCCTCGCTTGGAAGTTTGCGCGTGACATCGATTGCCGGTTCGGTAACGTTCGAGGTTTATAACGAGAACTACTTAGTAGCGACTAAACTCTCGCAACCGGCTCGCTGGTCAATGGAACTTAATCCGGCAACGGTCAATGGCAAAACGGGTCGGCCTGTTCGGATCGGTGATTCGATTCCTCTTTACAGCTACGACGCCTTTATGAATCGCTGGCAGGAGGAAACACCCGGCGTAGTAAAACGTAATGCCTCTGGTTCGCTTGAGTACGAAGCGCAGGCTGCTGCCGTTGGGTCGTATGTCGCAACCTGGACTGAGCCAATTTGTGACGTCGGTCCTGTATTTAAAATAGTAGGCAGTAAGCTTGCGAATGTAGACGTGAATTACCGTTGCAAACTCATTGATGTTGCGACAGGAACCCAAGTCGGTACGTTCTACGCAAACGCAAATAACAACGCTATCGTAAAGATCTATAACCAGCCCAAAGGACGTCAACTCAAGTTGCAGCTATACGACGAAACAGATGCCTGGGGCAAAGGCGCAATGGGTGGATTAATTGCTGAATCGGCTAACGGACTACCCTGCGACGAGACAGCAATTCCGCTTAATTTGAGCGCTTTACCCGTGCCGCCCATTGTGAAACTGGAATTTTATTTTTCGTGCCCCGGCGGTACAAAGCTGGATGAATCCTCACTACCGGCCGAAATACGGGTGCAGTACAGTGAAGTAGGAAAAGGAAACTGGCATGATCTTATTATCGCCACGCGTACCCAGCGAAAAGTAACGTCATACAAACTGAAAGTCGGTGAAACCTACGATTTTCGCGCGAGTACAGACGGGGGAGCTACCTGGCCGTTGCGGCAAAGCGATTATCTAATCGAAAAGCCCGAATGGACGCTGAAGATAAAAGCTGAAATGTATTGTAAGTAAGCCGATCAGGGTGTAAGATTGCTGATCGTATCTATTTCTAGGTTTCGTCCCGTACCTTTCGGGCGAATCGCTCCGCTCAGCCAGTAATCGGTTTGGGTGGGTAGTATTCGTGAATTTATAAGAAGTCGATCATGCAGTTGTTTCTTCACCGCGTTGACTTACGCCTGAAACATACATTTACCATTGCGCACGACAGTCGGGATGTGCAGCCAACGCTCATTGTCGAATTGCGTGATGGTCACTACCGGGGTTTCGGTGAGGCCACCGCTACCCGCTATTACGGAATTACGATTGATGGCATGGTTGCGGTTTTCGAAGCGCTTCGTACCCGCATCGAGACGTACAATTTGACCAGCCCCGAAGTCTTCTGGACCGACATGCAGCCCTTGCTGGCCGAAAACCCGTTTGCGCTCTGTGCACTCGATCAGGCTGCCTGGGACCTATGGGCAAAAAAACAGGAACAACCGCTTTATAAACTTTGGAATCTTGATCCTGCTACTAGCCCCTTGACCAATTACACAATTGGACTTGATACCACCGAGCGGATGGTCGAAAAGATGCAGGAGTTGCCCTGGCCGCTGTACAAGATCAAGCTGGGTCGTCCTGAAACGGATCTGGCTATTGTTCGTGCTCTGCGAGCCTGCACCGAGGCTGTGTTTCGGGTAGATGCCAATTGCGGCTGGACAGTTACCGAGGCAATCGAAAAGTCAAAAGCCCTAGCTAAGTTAGGCGTTGAGTTTATCGAACAACCGTTGCCTGCCGACGATTGGGAGGGCGCAAAAATCGTTTATAAAGAATCCGTTTTGCCCATCATTGCCGATGAAAGCTGTATTGTCGAAGCTGACGTTGACCGTTGCGCGGGCTATTTTCACGGGGTCAATATTAAACTGACCAAGTGTGGTGGCCTGACACCTGCCCGACGCATGATTGCCCGCGCCCGCGAGCTCAACCTCCGCGTGATGGTTGGTTGCATGACCGAATCGAGCGTTGGTATTTCGGCTATCGCTCAGCTGCTTCCTTTGCTTGATTACGCCGACCTCGACGGCTCGCTGCTGATTGCCAACGATCCGGCTACGGGCGTAACCTTTGATTTTGGTCGCGTTATCTATGCCAACGAAAACGGAACAGGAGCCAGTTTAATCAATACTGACCAAGCGTAGTCAAACTGATTGGTAAAGCGTAGTTTGTTACTATTTCTGAACCGCATACCGAGTTATACCATGTCCGATGCTTTTGTCGTCAATAACCTGCCTGATCGAACGATTACGTATCAGGAACGCGAGTACTTGTTTTTCAGCGGAACGGCTTACTTAGGCTTGCCGCAGCATCCTGCTTTTCAGCAACTCTTCGTTGAAAGTGTTGGCCGGTATGGTACCGTATTTGGTAGTTCGCGAAACGGTAATTTACAGTTAGGCATCTACGAGGAAGCCGAAGCCAAACTAGCCCAGTTTGTAGGGGCTGAGAATGTGCTAACGCTGTCATCGGGGATGATGGCCGGCCAGGCGGTTGTTAATGTGTTGCGGTTACAAAAAACAGAATTGATCTACGGTCCCTGCGCCCATCCCGCCATTTGGGATGGACCCGCTACGGCGCTCCCTTCCATGAGTTTTGCTGATTGGGCAGCGCAGCTACCAGCTCAGGTACAAACGATGCCAGCCGGGCCGCTGGCTATTCTATTAAATTCAATTGAAGCGGTTCGGTCCGAATACTACACGTTTGAGTGGGTCAATGCGCTACCCGATGACCGAGCTATAACGCTCGTGATCGACGATTCTCACGGGTTAGGTGTCCTCAACAACGGACGGGGTATCTGGCCACAGGTGCCCAAAAAGCCTAATGTCAATCTCATCGTTACAGCGTCTACGGCAAAAGCGATGGGACTACCGGGTGGCGCAATTATTGGCCGTACTGAAACACTCGCTGCGACTCGAAAAACAGCATTTTTTGGGGCTTGTTCACCAATTCCGCCCGCTTACCTGGATGCGTATCTACGGGCCGATGCACTTTACGCGGACCGTCGCGACAAACTGCAACAAAACCTGCTTTTAGCGGAAAAACTGTTGATACCAACGGGCCTGTTCACTCATGCCAAGGGTTACCCGGTGTTCTTTACCGAACAGGATGATTTATACCCGTTTCTGCTTGAAAGAGGTATCTTTATTTATTCGTTTGCTTATCCAACAGCCACCGACCGGGCAAATTCCCGGATCGTTATCAGCGCATTTCATGAGTTTGCCGATATTCAGAAGCTGGCGGAAGCGATCTACACGTATTCGTTTTAAGATGTATGCCTAGTGTAGTGCTTGTGGTGGCAGGTTTGAGAACCTGCCACCACAAGCACTACATCACGACTTATTATTTCAATCCTTCCAGAAAAGCCAGACTTCCGGGCATTTGTTCCATTGCGCGGGATGATTCGTCTTCGATAAAGAAATGCTTGACACCTGATTTTTTCGCTTGCTTCATAATAGCGGCAATACCCACGTCGCCCTGCCCGAGCGTAACATTCGATTCTACATCCGAATGGCCCGTGTTGGTATCTGGTGTTCCGGGCTTTCGGTCTTTCAAATGCATGAGCAGGAATCGTTTCGGAAATTTCTGTAGTAAAGCAACGGGATCAAAACCGGGCGCTTTCACCCAGAATACGTCCATCTCGAAGTTGACGTACTTCGGGTTCAGATTAGCGGCCAGATAATCGAAGAAGGTACCGTTCTGATACGGCTGAAATTCATAGCCATGCGTATGGTAGCAAAACGTGATCCCGTTGTCTGCCAGCAGTCGCCCCGCCGTGTTCAGCACATCAACGGCCCGGTCGGCATCGTAGATAGTAAATGCATCACCTGCGTGCGGAAGCCAGGCGCAGGTGACGTACTTAGCGCCCAGCGCTTTGGCTTCGGCAAGAACTTTAGGGACATTGTTGTCTAGGTCTTCGTAACTAGCCCCGGTGCTGATGGCTTTGATCCCGTTCTGATCGAGCAGTTTACGGAAGTCGGTCAGACTAAGGCCATACGTTCCGGCAATTTCAGCTTCTCGAAAACCCAGTTGTTTCACTTTTGCCATCGTACCGGGCACGTCTTTGGCAAACTCATGGCGGAAACTGTAAAGCTGCAAGCCAACCGGCGCAGCTTTCTGGGCCTGAGCTCTGAAAACGAGCAACAAAAGGCTGGTGAGCAGGATATAGCGTTTCATCTGAACAGGATAAACGTCTTTTTTCGGATAGTTTCGTGGTGTTAGCGGACCCGCTGACACCAGGAGGAAAGAGAAATATCGGGTGTTATTTCCCGGTCTGACTAGTGAATGTACTTTCGAAAATCTTGTCAGCGTTACCAGTTTCAAAACCTTCGCGCCGGTGCTGCCGCGTAATTTGATCGGCAGGTAAGTTGCGGAATTGGGGTAAAATGCGTCGTTCGGCAAACTCAACGTACGATCCGGCAATGCGAAAGGTAGCACCGTCCGCAAACTCAGCGTCAATCATTTGTGCTACAGTCGACGCTTGGCGCAAATCGCCGTCGGGACTGACTTTGATAGTGCCCCCCGCTGAGTTGAGCCGCAAACCCCGTCCGGTCAGGAAAGCCACAAACGCGTCGATTGTGTTGTAGCCCGGCTTAAGATTATGAACGCTAATCGTAAAGTGATTCAGGTAGTAGCGGTTGTAGATGACCCAGGCCGCATACTCGCTTTCCGTTAGCAACGTCTGATAGTCGGTCAGGGTCGGCGTTTCCCAGAGCGGCTGGTGCAAAAACTGGTCAACGGCTTGGGCATCGTCCAGATCGAGTGCGTCCACGGGATCGCTCGTTACCGTGTCGGTATAACGGTGAATAATGCGTTGGGCTTGTTCCGACAATTCATCGACTCGCAGCTCGCTGGCAAAAATGCGCGGATAATTTGGTGCGGGCGGAGCGTACCAGTACGCCGTAAGTTTCTTTTCAACAAAGTTGTATTCGTCACGTCGTTCGTAGCCGTAATGCAGAAAAATTTTCTCGAACGAAGCAATCCCTAAATGGGGAACACCCATCGTTCGAAAGGCAATATGATCGTTCTCAATTTCATCCGGCGATTGTATAATGCCTTCGTCGAGCATTGCGTCGAACACGCCCTGCACGTCGGGTACGCGCTCGCTGTAACGACGCATCAGGCCGCCGAGCACGGCATCCAGCGTCATTGTTGGGTCCTGAACGGGTTTGTTGGAAGGAGTTAGCATAGTTAGGTTTGGTATAACCGCCTGAGCGATGAGTTTACGAAGAAGGCACCCGCCATCGGCTATGCGCTACGAGTACTTCTTTACCTGAATCGCCGGAAGGCAGGCTACTCTGTTCAATGCGATGAATAAGACTGTCGTCGGTTTCCGCGACGGATTGAACGAGGAGCCGGTCGCCCCGGTGGCTTTCGGTACGGTAAACTAAATCAATTTCGGCTAATTCCCGCGTTTCTAACAGCTTATCATCCATTGATTCAATCAACCACGCTACATAGGCTACATTGTTGACGTGCTGGTTCTGGTCAATGCTAAGCCAGCCAACGGTTACCTCGTTTTGGTGCGTGGGTGTAAATGGATTATTCTGAAAATGGGGTTTAAGGGCTAGTTTCGGCAGCGTATTGGTTAGCTGGGGCGGTGATAAGGTACGGATAAAGTCGGGTAGGGGGACCATTGTTCGTTTGGCCGTACTGAAAACCAGCCATGTACTGGCCGCGTCAGCCAGCAGAGTGCCGTCTTCGGCAAGAACCTGAAAGTCGCGGTAGATAAAGTATTTTTCGACAAAGGTGGGATAAGTAACCACCCGAATGGTCTGACCATACCGGGGGTACTGGTGCATCCGTAGCCGGAAGCGCATCAGCATCCAGCCGTATCCTTGTTGAGCCAGATCGTTAATACCGATTTTGTAATCAATTGCGTTTCGATTCGCTGATTCCTGCATCAAATTCATCAAGGCGGGAATACTCAATCGCCCGAAGGCATCGGTTTCGTAACCGCGTAGCGTAAACGTGTCCGTTTGGATAAAAGCCATAGTACAAAAGTAGCATGGCGTACGGTTAGGTTATACCCCAGCTACGGATTAACTCTGCTGTAGTGTCTTTGTTGAACTGCTCACCTCCGTCAGCGCGATCGGTGAAGCGGAGGAAAGGGGGAGCGTGATGCGAAATTTAGTTTCCTTGCCAACCGTAGACTCGACCTTGATTTGACCCCGATGAAGTTCGATGATCCGCTGAGTCAAGGCTAAACCAATGCCGTGCCCCTGGATTGTCATCGTTGATTCGGAGCGGTAGAACGGCTCAAAAATATGCGGTAAGTCGGCGGTTGAAATACCGTACCCTCGGTTGGCGAAGGTCAAATGAACCTCACCGGGTTCGAAGGACAGCCGAACCGCTACACTTTCGTCGGGGGAGTATTTGCAGCCATTTTCCATAAGGTTCTGGAAAGCGGTTTGCAACAGCGATTCTTCACCCAGAATGACGAGGTCTTCTTCCTGATCCGGTAAGTTCTCGAAGTCGATGTCGATCTGATAATTCGGGCGTTTTTGGATGATCTGGCTTTGCGCCTGCCAGAGTAACTCGTCGATCCGCACCGGCTGGTAGTTGAGTGTGGCGACATCGGAACTAGCGCGGGCGAGTTCCAGTAACCCATTGACAAGCCGGATCATGTTTTTGACTTCGTCCAGCAGCGCATCGAATGACGCTTCGTATTCCTGAGAAGAGCGGGTCTGTAGTCGAGTCACCTCAATCTGACCCATCATGACGGTTAGCGGAGTCCGCAATTCGTGGGAGGCATGGGAAACAAAGCTTTTCTGCGAAACAAACGCTTTTTCGAGTCGGCTCAAGAGCGCATTGAAGGTCCGGGCCAGATCGGCCAGTTCGTCCCGCTGCCGCCCAACGCGAAGTCGTTCGTGGATGTTGGTTGCCGAGATAGAGTTAACCTGCGCAATTAGCTCCGCGACGGGGCGAAGGGCATCGGTTGCAAACAGATAACCCGCAATACCAACGATGAATAAACACAGTATCCAGCCAAAAATAAGGATTTGCCGCAGCCGTTCAAGCTTACTAAATCCGTAGCGATCACTGCCTGCGGCCAGGATTACGAACGATTCCTTCCGGTGGTTCTGATAACGAACCCCCACCGCTTCGATGTCGCCCAAACGAACATAACGAGACTGTTTAGGAGGAATCTTTTGCAAAAAGCTGGGCGTGACAGGAAAGCGAGGACGCTTGCTGCCCTGGCTGTACAGGACCCTGCCCTGGTTATTGTAAATAGTGATTTGCTCGTCGGCCATGACGGGCAAATCGGCCTGGGGTACTTCACCAACGTCTTCGCGCAGCCGTACGGTGGTCAACGCTTTTTCTTCTAACCGTTGCTCAAACTCCTGCTGCCGAAACTGGTCGTAGAGGTAGTACACCGACACCGAAAACAGTAACAGGATGGAAGCGACCAGCAGGACAAAAAGCAACGTTAATCGAGTACGGATATTCATTCGTTCGAGAAGTTAGGAGCTGGAGATAAGAATGGAGGAAGACTCATCGACTTTGATCATTCTATCTCCTTGTTTCTCACTCCTCTTTGAGCATATACCCCATACCGATCACCGTGTGAATTAGTTTGTGGGGAAAATCCTTGTCAATCTTTTTGCGCAGGAAATTGACGTAAACATCAATAACGTTGGTGCCTGTGTCAAAGTGTATGTCCCACACTTTCTCAGCAATATCAACCCGTGATACGACGCGTCCCCGGTTGCGCATGAGGTAATCCAGGAGTCCAAATTCTTTGGCCGTAAGCTCGATTCGCTTGTCACCCCGACGCGCTATTTTCTCGTTCAAATCTAGCTCCAGATCAGCTACTTTAAGCACATTAGCCTGCAAACCGGCTTCGCTACTGCGCTTCGTAAGTGCCCGCAGGCGAGCCATTAACTCGCGAAACTCGAACGGTTTTACCAGGTAATCGTCCGCGCCGGACTCAAAACCCGTAAGCTTATCGTCAACCGAACCCATAGCAGTTAGCATCAAGACCGGAGTGCTAACCCGCTCTTGCCGAAGCGCTTGCACCACGTCGAAGCCATTCATCTTAGGCAGGTTAACGTCCATGACGATGACATCATAGGCATTACTAAGTGCCATATTACGACCTAGTTGACCATCGTACGCTACGTCAACTTCGCAGGATTGTTCCTCCAAACCCTTTTTTACGAACGAAGCCAGTTTTGGCTCGTCTTCAACCACAAGAATCTTCATATTGGCAACATACATAGCTATTTTGTGATTTAAAAGCGACAAACCAGTTTATTAGTTTGCTAGACCCAGCTAAAAAATAGTGAAGAGCGTAAGTTGGCTCGTTCAGGCCCACTCGTTTTCTTGCCTATAACAGGAGTTTAGTCGTTAATGCACATGGCTAGCTCATTATTAATTCACTTTTAAGGTGAGCTCGACGCAGTGCGATCGCACACGGTTCGAACGTACAATTCAACACAAATTGTGTATCGTTCAATCAAAGAGATGTGTCCCGAACGGTAGAGGACTTTCGCCTGTGGAACCGGGTGAGTAAAAATGTCTACACTTCTCAGGTTGATTTCTACACCTAGCGCTATTTACAGTTTCTACAGGGTAAATTTAATAATCGCTTAGTAATGAATAACTGATTGGCAGTTAACAGGTTATTCCATGAACTGGTGATGCTGTGTAAGCGAAAAAAAAGTTGGCACAATATAGGTACGTGTAGTTGCAACAAGATGACTGACACCATGATGTGGACACCGACTCATTTCCCGGCAGCTATGCGCTCACTTAATCCAAGCACACGCGCTAAGGCTATTGAAATCGCGAACCACCTGTTGGAACAAGGCGCAATGGATAAACAGCGAATTGTTGCACACAGTGTAAGCGAAGCACGTCAGTGGGCGCGTATGGGTCAGTCCAGCGCAATGAACAGCGGGTGGCAACCTCGCGTATAAATAACCTCCTAGCTACACATAAACTCCATCAGGTGATGATTTGGAAGAAAAACATTTACGACTCACTGACCAGCTGCGCTGCCCTTTGTGACGAATTTGCGACGGAATGTTCGCGTTCTGAAGATATTGAAAATTGGTACCGCAGCATCTTCCTAAATCTGGACTGTGCCGATATGTGTCGTCAGTTGGCTATGCTCTACGTACGTGGCTCGGAAAACACGCGTCTGCTAGCGAAAGCATGCATTGAGGTGTGCGAAAAATGTGCACAGGAAGTTAGCCAGTACAACACCCAACGTTGCCAGCAGGTGTACGCTATGTGTCAGCAAACGATTTGTAGCTGTGTAGGTATTTTGGATATGGCTTACCGGACGGATAGCGAACAACTCAATCCGGCCACCACGCCCGCGTCATTGTTCTACGGAATCGATCTGCGCGAAACGCTTTATAATTAGTCTGATAGTATCGTCAGTCGGTAGTGTGGGTCATTGGTTGGGTACACACCTCCCTGATACCTTGACTATCGACTTACTTTTTTCACTCACGTTATGGAAACGAAGCCACAGAAAAACAAACAACTTGAAAAAGTCCGGGACCTAGTCGGAGATATTCGCATCGCCATGATGACGACCGTTGATGATCAGGGAAACCTGGTCAGCCGACCAATGGCTGCGCTGCAAATGGACGAAGACGGAACGATCTGGTTTTTCACAAAGCGTAAATCGCCTAAAGTTGATCAGATCGACAACAACGACCATCGGGTCAATCTGTCGTTTGCTGATGTGGGGGATGCCGACTATGTCTCCATCTCCGGTACTGCCGACGAACTAGATGACCGGGCAAAAATAGATGAGCTTTGGAATCCACAGGCTAAAGCGTGGTTTCCGGAAGGCAAAGATGATCCTGAGTTGATTCTGCTGAAAGTGCATACGCAGATGGCCGAATACTGGAATGCCAGCGACAGCACAATGGTTCGGTTATTTCAGCAGGCTACAGCGGCCATCACGGGTAACCCACCAAAAATGGGTGAGAACGAAAAGGTATATAATTAACCTAATTAGTGCCTAAGAAAGAGAGAGAGACTAGACGGAAACTTATAAATCCGTTCGGTCTCTTTTTTGCTTATAACCTTATTTCATTTCCATGATTGTTACCCAGACCGACTCAGGTTGGCAAATTATAAATCAGCAGGCGCACGGAATGCTTGCGGTCCAATTAGCATCTTGCTGGCAAGTTCAAAAACGTCCAATACACTGGTTCGAAACGCTGGTCGCCCTGACCGAGCACGATGACGGACAAGACCCCTGGGATGGGCGTAATCACCTAACAACGGCTGGTGCTCCGCTTCATTTCCAAATTCTGGAATATTCCGTTGATCAATGTCGGCGTATGATTCAGATTGGCTTGCAGAAAAGCCGCTGGAATGCGTTGATGCTTTCGATGCATACGTCATTTTTGTACGAGCCCAAACGCGGCCAGGACAAAGAGCTGGATGCTTTTCTTGATCAGCAGATTGATAATCAGAAAAAATGGCGCAAACAATACAACGCAACCAAAGCTGAAGCTCAGTATGCATACGCATTTGTACAATGGTGCGATGCGCTATCGCTGGTATTGTGTATGAATCAGATGCCGCCCGAATCGCGTCGTTTGGAGGTGAGCGTTGGACCCGATGGGATCTCGTATTACATCGTTCAGCGTAAGGATGGTTCGTTGAGCCTGGACCCCTGGCCTTTTGAAAAACCCACTATCGACGTACATATCGAAGCGTTCGACCTCAACCAGTTATTATTTGCCGATGATAATGCGCTGTATAACGCCATTCAGGACGCACCAGTGATAATAAAGCAATGGACGTTCTCGGAAAAAGCATAGCCACTGCTAGGTAGCAGTGGCTATAGGCTATCTGATTGACGTTGAATCTATTTCATGCGTAACAGTACCGAGGAGCGGGCAGGGACCGTAAATTCCTGTCCACCTTTCGTCGGTTCTGTTTCAGGATTGATCTGTCCATCGAACGTGTTGATGACTACTTCCCACATGGATTGTTTGCGACCGATCTTAGGAAGCTTGAACGGAATATCTTCCCAGAACGCGTTCAGTACCCACACCATTTGTTCGTCGCCAATGTCCTGACCATCTTCCGTTTGCTCCGTCACCTGAAGCCCGTCAATAAACAAGGCTATGCAGTGCGTTCCCGGATTATTGAGATCATCCTGGGTCATTTCATGACCGTCGGGACGTATGAACTGTACTTGCTCGGTAGTGAAAAACTTGCGCCGGCTTAGAATCGGCATCTCCCGCCGAAGCGCAGCAAGCTGACTCGTAAAGTCAAACAAAGCCTGTTGCTTGTCATTCCAGTCCCAGTTCATCCAGCTAATTTCGCTGTCCTGGTTATAACCGTTGTTGTTTCCGTGCTGCGTACGGCCACACTCATCGCCCATTACGAGCATTGGTGTACCCTGACTGAGCAGCATAGTTGTCAGGAAATTACGCTTTTGCCGTTCGCGCAGCGCGTTGATTTCTGGATCATCGGTAGGGCCTTCTGCGCCACAGTTCCAGCTCAGGTTGTCGTTCGATCCATCCTGATTGTCCTCGCCGTTGGCTTCGTTATGCTTTTCGTTGTAACTCACCAAGTCATTCAACGTGAAACCGTCGTGCGCCGTAATAAGGTTGACACTGTTGGCCGGTGACCGTCCGTCGCTCGAATACAGATCGGGACTTCCTAATAGACGCAACGATGTTTCGGCCGCTTTTCCGTCATCGCCTTTCCAGAAACCACGAAGCGCATCACGGTATTTTCCGTTCCACTCTGACCAGCGTACTGGGAAGCTACCGACATGGTACGATTGAATATCCCAAGGTTCGGCAATTAATTTTACCTGAGCTAGGATCGGGTCCTGAGCAACTGTATCGAGGAAAGAAGATACGCGTCCAGCCTCTTCATCGGTACGAATCAGCGCAGCGGCCAAATCGAACCGGAAACCGTCGACGTGCATATCGGTAACCCAGTAGCGTAGGCTGTCCATGACCATCTGCAACACCCGAGGATGGCTTAGATTGACCGTGTTACCCGTACCGGTATAGTCCATGTAATACTCCGGTTTGTCGCCCACCTGATGGTAATAAGCCCGGTTGTCTATACCCTGGAATGACAGCATTGGACCAAACTGGTTGCCTTCCGCAGTGTGGTTGTATACCACATCCAGAATAACTTCCAAGCCCGCTTTGTGCAGGTTTTTGATCATCTGCTTAAACTCCGTCACCTGCTGACCGGCCATTCCTGACGAGGAATAAGTATTCTGGGGAGCAAAGAAACCGATGCTGTTGTAGCCCCAGTAGCTTTCGTCCGTAAACTGGTGAACGGGCAACAGCTCAACGGCAGTAACGCCCAGTTTCTTTAGATAATCGATGCTTTCGGCTGATCCCAAGCCTGCATATGTACCCCGGATATTTTCGGGTAGGGTAGGATGCAAGTGCGTAAAGCCCTTCACGTGCATCTCATAAATTACCGAGCGATGCAGCGGAACGTCCGGGGCCTGATCATCTTCCCAATCAAAGCTTGAATCAACGACCACAGACTTCGGCATGGTTGGACCGCTGTCTTCTTCGCTCATGATCAAGTAACGATCATCAGACGGGTTTTTGTAGTCGTAACCTAACCACGAATCGTTGTGCGTAACGGGCTCATTGATGGCACGGGCATAGGGATCGAGCAGCAGTTTGTTGGGGTTGAAAAAGTAGCCCGCCTTAGGATCGTAAGGTCCATCAACGCGGTAACCGTACAACTGACCTGGCTGCAAGCCATCAAGGTATATGTGCCAGACAAGTTCTGTACGTTCCGTCAGTGGAATGCGGGCTGTTTCCCGACTAGGATCTCCCGCGTCATACAGGCACAGGTAGGCTGCTGTGCTGGATTCACTAAAAAGGGCGAAATTAACGCCTTCGCCATCGTACGTGGCACCGAGTGGATAAGGCTTGCCCGGTTTCGATTGGATAGTCTCTTCGTCAGAGGTAGCCGATGTGTGTTTACTCATAATATTGTATAGGAATTACCCATATGCTGTTTAAGGAATTTAAGTAGAGGGTGAGCCGAGCTGTGAGTTGGCGAAGTGCTTAAACTGACTCGGAAAGCCTTTATTTCTACTAAACTCTTCATTGATAACTTCTCGATAAAAGAGAATGTTTTTTTAGGAAAAGGATACGGGAAATGCGGTACTCATTGCTAAAATAGAAGCCACAAAAAAGCCCGCCCCCAGAAGGGGCAGGCTTTCCGATCCCACCATTCACTACACTACCAAGGCCAGACGAGCCATCGACGCGTGCGCTGACTCAATGCTCTGTTTTTGCCGCAACAGTAATTCGCGGGTGCTGGCAACTAAGTCCGTTTCCTGAAGGACAGAATTATAGTCATCGATTGCTTCGTGGTCACCACGCTTGCACTCTTCTACAGTTGCTTTATCATCATCGCTGGAGAACGTGGATTTGATATTAATCCATGCCCGGTGCAGATCAGCTACGAAACTCGTGCTGCCATCTGGCTCACCGCCCAGCGTCCGGATTTCCCGGTCTAATTCCATTGCAAATTCACCCCGTTGACGCGACTGCGTCAGGAACAGGCTTTTTAGCTCTGTGTCTTTTACGTTTTCTGAAGCTTCTTGGTATCCTTTTTCTGCATCGTGGCTACGAGTTAGCAGACGATTGAGTTGATCAAGGATTTCTCCGCGGGTTTCTTTGACTGACATAACGTTGTTTGTTTAATTGTGTAATGAATTGAAAAGATTTTGTAACGTTCGTGGTTGAGCAAATCAGAAAGTTAATTCGGTTCCTAGCTGTTACGATCCGGTATATTCTGATAGTCCAGACCGTACTACATTTAGGTTATCTATTTTGTTGGGTCATGCCCCCAGTTTTTTAGGGAATATTCCCAATTTGAGTCTTCTACCTCTTTGGGGCGTTGAGCACTGTGTCGCTTTACGTAGCTAACAACCTTACGCATGTGTGCATAATCGTCGTCCGAAAGATCACCAGCCTTAGTATTCAGTATCTCAATGATACGTTCGCCAGACTTGTGACCCACTGACTCGCTGTCGTCGCCTTTCTTCTGTCCAACCGCTTTCGATTCATCCGTTTTTAGCCACTTTTGAATCTGAGAAGCCGACATGTTCACGGCATCATCGAAGTCGTCCCTGATTTGTTTCTTCTCTTTGTCATCTAGGGTTTCGGTTGCTGCTGCCATGATCTCTTTACTTTTTAGTTACTTCACTAGCTGATTTAACAATCTTCTTGTCCCCTTGCTTGAGAACAAGAGCGGGTTCTTCGGCGGAGCCTTTACGCTTCACTTTTGTGCCCTGGACTGTCTTCGTAATGTCTTCTTTGTGGACTTCGGCAACGGTGCCTTCGGCTTTACCTTTCCCGTACTTCCATTCTACTTCATCGCCTTTTTTCACCGTTGCCATCGTCTGTTTCGTTTGCTTATTTAGTGGAGTCTAGTTTTCCATTCTGAGCGTCACGCTGCATCTGCTTATTAGCAAAAACTGCAACGTCAACCCGGCGATTTTTCCGACGGCCTGATTCGGTCGAGTTATCTGCAACAGGTTGGGTTTCGCCATATCCCAGTTCATCTACACGAGAGGATTTCACGCCTTGAGTCTCTAAAAAGCCACCAACAGCGTTTGCGCGTTGACGTGACAACTTCAGATTATAGTCGTCCGGGCCAGTTGCATCGGCGTGACCTTCGATCCGAATGTCCGTGTCTTCGTATTTATTTAGCGTCTGAGCGAATTCGATCAACTGCTTTTTCGTTTCAGGCTTCAATTCATATGAGTTCACATCGAACAGAATGTCGGATCCAAACGTGATTTTGATACCTTCGCCAACACGCTCAACTTGCGCACTTGGCATGGTCCGCTTCATTTCTTCGGCCTGCTTGTCCATCCGTCGCCCGATTACGGCTCCGGCTGCGCCACCGACTGTTGCGCCTATGATCGCACCTAATGCGGTGTTACCTTTTGCGTATTTTTTACCGATAATGCCTCCAACCAACGCACCTCCGCCAGCGCCTACGGCAGCACCTTTTTGAGTTTTGTTTAAGTTGTTTTTCTGAGATTTACAGCTGGTTATCACATTGGTTGTCAAAAGGCTTGTCATTAAGAGTGCAACAAGCGATTTCTTACTAATAGATTTAAGCTGACTTTTCATGGATTGTGAATGATTGGTACTACCCTTTGACAGCCAAATGTTGTACCAGTTTAATTGAAGCGTTGTAGTATAGCCATGATTAAGTCATTGTTTATTGGTTAAATGTCTATTAGACAGTTAGTTGACTATTGCTTTGGATGCTTTAGAACAGCGCTAAATTTTTGAGACAAAACAAACAAACGGTTGTAAAGCGGGAAGGTGAATGCCTACTTTGTGGAGTCGGTTCCACAAACACCACAGTTGTTTAGTAGATTATTGAATTGTCACCTTTATTGTAGAAATGACAAAGGTATTACCTGGCGAAAAATCAGGTTTTACTCTTTGGTTAGTATGCTGGTAGTCAGTATTATATCTAGTTGTTGTAGCATAAATTATTCGATCTGAAAACAAACGAAAACAGCATAGACGACGTTATTTTAACCTACAGGTACTTTCTTGTTTTTCGTCAACTCGTTCATGATAACACTCAAATCGCTTTTGTCCTTACTACTGGTTGGGGGAATACTGCTGCTGACACCAACCAGTTGTAAACAGAGTAACAATACCGACCCCGTAAACCCCGCGCCCGCCCGCGTCTTAACCAAGAGTTCGCTGATCGGCGAATACACCAAAGATCAGTTACGAAGTCGCTACACAGGTGCCTCTGTGCTGTTGCAGGCCTTCGTTCGGAACGACATCAGCGCTTACCGACTGGAATACACTACCACTAACACCGATGGAAAAAGCATTGCCGCATCGGGGCTATTGTTGATTCCCAAGGTCAACACGGCTCTGCCTTTGCTCAGTATGCAACACGGTACAATAACAAGTGATAACGACGCCCCTTCGAATTATCAATCAAGCAGTGAAGCCTACAGCCTTGGTTCTGTGTTTGCATCGTTGGGCTACATCATAGCCGCTCCAGATTACATTGGCTACGGTGCATCTAAAGATCTGCCGCACACCTACGAACACCGAAATGGGCTAGCTACGGCTTCGCTTGATATGCTACGGGCCACCCGCGATTTTTTAAGCGATAAAAACGTAAACTGGAACAAGCGGCTTTACGTCGCCGGCTATTCAGAGGGTGGGTATGCCACACTGGCGCTTCAAAAGAAAATTGAAGAAGAAACCGGCAGTGAATTTAACTTGGTGGCTTCGAGCTGCGGAGCGGGCGCTTATGACAAACCAGCTTTTATGAAGCAGATCATTAATCAGCCCAGCGCAGGCGTCGATTACATCAACCGGCTTTATATCTGGGTATTGCAAACGTATGATCGCATCTATGGCATAAACCGTCCGGCAACGGGCTATTTCAAAGAGCCTTATGCAGCACAGGTTGTCGCCAACGGTATGAATGCGTCAATTAACGTGAGCATCAATCAGGCATTTAGTGATAGCTTTAAGCAGGGGATCAACAACGGTACAGACAAAGCGTTTCTGGATGCCGTACAGGATAATGATATCCACGACTGGAAGCCAAAAACGCCGACGCGCCTTTATCACGGCACTGCCGACGAGATTGTGTCCTACCTGAATTCGCAGAATGCCTACGATGCGATGCAGAAACGGGGAGCCACTAATGTTCAGCTGATGCCGATCCCTAATGCAACGCACGCGACGGGGATCTTACCGTTCATTTCAGGCACCTATGATTTCTTTAATACGAATCAATAGATCTCGGTTTAGTAGAACTGGCAAGCATTACCGAATGGTAATAATTGTGTAAGCTGCTTGGTGAGGTTGGCGTTCGCGCAACCCCACTTTTGTTTTAGCCCGGTCGTCGTCGTGAATCAATAAAAGCCGGTTATTATCTAAAATAGTCAGGTCTTCCGCTTTGTGCCCTAAACGCAACGGCTGGCCCTGAACATTTCGAATAAACGTAAACGGCTTGTTGGCGTAGAGGTCGCTGGGTTTGATCGACCACAAATACGCATCCAGTTTGCCATTGGCTTCGAGCGATGTCAACAGCCAGAACCGCTTCCGCTTAGGGTCGTATTCCAAACTTGACAGGGCCAAAGGCTGTGGTAATGTTGACTCTACGTTAGCCGGATTGAAGTCTGCGATCAGTTTCCAGTCGTCAGCCAAACGAATGCGATTGGTTTTGTCGACGTTGTAAGAGACGGCAACCACTTTGATGCGGTGTTTAAATTCACTGTATGATTTACCTTCCTCGCGAATGCCAAATAACAGTTGACGGTCGGTAGCCGCTAATCCTTCCACTTTGAAATAAGGAATAGCCCCCGGAAATTCGTTTGTAGCCAGTACCTGCGCAATGCGTTGACGGTAAGCAATGGAGGTCGTGCTGTTATCATCAGGAGCCAACACGCGTGGGTGCTCGGGATCGCCGGTACGCCAGTACAGAATCGTATTGTAGCCATCCCAGTCGTGACTGTTGGGTTTAACGCGGTCGAAGGCGGTTGTTAAAAAAACAAACTTACCGTCGGGAGTACGGGCAAAGTCTTCGTATTTGTGCGCTTCTGTAAAAGCAGGCTGCGTCAGATAAGTAGGCGGTTTCGTTGAGTCCGAGAGAGTATTCGGTGCTTTACTGAACACGGAACTTTGTCCCGCAGGCATGTCTTTGTCGTTGGCGACTAGGATCTTATTGCCGTCAAAAAGAACCGCTGAAGCTTCGCACCAAACGGGTTGACCGTTCACTGAGGTACCTGGTGTAAAGCAGTTTAACAATCCTTCTTCCGTGATAGCGCCAACCGTAGGAGGCTTGCTGAATGGCGATGTAAGCGTCTTGCAGCCGTAAGAAACGAGCGCTACTGACAGCAGGATTGTGGATAGGCGATTTAGCATAGGGGTGGTGTGCGAGAGCAAAAACAAACGTACAAGAATCGGTATAAGCGGCAAAGATAACGCTAATCTGCTCTACCAAAACCGTATTCATAGGCAAATGAAAAAGCCCGGAACCTGCTGGCTCCGGGCTTTTCAAGAACGTAACAGAAACGGATTACTTATTTGAGCTATCGCTCAGATTCGTTCCGTATTTCATTTCACCACGATCTTTTTCAACGGCTGAACGACCTTCTTTCATCCAGATGGGCATAGCCGCGTCTTTCAAGTAATAATCAAAGAACTGATATAGTCTGATGCTCAAATCTTTGGCGTTGTGCCGCTGGGTCAGGTTGTGGCCTTCACCGTTGTAGACCAGCATCCAGACGGGTTTGTTCAACCGGCGTAGTGCCGTAAACATCTCGATACCCTGGTACCAGGGGACGGCTCCGTCGGCATCGTTGTGGGTCATCATCAACGGCGTTTCAATCCGGTTGGCGAAGAAAAGCGGAGAATTCTCGATGTAATTCATGGGCTTATCCCAGAGCGTTCCCCCAATTCGGCTCTGCGTCTTTTCGTACTGGAATTGGCGAACCAGTCCCGTTTCCCACCGGATACCACCGTAGGCCGAGGTCATATTCGCCACCGGAGCGCCCGCTTCAGCCGCCCGGAACAGGTTGGTACGCGTGATGATGTAAGCAGTTTGGTAACCGCCCCAGCTTTGCCCCTGAATACCTAGCCGGTTGCGATCAACGAAGCCTTTGTCAACCAAACTCAACACGCCCGGTACGATGCAATCATAAGCGTTGGGACCCGGCTGACCTGTTGTGTACACAATGTCCGGTACGAATACCAGATACCCGTTCGAAACGCAATACGGAATGTTAATGGTCGAACGGCTGGGTGCTGGAACCCGGTAATCGTTCAGGGTTTCGGCATTGCGCTCGTAAAAATACGTCAGCATGGGGTATTTCTTTTTCGGATCGAATCCTTCTGGTTTGAAGAGAAGACCTTCGAGCTGAATCCCGTTCGTGCCCATCCATTTAACGATTTCGACGCTACCCCACCGAACGCTGTCCTGCTGTGGATTCACTCGGGTCAATTGTACGGGTGAAGCCAGTGTCGTGTCGGTCTGGAAGATATTGATAGGCTCCTGGAAGTTGCCCCGGTAGAAGGTAACGACGGATGCGTTCTTCGCTTTGTTCAAGCCGAAATAGCGGTGATTGCTGCGGGTAAGAACGGTTGGTTGGGCAACGGCCAGGCCATTTTTGCTTTTTAAAATGCCGGTTGCTTTGTCACTTTCCCAGATTCCGGTCAGGAACAACTCATTTTTCGGGTCAATGGCTTTTTCTGCCGAGCGCCGGAAAGGAGAATCATCGCTGTCGCTGTCGAGATCCGCACGACGCAGACGAATTTTGTTTTTGCGTCCCCAGCCAGCCGTTAGATTCGTTGGCTTTTCGCGGCCTGTTGGGTCGATCTGCCAGATGTCGTAACGGTCGTAGAGCCACACATACCGGTCGCCGGTTGTCCACCCTGCTGAACCGTAAGCACCAGGTAGGTTAGGCGTGTCGTGTTCTTCATCGAAGAATTTGCTGGGTAGACTGCGCGTCAGGTCAATCCGTTTGCTGTCGGCAATGGACCAGGCACGCCAGAGCGAATCGCGCTCATCGAACCAGTAGGCATAGCTACCGCCAGGCGACAATCGGGGCTGTGACGCCATAATGTCATTGGCAATCCGCTTCTTTTCGCCGGTCTGGGTATCAATCAGGTATAAATCAGTATGACCGGGGTCCCACGACGCTTGTACCTGATAAGGCAGGTCGCTCAGGCCGAGTAAGTAGCGTGTACTCTTTTTTTCGTCGAACGTAACCGTCGGAATTTCGCGATTAGCCAAGGGTATTACTTTGTCCGCTGCCAGGTCGTAAAGCGTAAGAAACCCCCGCTCTTTTTCTTCCTTAAGCCGACGTTGCTGCATGGGTTGCAGGCGGCTATCTGTCCAGGTCCAGATGTCCATCTTGACTTTCTCATCGTCGGGCGTCAGCGTATCTTTTGTGGGCTTCGGCGGAATCGGTGACGAAGAGAAATAAAGCCGTTTGCCATCCTCCGAGAACTTAGGCTCCCGGAACTCGTTGACCGACCATCCTTTCGGTAAAGCTTTTGTCGTTGTATCGACCACCGTGCGGAAAGGTGCTTCTGTTACGGGTGTTTTGCTTTTCTTTCCTTTGGCCGCAACGGGTGCTGACAGGTTTTTATAGTAGAGTGTAAAGACTTTTACGTCGGCACCGGCGCTATCTGCCGAAGCCATCCAGGCAAGTTGATCACCCGCTTTGTCGACGGCTAAGCCTTTGTAAATTTTTCGCTTCGAACTGGTATCGACCAGCATCGTCTGGCCGTTAGCTGTATTGAACAGAAATACCCCCGGCACGGCATTACTCCCCGCTTTCAGCGAGTCGTTGGCGGATTCTTTGCTGTAGAAAATGGTACGGCCATTATCCGAAACAACCACGTTTGAAACGTAACGAACGGTCTTCCGCGTGCCATCGGCCATGTTCAGGAGCGTCAGATCGTCGCCTTTCGGTTTTTTAACGGGTCCTTTGCGCGTTGCTACGGTAGTGGTCGAAACGGGGGGAGCGGGCGTCAGCGTATCTTTTGTAGCAACGGGCTTCGTCGCGGGCGTTTCCCGACTTTCCTGGCGTACCTGCACAACCGCTAGCCACGACCCCGCATCTTTCCCGAACGCATAGGACTTTACGTTTGGCATCTTGGTTGGCTTACCCGTTGCCAGGTTCAGGACCAGCAGACTGTCCTTGGGCATTTCGTCCGGCTTTTTCTTTTTCAGTTTAGCCTTTTTTGTGTCGGCTGCCAAAGCCTTTACTTTCATAACCAGAAACTTGCTGTCGGACGTAAACTGGGCCATGTAACCACGCGGGAAAACGTAACGAGTCCGGTTAGCACCCGATCCGGTGCTGGTAACTTCAAGGCGTCCGTCGCCTTCCTGTGGATCGATCTGGTAGGCAATCCAGCGGCCGTCGTTCGATAGTTTCTCCGACCGAACGCTTTGCCAGCGATCATAATCACCGGCATTCAATGGCCGCTTGGTGGTCTGGGCAAATAGCGAACTGGAGAGTAATAAGCAAAAGAGAAGTCGATTGAAGAAGGTCATACATGAGGAATGTTACAACCAACGAAAATACTGAAAAATTAATTAGCAGGCAGATATTATTAGGTGTGAGTATATAGAATATATGAATTGTGCTATTGGAACAATGGAGTCACAGTAATTATACTTATAGATTTGGCTACGTACGAAAACTAATGAAAAGTGATCTTTATAAGAAGGTTTAGATCGGTCATCGAACAGACCCGCGTCAATCAATTCTTACTACATGCTGACGAATGGCAAGAACTGGTTGACACGGGTTATAACTAACGCAATTGGACTAACCTCGGATGAGTTCTGCCAGACCTACACCCGAATCAGCTGCACCGTAGTAAACCCAGATGCGCCCGTCGGGCCATTGTATCCATCCATTGGAAAATACTACATTCGGGAAAAAGCCTTCGCGCTCCCACGGTAGCTCAGGCGTCAACAGGGGAGCGTCGGAGCGGTCAATTACCCGTGCGGGATCGTCTTTGTCGAGTAAGGCTAACGCCAGCGCATACGAATGCGTCGGATCGGCTCCGTGGTAGCACAGCAGCCAGCCTTCGTCGGTCAGAATAGGTTCCGGACCCGCACCAATCTTGCCGCCTTCCCAGGCAAACGGATTATCAGGTAAACCCCGACCACCAAATAAAAACCGATGATTCCCCCAATGAACGCCATCGGTCGATTCGGCCAGCCAAATAGAAGGTTTGCCAATTTCGGAGACCATAGGCCGGTGCAACAGCATGTACTTCCCGTTGATGCGCTGCGGAAATAAAGCAACGTCTTTGTTCGGTGGAGGCAAAATCATACCCACGCGCTCGACCGTTCTGAAATCGGTGGTTACGGCTAACCCCACGCCGGGTCCATGTTCAGATACCGCCGTGTAGGTGATCCAGTATTTTCCTTCCAGGAACGTAATGCGCGCGTCTTCTACCCCAAAGGATTCATCCATCCGGGCCGGGAACAGAAAAGGCTTTTCGTCAATCGTAAAATCAATGCCGTCGCGGCTACGGGCAATGCGCAAATGGCTCAACGAAGTCAGATACACTTTGCCTTCCAGGGACACTACGCGTGGGTCGTAGGGGTATGCAGGCTCCGCAAACTGTTTGACGGTTAAAACCGGAATGCCGTCTTGTTCTTCGATAAGCGGTACGGCAATAAAGCCTTTTTCGGAACGGGGCGCTTCGGCAACGCGCAAAAGCAGAATGACTTCATCGCCTACCAAACAGGCTGCGGGATTGAAAGCGCCAAGAACCTCAAATCCGTCGACGGAAGGCTTAACATCACTTGTTTTCAGGATTGGCTGGCCGGATAATCGGCGAAGCTGGTAATTTTTCATCAGAAATTTTTCAGGTTGTCATTCGTAAATTTCTGTGTATCATTTAGAGACAGTTAGTTCAGGATTGTCTTTTTATCAACTCGAAATTCATCCTGGTGTTTATATCCGTTTAGTCAATAAATTTACGACGCGGCTAACCTTCCAGCAAAGAGCCGCGTTATGACGTTTGAAATCACTTAATAGACTCTTTCTACCATGATTTACCAGCCAACGTTTGATCAGGACGAAGACGTGCTGATGTTGAACCCCGACCCTGAAACTGCCGCCTTTGACGACGAGGATGACGACGACTTCGACGGAGCCGAATTTGACGACCTGGGCTCCGGGGCTACCAGCGGTTACGGCGAAGACGACCTAGCCGACATTGAAGATGAGTTCGATGATGACGATCTCGATGAAGATTTAGACGACGACAGCATCGACGACGATCTGGACGATGACAGTATGGAGTAAAATCAGAAAAATGATACACAACTAACCACCAGAAAGCATGACGCCATCTGAAGAAGAACCACTGATCACTACGGCTGATGCCGACAATGAGGGCACTGCACCCGACTCCGATACCCAGTCTTCGGCTGCCAGTGAGTCCGGCAACCGCACGTCTGAAGAAGGCCCGCGTTCACCAAACGAACCTGCCGAAGGTGGGGATGTGGATGTGTAGGTAGTTTACGATTTTCGGCTTATAATTTTACGAGATACGCAGTTTTTACCAGCGAACTGCTACCCGTGAATTATAAGCCGAAATTGCTTTATTGCTGACTGATTACCGACAGAAGCGTCTGGCATTTCATTTCAGTTTCCTGCCATTCGAGCTGAGGTACTGAATGCTCTGTCAGTCCGGCACCCGCGTAGAGCGTAGCTACGTTTCCTTCCAGCTTCATGCAGCGGATATGCACAAACAGATCGCTGGCCGGTCCTTCGTTATTGGTGTTGATATTGACCGGACCCACAAAGCCACTGTAAAGTTCGCGGTCGTGGGTTTCGTGTTGATTGATAAAGTCGAAGGCAATGTCGCGGGGAGTTCCACAAACCGCCGATGTCGGGTGCAGTAACCGAAGCATTACTGTTCCAAGTTGTGGATAACGAACGGCCTGCGTATCGACCGTAAAGCTCGTTGCCAGGTGCATCAGATTCCCGGCTATAATTGTTTTCGGCCCTTCTTCCTGATACTCCCGCAGACGGATTTTTTTAAAGCATTCGATGATGTAGCGGCTTACCAACGCCTGCTCTTCAATTTCTTTCTGCGACCACATCGCTTCGGGTGGCCGTTTAGGCGTTCCGTCCGGTTCAAACGCCGATTGCGTTCCCGCCAGTGAGTTGGTTCTGAAAATGCCGTTCGCGTCCACGCTTACGAGCCGTTCGGGAGTGGCGCTTATCCAGATCTGACCTTTCTCGGGGATAGATACCGCCGAAATAAAGGCAGTAGGGTACTTCTGACACAGTTTGTCAAATAACTGAACGGCATTCGGTGCGTCCGCAAAAAGTAAGCGCTTTGTTCGGGAGAGCACTACTTTCCGAAATTCTCCGCGCTGCATGGCCTCGACTGCTTTGGCAACATTGGTCGTGTAGTGCTTTTCCGCTTCGGGATCGACCAGCGCCGTGGGGACCATCGGGGCTAATTGGGTCGTGCTGTTCGTGTCAAATTGCTCGGTAAGCAATTTTTGAAATCGATCCGCTATTTCGCCATTGTTGTTTACGGAGAAAGATTGGTTATCGTCTGAAAAACGAGCCTGAACATCAGCGCGTAGAAACAATGTCCGGCTGGGAGTAGCCGTGTCGGTGTTTAAATTGTCAAATGGGCCAACAAGGAAACCGGCGGGCAGCTCTTCGAGATCGGCTGAGACCTGCGGTAAGATTTCGTCAAAAGACACAATCAATTGTTTTTCCTGCTGGTTGGGTAAGCGCCAAAGGGCTGCGGGCAAACCTAAGGCACGGGAAGTTTCCCAAAAATCAACAGGGTTAAGCCGACGTTCGGTGGATTGCGTACTCGAAACTTCTATACGAACAGAATCAGATTGCATAATCAACGACCAACCGGATTAGGGGCGGTTGTTGATATAACAGTTTGTGAGGAAAATTTGTGCGAAATAGAATAAAACTGTTGTAGTCTTTTGTGGCAGAAGCTGTAACGAATGTCAAGTAGTCTAAAACAAAGGTACTTGTGTTTGCCAGGCGTCTTGTTAGCAAACCGATATTGGAAAGCAGACAGGTTAGTTTTGCTCTTTGAATTCCAGTATCATACCGTTTATACGGGAGCTGGCGGGAGCTGTTCCGTTAAATTCCGCTACTACAGAGCCGTCGGTTGAATAAGCGCCACCTGTGTTATTGCGGAGGTAAATGCGCTGGCCGCTAGGCTGGTACAAAGCCGTGATCTTATATTGACCGATAGGAATGTCGGGAAAGCGGGCAAACTCATCCGTGCCCCGTGGGCCACAATGCACGGTTTCGGGCTGGGCCGTTGAGCCGTCAATGCGCGGGCTAATGGGGGTAAACGTAAAGGCGATGTTCTCGATATCTGTTATCTGGCTCGATTCGTTTTGCGTTATCTTTACTTCTCCGCCGTAATACTGGTTAGGCTGGTTGGCTTTGGGGCCGTAAAGCCGCCATTCGAAATTACAGACAACGCCATCCTGACCCGTAAATACTTCGGGATGGTCAGGATGAAGCATTAACTGAAATCGCCGTCCGTGGTAGATTCGCTCTAGTTCCGCCGACATTTTCCAGGCACCAGCCGGGATTTTTATTCGGTAATTGCCATTGGTATCGGTTGTACCAACCAGCCGCTTGTGGTCGCTAAGGGTGCTGGTGGCGCTGATTACAGCGTCGGGAATTGGGTTACCCCGCATGTCGAGAACCTTCCCGACCGCATAGCCAGCATCGGAGCCCGGCGCGTAGCCGTTCTGTGTTTTACAGCCTGCAACGAAAAGAAAAAGGGGTAGTGTCAGTAGAAAGATTGTCTTTTTCATGCGTTGGTCGAGTGGTATGCATTCGTCGGAATCAAGCGATGTTCCGGCAACAGATTAGCCTACTCTTTTTCTCTACACAAAGCTATCGTCGTCAATCAGGCAGGAAAGGGGAAATTGTATGAACTGTAGATATTGACGTATGAAGTGTAGAAATAGTGGTTCGACCAATTGCATCACTTTCCCATCCAGTCTTTGAACGGCGTCAGTTTTTCCCGACTGACGATTACGTCTTTATCAATAACTGGTTTGAGCTGAACCGCCAGCCGATTCCCGAAATAAGGCTGAATCTGATCGACGCTACCGACGGACACCAGAAACGACCGGTTGATTCGGAAAAACTGACTTGGGTTGAGCATCGTCTCCAGTTCGTCTAGTGTGTAATCGATGGCTATCTTTCGGCCATCAACCGTTTTGAACTGGTTCATTTTGTTGTCACTGAAAAAGTAAGCGATCTGCTGCGTATCGACTGCGATGAGTTTGTGTGCGTAGGTTACCAGAAACCGCTGCCGGTACTCTCTGGGCTGTAGCCGCTGCTGAATTTGCTGCACCAGTTTCTCAACACTCAGCGGATGCTCCGCACGGATCGATTGGTAATGCGCCTTCAAGCGATGAAACTTTTCCAGAGCGGCCTGCAATTCATCGGCCTGAACGGGTTTCAGCAAGTAATCGATGCTATTGACCTTAAAAGCTTTTATGGCGTACTCGTCGTAAGAAGTCGTAAAAATGACCGTGCATGTCACGTCGATTTCGTTGAAAATTTGAAAGCTTTGTCCGTCAGCTAATTCAATGTCCATCAGGATCAGATCCGGAGCATCCGGCTGACCGGGTTCGTTTGATCGGAGCCAGGCCACAGTTTCCCAGATGCTGCTCGTAACACCGACGACAGTTGCCCCTGGCTCAACGGACGTAAGCGTTTTTATAAGCTTTTTGGCCGCCATTTCTTCATCTTCGACAATCAGAATTTTCATAAAAAGACTGGTTTGGATAGGGTGGTCGATGGAGACAAACGGACTAACCGTTCATGAGCGGAACCGTAACTGCAAACTCAAGCTCGGTTTCTTCGACGGTTATTTCGCGTTGGTTCAGGAGTCGGAATTTTGCCGCGATATTAGCCAGTCCGATTCGCGTTGATGGTACGTTTTGAACCTTCTTTTGCAGGTTGTTTTTCACCGTAAGCAGACCGTCGGGCCGAGTGATGATCTGGACCGTCAACGGTTGCGTTTTGTGGATGATGTTATGCTTGACCGCGTTTTCAAGCAGGAGCTGCAAGGTTAACGAAGGCAGCAGATACGCTTCAAAACGGGGCTCGATGGCTAACTGTAAATGCAGACTGTCGCCGTAGCGGGTTTTAAGCAAATGAAAATATGAGCGAATAAACTGCATTTCGGTAGCCAGGTTTGTCAACTCATTCTCGTTGTTCCGCAGCAGATAGCGATATACTTTACTGAGTTCGTCGAGAAATTTTTCGGCCTGCTTTGCATCATCGCCGATCAGGTACGAAAGCGTATTCAGGCTGTTAAACAGAAAATGCGGGCTAACTTGCTGTTTCAAGCTTTCAAGCTGAGTCTGTAGATTTTCTTTCTTAAGCGCTTCCGTTTCTTTTTCTGCTTTTATGAGTCGAGCGAAATAATAAGCCGCTTCCTGAACGCCTACAATCAAGACGCAGTAAATCAATGCGCCGGGGATGCTGTTGATGTACGAGGTTAGCGGATAAGGAGCGTGGTAGCCAGTACTATTGACAACAAACATGTCCAGCCAGTCAACCAGTACAGAGGCTACCCAACAAACCGGAAGCACCAACAGGATGCGCTTTTTAGTCTCGGAAAGAAGCGGAAACCAGTTGCGGAAGCGTACCAGTATCCAGCGATTAACTTCCCAGGTTATCGTCGTTAGTACCAGAAATTCAAGCACGGCCTTGACCGTTGCCAGGCCAAAGGAATGGACAAACGTTTGTGCTGAATACAGATCAAGCAGTAACAGCAGGCTGATACCACTGATGCGTACCCATCGATCATCAACTGGTTTTAAAGGATGGTTGGTCAAGAAAATTAGCTCATAGTTGATCCGAAATAAGTAGCAATGATCCTGACAGCCAAACACATTCTGGTTGGATTGATGAAAAACGGGGATGAACTGTCACTGGTGGCTGAACAGTTGCCAACTCTTTGCACGATGTAGCGGTAAACCGTCACCAAACCGCCGTACAAAAGCACGCATTTGGAAGGCACCAATCCCCAATTGAACGAGCGCTTTCCCCGGTTCAGCCTGGTTTGACTTTCCGTTCGTCAACGGGTGGTTCATCTTTATTTGCCCGGATTAGCATTAGCTACCGCTAACCGTCTACCGGAGCGGACTCTTTTATGAACAAACTAATCATTTTTGCGCTCATCATTTGGGCTACACACCGAGAAGCTCATGGCCAATCGGCTGTGCCGACACTAGCTACCGATTTTCAGTCGCTGGTGGAAGCCGAACGAGCGTTTGCTGCCTATACGGAACAGGAAGGTATCAAAGCTGGATTTTCCCGGTTTTTGTCGCCGGAAGCTGTCGTTGTCGTACAGGGAAAGTTTGCCATCGGTAAGCCATTGTACGAAAAAGCGCCTTTCATCCCCGGCATTTTATCGTGGCGACCGGTTTATGCCGACATTGCTGCTTCGGGCGATTTTGGCTACACGACCGGACCCTTCGAAGTACGCGCTACAAGCAAAACAGATACGCCGACCGGCTTTGGTCATTACACGACCGTCTGGCAGAAGAATGACGCGGGCGTTTGGGAAGCCATCGCCGATGTGGGAGTGATCCACGATGCGCCCAGGCAAACCATCGCCCATCTGATTCCCCCGGCTACGTTCAACCAGAAATTACTGGAAAAAGTCGATACGCTTTCGCGACAGACCGAACTACAAATCGCCGAGCAAAAACTAGGGCAACTGGCTCGAAACTATTCGTTACAGGCGGCCTATGACTATGCGCTAGCCGGTGGTCAGGCTGTTCGGCTTTATCGGGCTGGTGACCTTCCAATTACTGGAGCTGATGCCTCAGCGAATCGCGAAACCGCGACAGCTATCTATACGCTTAGTCGCGTTGCTGTGGCATCGTCCGGCGATATGGGTATTGCGTATGGATACGTCGAATATCAACAGAAAAAAGGGCCTTTTCTGCGGATCTGGAAGCGCCAGTCCGACTCATCCTGGAAGGTTGTGCACGAAGTACTGGATTTGTAACGCAGACATCCTGTCTGCATTACGTCTAGCAGCGTATGTCTTTCAGCATCAGTTGCAAAGAAACGTTGCCATTGTAAACGTTTTGTTCTACCTGATAACAGATGGAGAACGTTTTACCGTACCGAAGCTGATCGGCCATGTGTCCGAAGCCGAATCCAACCCCCGTCAGTGTATGACCAGTCCGACCCTGGCGCACGCTGATCTTCAGGTGCTTTTCTTTCATGATAACCGGATCGCTGACCAGATACACATCCTCCGTCATAAACACGGGCTGCATGTTGTGCGGGCCAAACGGACCCATTTGTCTCAGAATCCTGAAAAGTTTGTCGTTGATCTCGCTGAAATCGATGGGCAGATCAATATCGATCAGGGGGGTTAGGTGTTCCTCCTTAATCTTACGCGATACCACTTCCTCAAATTTCTGACGAAACGCGTCAATGTTGTCTACCGGCATGGTCATTCCGGCAGCAAAAGTATGGCCTCCAAACTGTTCCAGTAAGTCGGCGCATTCTTCAATGGCTTCGTACACATCAAAACCCGGCACCGAGCGAGCCGACCCGGCAGCTTTGTCGTGCGATTGGGTTAGTATAATGGTTGGTCGGTGAAAATGTTCAATGCAGCGCGACGCCACGATGCCAATGACACCCTTATGCCAGTTGGCATCGTAGAGCACAGTCGTCTTGGCTGTCAACATGGTTTCGTTTTGCCGAATCATCGACAAAGCCTGTTCCGTAATCGTGCTGTCGAATTCGCGTCGGCTGTTGTTGTGCTTATTAATCGCCATCGCAAACGCATCGGCTTCTTCTTCCGATTCGGCCAGCAAAAGTTGGACAGCCGCTTTGGCGTGTTGAATTCGTCCGGCGGCATTGATCCGGGGACCTAATCCGAAGACCACATTGGTGATGTCCAGTTCCCGCGAAAAACCGGCTATTTTGATCAGAGCTTTTAAGCCCGTGCGTGGACTCGAATTGATGTATTTCAAGCCAAAATACGCCAGTACGCGATTTTCGCCCGTCAGCGGTACAATGTCGGAGGCAATACTAACCGCTACCAGATCGAGGTACGGGTAGAGTTCGCCCAGATCAATCTGCTGACGCAGGCAGAAAGCGTGCAGTAATTTAAAACCAACACCGCAGCCACTCAGTTCTTTATAAGGATACGCACAGTCGTCACGCTTAGGGTCTAGCACAGCCGCTGCATCAGGAATGTCGAGGCCGGGGCGGTGGTGGTCGCAGATGATGAAATCAACGCCAAGTGCTTTAGCTTCGGCTACCCGATCAATTGATTTGATACCGCAGTCAAGGGCAATGATCAGGGTAAAACCGTTTTCGGCGGCCCATTGGATACCTTGTTGCGAAATGCCGTACCCTTCTTTGTAACGATCCGGTATGTAATAATCGATAGCGGTGTGATAGTTTTTTAGAAAACCATAAACCATGGCTACCGATGTAGTACCGTCAACGTCGTAGTCGCCATAGACCAGAATCTTTTCCGGCTGTTCGGTGCGCATTGCCCGTTGCAGCCGCTTGACGGCCCGGTCCATGTCCTTCATAGCGAAGGGGTCATGGAGGTGGCCGATTTCGGGCCGGAAAAAGGAACGGGCTTCGTCGAAGGTATGAATACCACGTTGCACCAGCAGTGCCGCCAGGAAGGGACTGACGTTGAGCGACTGTGTCAATGATTCAATCGCCGACCACTGTTCCGCCGAACTGGGGAAGGTTTTGGAGATCCATCGTTTTTGCGGAGGTGGCGGCTGGGCTATCATAATTGCAAGTTAAATCCGTTTTTACAAAAACACTGTATCTATGCTCATTTTGCTTTCGGCTTTAAGCCTTTTTATGTCCGGTGGAGAACCGGTCAAATCGCCTAAAAAGGCTAATCTACAAGTTGACATACAGAACGTCCGCACCATGAAAGGTGATGTGTACGTGGCCTTGTTCAACGCCAAGAATGCGTTCCCGGAAGGGAAGCCGCTGGAAGGGAAAAAGCTGGAAGTCAAAGAAAAGAGCGTACACACAACGTTTTCTGTCGATCCGGGCGACTACGCCATCGCTGTGTACCACGACGAGAATGGAAACGGGAAAATGGATAAGCGCGTGTTTGGCATCCCCAAAGAGCCTTACGGGTTTAGTAATAATTTCCGACCAACCATGTCAGCCCCAAAATTCAGCGACTGTCAATTCAGCGTCGGTGACGGGGGTAAGTCAATCAGTATCAAGCTGAATTAAAGGGTGCAAGATCACCCCTGGCTGCAAAAAAATCTGGTCTTTCTGCTTTAGTGTACGCTATTTATCTCTTTCTTTAAGGTGCTTAACGTCATACTATGTTCTTATGATCGTTTCTATCTCGATCAAGTCGTAGCGTAACGTTAGGCCCTTACTGAAAGTGTATTCGTGAAAATCTTCCCCATCAGGCGAAACAAGCCTGTTTTCTGCCTTCGAAAGCATTCTATTCTGCTTAGGTAAAGACCCGTTGGTACTATTTACCCGACACATATTCCATCCGTAACTTTTTGTCTATATCCATAATGCGTAAATCGTTTACCCTTTTTTTCCTCTTTATCGTACTCGTTAGTGCCTGCCGTAAAGCGGACGACCCGCAACCTGATCAGCCCCCTGTTAACCGACCCCCGGCTACCTTTTCGGTATCGGCTAAACAGGCTGCGGTCGATGCTGATGTAATCCTGACCTGGACCAAAGCCAAAGACCCCGACGGTGACCCAGTTACGTACGCTGTGGTCTGGAAAGACACGCTGGCCAAAAACCTGACCGATACCACGTACACGCTCAAGAATGTAGGGTACACGGCTGCGCTGAGCGGAACCGTCGTGGCTACCGACAGTAAAAAAGCGACAACTACAGCTGTTTTTAGTTTTACGACCGGTGCCTATCCGTACTCTGCCATTCCCGACGCCAATTTTGAGAAAGCCTTGATCGGCCTTGGAATTGATGATGTTCAGGATGGAAAAGTACTGACTGCCAATGCGCAGAAGGTGACACAGCTTAACTTATCATCAAAAGGAATCAAAAGCCTGCAAGGTATTGAGGTCTTTTCCAATCTGACTATACTGGGTCTTCCGGCCAATAGTCTGACCACACTGGATATCAGTAAAAACACGGCGTTGACCGTACTGGATTGCTCGTTTAATCAGCTAACGGCGTTAGACGTCAGCAAAAACACCCTGCTGGTGGAGTTGAATTGCAGCAGCGACCATCTGACCTCGTTAGACCTCAGTAACAATTCAAAGCTGACAAAACTTAGCTGTGGTACCGATGCCATCGTTTCACCGGGTATTAACCTGACCTCGTTAGACCTCAGTAAGAATCCAGCGTTGACCTACCTTTCGTTTGGAGGTAGCCGTGTAGGCTCGGTAGATGTCAGCAAAAACACCGCATTGACTTACCTAGATTGTAGTAGTCTAAGTTCATTGAATGTCAGCAACAATACGGCGCTTACGTACCTATATTGCAGCGGTCTCAGTTCATTGGATGTTAGCAACAATACGGCGCTTACCTATCTGTCCTGTGGATACGGTAGCCTGGCTACGCTGGATGTGAGTAAAAATGTGGCGCTGGAGAGGCTGGAATGTAGTCGTACCAATCTAGCCGCGTTGGATGTCAGTAAGAATCCCAAATTAACTCGCCTGTATTGTGCTGGGAATAAGCTAGCCACGCTGAACGTTACTAACGCTACGGCTTTGACGTTTCTAAGTTGCTACGAGAATCAATTAACGGCATTAGATCTTCGGAGTAACAGCAAGCTAGCGGAGATGTTCTGTGGCAAAAACAACATTCGAACTATCTGCGTCAGCAGTCTTTCTGTGGTCACCAAAGACTGGAGCAAGGATGCGTCTGCTAACTACCAGGTTTGTCAGTAATCGCTAAGTGCCTATCGAAGCCCGTATGATTGGCCGAAACCACGCATACGGGCTTTGTCGGTTATAGCCATCAACACCCGCAAACTCGTTATAGACGGTGGCTCGTAGCCTGCGTCTGGTACAGAAAGTAAGATGCTGCTTTTTGGCGATTCAAAAATTATCTGTAATTTTATCCGGCAAATAACATCACCTGTTTATTTGCCATGAGCTTAGATACGAGCAAGTTTCTTTACGAGGCTCTCACCTACGACGACGTATTGCTGTTACCTGCCTATTCGGAGGTTCTCCCACGCGATACAAACACAACAAGCCAGCTTACCCGTACCATCCGACTGAACATTCCGCTTATCTCGGCGGCTATGGACACCGTTACGGAGTCGGCACTGGCGATTGCGATGGCGCAGGAAGGAGGCATCGGAATCATTCATAAAAACATGAGTGTTGAGGCTCAGGCCGACGAGGTCCGCAAAGTCAAACGCTCCGAGAGTGGGATGATTATCGATCCCATCACCCTCTCTGAAACCGCTACGCTGGCTGACGCGCTCAAGATCATGCGCGAGTTCAAAATCGGCGGTATTCCCGTTGTCGATGAGACCGGTAAGCTAGTTGGTATTCTGACCAATCGGGACTTACGTTTCCAAAACGATCTGTCGAAACCTGTAGCGGGCATCATGACCCGCGAAAAGCTGATTACCGCCCGCGAAGGATTAACGCTGGAAGAAGCTGAAAGCATTCTTCAGGAGTATCGCATCGAAAAGCTGCCGATTGTGAATGACGATTATCATCTGGTCGGCCTGATTACCTACAAAGATATTTTAAAGAAGAAAAGCCATCCTAACGCCTGCAAAGACGAATTGGGTCGGTTACGTGTAGGGGCAGCCGTCGGCGTAACACCCGACCTGAACCGACGCATTGAGGCTCTCGTAAAAGCGGGGGTTGATGTGATCAGCGTCGATACCGCTCACGGTCACTCGAAAGGGGTACTGGATGCTGTTCGCAACATTAAAGCGCAGTTTCCAAAACTACAGGTTATCGCCGGAAACGTAGCAACGGGCGACGGAGCCAAAGCACTTGCCGATGCGGGTGCCGATGCCGTTAAGGTCGGCGTTGGACCAGGTAGTATCTGTACCACCCGGATCATTGCCGGAATCGGTATGCCGCAGCTGTCGGCGGTTTACGAAGCGGCCAAGGCGTTACAAGGTACCGACGTTCCGATCATTGCCGACGGTGGTATTCGCTTTTCGGGCGACATCACAAAAGCCATTGCCGGAGGAGCTAGTACGGTTATGATTGGATCGTTGCTGGCCGGAACCGAAGAGGCACCGGGTGAAGTGGTACTGTACGAAGGTCGTCGGTTCAAAACGTACCGGGGCATGGGGTCGGTAGAAGCAATGGAGGACGGTTCGAAAGACCGGTACTTCCAGGATGCCGAAGACGACATCAAAAAACTCGTACCGGAAGGCATCGTGGGTCGGGTACCGTTCAAAGGCAAAGTAGCCGAAATCACCTATCAGATGGTTGGCGGTCTGAAAGCGGGCATGGGCTACTGCGGAGCTCCCGACATTCCAGCTTTACAGCAAGCGAAGTTCGTGAAAATAACAACGGCCGGTTCGCGCGAAAGCCATCCGCACGATATTTCGATTCAGAAAGAAGCACCAAACTATTCGGCCCGGTAAGCGCACCCGCGATTGCTGCACGTAGTTAGTAAGTAGTGGCTCTGGATCTCATAATCGGACAACTCATGTCGATTATGAGATCCAGAGCCTTTTTGTTGGAGACTGGTTTGAAGGCCGTTGCCTTTTTCGGGTCGATGGGCTTCATTTTTGAGAAAACTGTTTCGGAAAGGAGGTAGTTGTTAAAAGACTGTCGTACACTAAGCAGCGATGGAAATTTAAACAGACAACGTAATGGAAAAACGCAAAATTGGCCACTCAGAACTGTCGGTAGCCCCGCTATCGTTCGGCGGCAACGTGTTCGGGTGGACGGCTGATGAGTCTACCTCTTTTCAATTGCTGGATGCCTTTGTGGCCGCTGGTTTTAATCTTGTCGATACCGCTGATGTGTACTCGCGCTGGGTGCCGGGCA
Source organism: Spirosoma liriopis (assembly GCF_023196085.1). NCBI lineage: Bacteria > Pseudomonadati > Bacteroidota > Cytophagia > Cytophagales > Cytophagaceae > Spirosoma > Spirosoma liriopis. Next base: position 1,029,459 of record NZ_JALPRF010000002.1, read on the forward strand.
ACAATGGTGGTGAATCAGAAACGATCATTGGTAAATGGCTAAAACAGAGCGGCAAACGCGATCAGGTCGTTATTGCTACTAAACTCGGTGCCGAGATGGCTCCCGACAAAAAAGGATTGTCGAAGGAATATGTCAAACAGGCGGTGGAAGACTCACTACGACGGCTGCAAACCGACTACATTGACCTGTACCAGACGCACTACGACGACCTGAACACGCCGGTTCAGGAAACGCTGGAAGCACTCGACAAACTGATCAACGAAGGTAAAGTGCGGGTGATCGGCGCGTCGAACTTTACACCCGAACGGTTAAAGGAATCACTGGAAGTAAGCGAAAAATTGGGGTATGCTGCTTACCAGAGTCTGCAACCCGAATACAATTTGTACGACCGGCAAAATTACGAAACGCAGTACGAGCCTATTGTGCAACAATACGGCCTGAGCGTCATTAGTTATTATTCGCTGGCCAGCGGTTTCCTGACCGGCAAATATCGTTCGGAAGCCGATTTATCGAAAAGTCCGCGCGGGCAGGGCGTTAAAAAATACCTCGACGACCGTGGTCAATCCATTCTGAAAGCGCTTGATGAGGTTGCGGAGCAGTATAATGCCACGCCCGCTCAGGTGTCACTGGCCTGGTTGATGGCTCGTCCGGGGATCACGGCTCCCATTGCCAGTGCCACCAGCGTGGATCAATTGCACGAAATCGCCAAAGCCGCCGAGTTGAAGCTGGACGAAGCCGCAATAGATAAATTGACGACTGCCAGCGCGTGGTAGCTGTTTTTTTGACAGGATTTACGAGATCGGTTTGTAAACTTGACATCTCGTAAGTCCTGTCTTTAAAACAAAGTACGTATGAACCCACCAACATCATCCAAACTGATGTTGCATCAGGTGGTTACGCTGGTCATGTCGGTGTATGTCGTCCTGACATTACTCGTCAGGGAACTTGTGCCCATGCACAAAGAAACCCGGCAACTGCTCGATCAGATCGACACGGGCGTCTGCATTTATTTTTTGTTTGACTTCTTTGTCCGACTGTACCAGGCTCCCGACAAGCGAAAATTTCTGCGTTGGGGTTGGATCGATCTGCTGGCGAGTATCCCGACGCTTGACTGGCTGCGGTTAGGTCAGCTCGTGCGCGTTATCCGCATTTTACGCATGGTTCGTGCGTTTCGTTCCCTGCGCGAATTTCTGACCTACCTTTTCCGCAACCGTGCCAACGGTACCCTGTCGGTAGTCCTGCTCAGTTCCGTACTACTGATGATCTTTGGGGCCATATCCATTTTGTACGCCGAGCGGGTGCCGGAAGCTAACATAAAAACCCCGTCCGACGCCTTGTGGTGGGCGTTTGTTACCATCACGACCGTTGGTTACGGCGACCGCTTTCCGGTGACGACCTTAGGCCGGTTTATTGCCGCCGTGCTCATGATTGCGGGGGTTGGCTTGTTTGGTACGTTCACCGGTTACGTAGCCAATTTCTTCGTTGAAGAGGAACAGGATAAAGACAAGGACGATCTACACGCACTTGTTGACGAAATTCGCCAGCTCCGCCAGAAAATAGAAGCATTGGAAAAACGCCTGGATTCGTAACGGATAAAGACTGCATTGCCAAGCGCCAAACGCTATCGATCTTCTTTTGATAGGCTAGTCGGCAGGTCGTACAGTAGCCACGTCTTGTTTTCAATAGCCGCTGACTTCTGCCGGATTAGATTGATAAAATCAGTGATACCCAACGGCTCATTTCCGTTGGCGTGAATAAGTACCAGACTGCCTTGCTTGGGCTGTTGATTTTTAGCCAGCCAGGCATCGCTACCGATGGGTAACAAACCAAAATCCAGAATTTTATCGAATACAGCTTTATCGGAAACGAGTCCCGGAAATCGGAAAAAAATGGATGGAACCAGCCCGTTTTGAAGCATTGCCTGTTCGTTGAGCAGTACTTCATCATCGATGTTTGTATTGGCTTCCAATAGGAAATTTACCGGAAGCGGCAGACGCGGATTGAAGCGATGGTGGTACGAATGGTTGACCCACGTAATGGCAAGTTCACCCCGGCTGACCAGATCTTTTAGATAAGCCAGATCGTCCTGGTGCTTTTCCATCCAAAGTCCGGTAATCGTTATGGTGACCGGTATCGGCTTTTCTTCGGGCTCGAAGGCGCGGATCAACTGCTCAAATACCGAACGCGTTAAGGGTTTGGTCGATGGGCAAAGATCAATGGTCAGGCTGAAACCGCGCTCGGTTGTATCGGTTCGTTCCAGACCCGCATCCTGCAAATGCTGATCGCGCTGTTGCTCAGCCTGCAAAGCCCGGACGTAAGGCGTCTTCTGAAATGCCTGAGTTAGTTGCGACCAGGGCAACGTCTGAATATCATTAGCCGATAAACTGGCGACACTGGTTTTGAGCGTTTCGGGATTGACCAGGAGGTAGCGCGTTTGCCGGTTTTGCTGCCATTGGCGCAGTACTAGCTGCTGGGGTTGGGCACGGGTTTTCCCGAAATAGACACGATACTTGGTAATCTGGCCAAAAGCCGTAAAACTAATGAGCACGAATAAGCAACTGACACGCAGAAAACGGGACACTGGACGAATAATGGGGTTAGTGATGTACAACGGACAAGCTCAAAGGTAATGCACCGTGCTGTTGGTGCCGTGTGTCGTGAGATTGATTTCCCGGATACCAATGCAATAATTGTCGACAACCATGTCAGGGGTATCCTGCTTCAGTTGGACGAATGTCGAAGGGGTTAGTAACGCTATCAGGTTTCCTCGCTGAACCACTTTTTCGGCGTGATAATGACCGCAAACCACCGTGATATGGCAGGGCGAACTCTTCATCAGTTGCAGAAAATCGTCGCTTTGCCGAAACGGGTAATGGCTGTCCATGTAGATCGCATCAGCTGGTAGGGGCGGGTGATGCATGAAAACAAGCAGGTTGTTGTGGCGCAAAGCGGCCACGTAGTCCTTTAGCCACGTCCACTGCTTGGGTGATAATTCCCCTTTGGCCGTATCCAGAAATAGGGTGGGCCGACCTTCGAGGGGCAAGGCGTAGTAAAACTCGTTATCCTGCAAATGCTGCTTTCGCCCGAACACATCAGCCAATATTGCCGGGTCGTCGTGATTACCGGCAATGAGGTAGTAGGGGTAAGGAAGTTTGTCCAGTTCCTGCTTGATCCATGCGTAAATGGCATGGTCGCCAACCGCATTGGCGAGGTCACCACCGATGACCAGGCAATTTGGATTTATGGTAGGCAGAAAAGCGAGCGCCTTCAAAAAGTTTTGCCGCACATCGACGCCCATTGGGTTCTGGCCTGGCGTATCGATGTGTAAATCCGTGATGAAGGCGATTCGCATGAAAATTGGGGTCAGATTGTTTTGGCTTCGTTCCAGTACACGTCCATTTCAGCCAGCGTCATCTCCTGCAAAGATTTACCGTTAGCACGCGCTTGCTGTTCTAGATACGTAAAGCGTTTGATAAACTTTTTGTTTGTGCGTTCGAGCGCTGTTTCGGGGTTGATATCGATAAAGCGGGCATAATTGACCAGTGAAAACAGCAGATCGCCAAATTCGCCTTCGGCGCGGCTGGAATCGATGGCTTCGTTCGTATCGGTATTGAACTCGTCTTTGAACTCCTTCATTTCCTCTTCCACTTTCTCCCAAACCTGTTGTTTCTCTTCCCAGTCGAAACCCGCTCCCCGTGCTTTTTCCTGAATGCGCATCGCTTTCACCAGAGCAGGCAGCGAACCCGGTACGCCACCCAGCACCGACTTATTTCCTTCTTTCAGCTTCAACTGTTCCCAGTTGGCTTTTACCTGATCTTCGGTTTCGGCAACCGCGTCGCCGTAAATGTGTGGGTGTCGGCTAATGAGTTTGTCGCAGATGCTATTGAGTACATCGGCCATATCGAAATCGCCCGTTTCTGACGCGATTTTGGCATAAAAAACTAAGTGCAATTGAATGTCACCCAGTTCTTTACGGATTTCGGTCTTATCTTTTTCCAGAATAGCATCCGACAGTTCATAGGTTTCTTCGATGGTTAGGTGCCGAAGCGTATCCATCGTTTGTTTACGATCCCAAGGGCACTGGTCGCGTAATTCATCCATGATCGTCAACAAGCGATCAAATGCCATTAGCTGCTCCTGACGGCGGGCGGGTAAATCTTGAAATTGCTTTATCTGGCTCATAGCTCAATAAGGATTAAACAGCACCATTGGTTTACGGCTAGCAGAATTTTTGAAAAAACTTCGTTTATCGACACGATCAGTAAATCTCCGGCAGCAAGGCAGACGAACGTAACGAAGCATTAATCAACACGACTAGACTCGCGACTTTAATTCGAACGAATGAGGCTGTCCGATTTTAATGGAAAACTGTCCGAGAACGGACGTAGCAGTAAAAATAGTTTTGTTAATCAATTGGTAAGCAGTTGATTGATACGATGGCACGTCACTTGATGGAAGATTTTGTACGTTGTCCGACACGGTATAGCCGGGTTGACAAAAGCTTAACTTAAACCGATATATCCATGAAAAGTTGCCTGATCCGGTCTGCATGTGCGGCAGACCATTCTCCGCGAAATACCTGAATACCCATGACGTTAGCGGCAAAAACGACCTCGGCCTCATCCAGCTCAGCAGGCAGAAAAAAGCCTTCCTGGTGCTTGGTAAAATGACGAAGCAACTGCCGTCGGGCGATGCCATTGATGCAGCCTGTTTTGAGCGAAGGCGTAAACAGCGTTTCGTTTTTAAACCAGAACAGATTCGAAGCGACGCATTCCGCCAGATAGCCTTCGGTACTCAAGAGGATTACGTCGTTTAGTTCACGTTCCTGCTTGTGTAAGCCAGCCAGCACATACGGTAACGAATTGAGCGTTTTACACGCTGAAAAAGGCGATTCCGACAACCGAACCAGGTCATAAACGGCTATTTTTGACTGTTGGGTGATAGCGAAGGACAAGCCGGGACGGGCACTAATCAAATAATTGATTTCCTGACTGGAAGGCGTGTAGAGTCCGCCGGGTTTTCGCCAGATTTGAAGTTTGATCCGTGCGGGTTGGTCAAGAAGGTTGTTGGCCGAGAGCAATTGAAAAACAAGCTGCTGGATCGTTGATGACGTAAGCTGTGTGGGAGCCCGTAAACGCAAAGCCGCCATTCCCGCCGTGAGTCGGTCCATGTGATCAGGCCAGAACCAAAGGTGGTTATTTTCGTAGCGAATGGTTTCAAAAATACCGTCGCCGTATTGAAAAGCCCGGTCGTTGATCGGCAACCGAAACTCGTCTTCAGTAATTACATCCGAATTATAAATCAGAAACATGCTTAGTTTGCGCCGTTTATCCCAAAACTATAGTAGCCTCGAAAGTAAGTTTGTATCATTGAACCATCAAAATCCAACGAACATGCAAATGGCGTGGAAACAAGTCGGGGCCCTGGCTGCTCTGCTATTAACAGCAAATTTATCAGCAACCTATGCACAAAATGCTACTACGAACGCGGCTGTTGCTTCGGCTACACCGGCACGACTGAATTTACAGCAGTGCATTGACATCGCGCAGCAAAACAACATTACTGTTCGGCAGGGGCAATTGACCGTGGCCAACAGCGATTTGCAACTGCGCCAGTCGCGGCTTAATCTACTACCGACAACCAGTTTCCAGACCAACCAGTCTATCAACGGGGGACGTAGTATCAACCCGCAAAACAACCAGTTCGTCCAGCAAACGATCCAGTCCAGCAACTATCAACTGAACGCGTCATATACCCTGTACAACGGTCTGGTACTGCGCAATACGATCAAACAGAATGACTTGGCTCTGCAAGCCAGTCAGCAGGAACTGACCGCGACGCAAAATAACGTGTCGTTAACGGTAGCGCAAAATTACCTGAACGTGCTGACCGGTGCTGAACAACTGGCAGTAGCCCAGCGTCAGGCCGACGTTACCCGCGCCCAGCTCGAACGGACCGAGCGACTGGTCAGTGCTGGATCGGCTCCCGAAGCGAACCTGTTTGAACTTCGGGCGACGCTAGCAGGTAACGAAGTCGATATTATTACTGCTCAAAATACGCTCGATCTGGCTAAAGTGGCGTTGCTTCAAGCAATGAATGTGCCCATTAATCAGTCGTTTGAGGTAGAAGCGGTGAACGTACCTGATCCGGGTCTGGACCCGTACACGGCAACGGTGCAACAGCTTTTTGATATAGCCGCGACAAATCTACCCGAAGTAAAAGGCGCTGATCTGCGGGTTAAAAGTGCAGAATTGGGCGTTCAGGTGGCAAAAGGAGGTCTGTACCCCATCTTATCATTGAACGGAAACCTGAGTACGCTGTATTCCAGTGCGGCCAGTTCCCGAATCGCAAATGGTCAGTTTTCTCAGCAAACCATTGGGTTCTACACCGATCCAAACGGTAATCAGCTACCCGTATACTCAAACATCGAGGGAACCGACGCAAGAGGAATTACGTACGGCAGTCAGCTGGAAAACAACTTCAACCAGTCGGCTTCGTTGTTCCTGCGGGTACCCATTTTTCAGGGTAACTTATCGCGAAATCGGGTGACGACGGCAAAAATTCAACAGCAAAACGCGGAACTTACGGCTCAAAATACACGCCTTGTGCTGCGGCAGCAGATCGAAACGGCTTATACAAGCATGCGGGCAGGAGCCAATAAGTACCGGGCAACGCAGGTACAGGTAGCGTCACTTGAGAAAGCGTTTCAAGTTGCCGAAAGCCGACTGAATGCCGGGGCAATCAACGCGACGGATTACAGCATCGCCAAAACAAACCTTGATCGGGCACGGGCCAGTTTGATTCAGGCGAAGTACGATTATGTCTTCCGAACCAAAATCTTAGATTATTACCAAAATAAACCACTTGCTTTCAATTAGTGACCGGGTGAATAGATGAATGAGCGGACTAGCGTTCCCGAGAGTGATTTCTCGTCAAACTATTCATAAATTCGCTCATTCACAGTTCAACCATTATGAAGAAGAAATCGAATCGAGTTTGGTGGATTATAGCTGGACTACTTGTTGTGCTTGTTGGCGGTTTAGTAGCTGCCAAGCAAGCCGGACTAATTGGAAAGCCAAAATCCACCGAAGTAGACTTTGCCACCGTAAAACGAACCAACATTACCGAACGAGTTAGCGCATCAGGACGCGTTCAGCCGCAGGTAGAAGTAAAAATTAGTCCTGACGTTTCGGGCGAAATCATTGGTCTATACGTCAACGAAGGCGATCCGGTGAAGGCCGGTCAGCTTTTGTGCCGGATTCGCCCCGACAACTACGAGTCGCTGCTGGCGCGTGCCAAAGCAACGGTCAACCAGAGCCGGGCGCAGCTGGAACAGTCGAAAGCATCCGTCGCGCAGTCGAGTGCTCGCCTGATTCGGGCCAAAGCTGATTACGATCGAAACAAAAAGCTTTTTGCCGATAAAGTCGTTTCGTCGGCTGATCTGGAAACAAGTGAGGCTAACTACAACGTCGCCAAGCAGGAAGTTGAAGCGGCTAATGCCACCGTTCGGGCGTCGCAGTTTAACATCCAGAGCGCTGAAGCCAGCCTTCGTGATGCCAACGAGAACCTGCGCAAAACCACGATTTATTCCCCCGTTACCGGTACGGTTTCTAAGCTTAACATCGAGTTGGGTGAACGCGTCGTCGGTACGTCGCAGATGGCTGGAACCGAAATCATGCGGATTGCCAATCTCCAGAATATGGAAGTGCGCATCAATGTCAACGAAAATGATATTGTTCGGGTAAACATGGGCGATACCGCTGATATCGAAGTCGATTCGTACACGATGGCGGGACGGAAATTTAAAGGAATCGTTTACGAAATTGCCAATACCGCCAACGGGCTAACAAATTCGGCAGCTACTGCGGTTTCGGCAGATGCGGTGACAGAATTTGAGGTGAAAGTGAAAATCCTCAATAATTCGTACGCTGATTTATTAAGTCAGAAAGATAAAAAAGGCTATCCGTTCAAGCCGGGGATGACCGCTTCGGTTGAGATCATCACCGACCGCAAGAATGGCGTACTGGCGGTGCCGATTGCCGCTGTCACTACGCGTGGAGCCGATATAGACGCTACTGGCCAGACAGAAAAGCCGAATGATGAAGAGAAGGACGAGCAACGACCTGCCGCACAGACCGAGAAAAAAGACATGCCCAAAGAGATTGTCTTTGTTAACGTAGGCGGTAAAGCCGTACAGCGCGAGGTGAAAACGGGGATTAGCGACTTCGAAAATATTGAAATTGTGTCGGGGCTCAAACCGGGTGAACAGATCGTATCGGGGCCGTTCGTGGCCGTGTCGAAGCGGCTCAAAGACGGCGAACTGATCGTCAAACGCGACCCGAATAAGAATAAAAAGAAAGAAGAGAAAGAGGAATAACAAAACGCCCGGTTAAATCGCCGGGCGTTTTTACTTTTAAGACAAACCTTGCTAAACGCATGAAACGCCACGTTATCCTTCTTGCTCTATCGCTATCCGTGTTTTTTTCCGCCAACGCCCAATACAAACCCACCTGGGAGTCGATCGACAGCCGACCCGTACCGGCCTGGTTTGAAGACGCCAAATTCGGAATCTTTATCCACTGGGGTCTTTTTTCGGTGCCTGCTTTCGCGCCGACCGCCCGCGATGGTGTGGGTGTCTACGACCGATACGCCGAATGGTACTGGCAGAAGGTCACAGACCCCAAGCAAAAAACGCATCCTCTCTTTACCAAATTTCAGGATCGGGTGTACGGTAAGGATTTCAAGTATCAGGACTTTGCCGAAGACTTCAAATGCGAGCTGTTCAATCCTGATGAGTGGGCTGATATTATGAAGCAGTCTGGAGCGAAATACGTCGTGTTGACCAGTAAGCACCACGAAGGATTTACGCTCTGGCCTAGCGCCCAGTCGTGGAACTGGAACGCGGTTGATGTTGGCCCACACCGCGATCTGGCGGGCGATCTGACCAAAGCCGTGAAGGACAAAGGCATGCGAATGGGTTTTTACTACTCGCTATACGAATGGTTCAACCCGTTGTATAAAAGTGATGTGAACGCGTACGTGGATAACCACATGATTCCGCAGATGAAGGATCTGGTAACGCGCTATAAACCTGACGTTGTCTGGACCGACGGTGAGTGGGACTATCCAAGCGAAACCTGGAAAAGCACTGAGTTTCTGGCCTGGCTCTATAACGAGTCGCCCGTAAAGAAGGATGTTGTCGTCAATGATCGGTGGGGCAAAGAAACCCGCTCCAAGCACGGTGGCATCTACACAACGGAATATGATCTGGTGCATAACGACAATTCGCTGGATACCAAATTTACGCATCCCTGGGAAGAGTGCCGGGGTATTGGTTCGTCGTTTGGCTACAACCGGGTCGAAAATCTGGAAGACTATTCGTCGTCGAAGCAACTGATTGACATTCTGGTTGATAAAGTGGCGCGGGGCGGCAATTTGCTTCTCAACATTGGACCTACCGCCGATGGGCTGATTCCGGTCATTATGCAACAGCGGCTGCACGACATCGGCGACTGGTTAGCGGTCAACGGCGAAGCGATTTACAACACCCGCGCCTGGGATAAAGCGCCGAAAGTATCGAAAGATACCAGGGTCTTCTACACGAAAAAAGGCAATGACCTTTACGCTATCTGTACCGAATGGCCTTCGCAGCCGGTTGCTGTTACGGGCGCTAAGAAGCTAACGCGCGTGTCGTTGTTAGGATTCAAAGGAACGGTGACAACGAAGGGAAATGCTATTGTGCCGCCGACCGTTACGCCCGCAACGATGCCCTGCCAACACGCTTGGGTGTTTAAGCTGGAAGGCGCGTTGTAAGAGGTTTTATAGCGCTATACGTATCGAAGAAAGCGGATGCAGGCCAAACGGGTAAATTTGGCCTGCATCCGCTTTCTTCCTTTATTTACTCCATGAAAGTAGTACAACCCGTTCGGCTAACGATGATAGGGGGGGGCAGTTGGGCGACTGCGCTCGTCAAAATTCTTTCCGAGAATAACGTCAACATCAAGTGGTGGCTTCGCAAAACAGCGGATGCGGAATACATTAAAAAGTTTGGTCACAACCCAAGCTACCTGAGCGATGTCCAGATCAATACCCGGAAGGTAAAAGTCTGCACAAAAATTCGGGATGCCATACGCGATAGCCAATACATTGTACTAGCGGTTCCGGCGGCTTTCGTTGGGGATGCCCTGCGAGGAATAAAGCCCGAACATTTTGCTGGCAAATGCGTGATTTCGGCCATCAAAGGCATGGTGCCCGGTGCCAATCAACTAGTTACCGATTGGGTGAGCAACCAGTATAACGTTCCTCAGGAACGGATTTCGGTGATTGCGGGACCCTGCCATGCCGAAGAAGTGGCCCTCGAAAAACAGTCGTACCTGACGATTGCGTCGGCTGATCCGGTTTGTGCAGAAAACGTATCAAACCTGCTTCGTTGCCGGTTTGTGCAAACAACGCCCGTCGATGACATTTACGGCATTGAATACAGCGCCGTGATGAAAAACATCATCGCGCTGGCTTGTGGCATTACCCACGGCTTGGGGTATGGCGATAACTTTCAGGCGGTACTGGTTTCTAACGCCATGCAGGAAATCCGGCGCTTTGTTGACGCCATTCATGCCAAACACCGGGACCTGAGCGGGTCGGCTTACCTGGGCGACTTACTCGTCACGGCTTATTCACCGTTCAGTCGTAACCGAACGTTTGGCAACCTGATTGGTCGCGGGTATACGATACAATCAGCGCAGGCCGAGATGAACATGATCGCCGAAGGGTATTACGCCGTAAAAAGTATTCACGAAGTCAACCAGCGCTTCAACGTTCAAATGCCCATTGTCGAAGCGGTTTATAACATTCTCTACGAAAAAGCGGCTCCGACCACGGAAATGAATTCGCTCAAAGAATTGTTGAAATAAGGTAGATTGAAGCCTGCCTTTATGGAGAATATAAAAGATTTATTTAACGTCTTTCCTCGCGCTGGTCGGGTTGAGTGGATTGGTATTCGGCCTGAACGACGGAGTCCGGTATCGGTAGTGGAATCCGTTGACGCGTCGGAAAAGAAAGGGCTTCTTGGTGATCACTACAGCGGGCAAAGTGGCAATCGACACGTTACGCTGATTCAGGCGGAGCATTTACCCGCCGTGGCTGCCTTGACGGGGAGGGATGAGCTTGATCCGGGGCTCGTTCGGCGTAATCTTGTCGTATCGGGGTTAAATCTGCTGGCGCTCAAAGATCAGCGTATTCAGATTGGCGACACCTTGCTGCAAATAACGGGGCAGTGTCATCCGTGCTCGAAGATGGAAACCACGCTGGGACCGGGCGGCTACAATGCCATGCGGGGCCACGGTGGTATGACGGCCAAGATACTCAAAGGCGGTACCATCCGAGTTGGCGATGCCGTGGTAGTCGCTACATCAGCGCAATAGCCGCTGCCGGGATTATCGTTGTTTCGGCGTATTGGTCGGGTCGGGAGAAATACGGCTAGGTCGGTTGAAGCCGTCGCGGTACCGGTTGCGCAGTTGCTGAATGGTGTTGATCAGGTCGTAGTCCGATGCTTTGAGCAAAAACTCATCGTCCAGATCACAGAAGTCGAGGAAGCGATCCACCGCGTCGGCTTTCAGATCCGTTGACTGTTCGACCAAAAGCCGGAACCGTTCGATAGCCAGTGCATGTCGGCGGTCCTGTTGCATGATGTAATACGCTTTCCGGTCTGATTTGGGCCGCTTGGCAAACATTTCGTAAAGCAACGTGACACCAGCCCCGTCGGCTAATCGGTCGAATGCCTGATCGCCGGTTACTTTTTTCGACGCAACGGGTTCGTCCAGCACCTGTTGAATTTCCCGTTTTACTTCTTCGTAGCGTTTCCCCGTAACGGTCACCTCTGCCAGATCTACCACGCGGTAAGGCAAAGGTGGTAAGGCGTTGGCCAAAATAGTTGGATTATCGGAGCCGTCGTAGCGAATACCCGTGCGGTTATAGAGCTGGCTGGTCAGAATAAGCGAATCGCCGGGGGAAACCGTCAGGAAAAACCGACCCGTTGTGTTTGTTCGGGCCCGTTGGCGCGTCCGTTGATTGATAACCGTAACCTTATCGACTGCCTTCTTTGATGTCTGGTCAAGTACTGTTCCAACCACATATTTACCCTGAGCCAATGCGACATCTGAATTGGCCATTGTAATCAACAGAAGCAGTAGTACGACTAGAAAATGACGCATAGGGCTTATAAAACGACCTGTGCCACTGCTTCGCGCAATGGCACAGGTTTTACACAGTCAGTACGTAAAGTTACGTTTTTTTGGTTTAGCAATGACGGGTCAACACGTTAAAAAACGTTAACCAGTTGCTGAACCCGGTCGAGTGTCATTTCCGTAAAATCACGGATAACATCATCGACAAAAGGCCGTAGTTCATCGGGTGTCTGCGTCGTAGCAACGCCAACCACCGACGCACCCGACGCTTTGCCCGCCTGAATACCCGTCATCGAATCTTCGAATACGACGCTATCCGCTGGTTCTACGCCAAGTAGCTCCATCGCTTTCTGGTAGATTTCCGGATCAGGTTTCGGATGGCGAACCATACTTTCGTTCAACAACGTGTCGAAATAAGGTCGTAGGGCCAGCGCATCAACGATAAAATCCAGATTTTCTACCGGGGCTGATGTGGCCACAGCCGTGCGAATACCAGCCGCTTTCAACGCTTTCAAAAACTCGATCAGGCCAGGAACAGGCGTAATCGATGCCTGGTAAAGCTCCCGAAAGAGCGCTTCTTTCTCGTGGGCCAGCCGTATGGATTCTTCTGCACTAAGCGTCTGGCCCGCAAACAGGTGCGCTACAATATCGTTGTTGTGCTTTCCTGAAACGTACTGGACAAAGTCCTCGTCACTCAAGGTTTTGCCATAGCGCTGATAATACTCACGCCAGGCCAGACGGTGATGTGGGTTAGTATCCACAATAACGCCATCCATGTCAAAAATTACTGCTTTCATAGTGTATGGTTAAGCAAAACCGTCGGGACATAAACCCAGAGGTACATCCAGTGCTTCGGGTTGCTATGTAAGACGATTAAAACAAATTGACAATGCGGGAAAGGCCCGCCGAAATAAGGAGCATAACGGCGACAAAACCCAGGCCGTAATATAAGCCAAATCCTTCTGCAACGAAGCCGATGGTAGGCGGACCGGCTAAAAAGCCAATAAAGCTAAACGTTGCAAACGTGGCCAAACCGGCAGCGGGTGGGATTCCCGGTACGCGCATCGAAGCGGCATACAAGATTGGAGCACCGAGCGAACAACCGGCCCCCAAAATGGCAAAACCAAGTAAAGCCGTTGATGGGAAAGGCAACGCAATCGCGACAAACAAGCCCACAGCGGCTAGTACTCCGCCGATCTGCAACCAGCGTTTAGGGCCAATTTTAGGGATGATCGCATCACCCAAAAACCGAAAACTCGTCATCATTAGTGAAAAACAGCCGAAGCCTAGCGCGGCAATCTGACTGGTAGCACCGAGTGTTTCGCGCAGATAAACCGCACTCCAGTCGAAAGCCGCTCCTTCACCCATAGCAAGGGCCAGACCGATCAGGATCATCAACAGCAAATCCAGATTTGGCTTAACGAACGATGAGCCCGCTTTCTCGCCGGTTTCCGTGCGGCTGCTCGACGGAATTTGAGCCAGCAAAGGCTGTAGACCGAATGTTAATAACAAGATCAGGGCCGACATGACCATAACGTGTATCGACGGCGAAATATGCATAGCAATAATCGCTCCGGCAATACCAGAACTAAGCAGACCACCCAGACTCCACATCCCGTGGCACGACGACATGATAACAATGCTCTGCGACCGTTCGAGGTTCGTAGCACTGGTATTCATCGCCACGTTGATCAGCGCTGCATTAAGACCCATCAGAAACAGCCCAATGGCCAGTAGCGTCGGATTGGGTGCGTGAACAGGAATCAGGACGGATAAAGCCAAACCAATGGCCGACCAGAAGCAAGCCTTTGCTTCGCCCAGTTTAGAAATAACCCATCCCGACAACGGATTCATAATGAGCAGACCCAGTGGCATCGCAAACAGCATCAGTCCTAGTTCGGCCTCGGACAGATTCAGTTTTTGCTTGACGTAGGGAATATGAGCCACCCAGCTACCAAACAGGGCGCTATCGGAAGCGAAAACTAACCCGACGGCTAGTGCGTGCCGATTCAGAAAAAACGTCCGCAGATTGCGGACGAACGGATTTCGATGTTGTTTGTCGACCGAAACGATTGTATTCATAATGCAAAAATAGCCAACGCCTGTTGGCTATTTTGTTGATCTATTACCCGCAACTGATAGTCCATTGACTAGTTCAGCTCCGAATAACTTAATTCATTGTTAACCCGGTATTATTTTTAAGATGGCCGACCATCGCCTTACGCAGCTTTTCAACCTTGGGTAACGAAACGCGCTGAATGTAGGGCTGATCGGGGTGAAGCGCAAAATAATTCTGGTGATAGTTTTCGGCGGGGTAGAAAACCTTGAAGGGTTCAACCTCCGTCACCACTTTTCCGCTGTAATGTTTGGATTCGTTAACCCGCTTGATAGCCGCGTCGATCTCTGTTTTTTCGGCGGGAGTGCGGTAAAAAACCATCGAACGATAATCGCGTCCTACGTCAGGGCCTTGCCGATTTAATGTCGTTGGATCGTGTCCCGCAAAGAAAGCATCCAGTAATTGCGGATAGGTGATTACTTTAGGATCGTAATAAACCTGTACAGACTCGGCATGGCCCGTCTGGTCGGTGCCGACTTGTTCGTAGGTCGGATTTTTAACCGTACCGCCTGCGTAGCCTGAAACAACGTCATGAACACCTTTAAGCTGATTCATGCCTTCTTCCAACGCCCAGAAGCAGCCGCCGGCAAACGTGGCAACGGCTTCACCCGCTTTAGGAGCAGGCAGCTTGGCGGGTGCGTAATCTTTGGACTGGCCTTGCGCGCAACCTGCCAGGAGGAGTATATTCAGCGCCAATAAATGAATTCGTTTCATGCTGTTTACTGTTAGCACTCTGTTGTTTTATAAACGTTTAAAACGCTCGTGCGGTTTCTTTTGACCACCTCTTAACCAACAATTTTCGGCGAAAGAGCCATGAAGTTACAGTTCGAAAAAATAGAACCCGAAACCGGCAGTTCGTTCCGGGTGGTACATCATACTGAACCCGAAACGTGCCGGGTGTACTGGCATTATCATCCCGAATATGAGATTGTCTTTATCCCATTCGGCGATGGACAACGACGCGTCGGCACAAATCTGTCGCGCTACGAAGGAGGGGAGTTGGTTTTTATTGGCCCCAATCTACCTCACCTGAATTTCAGCTCGGGGAAAAAAGGGCAATTCGAGGAAATTGTCGTGCAGTTGCGCGACGACTTTCTTGGAGAAGCATTCCTGCAAAAGCCGGAACTGGCGAGTGTTCAGCGGTTGTTCGAGCGGGCCCATCGAGGATTGACATTTGGTGAGGATACCAAAAAAAGGGTTGGGCCGTGGCTGGCTCAATTGCCCGATCTGTTGCCTTTTGAGCGGTTGTTGATGCTGCTTCGAGTATTGCAGCAGTTAGCGGATGCGCCGGACGTGAAACCACTCCATGCCGATGGCGTCCAGTTTGACCTCAACCCCAAAGAGCAGGAGCGGATCAACCGGGTGTGTCGGTACGTTGAACAGCACTATGCGCGTGCCGTGGATGTTCGGGAAGTAGCTGATCTGGCCAGCCTGACCGTGCCTGCCTTTTGCCGTTATTTCAAGCGCATGACCAATCTGACGTTTACCGATTTTTTGAACGAATACCGGGTCAATCAGGCTCAGCGGATGCTGCAATCGTCGCGGACCGTCGCCGACGTAGGGTTTGCCGTTGGCTTCAATAACCTTTCTCATTTTAACAAAACGTTCCGGGCGGTTACGGGACAGACGCCGAGCGCTTACCGAAAAGCGTTGGCCGGATAAGCAGCCGAATCAGGCCGTTATTGCATTCGAAAGAACGCTCAACTCATTATCTATGCAACGAATCATCAGTGGCTTGCTTTTCCTTTCTGTCGTCGGTGCTTTTGTTGCGCCGGAACCTACGCCACAGTTCAAACGCTATTTTGTTGCCGCCGAAAGCTACGAATCCGTTGGGGTGTTCGACGTTGACAAAAACGACACGCTCGACCTCGTTTCGGGCGATTTCTGGTACGAAGGCCCTTCGTTTCGTCGTCGGCATCTGATTGGCAACGAAGCGCGCAAAGAAGAATACTACGACGATTTTTCAACCATTCCGCTCGACGTTAACGGTGATGGAAACCTGGATTTTGTAACGGGCGGCTGGTGGGGCGGCATACTGCGCTGGGTCGAAAACCCCGGTCCGGCTAAAAACAAAAAAAATGAACCCTGGTCCATTCACGAAATTGGTCCGGTTGGCAATGTTGAAACGACGCGCGCCTGGGACATTGACGGTGACGGCGTTGTCGAGATCGTTCCGAACAATCCGGGGCATCCGTTGAAATACATCAAACTAACGAGTCCGGGGGTATTTAAGACGATTACGGTAGCACCGACGCAGGGTCACGGCCTCGGATTCGGCGACGTGAACGGCGACGGTCGGGGCGATTTCATCGTGAGCGACGGCTGGCTGGAAGCCCCAACGAATAGAGAGGCTGGCAACTGGTCGTTACACAAAGAGTTTTCATTCGGTTCGGCCAGCGTACCGATTGTCGTTGCGGACGTGAACGGTGATCGGCTAAACGACCTTATCGTCGGTCAGGCACACGGCTATGGCCTGCACTGGTATGAACAAACCCGTGATAAAAATGGAAAACGAGCCTGGACCAAACACCTGATCGATGACAAAAACTCGCAGTACCATTGTCTGGAATGGATTGACATAACGGGTTATGGCCGACCCGACCTGGTTACGGGCAAGCGTTTCCGGGCGCACAACGACAACGACCCCGGCACAGAAGATCCCGTTGGTCTATATTATTTTACGTGGAATGCTACCCAAAAGCGCTTTGAAAAACACGACATAGCGTACGGACCGGCGGGGGTTGGCAAAGGAACGGGCATTTATTTCGCCGTCGTCGATTTGCACAAAAAAGGCCGTAAAGACATCGTCGTGGCCGGTAAGGACGGATTAGTAGTATTTTTTAATGAGGGAGCACAAAAAAAATAATCACACTTAGTCGATCAATCTAGGAGTTTTATGTATTTTTATCATTCGTAACAGTTACAGGAACCTAGAAATCACTTTTTTATGCAGCGTGCTCAGTTAAAAGAATTCTACGGCTATGGCTTGATTTTGCTGGTGTTAGCAGCCGTTCAGATCTACTCCATTTATGTCGCTAACACGACGGATGTATCGCTTACCTGGAAGCACTACCTTGGTTTTGGCGCAACGGTTCTGGCGGGTATCTTGTGGGCATTTCGTAAGCCTCAATATCTTTTTTACGCCTTGGGCCTGACGTTTGTTTTGGGCTATGAAAATCTGCTGGGCTTCACGCCAACGCTCGATTTTACATCAACGAACTATTATTTCAACAACACAGCTCTGCCTGTATCGTATCAGGACTTCTCTATGTACATGCTGCTGATCTGGGCTTACGTAGCGAACAACCGCCTTCGTACAATGGCTCAATCGCTGTTTGTCAGAAGCAATTAGGTTGTCACTAACAAAAAGATGGGGGCCTGCTACCAGTAGCAGGCCCCCATCTTTTTTATGCTTGATACTAAGCGTTTAACGACCAACCGTTACGGTATTCGCGCTTAACAAACTGGTTCGCTTCGTCGAAGTTCGTGATCTTCATGTTTTTGCCATCCCAGGTTAGCTGTTTGCGACCGGGGTAGTTGAAGCCTTTTCCGTCCGACTTCTGCGTGCGTAGCATGTAGCTGCGGATAGCCAGGTTACCCATCAGAACGGATTCGGTCAGCGGACCGGCAAAATCGAACGACGAGGTAAGCGCTTTGTGCTCCTTACTGCCAAAGCCAGCCTTACATGCTTCAGTCCAGTAGACCTGGTGGCCGTTTTCGGGAAGCGCAACGCCGTTTGGTCCGCTTTTCGGTTTCGGTGCGGCTTCCTGCTTCTGACCATTTTTCGAGTAGAAGACCGGATCGTCGCCGTACATACCGCAGGCAATCATTCCTTTGTCGCCGATCATGAATACACCGTTTTCACCGTTCTCGGGGAAAGGCTCACCGGCGGGCATCATTTCGGGACGGAACGGACGGATACCACCATCAGACCAGGTCATCGTTACCGCCGACTTGTTTTTTGATGATGACGGAAATTTCAATTCTACCCGTGACGACGGTGGGCAACCTTCAGGGTTGTATTCGGGCGTCCAGTCTTTCAGGAACACTGCGCCAACGCTGGTTTCTACCTCGGTCGGATAGCCCAGACCAAGAACACGGAATGGAACATCCATAATGTGGCAACCGATGTCACCCAGCGCGCCGGCACCGAAGTTCCACCAACCACGCCATTTGAAGGGGTGATACGCCGAGGTGTAGCCAACTTTCTGAGCTGGTCCGAGCCAGAGGTCCCAATCCAGATCGACGGGTGTTTCGGACGCGGGTTGCGGTACGGGAATGCCTTGTGGCCAAACCGGGCGGTTTGTCCAGAGATGCACCGTATGCACCGTACCGAGCAGCCCTTTGTCGAACCATTCGACCATTTGTTTTTGCTGTGGGTTCGATGAACCCTGGTTACCCATCTGCGTCACCACTTTGTACTTACGCGCGGCTTCGGTAAGCATCCGTGCTTCGTAAATATTGTGGGTCATTGGTTTCTGAACGTACACGTGTTTGCCACGCTGCATAGCCGCCATAGCGACAACCGCGTGGGTATGGTCGGCCGTCGAAACCGTTACTGCGTCGATATTTTTGCCTTCCTTATCGAGCATTTCGCGGAAATCCTTGTAGCGTTTAGCGTTCGGAAACTTCCCGAAGATTTCTTTAACGCGTGGAAGGCCCCAATCCACGTCGCATAGCGCAGACACGTTGTTGGCTCCGTTATTGAACGAGTTGTTTACATCACCAAACCCCTTGCCGCCGATACCTACCCCGGCAATATTGAGCTTATCGCTGGGAGCAATAAACCCTTTCCCGCCTAATACGTGGCGAGGAACGATCAAGAAGCTAGTTGCAGCCAATGCACCAGCCTGAATGAATTGACGCCGTGACGTTACTCCCTTGTTGGGCGTCGGCGAATTCGAGCTGGGCGTTGAGTTATCTGGTTGATTCATAAAACGAGTGTTGAACTTATCCACTCTAGAAAAGCAGTAAGACTCGCTTATTTACCCCTTCCCTGCACGCTTTTTTGCTATAAGTTTAGGTTAGCATGAATAAACTCTAGTATGTCCAGTATCTTATTAGATATATTCTACTTGTAACTCCTTAGGCTAGTCAAAATAAAAACACGGACGAACGGGGTTTGTACCGTTTCGTCCGTGTTTTTAGTGCTCTATTCTATAAAATTATGCCGCTTGAGCCGAGTCAAACAAGGGAGCGTAATCATCGGAAAGGGTGCCTTTCAACTTATGTAGTTCGCCTTCCGTGACCATCCGTCCGAAAAGTTGCATAAACTGCTGGGTGTAACGCTGACCCGTTTCTTCATCGGTATCAAGCTTATCAGCTACCCGCTGGTAAAACTCCGTTAGTTTGAATCGCTGTCCCTGATCGCGCTCTTCGGGACTCACCTCCCGAATAATGTCCAGCAGAGGACCGGGAAGCTGGGCGCCCAAGTTATCAGCTGCATTACCGGCCAGGTGTTCGGTAAGCGTGTGTAAAAATGCTCGTGTGATGTCGAGAACCTCGGTTTCGGTTTCTACGCCCAGCGTTTGCTTGGCTTCATGAATGAATTCTGGATATTGCATAACGTTGCTAGTTGTTTGACCGTTAACTGTTAGATAAAGGATGGGGTTTGAAAAGAATGGAAACAAACCAACCTGACAACTAGAAATAGTAGGATTAGCTTTGGTTTACGTCGGCCAGCCGGTGTTGGTTCGTCAATAACTGCTGAAACCACCGTCCCGACGCTTTTACAGTGCGCTGTTGCGTGCGGAAATCAACGTAGACCAGCCCAAAACGAGGCCGATAGCCTTCGGCCCACTCAAAATTGTCCAGAAATGTCCAGGCGAAGTAGCCCGTGACAGGTAGCCCGTCGCGCTTGGCGCGTAGGATCTGGTATAAGTAGTTCTGATGGTACTCCAGCCGCGCGGTGTCGTTTACAGCGCCATTCTGCACCGTGTCGTAAAAGGCCGCTCCGCTTTCGGTAATGTGAATTTTTCGAACGCCCTCGTACTGACTGAATTGCTGAATAATGCGGTACATGCTTTCGGGGTAAACTTCCCAACCCATTTCGGTAATGGTTGAAACATTACGTCGGAGGGGCGACACCTGACTGGCCCACAGGTAAGGCATGAAGTACGAATGTTCGACCACCGCCCGGAAATAATGCTGCAAACCGACAAAATCGAAGTCGAAGGCAAGCCGTTCCATGTCGCCGGGTTTCGCTACTTTTTTGGCAATACCCGCCAGAAAGGGTAACTCTTTGGTTGGATAGCCTAGCCCAAGCGCGGGTTCAATAAAGAGTCGATTCATAAGCGCATCGACGCGAGCAGCCGCAGCTCCATCGCGGGTTGACGCCGTAAACGGATCAATCGGGGAGCACGAAAACGTTGTGCCTACCTGAGCGTCAGGGACGTTTTGCCGGACAATGCGACCACCTTCGGCCTGGGCCAGCGCGGTATGGTGAATGACCGGCAACAGATTCCGGAAACTCCGCCGACCAGGTGCGTGCTGACCCGTGAAATAACCAAGTACCGAGAAGGCCAGTGGCTCGTTGAGGATTATCCAATGCTTAACCTTGTGGCCGAATGCTTTTGTACAGATATCCGCAAATTCGGCGAACCAATCGACGATGTTTCGATTGGGCCAGCCGCCTTTGTTCTCCAACGCCTGGGGTAAGTCCCAGTGGTAAAGTGTAATCCACGGTGTCATGCCCAAGGCCAGGCAGTGATCGATCAGTCGGTTATAAAAGGCGAGTCCTGCTTCGTTCAGGCGACCGCCCAGTTTGGGGCCAACACCATCGGGAAGAATGCGCGACCAGGACAAGGAGAACCGGAACGCATCGAAGCCTAGTTCTTTGTGCAGACGCAAGTCGGATTCGTAGCGGTCGTAGAATTCGCAGGCTACGTCGGCGGTTTCGCCTGTTTTTATTTTTCCTTTTTGCCGGCTAAACGTGTCCCAGACGCTGGGCGTGCGGCCGTCGCGATCAACGGCTCCTTCGATCTGGTAGGCGGCTGTGGCGGTTCCCCAAACAAAGTCGGGGCCGAAGGTATGGCGATCAAAATCCGAATACTCGGTCAGTAGGGCAGTCACGTTGCTACGTAAAACAGTGAACAGGCGGCAGAGGCAGTGGACCGTCTGGAATACTCAAAAGTACGGGTCTGGCCGGAAAAGCAATTCGCCAGTCAGGTACATAACCAACCTGACTGGCGAATGTTGTTTTATCAATTTATGACCTAGCCTCTACGACCGAAGGGTGCGTTGCGTGGACCGGGCTGTTGTTGAGCGAATAATCGATCACGCTGAGCGGAGCTAAGCACGGCCAGCATATCCTGACGTTTGCGAAGCTGAAGCTGGCGGTATCCATCAGGCGTCAGTCGGGAAGTGGCGAACATGCGGTCGTAATTATCTTCGATTTTATGCAGTTGCTTTTCCTGACGGCGGGATAAGCCCACGATTGCATCGATCCGATCAATTTTCAGGTCGTCCTGGCGCTGATCTCTGTCGTAGCGGGAGCCACCATATTGCGGACCACGATTATCGAAAGGCTGCGTATACACGCGTTGAGCCAACGTGATACCGGTTGAAAGAGCGAAGAAAGTAAGGGCGGCTGCGATTGTCTTTTTCATGGTCAGTAAGTGTTTATTTGTGCGTTACTGATTCTTAGAAGCTAATCGGTCCCCAGCGTTTAATCAGGGAGTAGGGCATACTGGCCGAATGCCGGTTTGATGTTGCTGAATCGCCTAAACCGGCTTCCGAACGGCTATACTGTTTTTGATTTTTCCTGCTTGCGATGGGCCATTGCCTGGGCGATGATACTGGCGACGATCAGTTGCAAAGCGTGATACATCATGATTGGCAACAGGGCTACACCCGCCACATTGCCCGGAAACAGCACATTGGCCATGACGCTACCCTGAACAAGCGATTTTTTTGATCCGCAAAACAAAGCGGTGATACGGTCTTCGCGGCTAAAGTTCAATAGTTTCCCGACCAACGTGATGAATCCAAAGACCAGAAAAAACAGGCCGAGCAGGAGAGCGGCTAACCAGAGTAGATCGAGTGCCGAATAATTAGCGAACAGATTAAGCGTAAACGATTCGCAGAAGGCGGTGTATACAATCAGGAGAATCGTAAACTGATCGAAATAACGCAGGGCTGTTTTGTGTTGCTCGGCAAACCAGCCCAACCGACGATTGAGCAACAAGCCGAGAATAACCGGCACCATAACCTGTAAGGTCAACTTCCCGATGACACTACCCAGATCATACTGACCATTGGTGCTGGTCAGTAAAAAGCTCATCCACAAGGGTGTTATGAATACACCAATCAGACTGGAAATGCTGGCGTTGAAAATAGCCGCCGGTATGTTGCCCCCCGCGATAGAGACCATCACCACCGACGATGAAACGGTAGACGGAAGCGCGGCTACGTAAAAGATTCCTAACCAAAGCAGCTCCGTATCGGGTGTCATCAGCAAGGACCGAGCGCCAAGGACAATAGCCGGAAAAATAATGAATGTAGTCAGGTGAATAACCAGATGGAGTCGGTAATTGCGAAGTCCAGCCCGTAGCTGGTCGAAATTCAGGCGTAGCCCGTAAAAGAAAAAGATGAGCGATACACCATAATTGGCCAAGGCTGACAAAGAAAGCGGTCCTTCCAGATTACCCGGTTCCGGCCAGATTTTGGCCAGACCAATCATAGCCAGTAAAGCAAGTATAAACCAGTCGAGCCCAACGCGGGCCAGTAACGTTCCCAGTGAAGTTTTAGCCATAGATAGTAGTAACTGGCCAAGGACAGGTTTCGTTTTAGTCGGTTATGTTTCTGGTCGTTTGGTAGAATGACTTATTACCGGATGCTGATAAACAGCGTTCCACGCCGGGCACAACTCGTATCCGGCGTGGAACGGCTACAAATCAATTCGTTCCAATTCGCAACAGGCTGCCGTTTTCGTAGATCAATTTGGAGCCATCGGCATAGCGTAGCTGGCTGGTGTGTGCCTGAAACCCACTTGGTATAGTGACCGTATGCTTCAACTCGGTAGTGTCATTCAACGACGGTATCCAGCCGCACGACCACACCTGTACGTCGTTCCAATTGCCGTTGCGCGTGGTACTTAACACGTTGGGCGGTAGGTTCGACGGTAGACCGTTACCTGAGCCGTTAATCGTTATGGGTTCGCTGACTTCACCCGTTATGGCGGGCGACGTTGACTTTACGCGAAAACGGTAGCGACCATTGGCCCAGCCGGGCAGATTGACGGGTAGAGGATTGGCTGTCCCCGTCGCCAGCGTTGCCAGATAACAGCCTGTTTCGCTTAAGATGTCAACCTGGTATTGGTTGTCTGCTCGCAAGGGTACGCGTGAAAAATAAGGTACCTGAACCTGCTGGCCGGGACTTGTCGTAAACGGAAATACGTAGCCCGTTGTGAGCAAAATGGTGCGGTTCGGCAGTGAGGGCTGCGTGTTCTCAAAATAGGTGGGGGGAAGCGACTGACTCCACACATCGACCAGCGACGGGCAATCATCGGAATCGAAGTGGAGGTGAAAATAATCGCCTTTGCGGTAAACGGGGTAAATCATGCCGTCGGTAGCAGGACCTGTCCAGTTATTCGGCTGGCTTGCCAGCGTATTCTGCGCTGCGATAATATTCGGATCGGTTTCGTGGTTGGTGTATTCGCTGCCGAGCGTAGCCGGAATGTAACTAACCCGCGAGACAACCCAGCTTAACTTGCCGAACCCCATCTGCGCCCGCGATTTGTCGATAACCGTACCAATGTTATTGACATAATCATTGTACGACTGGTAGTAATTATCGCCTTCACCCTGATGCCACAAAACCGCTCTTGCTCCGGTCCGTTTCAGGTAATGCAGAATGGTAGCACCCAAAAGCCGGTAAGGCATATTGTTTGACAAACTTCCCCAGCTTTCTTCGCCGTTGGCCGTGCGGACCCAATGTTTAGAATTCGTGGCAGGGTAAGAAGCGCCGTAAAACATAACCGGTACGTTGTGTTGAGCAACCAGTCGGTCGCCTAGTGCACCCCAGAGATACAGGTAAGCGCCCGGAAACATACCCGTATTGTTGAGGCCAGTCGATAGATCGGCGTGGCTGACCGCAAAAGGCAACGCATTTTCGGAGAACTGCCCGGCCTGACCAGTCCAGTAATTGATGATCGAAACCCGATCGTCATTGGCCTGTCCGCTGTAGCAATTGACACCCCAGGAATTTGACTGGCCAGCCGTGACAAATACCTCGCCAACCCCAACCCGATCCATGTTGGTAGACGCTAGTTCGGTATCGCCCGTATAGGCTTTTACCTCCAGGTTGTACCATCCGCCTGTCACGCCGGTAAACGTACCCTGAAATACGCCATTGCTGGGCGCATTGTCGAGTACAACCCAGCCGGTAGGGTTACCGCCCTGACGAATCGTTAACTGCGCCCGAATTTGTGTGGCATTGGTTGGGCATTGACCCGTCACGGGCACATTGGCCCGGTTGTCATTATCACGTTGAAGAACGAGTCGGCTCGTTGGAAACGTGATTTCCAGTTGTGCATACAGGTTGGGTAAGAAAAGGAAAAAACAAAGACATGTTTTTAGTGGATAGCGAAAAAAGTACATGATTAATGGATAGTGTGGTTACCTAATAGCGAACATAATAAATATAATCAATGCAAAGCAGAATGCATCTTTCTATTCATAGGATCTCTTTACTTGCTGTGACCCAAAAAATGCGAAAACTGTTGCTTAATACGGATCAATTAGTTGCAAAAAACAGGAATGACGGGTGCTATTGAAAGATGAATTGAGCCTATACTGGCTGATTGAGAGAACGTTAGTGGATGCTGTGGAGATCCGTGATGGGCATAACGAAACAGTCTCTCTGCTTCACCGTCTTAACGTAACGGTGGAGCAGAGAGACTGTACGAGAAGTCCTGACAAACTTGTTGTCGATGGCTATTTTTTGAAAGCCAGTGCCTTTACCGGTCTGATGCGGCTGATAATAAACGTCGGCATCCAGAGTACAACGGCAATCAACAGAAGCGTTGCTGCATTCAGGGCTAGAATAGTTGACCAGTCCCAGACAATCGGGACGTAATTCATGAAGTAATTTTTCGGATCGAGCGGGATTAGTTTAAATCGGTCTTGAATAAAGCAAAGACCAAGGCCGACGGCATTGCCAATGAGTAAGCCCCAGCCGACCATATTTAGACCGACGAATAAAAACATTCGTCGGATAATTGAATCGGGACTACCTAGGGCTTTCAGAAGACCAATCATGGGCGTTCGTTCCATCATCAGTACCAGTAATACCGACACCATATTGAAGGACGCCACAAAGGTGATCAGGGCTAGCAGAATGACCATGTTGCGGTCGAGAAGCACCATCCAGTCGAAGAGCGGTCGGTACTGATCGGTTACGCGCGTGAGCCGCATGTCGGGCGTCATTACGTCGAAAATCGTGTTGGCCGTGGCATCCAGCCGGTTAAAATCGTTGACGAAGATCTCGTAACTACCGACCGAGTCGGGACCCCATTTGTTCAGGCGTTGAATAAGCCGGATGTCCCCCAGAGCAATGGTCTTGTCTACCTCTTCCAGCCCCGTTTCATAAATGCCGACCACCGTCATTTTGCGGGCGCGTGGCGGATTGCCCAAAAAATACAGCGGAATGCTTTCGCCCACGTTGACTTTCAACTGATTGGCCATGTACTGACTGATCAGTAATTGGGTAGAACCCGTTCCGGTGTCGGCACCAACGGTTGGTACCGTGCCTGCTACGAGCGAACCATTGAACAGATTCCAGTTGTAATCGCGTCCTACACCTTTCAGAATAACGCCGGTCAGTTCGTCACTGGTCTTTAAAATTCCAGCTTTCAGCGCAACGCCCTGAATATGCTGCACACCAGGAGTCTGGGTACTATCCTGATAAAGTTTTGTGTCGAGGGATAAAGGCGTTTCCTGGTAGGAATTATTGTTCGTGAATTTACTAACCTGTAAATGCGCCCCGAACAGAAAAATTTTCTGCTGAATGGTGTTCTTAAAGCCAAATAGCACCGAAAAGGCGACAATCAGTATGGCTAGGCCAAGGGCGATGCTGATGATGCCAACGCGGGTGACAGTAGCCGAGAAACTACCCTCGGGTGCATGACGGACCTTGCGGGCCAGAAAAATGGGGACGTTCAAAACGGGTTTCTGTTTAGAGTTTGTGCGGTTGCCCGCCGGGGTTTACGGATGCCTGTAAGCAGTTAACAGTGTTAACGGAAGCAGGAAAGCCGTTTCTGACCCGTGCCAACGAGTACGTTACCGATTAATAAGACGCTATTTTAATGAATAGTTTTGGTGCTCAATGTAACTACAAAGCTAACGGACAAGTCGATGAACTGTCACAAAAATTGAGCAGGAATCTTCGCCGGTTGGATTCGAAACGCCTTGCTATCCCAAAGGAAGCCTTGAAACAGCGTACTTGCCTAAGCGTCTTTCCTGCTACTGCCTGTTTTTATTGATGGGCAAAAAGTATGAGTTTTGCATATCTTGCTCTTAACGCACAACTATGATTTCGTTACGTAATCTGTTCTTCTTTGCCTGTTGTCTGGTCGTTTTCGCCTGCCAGGGTCAAACGAATCAAAAAGCGCCCGGCTCATCGGACATTCAAACCGGAGCTGACCAAATGGCGCTTTATCTGCCCGCCTTACAAGGCAAACGCGTAGGTATGGTTGTCAATCATACATCGCGGATTGGTAAAACCCATCTGGTCGATAGCTTGATTGCACGCGGGGTGACTGTGAAAACCATCTTTGCGCCGGAGCATGGATTTCGGGGAGAGGCCACCGATGGCGAAAAAATCAGCAACAGCCGTGACCCGCGTACCGGCGTTTTTATAACGTCTTTATATGGTCGGAACAACAAGCCAACGCCCGCTCAAATGGATTCGCTGGATGTCGTCATCTTCGATATTCAGGACGTAGGAACGCGGTTTTACACGTACATCAGCACCATGCATTACGTTATGGAAGCCTGTGCCGAAAACAATAAACCGCTGGTTATTCTTGATCGCCCTAACCCAAACGGTCACTACATCGACGGTCCGGTGCTTGATCCGAAGTTTAAGTCGTTTGTGGGTATGCATCCGATCCCGGTGGTTCACGGCCTGACCGTTGGTGAGCTGGCGCGGATGATCAACGGGGAAGGCTGGCTGGCCGGTCGGAAAACGTGTCCGCTGACCGTAGTGCCCGTCAAAAACTACACACACCAGACGCCCTATGTACTGCCGGTTCGGCCTTCGCCTAATCTGCCCAATCAACAGGCTGTGTTGTTGTATCCATCGCTTTGTTTTTTCGAAGGAACGGTCGTGAGTGTAGGCCGGGGAACGGATAAGCAGTTTCAAGTGATTGGCTCGCCCTACACCAAGTACGGACCTTACACGTTTACACCGGTTGACAAGCCCGGCGCGATCAATCCGCCGATGGAAGGACAACTTTGTTACGGGATAGACTTATCGACAGTTGCCATCTCGAAGAAGGAAATGATGCTCAATTATTTCTTTGACTTCTTCAAAGGGGCTAGTGATAAAAGTAAGTTTTTTCTGGCCAACAACGGTATCGACCGCCTGGCGGGTACTGACCAGCTACGGTTGCAGATGATCGCAGGCGTGTCCGAAGCCAAGATCCGGGCAAGCTGGCAACCGGCGCTGGGCGCTTACAAGATAACCCGCGCCAAGTATTTGTTATATCCATAAATTTTTTTTGATAGGGTTTACACGATTGACAGGATGATCAGCCGGGCCACCGGGCGGATTTTTGGCTTCAGCTCATCTTGTCAATCCTGTCAGGCAATACACATTAGAGACGTAGTATTTCTGAGCTGTAGAATCCTGTTCATCTTGTTCATCCTGTCCGAAAAGAATACTTTCGGTAAAGGTTGTCTCAAAAAATGCCCTAACTTTGCATTTTGGAGACCCCTCATGGCCACTGAACAGATTCTTATTCTGGATTTTGGTTCACAGTACACCCAACTTATTGCCCGCCGGGTGCGTGAACTGAACGTTTACTGCGAAATCCATCCGTACAATCACATTCCAACGATTACCCCCAATATCAAGGGCATCATTCTTTCGGGAAGTCCATCGTCTGTCCGCGACGCCGATGCGCCCGAAGTTCATCTAGCGGCCTTCCGCCACAAAATGCCGGTCCTTGGCGTATGCTACGGGGCTCAGTTGCTGGCTCATACGAGCGGTGGTGAGGTGCAGGCGTCTGCGATTCGGGAGTATGGTCGGGCTAAACTAGGCACCGTCAACACCGACAACACGCTGATGCAAGGCATCGACCCGCATTCGCAGGTTTGGATGTCGCACGCTGACACGATCACCAACGTTCCTGATAATTTCAATATCATTGCCTCAACCGATACCGTTCGCGTAGCGGCTTTTCAGGTTGAAGGTGAAGAAACGTACGGCATTCAATTTCACCCCGAAGTGACGCATTCGCTCCAGGGTAAAATCTTGCTTCAAAACTTCGTTGTTGACATTTGCGGCTGTTCGCAAGACTGGACAGCGGAGTCATTCGTCGAAACGACGGTCGCTCAGTTGAAAGAAAAAATCGGTAACGATAAGGTCGTGCTGGGACTATCCGGCGGGGTCGATTCGTCCGTAGCGGCTGTACTGATTCATCAGGCGATTGGAGCTAATCTGTATTGCATCTTCGTCGATAATGGCGTATTGCGGAAAGACGAGTTTGCCGGCGTACTGGAATCGTACAAAACGCTCGGCTTGAACGTCAAAGGTGTTGATGCGAAAGATCAGTTTTACACGGCTCTCGCTGGCCTGACCGATCCCGAA
Organism: Spirosoma liriopis; assembly: GCF_023196085.1. NCBI lineage: Bacteria > Pseudomonadati > Bacteroidota > Cytophagia > Cytophagales > Cytophagaceae > Spirosoma > Spirosoma liriopis. The sequence continues at coordinate 1,058,568 of NZ_JALPRF010000002.1, forward strand.
GCCAAACGCAAAGCCATCGGCAAAACGTTTATCGACGTATTTGACCACGAAGCGCACTTGATCGAAGGTGTATCGTGGTTAGGGCAGGGTACTATTTATCCCGACGTCATTGAGTCGGTTTCGGTAAAAGGACCTTCGGCAACGATCAAATCGCACCACAACGTAGGCGGTTTACCGGATTTCATGAAGCTGAAAGTGGTAGAGCCGCTCAATACGCTCTTTAAAGACGAAGTTCGGGCCGTAGGGCGGACGATGGGTTTGCCGGAGTACATTCTGGGACGCCATCCATTCCCCGGTCCCGGTCTGGCTATTCGTATTCTGGGTGACATTACTCCCGAGAAAGTTGAGATTCTTCAGCAGGTGGACGCCCTGTTTATCGACGGTCTGAAGCGTGAAGGACTGTACGACAAGGTTTGGCAGGCGGGTGCTATCCTGCTGCCGGTGCAGTCGGTTGGCGTTATGGGTGATGAGCGTACGTACGAACGCGTCGTTGCTCTCCGGGCTGTAACGAGTGTGGATGGGATGACCGCCGATTGGGCGCACCTACCGTATGAGTTCCTCGCCGATATTTCGAACGAAATTATCAACCGGGTTAAAGGCGTTAACCGGGTTGTTTACGATATCTCTTCGAAACCACCCGCTACTATTGAGTGGGAATAATACCGTTTCTTAGACGATCAGATGATAACAGAATGCCCGGTGCGAGAGTACCGGGCGTTTGTGTTTTAAAGGTTTTTCAAAAAGGTATTTCGAGCGCTAATTCGTTTGGTCAATGAACGTATGAGTCGAAGAATCAGTCGCTAATCGGTTTTTTAATCGATAATTAGTCTAAATAATGTAAATTGCAACCGTAATTTGCGGTTGACCTGTTCGGTACTGCCTTCGAAAAGCGACAACTCAGGTAGCGGATTTCGATAAGTACAAAAGAAATAGGCTGGTTATTTACAGGCTGAAAGAGTTTGAGTAGCAGCCGCATCCAAGAATAGGTACTGGTAAGCGCCAACGAAACGGTGTTGTCGCAGGCAGATGATTCGGGGGCGTGTCACGCTGTTTGCGACAACAAACCGATTGGTAAATAAACTTTATAACGGCTGAATGAGTCGACGATGACGGTAAAAAAACTGGTTGGAAAGCTGCACCTCTGGCTCGGCATGGCGTCCGGGCTGATTGTATTTGTCATTAGCCTCACGGGATGTATTCTTGCTTTTGAGCAGGAGATCAAAAATGCTACCGAGCCTTACCGATTTATTCAGACTCCGGCCAATGGAAAGTTGTTACCGCCGTCGGTACTCAAAGCAAAGGCAGAAGCCGCGCTGCCGGGTAAAACCGCCAATGGTGTTTTGTACGAAGCCGCCGGGCGAAGTGCTACCGTTGGCTTCTATAATTTCGACCCGGAGTTTTATTACGTGGTGTACATCAACCCCTACACGGGTGAAATTCTGAAAGTATGGGATGAGGACGAAGACTTTTTCCATTTTATCCTGCACGGACATTACTATTTATGGTTACCCGAGAAGGTGGGTCAGCCTGTAGTGGCATCGGCTACGCTTATTTTCCTGGTGTTACTGATTAGTGGCCTGGTGCTTTGGTGGCCCAAGAACAAAAGTGCGGCTAAACAGCGATTCAGCGTCAAGTGGAACGCTGCTTGGCGTCGGAAGAATTACGATCTGCACAACGTATTGGGTTTTTACGTGATGGTTGTCGGGCTGGTTTTTGCGGTAACTGGTTTGGTGTGGGGGTTTCAGTGGTTTTCGAAAGCGATGTACCGCGCTACGGGCGGGACTGGATCGGCTGAGTATATCATACCACCTTCTGACTCGACCGCTACACCAGTTGTATCGTCGGTGGCTACCGGAGTGGACCGTATCTGGTTGAAACTACGCCGGGAAAATCCAACGCAGCAAGGCATAAATCTGTCTTTCCCTAAACTGCCCAGCGAGTCTATTTATTCGTATGTCAACTATCGACCGGGCACGTATTACAAAGTAGACTACCATTACTTCGATCAGCGCACCCTGAAAGAACTATCGGTTGACAGTCCCTACAGCGGTAACTACGCCGATGCTACGTTTGCTAACAAGTTCCGGCGCATGAATTATGATCTTCACATTGGCGCAATTTGGGGGTTGCCGGGTAAAATTCTGGCGTTTTGTGCAAGCCTGATCTGCGCTAGTCTGCCCGTAACAGGCTTCCTGGTATGGTGGGGACGGCGAACCAAAAAACGCCCCGTCAAACGGGTTGTTGCCAGGCCGGTAGCCGTTGGTAGTCAGCTGTGAGAAAGTGGTTGAAAAATTACGGGCCTGTTCAGAAATTAACCTTAAATTTTCTCAACTTTAGCGCTTACTTCTAACCGTTTTCTACAATGACAACAAAGTACATTAGCCGAGTAATGATGCTGGCCCTGGCAGGCGTCTTACTAACAATGGTTTCGTGGGCACAAGGCGACAAAGCCAATCGTCCCAGTCCACCTGCTACAGCCAGCGGAAAAATAAAAGACGCCACAATTACCATCAACTACGGCAGTCCATCGGTCAAAGGGCGTCAGGTTTGGGACCCTAGCGGTACACTGGCTCCTTATGGCAAAGTATGGCGGGCCGGTGCCAACGAAGCTACTACTTTCGAAACAGACAAAGCCATCAAGGTAGAGGGCAAAGAGCTACCCGCCGGTAAGTATGGCTTTTTCGCGATTCCCGGCGAAAAGGAGTGGACCATTATTTTCAATAAAGTAGCGAACCAGTGGGGCGCTTTCAAATACGATCAGGCTCAGGATCAGTTGCGCGTAACAGCCAAGCCGAAAAAATCGGCCCAAATGAATGAACGGCTGGCATACGACGTAACGAATCAGGCGGTCGTGCTAAAATGGGAGAATGTAGAGGTTCCGATTGCTGTTCAGTAACTCGTTCGTTTTGTTAAAGCCCCCAACGTCATTGGCCTAGCCAATCGTTGGGGGCTTTCGTATGTGAGGAGTTGACTATTAGGCGATGGGCTCGTCAAGGATTAGCTCTTTGTCAAGGCCGCACCGCTCCATAAACTCGTTTGTAAACACCGCTCGTGTAGGCGCATCCAGTAAGTGTTGACGGGCCACTATCCAGTCGTCAACGGCTTTATTGCCGTACTGCCGCCGAACGCGGTCTCCGTCTAGGTTGAAGTTGACTTTGCCCCAATGTTGGGTATAGGGTATGTCCAACGTTTCAAGACGGGTCCAGATTCGTTGGAGAAATTGCCTTGTTAACGAAGATTCAACACCGTCTAACTCCAATACGCAGGTTATCGGAAAGCGCGTGAACCCTAGCGTTGCGGGCGTTCGTTTCACCCAGCGTAGACCCATAACACCCGGAAAAGCCGACTGCGCATTCATGGCAATGATTTCTTCAAGAACGCGTGGACTATCGTTGGAATCAATGCCGATTGCCGCGCTTGACGCCTTGCCGCGAACGTTGGTGTTGCCAAAGAAGTCACGCATTGTGCCAACCCAACCATCGGTGTCTTCCAGCGCCTGTGGGTATAAGGCGTTGACCAGTGCAGGAACCAGTTTGCGGGGTGTAAGCCGATCTAACAGGGTTTGGATTAATCCCATCGTATCGTCGCCGTAAATAAAGCCCGGCTTTGGAGGAGGGGGGGCTGCGGCAATGGGCTTTGTCCGATGTTTATACAGAATTCGAACAAAGGGGCCACGCGTTGCATCGGCTCCGGATGGATCGAACTGGTGCGGGTTAACAATGAGTTGAAAATGATACGGTTTTGCATCGGCTGTTGCGGCAGGCAGGCGAAGTATAGTGGCGATTCCTGAAAAATCGCAATCGGTCATCGCTTTTTTCAGACCGTCAGTATAGGCTACGCTCTTAGCACTGTACGATTTTAGCCAGAACAAATCGTCTGTTTCGAGCATGATGCCGTGCACAAAACCGAATGACCCGAAGCTGACCACTGCCGCATTGAACAGGTCATCGTCACGAATGACTTCCGTTACGGCCAGCAGATCGGTAGATGGCTTTCCAGCTACGGGATAGGACTGACGCTCAAGCCAAACGTGCTTGTTAGGGCCGCAAACAATATGCAAGCCGACAATGGCGTCGTGCACTGCACCGTAGTCAAAAGCTGCCCCGTGCGTACCGGTCGCTGTTGCTCCGGCAATAGTTTGCCCATTGCTGGCACCCGAAGCGCGGATTGACTTGTTCCGGGCTTCCAGCAATTGCTCCAGAATATGAACCGTTGTGCCGCATTCGGTGAAAAAAAGATTATCCGCTGATTGGCCCGCAGCCAGGTAAGCCGGCGCGACGGATGTGTTTCGAATCGCAAAAGTTTGCATAAGCGCATCGGTATCGACCATGCCTCCATTGGTAACACCTACCTTAGCGAACGACCAGTTCTTGCCGATGGCGCGGAGTCGAATCTTATTGTCAATCGCGTGTTTGATCAGCCACTGAAAGTTAGCTGTCGTCTGCCGGTATTCGGACTTGCTGTCGGGCAGTCCACTCGGAATGGTTAGTTTGAAGGAAGCACCCGCTGTAAGTGGCTGCGTAAAATTTTCGTGGCGATTCGTCACCTCAGACACCACAAGTTGTTGAAGACCATTGGGTAATCTCATCGTTCTGAATGGGTTAGTACGGTTAGATCGAGTCAGTCTTAGGAACGTAGGGTGCACAACACCAGGTAACCTGTCGTTTGTTGACAATGCCCAGCGTAACAGTTGAAAGCAGGTAGTGCGCAAACGTAGATTTAACCGTTACCCCGTTGAGGTGATTAGACCGTTGATCGCAGGGTGGTTTGATGTCGGTTGGTTGCTTCAGACCCCAGAAAAAAGCCGTTATGGTTTTCTGCGTGTACGTGACATTCGCTGGTGTATCACAGTCAGACTCCGTAGCTACCCGCGTAGTTATACAACCTGGCAAAACAGGCGCTATCAGCAACAGGACAAGCCCTGTAAACAGACGACGTATTCGATTGTCTGATCGGAATAATAGAGTTGTTTTCATCGAGAGGCAGGGTTGAATAAAGAATTGGTCGGAAAAGAAGAAAATAGCGTAACATATTGGTTAAGTCCTTGAGGGAACGGTAAAAACAAAACGACGAAGCCCTCACCAGTTGGGAGGGCTTCGTCGTTTTACTACCTTATGTACAGCGGATATACCTAGCTAATCTTCAGCGCGTCTTCGGCTTTGTTGATGCCCGATTTTGCTGCGTCTGCGGCATCATCTACTTTATTGTTGTAAGCGTTTTTGTTCTGATTGTAGGATGAGTTTGCTTCTTCCTTGTATTGATCGAACTTTTGATCCGCCTGATTTTTGTATTGATCTACTTTGTCCTGAGCGGTACCAACCAGATTATCGATTTGCGATTTTACCTGAGCAACGCCTTCGTCCCACTGGTTTTGCAGATCGTTAACTTGCTGAGATAGCTTGTCGCGGGTTTCTTTACCACTGCGGGGAGCCGTCAGATAACCGATGGCAAGTCCTGTTAATACTCCTTTTAAAAAACTCATGATCTTGGTTGTTTTAGATTGTTCTGGGATTGCTTATCGTGTATAAAAACTATGCCAAGAAGACTATTTTAGTGATAAGTGTTTGATTTTTAGAATTTTAAAGGCTGCCGTGTTTTGCTCATAGAAAGTTGTTCGTAAAGATCATGAGTAGTTTATTCCACAAGATAGTAGCTATTGATGGGCGCGGACTAGGCACGGTAGTACAAACATAAAAAATGCCGGTTAGCTACTGATGCGTAACTAACCGGCAAGAAAAAAGCTCGGCAGGTAATTAACGGTTTTCGTTGATTACTTCCCGAATGTCATTAATAATCTTACCCGCTAAATGATCGGCAGTTGCGAGGGTATCAGATTCCGAGTAGATGCGAATGATAGGCTCTGTATTTGACTTGCGTAGGTGCACCCATTCTTTGTCAAATTCGATCTTAACCCCGTCGATGGTGTTGATTGGATTCCTGGCGTATTTAGCCTGAATTCGTTCCAATACCGCATCGACGTTAATGTCGGGCGTCAGTTCGATCTTGTTTTTCGAGATGTAATAATTTGGGTAGGTACGGCGCAGCATTGACGCCGACTTGCCAAATTTGGCCAGATGAGTCAGGAACAGCGCAATGCCAACCAACGCGTCGCGACCGTAATGAATGTCAGGATAGATAATTCCACCATTCCCTTCGCCACCGATAACAGCGTCATTTTCCTTCATCATCTCAACCACGTTGACCTCGCCAACTGCCGACGCAAAATGCTGACCGCCATGCTTACGGGTTATGTCGCGTAGGGCTACTGTGCTCGATAGATTCGATACGGTGTTGCCGGGCTTGTTTTTAAGAACATAGTCCGATACGGCAACCAACGTGTATTCTTCGCCAAAAGGTGAGCCGTCTTCGCAGATCAGGGCTAACCGATCTACATCGGGATCGACAACAATCCCAAGATCCGCGTTGCCTTTCTCCATCTCCTTGATGATGTCGCGCAGGTTTTCGGGGAGCGGTTCGGGATTGTGCGCAAAATGACCCGTTGGTTCGCAGTGCAACCGGGTGATTTTCTCAACGCCCAGCGCTTCCAGCAGCATTGGTACCGCAATACCACCGGTCGAATTAACGGCATCGACAACAATCCGGAAGTTACGGGCAGCAATAGCGGCACGGTCGACCAGAGGAAGCGCCAGAATCAGATCAATATGCTTTTGTAGCCAGGTTGTATCAGTGCGATACTGTCCTAGTTTACGTACCTCGGCAAAATCAATGGCCTCAGCTTCGGCAATGGCCAGTACTTCGGCCCCGTCCGTTGCGGAGATGAACTCACCCGCTTCATTCAGCAGCTTAAGCGCATTCCACTGGATCGGGTTATGGCTAGCCGTTAAAATAATGCCGCCCGCAGCGCCTTCGGCCGGTACAGCAAGCTCAACGGTTGGCGTGGTTGACAGGCCCAGATCGATTACGTCAAGTCCTAATCCCTGTAACGTCGCCGTTACCAGCTTCGACACCATTTCGCCCGATAGTCGGCCATCGCGGCCTATCACCACGGTTTTTTTCTCCGTGTTGCGTTGCCGGAGCCACTGCCCGAAAGCAGCCGCAAATTTAACCACATCCAAAGGCGTCAGTCCGTTTCCGCTGCGCCCCCCAATCGTTCCTCGTATCCCGGAAATAGACTTAATTAATGCCACGTGAAGGGTCTGCTAAAATTCTGAAAAGTCCGCAAAGATAGGTTGCTTGGCGCAAGGGAAAATGATCTAAGCCGGAAAAACTTTGTGGTCCCGTTTCTTTCTTCATACGTTCAGGCGAATACCAATTCGGCACGTAAGTGTGAATTAGCCTGGCCAATAAACGTACCACTGATCGGAGCGGCTAGTTCGGGCTTAGCCGTTGAGGTTAAAAAGATATGTCGATTGCTTACCACCGATCCTTCCGTTGGGTCAAAACCACGCCATCCAGCGCCCGGTAAGTACACTTCAGCCCAGGCATGTAACTGGTGCTCTTGCTGGGGGTTGCCGAACAAATAACCGCTCACAAATCGGGCTGCAATGCCCAGGCTTCGGCAGGCTGCCATAAAAAGCGTAGTGTAGTCCCGGCAGGAACCTTTACGGAGCGTCAGCGTTTGTTCGGGCGGAAATGGTGCACCTACTTCCCGGATCTCATACGTAAACTCCCGAATCGCCTGATTGAGCGCTATTAGAAAATTGATCGTCTGCCAGCCCGCCTTAGCCGCTAGCTGTTTGGCCCAGTCTTCAATGCGGTGCGTTACGCCAGTTCGTTCCAGATAAGGCTGCAACAGGTCCTGCTCGTATTTGGGGTAGCGGAACGGTACCCGCTGCGTCTCGAACGGAAACAGCACAAAGTCGAACGAGTTAAACTCGTCGGATTGGAGCGTGATTTCGGCCGTAACCTGTAGGCGGTTGGTCGGGTGGCTAAAGTAAGCCAGTTGCTGCACATTGCCCTCCACATCAACGTTCCGGACCACTCGCGACGGCTTGGGCTCAATGGTCAGGCTGTAGTCGAGCAAACGCTGGTAAGGGTACGTCCGGGGGTAGAGATACAGCGTTTGCGGGCCGAGGGCAACCGGGATGTCATAAGTATACTCAGATTCGTGCCGGACGTGAAGATGCATAGGATAAAAGCAATTGATGGTGTAGCCTGTATACTGTTTTTGACGGCAGACACCCGCCGTCAAAAACATCACACATTTTTGACCGAACGTACTTTATCAAAGATTGGGTTCATCCAATCACTGGGCAATTTTCGGACTGAGTTGCTTAACAAAGCGCTCCACTGGTGAGACACCTCGTCCATATCTTCTTTCTCCAGGCGGTATTCCGTCATGTGAAAGCTGTCCTTTGGGTAAATGACGACATCCAGCGGGTAATCTACATCGTTGGCGCTGACACGGGTGGCATCAAAAGCCAGAAAACCAATCTTCAGCGCTTCCTGTAAGTTGGTTTCGTAGGATAAGTTTCTGAATAGCAATGGTTTGCCGTAACCCGAATTGCCAATTATTTTAAACGGAGAGCCCTGGTCAACTTCAACCCAATTTCCTTCAGGGTACAGCATGAAGAGTTTGTGCTCTTCGTCATCTTCCAGCTGACCGCCGACAATCGCATTCAAGTTGAAGTTTAAGCCGCTGGCTACAATGGATGCCTTGTCTTCCTGAGCCACCCGTTTGACCTGTTCGCCAAATGCGTTGACCGCCTTGTAGAGTTTGTTAAAGGAGCGGTCCTGCTCCGAAATTACTTCTTTAAAGTAAGTAATGGCTTTATCGCGTACGGAACGAAGTCCCGAAGTCATGATGAACAACGAGTGATTTTCAACTTCGTGAACCGAAATCTTTCGATTAGAAGATACCTCCGAACCAGAGGTCAACCGTCTATCGGCGATGGCAACGAGACCTGACGCGACTTTAATTCCTAAACAATAAGTCATTCTGCACAGTGGGAAAAGCAGGTACTAAACCCAACAAATATACGGGTTGACACCAGTTTTGTTTGACGTATAGACTGGTTTTCTCTAAAACTGGCTTATTTATTTGGGGTACGGTTCTCGGAAGAGCGAGTATCGTTGCCGTTTACTTTACGCAGGTCTGGCTTCGACTGTGATTCATCAATTGGACTAGAAATGCTCGCTATCCGGCCTCCTGACGCGCTGGTCGAACGCAAATCGGCCCTGGCGGTGTCATCTTCGCCATTGGTTGTGCCATTGCCGGGGGTGCTGTCCGGATCGGGCTGGTCTGCGGCCAGGATTTGAGCCGCATTGGTGAGCGTACCCTTGCCTGTGACCGTGGCCCTAAAGGATAAACTGGCGGTTTGACCAGCGGCTAACTGACTGATAACACCCGTCACGGCGGTGCCACTGGCTGTCATACCTGTGCTGGATGAGAGAAATTGCAAACCAGCGGGCAGATCGTTTCTGATTCTGATATTGGTAGCATTCAACCCTCCCTGGTTGAAAACTTTAAGGGTAATGGTTACGGGCTGTCCCTGGCTGGCGTAACGCTGACTAAGCTCCATTGTCAAACTCAGGTCCGCCTTGGTGGAGTCGGGTGCGGGTTGATTTCCCTGAACGGCCGGTAAAGCCTTTTGATTTGGGTTGGGTGACGCGAACAACGAAAGCGTATTTGCTGCCGAAAGAGTCCGTAGATCAACCATTGCCGCATCATCTTCGCCATCGGCAGTACCAGAATTAGGTTCGCTGTCGGGATCTAACCGGCCTTGAGCCGTCAGCTGAGCTGCGTTGAGGTAATTACCTGCTGTCGTCAGCCGCGCGACATAGCGACGGGTGATTGATTGGCCGGGAGGAATATTCGACAGGTTGCCGGTAACAATGTTATTGGCCGCTGTCAAGTTAGCCGATGACACAAATACCAGGTTGCTTGGTAAGCGATTCTGCATGGTTACGGCTCCGGCGTCGCAGGCCCCTTCATTGCGGACGGTTAGCGAGAACGTGACGGTGTCGCCTACGGACACGATGCGACGGCTGACGGACAGGGATAGCGCCAGATCAGTCATCGCATTATTGATGTAGACAGTGGCGGCATCGGACTGACACCCGTATACACTGTTGACCGCTCTCAGCGAGTACATTCCTGCTGAGTTGGCCTGAATGGAATGGCTTATTTCGGATGTATTCCAAAGGTTATCACCCTCGTAACTTGATGTTAGTGTGACGCTTCCTGGTTGGCACAATGAGGTTGAACCGCTGGTGGTGATGGATGGAACCGCTGGCTTAACCGTGTTGGGAACTGTAACTGCGGGCGGGAAAACTACTTTTTTCTGGGAGTCACGGAGTCGGGCCGAGTACGTACCAGCGCCAACGGTCAAACTCTGACTGGTCGTGCCTGTATTCCAGGTATATTCGTAGCCGCTTGGCTGGGTCAGTGTCAGTCGATTGTTTGTAGCGCAGGCAATGCTCACGAGCGGCTGACTTTCGGCTGGATAAGGCTGAATGGACTGTAAATAAGCATTCGTTATGGCATCGGCCCAGAGCTTTCCTACTTTCGGTTGTCCCAGGGGAGAATAGTGAATACCATCTGGACGGTCGTCTAGCGAGTTGACATTATCGAGGTCAGGCCCTTGATAAGTCTTATAGTTATCTCGGTTAATAACCTGAAGCTGAGCTTGCCGGACGTTTTCAAAACGGCCACCGACGTAAGAGGATAGGGCGATGATAAACGATAGATTCGGTTTGCCAAACTCCTGTCGCACCTTGTCGATGACGCCGTAATGATGGGTGACAATCAGGTCCGTAGGATTGCCCCGGTCGTTCTCGCCATGCTGAAGAAGAATTGCCCGAATACCCGTTGACGGAACGTACAGATTCATCAGATTCCGCATATTAACGTATGGCATTCGAAGGGAGTACTTGATAAAACCATGCTCAAAAGGGATATCGTAGGCTGCTTTGTACGTCTGTTCCATGTTGCTTCCGCCAAATCCAGCATTGTAGATCAGAACGGGTACGTTAATGCGCTGCACCAGCAGATCGCCCATGCGTCCCCAGAACCACGCCATTTTCGCAAAAGGAGATATACCCGTAAAAGTGGCTAACTGACTAAAATTCAGACCGGGTAAGTAGCGGTTATCGGCAGTGCCCTCGTACTGCTGAAACTCTGGACTAGTCTGGTCAAGCGATACCACCGTTACGCGGTCATCAACGGCTCCTTCCATGGTGGGACAACGGTCTGTACCGTCGACGTAACAACTGGAGCCTTGGGCGTTTGAATGGCCAAGAATAGCAAACACTTCGCCAACGCCAAACCGATCAACCACGTCCGTAGCTACGACCTTCCTGTTGCTAATACCCCGAACTTCAAGTTGATACCACCCGCCCGTGACGGTTAGTTTGCCGCTAAACTGGCCATTGAGTGGATTTGTCTGAAGGGTTGACCAGCCTGTTGTAGTGCCTTGGCCGGCGGTGCGAACAACAGCACGCACTTCTACAGAGTCGAGGTCCTGAGCATAACTACCCACGATCTGCACGGTTGCTTTGTTGTTGTTATCACGCTGGACAATCATCCGACTTACGGGATAAGTAACGTCGATTTGAGCCGAAACTCGCGGTAGACTTACAGCCAATAACACAGCTGTTAGCCCTGTTTTGAGGAGTAACTGTACTAGTAATCTCATGATGGATAAAGCAATGCGTAGCTTAAATAAACAGCGAACGTTTAATCAGTTCTGTACAAGGAGTTACAACTAATAACTTATTGTACAGAAAATAGAGTAAAAAGAAACCTGATTATTTCTACTTGCAAGGCAAATATAGTATTATTGATGAAATTAGGACAATATAAAGTTACTGATAATCGATATTTTAATCCTTATCTATATTCACTATAGAATTATAGGGAAGCAGACCTCAGAGAAATAACGTGCGCTTGTATACTTACTATAGAATGGTACTGGAGCGGTGAGCTAAATTAAACACGGAGATACTGACATTCAGTGCCATTCTGTGATTAGTTTTCGATTAAATCGATTTGTTTTGGCCGAAGGTTTGTGTTACTTTGTCAGTAAGAAGGTATTCACCCCTTCGCCGATTCGCAATGAACTTTGACGACGAGGACGACGACGACAGCTTCATGGACTGGGACGGTTTCGATGAGGACTATGACCCAGAGGAGGCCCGCGCCGAAATGGAGGCCGAGAACCGGCGTATCAAGAACCTACCCATCTTACGCAAGGCTAACGAACTCATGGAGTTAACCCAAGCCATTGTAGAAACAATTAACAAAGAAGATGATGTCCTGATGATGCACGAGCAGATGCTGGCCAATGCGATGATGCTGGCTCCCAAAATCGTTGGTGCGGAAGGGGGCGACCTGTATACATTACGCATGGAAAATGCGGTCATTATTAAAATGCACGCCCGTGAGCTGCTGGCTCAGACATCCTATTGCAAAGCAGAAAAGCTCGCTACGCCTGCCTATCTGAATTTGCTGAGAGACGAAATCGAGCAGTTTCGCTTGTTATTCGTCGAATGGGTAAACGGGTTCGACAAAGACAACGATGCGCCCGACGATTGGGGCCTATTTTATTAGTCAGCAAGCAAACCCGGTTCTACATGACCGGGTTTTGTTTTTATAGCGGACCGGCTCAGCTATACGACCGGGGGAATGAAAAATTCGTACGAGCTGATTAAACAGCATAGCCGTTGTGTAAAAAAATAAGGCTCAAAAGGGCACCAATAGCCTAAAACAAGATATACCTAGTAGAAAATCAGCGGGTTGATGCTTAGAATAGGGTAACTTTACTCTAGTGGCTAAATCTACTTGGTTCATGGCATTCCGTTTACCGTTACTTCGTTGGTCCTCTCGTTGGTTATTCGTTATCATCTGGCTTTTATTGGTAACCAGTGCTGGTCAATCCATAAAAGCAGCTGACCGTTCGCTCGTATTGTTCAGCAACGAAGGCAGTCGGGCGGGTACGGCCAACCACACAGTAGACCCTGTTTTGTCCATTACACCCGCATCGGCTACCATCTGTGCCGGAGGAAGCGTTGCATTGACGCTAGTAGGTTGTCCAGCCGGTGGAACGGTGCGATGGTCGAACAACCAAACAGGCCCAAGTATCAACGTTAATCCAAGTCAGACAACAGACTATACGGCCACTTGTACCGTAACGGGCGCTCAGGGAAGCACCACAACGGCGTCGCGGTCGGTCAATGTACAACAGCCCATAACGATTACGGCTGGCCCTTCGTCCACATCAACCTGTACCGGATCGACCGTTTCGTTTTCCGTGGCCGCAACGGGGTCCGGAATCACCTACACCTGGTTGCGCAATGGGGCTTCATTTGCCACAACATCAACGCCCGAAGTATCCATCGCGAATGTGACCCCGGCACAGGCCGGAGCATACACAGTTGCTTTGAGCAATCGCTGTAATACGGTAACAAGCTCGGCGGCTCAGCTGACTGTATCGGCAAATCCAGGGTTGACCCTCAATACGTCTATTTCACCAGTCAAATGTGCCGGAACGAGCACCGGCGAGATTTTTGCGAGAACGACCGGCGGCACGGGGGCACAACAGTTCCAACTGGACGGAAAGTCAACCCAGACATCGAATATATTCTCCAATCTAAAAGCAGGGACTTATGTACTTTCGGTCAAGGATATCGTTGGTTGCGCAGCGCAAACAACTGTCGAAATCAAAGAGCCTACCTCTTTGTCATTAACGGCGAAAGCGGTCAATGCGAAGTGTTCGGGCGGATCGGATGGAGGAGTAGTTGTCGCTGCGAAAGGGGGAAACATACCGTATCAGTTTCAGATCAATGGTGGTCCTTTGCAGACAGGTGAGACATTTTTCGATCTGAAAGACAAAACAAGTTATGTTGTTACGGCGGTCGATGGAACGGGTTGTACCACCTCACAAACCGCTGTAATTGGTGCTCCTCCCGCCTTTGTCATTCAGGCAGCTATCGGATCAACGAAGTGCGTGGGTTCTACCGACGGTACAATCAACGTGTCGGCTACGGGGGGAACAGGTGCTTATCAGTATCAGATTGGGACCGGTGCTTTTCAGACCGGAACGTTGTTTACGGGGCTTGCGGCCAACACCTACACCGTCACGATAAAAGATGCTATCGGTTGCTTGGGAACGCAGGCGATCACCGTAACGCAACCGCTCGCTTTATCGTTAACGGCTGCCGTTACGCCCGTCAATTGTTTTGGGGATAACAGTGGAGCAATTACGTTGACACCGAGGGGTGGAACGGGTGCGGTAAACTACCAATTGACATCATCCCGAACGCCCCAGACAAGTAACGTATTCAAAAGTCTGGCGCTGGGTAATTACACTGTTTTAGGTACCGACGCAAACGGCTGTACGGCTCTTTTGCCGGTGACGATTGGGAAGGCGGAACCAGTCAAAGCACAAGCTTCTGCTGTTGCGGCTACCTGCTGCGTATGTCCGACGGGTCAAGTGACGCTGACCAGTGGAGGAGGCACAGGTACCGGACGACAATTTCAGTTAGTTGGACGACCGTATCAGGCCAGTAATCAGTTCACTGGATTAGCACCCGGTACGTATCAATTCCTGGTGGCCGATGAAGTAGGCTGTGTTGATTCAGTGTTTGCCGTGGTTAGCGATGCCGCGTCATTATCTCTAACGCCGGGACGTATAAAAGACGTGGCCTGTACGGGTGGACGCGACGGTGAAGCGGCAGTAGACATCAAAGGTGGTAAAAAGCCATTTACCTTCTATTGGCAGACGGATAATCTGGATACGCTTAAGGCCCGGACTCAGGCGCAGACAGGACTAGCTGAAGGAACGTATACGGTCAGTGTGCTGGATAGCAATCGGTGCACCACTACAACTACGTTTGTTACCGTAAAGGCCTCGGCTCCAGTGCCGCCAAAACCCATCATCACCCAAACCAGTACGTTGCTTTCGGTGGTCGAGGTAACAGGTGTTCAGTGGTATGTCCAGACTGATACCAGCGCGGGTAAACCCGTACCCAACGCTACGTCTTCGTCACTAATGCCCCCGCAAACGGGCCGCTACTACGTAATTGTCACGCAGAATGGGTGTACGTCTCCGCCGTCCGATTTTGTTACGTTCGTGCTGACGGCTATAGCCGAACCAGTGGGTGATCTGGCGGTGCGGGTAGTACCTAACCCCGTTACGGACCGACTCCGACTCGAAATCGAACAGACGCAGCGGCAGTCGGTACACGTGCAATTGCTGGACGTATCGGGACGGCCCGTTCGACAGTATCAGATACCGGCCTTTACGGGCAAGAAGCAAGCCGAATGGCCGCTGGCAGATATTTCGCGAGGACATTATTTGCTGAAAGCGCAGGCCGGAGCCCGTCAGTCCGTCATCAGAGTACTCGTTGAATAGTACATAAAAAATGCGCTTCACGGTCAAAGGCCATGAAGCGCATGAAGTTGAGAGAGAAAATTACAACCGTTCTTCGAACAGTTTTAAAATTCGCTTGTATTCATCCATCCAGCTCGTTGGCTCCACAAAGCCGTGATCTTCCATCGGGTAAGCGGCCACTTCCCAATTCTCCTTCCTAAGTTCGATCAGCCGTTGCATGAGCCGGACCGTGTCCTGAAAATGCACGTTTACGTCGACCATGCCGTGGCAGATCAGCAGGTAACCTTTCAAGCCTTCGGCGAAGTAAATGGGCGAAGACTGGTTGTAAGCCAGCGAGTCGGACTGCGGTTCGTTCAGGATGTTGGCGGTGTAAGGGTGGTTATAAGCCGCCCAGTCCGTTACAGGCCGAAGCGCTGCACCCGCTTTGAACACATCGGGTGTCGTGAACATCGCCATCAGCGTAATAAAGCCACCGTAAGAACCGCCGTAAATACCAATCCGGTTCGCATCGACACCCTGCGTCTGAACCAGCCATTTTGCGGCATCGACATGGTCGGTTAAATCTTTGCCGCCCATATGTCGGTAGATACCCGTACGCCAGTCGCGGCCATAACCCGAACTGGCCCGGTAGTCGATGTCAAGTACCGTATAGCCTTTATCGACAAGCAGATTGTGAAACATGTACTCGCGGAAGTATTGACTCCACCATTTGTGCGCATTTTGCAGGTACCCGGCCCCGTGCACGAAAACAACGCTTTTGCCTGACGGCTTCTCGGGTTTATACAAACGGGCGTAAATAGTCTGGCCGTCGCGGGCGGGTATCGTCACGAGGGAGGGTTCCCGCCAGGAATAACTTTTGAAAGTATCGGTTGTCGAACTAGTCAGTTTCAGGGGCGTCTTTTGGGAAGCTTTCAGGTCCACTACGTACAGCTCCCAGGGCTTATTCGTAGCCGAATAGCGGATCGCCATGCGGGTTTCGTCGGGTGATAATGTCACCTCATTCGCGCCCGTCATCGTAGTCAGCCGAACACGTTCCCCGCCATTCACCGACATGCGGTAATAGTGCTGCTCGCCCGGATGCACTTCGTTGGTTTGAATAAAAAAGTGCGTTTTATCTTTCGCCATCAGCACTTGCTGTACTTCAAACTTACCCGAGGTAAGCTGTTTTTTCGGGCCACCGGTTAGTGCGTTGAGGCTGTAAAGGTGCGAATAGCCGTCGGCTTCCGATTGAAACCAGAGCGTTTGGTTATCGGCCAGAAAGCCCATGTTGCCCGGCGTATTAGCCGAACCGATTCCGGGGCCACCGATCCAGGCTTCGTCGTGTTGGCGGTCCAGCAGCGTGAGTTTGAGCGTTTCCGGGTCAAAGCGCATAATCCAGCGGTCCTTGTTATCCTGCGACCGGACGACAACAACGCCTATCTTACCATCGTCTGACCAAACGGGACCGCTGATCGTAACCGGGCGTGGCTTTTTGGCGGTGTCGGCTTTGGCTTTTGACCCCGTTTTTAAGTATTCGGGTTTATCGTTGATACCCAGAATACCGTTGACACTTACCGCCCGAACGGTATCTTTAGCGACATCGTACACAAAAAACTCCTGAGTAAGCAAAGGTGCCCCCACCTTGGTACGCGCCCGGATTTCTTCCGTATAGCCCGACTCTGTAACGTAGTTCGGAACCTGCGCATTCTTGGTGTTCGACGGGGTTTTGGATAGCCGGTAGGTTACAAAGCGATTATCGGGGCTAACCTGCGGATTGGCTAGCTGCTTATCGTCAAGGTAGATTTCTTTGGGGCGCTTGGGTAAGTCCGCTTTGCTGATGCGGTCGGCCTCGTCTTTCTTTTCCTTCCGTTCTTTCAGCACCGTCGAGAGCCGCAGCTGGTCCTGTTTCAGAAATTTCTCTTCGTCCGTTGGCTTGGGGTCTGCTTTTTTGGTGCCTGGCCGGAAATCGGTCAATTGGGTGAGTTCACCCGTTTGTAAGTTGATGCTGAACAGGTTATTCGTTCTTCGGAAAATGACCCGTTGCTCATCGCCCGAAAAGACTGGATTGCTTTCCGCTTCAACGGTATTCGTCAGCTGACGAATTCTACCCGTTTTTACATCAAGCCAAAAAATATCATCCTGCCGTTCGAAAAGCCGTTGCGTACGGGCCCGGTTGAAGGCGGCTATGGGTTCGGTGGGTAACAAACGTCGTTCTGCCGGAGCAACTTTCTGCGGTTGCGAAGCCGCAATCGTTTTCCCGCCTGTAAACGTCACTTTATAGAGCGAATCGCTTTTGTTTTTGTCGGGATTCCAGTTGAAATAAAGTGTTTTAGAATCGTCGGACCAGTACGGATTTGAGGGCGAGGTGCCAATCCAGCTTTTAGGGTCCTGCATGATGGTCTCAACCGTTAATTGAGTCCTAACGGTGGGTGTGTCTGTTTTAGGAGCGGGCTGGGCAAAGACACTCGCTGATGCGAATGCCAGTACCAACGTTCGAAAAACAGACGAACCGCCGGGATGAAGAGTAGTTTTTTTCATATAAATGCATGATTCAAGTTGCAGGGCTCAAATTACCCACAAACCCGTTATCGACGTAATCTATCCAGAAAAGAGATTAGAGAAATGCAACGAGCCGGGCTGGCAAACTTCACCGAGTGGTAGCTGGTTATATGAATAACTTTTTATTATTAGGGCCGGCCTACCAATCTGTACTTTCCTAAAAGATGGTATATTGCCCAACGAAACCCTGCCTGGTTCAATGCAATACGTTGTTCACGCTTACGATTACACAACTGCCGATGCCTTCGATCGGCGCATGGCTGTTCGGCCTGCTCACCTCGCTTATGTCCGCGAATTAAAAGCAAAAGGCCAATTTATTTTTGGTGGCGCTTTACTCGACCCTGCGGGAAAAATGATCGGCTCAATGTTGCTGCTCGATCTAGAAACGGAAGAGCAACTAACGGATTACCTCCTATCGGACCCGTACATTGTCGAGGGCGTTTGGGAAAAAGTCGATGCGAAACCTTTTCGGAAAGCGGACGTCTAAAACCTCCGGTGCCCATTTACAGTTCAATCGTTGGCTACTGCCGGACTGTATGGACAGTTTAGTACAAACTACTGAAGACTTATTTTGATACAAGCAGCAATATTCGATATGGATGGGTTGCTGGTGGATTCTGAACCCCACTGGCGCGCTATGGAACGTGAAGTGTTTGCCACCGTCGGCTTATACCTGACTGACGATGAATGCAAACAAACGACGGGCTTACCGATTCCAGACGTTGTAAATTATTGGTACACAAAAGCTCCGTGGTCGGATGAAGCTACGGCTGGACGAACCAAAGCTGAGCTAGGCAATGCGATCACGAGCGGGGTGCATGAACGAATTGCCCAATTTGCGGAACCCATGCCGGGCGCTATAGAGACCCTGGAGTTGTTTGCTCAACGGGGCATTCCAACAGCTATTGCTTCGGCTTCACCGATGAGCTTGATTGAGGTCGTGGTTGATCGGCTCCGTATCCGCACTTACCTGACGCTTTGGCATTCGGCTACTCTGGAACTGCGCAATAAACCAGCGCCGGACGTATATCTGGGTACGGCTCGCAAACTCGGCGTCGATCCGGCAAATTGCCTTGCTTTTGAAGATTCCGGCAGTGGACTAACGTCGGCGCATACGGCTGGTATGAACACGGTTGCGGTACCCGCAGCGTTTGAGTTTGAGAATCCTAAATTCGCGATTGCTGACTTGATCATACCCTCATTGACCGATTTTTCGCCCGAACTATTGGCTGCGCTGCAAAAGAAAAAATTTCATTCCTGAACGTCCTAAACCTGTAACCTGGTCGGACCCGATCAGTCTGGTAACTGGCTGATTGCCGTCAATGGCCTTTTCCGTTAATACCTATGCGTATTTATCAACTTGATGCGTTTACTGATCAGCTTTTCTCCGGAAACCCGGCTGCGGTTATTCCGCTGACGGAGTGGCTACCTGACGAGCAGATGCAACGGATTGCATCCGAGAATAACTTGGCTGAAACCGCTTTCTACGTCAAAACGGAGGGCGACGCTAACTACCATATTCGTTGGTTTACCCCGACGGTAGAAGTCGATCTGTGCGGTCATGCGACCTTAGCTACGGGTTATGTTGTGTTTTTTCTGGAACAGAAGCCGGAAACGGATCAACTTTATTTTGAATCGCGCAGTGGTTCGTTGAAGGTATGCCGGAGTGAAGGTGGCTGGCTAACCCTTGATTTCCCGGCGGATGTTGTGCAAAAAGCGAATGTACAGCCGCCCGCACTGCTGTCGAGTCTCAACGAAAAGCCATTGGAGGTCTACAAGGGAAAAACCGATTATATGCTTGTCTTTAAAGATCAGGCCCAAATCGAAGCACTGGACCCTGATTTTCGCGAAATGAGCACCGTGCCGGCGCGGGGTATTATTGTAACGGCTCCCGGTGATACCGATTCAGGCGTTGATTTTGTCTCCCGCTTTTTTGGTCCGCAGTCAGGCATTGACGAAGATCCGGTGACGGGTTCTGCACACACGACGCTTGTGCCGTATTGGGCAGAAAAGCTTGGTAAAACGCAATTTGTCGCTCGTCAGTTGTCGAAGCGGGGCGGGGAACTGCGCTGTAAGCTGAACGACGAGCGGGTTGATATTTCCGGAAAAGTGCAACTGTACATGACCGGCGAAATAATGTAACTGCTGGCTACGCAGGGTAGTGGTTTGTATGGATGGTATCGCCGGAAGCTAGCGGCTGTCTTTAACAAACCGCTTCAACCCTCGTCGGATTGCCTTAGCCATTCGCTGGCGAAAACGGTCATCAAGAATGAGGTTTTCGTCGGTTACATTACTCAGAAACGGTCCTTCGACCAAGGCGTTCGGGTAATCGGTTGGGGTGTTGAAGAAAAAATTAAAGTGCCCGACGTTCCCAAATTCAGCCGTTCCCGTTTTTCGTAGTTCAAGCAATATGGCCTGGCTCAATGGCCGAAAACCTACGTGTTTGTAATACGTGCTGACACCGCGTACGGCCGCATTTGCCGACGAATTGAAATGAATGCTGACCAGCAGATTGGGTAACGCCTGACGCATAGCCAGAATACGCGCTGTTGGCCCGATCAGCGTGTCGCCTGAACGCGTCATCACTACCCGTACGCCTTTTCGCCTGAGTAACGATTGTAATCGGTTTGCAACATCGAGGGTCAGTTCTTTCTCCAAACGTCCGGATTGTTTTCCGCTAGCCCCGGTATTCGAACCGCCATGCCCGGCATCGACCGCGATAGTCAGGCGCGAAGTTTACGTTTATCGGGTGGCCTTCGTACCCGGATGATCAATGTGTTCCGCTGGTAATAGATAGAGTAACCCCAGGATTGGGCATGTTTAAGATCAATAAAAATCCGGACGGTTTCATCGGTAACCTGTTCAAACCAGACGTTTCGAATCTCGCGTGCTGATACTAGTTGCGTAATCCAGTTTGTATTAACCGTCAGGCCAAACACATCCACAACAAGCCTTGAAGGGTTGAGTTGCTGCTGGCTGCGATAGGGGAAACGAGCCGGCAAACGGATCGCTATATAATCAAAGATTCCTGAACCCGCTTTTACGGAATCGCCGTAGACTGTCCAGTTGCCGGTAAGTGATCCTTTGGGGTAGGAGCGGAGTGTGTCGATGGCTACCTGCTCCGTCGGCACAAAAGCCGATAGCGTAGGAGAGAGCCCAATGCGCCAGAACTTGTGAGTCGAATCCTGCGCCGACCAGGTTAGACCGTTTACGGCTATTACAACACCCGAATCAAGTGTTTCCATGCGTGCCCCACCCAGCCGGTCAGTGCCCAGACCGTAATACAACGGTGTTAGTTTGCTGCGTGTATAGCCCGTCAACGTGGTGTCCCGGATGATGGTTATCTGCGACTGGCCAACGCTAGTTCGTACGAAAAGAAGGCAGTTGAACAAGAACAGGAGGCTAAATCGACGATATAATCCGCACATTTCAGCAATAATTGAATTTTAATTTGTAATCAATCTAAACAAGCGTATCTTTGTTATGAAAACAATCAGTATCAATGACTGCCGAATTTCCTTTTTCTGAATCGATAGTTGCTCTGAACGATTCAAAACAAATTATTCAGTCGAATCCCTTTGCTGGTCAGGAGTGTATTCTGAAAAAGTGCTGCAAGAAGTACAAAAAGGGAAAGCGATGCAAGAAGTGCCCGGATTGATCGGCTTATTTTCTTGGGCGGGTCAGGTCTTTCTACCATCTTCGCCGGATGGAACTCCAATACCAACTAATCAATGGCTTGCCCCCACAGGGGCAGTTAACTGCGCTGCTGGATTTGCTCGCGGTTGTCTTTGTAAACCAGTCGCAGGCTGAAATACGCGCTGACCTCGATTACCAACTAACTCGAACGGGTGTTCAAATCCTGCTGGCGAGCGACAACGAGCGCTTGGTAGGATGTAAGCTCGGCTACGAGCGTAAACCGGGTCACTACTACAGCTGGTTAGGCTGCGTCCATCCCGATTATCGGGGACGAGGCATTGCCGCTGAACTCATGCGCCGACAACACGATTGGTGCCGGGAACAAGGCTATCATACCGTGCGTACGCAAACCTATAATCAATGGCGCGAGATGTTGATTCTTAATCTACGATTCGGCTTTGCTATCGTCGGAACCGTTCAGGGAAAACGTGGATTAACCATTGTTCTGGAAAAAGCGATTTAAACGGTTAGTAAAGAGTCTTTTCAATTCGCAGCTATTGTCGTTTGCTCGGATTCATCTTTTTTAGTTCTCCCTCGCCATTCAGGAACCGATTGACGTGCTTTCTTGTCATTGAGGTAGCATGCATCTGTATCTTCATATCCCTTTTTGCAAGCAAGCCTGCCACTATTGCGACTTCCATTTCAGCACGAATCTAAGTCAGAAGTCAGCTTTGGTAGAGGCTATCTGTGCAGAAATTAAGCTTCAAAAAGAGTATCTTTCGTCAAAAACGCTCCAGACCGTCTACTTTGGGGGAGGAACGCCGTCTTTGCTGACAGAAGCGGAGTTAGCTCGTATTTTTGAGACCATTCATAACGAATTTAGCGTTTCACCAACGGCTGAAATTACGCTAGAAGCCAATCCTGACGACCTACAGGACCAGAAACTCCAGGTTCTTCGTCGGTACGTCAATCGACTGAGTATTGGCCTTCAAACCTTTGATGAGCCAACGCTTCGGTGGATGAACCGGGCGCATACGGCAGCCGAAGCCGAAACCTGTGTCTGGCGGGCGAGAGAAGCGGGTTTTGAGAACATGAGCGTAGACTTGATCTATGGCATTCCTGATCCGACAACCACTGACCAACCAGCAACGCTCTGGCAAACGGACTTACAAAAAATGCTGACACTTGATGTACCGCATTTGTCGGCTTACGCCCTGACAATTGAACCCGACACAGCGTTTGGGCGCTGGAAGCAAAAAGGAAAACTTCCGGCGGTTGACGAAAATCTAGCTGCTGAGCAGTTTGAGGAACTGACAAAAGTGCTTACGACTGCGGGCTACGAACACTACGAAATCTCGAATTTTGCCAAGCCCGGTCAGTACGCCCGGCATAATACGGCCTACTGGCAACGGAAACCTTATCTGGGGGTTGGGCCGAGCGCTCACTCCTACACTGGTTTCAGCCGACAGTACAACATTGCCAATAATGCGCGCTATGTAACTGCTTTACAGAAAGGGGAGGTGCCTGCAACGGTCGAAACGCTGACGATAGCCGATCAGGTCAATGAGTATTTGTTGACGGGTCTCCGAACGAAATGGGGCTGCTCGCTGACTGAACTCAGTACCTTACTCGGCGGTGATTTTTCGCAAACGCAGTCCAGCGATCTGGCGGCTATGTACGCATCGGGCTGGCTTGTTCGCGACAACGATCAGTTGCGGTTGACCGAGGCCGGAAAATTATTTGCCGACCGGGTAGCCGCTTCCTTATTTGTGGAATAAAGCAGTTCGGTACGTACTAACTGCTGTCGGTTATTCTGCCGAGCCAGCGTTTTTCGGTATTTTTGGGCATGAAACACCGGATGAAGGGAGCCGTTTGTATCTGTTTATTAATAAGTATACTGGCTCAGTCGGTGCAGGCTCAGCCGCTACCACCGGTGGGAGTAGCACCCGTTGCAGGTGATCCGCAGGGCATTCGTCAGGGCCGGTTTATTGGCGTTGTTGTTGGAACAGCTGCGTTTTATACCGTTACCCTGCTGTTGTTACGCAAGCAATGGTACAAGAAAAAAGTCCCCTTCCATTCCTTTAATGACAATCGGGAGTGGCTACAAATGGACAAGATTGGCCACGCTGCTACCGCCTATGGCATGAGTCGTGGGGGCTATGAGCTAATGCGCTGGAGCGGGGTTAATGAACAAGCCAGTATTCTGACGGGCGGGTTGTTGGCACTCTTATTTCAAACAACAATCGAAGTGTTTGATGGTCATTCGGAAGGCTGGGGATTTTCAAAAGGAGATATGGTCGCCAACGTTGCCGGTACAGCGTTGTTTATGGGACAGCAATACAGCGCCGGACAGCAGGTCGTGAGTTTGAAATACGGTTTTCGGAAAACTATTTTCCCCCCTTATCGGCCTAACATATTGGGCAGTACCACCGGTGTGCAAATGCTGAAAGATTATAATGGACAACAATACTGGCTGTCGGTGAACGTAGCGTCGGTATTGCCGGTTGGGCCGTCGTTTCCGCGTTGGTTGAATCTGGACTTCGGTTATAGCGGTAGTGGTATGATTGGTGGGCACGCTAATCCGCCGGTAGTTGATAAAGAAGGGAAGGAAGTCAAGTTTGAACGATACCGGCAGTTCTTTATCTCGCCCGACGCTGATTTGTCAAGGATCGACGCCTTCAGCCCATCGTTGCAGCGCTTCATCGGTACAGCTCAGTTTTTCAAAATTCCGGCTCCGTCGCTGGAGTACAATCGCATAAAAGGGCTACGGTTTCATCCGCTCATTCTCCCCAAAGAATAGCCGCTACGTCCATAAAAAAACGTCAGCCCGAATCCGTAGGAGCTTATTGCTGCGGATTCGGGCTGACGTTTTTTGTGAAGCGTCAATTAACGACGGCCACCGCCGATATCGAATCCTACTTTGATGCCCAGGTAAGAGTTTTCGCTGGTGATTGTCGTAGTCGTGTTGCCCAGTCTGTTCTGGGTCGTTGGAGCCGCATTGTATTCAACAGCCGCTACGAAGTGCCCGGCTTTGATACCACCCCGGACCATGCCACCAAATTTCGTGTCGTTTACGAACGTAACGTTTGAGTTCGTCTGACCGTCGTAGATAACCACCGTTCCTGCCGAACCGATGCTATAAAAACCGACACCAACGCCCAGGAAAGGACGAATACCGCCCGTGCCAAACAGGTAGTTACCCGTCAGCAAATAAGAACTAAAAGCGCCTACATCACCCGTGGCTGTATTTCCATTATACACAACACCACGTGCTACAACCGCTGCTTCAAGCCGCAGGCCAAGATCGAAGTTGTCGCTAAGGCCGTATTTAGGTTCAACGGCAAACAGAACACCACCCGATGCCGCCGAATTGAGCGGCTTTGCGTAACCGACTGACAGGTTGACCTTGAAGGGTTTGAACTCCTGAGCTGATGCGGAGAAACCGGCCAGAACAAACAGAACGAATAAGATGCGTTTCATAGGATTAACTGTTAAAAGAATGAATAGTGAAATTGTAATTATTGTGTGGAAACAGTAACTGCAAAAAATTAAGAGTGTTTAACTGCTGTTATATGATGCGAGTGCATTTGTTAAAAAAAGTGTATAAAGACAAAAAGCCCTGACTTGATTATCAGGGCTTTTTTGATCAATTAATCGATAGATAATTTTTTATTTGAGCTCGCCTGGAATGACCATGATTCCTTTCTGGCGATTGTCGCGGAGAACGGTCAACTGAACACGACGCCCGATGGTATCATCGGTCAGCAGCCGGTGCAGATCATCGACCGTAGCCACCGCCTGACCGTTGAATCCAACGATAATATCGCCCTGGTGCAACTCCTCGTTACCGGCAACGCCATCCGCTTCCACACTCGCGACCATCACACCGGTTCTGGCTGTAAGCTGGTTATACTGTTTGATGCGCTCCGTTAGGTTGATGAGTTGACCGGCAATACCCAGGTAACCGCGTCGAACACGACCGTCTATGATCAGCTTACCGGCAACAAGCGCTGCAACATTGGAGGAAACCGCGAAACAAATACCCTGAGCGGGTAAGATCACGGCGGTATTGACCCCGATAACATCGCCGTTCGAATTAACCAACGGACCGCCCGAATTGCCAGGGTTTAATGCGGCATCGGTTTGAATAACATCATCGATCAGTCGCCCCGATTCCGAGCGGAGCGTCCGGCCTAACGCACTGACGACACCCGCCGTCAGCGAATACTGAAAACCGTAAGGGTTACCAATCGCAATGGCAATCTGCCCCACCTGGACCTGTTTGGAATCGGCAAAGCGGATTGCTTTCAGCCCATCGGCGTACAGCTTGATAACGGCAATATCGGTCGAAGGATCGCGACCAATAAGCGTAGCGTCAAACTCCCGTCCGTCAGACAGGGCGACCTCTATTTTGGTCGCTCCGGCAACAACGTGATTGTTTGTGATGATGTAGCCATCGGTCGAAATAATAAAGCCAGAGCCCGTGCCACCATCCTTGTTGTCGGGTCGGCGCGTCGGCGGAGCGCTTTGACTATTGCCTGATGGGCGGCCACTGACTTTGATCTGTACAACCGATGCGCTCACCTTCCTGGCTACGTTGACGACCGTATTCGAGTAAGCGTCCAGTAAAGGCGCATCCTGACCCCCTGCTTCTCCGCCAGCTTGAGAAATCGCATCAGAAAAAGTCACAAATTGTGTATGCATACGATTTACGATGTAGGTGAAGCCAGAAGCGCAGCACGATCTGTTCCAGGATACTTCCTTAGCCCATTCTCTACGATTAGTCCGACAATCTGGCACTAGAATGGCTTCTGTACGTTACTTTTGCTCATATAGGTTAATCCTATAGTTTTATTAGATCTAGGGTTTGGTATTAAATCAGACAATTTGGCACATGAACTTTGATGACTATTTAGCTCAGAAAAAAATTGATGCAGAGCGCTTTAGGGGAACGGAACCCAATCGGTATGACGAATGGCAAAAGGAATTTTGCCAGATGCATCCTGACAGTTTTACCGTTCAGAAGAAATTCTTATTGAACGATACTCGCCGAAAGTATCTTGTTCGTTAATGATGTATCTTGTTTTGCCTAAAACGTATAGACAGATTGAAGGTCAGTCTGAAATCCAACTGTTAATTTTTTCAATTTTTTGTTATGAGCATCACATTAGGAGAGCTTCGCGGTACTACTGACGCTATGGTATATGCCTTGAAGGGACAAGGGCTAGGCGATAGCGATGCTTTTCTGGAAGCGACCAAAACCCCACACGACCGTAAAGCGTTAGCTTCTGTCACGGGTATTGATCAAAAATTATTGTTACACCTGGCTAACCGGGCCGATTTGGCACGTGTTAAAGGAATCGGTCGCGTTTACAGCGATCTGATGGAGGAAGCGGGCGTGGATACCATTGTGGAGCTAGCCCAGCGTTCGGCCATCAACTTACACGCTAAGCTAATTGAAATCAACAGCAAACGGCAGTTTACGCAACGTCCACCGTCGGTAGAGCAGGTAACACATTTTGTGGAGCAGGCAAAGAGTTTGCCTAGAGTGCTGGAATACTAGGAATCGCGCTTAATAAGGGGTTAAGCGAATTATCCTTCACGATAACGTATAGTGTGGCGGGTGCAGGAGTCAGATAGGACGTACAGCACCCGCCATTGTTATAATTGATAGGCTTTCCGGCCCGGTTCGCGTAGGTACCGGCTCAACCGTTCTTCCAGTTCTGACAGGGTCAGGTTAGTAAATAATTCACCGTTTAAGGCGAGCGTAAGCCGTCCACTTTCTTCCGAAACGGCGATAATAGCCGCGTCAGTAGCTTCACTCATGCCCAATGCCGCCCGGTGACGAAAGCCCAGGGTAGAGGGTAACTCGTCATCGTCCGAAACCGGCAGAATACAACGAGCGGACTGTATGCGTCCATCACTGATAATTACAGCTCCGTCGTGGAGTGGACTGTATTGGCTGAAAATTGCCAGCAGTAGCGGCTTCGACACTTCCGCATCGATGGATTCGCCGGATTGAACGAATTTTTCCAGGTCATCATTTTTGCGGATAACAATCAATCCACCCGAAAACTCGGCACTTAGCGTTTTGCAGGCATCCAGAACAGGCCGAAGCGCGGTAATGAACTCGGGAGCGGGTGGCTGGCGAAGTACCCATCGGCGAAGCCATCGGCTGTTGGCAACGTTAGTCGACTTACCAATAAGCAGTAAAAAACGCCGGATTTCCTGCTGGAAGATAATGATCAGGGCCAACGCGCCGACGCTAATAAAGTATTCCAGGATGGTCGTCAGCAGGTTTAAGCCAAGGGCTTTAACGAGCAGGTAAGCAAAATAAACCAGTAGGTATCCAACGAACACCCGACTCGCTACGCTGCCACGAACCAGGTTATAGATTTGATAAATAAGTAGGGCAACTAGTGAGATATCGAGCAGGTCGAGCCAGCCGACATCTAAAAAGCCTAAGCGAAAGGCCAGCATGTACGAAACAGGTAATGGTTTGGCCTTAAAGATACTCAGATTATGATGCGTTGTCTACTCAATCAGCACAAAACGATTCTTCGGATCTTTCTTGACCTACTGGCCCCGATTGGCTAAGAAAAATACAATGTAGGCGTTGGTAAATCTTACAAAGTCGGATTAGCCCAGTTTTCAATTTCCATCGTTTCGCCTTCAGTAGCGATATACGTCTCCGCAAATACGGGTCTGGCTTCCCCCAGAAACAAATCATACTGTTTGTAGCGCGACGAAAAATGCCCGATCAGCAACCGGCCAACCTTCGCCTGGGCGGCAATGGTAGCGGCCTGTTTGGCCGTCGAGTGATAAACTTCCGCGGCTCGCTGGGCATTGTCTTCCATAAACGTTGCTTCGTGGTACAGCAGATCGACGCCTTGCAGCTGCGGAACCAGGTCTTCAATATAGCGCGTATCAGAGCAAAAGGCGTAGGAACGGGCGGGCGACCCCGGCTCAGTCACATCATCGGCTGCGTGAATGACCTGTCCCTCTGCGTTCAGGATGTCGTGACCATCTTTAAGTTGCTTCAGGTAATTTACCGGAATGTCATCGGGGAGTCGTTGCCGGATCAGCTTCCGGGGGTGAGGCTTTTCCCGAAACAAATAACCCGAGCAGTCGATCCGGTGCTGAAGTGGAATCGACTCCACCGTCAACTGCGGGTGGTCGAGCAGTAGGGTTGGCGTCTCGGGGTCAACGGCCTGAAAGTGCAACCGATAGCCGAGCCGCGAATCCGACATCCGAAAGATGGTAGTCAGGATTTCGTCCAGACCGCGCGGACCGAACAAAAACAGATCTTCCGTTCGTCCCCCCAGATTCAGCGTGGACAGGAGTGGAGCTAACCCAAAATAATGATCGCCGTGGAGATGGCTGATAAAGATGTAGCGAAGCCGCCCCGACCGTATCTTTTGCTCGATCAATCGGAGCTGCGTCCCTTCACCGCAGTCAATAAGCATGTATTCGTTCCCTACCGTCAGCAGCTGGGCTGTTGGATGGTACCGTAACGAAGGAGTTGCCGAACCAGCCCCTAGTATGGTAAGGGCAAACAGGGGGCTGGTTGGGCGGTGGTGGTGTTCACTTTCGTGACCAGGAATAGTACTGTTAATCGGCGTCCCGGCTGATGCTTCCCCCTGCGTCATACTCATCGTCTTCCTCACTGCGAAAATCGTTCTCCAATTCGTTCATAAACACCGCATCGACCGCTTCTTCTACCGTAGGCAGAATGTTCAGATCGCTGATGTTAGCCGTGTCCAGAAACTCAATCAATTCATCATTCTTGGTAACTAACACCAGTAAGCCCAGTTCGTTAGAACATTGCCGGTTTATTTTTCGAATGGTACTAACACCTGCCTGGTCAACCGTTTGTAACGAAGCCATGTCGACAATTATATTGCTGTAGCCAGACCGGAACAAGGAGCGGCTAAGCGTCTCGAAGTCAGTAGGAACGTCACCACCGAACTCACTTTCGGCTAACCGGATCAGGGCGTACTGCTCGTTTTTTTCAATCGTGTAATTCATGAACGTTAATGCTTTCAGGCGTTTGGATTTATGAGGATGTTTAGAAAAGCGGCTGCTTGCCGCACCTGAATGAAGCGAAGCAGCGCCGAAAAAAAGCCGAAATGGCTGAGCGGGCAACTTAGTCTAGTAAATCGACAAATCAAACGGAAAGTGATTTACGAACGTTCGTTTCGATACGGGTCAATGGGTCAACAGTAGCATCGGCAGGCTGGAAACGTTGTCCCGTCACGGTTTCGAACAACTCGATATAACGAGCGGAGATCTGCTCAACCCACTCGTCTGACATCACCGGTACGGTTTGCCCTGTCTTGCCCTGAAAACCATTGGCAATAAGCCACTCGCGTACAAACTCTTTAGACAGTTGCTTTTGGGGTTGATTAGCTTGCAGATTCGATTCGTACGAGTCGGCGTAGAAATAACGTGACGAATCGGGCGTATGCACTTCGTCAATAAGAATGACCTTTCCGGCGAGGTTGCCGAATTCGTATTTCGTATCGACCAAAATCAATCCGCGCTTGGCGGCCATCGCCGTACCCCGCTCAAAAAGCGCCAGAGCATAGCGCTCCAGCTGAACGTATTCCGCTTCGTTGACAATACCCTGGCTAAGAATTTCTTCCCGGCTGATGTCTTCGTCATGGCCTTCGTGAGCTTTAGTCGACGGCGTGATGATCGGATTGGGGAGACGGTCGTTTTCGCGTAGGCCGTCGGGCAATGCCACACCACACAATGTGCGGTGACCATCCCGGTATTGCCGCCACGCATGACCCGCCAGATAACCCCGCACCACCATCTCAACGGCGTACGGTTCACATTTCAGACCGACGCTTACGTTTGGGTCGGGCGTGTCTAGCAACCAGTTTGGAACAATATCCGCCGTTGCGCCCAAAAAATAAGCGGCTGTTTGATTCAGAACCTGGCCCTTGTAAGGAATCGGTCGTGGCAGAACTACATCGAAAGCCGAAATCCGGTCGGAGGCAATCATCACTAATTTGTCGGGGAAGGAGTATACATCCCGTACTTTACCCCGGTAAAAACCCGTCTGACCGGGGAACTGAAAGTTTGTTTCCTGAATTGCGTTCATCTATCTAGGTTTGGCGTTTCTACGGTTGTAGCCTGCGTCATCACAGGCTACAACCGTAGAAACGATTACAATTTTTCGAGTACAATTGCCGAAGCGCCCCCACCGCCGTTGCAGATACCCGCAACACCGATCTGACCACTTTTTTGCTGAAGCACGTTCGTAAGCGTGGTTACAATCCGTGCGCCTGACGCGCCCAGTGGGTGACCAATCGATACGGCTCCCCCGAACACGTTTAGCTTCTCCTGGGGTACGTGCAGAATTTCGCTAAAGGCCAGTGGAACAACCGCAAACGCTTCGTTAACCTCAAAATAATCGACATCGCTGGTTTGTAAACCAGCCCGTTGAAGGGCCAGCGGAACCGCTTTGGTCGGGGCCGTTGTAAACCACTGTGGTTCCTGTTCGGCATCGGCATAAGCCAGAATGCGGGCCAGTGGTTTTAGGCCGAGTTCATCCGCTTTCTGACGGCTCATAATCACCAGTGCCGAAGCGCCATCACTGATCGGTGACGAGCTAGCGGCTGTTACCGTTCCCGTCGGACTGAAGGCAGGCTTAAGCGTGGGGATTTTGTCGTACCTAACATT
The DNA here is from genome assembly GCF_023196085.1 of Spirosoma liriopis. Classification (NCBI taxonomy): domain Bacteria; kingdom Pseudomonadati; phylum Bacteroidota; class Cytophagia; order Cytophagales; family Cytophagaceae; genus Spirosoma; species Spirosoma liriopis. The sequence goes on from NZ_JALPRF010000002.1 coordinate 1,089,725, forward strand.
TGTATACTCTTCGTCGGCAGTTACCGTGACCGTTCCTTTACGGTCTGTAACATCGACCGGAATAATTTCAGCGCTGAACTGACCGCCCTGTGTACTGGCTTCGGATCGGCGGTATGACTGTACGGTAAAGGTGTCCTGAGACTCGCGACTGATCGCGTATTTTTGGGCCGTTTGATCGGCAAACACGCCCATCGCGCATTGATCATAAACATCGACCAGACCGTCGCGGGCCAAACCATCCACCAGCTCGGCATTTCCATATTTATAGCCAAATCGAGCTTTAGGGACGTAATACGGCGTGTTGGACATGCTTTCCATCCCACCGGCCACCACGACATCAGCCAGCCCAAGCTGAATCATCTGCGCTGCCAGCATGATTGCTTTCGTTCCCGATGCGCATACCTTATTGATGGTGGTACAGGGAATTGTGGCTGGTAATCCGGCTTTTAAGGCCGCTTGTTTGGCAGGTGCCTGACCGACGTTGGCCGAAACAACATTACCCATGTATACTTCCTGAACCTGGTTGGCCGAAACACCCGCGCGGGTCAAGGCACCCCGGATGGCTGCTGCACCCAGATCAGTTGCCGACAAAGTGGACAGAACTCCGCCGAATGAGCCAATCGGCGTCCGGACAGCAGAAATAATTACGACTTCATTCATGTTGATAGCGCAAACAGAAATAGCTAGTTATACGTTGAATAACACCAAACGGAGCTACTAAATTTACCAACGACTTCCGTTTGCCTTCGTTTTCTTTGTTGCCTGTCGGGCCGAGCTGGTCAGGGCATAAGGAAGATCATCTTCCTGCATCGCATCAAGCAACTGAAGGGCTTGCTCTTCGCTAAGATCCAGCCGCTGGAATCGATGCAACAATTCGTCCTGTCGGGCCGAGCGTTCTACCTGTTGCCCTCCCAACGGGCGGGATCTATTGAGTAACTCCTCTTCGTTGTCCGTTGCTTTCTGCCGTCTGGTTGGATCGGGAGTTTTTCCCGAAAACCGCTTCTTGATTAATTCAAAGTCATACCGGGCGGGTGCATTCTCTGAATCTTCCAGCAGGGCTCGTTCAAAAAAAACAAGCGCAGTAGCACTGTCCTGCTGAAGACAGGCGATCACACCGAGCTGGGTCGCGGCTACCGTTCGTAGATCAGGTCGATCTGAGCGAAGCAGCACCTCATATTGAGAACGAGCTTTCCCGTATCGCTTAAGGTGGAAATAGGTGTGCCCAAGATTGAGTCGAACCCCCGGATCAATGGTTGTTGTGATGCGGCTCAAATTGGCGTAAAGGTGCATGGCACGCGTATAGTCGCCCGCTTTGTAAGCGGCTTCGGCTTCTAACCTAGCTTCATTATTTCGCGAAATCTGGTTTAAGGAGCGGGGAGTATCCCACCAAAGCCAGACAGCTATGAATAAATAAATCATACGTCAATAACGCATCCGTTGCCAAAAATAAGGTGAAACTTTGAGATGCGCTCAAAGTCGGAACGTTCTTACTGTTATAACAAGGTCAAATGCCAGCAGGACAAGCGCAGCTATCAAAAAGTAATAGTACTTATTGGTTGAAGCGGCCACACTGTTTTGATCGAAACGCACACCCTGTTGCGCCAGAAGTGTGCTTGCTAATTCACGGAGGTATTGACCATTCGCATCGGCTTCGATATAGTGTCCATGCCCATCACGAGCTAGTTCCTGAAGAAATCCTCTGTTTAGTTGACTTCGCACAATCTGTTGGCTTTCGTCGCGTATAAAATCGCGTCCTTCACGGATCGAGGAACCCGTCTCTGTACCTACGCCTACGGTGATAAGCGGCAGGCCAGCGGTCTGAAGGCTGGAAAGCTCAGTGCGATTGCAGGAGCCAAAATTCTCTCCGTCACTGAACAGCACGAGCGCTTTGGCGTTGAGCCGGGTCGACGAATCCGTCAGAAATTTCTGGCGGGCCAACTCGATCGCTGTGCATAGGTCGGTGCCCCCGGCATTAGCCTTATTGGTACGGATGTCGCGTACGAAACGCTTGATGGCATCATGGTCAGCGGTAAGCGGTGACAACACGAACGACTCGTTGGAAGCTAGAATCAACCCAAACCGATCAGTGGCTAGTGTATCGCAGAGCTGCTGAATGTCATATTTCACTCGTTCAAGTCGCGACGGTACCGCATCGGTTGCATCCATGGAGCGAGATACATCGATTAATAGGTACACATCTCGTCCGGTCATCGTTGCGCTTTGTTCAACTTCACCAAATGAGGGACCCAGCAAGGCAATGAGCAGTAGAGTCAGGTAGCTGCTGCGCAAAAAAAACTTTGGAATGACACCCCAGGCGGACGTATTTAATTGACGCGCCAGCCGAAATGTACGGAGAATGTACAGCCCGTACAGAGCAATAAACAGGACAATTAAAAAAAAATCAGTGCTTGAAAACGAATAAAGCCAGTTCATGAAAAGCGGTGATGTGCCTGACAATGACGAAGTTCCTCCGCAAGTGTCAATCTAAGGAGCGACGAAATTACGACTTATTGAAAAAATTTTCCTCATGATCGCTTGCAGTGAACAAATAATCCTGCTACCTTTGTGTCCCAATCATTCAGGTAATGAATGAGCGGCTACGGAGAGATGCCTGAGAGGCCGAAAGGAACAGTTTGCTAAACTGTCGTACTGGTAACGGTACCGAGGGTTCGAATCCCTCTCTCTCCGCAGGAGCAATTAACGAAAGAAATTCGCGTTCAGCGAGGATCATCAGCAAAAGCTCGTTCTTCGGGGTGTAGCGTAGCCCGGTATCGCGCCTGCTTTGGGAGCAGGAGGTCGTAGGTTCGAATCCTGCCACCCCGACACAAATAACCGCCCTTTTCACACGAATTGGGCGGTTTTTTTATGCACTCCGTGTTTACTGGCAGTTTTTTGGCAGCAATTGGCAACGAAACATGGCATGAAGCCAGGCACTAAAAACGAGTACCCCTACACACTTGCTCGTCTTGTTGAATCAGGTGCCAACTCTTACGTACTTTTCTACATCTGGGACGTTCAGAAAAAGGCGAAGGTTCGCAAACGCGTATCGCTAAGGGGTAATACACCTGAAGAAAAGAAAGCCGACTCGGTTGATGTTATAAGACTAGTCAACCAGCGACTAAAAGAGGGCTGGCACATCGATCAAAACTTGCCAGAACCAGTCGAGACAGAGGCAGCACCAGTGGTCAAGCCCAAAGGCTTCACGTTCGAAGAAGCTTGTAAGTACTATAAGGCTACCAAGAAAATTGAGTTGAAGAAGAACACTGATAAACTCAATGACAATTACTTCGACCACGTTCGCAATTACCTACTGAGTAAGGGCAAGCCTGATATTGAACTGAAAGATATCACCGTCAAAATGATGTTCGAATTTTTTGACACGTTGAAGGTAGGAGGGCGGTACCGAAACAATATGCTCGGCTTTTATAAGTCGTTTTTCAAATTCTATGTATCGCGTGAACTGATTGCCAAGAACCCATGCTTAACCATTAAGAACGTTCGGGTCGATGCATCAGAAGACCACCGGCCATTCAATGCGGATCAGGCTAAAGAAATACGAGCGGCTATCTTGGCCACTGGTGACAAGCAACTGTGGTTGTTTTGCCAGTTTATCTACTTTTTGTTTTTGCGACCTGGTGAAGAATTGAGACTACTGAAGGTAGGCGACATCTTAAATGAACAGGTTCGCGTCACGTCGGGTAATTCGAAAAATCGCAAAACCGGTTTCGTGGACATTCCTTCGACTCTGGAGCAATTAATACGTAAGTATCGACTGCGCGAATATCCATCAACTGATTACCTGTTTACCATCGCAGGTCACCCAGGCCCGCAGCACGTCGGGGAAAACTACTTCTACAAACGGCACAAAAAGATTATGCAGCACTTAGGGCTGTTCGGTCACGACTACGACCTATATAGCTGGAAGCCGACCGGCGCGGTGGTGCTGTATAAGGCTACGAAAGATATCATGCTTGTGCAACGTCACTGCCGGCACAGCACACCCGACCAGACGTATACGTATTTGAGGAAGCAAGGATTGGTCTTTGAAGGGCAACGAGTAACCGAATTCCCAGAGTTATGGGAGTGACTATTATAAACTCTTAATATATTATGAGCGAGAAAAAGGAACCCGTAAAAAAAGATGAAAAGGAAGAATCAACAGAAGAAAAAACCTGCTTCGTCATTATGCCAATTGCGGATGTTAAGGAATATGCTACCGGTCATTTCCGACGAGTATATGATCATATTATTTCTAAAGCTAGTGTAAGAGCTGGCTTCGCTCCAAAAGTCGCAAGTGATGTTAAAAGTGCAAATCTCATATTCACAGACATTCTTGAGCGGATACTCAATGCCGATATGGTTATTTGTGATCTTAGCACTAGAAACCCTAATGTATTATATGAATTGGCTATTCGACAGTGTTTCGACCTACCCGTTGTTTTAATTAAGGACGACGAGACAAAGGAAACGTTTGATATTCAAGGGATTCGCTATATTGAGTACGATAAAGAATTAAGGATTGATTTAGTAGGAAAAGCTGTAGACGAATTAACTGAAGCTATAAAAGAAACCTATGACAAGAAGGATAAAGATATTTTTTCGCTAGTTCAAATTTTAGGTAGGGACAAAGCAAGTATTAAAAGTTCAGATTTACAGCCTGATACATTAGCAATTCTTGATGCGATAAAGGCTTTAGGAAACAACTCTGGCAGAAAAGGTAACTTTGAAATTGGCCAAGTTCTAGAAGCTGAAAAATATTCTATCAAAATTATTCAGACAAGAGATGAATTTTCAGAAGTAAAATTCAGTCAAGCTGTGAGAAAGCTATTTCCTACAGCTTATAATATTAGCTTCAGCTATTATGAAGACCATTATGGGAATTCATACATAACGATTAGCTTCGCTATTGAAGAAGAACCCGGCTTAGACATGTTTTTGGATAGGATAAGTAAGCTATCTCCTAGTATAGAGTCTTATTATTATCCACAGGGATAAGTAACCTCGTAGGATTTTCCAAAGAAGAGCCGATTTAGCAATTTGCTAAATCGGCTTTGTTTTTTCACTTAACATAAAATTCATTATACAACAATCTCAAAAACGTCCAACGTTTTGGCGTGTCGGCTCCGACCCCTTATTCGTTGCACTTCTCGAAGATTGCCCCTTATTTTTTCCACAACTTTACTTCGGTTGGGATCGTGTTCTGATTATTGCTCAACACAGCCTTCATCGAACCGACCACGTAATTGACCCCTTTGATGTGGACTTGATTTCGGAACGAGAACAAGGCCAGGTCTGCCGCAGTCAAATAGACCAGCTTGGTAACTGAAAACGTATTACCCTTAAAGGCTTCAAATTCTTTATAGCCATCAACCAGGTTGCGGTCGCCATGCAACGTAAGACTTCTATTCCCATGGGCGCTACTGGCGCGGGGCTCGCCATTCACCAGCCCATTATAAAATAGCAGTTTCGGGATTGAGTCATTTTTGCTGTCCTTGTTAGAAGGCGACAGACCCGGTTGCTGAGTCATAGCCCGGCCCGTTTGTGCATCCGTGGCCAGCGTCGATACGCGCGACTGAATGGATACCAGGCTACCGCCTTCGTTCAGGGTGGTCTCGGCAGTGGTGTACTTGTCGAGTGGGGCGGGGATCGGTTTCAATAAGGCATCGTTGCTGTCGAGTGCGTACGATAATTCGAGCCTATTATTTAATTCCGGAGCCTTCACATGCTTTGGATTCGCTTTGTCCGTCCAGTCTACCACAATCGCATTTTTCAAGACATCGTCAGAAAAATCCATCGTGCAGACTTTTCTACGAACGTCACATTCGATGTACAGATTAAACAGCTTTCGCAAATCGATTAGCAGTTGCGGTACCGTCAGAGCCGGTAGGTGGTTGTTGGCGTTGATCTGCGTTTGTCCATCCAGCGAAAACAGGTTGTAAAAAATCAAACGAGTCAGATCAGGATCTTGCCAGAACTGACCGGCGAAGCTCCAACCAGTTAGGGCGCTAAACTGGTTAAAAACCCATCGTAAAAAGGGCATGGGTACCCGCGCATTGGCATTGTAACCAGGCGTTGCGCCCGTGCTCGTGTACTCATTCATCAACCCGTTAAAACCCGCGATTGCCTGATTACCATAAAAGCCACTATTCTGAATCGTCGGGAAACAGTAGCGGTCGGTCAGGTGGTTGACGTTCGCCACTGGAGCCATAGGTACCGAGTCAATCCCTAAGCCCAATTCAGACAAAACGATTCGCTGACTGTCGCCAAAAATCTCACCCAAATTTTGGGTGTAAAACATATTAAAACCTTCGTCTTTTACTTCATGAATCATCACAAAGCCCTGCTCGATCAGCTGACCATACACGTACTTTTCGCATCGATATTTACGAGACTGATACTCGACCTGCGGTTGGTAGAAGTAGCCAAGCAGCTTGCGGTTTTTAGGCGTGTTAGGTAAGTCGAAGCCATACACCCGGCTACCCTGTATTGCTTCGAAGTCAAGGAGTGGGTTAAACCGCTCTAGGGTTAGAGAGCCAGCGGGCGTTAGGTCTGCTGGCTCCCCATCAATTCGTATATCAATCATTGAAGGTCTGATTTTTCTTTAACTACGTTAATTTGGTTACTGACGTTGACGAACGTCTGTACGCTGACCGATAGGTCTTTTGCCGCAATACGGCCTAGCAAACCGGACTGGTAGCCTTGCTCGGATTTGGTCTGAGCCAGGATGTCTTGCACCCGTTGCAGTTCGGTACGGTTCGAATCGGATAACGCGCCCAAATCGTCGTGCGTGACTTCTCTCAGGTCATCCAGTTGGTTCTGTAAGAGCGTCATCAGGTTCGTGAAGTGGGTCTTTGTGTCTGTTCGTAACGTCTGAGCCTGCGTAGCCTGAGCGAGTTTTAGGGCTTCCAGATCAGTATGCACCCCTTTCTGAAGGGTTACCAGATTGGTGTCGATGTTGGTATCGAGCGACTCCAAATCATCATGCACGTTGTCACCCAACGTGGTCAAGTCAGTATGCAGCATTTTTTGCAGGTTTTCCAGATCGGTATGAATACTTTTCTGCAAGCTGCTATTGTCTGTTTTCTGAGCCGCGATCAGCTTGCCAAAGTCGTCGTGATTCGATTTAAGCAGATCCGCCAAGCTGGTTTTAGTTGCATCTTTCAGACTGGAGATATCCAGACTTCGTGCTAGGCTGAACATCGACAAGGCAAATAACAACGACGTACGGAAATTGCCCAGTTCGGTAACCACCTCATTACTCATACCCGTCGATTCGGCCCTGTATGTGTTTTGCAGAGCGACCAAATCAGTATGAATACTATCTTTCAGACTCATAAGAAGTAGGGCTTGCATCAGATTGGAATTGCTGAAACCCTGCCGTACCTCCGTCCGCAGGCCGGTCATTTGCGTATCGAGCGTCGAAGCGCTATTAATCGCATTGGTACTAATCAGCGTCTGGAGGTTGCCCAACGTCAGGCCCATCTTATCCAGCGCTTCAGCGGTCGCCAGCGTATTTTTCTGGATATTATCCATCGTGGCTTGTGACTTCTCAATCTGTGCCTGTGTATTGGCATCGATAGAATCCGCACTACCATACTCGCTGGATGAGTCACTACCCGAATAGGAGCTTTGGTACTCGCCACCGCTGCTGGCTCCATTGTCCATCTCCTGAATGTCGTTCATCCAGCCACCATCCGCAAAACGACGCAATCCACCATTCCGCAGGCTGTCTGCATAGGTGCCGCCATCAGAACCGAAAATACCACCGTTCAGCATAATTGGGGCCCCATTGCGGTGCAAGCTGGAATGGAGCAAGCTATCGACAACGTTACGATTATTGGCGTAGGTGTTGCGCGATAATACCATGATCGGTTCCCCCCCTTCCATTTCGGCTACTTCCTGCCCATTATCCCGACGCGTAATGCTCAGACCCGAATCGCCATAATTGGACCCATGACGAGGGCCTTCAGGTACACCGGCATTACGGATTTTACCCCCTTTAGCCAAGCTAGGCGGTTGCTGGTTTTTGATCATCGCAATCTGAATACCGGTCGTTACAGCGGCACCGGCCACCGCGATCAGACCGAGCGGCCAACCTAACGTTGCTAGCGATTTCAGGGCGGCTTGGGCACCATTGATAATCGCCAGCGCAATGTCGATTTTCTGCTGACGTTTGAAGGCTTCCAGCTGGGCCGTTTTGGTTTTGGCGTCCGCTTCCTTATTGATTTTATCAACCCCTTTTTCGTACTCGTCCTTATTGATCAGCCCTTTGTCGTACTTCTCTTTCCAGCTGTTTAGTTGGGTATCTTTCTCTTTTTTGATGTTGGCCAGCTCTTTGTCGAGCTTCATCTGAGAGAGCTTTTGCAACGCCTGCACCGCCATGACCGTATACTGGCCCACTTCATCAATGGTATCAATCTGCTGCTTCTGGCTTTCGGTAAGCTGCTTTTTCTCACCAGCCAGCTTCTTCGTCAGAATGTCGGTGAAGGCCGTAAAATCGCCATCCATCAGGGCTTTGATCGCTGCAAAATATTGCTGCTGATTAGCGCGACGTGCTTCGGTTTTCTCCTGTGTCAGTTGCGTTTTGTCATTCTCGTACTGAACATCGTTCGCTTTGAGTTGCGATTTCAACCGGTCATCAACAACCTTATCCGCTGCCGCGCGCTGATCATGATCAGCGAGCATACCTGCATTTTTGATTTTATCTTCAGCGGCTTCGCGCTCCAGCTTGGCCTTATTGTATTTATACTCTTCATCCAGACGCATTTTTTTTGCATCATAGATTGCCTGCGCATTATTACCAGCAAGGATTAATCGGGCCTGTGCGTCGGCTACAGTAGCTTGATAGAGGGAATCTTGTAAGGCGTTCTCCTGCTGCTGTTTTTTCTGACGATACTCTAGATCAACCTTTTCCTTATCCCGAACGAGGTTATCATTAACCTGCTTGAGCATGACTGCTTTCTGCGTTTCGTCGGTAATATCCTTCTGGATTTGGGCGCGCTGGGCAGTGGCCACATCATCCAGCTTTTGCAGTTTGTCAGCTTTCTCGTCACCCGACAATTTTATCTTCAGATCGAGAATGCGTTTTGCTGTTTCGGCGTCCTCTTTCTCTTTCTTCTTTAAATGCTCCGAATTGGCTTTTTCAATATCACGAAGCATCTGTTCATTGAGGGCTTTCTCGAATACCGCTTTTACTTCGGCACTGGCTTTACCAGCCATCATCGCTTCCACTTCAGCATCCCGCTTCTGGCGAATTTTGGCGGTTTCCCGTTCCAGATCATCTTTAATAGCTGCAATGCGGGCATCCTCAATTTTTTTCAGGGCTTCATTATTGGCCTTAACCGCTTCTTCTGCCTCTTTTTTAGCCGCTTCTGCCGCTTTTTTGGCTTCACTATCACGGTGCTTATCATTCTGAGTGGCCTTGCGGTCGAGTGCCTTTTGCTCCGACGATGTGACGATATCCACCAACTCGTTCGCATTTTTCTGTTCCGCTGACTTCTTGGTATTGAGCGTTTGTTGGTGGGCTGCTACCTGTTTCGGACGATCTTCTGCCAGTTTATCCCCATATCCCTTGTTGAAAGCGTCACCGATCATGCCCGCTGCGGACTTAACCTTACCGACAATTTCATCGACGTGCAGAAACGTCGATATGGTAGAACCAATCGATTTGATTTTAGTGATACCGGTGTCGATCAGGCCCCAAAAATTATTGAGAACGGTACGAACTGGCTCCAGCGCTACACCAATGCGAGACAGTCCATTACTGACAAAGCCACTAACCGCACTAGTTAAATCGCCCAGGTAGTCTATACCTGTTTCGATCACACCCCATACCGACGATAGCACACTTTTGACGGTATCGAGCGCGGGCCGCAGGGGTTCCAAACCTTTCTGAATCCACCCAAGCACTTTATCGGTTAGATCGCCCAATAAGCTGACCCCCGTTTTCATTACTTCCCACGTACCAGCGATGGCACCACGAACCGTTGAACTGTTGTTGTAGATTGCAGTCAGGCCGGCCACAAGCAAGGCAATAACAGCGACAACAGCGCCAATCGGGTTTGCACTCATAGCCCCATTCAGGAGCCACTGAGCAGCTGTGGCGGATTGCGTCCAGACTAGCCGGGCTTTTTCAGCTGCTGCATGAGCAATACTGGTGGTAGTAGCAACAATCAGGTTGGTGTTCATCGCCAGAATCGCTACACCGAGGGCGGCAAAACTGGTCTTGTTTTCACTCACAAATTCAGGAATAGCCCGAACGACATTGACGAATGCAACAAGTCCCTGCGCCCCTTTTGTAATAGCGGGTAATAGAGCCTGCCCGATTTCAGTAGCGATAAGCGCTACTGCTTTCTGAGATTTCTCGTACTCAGCAGCTGCATTCGAATTGACAGTATTGAACTCTTTTTGCAGACTGGTGCCCTCAGTCATGGCCTTATTCGCCAAATCCTGCTTTTGCCGAACTATATCGGTCTGTCCACTCAAGAGTGACATAACCTTCGTTGCTTCCTGTGACTTAATACCTAAATCATCCAGGCGCTTCGCCAACTGATCAGCGGGTACATCCTTAAATTTAGCCGCTAATTGAAGTAGGAACTCATTCGGGTTGGTATTAATCAGTTTCTTAAAGGCATCTTCACTCATGTTCAGCTGCTGGGCAAACGTGGCCGTATCCTTAGCTGCTGTCAGCAAGATATTGGATAGGCCGCCTGCTGAGATTTCAGCACTCAAACCCAACTCTTGGAAGGCCGCCCCTAAGCCCATTGTCTGGCTGATCTGCGGGGATAGATTACCAAGTTGACCCATCCGGGCGGTGAAATCAGCAATCACAGGACCAGTGGCCGCACCATCAGCGCCCAACTCGTTAATAGCAGATCCTATTTTGTTGATGGCTTCACCCGCTTCGAGGTCCTTCGTTTCTTTGAACAACTTTTGAAGACCTCCTAATTTAGAACTGACTTCTTCAGCGCCACCAGCAAACTCGTCGCCCAAGGCAACGTTCGCCATATCGACCGATTTGACGAAACCTAATAATTCATTGTTGGCCACGCCCAACTGCCCCCCGATCTGGGCAATCGTCATTAGACTTTCTTTGCTCGAACGGGTGTCAATCTTATCAATTTCCTTCGATAGCTGATTGACTTCTTCCGCGCTTTGACCAGTCGCTTTAGCAACCCCGGCCATCATGTCATTAAGTGCTAGTGCTTTTTTAATGCCATCCTGAACGAAGCTGAAGGCCCGTTCCAGCAGTTCAGTAGCGCCAAACGCGGCCAGATAGCCGGCGGCTGTTGACTTGGCTCGTTCCCAAAGCGACGGTTGCTTTTCAACTTCTTCGTTGACACCCCGAACCGTCTGCCGGTGGTTACTCAGTACGGTGTTGACTTCGGTAATCTGTTCCGCCTTTTTGATGTAGGCTTCGGTACCAGGTGTTAGGTCCTTGATTTCCCGATTAAGCTGTTTGTAGTAGCCTTCCAACTGGCGAACGGTCATACCCGATACGCCCATTTCTTCACGGACTAGCTTAATCGATTCCTCCAGTTTTTTAATGTCCTCCTTGTTGTCAGCCCACTCTTTCGTCCCTTTCTCGACAGACTTTTGAGCTTCCTTGACCTCAAGCAGTTTTTTCTCCAGTTCCCCAAGCTCATTATAGACGGGTTTACCGTCGAATTTGAGCGTAAAAAGGGCTTCTTCTTTTAATTGCATGGTGCTGGGTGGATTTTACCAGCAGCGAAAGAATCACTCAGAAAACCGTCATAGTAGGACGGAATCCCCCCAAAAAAGAAAGCCTGACCGCACTACGGTCAGGCTTTGCCGATTACAACAAAAAAACCTAATTAACCCTTTCCAGCATTTCTTTGATACCCTTCATGATGGGTTCCGGTAATGCGTCCAATAGCTTATAGCTTGTCTCATAAATGAGCTTCCCCCGTGTTGGATTATAGAACGCATTGCGCTTATAATACCTAATCTTGGCCGTGAAAATCCGGGAACGTGAAATTCCCCAGGCGATCCGGTTGATTGCTCGGTTGTCCGGAATGTTCAGCACCCGGTATTTGGCATTCAGCAAGTAGCCAGGCACGTACTTGAATTTGTCCAGACCAATCTCCCGCACGTATTGCTCCATTACCTGCACCGGAGGCATTTTCTCGTATAGCAGCTGCCGCATGTCCTTAAAACGGCCATAGCCCGAAAAGCCAATGCTGAACTCGGCATACAGGTCACGAGCCACGACAACAGACTGGTGGCGAATGGAGTCTAGTAGCTCGCCTGTCAATACATAACCAGCGTCCTGTAGCTTCCGTTGCATTACTATCGACGCTTCAGCCACAATATTACCAATCACATCAGTAGCGACTTCTTCAAACTGTTCCTGTGTTAGATTAACCGCGAATCCCATCTTTATAAATCGACTAGCTGAACGTATAGTTTGTCCATGCTGGCCACGATCAGCGAACTACCAGCAGTCTTACCAAACAAACTGTGATACTCGTACCCATCGGGGTTGTAGACAAACGTTTTCTCCAGATACAAAACCCCATTATTATACACCCGTAGCCGTGCCGAAGCGCCAGCGGTACCGTAGGTAAACAGTCGCCACGCGTCGGGGGTGAAATCAGTCGAGGGGAAATTCAGATCATTACTTCCGGTCGGATAAACATAATTACCACCTTGCCCTTGCATCGTCCAGGCATTACCCATATAAGGAGCCCCACCCGTTTCGATTCCTAATCGACTCGCCAGATTACCCCGGTAGTGCCAGTTGCCATCGGGAACATTAAAGGTATAGCCAGCTGGGTTAGCCAGGCACGAACCGTACTGATTCGCGTACGCCTGCGTATCCATCGCTTTGAGGGCGCTGTCGATGCGGCTCTGTAGCTGTGCGGCTGTTTCGGCACCATACATACCCGCAGGGATAGTGAGCGTAGCAACCGTCGCTTCCATATCTGCACCACAGTTATTTCGTTTGTAAGAGCCGGCTTTCTGCACCAGATCATTAACATAGGGCGTTGTGGCACACAGAGCCGACGCGATGGGCGAGACATAACCGTCTGTTCCGGGCGTGTTGGACTTCGAGCGAAGCGGTTTTACCAGACTCCCATCATCAACATAACGAAGCTCCAGCTTGGCGGCTCCGAGATAGCCAGTCCGCAAACCGTTGTCATTAATCAGACAGAAGGTATTCACCGGTACCCATTTTGTCGCGCGGGCCGGAGCGGTGGGCGGGCTGGGCAAGTTGGAGTAAGCGACTTCGTTTTTGGCAAAACGGAACATCAGGATGCGACCGGCCAAATCTTCATCATCAGATCGCAGCGCCAGTGCGGTATCAGTCGAGTCGGGCAGGCTCAGGGCGACAAAACCTTCCTGAGCCACTAAATACACTTCTTCGCTCAAGACCACTTCACTCAGGTAGTTCAGTTCATCGCCATCGCGCAGACCGGTGGCCACGGCTAACGTTCGCTCACCAATGCGGTTATTACGGAAAATTTCGGCAGTGGTGGGCAAGTACTGCGGATCGAGCGCGCGTTGACTATCGGTGCCGACCACTGTCAAGGTGCGGGCGCTCTGTCCAGTACAACGTAGGGTATCGTACCCGCCCAATGAATTGGCAAACAGTAAATACAGAATGTTGGCTTCATAATCGCGGTTGACGTAGTAGGTACGCACTTCGCTCAGACGCTGAGCCGACTCGTTAGCAATCCAGACTTGATAGGAGTGAACTTTCTTACCGGTTGCGGCTTCGCGCTCGGGTAATCCCAACGCCACGAAGCCCACCGGCATACAGTAGACCATATACTGGTTAACTGTCGTCATGCGCTGTGCAGTCAGCGTGTCGATACTACCATCGGAGTAGGCAATGTCTACCCGCAATCGCAGCTCCGCAGGCTTCGGCGTGAAGTTGACTAGGTAGTACAGAAATTCAGGCTGCACCGTATCGACCCACTTCTCGTTCGGCTGCCAGGTTAGGAACTGGCGACTTTGTGCCAGGTACGTTGTAAAGAATTGATCACGCCAGCCCGCGAACTGTTCGACTGACAGCGCGCCTTTAATCGCATATTCGAGGGGTAACGTTTTGTCGGTACCGGCCACCAGTGCTCCATCCTGCTCAACACGCGTTTGCGTCAGGTAGGGCGTGATCATATCTCCGCAGGTCACGATACCCACCTGATCAGGCGTAGGGGCGGTACGGCTTAAAAAGTCGTCGATAAAAATGCCCACATCAAAGGTTGCTCCGGGATAAATCGTAGCGCCTAATTCCTTACGCGGGGGAAACTCTCGACCGGGTAGAGTAAGCAATTCTGCATAGTCGCCGGAGCCGTAGGTTTTCGGCATTTTGAGCGTCAGGAAATAACCCAAACCAGACCGGTTTTGACTGTCAGCTACAGCGTCGATGGTGTAGGCCATCGGGTTGCGCGACAACCGAAGGGGTAAAAAGGTGAGTGGTGTTAAAGCGTCCATTAGGGAAACAGCAGGTGGTTGGCAGAAATCGTTATATCCAGATCGACATAGTACCCTTCTAAACTCACGTTGGCTAACATCCCGATCGGAAATATGCGCTCACTAGGCGTGACACAGAATTGGTAGCCTTCGCCCTCCTGTTCGACCGTCTCAGCACTTTCTTCGGCCTTTATCTTCAGCTGTCCCAATATCGACAACAGCAATTTCATGGTGTTGTCACGCGTGGCCAGCCCCGCGCGGGCGCTCACGTCGTCAGGCTTCTCGGCAACGGTGAGTGAACAATAAAACGTCACTTGTTGCAGACCGGCCCGGTTGTCTTTGGGGCCAATTTCGGCTATCTGGAAAAATGCAGTCGTGCCGGCGTAGGTGTCGTTATAAAAGGCGCTGATTTCATCGACTGCCTTTTCTCCATTTGATAGGGCTAAAAACTGAACAATGCCAGCGGTGCCGGTGGCGATCTGCTCAATGAATTCGGTTAGGCTTAGTAGATCGGTAATCATTTGGGTTGATTCTTTAAAGCTTCTTCTTCTCTATCCTGCGCGTCCAACAAATCATCGAGCATCGTCGCAAACAACAAATGGGCAGGGGTTTGACAGACCTTATCGAAGTCGCCAAAATGCCCATCTTTCGCTACGTTTTTGAGAATCATAATCCAGCCACGTCCGTCGCCATACCGAGGCTGTTTGTCGGCTCCAAACAACTCACCGTAACTTTCCAGAAACTGATTATTCATGCGCTCGAAGTAATCCAGTACAACCAGCTTCATGCTTAGATCGAGGCCGGCCAGATCCTTCGCGCGGTCAACCATCCGGGATTCGTTGAAGGGTTCGCGCAGGTCTCCATTCCATTCGGCTGAATTGCGGAACTTCTTGAAGTCTGCGCGACGTGGTCGGCACAGTATAGCAATCAGCCGGTCGAGTGCGTCAGGCGTCGGCTCTTCAGGATTAGCGAACTCCAGATAAGCCATGTTCGCAAACGACAGCTCTACTGCACTGGTGTCGCCATAAGCGTCTGCGGGCAGGTGATAATTCACACCTTTATGAGCAAAGGAATTGATAGGCGGCTTGCCTTCGGGTCGGGTCGTGAACAACCAGTTAAACTGTTGCCTGAGTTGTCCCCACTGCCAGTGTGCTAGTTCCAGCTTTACCCAAACCTTTGGACTCATGCCTAGCCAGGCACGACAGGCCGCAGCTTCGTTGTCGAGCGTTTCATACGAGCCGTCCGCTTTCAGGCGGGGGCACATGATCAGCTGAATATACTGCTCTGGCGTTAGCTCTGACCACTTCTCGGCAACCTGATAGGTCTTACTACCAAATTCAATTTTTCTCATTAGTCGGCGGATTAAGGGCTTTCTCCAGATACTTAAAAATGAGCGCCTGACGATCATGGGTGAGTATACCGTGATTGATCAGCCACTTACGGGTTTTGGGACGAGTTGGGCCGGGAAACTCTTTAATTGCATCCTTGCCTTCATGCTCTTTGATGTAAGCAATCAAGTCATTAAAAGCGGCTTCTTTCATCTGCTTGCTCATCACAATCAGTCTTGCTTCGACAACTTTCAGTTGCTTCTGAGTAGACCAGTGCTTATCTGCCAGTGAAATATGAATGTAAGTGAGGTAGGCTATCAGCACCAACCCAACGAAAAATATTACAGGTTCCATAAGGCTATTTCGGTTTGTCTAATCCAAGTTCTTTACGTTGTTCTTCGCGGGTTTCAAGCCGATATACACGGCGGTCTACATCCTCAATTTTCTTGAGTCGTTCCTGAATGTACTGCCAAGCAAAAGCGGCCAAGCCGAATGAAACGACCTGGCCAGCTAGTGAGGTAATAATGTTGGTAAGCGTCTGTGACATTAGTCTAAGATTGTCCAGTCTTCAGCTAACATATCGGTCTGAGAGGCTAACCAGCCATTGACGATAAAACCATCAGCGGCAACCATACATAGGTAAGATGTGAACTTGATGGTAGGCTCTTCGCCGGGAACTAGAGGTCTATACCCCTCATGCATCTTAGCATAGTAATCCTTTACCGTATGTGGTAAAGATTTTACTTTGTTGACGACCGTATCTACCGTCAATGCATCACCGGGGCGCATGAAGACAAACATACCTTTGCCATTCCAGCCTACGCGGGC
The DNA here is from genome assembly GCF_023196085.1 of Spirosoma liriopis. Lineage (NCBI taxonomy): Bacteria > Pseudomonadati > Bacteroidota > Cytophagia > Cytophagales > Cytophagaceae > Spirosoma > Spirosoma liriopis. Next base: position 1,106,317 of record NZ_JALPRF010000002.1, read on the forward strand.
AATTCGTTTACCTTGTTTAACAGCTTCGAGAGCCAGAGAAAAAGAGAGCATACTAGTAGGGGTTAAGCCTGTAATCGGATGTCGATCAGTTTTCTGAAAGCCAAAACTAGTTTCTCACGATAGAAGGGGCTAGGACAAAACCTCCGGCAGATGTGGTCGATGTACTCCTGCCGATTTTTCAGACCATACTTCCGAATCACGTAGCCTTCGTACATTTTGTAATCTGCCATTGAGTCTGATTCTTCTGCGTACACCGCGTAACCTTGATCGTCCGTCGTTAGGTATAGACTCAGCCAGGGATGCATGCGTCTGATCTTGAGGGCGAACAGATTATGGTTCTGCATAATCCTAGTTTTGGGATACCAATAACCCGTTTCAACCGCACTAATGGCAAACGCCACGTCGGGGTAAGTATAACCTTGTTCACGTATCAGTTTCCAGTAGGCTATATTAGTTTTAGCCTGACGACCACGTATAGTAACACGGCCCCGCGCGTTATCCAGTTCTCCAGTCTGGCTGCGCGCAGTTTCTTCCGGTAGGCGTCGGTTTGGGATTGGGCAGTCGTGACCCGGTTCTTTTCCTGTTGTTTGCCCTCGTTCAGTTGTTTGATGGTCTGCCCCTGACTTGTCAATGCCTGTTGTTGCTGAGCTAGTAGGGTGTCCTGCGACTGTACCTTTCCGATCAGCAGGATCAGATCTGCCTTGTCTTTGAGTACCTGACGTGCCCCGGCTTCGGTGAGTCGAATCGGTTTGGGGTCGAGCCGTTTCAGGGAGTCCATTGTACATCCGGTCGAATTCGTGCTGTAAAGCATCGCCAGACAGAGAATCAATCTGACGGAAACGAGCCATGCGTTTCTTGTCCAATTTGCGTAATCGTTCCTCATGGGCTTGTTGTTGGAGATATAGGTTTAAACTAAGTTTGCCCTGACCCTCCAGTGTCTTGTAGTATGTGGTCGAATCAAGTGACCACTGCTTTGGCTGATTGTACTGTTTGTAAATCAGGGTGGCACTTAGAAGGCCCAACAGGACCTGAGCGAAGATTGCCAAGGCAATTAGCCAGGCTGGTGTGGAAAGATTTTTATTCATTATGATTCCGGAATGAAGCGGACAATATTTCGTATGTAATGCTTGGGGCGGGGAATGTTGACGTACACGCCATGCACACTGTTACCTGCGGTCGTGTTGCCACCAACCGCGTAAAAAACCCTGACGCGGGGGTCGAGCGGCCAACTGACTACGAACTCGACATGACTCCACGTTTTGTAAGTGACCACATCGCCCGGTATAGCGTGAGAGCCAGGAGGAAGCCGTTTCTTCTTCATAGCATCAAAGGAGGCCACCGCTGCCAGATTTGCGCCTTTAGGTGTAGGAACACCACAAGTTTTTAACACCCAACCTACAAATGCCCCGCACCACGGTTTAGCCGCTGCCGCAACACGCTCTGGATGCGCCCACCCGATAGCCTTGAAATAGACGTCAATCTGTGGATGGTCGTTGCGGTTCGACTTCTCCTTGACGTGGGCCTGTGAACTGGCGGTTTCCAGCACACAGGCCCGTTTCTTATTCAGGCTGTCTAGGCGTACAGCGACTGGTAGAAGCTGGCAAACAGCTGCATGAACGTGTAGAACAAGCCCAACAAGAAGAGCAAGACGGCCCAGGCGGGCGATTCGTTGATTAAGGATTCGAGCGACCGCTCGGAATCGATTCGATTGTGCCATATACGATAGAATTGAGGGAATGCAACACGGATGAAAAAGACAGCGACCAGAAACGTCAGGAACGTGAGCGTGAAGCTGAGTAGAGCCCGAAGTGGAGCATTCGATATCATACTCTGCCCCATGGCATTATTGGGATCAGCTGAAATGAAGGAGCCTACGACGCAAGTCAGGATAAGAAAGGCGATGAACACCCCGATAATGATCTTAATGGCTTTGTTGGTCGATAGAGGCTGGAGTTTGGTAGGCTCTTTACTGACCTCTGGCAGCGGGTCGTTCAGATTCAGTTCAGCACCTAGTTTCGTGGCTTCGGCTTCGGCATCCTTCGCCCGACGCAAATAGTCTTTGGCCTTCACAGGATCGTTGTTGGTACGGGCCATTTCGCGCCAATCGGTAGCATCTTCCAACAGGTTCGACCGCTTATTGAGCTTGTCCTGCCGGGCGGCTTCGGCTGCTTTTGCGGCCTTCGTAGCCATCTCCTGTTTACGCTGAGCAATGCCTTCTTCAACGGCGGCTATTTCAGCTTCTTCGTTGGCTACTTCTTGAGCCAACTGTTCAGCCAGATCAGGCTCAACTTCGTCGGGTTTCGTAACCCGGAATGTGTTCTGCTTGGGTTGCTCGCGGGCTACCATGTCTTTTGGTTTATCGTCGTTTTTTTTCATAAAAATTTGGTGGTTAGCGAAGACGGAATACGCCTTGATATTGTGAATTATCGGGAAGCTCGTTTGGACCTTTGGCCGTGTACCGGTCAGAATTTTTGTAGAGTGGGTACTGATCAGCGTTCTCGGTTAGATATGCCTTGAGTGCTACCGACGCGCTCGATGCTTCGCCATCAGCCTTACGTTGCGCTTCTAAGAGTAGCTTCGGATCGACCGCTTTCTGGTTGTAAATGCCATCGAAATCACTCAGGATGCGTAACCCACCGCCAGAAGTCTGCACCACGTTCAGGTAGTACAGCGCCAGTGCGTAAGCGTTAGTGGCGGTCGCCTGTCCAACGGCCTCCAGCAAACGAATGTCGGCAGGCTGTAAAGGGTCCGTCGATACGCGTTTAGCCTTCAGATCGTCGTACAAAGCCGAGCCGATCAGCGGCTTGATACTGTTTTTTTCGGCTTTATGTAGGTATGGTACCAGCGATAAAAACAACCGATAACTGCCCGCTGCTTGGGGCAAATACTCGGTCAGTTCGGTAGCGGAAAAGACAAACAGACTACTCGACCGTTTGTAACTGTCAGAATTTAGCCAGGTTGGGTACTGTGTCCGATGCTGATACAGATACACCAATGCCTGTTCCAGTGCGTTCGCGGCATTCTCAGCTGATTCGCGTAGGCGCTTATCCAATACACCCATACGAACCGGCTTTGTCTTTTCGGTATCCTGTTCCTGTAGGCCATTATCGCCATCCGTTCCTAGCGAATAGGGTAGGTATTTGACGTAGGTATAGAAGGCCAATGCGGACTGTAAGCGGGTCAACAACTCTTTGTTGGCAGGGGTAACGCTGGATGGCGTAGCGGTGAACTGCGTGGTGAGTTCGGCTAGCATTTCGGGACCGATAGCCCGCAAAATGAACTCATTTTCTGCCAGCTGAATGTACGACTGGATGAAGTCGATCTTAGTCGCCTGACTAATGGCGCGGCCCAAATGCAGTTTCAGCCCTTCGATGGTGTTGAGAATCATTTGCCCGACGTTTTAGTAGTGGTTTTCTGGCTATCCTGCTTCTTATCGCCAGTCTGCTTGGAATCCGCCTTTTCTTCTTCACCAGCTGTGGTGCCACTGGTGGTTTTCTTGCTCGATCCGGATTTTTCCTTGTCGAGCGTTTCCAGAAGAATGTTTTTGAAGCCAAAAAACACGTCGTCGGGTAGCTGTAACTCGCGTTTGATATGGCGATTCCAGTAGCTTTCAATGACCTGACGCTCACGCGGGGTGCGGTAAAACTGCTGGTATTCGGCAGAAACGCGTAGTTCGGAACCTGATCCGCCCAATACCTTCCCGTCGGATACGCCCGCCAGTCCAGAAAGAATGCCGGAGGCATTGGCGAAAGCGGTAACGGCGATGTTATAGAGTTCGGAATACTCCTTGCCAGTCAAGCTGGTCGGAATATTTTCAAACTCGATGTAGGGGACCATCTTACCATCGGTGCCCATCGCGCACTCGTCGAAGATCACCCGACGCTTACCTTCCTTGTTGAACAGGATCTCATCGACCGACTTATAAAAATCGTCTCGAAACTTGTCCTTCGACTCATCGGTGTCACCACCAAATTTGTCGATATAGGCTTCGGCCACCCGACAAATTTTGTTGGCATTATACTCGGTGTCCAGCCCGTTATTGTGAAAGTCCGGAATCCGGTTAGCCAGGCGAATCCACTTCTGAGCCGCCCACCAGATTGCAAAGCCGTAGTAGAATTGCCCTGACTGCTGACGCTTCAGCTGAAGGATGGTTTCAGGCGCATCTTTGGTTTTTTCCGAATACGCAGGGACAGCCACTACATTTTTTTGGTTACTCCAGTCCGGAGCCAGCAGCCACGTATCAACCGCAGCACCCTTTGCCACCACCGCCCGACAGGTCAGGCTATCCCGAATCGAGAGGGTCAGTTTTCCATCTTCGCGGCTGTGGTTCATAAAGACGTTACCCGTTTCAACGAGGTAGGTCATCTGCCCATTTGCCAACGCGTGAAGGTCATTTAACTCGTCAAATTGCTTGATTTTGGCATCCGTATAGGGTGTCATTACCAAGTCTTTACCATCCATCGAATGCTTAAACCAGCCGACACCTGAGCCAAACAAAAAGTCGGCACGAGTCTGAACGAGGTTCATCACGTCGCCATTCGAGCGATAGAGGTCTATCATCTCGTTTACCAGCAGGTTATTCGGTCCCCACGGGTAGTAATCGTAGCGCTTTTTGTTGACGGTTACCGACCGTTTGTTGTTACCCTTTGCCGAATTGGTATCCTGATTCCCTTCTTCGAAGGAGACAGCCGCCGAAGGTTGCGAACTGGTCATAAAGGCAGTAGTGCCGAGTCGTGAAACGTCCATTAAAATCGGTGGTCAATCAATTTGCCGTTGTAGGATAGAAGCAAGGGAATGTGCAGCTCGAACTTGTGGCCGGTCTGGTCGATCAGGTGCAGCTTTCCGGCGTGGCGGTTCTCGTGCTTAATGCTGGTGAGGTCTTTCTTTTGTGGCGGAACATCACCAGCCCGACGACGAACGCTTGTTTTTCCGCCATACGCACCGTCGGCTTTACGGTAGGTCAAATCGAAGAAAGGACTGTGGCCACTGGTGCCACTAGCCCGATATTCTGCTAAGACCTGAGAGAGATAGATACCAAACATTTGCCCTTTTTTTGATGCAATGTTCGGGTTTGGCCTACTTCGATAGTAGGACGAAACTTTTTAGGGGGTGTTTTCGGGGTTTTTCCGGTCTACTGCAAGCAATCAAAATTCACTACCAAGCAGTTAGGCCAAAAAGAGGGGTGTTTTTTTCCGGTTCTCTCAAGGCTGATCGCCCACGCTATAGCGAAACTGGCGACCGCCAAAACGAAAAAATGAATATATGCCGCCTACTTTTGGCGCTGACTCGCTCGACCGCGCAGGCGAGTGGGCGCGGTCGAGCATTGAAAACCGAAAACAAAAAATTAAAAATTCGAATCGACGATTCGTTGGCTATCGAATGGTAATGCCGCCAGTACGGGTCGTGCCACCGACTGGCACATACTTATGGAACTTCTTATAGAGAATATAATCGAAGCAGTCGCTTAAGTGTGTTGCGAACTCTTGAGGCAAAGCTTTGTTTCGTTCAGACGTTTTGATCTTCTCATAGGTTGTGCCATCGACAGGTGCGGACTGAAGGCTTATGAGTAAGGGTTTGCAAGTTGTCTCGTTGATCCGAATCTTAGGCAAACGAACATTTGTTTCTTGCAGTAAAGCATTGATAACACGATAACGAATCGAATAAGCGGGATAAGACTCTTGAACTTTGTCAACGATAGTCCAACCTTTCGCTGTTAGGGTGTCCTTGATAATACCGAAGTAGGTCTTATTGCGTCCAGCGTCTTTCTTATTAGCCCCATTGTCGCCATACACATACAACACCTTCTTACGGTGCCCTTTATACTTCTCAGCAAAGTCATTGGCCAGCTTCTCAACAAGGCTCTCGGTAGCGGTCTTAACAAACAGGGTGTCAATAAACCTATACTCCGAATGATGGTCCTGAGACAAGATCAGGGAGGTAAACACTGCGTTAAAATCCCAACTTGATTCTAGAGGCTTATTTGGGTCATAATCCAGACGCTGATCAGGAACATAAAGCCGCTTTTCATCATCGAACTGATAGCCATAAGCCATCGAATAGGCATGACGATTAGCATCCAGTGCGTGGTAAAAACCGTTAGGTATGCGCGTAACCCGGTGGTTCAGAATCTCCACCCCAAATGTCAGCTCATCACCACAGGCTTCGCGCTGATCATCGATGAACGAGCCGGGTAAAAACTCCAGATTATCATAGGCGGTCGATTCCATAAAAAAGTACTTATCTGGATTCGACTTTTGGAGTTCCTCGGTTTTATAGACCCATTGGCCCTGCGGTAGCCAGGGTGCCGATGTGAAATCGGCAATTAGCCAGTGTAGGGGGTGGTTAAAACCCTTCCGACCCGGACGCGGGTCTTTATAAATGTGCTTATTAGAGCGAACTGTGGGACGTAGTACCTTATTGTAAAACGTCTCTTTTATTGTGGCGGATTCGTCAATAAACAGCTGATCGAAGTTGGCACCCCGCGTGGTTTCTTCCCGATCCGCACTGACAAATTGTACGGTATAACCATTCACAAAGGCCAAACAGTTGTCAAACGTTCGAATCGGATTAATAGCCGTATGCCAGTGATCGGGCGGGCGGCGGTTAATCACATAATGACCGAAACCTGTTTTGGAGTTATACTCATATAATCCATGTTCCTCCAGTACTGCACCGGCTTGAGATAGAATAATATCTTGCACTTGTCGATAGGTCAAACCGGCTAGGCCGGCGCGCGCCCTGGGGAGTTGAAAAGCCGATTCAGCCATTAGGTGGCATAACTCGCGCGATTTACCCGAGCCACGAGCGCCCTGGAAGGTCGCCCGAAAACCGCCCTGATAGGCTACCCCATCTTTTTTAATGTCAGCCTCGTTGCTCGTACACGCTTGATGAAAGTGTAGCTGCTTGGCATTAAGCTTGATAATTGCTTCCTTACTCATTGTCTTGACCCTCCGAGCCATTAAAGTTGTTTACAACTACATTATTCTGAGTGTACTTGACAATACGGGCAGGCATCATTTCATCAGGGCTCAATGGCGACTGATCATCATGAATTTTCTGAAGTTTGGCGATTTCGCGGGTAGCCGCAATGATGGCTTCGGCATTCTTGTCCTTCACGGCAATGGACATGGCCACGTACAAGCCTTCAATTAGAATTTTACGCGAACCTTCACGGTCGATGTCTTCTACCTTGCCATAGAGCTTCGTCGATTCGGCCATTAGCTGGTATGCTTGGGAATACTTAAGGTTGTATTCCTGCATCAGCATATTGACCACCTGTTGCGGAGAAAACAGTTTACAGCGCCAGCCAAAGCACTTACGGTACTTCTCCAGCGTGGCTTGCTCTTTCGGGCTAAGTGGATTGTGGTGCAGTAAATGATCTCGAAATTTATCGAGCTTATCTGCTGGTTTGTTGTCGGTTTTTGTAAGGTCGGTCACCATATGAAAAAAGCTACCTACAAGAGTAGTAGGTAGCTTTTTGGCTTGGTAGGACTTAATTGTTAGTTTTAATCAAAAACATTGTGATATGTCGATCCTAAGCGCTAATACACTTTTTCATTTTACTGATAAGCTGCAATGGCTTATTAATATTTTAGATAAAGGATTTATTCCAAGGTGTAGCACAGAATTTGATGAAGGCAATAGCATTTTTGGAGATAATAAACATGGGTTGAATGTACCAATGGTGTGCTTTAACGATATTCCTATATCACAGCTAAGAAATCATATCGATTTATATGGTCGGTATGGAATAGGTCTAGAAAAAGATTGGGGTATCCAGGCAGGTGTTTCTCCGGTATTCTACTTGAACAAAGAATCTGAGTTTGTAAACGATTATCTACACATTGCGGGCGGGCTTCATAATATTTCCACAGTTTTAAATTCTCATGCTCAAAACAATCAGCTAAGAAGTGTTATATATGGCTTGACTCAACTGCAAGGCGAGCATTCAAGTCTAGACTTACATCAAATAGATGGAGATTTGTTCGATTTAGTAATTGCTTTCTCGGCGCTGAATAAGTACTATAAACCTTATAAGGGTACGTACAGAAGAGGAGATAAAGTATTTTATGATTATTGCTATTATGATGAGAGGGAATGGCGATATATACCAACTTTTAAAAACTCGGAAGATCAGACTGTACCTGAGTACTTGTATGAGTATTATCTTATGCAAATCTCAAAAAGAGATGATCCTGGAACGGTAGAAACATTAAAAAAGTCTTTAGAAAGATCGATAAAGGAAGGTATACCTGAAGAAAAAATTAGAAATTATAGTCCATCATCAATGATAGCTAGTGAAGAAATGAGAGTAAAATACAATGATGCTTTAGCCAGATCACCTCGTTATCATCTTGTGTTCGCTTTAAACAGAGTTAAGTATATCATCTTAGAGAGTGACACAGAGATAGGTCTTTTAATAAAAGCACTACGAAGCCTACAAGATACTCAACCGGAAAGGTTTACAGATGAGGCAATAAATCTAATATCAACTAAAATTATCACTTGTAAGCAGATTAAAGAAGATTTTTAAGAAAGCACGCCCAATAGATGAATTTATTGGGCGTGCTTTTATTTAATCAAATAGACTTGTCTCACTCGGGTTGCTGATTGCTTTCATGGCATTCAGGCGCATTTCTTTCTCACCTTCCACATAGCCCTGATTATCGAGCAGGGTGCCTTCGTCGAAGAAATGCCACCAGCTGCGTTTTAACTGCCGACCGCGTTCATTATGCTTGTCAAGCGCGAAATCGGGTATCTCCAGCTTTTGAAACGGATGGCGGAACCAGTGCCAGATCAGTGTCCAATCGACCATGCGCGATTTCTTACAACGACACAGCAGCAGTACGGCATGAGTGAGGAATAAACGCTGTGGCTCGTTCTTGTCTTCCTTCTTTTTAGCCTGTTCCTGATAGGAGCGATAGAGCGCCCACATGTTGGCTGGCATCATGGGCTCAGCCAAGCCCACGTCCTCACTGCTCATGATCCGCAGGCGCTTCCAGACATATTCGCCATAGCCAGAGTCGTACAGTTCGACGGCCCAATACATCGCCTGTTCCTCCAGGCCACGACGGATGCACTTCTGAAACGCACTACTACACTCAAAAAAATCGTACCCCTTCTTGGTTCTTAAATCGTATCTGCTCATGCTTCACTGATGATCTTATTTTTTTCGACTGTGACCTGTACCATTTGCTCGATAGCGAAGCCGGCGTTCGCCATCCATTTGCCCTGTAGGTTCAGCGAGGGCGAAAAAATTAGTTGTCTATAGACGTTTTTGCGGGCGCTGTATCCCAATTTTCGTTTTCTTTGCATCGACTGATTAAGAAGTTGAACATCCTTTGTCTAGTCAGAAGCCCGCAGGTCCCACTGCGGGCTTCACCTTTTTAGAACAGGCTTACCTGAGCTACATTGATCTGTTTCTTACGCATGCCTGAACGGATCGACATCCAAGCATCACGAACGCACTCGCCAAAAAACAACCAGGTGCCTTTTTTCCAGATGCGGTGCGCTTCCTGCATAATTAGCTTGAGCAAATTCTTCTTCTTGGTCATTTTCGGGTTCTCGAACGCCTGTGGTTTGCGGATATACATCAGAGTGGCAGGTCTAAAGTGATCGAAATACGAGTTGCCTGATAACCGGGAAATTCGGTCATGAAGAATACGAGAGCTGCGATTTCGCTAGCTGCTTGGACGAGTACGCAGCCTTGTCCCCAGACTGCCTTCGGTTCGTTGTAAAATACTTTGTAAGTGAACATCTTTTGTCTTGTAAATCAGTGTTTTAGTGGCTGACTACTCTGTAAAAGTCTCCCGACAGAACGGATATACAATTCGTCAATCCAAATAAATTTTGTTTATACGACCCATTTTTTTTAGGGTCAAAACAGGCTCATTTGCCCCATTTTTTCGGCTCTCTTTTGCTGTGGGGTTAAGGCTGATGCTTGGGCGGCTGCCGGTATTGGTGGTGGTAGATCAGGCTGTGTTTTGTTCTTCTCAGCCCATTCCGCTTTTTCCTTTTGCCACAGCTTCCAGCTATGGCATTCTTCCCGGCCTGTCATCGGCTCGATACTGGGACCACCACCTCGGTTTAGATAGCGGTTTATGTGGTAGCCAAAACGCCACTCGTCGGGCTGAAGGGAATCCATGCAAACCGCCTGACCAACGCAACCGTGAATACACATATTGACGGCCGTCATTTTTGCACAGATTGAATCCAGATCAGCACCAAACTGAAAGTTGCCCGGTGCCTTCGCATGGAAGGCCAACAGCATCCTTCCGGAACCACTACAGGGATCATTGACCAGCTGCCCTTTATCGGTTAAGCTCTGGTCGGCTCCCTGAATAGCGGTCATCATATCCACGAGGCTGGGAGGGGTAAAGAGCTGCCCTAGAATCTGCCGTTTGCTCTGGCTGGCTAATATCTCGTAATACGTGCCTAGCGAGTCGTACCAGTCGTTATCGCCTACAATTTGCTGGCTCTGGAGCCTAACCCATTCCTGCGTCATGCGCACGAACCAATCCAGATCGCCATATCGCTTCTTGAGTTGCTCGTAAATGCCCTGACGGACGGGCATAAATGATTCGGTCAGGAAGTCTACCCAATCGCGGAATGCTTCAGCGCAATCCCATCTGTAGTCATTTTCGGAAAATATCTTGTTTAGTGGCCGCAGCTCGTGCGGCACGTCGGTTGATTTTGGCATAGCGGTAAAATGAAAAACCCCTCGGTCGAGGGGCTTAGAATGGAACTACGATTTCTTCAGGTTTAGATTCATCTACTAGTCCGGTCAGGCTCTCGGCGTATCGCTTGCTAATTTTGAAGCCGAACAGATCAAGCCAGCGTGTTTCGAGTTCGTCCAACTGACGTTTTTGAACACTACGATACTTGCCCGGCTTCCAGGCGCGTACATATTCGACCAGATCGTTCTCGGTCACTTCACCATTGTAATACTCGCTGATCTCCATCGCCTGCACGTCCAGTGGGCTACCTTCCTTATCGAACCAGGCATTCGACACGTCGCTCAGCCAGTTCTTGTCGCCCCACCGTTCGAAATCAGTTTTGGGAAAAGGCCGTAGGCAGTCATTGATTGCGCCCTCTTTGCTGTAGTCGCACCGTTCCTCGCTCAGTAGCGTCAGGTAGATGCGTGAGAGCTCCAGCGGGTGTTCGCTGGTGGTACGTAGCAGATCGTCCGCTTCATGGGCTTCGAAAAAGTCAGGAATGACGGTTTCGGGGATGAACTGCATCGCAAAGCGTAGCAGCTGTTGGTGCTTATGGGAGGTGTCTATTTTCTGCCCGACACTCGTCGAAAATTGGGCGTACTCAGCTTCAGTGGCACCTTCATTGCGCTGGAAAAAATTGGTTTTGCTAGACATTGTAAACAGAGTGATTAAGTTGTTGAACTCTGTAAAAGTCTCCCAGCAAAACGGATTAACAACACGAAAATATTGAAAAATTAAACAGGATTTTGTTCTAATGTTGTTTTGTAATTTGCTTTAATACTATGTAAATCTTCAAGGATATCAGGATCATCCATTTTTAAAATGCTATCATTTAATAATTGCAATATTACTTTTTTCTGATTGTGTAACATCACTTTATCTATAATACTTAATTCATTATTTATGATTGATCTGCTATTAGCTAAAGCAAGATTTGAAATTCCTTTCAGTCTTAGTAAATCATTGTTTTTCTCTTCAATACTATTGGTTTTCCCATATACTTGAGTTAGAAGATCAATAATTAAAATAGATTCTAAGAAAGCATTATAACGTTTTTCCGCAAGTATGCTTGATTGCATCATTGTTTGTAGGATAAGTGCCATGCTAAAATTGTTACGTCTGTAATCATCTTTATTTTTTAAAAGTAACCCATCATTGATAGACATTTGCTCTGTTAAAATTTCTTCTACTTCTTTTCTTAGTGTTACTACTTCATACTTTATAACTCCCCATGATAATAGTCCAGCAAGCGCTAGTAATCCACCAACTAGGAGAGAGAATCTGTTAGCTTGATCGCTCATAGCATCTGAATAATAATCTTCCTTTATTTTGTAAAACTGTAATTCTTTTTGTAAGGAATCAGTCCGTTTTTGATAAATAGTTTCAATATTATTCATTCTGATTTTTAGAGAATCAGTCGGGTTTTTAGATAAACCAATGTTATTTAATAAAATTACCAACAGTGTAAATAGGATAAAGCGATTCATGGTATGGTAGCTTATTTAATTATTATAAAAGCCCCTAAACCGAATTGTTTGGGGGCTTTTACTTCAGTCTAAGAATCTACATTAAAGACTATTGATTCTCGAATAGAATAGTGAAATGATGATTAACACTTGTCGAGTTTCCAAATGTAGAAGTAGAAGTAGTGTGTTGAATAGACTTAACAATAAAGCCGTTTTGCTTCTCTTGGTCTATTATTGAATTGATTTCTTCATCAGTACGTGGAGCTGCGATTGTTCGACCCATCGGGGTATGAAAAATAATTTTTTGCATTAAAATGGTAGTTTAAGAGTTTTTTGAAAAGGGTGGCGTGGGTTCTTGCTTTTCTTCAGCGTGATCACGTCCGACCCGAATACGCCTTGAAGATAAGCAAAATCCTTTTCTTCAGCATCGAGGTTGCGGTGTTCAGCCTGACCACCTCGGCCAACAAACGTATCGATCTGGTTAAAGTAAAAACGCATATCCAAGTACGCCATGCGGTGTTTGTAGGCATTAAGGGCAGATATCCAGTAATCGCAGTTACAACGTATCTGCGTGTCCCACCAGAGGCCAGAGCCTTCGAGTAGGCCAAACGCACAGCCATTGACCCAACCAGAGAGTTGAATAGGCTTCATCGGATTGTACGCCTTTGGGTTTGGAGTATCGGCAAAACCGAACAAATAAATACCCATCTGCTTAGCCACGTCTGCCGAGTGCTGGATAAGGTCATAGACTTCGCGTGGCTCCATCATGATCTGTTCGCCACGATCCGTGTAAATACGTCTCACAGCGCTTATATCGTCATCGATCATGAAGACGCTACCGAAGTGCTTATAAATCCAGTTACGCTTAGCCTGTAGCCCGATAACGCTATCAGGATGGGTTACGATCTCGTCTGCTGGATTACACTTTCGATATATATCGCCCTGGCTGTCTGGAACGCAAATAATCGCCTGATCAACTACCTGTGTGGTGCGGATGCTCGTCCATCGCTTGTGTGAAGGAATAACTATTTTGACGCTTTCCATAGTTCGATGAATTTAGCAGCTGATACTACCCGCGTCATGCCCATTGTCTCGCTCTTATACGACTTCTCCTTTTCGCACTGGAGCAGCTCCGCAATGTGGTTGGCGTCAATCTCATTGGTGGCCACGATTACAAACGCATCATACTTTTCCGAAAACTTCGCCACAATCGGCATTTCGGGTACCTGCTCTTTGGCGGTCGCCTTTTCGTGGAGTTCTTCCATTTCAGCCAGGCTAATGCCGAAATCGTTTAGGTCCACATCGGCAAAGTGTTCACGAAGAATGTCATCAACCCAATCGCCACTAATGGCATTGGAGGCAATATTATACTCCTTAAACTCCTGATCCGTCAGCTGACGGTTTGGAACGCGCACGTCTATTAGATCGTCGCCACGTCCCAACTGAACGAGGGCCTTACAGCGCTGGTGACCTGCGAGTAAAATACCGTCGTAGTTGATAACAGGAATTTCTACCAGCCCAAACTTTTCTAACGATTCACGCAGTTTCTTCGACTGCTGGGCGGTCATCTTACGAGGGTTGTACTCGTAAGGCAGTAAGTCAACAACCTTACGTTGCTGAGTACTCCAGACTAATTTTTCCATTGGCGCTAACCTAATTTTATCTCGATTTCCTGAATCGCCAGATCAGTCTTCAGCAACTCCGTTTCCCATTCCAACCGCTTTTTCTCACTCGCTTTTGGGTCCTTCAACTTTGTCTTGAGCTTCGAGCGTTTGTCGATCAACCGACGCTTGTCGTACACCAACTGCAATTGCGTAGCATCGGTCTGAACAGGCTCCAGTACTGGGGCATCTACTTCGCCGTGGGTACGTTCTTCGGGTAAGAAGCGGTTACGCTCCAAGTAGCGTTTCTTATCCCAAATTGTCTCAATCTGCGCTTTAAGATCAAGGATTGGTTTAACCAGTTCCGGACACGAAACGGTAGGCGGTACCAGGTGAAGTTTATTGCTCAACTCCGCCATGCGCTTGTTTAGCTGGTCGGCCTGTTTAGACAGATCCGCCTGCATACTGTTGTACTCGTCGCCTTCAAGAATGCGACCGGTCGCAACTGGCTCGACTTCAACAACAGCTTTAACAGGCCGGGCCTGTGGCTGAGCAATGGGCCTGAAGTTGAGCTGCTCTTCCAAGTCAGCTAGTTTGCGCTTAGCTTGGTCGAGTTCGGCCTGTGTACAACGCTTCGCCCCTAAGAGCTTTTCAAGCGAACGAATGGTGGCCTGTTGTTGGCTGATCTGTGTCTGGAGATTCATTGACACAAAAAAACCGGCCCTAAGCCGGTTTCGTTAGGACGCTTCCTCGTCCTCATTCCCTTCATCGCCATTCCCCTCGTCCGGTTTATCAACGATCATTTGCCGGAAATTATTGAGGTTCTCCCGATACTCCCACGCTTGGTGGTCTTCGTGCGGGTCGAGCATCCAATCATGCGTCGGCATATTGTCCGGCAGGTTCAAGTATTGCTCTAACGTCAAACATAAATAAGCCGCATCGATACCGGCATCGTGAAGGTGTTTGCGCAGGTCGGTAAACCGGGCGGGTGCGGGGATAGACATTTATTGAGCCGGTTGGTCACTGCTAACACTCGTTTCACGAAACGACCGTGCCATACTTACAATGGCGTGCCAACCGGCCATGTCTTGGAGCATGAGCCGGCTGGTCGTTTCGTGAAATAAAAAAGTGTTAGCGGTACAAACATACGAAAAAAGCCCTACCTGTTTCCAGATAGGGCTTTTCTTTGGAGAGATAACTTACACTTGTGGTGCGTTGTCACCAGTTTGTTCCGGCTCCTCGGTCGGCTCTTGCTCCTTCGGCTGGCGAGCAGCTAGTTTCTCCTGCACCGCGAGTTGCAGCGCTTCTTTCTCAGCTTCACGGGCGGCGGCCTGTACTTCAGCAATCTGATCAGCGTCCATGCCCTCGTACTGAGCGTTCTCAGCGGCAATGGTCTTTGCCCTGTTCAGTGTGGCTACAATAAGCCCTAAATTGCTGAACGGGTCTTTCTCCATTGGCGAGTCTTTGAGGCTATTATCGGTCATCTCGTTCAAGATACGAACGGCTCCCTTACCGGCATTCTCCAACTGCTTGATAATGCCTTCTATTTTCTTACTGTCCAGCTTTTGCATTTTCTTGAATTTGTGCGGCTGGTGTAGCCACAAGTTCGATAAATCCTTTACCTACCTCGTGCTTCGAATATTGCTCTAACACGTCCTGCGGGGTGTTCTCATCAAGAACAATAGAACTTTCACCATTCACCAGCTTTACATTCTTAATTAACTTGAGCATTTTTTTTGGTATTTTATTGGTTTTACGTGTCATAAGTAGATAAAAAAAGCCCCTCCCGATTGAGAGAGGCTAGTTCACAGATTATGCATTGCAACGATTAAGCCGGAAGCGCAAGCGTCATCGCAGTCGGCAGAATTGGCGGTAAGAATGGGTAACCATCCCCTTTGAACTTAAAGTCGATCTGTAGCGGATCGTCGCCTTTAGCACCTGAATCGGTTGCTACTTCAAATTCAAGCGGCTGCCAACTGGTTCCAAGTAACTCGCGTGTCCCATTCTTATAGACAGCAATAACAACCCCGCCTTCGTTAAGGACCTTTTTGATAGCCGCCAGTTGACCTGCTTCGTAGCCGGCCATCTTGCACTCGCCCGAATGGGAACAGTTCTGGTAGCCAATCTTACCTTTCTGGTCACCTTTAACCCGGCAGGTGTCGAGGTCAAA
Source organism: Spirosoma liriopis (assembly GCF_023196085.1). Taxonomy (NCBI): domain Bacteria; kingdom Pseudomonadati; phylum Bacteroidota; class Cytophagia; order Cytophagales; family Cytophagaceae; genus Spirosoma; species Spirosoma liriopis. The sequence goes on from NZ_JALPRF010000002.1 coordinate 1,122,269, forward strand.
GGTGACCACTGCGGCAGTGACACCGGTCTTTACCGGAAGGGTAGTAGGAACCAACAAACCCTCTGCTACGTCAGCTTCCATAGGAAAGTCGCTGGTGAAGTCCGATGCACCATACATGTACAATTTGAGGATACCACCCAGGTTTGATTTTTGGCGCTCTTTGCGGCTCATGCTGGTTAAACTAACCGTGGCCATGCCTAGCGTGACACCATCGGGCCCCATAAAGAAATCATGTACCGAGGGCGGAACAACGGCCTGCACTTCAGTGGGCGCAATCATGCTGGCCACGAGGATCAGCGAAAACAAAATGGAACCGAGAACTCGGAAACTTTTCATGGAATTAAGAGAGAATATGTGTGGATTGCTTAAAAGAGCGTTGAACATCCTTTATCTCGACACAAGCCGAGGGGTACCGATTACTTGTTGTTCATAAAGATTACCCGGCCATCAGCGTAGTTAATGCCGAACTCGCCATCGATGAAGATTTTGATATTTCGGTCGGCCTTCTCCACTTGGATGCTTGGCACATCTTCTGCATCTTCTTCAGGTCCCAATACTGCGAAATTGCCGTCAAGTGTGATGATGTGCTTAGACGTACCTTTCAGCCACGAGCGGGGTTCAAGCGTGATGTTCGGCAGAGCTGATAGCTTCAGCACGTTGCCGTCGCGGTACACAATCTGAGAGCCATTTGACACCTGAGCATTCAACGCGTTGACTGCATAGACGTAGTGAACGGGATCGATTATAAACACACCAGTTTCATCCAACGGTTCATCCATTGTCTCAAAGAAACGCATCGTCAGTTTCTGGATTTCAGACAGGATGTTGCTCTCGTTGATCGTAGCCGCAGCTGTGATCATGTTGTCTGCGGGAATGTCGCCCACTGCACCCGTACCAGTAGTCGCGTAACCCTGATCCAACAGAATGTCCAGACCGTCCGTAATATCAACGTGGCTTGTACCATCGGCTTTGTAAACGCCTTTATAGATCGCACCTTGAATATCCTTGCCGATCTGACGATTCACTTCACCCATGTACCAGTTCATGGCCGGGAATGAATAGATATCGCTCGGGTCCATCGCCTGTTTCCGAGCCAGATACGTTTTGCTCCAGGCATAAATCTGCTGTTCGCTCAACTTCAGGTTGACTTGGAAGGGTAGCAATTGGCCTTCGCGGTTAGCCAGGCTAACGCCACCTTTAAAGTTCGGATCGCCACCCTTACGACCAGGCTGAACCATCGGATCGGAAGACGAACGGATCAGAGGCACTTTATCCCGAATTTTATAGCCGGTGAATAGCCGGTCCTGCTTGATCTTAAATCCGTTCGACAGATTTAAGTGAAAAATGGTGGAGTAGTCTGCGACGTTCTCCTTTAGCTTGTTAGCTAATTTGTCAAGATTAAGCGAAGTGCCTGCCACTTGAAAAAAAATTAGATGTGAATAGAAGAATTAAAAAAATTAATAAGGTGTGGATAGGAGCAATATCTTACTCCTGTACGGGTACGTCGATGTCTGCCATCAGTCCCGCGCCCGGATACTTCGCTTTCAGTTTAGCCAGCTTATCTTGGTGCGCCTGATCCTTAGCTGATAGCTCGCTTTCTGCTTTCTGTTTGCCCTGCCCGTTGGTCGAATCGCCCGAAACGTGGGATCCATCCATAGCCGCTTTGTGGGCATCCCATGCGGCTGCTTTGGGTGTCAGTTCGGTAATTTTCGTGTTGGCGGTCGTCAGATCGGATTGTGCCTTGGTCAACTCGGCTTTCGTGCTGGTCAGATCATTCGCCACGCTCTGATTGCCCGAAGCCTGCGCGGTGAGCCGGATTTGTACTTCCTGCGCGTCAGCCGTAAACCCTTTGAGTTCTTCGGCGCTGAGCTTGCCGGCAAGCGTTTTGTGGCTATTCGGAAACAAAGCGGCCAACGTCGCGTCTGCGGTTGGTTCTTCGGCTTTGGGTGGTTCAACAGTACCTGACTGGTGTTGCTGAAAAACAACCGACGCTTCCTGCTCAGCTCTATTGAAATCTTCCTGACTGGCGTTTTCAGAAAAGTGCTTAAAAAGGGTAGGGAAGTGCTTTGCCAGAAAGCTACCCGACTGCGTGTTTTTGGACATTGTATTATTGAAGTTGAAGTACTCGCTTGTAAGCCTTGTTCATGTCGCCAGTCGAATCAGCCAAGCCTAGCTTAATTGCATCCTGCGCGTTGTAGACCTTGCCTGTCCAGATCGAATCAGACGTGAGTTTCGAGCCACGTCCGGCACGAATGCCTGATTTGAATGCTTTGTTGGCCGCATCCAGATCCGCCTGAATTTGGGCTTCGGTTTCTTCGTCCAGTTCCTCGTAGGGGTTGAGTTTGGCCTTATCGATAGAGCCGGTCGAACGATAAATCTGCACATCTAAGCCCTGCTGTTCCAGCGCCTTCGATACATTCGTATGAATGTAAATCGTACCGATAGAGCCGATTTTTGCCAGCGGACCGGTTCCCATCATGATCTCAGTCGAGGGAGCCGCTGACCACAGGGCGGCACTGGCGCAAAACGTGATCTGTGAAATGACCGGCTTTTTGCTGGCGAGGTAGGCCACAGCCGCATTGAACTCGTCGGTCGAATCGACGGTACCACCGCCCGAATTGTAGTTTAGAATTGCCCCTACCTTCGAATCATCTTCAGCTGCTTTGTAGATCAGCTTCATCAGGAAGGTATTCGAGAAATAGTTGTCGTAGGTGTAGCCCCGCGACATGGTACCCTGAACAGGGATGACAGGAACGTGGCCATTAATCGACAGGTAATCAATCCACGCCTTTTCGTAGGAGTAGTCAGCTGCTTTTAACAGGTGATCGGGCAGTTGCGCTGAATAGCCCAGTACGTTGCTTTGAAACAGATCACCTTGGATTGCTGCTTTTATGGCATTCTCGTGGATTTTGGCGATAGCCCACGCACCTGAAAGAAAATTGCCCGTCATGTGTATGCGTCGAATTAAGACGTTACAAACATGGCGGGCTAGAAAGCCAGTTAATAGGACAGAAAACCGCTACTCAGGCGACCAGTGAGAGGAATAGACGTTCACCCGCATTGGCCATAATTCCGGTCGTCAGGTCTAAGGATGCAGCGGCAAAGTTGGGTACGTTGGATTTGCGGAACGTTCGGGGTAAACTACCGCTGGGAATGCGGGCGTTTATTTCTGAATGACCATTTGCGGTGTTGAAGCCAGGTGAATTGCCATCAACGATAATGCCAATCAGATAGCGCATACCTGCTACCAATGTATAGGGAGCGTCGAAGGCAATCCGGTTCCATCCCGAATAGTCTCGGTAGTTTGGCCCCGCATTCCCAACCGCTAGTCGGTTGCCACTCAGATCGAACAAAGCAATCGCGTTGTTGTAATTGTTGTCATACTGAAAGGCCGTAAAGTTGATCCGCAGAGCCACCCCGCCAACCGTGATCGCAGCCGGCGCAATGACCTGACAGAAGTAAGGCTGCTGGCTCGTTAGTCCCAACCGCGAATCGGTACTAATGTCGATTAGCCGGTCACTGGCGACCAATAACCCATTAATAACCGAATCCGGATTGTGATTGACCCAGCTGCTACCAACAGGCGTCGATACTTCCTGTAGATCACCATCGGCGCGAACACTGAGCTGACCCATTGACTACGAACGATAAATGACCTGTGTAGAAATAGCCAGCTGTAACGTTTGTGCATCAAGTGCGGTACCAACAACTTGCAAGAAATTGCCCGAACCGACAGCTGCCGATTGGGTAATCTTGCCGGCTTGGGTAGCACTTAGATAGACAGGTGTACCCGGCGTCAGACCCGAAAAGCCCGAAACGGGAATTCGAGCGAATACCGTCGCCTGAGCACCTGACGCGGTAGCTGACGTAACAATGCCCACCGCGCGGGTAGACCCGTTGGACCCTGCGATGGCCTTCTTGATTTTGTTGGTCGTCGAACCCGAATCATAGTACACATAGACCAGATCGCCCGCTACCAGCGCTTCACCGGCCACGTAACCTTTGCCGTCAAGGGAGCCGACGAGGGAGGGGTCTAGCTGCCCGTTCGGGCCGGTAACTGGAATCTTACCGGCATCAGCGGCCCCCGCAGATGTAGCGATAGCGGTGATCTCTTTAATATCGCTACTGGTATCGTCGATGGTTAAAAACTTGTTATTTGCCATTGTTTATGTAAGAAAGAAAATTGGTTGCTGTAGAATTAAAAGCGTGTCGGCTTTGATGGCTCGCAGGATTTTATGCACGAATACCAACCCTTCGGAGCGCGTGACGTGCCAGCGCCCAACGGCACCGGCTACAAAGCTCTGACCAGCCGTAAGGGTGCCTGCGGGAAAGGCGACTTCGCCCGACGTGCGCACATGCACCGCCTGCCCCGGATCAGCCGAGTTGAGGGCAATGCCCACGAACGCATAGGCATGATCAGCGCGAGTAGCATCATAGGGAACGAGGCCACTGGCGGTAAGCGCCACGGCTGCCCGGTCAATTATGGGTACCTGCGCGATATACGAAACGTCGCTATCGCCACCGGCAAAAACGACGGTACCACCCGTACGCACGAGTCGAACGGGTGTCATGGGAGGCCGCAGCAGGGGCACTTGGTTGGCGGTTACCCGAATCAGCTTAATGGGCTGACGAGCCGGGCGAATGAGTTTAATGACTTCCATTATTCGACAGTGAGTATAATGGTGACAATGTTTTCTCGCTCGTCCCCGCGTTGCTGATAAACATCCAGTCGGTACTTGCCCGGCTTTAGGCTGTTCATAATCAGCGTCGCTACCTCAATCATGACCACGCTGTCCTGTGGCATACTCATGGTAGCCGTATACAGCCGACTGCCCGATGAATCCAGCAGATCACCCCGTAGGTTAGCTTCTTCCACGCTGGTATCAGGGTGTTGCTCGTCATCCACAAATAGGGAAAAGGCCAGCGCAAAGCGTTCTTTGCGACTGACCTTAATAAGCATTTCAGGGGCGGTGTAATCCTGCTGAACCATAAGAGTTTAGTTTATCCACCAGCTGCGACCGAACAGGCGGCAAGCTAGGTACATACAATAGTTGCGAATGGGCTTATTAGGCTCGACTAGCTTCAGCTGTTCATAGAGTTCCTGATCAGCCAGGCGTCGCGCTTCTTTCATGCCCAATTCTTTCTGAAAGAGCCGGTTATCATACCACCAGTCGTGTAAAATCGTCGCCCGGTTGTGACGACCGATGGGCGGGAAGAAGCCCCATAGGATCATCGGTACCGACGCAAAATCGGTGGTATAGCCACGCGGTACGGTGACTTTACCCGCCTTTGTCTGGTAGGTTACGGAGTAAACCAGCTCCCATCGATCAGATTTGAGCCGGTCTTCTTCTTTGTAGCGAACAATGATTGGCTGGTTCATAGATCACCGCGCGCGTCGCTGTTGCTGATTTCGTTACCCATCAGGGCGTACAGCAGTTGAGCCACCGGCGTTTTATCGTTGATCGTCAAACCCATCTTTTTCAGATCGCCCAGGGTAACCGCCTGAAAATAGTCGCGCTGGGTAATTACCCCTTCCCCCGGAGTTGTAACGACCTTGCCGGTTGCAGTATCGACAAAAGCACCTGCGGTCTGGCGAGTGACAATTTGCTCCTGATAACGGGCTAGCGCATTCTGCTTCTGAACGGCGCTCAGGCTGGCATCCTGCTCAATGAGTTCAGTGATCGGCTTACCTGTATCGTTGACGGTGACGATGCGGACCTGCTGCACCATGTTTAAATCGCGCAGAATTACGAACGATTCGTGGTAGGCGATGCGGTTAAAACCCGTTACCGCTTCGGGAGAAATGGATTTCTGGATGGTTTGCATTAGAAAAGCGATAAAAAGGTTGGGAAAGTCTTACCAAGATTGGAGTTGCATCCGTCGCCAGCCCTGCGTTGTTTTGTGGTAGAACCAGGTATCGTCCCAAGCGACGCAGCCCGGCTGACCATTTGGATCGTTGGGTCCCGAAGGTGTATAGCGGTTCTCCAATCGCAACTGGTCATAGCCGTTTGGCCCCTTCGCATGGAGCCGGGCGGTAGGGCTTGGGGTACCAATACCCACATTTCCAACCGTATCAATACGGAATCGTTCGGGAAAAGCGCCCCCACCATACCCTTGAATAATGAACGCATCCGATCCGGCTGGAACCCCGTAACGCCAAATGCCGATACCGGCTTGGTGAATTTGAATGAGCGCTCCAATGCCGCCCGATAGCCGGGTATTCTGGAATTGGGCTAGTACAGCATCAACCGGATTGTCGGCCTGTACATCCAATTTAAAGCCCGGCGTAGCGGTGCCAATACCCACCTGACCGTTGCCCAAAATAACCATCAATAAGTTGCTCGTAGCGGGTGAGCTGCCCGCGTAAAAAGCATGTTTTGAGGTTATTGCATCAACTTGGTAGCGGAGCGTACTGGCATTGATACCAAAGCCGTAAAACTGGTGATCATTGCCCGTCGCATCGTTCAGTACGATCTTCCGATTGGCGACCTCATTGCTCAGTCGAAAGACTTTTGTCAGCGAATCAATAACGAAAGCAAATGCCGCTCCTGACCCCCACGGCCCAAACTTAAACACGCCATCGCGGTCGATGCCAATCTTGTCGATACGCAGGCCGGGGTGGTGCAACTCGATATAAGCCGGACCACCATTTTGCGCACTGACGCGCATACCTGCCTGATCATTGGGTACTTCCGCCAGTTGCTTATTGTCAGTGTTTTTGGTGTAGGCTTCGATGCCACCCTTAAACCGCGTAACACCTACTCGGTACACGTCGTCGGCATTGGCTCCGCCCGGTTGATTATCACTGCTCTTTAGCCAGGTTGATAGGTTGCCATTGATACCACTCGCTACCCAATCCACTATTTTTTTCAGGATCGTAATAATGTTCGTAACACGAACACCTCGATAGCCTTTATTAGCTAATTCGTTGTCGATATCGTTTTTTATCGACGTACCGTCTGCTGCCATGATTTAAGATTGAAAGTCGTAAGAATACCCATTCGAGAATTCAGTCGAGAAGTCGGAATCGGACTCCACAAACAAGCCGGGATCGTTAAAGAAATAATACGGCTGTTTGGTGACCGTGCCCCAAGCAAAGGTGTAATTGTTGGGCCTGCCGCTGAAGTCAGCTATAAAGCGTAGGGGCTGCTTCGCGGTGCCGATGACCTTGTAGAGTCCGTTAGCGTCTAAGCAGATCGCCACAAACTTGCGTCCTGACATACGCTGAACTGCCAGCGCAGTAGTGGGATGGTCGCGCGGTACGTCCAGCACGATCCGCTGATTGTAGACTACACCCTGAACCGAGTTAGCTGCCTTTTGCTCATGGTTGGCCCGATCAGGCGGAAAGCGAAACTCAATTAGCGTAGCATCTTCGCCCAGATTAAGCCCGGTCGGAGACAGGAGCCAGTTCGATGTGAGAAAACCCGGCAGGGTGCGCGGGTCGATGACTCCCAACAAATGTCGAGCCTCGATCAGCCAAAGCCGACGGAGACCCGGAACATTTGCCTGACCGCTCTGTTTCGGTAGTGCAGGAATCCCAGAAGTACGGTCGATAGGGTTCATGGGGCAAAGTAGGCGTTTCTACTGCCCAAATGGTAGGACGCAAAAAAGGCCCTTTCCAGAGAGGAAAAGGCCCTATGCGCTGAATAGCGAAGCTTTTTTTAGGTGAACAAGTTGGAAAACGAGCGAACAACTCTGAAAATCGGTGAACACCCCCCCAAAACAGGTGAGTAAGTGCCCCTACTTTTTTTTAAGCGGCCTGGAGCTTCTTGGCCATATAACGTTGGTGGTCGCGCCATTTTTTTCGCAGGCTGTCGGCTGGTACCATGTCTTCGGTAATACCGTATCGCTCCATAAAGCTGTTTACGGCCTCGTAGTCGGATATGCCCAAATACAACGAGGTTTCCATACATTCCAAAAATGTCTGCGCAAAGATGTGATTGAGCAGCTTGGACATTAACAGTAATTTGGCTGGATGGATAAAATGATTCTTCAGCGAATCGGGATACAGAAGAATGATCGACGTGTTTTCGTCGATTTCTGATTTAGGCAGTACGTGACGGTATCCAACTTTCTCGCAGGCAATTTCGGCCATCACACCCAGCATTGATTTTTTAGTCATATCAATAGTGGTCGTGTTGTTGCCGTAACGAGCAATGACAAATTGACGAACGTGGTTTTCTTTAATGGGTATACGTGTTTTGAGCATATGAAGAAAGTAGGCAAGATTACTTATATTTATAGCGCCAACTAGTAACCTTTCCCGACTAATCATTTTGCAAGCCCCTCGCTGCCAACGAGGGGCTTTCGTTTGCCGTTACAAAAGTGGTATTTATGAAACATCGAGGTTAGGACTGCCATTCGGCTCGTAGTGAGTAATGTCACCCGTTTGCAGATCCGGTACCGCGATCATGACTTCCCCATCGTTGAGCGCCTGAATGTAGGCATGGGTTTTCTGCAATTCAGTAACGGTTTCGCAGTTAGCCAGCTTGTAAGCCAGTTGCACAATTGTATCGCGCATGACGCCAATCGGCTCAAATTCCTCCTTGCTAAGCTCCGCCTTTAACCGGGCTTGGTGGCGCTCCGCTGCTTTACCTATGGCATCTTTATTAGGCGATTCCGCCAACAGTATATACGTCATCTGCGTCAGTAGATAATTTACTACTTTATTCTTGTTACTTGGGCTCATAATCGAGTTTTAGTTGATTGTGGTGGCGGCCAGTTGGCCCGTACATTCTTCGTTGTGCATTGTCCTTCCGGTCGTGGGTCAGGTGGCACGTCTGACACATGGCTTTCAGGTTATGAAAGCGGTTGTTCTTCTCGTCGTGATCAAGGTGCGAAACCGTCAGTATGACAACACAAACCTTGTTGGTATCATGCGAGTAATCCCAACCTATTTTTCCATTATAGGTGTCTCGCCACTCCTTCGCTTCCTGATACGTAGCAAAGCCAGTTTCAGGCGGATCGTCTTCATCTGGAGAGAACCATTTACCCTGTATCCAGAAGCCGACGGAGTAGTTGAGCAGGCCGCAAACCTCACAACGATTCTTGGCCCTACGGAACCTGATCAGATAGCTAATTAGTTTCCATTTAGGGTGATACTTCTTCCGATCTATCGGCATTCGGCACGATATTAAAATCTTCGTCTATTAATTCTGATAGCATGTAAGAGGCCAGAACGATCATTGCCTTCGTGCTTTCTATCGACTCTTCGTCCATATTAGACAGATCCTCAACTTTGTCGAGCATTTTGTCCGCTACCTCCATGTAGCTTTGTGTTGTGCCGTATTGAATCATGACAATTACAGCCCTGTATTCTCGAAGTCCAGCCTTGAATACTGAATCGCCTACTTGCAACGCGCACGTTCGGGCAAACTGGCACGTCTGCTCCAACATACCCCTCATTTCATCGTCTATAGTGATCATCGGATAGAAGGAGATTTAAGATTATTAAAAAAGGATTGAGCCTTCGTTTGGTCAAAGGATGCCAACGCGTCTATTGCTGGCTTACGCTCTGGAAAATCAAGCTTAACACTCATCGTTACCCCTTCATATTCCGTACGGATTATCAATTGATAAGCATCGTCTTCATTTTCGACAGTAAGCAAAACCTGAGCATGGTCAGCTTCCAAAATAAACAGTCGAGCGAACTGGTGTAAAGACCCGTTTGCAACATCCTCGGTAAACATCACACCTTGTTCAGCTGGAGTCATTTTTGACCTAAGACGCTCAAGACGCCTGATAGCCGATTCGAGCCGTTTGTATCGTCTGGCAGCTTCATCCCGTTTAAGTTGTGGTTTAGTCCCTCTGGTAAGATCAGGGTACTCCTGTTTACGCACATCGAATTCGCGGTTCAGTTCTTCTAGTTCTTCGTCAATCGTTATTACTCGTGCCATTTTTTTCAGTGGGTTGACTGGTTGACCGGAAAACCCTGTTTTTTGTACAATTTTTTCGATAACTACTTGATCTTTAGCTTATCCCACCGGTCAACTAGAGTCAACTAAAGCCATGTTTTTTAGGAGCTAAGTGATTGATACTCATTCGGCTCGGTCAACTTTTTGGGGTTGACTTTAGTTGACCGCCAGTCAATTTGGGTCAACGTTACTTGGTTGACTTTTTTTAATGGGAATCAGCGAGTTAGAGGCCGAAACACCACAGTTTGGTTGACTCTGGTTGACCAGTAGACTAAATTGATAGCCAGTAGATTACATTTCGAATTGTACTAAAAAGGGAATGTAACCGGTCAACCAGTCAACCCACTAGTAATTTTTAGCGTTGAAAGCGCCGGGGTACTTCTCCAGATAGTCTTTGTAGCGTTTGTTGATAGCCTGCTTCGATACGTCCAGATGTGCAGCTAAATCTTTTTGACTGTAGTTGAAGGAGCGTAATAAACTGGCAAATTCGAGGACCTGTGGCGGTACAATCATCTTCTGCTTGGCGGTCTGATAGGCCTCAAAACCGGACTGTAGAAAGTAATCACAACATAGCAACGCCCTGGCTACGTCTTCTTCATCTATCCACCCGGCCTTACGTAGATTAGGCTCCGTAAAAGTTGAATGCATCATTTTTAGAATCAGGCTCATGCGTAGCCCATATTCCTTTATTTTGCCCAATAGACCCGCCTGAACGCCACGTTCCTGAATGCTATCAATGTCATTGACCTTTTTAGTCTGAGTATCCTGCCAGTGCTGAAAGTATTTGATTGCTTGCGGATTGAGCTTATAAACCTGCGCGGTATCTTCCCGGTAGTCCATCGCTAGTTCTTCGTACAAACGCTTAATCATGTTGTTGTACGGGGAAATAATAGAGTCGTCGAGACGAAAGGATAGGTTAGGCGAAATGGCCTGATCTTTCTCGGCAAAGGCCCACAGGAAACGAAAGACGAATCCGGTTTCGAGCCGGTTTTTTTCGAAGAAGCGGTAGAGAATATTCGGCTGGGTCGAGCCGATCACGCTGGCGCACCAGTGATCTCGGTTCACAATGGTTAGTTTGCCGCCCGTTCGCTGAAGTCGAAACGAAGTAGTAGGCGACCAACCTCCTGTCCAGAACGATGCTTCCGATGCGCCTGATTTATAGCGCTCCATGTCGTCCAGCCACTTTACCAACTCATCTTCGTAGCGGGCAATGCCCTTGAAGTTGTGGCCGAACACGTCCTTTACCAGCGCTTCGAAGGTGATATCCTGTACAATGACCACCTTCATGGGTACATACTCTGAACTAGAACTCGTTAGCTCATCAAGTTCGTCGTCCGGCGATTTATTGCTTCTGGCCTCCAGGCTATCGTAATAATCCCTGTCGAACTTCTCCTGCATCTTATAAAAGGGTTTCATCAATACACCCTGCACCATCGATTTACCCGATGAACTGATCCCTACCGAAGCGCCCCACATCGACAGACCCACTTCCCAACTGCCTGTCGAGGCCCGCAGAGCCGAGCCGATGGCAATACTACCAGCCTGTAAAAGCGTTAGCCCAATAAAGGCTCGTTCGCCCTTCAAATCGCCAACCAATCCCGCAATTAAAGGCTGTATGGGTTGGGGAAAAACGTGTAGTGGAAATTGAAGGCTTTTACGACGTTTTTTAGTCTCCGCATCTAGGTCATCATCGGTCAGAACGGCGGCATATGGACTCGTCTCCAGCGCGGGTAATTTACTTTGAAAAGGTTGAAATGGCTGGTACGTTTTCATAGGCCGAAATCGAACGAAAGGAAGGAAAGTAAGCGGCTGGCTTCCTGCTCAGACAGGTCAACAGGGCCAGCCGCTGTCATTAATTTTTTGGATTGAGGCCGGAAAACGAATTGACCGCTGGTTGACAGAACAAGGTCATTACTAACCTTATACATCCGTTCAGAAGGCTGTTCAACCGTCACTTCATTGTGTACTATATGACCGGTACTGTAGTCGTTTTTCTGATGGACGTATTCTTCGGAATAGATCTCTTTCCGGTCATTGTAATTCATGGTATCTCCGTGGACGTGGCGGGGCGTTTGAGCCTGCACATCCAGCGAACTAATTAGATCAACAGCTTGATCGAAAGCACGTTCCAAGGTTGCTAGTTGAGCTGAGTTCTGATTCCGAAACTGATTGAAAATGTCTGCGGCTTCCGAACTAGCCTGAGCAAAGGCCATCTTTTTAGAAGCTAGAACGTCAATACGTTGCGGTTTTTGTCGTTCACTCATGGTCATAGGGACTAGTAGGTTTTAATGAGTGAAAAAATGCTTCCATGCGCTTGGGAATCAGCCAACTGGATAGGATCAATAGCAGCATGAACAGCACGAATGCTAGGCTGAGTAATATGGACTTCATAGAGTAGAGAGAGAATATGCGATTCGGAGCCATCAGATACGGCTTCAAATCAAGAAGACACCGCTTAGGCATACAAGGACAGACCAACCAGCGTGGTAGGGCGGATCACTGAGACTAGCAATTCGCCGGTTAGTTTCCAGTATTCGGCGTTGGTTAACGCTGGAATTAGCGCCAGTCGTGATGCGCTAACAACAACCCGTTCAACCTTGAGGAAACGTTTCAAAAGAGCCAGTTCATAAGCGTCGATAATCAAATTATGCGCTTCGTTATCTAGCTGGCTAAGCAGGAAATCATCAAGCTCAATAAGGTGGTTTTGACTTAGATCGTGTGGAATCGAAACGTCGTGATACTTATCCAGTAGCACTGTATAAACCCGCTTTTGGAGTACTTCCATAAGGCCAGCGGGCATTTCTATCGCATAGAAGTTGAAGTGATTCAGGGCCTTAGGTTGAACCGGTTTCGGTTTGATGACTGTCAGTAACTTGAACATCCTTTTGTTAGTTTAATCGTTGCACCCGTAGCGGGTATTTAGTGTTTGTTTGATTTTTTCAGTCAAAGTGTACAGCGCATTGTACCAGGCTATTTCAGAGGCTATCATTGGCCGTTTGACACGGTCCCACCCAGCAATAGCGTTCTCAGCTCTGGCCAGCAGGCGGTACAGATTGTGGTCGGTTTCGAGATCCAACTGAGCGTAATCGAAATCAGATTGCATCGCATCCGAGAGACTAATCATGGCGGACGTTGGCGGACGTTGGCGGACGTTGAAGAATTGATATATGATCAGTTTTATCCACAAAAAAAACAGTAGTGACTCCATATGTTTCCATTGTTATATAATTGATTATTAGTTGGTTGCTTTCTTCATGTTGAACCGTTTCAATCGGTCGGCTGTCTCAACATCCTTGTCAGAAAAATGACTTGCCGCTTTTTCTACGAGGTCGGTAAACTCAGGGTCTGCAACGCGGCCTAGCCACGCATTATGCCAGCGAGTGGCATTGGTTAACTTGTCGAGTTCAGGAGCTTTTTCAGCCACATATTCCATGACGGCCTGCTGTCCAACAGACTCAGGTAATCGTTTTTTTGCGTCTAACATGCGCTGGCGGCAGGCTTGCGATGCAGAAACCGCTCGTACTCTTCTTTTGACCATCCTTATAGCCGTTTATTCGTTTGCGTAATAGGTTGACAATGGATACCGTTTTTCCCGTATTTTAGCACTGCTATTTCGGGTAGTGTCCCTTTTGGTAGTACTAAAGTAGCTGTTTGGTTGACAGTTGTCAATCTTTGAACGATATATTTTTTTTGAATGCCGGCATTTAAAGAGATACTCCTAAACTTAATGAAGCGCAATGGCCTGAAGCAGACAGACTTAGCGCAAGAGTTGAGCATTTCAAGACAAGCAGTAAATAAGTGGTTTACGAAAGGGTATAAGCCCGAACTTGAGCATATCCCCAAACTTTTAGAGCTGTTCAAAATAACTTCGGACGACTTTTTTAGGATGTTGAACGACGAAGATGTAAACCAAACATATACAAGTCAACCTTCTACCCAACAATATGTATCGTTCGAAGAAGCTTTGCAGATGCAGAAAAAGATTTCAGAGCTACAGGAACAGGTAATTAAATACCAAGCGAAGGAGTTGGAAGAAAAAAATCGTCAGATCGACAACAAGAACGAGTTGAGTCCTGATAAGGACACTACTACTACTTCACGCTAGCCTTAATTGATAGAAACATCAATTTTAAACTACACATGAGTAAAAAAAATCTACCTAATGGCGCGTTGAAATGGGTTATTGGAATACCAGCAACCTTACTACTACTACTCTTTATAATTGGTCTATTAGCTCCTGATTCGGTAAAAGCCAAGCGGAAGCCAGCAGAGGAAGTGACGACCGTAGAAAAAGCCCCTCAGTTGATCAAAAAGGCAAAAATTTATTCATGGGCTGAACTGCCCACAGCCGTAAAAACGCAGGTTGGCGAGTACAATAGTTTTTACAAAGGCGGTTGGTCAACAAACAGATCGACTCGGTTTGATAGGCAGGAAGCCTATTACGTTAACGCTACGATTAACAATAAGCAACTAGCAGAACTTAGTCAGTCTAAAGGCTTCGAGCCTGAGCATGTCCTATCTGAAAAGCCAATCTATTTGTACGGTAAATACAAGAACCGTTGGACGTTTCAGGACCAGCAAGGTGAGATTAGTGAGACCACCAAATTTGAAGGATTTAATACGATTCAGGTCGATAGGGTAGGCGATCAGGACGCGGTTTGGATTGGACCAATCCCCCAAAAGCCTACGCAGATGACAATTTTAGGTCGTGGCGACGATCTTGAAAATAAACCTGTTTACCGCTTCTAAGGGTATGAAAATTGGCAGATTATTGGCAGCTGGCAGTATAAAATCGCAAATTGGCAACTATATTCTTGGTAATCTAGTGGCGCTCAGCGTATATTTGTGTGCTTTTAGTGCCGGCAACAACAGGTTCGAATCCTGCCACCCCGACACAAAAAGTTTATAGTTTTTGAGTTTTATAGTTTTCAGTTGGTTATGTTAACTGTAAACTTTTCAACCGAAAGCTATAAACTTTTTTTTATTTGGTCCCGTAGCTCAGCTGGATAGAGCATCTGCCTTCTAAGCAGACGGTCAAGCGTTCGAATCGCTTCGGGGTCACATTGATTATAAGCCGGTTAGCTTCGTTGCTGATTGGCTTTTTTATTTTAGGTCTTACTAGCTTCTAACGCTCCATTGCTACTTGTCGGCAGTTGTGCTCGATGGGTCTTCCTCGGTGATTGTAAAGGAAATGGCTCTGCTGTTGGGCGTGACTTCCTGATGCGTCCACTCACTGTATCGACGGGTAAACGCGGCTCCGTAATAGAAAATTAGGGATGCATAAAAAATAAAGAGCAGTACTAAAATGATTGCTCCTGATTGCCCGTACATCGACGCGACCGGACTGTTGATTAGTAAGCGATTTAAAACGCTCTCTCCCGCTTTGAAAAGAACACTGGTAAATAGCGCACCCAGCCAGACGGATTGCCAGGGTATGCGTATGTCAGGTAGAAACTTGAGCAGGCTGGCAAACCAAACGACGCGGATAAGTATCGAGACCGAATAATGCCCCAAACCTGTCAGTTCGTTGTAGTAGGATAGTGAGGAAAGCGACAAACTGTTGCCCGTCACCGTCATCAACTGCTCGACGGCTACCGATAAGCTAAGCAACAAGCCTGATCCAATGATAATGGCTAAAGCAACCAGTTTATCGACCAGTGTGTACAATACGTTACGGCCGGGTTTTGGTTTAATGTTCCAGAGCTGGTTGAGCGAATTTTTTAAGATGGCAAACAACGTCGTTGATGCTACAAACAACAGCACAAAGCCAAGAATCGTTAGCAGCGGGTCTGGTTTAGGCTGCTGAAGGCGTTGCGAAATGTCTTCCAGTTGGCTAGCGCTTTTATGACCAAACAATTCAGCTAACTCCTCGATTAGCGCCCCGCTGATGTACTGATAGCGTTTGTTGAAAAGTTGACTAAATACACTGCTAAGGATAATAACGATAGGAGGCAAGGCGAAAAAGGCAAAGAAAGCGGTGGCTCCTGCCATACGAATCGGGTCATTAGCCCGCAACGTATCGAGCGCTTGTTTCAAAAGCTGGAAGGCCGAAATCGCTTTTTTCACAGGGAAACAGTCTGGGTGCATGAAGACAACCCGCTGCTTAGGTCTAGAGTTTATTGCAGGCTTGCTAAATACAGGCAGGCCGCTGTTTGGTACTAACACAAATAAGCCAGGTATCAACTGATGCCTGGCTTACCTTATCTTGACTATTTCATGCACTTCCTTAACTACTGATAGGCGTAGATAGCAGCAATCGTGAGGATTCGGCACGTCAGCATTCTTGGCTTAGTTGACACCCCATTTTACTTTGATCTTTCGGATCTCGTCGAGAATAAAACGGATACGGTAATCAAGGAAAGCCACCCGCCTTTTTATTGACTGCTGACGCTCCACGATTGCCTTTAGTCTGGATGCTGCCAGCCTGGTTTTTTCCTGCATAATCTGTTGCGGAATGGTCAGTCTGTTTTTCATGGCTTTTGTAAAGGTTAGTCGATAAAACAAATAAGCCGGACCCAATATGGGCCCGGCTTACCTAGTTCTAAATCTATCAAATGTACCTGCTATTAACACCAGCAAGCCGAATAAGATGTGAATCGTGAGGATTCGGTACACATGCGCGGTAACTTCATCCGCAACGATGCGTTAGCGAATCATCCTTTAGAAGCTGTAACGCGCTCCGATCTGAACCTGGAATGGGTCGCCCGAGGGGGTTACAACACCCGTGTTGTTGACGCGGTACGTGAACTGCTGCGTTGTCTGGCTGAAACCGGGTACGGCTGCCGTACTGCCCGAAGCCGGAATACCAAGGGCGTAGAGGGACTGTGTACCCAGCGAGCGGTTGATACCCCAGTCTTTGTTCAGGAAGTTAGCAAAGTTGAAGATGTCAGCTGAGACCTCAACTGCGTGGTTTTTATGCAGTCTGAACCGCTTAAGCGCCCGTATATCGAATACGCCGTAGAAGCCGTTGATCCCGCCGTTCCGTTCCGCAATCCGACCCGAATAGGCGTTGATGTAATTTTTCAGACTTTGGCTGGCCGCACCGCTTTCCAATAATGTTTGCAGACCCGACCGTACGTTTGCCGGTACGCCTTCGCTGTTGCGGTCAAAGACGAACGCCAGATCGTTGGTAGCTACGAAATCAGCGTTGGTGTTAGCACCCGACAGCAACGAATATCGTGTACCACCGATGCCTGAGTAACGAACGCCCAGGGTAATACCAAAGAATGAAGGCAGCGTACCGTAGAACACAACTTTGTGCCGGAAATGGTTGTCCGAATAGGTCATTCGGCTCAGGTTGCGCGGATCGTCTTTAACCGGCAGCGACAGCGTTGCGGTGTTTGCTACGTTACCGTTGTACGATGTATTGTCGTGGGTATCGTTCCAGGTGTAGCTGGCCGTAACTTCGCCATCGCGGAAATATTGCCAGGTAGCATCCGCCACAACCGCAAACTGATTGACGCGTCCTTCGCTGTTCAACTCCAGTACCCGACCCAGTTTCTTGCTGATACGGCCCTGCTGCCAGTCACCCACACCACTCGATGGCATGCTCGCGAGGGGTACGTACACCCCCCGGTTGTCTTCGTTGGCGAGTCGGAAAAATGGATCGGTTACCATGTTCCGGTCAACGTACATGTAGTTGTTCCGACCCAGCGACATGTAGCCCGCAATACCGACTCGTAACTTTTCGGTCAGGAAGTGTGTGTACGATAGGTTTGCTTTGTAAAGCATCGGGATCTTTGCGTTTGGCCCCGTCATGTTGATGGTTGGCACCTGGAAAGCCGCCAGCGTTGGAATGTTGGCCGCACTCTGCCGGTAGGCTGTAAAATCAGGTGTTGGTACGTCAGCACCCCGCACGTCAACCGTAGCAAAATGCTTTCCGTCGAAGGTCAGGTTGTTGATCAGCATGTAGTTGTTAATGTCCGAGGCAAACACTCCCGCACCGAAGCGAACAAAATCTTTATGCTGCTCATTCACGTCCCAGTTAAACTGCAAGCGAGGCTGTACGATAAACGATTTGATCTGATTGTCGGTCCGTAGGTTTAGTTCGTCGAACACCAGTTGGTTAAACTGCGCTTTCGGATAGTGTGCGTAGTCGAAGCGTAAACCTGCCGTCATTTCCAGACCCCGTGCCAACTGGGTACTCAACTGACCATAAACACCGGCGTTGATGGTGTTTCCAACCACCGTGGGGTCCGCTACCAGAGGCACCTCCCGATAGTACCGGTACGGTTGCAGCGCGTTGAATTTGTCGAGCGACGACGTACTTCCATCAACGTTATAGTGGAACCGGCCATTCACCTCACTGCCGTACAGCGAACGAGCGTGGGTGTACATCAGGTCCAGTCCGAACGTGTATTGAATTCGGTCGGTATTGTAGTACAGGTTGTCGACCAGTTGCACGACATTGTTGGTAAAGCCTTCCTGCGCGAAGCGGTGACCACCCATCTGGATGTTGGTTGAGAGCGTGCGTCCATCGACCGTCGAAACCACGTTTTCTACGATGTTACGTGGAATGTTGGCGGCTGGCAGCTGATCGCCGGGACCGCTTTTCTGGTAGGTGTAGAGGTGCTGAAGTTTTAGCTCGTTGGTTATTTTGGGCGTAAACGTCGTGCGGAGCGTCGCCAGCAAGCTGTTGTCAATGTTGTAGTCGTTCCCGTACGATTCGTAGATGTTGATGGCCGTATTATCCGCCAGACCCAGCTTGTTGCGGTCGTTGGTGTAGTTGTTCCGGATGGTCAGCAGGTTGTTCTGGTTGATCTGCCAGTCGATACGAGCGAAGGCGGCATCCGAACCCCGGTTTTTGTCGAACGTACCGTACTGAGGGGTGTTCGATACGCCATATTTGCTGCGGGCGATGTCAACGAAGCGGTCGAGTGTGGTGCGGGTTACGTTGAAGCGGCTTTCGTCGAGGGATGTTTGCACATCAGCGATGATCAACGGGCGAGAATCCTGCTGGTGGTCCCAGACAACGAAGTAGTGAAGTTTGTCTTTGATGATCGGTCCGCCCAGCGAGAAGCCGAACTGATTGGTCGAGAACTTATTGTTCCGCAGGTTACCGCGAATGTCGTACTTGCTCGATAGCCAGTTGGCACGGGTGTAGTTGAAAACGCTACCGGTCAGTTTGTTCGTGCCCGATTTGGTCACGGCGCTGACGATACCACCCCCGGCGCGGCCATAAACCACGTCATACTGGTTGGTGATGACCTTAAATTCCCGAACGGCTTCAATCGAGATCGAGTAGGGGGCACCGCTACGGCTGGTCGTTGCACCCGCCGAGGTTGGGTTTTTGGCCGTCATCCCGTCGATGGTATAGTTCGTCGATGAGCCGATCTGCCCCGATAGGTTACCGTTATTGCCACTTAAGGGCGACAGGTTAACGAGCGAGGTAAAGTTACGGCCATTGACTGGCATGGTGATAAGCGTTTTGGCCGTGATTGCCGTGGCTGCACCCAGGTTGTCCGTCTTGTTTTTCAGACCCGATGCCACCACCTGTACGACTTCCAGATCCTGACCCGTTTCCTGCATGGTCAGGTTAATTCGAATCGCGTCGCCCTGGTTGACCATGTAGCCAGTCCGGCGCTGTTCGCCCAGCCCAACCGCCGTAGACCAGATGGTGTAAGGCCCGCCCAGCGGCAGTTCTTTAAGCTGGTATTCACCCTGCGCGTTGGTGACAGTACCGGTCGAAAAGCCCGTCGATTCGTTGCGGACTCGAACGGTAGCGCCCGGTAGCGGAGATTTCTGATTGTCGGTAATTACTCCCGAAATGGAAGCCTGGGTTGTTTGAGCGACTAGGTTACGACTAGCCAAACAACTCACGAGAAAGAGAATTGTAGTAAGTAGATACGTTTTCATGAAGAGGAAGCGTAAAATTTCCTGCTGCAAAGAGAGCGTACCTACTTTACTTCGACGTTACCGGTCTGTTACCAATTTGTGACCTTTGTTGCCCAATAATGAAGCAATTGTGTCGGATATGTGAAGAGAGCTATGCCCAAACTAACGGTTTGTACATAACTCATGGAAAACCCACGGCAAATGCTTCGCGGTGCTACTTTTTCAGCTAAATGTACTATTGGATTAATGTTAAGCGAGCGCCGGCCATCCACGTTAATTTGACCGGCTGTTCATAGAAAATACTACGAATTGTTGCCTGGTAGGTTGGTGGAAGCGTTACCGCGTGTTTCAGCCGTACCACATCCGAAGCCATAGGCAGACGGCCACACGACCAGATAGCAACCTCGTTCCAGTAGCCGCTCCGAAGCGTGTACATCTGGTCGCAGGCAGCTTTTGTCTGAAACGTAGACGAGTTCGAAAAGGCAGAGCTTTCGGTCGGCGAACAAATACTTCTGATTTGCCACTCATACTGCGTGGAGTTGGCTAGTCCGCTTAGCGTATAAGTACCAGAATTTCCGATGGAGAGGTTACTGACTATTGTCCAGTCTGCTGAGCCTACCACCCGCCAGCGGATCTCCGCCCGCGTGTCGGTGGTTCCGCCGTAAAAATACCAGCTAAACGTTGCCGAGTTTTCGGTAATCGTATGCGTATACAATGAATTGGGAACAGAGCAGGGTACCGTTGAAAAGGTAGCCGTTACCGAATAGTCCGAATACTGGTCGTCCTGACAATGCGTTCGTAACTGCCATTCATAATTCGTACCTGTTGCAAGATCCGTAAGAGTTATAGCACTGCCCGTCAGATTATCGCGCGATATCCAGTCTGCTGAGCCTACCCGACGGTAGCGTAGATCGTAACGGACATCGATTCCCGTCGGATTCCAGTTCAGACTGGCACTCGTTACTGTAATCGTACCAGTGTACATATTGTCTGGCATTCGGCATCGGGTGGTAAAAGCAGGCCCCGACACAAAGGCGGTGTTGTTCGACGGTGAGCACGTCGTTTTGACCTGCCATTCATACGTGGTGTTATTTGCTAAGCCGGTTACGTTATAGCTACCGTTGGAAAGCGAAGCCGTCAGGCTACTAACCGTCGTCCAGTCAGGACTGCCCACGGCCCGGTACCGTATCTCGTAGGTAGTTCCTGCTTCGTTCTCTACGTACCAGTATAACTGTGCCGACGAAGAGGTCACGAAGGAAGCGTAAAGGCCACCTGTGAACGGGACATTGCATTGCGTTGTAAATGTAGCGACTGCCGAATAATCGGATTGGGTACTGGACGAACACCGGTGACTGACACGCCATTCGTAGGAGCTATTAGTCTGTAAACCCGTCAGCGAAAAGAACGTAGAAGGCTGGTTACTGACAGTGGTCCAGTCGGTGCTTCCCGAAGGCCGGTACTGAATGTCATAAGTACTGTTTGATTCGGAACTTCCGTTTATGTACCACGACAACGCAGCGCCGGTGGCCGTTGCTCTACTGTATAGGCTTGCAGGAACCAGACAGCGCGTCGTGAAGTAGCTCGACGGCGAAAAATCAGACTGGTCTGCTGCCGAGCAAATACTTCTGACCTGCCATTCGTATTGCGTATCGTTCGCCAAGCCCGTAAACGTATAGTCAGTCGTAGTCAATCCTGAAATCACCTTCCAGTCTGCGGTTCCTACCGGACGGTAGCGAATCTCTGATTGACGACCGACTTCGTAATAGTTCAGATACCAGGTCACATAAGCGGATGCCGATACTACATAAGGTGCTGTCAGTGAGTAGGGAGGCAGGCAGGATAAGGTCGAGAAGGTCTGAAGGGCAATAAAATCAGTACTGACCGTTGGTAAGCAGACGCTTTGAACCTGCCATTCGTAGGCCGTCGAAGGGGATAAACCAGTGAGCGAATAAGACGTGGCTGTTAGGCTGTTGACCGTTGTCCAGTCAGGGGTTCCGGCTGCCCGCCAGCGTAGGGTATACGTTTGGTTGGGAGCTGTGCCATTCCAGTAGATGTTGGCTGATGTGCGTGATGAATACGCACTCGGGAAGGTTGGCTGCAAACAGGGGATAGTAAAACGAACCGGCCCTTCATATCGGTCACTTCCCGTGGCGCGGACCCGCCATTCGTAGGTAGCGTTGCTGGCCAATCCATAGAGAATGGTCGTATTGGATGGTATACCGGACTTACTGGTCCAGTCGGCGTCACCAACGGCCCGCCATTGCACTTCGTAAGTGATACCGGTTCCTAAAGCAGGCCAGGTCAGTTGTGCGCTATTACCGACGAGGGTTGTCGTCAGACCAGCACTGACCACAATGTCAATGGTTGAGCTAAGGCTGCCCGTAGTTGTATTCGAAGGACGTATCCGGTAGTAGTATCGAGTTTGCAGGGTTGTTTTTGAATCAACGAAAGTGGTTGTGTTGGGACCTACTCCGCCAACGGGAACAAAGCTCCCGTTTGGTGACGTGGAGCGTTCGATGAAAAAGCCCATCTCATTGTCCGAATTATCCTGCCAGGTCAAGGTAATAATAGTACCGCTCAGGCTGGCGATCAGGTTACTGGGTGCTGTAACGTTGCTCGGTGGCGCATTAAGGGAGTAGTTCGTGTGGCTTTGGCGAAGGGCCAGAGCCGCCTGCATCCGGTCGAACTGCCCCGCCGTAAAATCGTGCGTACAGGGATAATAATACGACATGATGTTTGTTATGGATGGCGAATAAGGGGCTCCATTCGCATCGCGGGCCGTACTGTTGGGATCGTATTGCGGACAACCGTTTACATAAATTGTTGATGCTCCTGCCTTGTTATAGGGGTCAGCGGGCGTATCGCAGATTAAATCGCCGTCTGTCGTGCAGTTGGCCCCGGCTCCCCGCGTAACCAGCTCGGTAGTTGTACCACTCCCTAGCGTACCATTTCCTGGATTTTGACCAAAGGTGTGAATAAGGCTAAAGTTATGCCCTAACTCGTGGGGAATCAACTGGTTGCCCAAGTATTCGAGAGAACCGGAATTACTAGCTACGATAAACGAACGAGTAGAGAAGAGGGCGTCGTACGGATAATAAGCATAGCCACCCAAACCTGGATTGGCAAAGCTATTGACATAGTACTGATTCATGGCGTTGGGCGCGTCACGGCCATCAACCGACGAACCCTCCGGGTACGGAAAATTAGAATACAAGCCATCGTTGTCAATGTAATCGGGGCTGGTGCCGGAAAAATAAAATTGAATACCGTAACCGTTTGACAGGTAATAGCTATTAGTAATGGCCATGACCTGATTCAGATTGGCCAGACTGAACCCTTCGGTTCCATTGCTCTTCCGAAAAATGTGAGGGCGAATGGGAACGTAGGTAATTGCTGTAAAGGCGGCTCCCGATGCTCGTTTGCGTTCCAGTGCCAGATTCGCCTGCTTTACCAGCGCACGAGCTTGCTCTACTGTTAAATCGGTTGTACCGCATGTGGGCAGCTGTGGACGCGACTGGGCCCACAGCTGGTTGCTGACAAGCCATGAGAATAAAAGCAGAAAGGTTAAAAGCGAGGTAAAACGTTTATGCATACAGTAAGGCGTAAGAAATAAGTTAATAGGCCAAGTTTGGGTGGAAAACTAGATAAAAGAGCGAAAAAATTGTCTGTAATTGAGTGCACAGTTCCGTAAATGTAAACAGACGTCGGCACTTTTTAAGCCATCGATAAGAAGACTTTACAGATATAAACAAAACCAAAGTAACCCCGCTTGCTTTAGAGCATAGCAGAGGAACTCGGGCGTCGGCTCTGAGTTAATTTGTATAATAAGAACTGGAGTGACCTTGCGGCCAACTGGAGAAAATAAGGAGATAAAAGACAGACGTAATTCAGTTCAACTAGCGAATTTCGGAGCTAAGCGCATCGTTTGCCGAAGTAAAGAGTACCGTTGTCTGCTCGTTTGTTGCTAGGGGTATCGACTGAACCAGAATCTTTGTTTGTAGGCCGCAGCGCCAGGAGCAATCGGAGTAGGGTAAAAATCATTGGGCAGGCCCGAATCCATTCGGGAGTTGTGACCTTGCTGCTCATTAGGGGCCGCGATTTCGGTACGCCAGGCTGGTTTTGGCGTGATACCTTGTTTGGTACTGGGCGTGGCGAAGCGCACTGGTGAAATCAGTGTGTCTAGATCGGAGGCAAGCCGATAAGATATGATCGTCTGGCCGTCAGCTTGCTTTACCCGTTCCTCCACGACAACAAAAGCGCCCGACGAAGCAGATTGGGCGATAGCCTGATCAACCGTGAGAAGAAGCAGTGCGACAACCAATGATTTAGGTACCGACAGACGAACTGATTCGATTAAGCAGGATCTATTTACGACTCTAATTACAAATGCGATAGATGCGGCATAGCGATCTGCATTTACGCAACGTTTCAGCGCTTTGCTCACGCTATAGAACGGAATAGACAGATGATAGAGCATAGTAAAAAACGGTTCGATACCATGGCTGAATTGCTTTGCGCCGTTTCGTATGCTGTACGACTGCTAAGCCTAAACGGCATAATGATTCAGTACTTTCCGTTTGGAACTGTAGTGAGCAACGATAATGAAGGAAGAGTTGTTAGAGGCTGCGCGTTAGTCAGCGAGTTGTTAATTAGAAAAATAATTGGTCAATGGTTCATTCATAGCGGGTTACGCAGGGTAGATCCGCATGTGAATAGTTTTTACCGTTGGGTCGGTAATCTGCTGATGTTTACTGTTAGGTGGTAGTATACCATATGATCAGTATTTTCAACGAGCAGCGTAAAACAATGTAATTGTTGTTGACTAGTAGCGTTGGAGGTAATTTATCGCTGAAAGTCGCTAAACTAGTAGTATCCAGAAGAGCGAGAAAATTGGATAAGACAGCCTTGTTCTTGACAAGAGTATCTACGATTTATTGAGTGGAACCGTATTTGTATCGATAAAATAACGGGCAGGGAAGTAATCGCGTGAACGTTGTTTCGACCACGGCAAGGATAATTTATTTGGAGAAGCGCAGATGCGGTCGCTAATACGAAAAGCTAAACAAAAAGAGTGTATAAGTACTAGTTATTCAGTGCCAGAATTTCTCGCTAGTCTAAGGTACTCGTTGGCCGTCTGTGCGGTCTCGGTCAAATAATCGACAATTACTTCATAGTGATCAATGACCGTTTCCACCGTGAATTTTTGGGTCGGAATGCGTAGTGTGATCAGGTGTTCAGGAAGTACGGCTCTGAGCATTGGCGTGAGTGTGACAAACACAAGTTCTCCTTGTACGGTACATTCATCGGTAAATGGCAGCTTCTGTACGCGGATAAGGTCACGGGATAGGTAAGGATTATAAGCCATAATCAGTTAAATACGGTCCGGTATTTGATTGATACTGAAGAACTGACGTTAAAATAGATATTATGTCACCAAATTGCCGAATAATAAATTAGCGGATAAAAAAGTAATAAGGATCAGATACTCGATAAACTACTATGTAAGGCTATATACGTTGCGAGGCTATTTGTTGCATCAGGCGTCGAACAATGTAGTCTATATTTTCTATAAGTATACAAGTTTAGTGGATTCTAGGTCTTACGCCTGACCGTGTAAGAATCCGTTGAACCTGCAAAGCCTGCCACCGGGCTCTGGATAAACCTGTTCAGCAACGAACATCCGCTATTCGCTTTGCCACGCCATCAACACGTAAACGAATAACTACTCATTATCCTTGTTTTCGTTCTTAAGCAGGTCTACTGCTTAGGTTGGAGACAAACTAGTCAGTGTGCCTTATATTCGAACGCGAAAGTGATTACTCAGCCAATCTGCTCAACTGTAATGCGATTTATTTGCGCCATTCTCGTCGCTCTATCAACTACGCTGCATTGCGTGGCCCAGCCGACTCAGCCACCGGGTACCACCCTTACATACCGAAATCCGGTCATTGCGGGTGACTTCGCCGATCCCTCCGTTATTCGCGTGGGTAACGCCTACTACGCCGTTGGAACGTCATCGGAGTGGGGACCGGCATACCCTATCTACACCTCCACTGATCTGGTCAACTGGACACATGTCGGATCTGTTTTCAATACGATACCGGACTGGACGATGGGCAGTTTTTGGGCACCGGAGCTTTTCTTCCGGAACGGTACTTTTTACGTGTACTACACGGCCCGTCGAAAATCCGATAAGCATTCATACATCGGTGTCGCCAGCACCCGCGACATTCGGCAGGGGTTTACCGATCATGGTTTACTGCTGGAATGGACGACCGAAGCGATCGACGCTTTTGTGCTTGAAGAAGATGGTAAACTATACATCACCTGGAAAGCCTACGGGCTGGATAAAGGAAAGGATATTGAAATTCTGGGAGCGGAACTGGCTGCGGACGGACTGAAGGTGACCGGAAAGGCATTTTCAATGCTGAAAGCTGAGCGGAACAACTGGGAAGGGGGTGGGGCCGAAGGACAGGCAATTGTTAAACGAGGCCGTTACTATTACATGACGTATTCGGGAAATTCCTGTTGCGGAGCGGGTTGCAATTATCAGGTTGGGGTGGCCCGCGCGGAAAAATTGCAGGGTCCCTGGGTCAAACACACGGGAAATCCAGTGTTGGTGAGCGATCAAACCTGGAAATGTCCCGGACATGGAACAATCGTGACTACGCCGGATAATCGCTATTTTTATCTGCATCATGCCTACAACGGCGTCGATTTTACGCAAACGGGCCGTCAGGGGGTGCTCAGCGAACTGGTTTGGGACGACAAAACCCAGTGGCCTACGTTCCGGTACGGGACGACAACGCCCGCTCAGGCGGAATCGCCGGGCAAAACGAAGCAACAGCAGCAGCCCGACCTGACCGCGAATTTTGGTGAAAAGTCAAACGATATACCCTGGGTGTGGGATGTCAGCTCACCCAAACCGGTCTTTTCGGTCCATGACAATCAATTGCATCTGACGAATACGCAGTCTGGACCGATGGGTAGTTTTCTGGGGCTGGTTATCAAAAAAGGAACGTACACGTTTGCTGCTGATGTGACTCCCCAGGCGGATGTGCTTCAGAGCATATGTTTGTACGGAGATGCCAGTAACGCCCTGGGGCTTGGCGTGCGCAAAGGATTGCTTGAGCTTTGGCAGATCAAAGACGGAACACGGACGGTGTTGGAAAGTAAGTCAATTCCTGATGACGTCCCCTCCGTCAACGTGCAGTTGATAAGCCGGTTCGGGCAGTTCTACGAATTTAGCTGGAAGCCTAAAGAAGCGCAGCCGCAATTACTGACCAAAACGCCACTGGATGGCTCGTATCTGCCCCGCTGGGACCGGGCTCCCCGCATCGGTATCAGCGTTTCCGGAGCGGCCAATAGCAGCAGCACGATTCGATCCGTCGAGATGAAATACGAGTAAGGTTCTCGTTGGGCTCAGAAATCAGGTCTGTATCATTATCGTGCCGTCCGACTCTCAAACCAGACGGTGGTGAAGCGTGATGTCGGTTTTTCAAACCGGGCAGGCGACCCCGCCGACATCACGCTTCACCACCGTCTATGGGCATTTGTAGCCTTTATTCGTTCTTCTTTCGTTCTGCTTCCAGCGCCAGCACGTTATTATTGGCAATTTTCAGACCGGCGGTGGGTAATTTGCCAACCGGGCGTACCTCTATGAACTGATCACCCTGATTGACAATCTCTACCTTCTGTTTTCTGAACGGAATTGTATCGGCTCCCGATTGGGTTGTTACAAACACAAACTTGCCATCACCGTCATCCAGCAGAGCCGTGCGCGGCAGGGTATGTTCACTGATGCGCTCGCCGGTACCGATGATACGTGCCTGTACGTTCATGTCAGCCGCCAGTAGTTCATCTTTAGGTCGGGTAAAACTGACGTGCAGCGTAATGGCCCGGTTTTCATCGTTCACCGAGCGGGCAATGTACGTGACGCGGCCCTTCACTGGTGCAATGGAGCGGTTGACAAATTGCAACTCAACGGGCTGGCCTTCGCGAACGTAATCGGCATCTTTTTCGTAGACGAATACATTGGCTTCGATGCGGTTGGGGTTGATGATTTCGGCCAGCAGCGTCTGCGGTTCGACCAACGCACCCAGGCTCTCGTGAAATTTGGAGACATAGCCATCAATCGGTGAACGAATGATGAGGCCCGATGTGAGACTTACCTGACGCTGTTGAATGATGTTGGATGTACCCACGCCAATAATCGTCAGTTTGTCTTTCAACGCCAGTTCGCGGGCGCGGGCTGCTTTCAGTTTGGCGTCAGCCGACTGGAATTGGGCCAATACGCCAATGTTGCTTTTGCGGAGTTCATCCTGCCGTTTGTACTCCGCTTCCAGAAACTCTACATCGGCATGGGCAGCTGCATAGTCGTTTTGCAGTTCCAGCAGTTCGAAGCTCGACAGACGAACAATCGGCTGCCCCTTGCGCACGGGCTGACCCTCGCGGACAAAGATCCGGTCGATCTTGCCCGCGATGTGGCTGCTGACTTCCGCGCGGCTGTCGGGCAATAGCCGAATAACGCCATTTGCGTAAATGATTGGTTTCAGCGCCCGCTTTTCGAAATCGACCAGATCGATATTGACCGTTTTCAACTGATTGGCAGTCAGTCGCACTGTATCGGTACTCGTAACGACCGTTGTTTTTTTCGACTCGGTAGCCTGATCTTTTCCGTCAGAGTCACCGCAGGAGGTTAGCCCGCCGAGCAGTGGAAGGAATCCAATATAGATGATGATAGGGTTGCGTTTCATGTTATTCGCCTTTGATATAGTGCAAGGTGATGACAGCTTGATTGAAGGAAAGCAGGGCGTCGAGATAACCCTGTCGGATTTTAAAGGCCTGCTGTACGTTGAGCAGGTAATCGTAATAGCCGATGCTTCCCAGGCGGTAGCCATCACTAGCCGCTTTGATGATCTCTTCGGCCTGCGGTAACCCCGTCACCGTATAGTAATCCAACGCTTCCTGATACTGTAGGTAGTCGGCAATCGCTTTGTCGTAGTCGCCCCGAAGCTCGTACTGATTCAAGGTAATCTGACTTTTGGCAATGGCTACGTCAGTCTGGGCGGCATTGATCCGCGACCGGGCTACCCAACCCCAAACCGGCAACGAAAGGCCAAACCGGAATCGGTACAGAAGGGGTGATTCTGGCCCACCCTGGTTCAGATACCCAACGATGATATTCGGTAACCGGCGCTTTTTTTCCAGCTTCAACAACGACTCGCTTAACTGCTGATTCTGCTCATAGAAGCTTGTTTGCGGATTACGAATAAAGGTGCTGTCGGATGCCAGTAGCGGAGCAAGCTTACTATCGGGAGCAAAACTCATTCGCTGAAACGGACCGGTAACGCGCAGGCTTGTATCGTTGGGCGTCCCGATGAGCAAGCCCAACTGAATCCGGCTACTACGGACGCGGGCGCGGGTCTGATCCAGTTGATAATTCAGCTCCTGCTGCTGCGAACGCGCGTTGAGTACCTCGATGCGCGAAATCTGACCAACACGCTGGCGGGTCTCGGTTACTTTGGTGAATACCAGCAACAAACTATCCTGACGTCGGTAATTGGTGATGCTTTCGCGCAGATAAAGCAAATTGTTGTAGACGGTCCGCACGTTATAGCGCAACGTGTTCGTCGTGATGCCT
Source organism: Spirosoma liriopis (assembly GCF_023196085.1). Classification (NCBI taxonomy): domain Bacteria; kingdom Pseudomonadati; phylum Bacteroidota; class Cytophagia; order Cytophagales; family Cytophagaceae; genus Spirosoma; species Spirosoma liriopis. The sequence continues at coordinate 1,151,660 of NZ_JALPRF010000002.1, forward strand.
TTCTCCCGCTGGCTCAGCTTGACCTGCTGCTCCTGCACGATCCGCTGATTTTTATACACCGTTGGCAGCGACACGGGCAGCAAAACACCGGGCTGGAATCGGGTCGTGGTTGGTGCTTCGAAAATCAGTTCGGGGCCCGACAGGCTCAGCGCGCCCGGAATCAGCGCTCGTTGTTTATCGATCCGAAGGTTTGCCACGTTTACCTGCGGGTTATCGCTGTTAGCGCGGGCGAGCGCTTCGGGCAGTGTAATAACATGGTACGATTGAGCCGAAGCCGATATCGCTCCGAAAGTTACACCCAGTAGTGTCAATAGGTATCTCATGCTACGTTCACCTCCTTTTCTGTTTCTTTCGGTTGTTGCGTTTTTGGTGAAAACAAGGCGTACAAAACGGGTAATACAATCAGTGTCAGTACGGTTGCGGTTAGTAGTCCGCCGATTACGACCGTTGCCAGTGGCTTCTGAACTTCGGCTCCTACGCTGGTAGACAAGGCCATCGGCATGAAACCAAGGGCTGCTACGAAGGATGTCATGAGCACGGGACGCAGGCGCTCCTGTAGTCCTCGCAACACCCGCTCGTTGGGGTCGGTGACGCCTTCATCGGCTAGCGCATTGAAGTGACTGACCAGCAGAATACCGTTCAATACGGCTACGCCGAACAAGGCAATAAAGCCGACACCCGCTGAGATACTGAAGTTCATACTTCGCAGGAGCAGGGAGAAAATGCCGCCTACTGCCGACAAAGGAACCACGGCGTAGATAAGCAGACTATCCCGGAAGTTGCCGAACGTCAGGTAAAGCAAGCCGAAGATGACCAGCAGCGATACAGGCAGTACCAGGGCCAGCCGATCTTTAGCGCGGCTGAAGTTTTCGAATTCGCCCCCGTAGGTGATCGAGTAATCATCCGGCAGTTTAACCCGCTGGCCGACGGCTTTCATCACGTCGTTGACTACTGATTCCAGATCACGCTCCCGAACGTTAAACCCGATGTTGACAACCCGTTTCATATCGACGTGTGTAATTTCGGAGGGGCCAACATTTTCGCTGATTTCGGCCAGCTCGCGCAGCGGAATCGGATTGTTATTCTGATCGTTGACGAGCAGGTTTTCGATGGCTTCGGGACGTACCCGGTCAGCACCCGCCAGGCGGAACGTCAGATCAAAGCGTTTGTCACCTTCGTACACGACACCCGCCGTGGCCCCGCCAAAGGCCATCTGAATGGCCCGGTTGATTTGCTCGACTTTGATACCGTGGACCGCCAGTCGTTGGCGGTCGTATTTGATATTGAGCTGGGGCAAACCAAACACTTTGCTCGCCTTCACATCAACGGCACCCGGAACCTGCCGAATCACCTGAATGATGGAACGCATCTTGGCAACCAGTGTATCCAGGTTGTCGCCGTAAAGCTGAGCTACTACGTCGGTACGGGCGCCGTTCATCATGTCGTTTACGCGGCTTTCAATGGGCTGCGTGATGGCGTAAATGGGTCCCGGAAACTGAGCCATGAATTTATTGACCTCAACGGCTAAGTCTTCCTGCGTAGCGGCTTTCTTCCAGGTGTGCTTGTCCGTCAGGGACAGGTAAAGCTCCTGCGATTCGAGCGGAAGTGGATCGACTTTTACTTCGGAGGTGCCGATCTTGGAAACGACGCCTTTGATTTCGTCAGGAAACGCTTTGAGCAGGGATTCCTGAAAAGTGCGGCTTAGTCGGATGGATTCGGTCAGGGGGGTACCGGTCGGTAAATCCATGTCGATCATCATATCGCCTTCCTGCAACTTGGGAATGAACTCGCCACCAATGCGGGTAAAGCCGACAATGCCCGCTACAAGAATACCGGCGGCTACGCCAACCACGACCAGCTTGGCGCGCAATCCAGCCACGAGTACCGGGCGAAGTAACCGATAAAAAAACTGGACAATTTTTTCGGAGAAACCGTGATCATGGAGCGACTTGGGCGGGCGTAACAACAGCGCGCTCATCATTGGCACATAGGTAATAGACAGGAGCAGCGCGCCCAGAATGGCGAAACCAACCGTTTTGGCCATTGGCGAAAACATCTTTCCTTCAACACCTTCCAGCGTCAGAATGGGGAAATACACGATCAGGATAATCAGTCCGCCAAAGACTACCGACCGTTTAACGTCGGAGGTAGAGGCAATGACTACCTCCTGGCGGTCTTTGTACGTCAGCCTGCTGGCTGTCCCATCCGCTCTTGTTTTTTCTTCCTGCCGACGGGCCATGGCAACCGCCAGAAACAAGACCGCCGACTCGACAACGATGATAGCCGGATCGACCAGCAGACCAAAGTCGATCGCACCCAGACTCATGATGTTGCCGACCAGATCGAACTGACGCATCCAGATAAAGGCAAACAGCATCGCCAGTGGAATGACCGATGCCGCCAGCAAACTCGCCCGCCAGTTGCCGAGTAAAACTAGGATTACAATGACGACAATAGCCGCTCCTTCGATGAGGTTATGCGCTACTGTTTCGATGGCCGCACTCACGATTTTGGAACGATCCAGGAACGGTTCGATGATTAAACCGTCGGGTAGTCCGGCCTGAATCTCGGCGAATTTGTCTTTTAGCCGTCCAATCACCTCATTGCCGTTGGCCCCTTTCATCATCAGGATGGAACCGCCCGCTACTTCACCCGTTCCATTCTGACTCAGCGCCCCGAAACGAAGTGCGTGACCCATTTCTACGTCGGCCACATCGCGGACCAGCACGGGCGCATTGCCGTTTTTACGGACCACTGTCTGAGCAATTTCGTCGAGGTTATTGACCAGCCCGATGCCGCGAATGGTGTAAGCTTTATTATCTTTTTCAATGTAGGCCCCGCCCGTGTTGCCATTTCCCTGCGAAAGAGCTGCGTACAGATCATCGACCGTCACGCCGAGCGCCCGCATCCGGTCCGGTTTGAGCTTGGCCTGGTATTCTTTGCTGTAGCCGCCGTACCCACTTACGTCCGCAACGCCCGGCATTCCCAGTAGTTTGCGCCGGATGTACCAGTCCTGTAAGGTGCGTATTTCGGTCAGCGTATACCGTGGATGATCAGGGTCTTGGGGGCGAATGACGTACTGGTAAATTTCGCCCAGACCCGTAGAAACGGGACCTAGTACGGGTGTACCTGCCCCCTCTGGGATGTCGGCTTTTACCCCTTCGAGCCGTTCGAACACCTGCTGACGAGCCCAGTAGATGTCAGTCTCGTCGGTAAAGATCAGTTTGAGAACCGACGAGCCGAATTTTGACACCGACCGGGCTTCGATCAGGCCGGGAATGTTAGCCATCGCCATTTCGAGGGGCGTAGTAATGAATTTCTCGATTTCGAGCGACGACAGGTTTGGCGAGTTCGTAATCACGTCTACCTGCTGATTCGTCACATCGGGAACGGCATCAATGGGCAGATTTTTCAGTGAATACGTACCATAACCGATCAGGCCAAGCAGTAGCAGGCCTAGTGTCCAGGGGCTCCGGACGCTGTAGGCAATCAAGCGATCAATCATGTATGTATAAGGTAGATAAGTACTGTCGAATCAGCCTCCGTTACGAGATTAATTCGTTGGCAAATTGGCGCGTAGGAATAAAGAGGAGCTTAGAAAATTCTTAGAATTCGCTTAGAAGATTTTGGGAGGAATCCGATCCGCTGAAAGCACAAAAACGCTACCGAAGATCAGGGCTTCAGTAGCGTTATCTCTCGCTAATACTATGAAAAAAGGTACTCTTGGGTAAACCAGGACGGTACGAACCGGATACCAACGGTAATCGAACAAACCAGATTTATAAACGCATTGGCAAATAGCAGGGAAAAACTGAGAGCCGCCTTAGACTCTGCTTAGAATTCGCTTAGAAAAAAAGGAAACTATCGCGGAATAGAAATTCGACGGAGCCTAAATACGCGTCTTTTGTAAACACGGACGCTCGGTATTTGCCCGGTTTGATAGGTCCGTTGGGGGTAAGGGTAAAGGAGATTCGTTGCGGATTACGGCTGAAGTTCACCGTTTGGGTAGCGTGAACGGGAATCACTTCATTGACATCGGACAGCACAACGGTGGTGCTTCGCAAAGGAGCCATCATCGCATTGTGCTGACTGTCGGTCAGGCTTAGAAACAAATCATGCGTACCCGCTATCTGGAGCTCGGCAGGTATATCAAGCGAAACCGTCAAGTCGTGGACTTTTTTGGCTTTGGCCGTTTGCTTATGGTTTGACTTGGTTGCTTCAACCAGAAAAGCATCGCCCGTAATGGTTGAGATGGGAACCTTGGTTGACAGGCTTGTGGTCAGATTTTCTACCTTTTTCTGTAAGTCTTTGTTCTGGCTGAGTAGCAACTGGTTCGAATTGCTTAACCAGCCGATTTTATCCCGCATGGCTTCAAGTTGATTTTCCAGACTGTCGCGGTTGGTGGTAAGGGTGGTAAGCTGGTCGTTGAGTTGTCGAATCGTACGGCCTTGACGACTCGACTGTTGACGGTATCGCCCAATTTCAGCCGTGCGTTTATTCACCACATGGTGTAAATCCGTTATGTGATTGTCGAGCGATGCGCTGTTGTCTGTTGCGGTTTCGAGCTGACTTTCCATACTACGAATATCGCCTTCCAGTCGAAGCTTGACCGATAAGAGCGAGTCGGCTCTCAGTTCGTTAAAATCATTCAGTTTTGTTAAGCGCCAGCTTTTTGTCCAGTAATAAGCGCCCGTAGCCAATAAGAAAAGCATCAGCGCTGTTACCAGGCTTGTGGTCAGTTTGGTTTGCTGTTCAGTAGTTTCCGTTGCCATAGCGATTTGTCTGTTTATTGATAGTACAAACCTGCTAGTTAGCTGTTACAGTGGGCTTAAAGACTGCTTAGAATTTGCTTAGAATCCAATGTACGGTCAACTAGATGACCAATTCGGGCGTTAATTGCGGAAACGATTGTAGTTCACGAACAAATGGCCGATAAACCTTCCCGATACGCGCAGGTGCTGGCCTGGCTGGATCAACACATTATTAAACGGCTGTACACCGAACGTGTCCGGCGAGTCATTTTACAAAGTTTACCTTTTTGGGTAGCATCCTTACTAACGGGCCTGGTGGCCGTAGGGTACGAAGAGTTGTTCGTTTGGGCTGAGGAAACCAGCTTTACCTGGATGCACCGGCAACCACTCCTGGTTTTTGCGGTGACGCCCATTGCCTTCGTCATTGCCTGGTTGCTTGTTGCTAAACTGGCTCCTGCGGCACGGGGCAGCGGTATTCCGCAGGTAATGGCAGGCATTGAACTGTCGAAGCCAACAGCCTACGGTCATACGGGCTATCTGCTGAGCTTACGCGTTGCCGTTGTAAAAGTCCTGAGCAGTGCCGTCCTGCTGATTGGTGGTGGAGTCATTGGCCGTGAAGGACCAACTATCCAGATTTCGGCGGCTATTTTTCGGGCCATCAATCGACTGCAACCCGCTGGCTGGCCACAGTTGTCACGGCAGATTGCACTCGTTACGGGCGGGGCCGCTGGTCTGGCCGCTGCGTTCAATACGCCACTGGGCGGTATTGTTTTCGTTGTAGAAGAACTAACGCAGACGCACATCACCCGCTTCCGAACGGCAGTTTTCACGGCGGTTATCATCGCCGGTATGACAGCGCAGGCAATTCAGGGGCCGTATTTGTACCTAGGATTTCCCCGAGTCAGCGCTTCGACGGGGTGGTTTCTGGGTATTGTGGTGTTCGTCGCTATGTTTTGCGGATTGGCGGGCGCTCTCTTTGCGAAAACGTTGCTGTGGGTGAATGGGTACCGTCGGCGGTTTAAGACGATGCCTCAGCAGGCGGCCTGGGTTGCTGGGTGCGGTCTGGTTCTGGCGGGTCTGGCTTTTTGGGTGGGTACCGATGCCATCGGAACGGGAAAGCCCATTATCAATCGGCTCTTATTTCAGAATGATCACCTGACACCGTGGTACCTTTTTCCGGTACGCTTTGCTGGTATGGCGCTGAGCTACAGTGGGGGAGCCGCAGGCGGTGTGTTTGCCACCTCGCTGAGTGCGGGAGCTATTCTGGGCGATGCCCTGTCGCGGCTGGTAAACGTAACACCCAGCGATACAAATCTGGTGATCCTGGTTAGCATGGTCAGTTTTCTGACGGGGGTGGTGCGTTCACCGTTTACGGCGGCCATTCTGGTGCTTGAAATGACAGATCGCCATTCGGCTATTTTTCAGCTCTTACTCGGTGGTCTGATGGCCCAGGGTGCTGCCTCATTGATTGACCCGGTTTCGTTCTACGAGCACCTGAAAGAAGGCTTTGTCCGGGAAGCAATGGCGCAGCCGGTTACAAAAGAAAACCGCTCAGGATCTTTAAGGACAGAGTAAACTATTATTAAAGGCTCTGTCTATCAATTGAATGCGCTGGTTAACGGGTGATTTTTATACCTTCACGGGTGCATTCGAAATACTTGATTACTATTCCGGAACCTGCTTACGATATGATTGCTGATGATAAAAAGACACCGAAAGAGAAGCGACCTGATTTGTTGTCCCAGTTTAAGGTATTCCTGAAAGAACGCTTTAGCCTGGATGAAGACAAAGATGACGAAGTCGAGGTGATTCAGTCGATTAGCCGGGGCATCGAGTTTCGGGGCATTAATTTGTGGACCTTGATCTTTGCCATCTTTATTGCCTCCATCGGTCTAAACATCAACTCACCGGCGGTCATTACGGGAGCCTTCCTGATCTCACCGCTCATGGGGCCGATTATGGGTATCGGTATGGGCGTCGGTATCAACGATCTGGCGATGATCCAGCGGGCGCTGAAAAACCTGGGGATCGCCGTGTTTATCAGTTTGTTGACGTCAACGGTGTATTTTGTGCTGAGCCCGCTTCATCTCGCTCAGTCTGAACTACTAGCGCGCACATCGCCCACCGTTTGGGATGCGCTCGTCGCCTTTTTTGGGGGGTTAGCGGGTATCGTTGCCGGGTCGCGTCGGGAAAAGGTAACGAACGTTATTCCGGGGGTTGCCATTGCTACGGCCTTGATGCCGCCCCTCTGCACAGCCGGTTATGGCATTGCTACCGGAAATTTGTATTACTTCGCCGGAGCCTTTTACCTGTTTCTGATCAATGGAATCTGTATCAGTTTAGCTACTTTCCTGATCGTACGGTTTTTACGGTATCACCAAAAAGAGTACCCGTCGCCAGCTACCGAACGGCGCGTGCGGCAAACGATCTGGCTGGCCGTTCTTATCGTAATCATTCCCAGCACGTACCTGGGCTATCAGATCGTTCGCAAGACGATTTTTGAGCAGTCAGCCAAGCGATTTGTGGCTAACGAATGCGACTTTCAGTACCGACAGGTGATCAAATACGATGCTCATTTTAATCGAAAACAAAGTCGAATTGAGCTTACGCTGGTGGGAGAACCGTTGCCCGCCGACTCGATTAATCTGCTGACGGCAAAATTACCAATGTATGGGCTGACCGATGCGGAGCTGGTTGTTCGACAGGGCACATTCAAAGACGCGCCGGTTGATGTTGACGCCATTGCCAACACGGTCACCGAGCAGGTTTTTCGTTACAATCAGGCGTCGATTGCGATCAAGGATCAAACGATTGATTCATTACGTCGCTATATCGAACTCAACCAGACCTCACACCTACCGGTTGCCGATTTACGCAATGAATTGAAAACGCTCATGCCCGACGTTCAGACGTTTACGGCTGCGCGCTCGCTGGTGTTGAATTCAAACAGTGCGAAGCCCGATACGGTGACGCTGGTCTACGCCAAATTTTCCCGTAGTCACACAGCCGCTGAGCGTCGGCGTATTGAGAGTTGGTTACGGACGCGCACAAAAAGTAAACGAATCAAGCTGCTAATCGAATAGCGACAGCTACAAAATAAGAGGGCGTAGCAGTTACCGTAGTAAGCTAGGCAAGTCGACCAGCCAAACAATTAACAGCGAAAGAAGAAATAAAATACCCATAAAAATCAGCAACCAGTCTGGTTTTCGGGGTTGATCGTCGTCGAATAGAGGCACGTTTTTGCGTTTGTTTGGAAATGATTAGGCGAAACAAATCGAAGTAGGCGAGTACCGCAAGATTCGATCATTAGTAAACGATGTCGCGAATAGCCTTACAAATACGGCTGTTACAGTAGTACCAAAAATCGGTTATGAGACTTAAGATTGCCTGAAAATTTCCTTAGAATCTGCTTAGAGATACTTACTGTCGAGTTAGTAATATGGTAAAGGCAGTAGGCTGTCCTGGAGCAGATGATACGGTTAGTTGCCCACCGTGCAGGCGCACAATCCGTTCGACTAATGACAAGCCTACGCCGTACCCGCTAACATCGGCGGTTTGACGGCTGCGGTAGAACGGCTCGAAAATATAAGGAATATCAGGGGCCGGAATAGGAGGCCCTTCGTTTAAAACCTGGATTCGGAGCTGATCGTTTCCAGCGTTGATGGCGATAACGGCCTGTCCGTCGTCGGAAAATTTACAAGCGTTTTCGGTGAGATTTTTTAAGGCGGTGCACAGCAGCGTTTTATTGCCCCGAACCGTCAACTGGTCTGGATCGTCGGGTAGTTCGCCGAGATCGATACGTACCTGATAGCGAGGATTGATAGCGTTTACTTCGGAACGGATGTCCCAGGCGGTTTCATCGATGCGTACCACATCGGTCAGCAGACTACCAGCATCGTCCATATTGATCTGCGACAGTTGCAGCAGTTCATGGGTTAGGCTAGCTAAGTTCGTGACATCGTCAAGAACAGACCGCATGGTTTGCTGGTAAGCTTCCGGGTCGCGCTGGTTCAGCAGGCTGACTTCGAGTTGCGAGCTGATCTGAGTGAGCGGATTTTTTAATTCGTGCGATACATTGGCCACGAACATGCGCTGTAGTCGAAACGATTCGGCAACCCGGTCGAGTAGTTGGTTAATGGTTGCCGATAGCCTCCCGATTTCGTCATTATCCTGGCGGATGGGTAGCCGTTCGTCCCGGTTGTTCGGAAAGATGGCATTGAGGGTCTGGTCAATCCGCTGCATGGGCCGAAGCGCATCCCCGGCAAAAAACCATCCCGAGAAGATCGTGATACCAATAGCCAGAAAAAACAAACCGACCATTGCCCAGATCAGTTGCCGCAGAAAAGCGTCACCGTATACGTTTTCGGCGCTTGCTAGCACGACATACATACCCGATGCGGTCATAAATCGAATACCAGAGACGTAGTAAAGACCTTGCCGAAAATCTTTTCTTTTTTTCTGCCGGATGGATTCGATCTGACTGGCCGAAACGTCAAGCGAAATGGCGTCGTTGGTTTCGTATATGACCGAATCGCGATTGTCGAATACTTTAATCTTTTGATTTGGAAGCTGATCTTTCCGGATGCGGCTCAGCTGGTGGATTAGTTGTGCATCCAACCGATGAAGAATAAGCATCTCGCCCAGCGTATTGGCTTTCCGGTCGAGTCGGCGGTAAAAGTCAGAAGCGATGAAGTACCAGCAAAAGGCATAGATGCTCACAAAGGCCAATAGCAAAATGGCCGATACGAGTCCCGTAAAACGAATTGCTAGGCGATTCCGAATAGTCATGAGCAGGTATCAGCCAGCCGCAATCTTTGGCTGGTTATTCTTCTTTAAAAACATAACCCATACCGAACTGGGTATGAATAAGCTTTTTAGGGAAATCCTTATCAATTTTTTTGCGCAGGTAATTGATATAAACCTCAACCACGTTAGTCCCCGTATCGAAGTTGAGATCCCAGACGTGTTCGGCAATGTCTGGCTTCGACAAAACCCGTCCCTGATTGCGCATCAGAAATTCCAGCAGCGCAAATTCGCGGGCAGTCAGGTCGATAAGCAGGCCGTCGCGTCGCACGGTTTTGGCGTCCAGGTTCATCTCAATGCCACCGTACCGCAACGTTTGGGCCGTCATCGAGACCTGCGTGCCGCGCTTTGTCAGGGAGCGGACACGGGCCAGCAGTTCGGCAAATTGAAACGGTTTGGTTAGGTATTGATCCGCCCCGGAATCGAAACCCGATATGCGATCATCGACTTCACCCAGCGCGGTCAGCAACAAAATAGGCGTCGTCAGGCCCTCGGCCCGTAGCTGACGGCACAGTTCAAAACCGTTCAGGCCAGGTAAGATAACGTCGGAGATGATGGCTGCGTAATTGTTTTTTAGGGCCAGCCGCTTGGCGATCAGCCCGTCGTAGGCGATGTCTACCTCAAACTGACTTTCCTCAAGCCCCTGCCGAATTGCTTGCAGCATTTTAGGTTCATCTTCGATCACTAAGAGTTTCATGGTGGGGTAGAGAAGTTAAACGTAAACAAGCGACTCCGCGTCAACGACTGTAGCTGATTATAGAGAATAAGTCAGAACGCGAGGTCATCGCTGGATAGGTCTAAGCAGCTATGACCTCGCTCCTGGAAATAGTTGCTGTCAGTGGTTGATGGCTACTTCGTCGAGTTGTTGCAGCAGCATCTCCACGTCACGCTGGCGGGCTAACCGGTAGCGGGCATTAGTGATTCCAGCCCCAACTTTCAGGGTGTATGCCCAGTTGGGCAACTGACGAAACATATCCTCATCGGTCGTGTCGTCGCCCATGCTGACAATGAAATCGTAGTCCGTCTGTTCAAAAAGTTTCTGGGCAATGGTGCCTTTGCTGTGCTGCGCTGTTCGCACTTCAATAACCTTGCTGCCCTGCATAACCGTTAATTTGACTGCCGACGGCGTACTGAGCAATCGTGTCGCCAGTTCAACGGCTTTTGTCTCGATGTCTTCGGCTTTGGCATTCCGGTAATGCCAGACAATGGTCGTTTCTTTTTCTTCGATAAAAGACTCCGGATAGGCGTCAACGTATTCGTTCATCGTTGCCCGAACCGGCTCGATCCAGTCGCTGGCAGGCATATCCAGTAGTTGCCAATCCTGATCCGGTTTTTTGATAAATGAACCGTGTTCGGCGACCAGCGTTACCGGAAAGCCCCGAAAAGCATTTTCCAGAAATGCCCGGTTGCGGCCGCTGATAATCGCCAGATCGTTCTGCTCGGCCAATCGGTGTAATACCGGTTGCATCGTTGGCGATAGCTGCGCTTTCGCGGGGTCGTTGACAATGGGAGCGAGCGTTCCGTCGAAATCGACCAGCAATAGCCGGTGCTGTGCTTTCTGATACGCATCGATAAAGGATTGAATCGGCAAGTTTGTTGCCAGTTCTGATTGCCAGGATTCGTCACTCATAAAGGCAGATAAAAAATTATGACTCCATCGGAAAACGTTGTGATTCTGAAGATGTTGCCGCATTTTTTGCATGCGGTCCTGTTGCTCGGCGGGTTGCATCTCCAGGGCTTCTTTTATGGCCGCCGTTACCTCCTGGGTATCTGTTGGGTTAATAATGAGGGCGTCGGGCAATTCCTGAGCAGCGCCCGCCAGCTCACTTAAGATCAACACCCCCTGATTGTCGCGACGGCTGGCGATGAACTCCTTACAGACCAGATTCATGCCGTCGCGGATTGGTGTAATGAGGGCCACGTCGCAGCAGGTGTAGAGGGCGAGCAATTCTGTAAACGTCAGCGACAGGTACGAGTACACGATAGGCCGCCAGCCAATGGTACCAAACAGGCCGTTGATACGTCCGACGGTTTCTTCGATCTCTCGTTTTATTTCCTGGTAATGACCGATTTTGTCCCGGGAGGGGACAACCGTCATAACGAACGTTACGTTGTTGTGCCAATCGGGGTTTTGGGTCAGGAAACGTTCGTAGCCTTGCAAGCGGTAGGTAATGCCCTTTGCGTAATCGAGCCGGTCAACCGAGAAAATGATTTTGTTACCGTTCAATAACTGCTGATAATGCTGCCGCATCTCTGCAACGGCTTCGAGCTGGCTACCTTCATCAAACTTGGTGAAGTCGATACTAATCGGAAAATCGCCGACGAAAACCGACCGATCGTCCAGCACGACGCGTTGCTCAATGATGGGTAATCCGACCACTTCCGACACATTGTGCATAAAATGCTTGACGTAATCGGCTGTATGAAAGCCCACTACGTCAGCGCCCAGGAGCCCGTTCATCAACGCCTGCCGCCAGGTGCGGGGCAGTAGTTTGATGATCTCGAAGGTAGGAAAAGGAATGTGGAAAAAATAACCGATTGTGGCTTCCGGAACCGCTTTTCGCAGCAGATCGGGCAGTAACATCAACTGAAAATCATGAATCCAGACCAGATCGCCGGGTTCGATGATGGAGGTCAATTCCTCCAGGAAGCGGTTATTTACCTGTTGATAAGCGTCAAAATAATTTTCCTGAAACGAAGCGAAGGTCGGGAAGTAGTGGAAAAGTGGCCAGATCAGATCGTTACAGAATCCTTCGTAAAACGCCTGATGAACATCTTCGTCCACAAAAACCGGGTGGGCGACAAAGTGCTCATCCTCAAACGCCGACTGCTGAATGTCTTTCAGACTGTTATCGCAATGACCGATCCAGTGAATTTTGGGTCCGCTGTCGCCAGCCGATTGCCCCATCTGTTCGGCCATGGAAAGGACTGCCGAAACCAGTCCGCCTGAGTTCTGGAAAAGACTAACTCCTTCTTTGGTTTGTTTGATGCTAAAAGGTAATCGATAGGCTACAATAATTAGTCGTTTGTACGTTCCATTGAGATTGCTCATGTAGTTTTTGCGCTCCATAACTAGAGCTTGGTACCAGTACAAAAAACGGTCGGTTAACTTAAAATGTTCTTAGTCAACTATTAGAAAATCCTTAGAATCTGGTCGGATTGGCTTTTAAATACGCTTTCGACAAAGTGCGTACGAGTTTGCCACTGTTGTTGGCAACGGGGCGGACCATTTCTTTTACTCGGCTAAACATGTACCTTGCGACCCCGAATCCGATACTAAACGGACCTCGGATCTGCGTATGGAAACTGGACATACTACTGCTGCTGTTGGCCTTACGATGGCAGATCATACAATTTCACCGCAACGTATTCATGTTTCTTCTGAAGTTGGTACCCTAAAACGCTTACTGATTCACAGCCCTGATCGGGGTTTAGGAAAAGTGGTGCCGTCCAAAGCGCAGGACTGGCTCTTTGAAGATATTGTGCACCTCGACATGATGCGTCGGGATGAGTACGATTACTATGTTAAGCTTCTTTTATATTTTTTAGATCCTGATAAAGTACAGGGGAGAATAAAGGAACTGGGACCCGACAGCGACCGGTCCTTTTTCAAACCCGATCATGCGGATTACTTCCAGTCGGATAAGGTAATTGATATTCAGCGGCTACTGGCCGATATCCTGGCCGACGAATCGATTCGGATTCGGTTAATTGCCGCTATCTGCGGTATCGAGCGGACATCGTTCCGAACGCAGCAACAGCTCAACGAGTACGAGCCGGCAGAATTGGCCAAGATTATGATCTCGGGTTCGCTGCCGGACCTGACGATGCTGTTTGCGCCACTGCCTAACTTTATCTTTACTCGCGATATTGGTATTGTCATCAACGATCATATTCTGCTCAATAAGCCCGCCAAGCTTGCCCGCACGCGCGAAGCGTTGTTGACCCAATACATCTTTTTTAATCATCCGCTGTTTGCCGATTATCAGGATAAGATCATCGAAATACCGGATAACGAACACGCTTTTTTGCTGCCCGATGTGGACGTAAATCGGGATGTGACGCGCTCAACGCTCGAAGGGGGTGATGTGATGATGATCGCCAAACGCCATCTGATGATTGGCGTTAGTGAACGAACAACGCTGTATGCCGCCCAGCAGGTTATGCGGCTGGTATTCGATAAAAATCTGGTCGATACGGTTACGGTTCTGAAGATTCCTAAAAAGCGGGATTACATGCACATCGATACAATTTTCACGCAGGTGAAGCGTAACGTTTGGGTACTGCTGGGAGCGCTGGCCCGCACGGGAGACGACGTAAAACAACGGGACGTCATTCATTTTTTTGCGCCTAAAGACGTATCGGAAGACCTTAAAATTCTTCAATTTATCAAAGGACTGGAGCACAAGCCCATTGAGATTGAGAACCTTGAAGATCTGTTGGCCGACATCAGCAAGAACGATCTGGGAGCCACCGAACCTGCCCGGTTTATCTACTCCGGTAACAACGAATTTCCATTTGGAGCCAGAGAGCAATGGACCGATTCCTGTAACTTGCTGGCCCTGAAAGATGGCGTTGTGATCGGGTATGACCGGAACGAAAAAACGGCGGAGGCATTCCGACAAGCCGGTTTCGATGTAGTAGGAGCCGCTGTTTTACTGGACCGTTTTGAGCGTGGAGAATCGTCGCCGGAAACGATTGAAAATACGTTTATCATGCTGCCCTCGGCGGAGCTAAGCCGCGCTCGTGGCGGTTCTCATTGCATGAGCCTGCCCCTGCTGAGAGAAGAATTATAAGAATGGCGCGTGTCCTGGCCGGATGCCTGTGGGTAGATGGTCAGGACACTTTTGCGTTGATTTATGTAACTTGCTTTCTAATTCTGACTAACCAAGTAATCCATGCAATCACAGGCTACTTCGAGAATTCTCATGATTCGTCCGGTTAATTTCGGATTCAACACCGAAACCGCCGATTCCAATGCGTTTCAGAATCGTGATCTGGCTGCGCAGGCGAAGGATGTAGCTCAGGAAGATGCACAGCGCGAATTCAACGAAATGGCGCGCCAGCTTCAGGCTATGGGCGTTGAGGTAATGATCTATGACGACACGACTGATCCGTACACACCTGACTCGATTTTTCCCAATAACTGGGTGTCGTTTCATGCCAGCGGCAAGGTAGTTCTTTATCCGATGCAGGCTGCAAACCGTCGGCTCGAACGACGTCCGGATATCATCAACGATCTGGCCGAACGGTTCGACGTGGCTAACATCATCGATCTGACCTATTTTGAGCAGGAAGGTAAATTTCTGGAAGGAACGGGTAGCCTGGTGCTGGATCGGATGAACCGGGTTGCTTTTGCTGGTCTGTCGCCCCGCACGCATCCTGATGTGCTGGCGGAGTTTGCGCGCCGGACGGGTTATCGGACGGTATCCTTTCAAGCGGCTGATGCAAACGGAAATGCCGTTTATCATACCAACGTGCTCATGTGCATTGGCGATACGTTTGCGGTCGTTTGTCTGTCAGCAATCACCGATCCCGACGAGCGACTGATGGTTCGGCAGGAACTGGAACGATTGCAAAAACGAGTGATTGATATTTCGCTGGAACAGATGGCCAATTTTGCCGGAAACATGCTGATGGTTCAGACGCAGAAAGGGCAAAAACTACTTGTGATGTCAACCCGTGCTTACCAGTCGTTGACGCCTAAGCAAATTGACCTGCTGGACGATTACGTAACGCTGTTACATTTCGACCTTTCTACAATCGAAGGCAATGGTGGTGGTTCGGCCCGATGTATGATGGCTGAGGTACACCTGCCGATAAAGTAATAGGCAATCGGTATGGCTTATGCTGGCAGACGTTGAACGACGGGCGTACCGATCACCATAAGCCATACATTACAGCGTTGTCCCCTCCGCAGACTGGTAAATGCGTTCGACGATTTCCTGCAAAATCGCGCCCTGGGCTCCCGTGCACACCGTAGAGGGCTTTCCCTGGCAGGCATCCAGAAAAGCAGCTGTATTTTTCAATTGAATATCGACTTCTTCCAGATACGGAAATTGAACATCAGCCAGCTCACCGGCCAGTTCGGTATGAAGCGTAAACGGAAATAAGTTGACTCCGCCTTTACTGCCGAAAATCTCCAGATTTCGGTTTCGGTCGGACTGGGCATTCAGCGCAAACGATGCGGACAGCATAATCGACGCTTTATTCGGAAACGAAAGGTAAGCGGTGCCCGCATCTTCAACGCCAAACTTTGCAGGGTCCCAGCTGCCCATAAGCCCTTTTCCTCCGGCCTTTCCAATGAGATCGTACGTATTGCCTAGGACCTGATCGGGGGTTGGGTAGTCCAGCGCACAGAGCGCCAAGTCGAGTACGTGTACACCAAGATCCATGAGTGCACCACCGCCCTGCATCGATTTGTCGGTAAAATGTCCCCAGCCCGGAATACCGCGCCGACGTAGGAAATTGGCTTTGATGTGATAAATATCGCCCAACAACCCATCCGCCTTGCAGCGCATCAACAACGCCCATTCGCTCGTTTGTCGGAGCTGGAGGTTGTAAGCCAGTGTCAGTCCTTTTTCTACGGCCAGATCAGCCATCTCACGGGCGTTCTGGGCGGTTATAGCGGGCGGCTTCTCACAGAAAACATGGCAGTTGTGCGCCAGTGCTTCCATCGTCTGTGGATAATGCAGGTAGTTGGGCGTACAGATCACGACCACATCGGGGGCACATTGACGGTACAGTTCCGCCGTATGGGCAAAAGCGTGCTGAATATCGTGTTTATCGGCCAGGGCGCGGGCTTTACCAAGATCGCGGCTGCAAACCGCCACAACGGCTACCTGATCGGACAACTGCTTCAGCGCAGGAATATGGTTTTTATCGGCAATGTTTCCACCACCGATGATGGCTGCTTTCAGAATCGACATGCCGTAAAGAAACGAAAGACGACTGATTTACCGACATGTTCACCAGAGGTAGGCAACGAACTTTTACTCTTTTTTTAAATTTTGTTTGCACATACAAATATTAGCTTGTACTTTTGATCCACCAATCTGAAAGAAGAGTTATGAACGTAACAAACGAAGTAGTAGAAGGGGAGAAAACCGAAACCCGGTTTAGTGCCTGTCTACTGTTTTCTGCCAATGCGCTGGCTCGGGCCATCACGGCGATTGGTGACGAGGAGTTCGGAAAGTTTGGGATGTGCTATTCACACGCGTATCTGTTGTGTGAAGTTGTCGGACAGCCGGGTATAACTCCATCGCAGCTAAGCGAAACGCTTTACCTGACGCCATCGACAATCACTCGGTTGGTGGAAAAGTTAGAGCAAAAGCAGTTGGTTCGGCGCGAATCGGAGGGCAAAAAAACCCTGATCTATCCGACCACCGAAGGAGAAGCGCTGCAACCTGCCATTTCCCAGGCTTGGGATAAAGTAGGCGAACGCTACTCAAAAGCAATTGGCGAAACAAACGTCTGCCAGTTGACGCAGCAGGTTTTTAAGGCTACCCAGGCATTGGGCGAAGGCCTGTAAGACCTATTTTTACGAAATTTGTTGTATGTGCAAACAAGATAACTACTAACCGCTATGAAAAACGATAAAGAAGCCATCGGATTGATGATTGGCGAAGGAAATACCGCCACCAAAGATATTTGCCGGTTATTAGCGAAAGAAGGTATAACGGCGCTTGTAAAACAAAAGGAGGCAAGTACTCCGGAGGTTGATGATATGCCAAAACAGTGGTCTGGACAGCCTGGAAAAGATCTTTTCTTTAACGGCTGGAAACTGCTCTTTTAAGAGCCTGACGCTGACATAGGCTTTATTCCCTGGTTCGTAATTTTGATCTAAAATATACGTCTAAGCTATTCCTGGCTTGATCAGGCGTAGGTGGGCAAATCCACCTGAATCTGATCGCTATGATTTGTTAACAGAGCCTCTAACGAGGCTCTTTTTTGTTTATGACTTGAGTGGTTGATTGTATCGCTCTGGTTACGTAGAAAATTATATTTTTGATAGGGGCAACGTTTTCATGACGGGCTGCATCTTTGATAAAAATCAACTTATTTACCGATGAAGACCCTTATCACTACTTTCTTACTGGGCAGTATTTTCTTTATCAGTCAACCGACGAACGCTCAGGACGGCGTTGTTGGGAATGGCCAGATTGTCAAGCAGCAACGAAACCTCACTGCCTTTTCTAAATTAGCGGTCCGCGTGGGAATGCGGGTACGTATCGCCACTGGAAACGCGGGTCAGGCCGAACTCGAAGGCGAAAGCAACGTACTCGAACACGTAGTCACTGATGTGAAAAATGGAGAGTTGACGATCATGTTTGATCCAGATACCCATATCAAGAACACGAAAGGTGTTACGGTTACGGTTCATGTTCCTAAACTCAGTCAGGTGCTGGTCAGTACGGGCTGCTCCGTTACGTCCGATCTACCGATTCAGTCCGATAACCTGGCCGTAACGGTAGAAACGGGTAGCCGATTGAATACGCCAGTCAACACGCAAAAACTGACGCTGACCGTTCGGGATGGATCGCAGGCTACAGTACAGGGAACGGCAGCCAGCGCCAATATCCGACTGAGCAGCGCAGGTAAACTCGATGCCGCCAAACTGACAATCGAACGTGCCGATGTAAGGCTGGATGCCGCCAGCCAGGCGACTATTCACGTTACCGAAACACTGGCGGCTTCGGCTGATGGCGTTAGTACGATTCGCTACTCGGGAAATCCAACCGTAACAGCACAGGAGGCAACAGGCTTGTCGAAAATCCGTAGGCAGGAATAAACAAATTGGCTGATTTGCGGATTAAACGAGGAGCTGCTTCTTAATGAAGTGGCTCTACCGTATTTCGTAAATTGTTCATATGGGAATCAAAACTGCCCTGATAACAGGAGCCAATGCGGGTATAGGATTGGCCACTGCCAGAGCGTTGGCACAACGTTCGTTTGATCTTGTCTTGCTCTGCCGGAACGAGCAGAAAGGAAAAGAAGCACAGGCCGAAGTTCGTAAAGCGAATCCGGCGGTGCGCGTTGATTTGCTTACGGTCGATCTGGCGAATGCAGAATCGGTACGTCAGACAGCCGAAAAGATCAAACAGGATTACAAGCGGCTCGATGTACTGATCAATAATGCCGGTTACACACCCGCTACCATTGAGTTTACGCCCGATGGTATTGAAAAGTCATTCTACGCCAGCCACATCGGCCATTTCGTTCTGACGTATCATCTGCTGGACCTGCTCAAACAAACAGCGTCCGAGACCGGCGACGTGCGCATTATTAGCCTGTCTTCCGGAGCGCATGTGATGGGTCAGAAAGCACGCTTTTTCCGGCATATCGACAATCTGTCAACCTGGAAAGCGTACGGCGACGATAAGCTGGCGAACCTGCTGTTTGCCAGAGCCGCAGCCAAACAATTGACCGGCACGGGTATCACGTCGTATTCGGTCCATCCGGGTGCCGTGCGAACCAACTTTGGCAGTGATACTTCTGGCGTTATCGGGCAGGTATTTCGACTGGCCAGACCGCTTATGCGTACGCCTGAAGAAGGTGCGCAAACGTCCGTTTTTCTAGCGTCGGCACCGCTCAAATTGATCGGAGAGCAAAACAACGGTGCATATTTTGTCGACAGCCAGCCAAAGAAACCAGCTAACCGCGACGTAAACGACCAAAACGCGGATTGGCTGTGGGAGCGTAGTCTGGCATATGTCTAGTGTAAAGTTGATATAGTGGTGTCGGTTTTGAGAAACCGACACCACTATATCAACTTTACAAAAATGGCTGCAACCAGAGGCTGTAGCCATTTCAAAAACCCACTCTATGAGAAAGTAAAGGCGATTAACGACCACCTAGCGGAATTATATAACCGACGGTGGTTTCGGTGAAAATCGTTTTATAATCGGTGTAAAAGCCTCGCGCGTTGTCCCCCAGTTGATACATACCCCGCACCTCAACCGTTACGTGACCGGGGCCCGCCTTGAGCATCGCGCCAACACCAGCAGCACCACCGTACGAAAAACGCCCGACGTTGCTGGGAATCTGCCGCTTAAGACCATTCCAACTAACGCTGGCTAGATAAGCTCCATAAGGACCAACATTGACAAAGAAACGGTTGCCGTCAAACGTTCCCGATGCGATCTTTAAAAACAACGGTACGATGACCTGATCCGACGAGGCTTTGACAATACCAAAGCCCGGATCAACCTTGGCCGTAGAGCGGCTATAATTAATCTCTGGCTGGAAAGACAGTCGGCCTCGTCCAAATTGAAATACCGCACCGCCCACGAAATCGACGGAAGGGTCTGCACCCGTTACGTTGTCCAGGAAAACAGGATACGTGACACCACCACGCACGCCAATCCGGGCGCGTGAATCCTGACTGATCGCTTGTGTTCTGGCGGGTACGCTGCCTGCTGTTTCAGTTGGTCTTGCTATTGGCTCCGATCTCGTTGGACGAACCGGCTCATTGACCGAAGGAGTTGGCGTTGATTCCGTCGCTTTTTTATTGTAACCGTGGTACTGATCGTATAACTCCTGCTGCCGGTTGGGTTTCTTTCCGGGCTGAGTCGCTGTATTGAACGTATTGGATCTAGGGACAGTAGTTGATGGGCTTTGTTGAGCCCAGGACATACCCGACGATAGTATTCCAACACTCAGCAGAATCAGCGATTTCATTAGGGGGGTAGTCATTTAAATAAGTTTGTAAGATTAGTCGGTAAGGTACTAAATCCGATAACAACAATGAGGAAACGGTAGGGAGCTTGAGTCTACGGTTGATTTTCTACAAACATTTTCCTGATTCCAGAGTAAGTGAACGTATGGTGGGTGTATAGACGTACGTCGATTGGTATCGGTCACCAGTATAACATGAATCGTCTCACCCGATTATTTGTCCGATTATGAAAACTGAACATCAGCGCACGGCTCTTATTACGGGAGCCAACAAAGGCATTGGAAAAGAGATCGCCCGCCAATTAGGGCAACGTGGTTTTGCCGTTTTTATTGGCGCCCGCGACATAACAAAAGGTCGGGAAGCTGCCGAAGAGTTATGTCAGCAAGGCTACGAAGCTACGTTTATCCAACTCGATGTAACAGACCCGGTAAGCATCAAAAATGCCTACGGAACCTTTTCTCAGAAAGCGGAACATCTGGACGTACTGATCAACAATGCCGGTATTCTGGAAGATCACGGCGAAGATATTTTAAAGCTGAATCCTGAATTGCTGGATCGTACGCTCAAGTCGAATGTCACCGGACCAATTATCGTAACGCAGGATTTTCTGCCCTTTCTGAAAAAGAGTCCTACTGGTGGACGCATCATTAACGTGTCGAGCGGGGCGGGAGCGTTAAACGACATGAGTACCTATGCCCCTGCTTACAGCATATCGAAAACGGCACTGAATGCCGTAACGCGACAATTTGCGGGCGCACTCCGAAGCGAAAATATTGCTGTTAACTGTGTCGATCCGGGTTGGGTACGTACCGACATGGGAGGATCAGGCGCATCGCGACCCGTCGAGAAGGGTGCTGAAACCATCGTGTGGCTGGCTACTGAAGCCTCGCAGTCAGAAACGGGTAAGTTCTGGCACGACAAGCAGGAATGCGCGTGGTAGTGTACATTTCTCAGGGTAGGGAATCGAACCCATCGTCAGATTTCTTATCCTGAGAAATGCCTGGAAATCTAGTAATTCAGCGTAATAGTAGTTTAGAAAT
This sequence comes from Spirosoma liriopis, assembly GCF_023196085.1. Classification (NCBI taxonomy): domain Bacteria; kingdom Pseudomonadati; phylum Bacteroidota; class Cytophagia; order Cytophagales; family Cytophagaceae; genus Spirosoma; species Spirosoma liriopis. Next base: position 1,172,932 of record NZ_JALPRF010000002.1, read on the forward strand.
TCTTCGATACGGCCATTTTTACGGCTTCGTAGGCGTTCAGCAAACCGCCCGTCTTGCTAAGACTGCCGAAGGGAACCGGACGACCTGATCGTCCCGGTTTGCGAACGTCTATGTTTGGTTTATAGCTGCTTCTCAGCATGATGTCTTTTACCTGGACAGCTGTCAGCTTCGGAAAGTAGGAGCGCAGCAGCGCAGCTACCCCGGCGACATGCGGTGCCGCCATGCTGGTTCCTGAAAAGCTGGCGTATTGATTGTTGGGAACGGTGGAAAGAATATCGGTACCGGGAGCAAACAAATCGACCGTTTGTAGACCGTAATTGGATGAGTAGGCAGCCAGTCCTTCGTTCAGCCGCCATGTGCTATTACCAACAACCAGGACATTCTGGGCGATCTGCCCGTTTTCGTACCGGGCGGATGGATAAGCCGGGACCGAATCATAATTTTCGCCGTTGTTCCCCGCAGCGTGGACAATCAGAACGTCGTGCTCCTCGGCGTATCGAATAGCCGCATCGACCTGCTCTTTGAACGGTGACAGTCGTTTCCCGAAACTCATGTTAATTACTTTAGCCCCGTTCTCGACGGCGTAGCGGATGCCGTTGGCAACATCCTTATCGCGTTCGTCACCGTTGGCCGGAACAACCGCAACGGTCATAATGCGTGCGTTGTCGGCAATCCCATCTATTCCAAGGCCATTATCGCGTTTGGCCGCGATAATACCCGCCACATGGCTCCCATGAACGGCTAATTGCTGTGACTGGCCTATCTGCAACGTCGGACCGCCATAATAACGCTCAGTAGGATCAGCCGGGTTATCGCCGACCGCCTGACGGGGGTTGTAATCAGAATTGTACGCTATATCGGCATCGCTCGCAATTATCCGCCGAAACCGTGTCCAGTTTTTACGAATGAGTTCCGTGTAGGTAGCAAACGAACCATACGTTGAACGGTAAGCACTCGCCAGCACATCGCGCACAGCAATAGACACGGAGTCCTGACCGGGATCAACGCGTCGAATCGCTTGCGGAGTCAGGGCACTGTCGGGTAGGAGGGACCCAATTTGCGTCGCTGCCTTCCAGAATTGTGTCGTGTCGGAAAACGCCAGTCGCTTAGAGCGGACTGCCTCGTAGCGTTGTAAAAACTGTTTCTTCGCCGTTTGGTAGGTGTCGTATTGTCGTTGTTCGGTAGGGGAAAGCGTGGCTCGGTTGGCTTGGTCGTACTTGTTTTTCAGAAGTACATACGTCTGCGTGATTTCGGGCTGGTCGTACTCGTAGGTCGTTCCGTCCTTGGCACCCATAAAATTCCAGCCGTTCAGATCGTCGGTGTACCCATTTTTGTCATCGTCAATGCTGTTATTAGGCGTCTCTTTCGGGTTTTGCCAGATAACATCCCGTAAATCTTCGTGTGCGATATCGACTCCTGAGTCAATCACACCAACCACCACCGGAACCGATGGCCGACCTTTCAACAGTTCGTAGGCTTTGTACAAACTGATTCCGGCTATTGAATCTGTCGTTGGATCGCGATAAGGCCAATCGTTGGGAGGCTGACGCTGAGCCCGGAGGTCAACCAGATTCAGGATTAGGGCGAAATAGCTAAAACAGGTAACTTTTATAAATAGCGGAGAGCGAAGCGTCTTCATGCATTGAGGCTAGTGGTCCTCTAAAATACGGAAAGACGACCGCTTTTCCTGCGATCAACGATGATTATGACGCGCGCATTTGCCCTGAATACTACGAAAACATGTCTTTGTGGAAAACAAGGCCGACACCGCGCAGTGTAGTTTTGTTCGTAGCCGGATCAATGACAGTACAGGTAATTTCGGCGGTGTGCCGCTTTGTGTCAATGGCTTTGCATTCGAAACGAGCTTCGTATTCAACGTCAGGATACATCGGTCTGACGAACTCAAGCATCTGTGACAAGTGAACACCCCCCGAGCCACCGAAGTCCCGACCAAAGACCTTGGCGAAAACGCTGGCACTTAACATACCGTGCATGATTGGTCGCTTAAAAGGCGTAGTAGCCGCAAACTCAGCGTCAATATGCAACGGGTTATCATCGCCGGTTAGTGTGGCAAAGACCTGAACTTGCTGTTGGGTGAACAAATACCGATGGTGATGTGTATCGCCAATTTTCATGCGGAAAGGAACTGGGTTAGATAACGCGTTTGCCAACGTATCGGTAGACTACGGACGAACTGGTAACGCTTCTCTCTTGTAACAAAAAGGCTCTCCAAACGTTTGGAGAGCCTTTTGAAAATTAGCAATCGTTGAAATTAATAACCCGGATTCTGTTGCTGAGCCAGCGTTGGGTTTGTTGAGACCTCAGAAGTCGGGATTGGCCATAGGAAACGGTAATCGTTATACGGAATAGCCGCAACAATTCCCGTAATCATGGGCCGTGTGGTCAGATCATAGCTGGTTGCTTTTACTTGCGAAACCTCAACTTTGGTAGGAATGCCATTTGTCGAGTATTTGGTATCCAGCGATAAGCGGTGAATATCACCCCAGCGACGACCTTCGCCCGTAAATTCGATGCGCCGTTCGTTCAGAATAGCCTGAACCAGATCGGCGGGTGCTGCTGTAAACCGTTCAGCTGTTGGAACCGAGCGATTACGAACGGCATTCAGCAACAGGAAGCCCTGATTCGCATTCGTACCCTGACGAGCGTATGCTTCAGCTACGTTCAATAGTACTTCGGCATACCGCAGAACAGGAGCCCAGTCGGCGCGGGTCGTGTACTGGCGGTATTTGTAGTTAAAGTAGAACGGATAGCTACCAGTTGACTGCTTGATTTGCAACAGCGTCCGGCGTGTGTCGCCCGTCACCCAGAAGGGAGCGTTGTACAGGTTTGGGCTCGTCGCTACCAGATCACGGCCACCCAACGAGGTAGGACCAAACATGCCAGGCAACGCACCATTGGTACCACCGTTCGAAAGCGCGCTGTTGGCAACCGAAAACACGGACTCTGCATTGTTGCTGTAGCTGGTGAAAGGAACATCCGGGCTTGCTTCAAGCTTGTAGCTGCCAATAGGGCTGGTAAACGTTCCGCTCGTAGCTGCTGTGCCTAACTTGGCTCCCTCGCTGATCACACCCGCCCAATCCTGCATGTGCAGTTTGATACGCGTTTTGAGCGCAATAGCCGCGCCCGACGTTGCCCGAGAAATGGACGTAGCAACAGCCGCACGCGATGCGGGCAGGTTTGTTTCAGCAAAATCAAGGTCAGCCAGGATTTTAGCGTACGTTTCTGCTACGGTACCCCGTCCCAACGCAATGCCTTGCTGCACTGATGGAATCGAGTTGATCGGATTCTCCCGGTAAGGTACACCCGGTTTCGAACCGTTACCATCCGCGTAAGGGCGGCAGAAATGAAGCAGCAGCTCGTGGTGAGACAGTGCGCGTAAGAAGCGTCCTTCTGCTTCGTACTGGAGGGCCGCCGTTGGCGTAAGCACTCCGCCGGTTCCAGCCCGCTTAACCCCGTCGATCAACACGTTCGTTTGGTTGATCAACGCGTACAGCTGTTCCCACATGTTCACGTTGTTGGCCGATGTGGTCGTGTACGTCGCCCGGTACGTGATATCGTAGAACGCTTGCAGGTTGACCATGTCTTCGCCACGCATCTCGCCCTGTTGAATGGCCGCTGAGCCAAACGGGTAACCCCGGCCTGCCGCTCCATTGTAAAGACCGACGGCAGCCGCCTGGTACACGCCGTTCGCTACCAGCTCAATACTGTTTGTTGACGTGAACGCCGTCGTTTCCGACAACGAAGCCAGCGGATTAAGCTCGGTAAAGTTTTTGCAGGAAGAAACCAGCAGCAGTGTACCCATAAGCGTACCGGCCGTTAATTTCCCCAGTTTCAAAGGTGTTGTTATGAATTTCTTCATTGATTGATAGCTGTCAATTAAAAGTTCAGATTGAGACCAACCGTGTACGTACGAGGAACCGGGTTTGTACGGTTGTCTAAGCCTGGTTGAGCGTTAGCGGCCAGGTTCGTCGTTGTAATGCCGTTCAGCTCAGGGTCGAGGCCTTTGTATTTGGTGAACACGTGGGCGTTCTGAATCTGTGCGTAAATCCGGAATGTGTTCGCTCTGATCTTGTTACGAATACCAGTTGGCAGGGTGTATCCTACGCTGATGTTTTGTACCCGAAGGAACGAGCCATCTTCCAGGAAGCGGCTGTTCAGGTTACCGGTTTGCAGAACGTTGGCATCCGAGTTGAAGTACAGACGAGGAACATCCGTAACCTGACCTTCACCAGTCCAGCGGTTCAGCAGTTCGCGACCCGCGTTAGCAAAAACCTGGTTGTTCAACTGCTCCTGCCGGGTGATGTTGTAAATTTTGTTGCCACCCGCAAACGTCAGGAACAGTGTTGCATCGAAATTCTTGTAGTTGAAGCTGTTGTTAAAGCCACCATACCACGTTGGGTTACCAACGCCCAAAATTTTCTTGTCACTCGCTGTCAGCGCATTTGCTGCGGTTGCTACGTTGCTTGGGTTTGCCGGATCGTAAGTAGCCCACAGGAAGTTGTTGGTCGCCGTAGTTGTCTTACCGATCAGGTATTGCACCTGAGAACCGTCTGCTTTTTCAAAGATTGGGTTACCGTTCGATGCGTTTACACCGCGGCTAACATAACCCCAGAACGCACCAATCGACTCGCCTTCACGCAGAATGTTGTACGGAGACGTTGGCGATGGAATGATATCGGTGCCGTTGACCAGTTGCAAAATCTTGTTTTTCACGAACGTCAGGTTGAAGTTCGTGCGCCACGAGAAATTGTTTTTCTGGAAGTTAACCGTGCTCAACGAAAACTCAACCCCCTGGTTGTACATCTTACCGATGTTCTGGGCAATCGAGTTAATGTTGGCCCCTGGTCCTGGAACACCCAGCGACGGAGCCGTTGGCGCTTGAAGAATCAGGTTATCGATGTTATTACGGAAATACTCAGCCGTAAAGCTAATCCGGTTCGAGAAGAACGAAGCGTCTACGCCAAGGTTCAGCTTGTTACTCGTTTCGAATTTCAGGTTGTTGTTACCCACCTGATTGAAGCGAATACCACTTACATCACCGTATTGGGTTGCTGCGAAGATACCGGCGTAAGGATAGTTACCGATTTCAACGTTACCAACCTGCGCATAACCACCACGCAGTTTCAATTCGCTCAGGAAGGTAGCCGATTTCAGGAAGCTTTCTTCCGACAAACGCCAGCCGACCGATACACCCGGTAGCAGGGCACCCTGGTTACCGATTGGAAGCGACGAAATCTTATCCTGACGAAGCGTAGCGGTAATCAGATACCGGTCGCCGTACGAGTAGTTGGCCCGACCGAAAACCGATTCGAAGGCGCGCTGACTCGCTGAACCATAAATCTGTTGATTTGTTAATGAGCCGGTAATGATGTTGCCATTAACACCGAAGTACTTGTCTGATATACTGTAGCCGTACGACTCAAACCACCGGAAGTTCGTCTTCTGCAATTCGAAACCGACTACGGCACCAATCTTGTGCTGGCCCATTGTACGGTTGTAGCTCAACGTATTCTGCCAGTTGTACCGGAACTGCGGCTGGTACGTTTGGTCTACTGACCCTTTGATCGAAAAGCCATCGCCATGATCGGGGTTGAGGTAAACAAAATCTTCGTTGCTCAGGTAGTTGATCCCGATTTGCGACCGGGCGTTCAGGCCTTTAACAATCTCGACATCAATGTACGCATTACCCGTCAAGTTCAGGTTCTGGTTTCTATAGATGTTGTTGTCCAGAATGAACTGCTGGTTGGTGTAGTTACCGTAAAGCGCACGGGTGTTAGCACCACGACCCAGGCTTTGACCTTCGATGTTGTAGGTACCATCTGGATACTTAACCGGAACGTTCGGGAACGCGTAAATGGCACCCGCTACGTTACCCGACAAGGCGTTTGTACCTTGGTTTAGGCCCGTGTTCGTCGTGTGCGTAGCAAAAATGTTGGTACCAAACGTGACCTTGTCGTTGAACGCTTTCTGATCAAGCCGGGCACGAGCGCTGTATTTTTTCTGATTGTTACCAACAATGTTACCTTCCAGATTGGCGTATCCGAGCGAGAAGTAGTAGTTGGTTTGATCCGTACCACCGCTAAACGACAGAGAGTGGTTTTGCTGGAAACCGCTCCGCAGAATGACATCCTGCCAATCCGTGTTGTAATTCTGGCCCGTTGCGGTGTTAGACGTTGGGAACGCATTAGCGGCCAGGCCAGCGTTCGTCAGTTTTTCGTTCGCAATCGTAACAAACTCATCGGCGTTCAGCAGATCGAACCGTTTTGCTGGCTGCGCAACGGCAAACCAACCGTCGTACGAAACCCGTGGTGCTCCTTTTTTACCCCGCTTGGTTGTAATCAGGATAACCCCGTTGGCTGCCCGCGAACCATAGATAGCCGTTGCCGATCCATCTTTCAACACTTCAACGCTTTCAATATCGTTTGGGTTGATATCGCCAAGTGGGTTATACGGGTTGCTGGTCGATGCGCCCTGGTTACCCGTGATGTACGGAACACCATCAACTACATACAAAGGATCTGCTCCGTTCGAGATCGAGTTTGTGCCGCGAATACGAACCGTAGCCGCCTGACCCAATACACCACCCGGTACAGATGCCTGAACACCCGCCACCTGACCTTGCAAGTACTTGTCAAAGCTAGGTACGGCAATGTTTTTAACACCATCACCTTTAATCGTACCGACCGACCCTGTTACGTCACGGCGTTGCTGCGTACCATACCCTGTTACGACAACTTCGCTTAATTGCTGTGAGTCGCCCGAAAGCTTTACGTTAATCGTTGAGCGGCTACCAATGGCCGTTTCCTGAGAAGTGTAACCGATGAAACTAAACACCAGGGTTCCGTTGGCAGAAGCGTTCAGGCGGTAATTACCTTGAGCATCCGTCGTTGTACCGCGTTGCGTACCTTTTAACTGTACTGTCACACCTGGTAGAGGAGAGTCATCATCTGATGAAGTGACGCGACCGCTAACCGCTACATCCTGTGCCAATACTGGCAAACAGAAAAGTAGTGAAAGCAGCCAGCTTCCCAATAAAATTTTGCGCATAAAATAGTGTGAGTTAAAAACTTATTAAATTCCCGAAAACGGGAATACAAAGTTAGTATATGGAGAACTAAGTTGGTTATCTAGAATAAATATTTTTGTAATATTCCAATAAAGCGCGCTTGAAGCTATCTTCCTACAGACTGAAACGAAAAAAATGGCTGGTAATTAGCTAGATGAGTAGAAAAACAAACCAAAGTGCATTTAACGCGATTATGCGCAGTTGCGTTACGCTGACAAGGCTTCTAACATTGTTGCCTAGAAAGCGTAGAGATAACAGCGATGAATAACGCACGTATAGTAAAGAATTAAAATTACCGCTGATAAGGTGTTATAAGTCAGTTTGTTAATTTGTAACGTGACTATCAGAAGTTATTACTTAGAAAGCCATTTGGCGATAATTAGCCAATGTCTAATCAAAAACAATATTGACCTTTGAGTATATATAGCTATGTCACATATTAAATTTCTATAAAATTTAATCAAATATTTATTTTGAATATATTGTGAAAAGCAAAATATAATATGTGTAATAACAGATAATACGTATAATATTTTAAAAGTATTTAATATGCATGCATAACAACTGTTGCTGGGTTGAATTGTATTTTTCCTATGTATGACTCTTTTGGTAAGGTATTTATAACTACTCCTTTTGCTCGTTTTTGTTTGATCGAATGAGTAGTGCAACTAAACAATATGGCGTCAAATTTATCGTGATACCATTATTCCGGAAGTAAAAAAGCAGCCTGATTGATCAGGCTGCTTTTTTACTTCCAGGACGACGAGGCTAGTTATTGTCTGAACGAGAAACCAAGCCGTTTGTAATTTTGGCTAGGCTTGAAATCGGTGCTCGTGCTGTCGATCACGAAAACAACGTTGCCTACAGGTGCCGTCGTGCTAGTCGCTCGGCCTACCGTTATTGTCAATGAACCGAAGCTGTCTCCTTTGGGGATGGTCACATTACCACCGTTAGCGATTGTGTAACTGCTTGCCGAGGCTGTTGTACCATTGGGATCGACAAACACCCGTACCGTCATATCGGCTGAACGCTGAGCGCCAACCAGGTTCAACTGTGCCACTCGGGTAGCGCCACCCGTAACGCTGTTTGGCAGGCTGATGATCGGATATGTTCTGCCGACTGCGTTTGTCGTGAGTACTGCGTCGTTGAATTCAATCAAGGTTTGACTATCAAAAACCTTGTCAAGACTATTGTCACAAGCGGCTATTCCTAACGTTAGTAGCAAAGCCGGAAAGACATATTTTAGTTTTTTCATGAATCTAGATGTTAAGTGAACCCGTACCAGTAAGCTGGTACCGGTTGTGACGACTAGTATCCGAAATTCTGCCGAATGTTTCTGTTCGTCGATACTTCATTGACCGGAATGTTGGCCAGAATACGGTAATCGTTATACGGAAGACCACCACCTTGTGCTGTCGCCTTAACAACATCCTGCCCACGACGCTTCAGATCGAACCAGCGGTGTCCTTCAAACGCGTATTCTAACCGCCGTTGACGTAGAATCTCGCTTAGGAGAGCATCTCCGGTCAAGCCCGTGCGAGCCGATAGACCCCGGTTCGTACGCATTGTGTTTAAATCCGTTAAGGCGTCGGCGGTGTTACCCAGCATGAAATTGGCTTCCGCGCGGTTCAGATAGGCTTCCGAAATTCGAAGGATAGGGACGTTGTCCAGGTTGATTGTCCCGTTTTTCCCCAAGAATTTAGTGCATTCGACGAACGCTGTGCCGCGACCGGTTGTGCCAAGTTCGTAAAGCTGCGAGCGTACATCAGCTGGCTGACCGCTGGTAGCTGTTTCAGAGCGAAGATCCGTCAGAAACGCCGTTGTTGGAACAAGGTCACCAAAGCCACCCGTTGTGCTCCGGTCGCCAGAGCGCACCAGCGTAGTATAGGTGGTCTGTAGTGATAGGTTTACCCCGATGTTTTCCGAAAGAGCAGTAAACTGCAATTCGAAGACTGACTCAGGGTTCCTGGGGGCGCGCCATCCAGCAACGTAGCTCGTTGCATCAAGCAGCTTTACGGAACCGCCAATAGCATCGGTGGCGTACTTGACCGCGTTCGCATAATCTTTGTTATACAGCGCAACACGGGACAGCAATTCCTGAGCAGCCGCTAAGTTGCCGTAAGCAGGAACGCTGGCGCTATTCGACGCATTGCGGCCAAACAGGTTGATCGCCGTTTGCAGATCGCTATAAATCTGTTTGTATACGTCGGCGATTGAGGCACGGGCCGGAAAAGCAATCTGGTCCTGGTTGTTGACACCGGTAAGAACGATGGGTACGCCACCCCGGCTTTGCTGCGCGATCTCAACGCCCGGATCATACGCGTAGATCCGCATCAAATCGTGGTACAGCAGGCCACGTAAAAAATAGCACTGGCCCATGATCGAGTTCCGACGGTTGGTGTCGGTCAGCGTCGTTACTTTGGGCGACGCTTCCAGTAACAGATTCGCCTGGTTAATGGCAAAATAAGCCGATTGCCAGGTGCCTGTCGTCTGAGCGGTTCCGAATGTGTTTTGAGCTACGTTTCTAGCCTCACTGTTCAGACGTCCTGATTTGTTTGTTGCCTGTGCGTTGTCGGCCAGTGCTTCCGCTACAGCCAGCATGTCTCTACCGTAAAGAGATACGTTCTGCATCCGGTCGTAGATGCCGTTCAGTGTAGCGTCGATACCTTCAACCGTTGTGAGTGCAGTCGATAAATCGGCATTCGACCGGGGTTCTACTTCGAGCAGACTGTTACACGACGCTAGTGCCAAAACAGCGCCAACGAACAAGCCACCAGTCAGCGTATTTATGGAAATTCGCATGGATTACTAAGTCCTTTGATTGATGAATTAAAATGTCAGATTGATACCGGCTGTGTAAGACCGCGAGTTGGGTACTACTCCGCTGCTACCAGCACCTAGATCGATGAACTCAGGATCGTAGCTGGTCCACCGGGTCCACGTGATCAGGTTCTGCGCTTGTAGATAGATACGGGCATTCGAGGTGCCGATTTTCTTGCCAAGCACCGATGGAATGTTGTAGCTGAGCGTCAACTGCTTCAAACGCAGGTAAGAAGCGTCTTCAATCGTGCGCGAGCCACTCAGACCATTGGTTCCCCGTGTTTCGACGTTGCCATTGATGGGACGTGGGACATCGGTAATATCACCCGCTTTCTGCCAGCGACGTTCGTAAACCGACCGGAGTGCGTTGAAATCGCGTCCCGCCAATTCAGCCAAGAATGACGTTTGGCCGTTAGGCGACCGCCGACCGTAGTCGTACTGGAAGAATACGTCCAACGACAACCCTTTATAAGTGAACGTATTGATAAATCCTCCGTAAAATTTAGGCAGCTGAGTTCCTAAATAGCGCTGATCGCGTGGGCTAACCGGGGTATACGTAATGTTTCCGGCGTAGTCGTAGAACATCGCCCGGCCCGTTGCTGGGTTTACACCCGCATACTCAAATGTGTACTGTGGCAGCAAGGGGCGTCCCTGGATAGCCGTGCGGGTTACACCGTAGTAATCCACGTAGTTGATCGTAATCGCACTATCCGGATTTTGTAGCGGAGTGATGCCATCGATCAGCTTCGTCACTTTGTTGTTAATGAACGTAATGTTGAACGATGTTTTCCACTTAAGGTCACCGGCTTGCAGGTTTACGGTGTTCAGTTCTATCTCAAGACCCCGGTTTTGTACAGATCCAGCGTTCCGTGAAATGCTTGAATAACCCGTTGTGTAAGGCAGGTTCACGGCCAGCAGCAGATCACGGCTGGTGCGGTTGAACACGTCGACCGATCCGTTGATCCGGTTGTTGAAGAATCCAAAGTCAACGCCAAGGTTGGTCGTCACGTTTGTTTCCCATTTCAAGCCGGGGTTGCTCAGTTGTGTTGGGGCAAAACCAGCCGATCCGTTGTAATCATACCCTGGGCTTACCAAACCCAGCGATGGGAAGTTGCTCAGGCCAAAAAGCGTTCCGATCTGGTCGTTTCCGGTTGTACCGTACGACGCACGAAGCTTTAGCTCGCTCAATACGCGGTTTCCTTTCAGGAAGGCTTCTTCAGAAACTAGCCAGGCTCCCGATACCGACGGGAAAAAGCCGTATCGGTTGTCGGCTCCAAAGCGGCTCGAACCATCGATCCGGGCGATCAGGCTAAGGTCGTATTTTTTGTTGTAGTTGTATTTGAGGTTACCAAATGCCGAGGCTTTGGTGTAACCCGTCCAGCCACCACCAATCGATTGCGGTAAAGCCGCTGCACTACCGTACCGGAAGTCGGGAGTTGGTACGTTCGTGATGTTTGAAGCGGTAAAGTCGTTTACATCCGAACGGTACTCGACGCCTAACAGGCCACTCACATCATGCGCCCCCCCAAAGGTTTTTGCGTAGTTAACCGTTAAGTTGGTCAGGAAGTTGACGTTCTGGTTGAACTGGTCCTGTAACCGTCCCCGAACGACGTAAGCATCTCCAGTACGCGGATCAGCGAAGTACCGTCCTTTGATGGCCCGGTAGTCCAGGCTGACAAAGGGACGGATGCTCAGACCGTCGAGAGGTTTGTAATTAAGCGACAAGCCCCCAACGAACTGGTTGATCACCGACCGAATGTCGTTCAGGGTAGACACCTGAATGATGTTCTGGTTCAGCGCACCGGGCGTACCACCCTGGTCTGGCGTACCGTAGAATGAACCGTCAGGGTTATAAATGGGGACACTTGGAATCATCAGCGACGAAGAGAAGGCCGACGAACCGAGGAAGGTACCACCGTTAGGCGAACCTTGCTGGCCATGCGCCGTGATCGTACTAAGTTTCAGCGACTCTTCGAGGCTTAGTTTGCTGCTGATGCTGTGCGTTAAGGTTGTATTGAGCGTGCCCCGCTTAAAATCGACGTTAAGCAAGTTGGCATTCTGCGTATAATACGAACCCGATATAAAGAATTTCGTTTTATCATTGCCTCCGTTCAGGCTCAACTCATAGTTGTTGGTGTTCCCTGTCCGGTAAGCCTCTTTCTGCCAGTCGTACGTGGGTAAAGCCGCAATCTCGGCATCCGTAAGGGTTGTCGGCTGACGAATGGTGTTCAGTACCGACGTGCGGGCTGCTTCGGCCGTCTGACCACCGTTGATGCGGGCCTGCGTCCGTAACGCGATCCACTCCTGCGTGTTGAGAACGTCGAGCCGTTTTACCGGCTCATTGATACCCGTGTAATAGTTGAGCGAGATCTGCGTTTTGCCCGATTTTCCGCGCTTGGTCGTTACCAGTACGACGCCGTTTGCCGCCTGCGACCCATAGATAGAAGCCGCAGCCGCATCTTTCAGGATTTCGATGCTCTCGATATCGTTTGGATTCAGGAACGCCAGTGGGTTCGATGAGGTAAAGCTCGCGTTGTTGGTTGCGTTCAACTGAACACCATCGACCACGTAGAGCGGATCTGAACCCGCCGAAATCGACCCTACTCCCCGGACCCGTACCTGGATGGCACCACCCGGTACACCATTGGCGGAGGTAATCTGTACACCAGCGGCACGTCCGGCCAGAGCTTTGTCAAAACTACCTACGGGCAAGTTCTGGATCGCACTCCCGTTTACCTTTGAACTGGCACCCGTAAACTCGCGCCGATTGACGGTTCCACCGTAGCCAGTTACGACCACTTCTGTCAGTTCATTCGAGCTATTTTCCAGTTGAACGTTCACCGTCGAGCGGTTGCCTATGGCTACTTCCTGGCTGGTGAAGCCAATGAAACTAAATACCAGTCGGCCATTGGCGGGTGCACTCAACCGATAGTTGCCCTTTGCGTCGGTTGTTGTGCCTCGTGAAGTTCCTTTTACCTGAACGCTTACACCGGGTAGGGCAGCGCCGTCGTCTGATGAAGTGATACGACCACTCACTGCTATATCTTGCGCCAAAACCGGCAAACAGGATAATAGCAAGAGCAGCAAACTTCCCGTTAGAAGTCCTCTCATAAAAGTTGAAAAGCTGAAATGTTTTATAAAGATTAAAACAGGGTTACAAAAATAACTGGTAAATGTTTTAGTACAATATATTCTATGGAAATAGTGTAACTTGCTTTTTAAGTATGAACAATCGTTAAAATTGTATAATTTGATGAGCAACTATAAACTGTATGGGGCTGTGCTGGTCATGGCGGGTTTGGCAACGCAATCAACATTCGGTCAGGGATCGACGCTGACCGCCCGAATGGACAAAACGGCTGAAGGACTCGAAAAAAAAGTAGTCGCCTGGCGTCGGGACTTCCACCAGCACCCTGAACTGGGCAACCGCGAATTTCAGACGGCTTCCAAAATTGCCGCTCATCTCCAATCGCTTGGCATCGAAGTAAAGACTGGCGTTGGTAAAACGGGGGTGGTTGGTTTGCTCAAAGGAGGAAAGCCCGGTCCGGTTGTTGCCCTGCGTGCTGACATGGATGGGTTACCCGTAACTGAGCGGGTAGATTTACCGTTCAAATCCGAGGCCCATACTGAGTATAATGGACAGCAAACCGGTATCATGCACGCCTGCGGACACGACACGCACGTGGCTATGCTGATGGGGGCCGCCGAGGTATTGGCGTCCGTTAAAAACGAGCTGAAGGGTACGGTCAAATTTATCTTTCAACCGGCCGAAGAAGGAGCACCAACCGGCGAAGAAGGCGGGGCTTACCTGATGGTGAAAGAAGGCGTACTCGAAAACCCAAAAGTGGATGCCATTTTTGGATTACACATTAACTCGCAAACCGAAGTTGGCACGATCAAGTACCGGCCAGGAGCGACGATGGCCGCTGTCGATTCGTACGCGATCAAGATTAAGGGTAAACAAACCCACGGCGCATCACCCTGGTCGGGCGTTGACCCAATTGTTACATCGGCGCAGGTTGTCATGGGCCTGCAAACCATCGTCAGCCGAAATTTACCGTTAACCGAAAATGCCGCTGTCGTGACGGTCGGAGCTATTCACGGCGGTATTCGTCAGAATATCATTCCGGAAGAGGTAAACATGATTGGTACGATTCGGTCGCTGGACAACGAAATGCAGAAAACGATCCATCGCCGGATCAATGAAATTGCTACTAATATTGCCGAGAGCGCTGGTGCTAAAGCCGACGTGAAGATCGACGTAATGTACCCCGTAACGTATAACGACCCCAAGCTGACCGATCAGATGGTGCCAACGCTCGAAGCCCTGGCCGGTAAAAACAACATTAAGCTGACTCCCGCTCAGACCGGGGCCGAAGATTTTTCGTTTTACCAGCAGAAGATACCCGGTTTCTTTTACTTCCTGGGCGGCATGACGAAAGGTAAAAAAGTTGAAGAAGCGGCCCCGCACCATACCCCCGATTTTCAAATTGATGAAAATTGCTTTGTACTGGGTATGAAATCACTTTGCCACCTGACCGTCGATTACATGGAACAGTCAGGCAAGGGCAAAGGCATTGCCGTTAGCGGTAAATAAAGATTCTTAGATTCAGAAGCCCAATGTACACGGAAGCGCGCACCCTGTGCATTGGGCTTTTTCAGGCACCTTCCCGCTTGCGCAGTATCCGGGAAAGCAGGTTGGGTAGAAACCGTTTCAGGTAAATGCCGTAAATCTCCGTACTGCCAATGTAAACTTCCTCTTTCGCGTTGGCAACGGCCTTCAATAAACGTTGGGCAAAGACACCGACAGCCATGCCCTGTTCCTGATTCGTATCCATCTTGTTGTGTACCTGTCCGTCGGCACCCAGCGCATGAAGTGAGATGGGGGTCCTTATATAACCCGGACAGACCAGCGTTACACGCAAACCGGCATCGTAGGTCTCGGCCCGAAGCGCATCAAAGAAGCCGTGCAAGGCGTGTTTACTGGCACAATAGCCCGAACGTTGCTTTGTGCCCAGTTTTCCTGCCACACTGCTGGTAACCACAAAATGGCCGCTTCCCTGAGCGAGCATCAGAGGCAACACCGCTTTCGTCAGCGCAACAACGCCAAAGAAGTTCACGTCCATCAGCCGCTGATAAACGGAAAAATCGGTGTCTACTACCGTGCTGCGCTGGGTAATTCCCGCATTCTGAAAAACGTAATCGATCCGGCCAAAGCGTTGACGCACCGCTTCGACATGCGTGGGCAAGCTCTTCACATCCGTCATATCCATCGGCAGCACCAGTACGTCCGTTTCAGGAAGGTTTAGCTGAGCGGCTACCCGCTGTAGTTCGTCCATGCGCCTAGCCGACAGGATTAGCTTGGGGTTCTGTTTGGCTAATTCAATAGCAACCGCTTCGCCGATGCCTGACGACGCGCCGGTAATCCAAATCACTTTCTGAGAAAATACAGCCATAGCATTACAAGGAGAGACCGGACGGGCGCAGTATTCCGGTAATTTATCAATTAGTAAACGTTATTTTGTTAAATGTTTCTTTATTTTTGGTTTCCTCCAAACCAAAGACGACACAGGCTAATGCGTACCGTCAATTTGCTTTATCGGTGTCTGAATCCCTTTTATATTTTCTCTGGCAATATCAGTATTTTACGACAAAGGACCTGATAACGACCGATGGTGAACCGGTGCAGGTAGTACACCCCGGCTTCCGTAATCTGGATTCGGGTCCTGATTTTTTCAACGCGCGGCTATTGATCAATCACGTTGAATGGGTCGGAACGGTTGAGATGCATGTCCGTACATCGGATTGGCTCGCTCATCGGCATCAGGACGACCGGGCATACGATAACGTTATTCTACACGTGGTTTGGCAGGATGATCAGATCTCAACGGGGCGTCGCGTTGACCGCGCTAACGGAACCCCGCTGCCTACGCTTGAGTTTGCCCCCCTTATCGACGCGACCTACCTTGATCGGTATAAACTGCTAACGGAATCGGTTGATGTCATCCCCTGCGCCGGGCAGTTTCGGTCCGTGCAACCGCTACGCATTACATCCATGCTGGACAAAACGATGCTGCAACGGCTGGAACGAAAAGCGGCTGGTGTTCGGGCTGTGTTCGAGCAAACGAACGGGGATTGGGAAGAAACGGCCTACCGCTTACTGACAATCAACATGGGCTTTAAAATCAACGCGGAGCCGATGGCTCAACTCAGCCGGGCCGTACCGTTGAAAGCGTTGCTGAAACACCGTGATGTGTTGGTTCAGGCCGAAGCCATGCTGTTTGGTACGGCGGGATTGCTCGACGACGCTGATACACCAGACGACTATCAAACGATGCTTCAGCGGGAATACCGTTTTCTGGCCGCCAAATACAACCTTGCTGATAAACAGGTCGCTACCCACGCCTGGAAGTGGGGACGATTGCGACCAGCTAATTTTCCTACGTTACGATTGGCGCAGCTGGCTCGTCTGGTGACGCATCACGCCAGTTTATTTTCCTTATTTGCCGGTACCAGCGATGCGTCGCTTTTGATGAAGTCGCTTCAACTTACACCGTCCGACTACTGGCATTCGCATTATCGCTTCGGGAAGGCAACGGAGAAAACCGTACCAGCAATAGGGGTGACCTCCGCCACAACGATTGTGATCAATACCGTGGTGCCGTTGCTGGCGGCTTATGCGCATCATCGTGGTCAATCGACTTTCTTGGATCGGGCCATTGACCTATTGGAGCAGTTACCGGCAGAAAAAAACCGTCTGACCGACGGCTGGGAGGAATTGGGACTTAGTATGCGCACGGCTTTTGACTCACAAGCGGCTATTGAACTGCACAATGACAGCTGTACCACCAAAAAGTGCCTCAGCTGTCAGATCGGCGCATGGCTGGTACGCGGTTAAGGTTTTTTTGACAGGATTAACAAGATTAACAGGATGATCTGTAAAGAAAATATCTTGTCAATTCTGTTAATCCTGTCAAAAAGAATCTACGTGACGATCATGTCCTGTTTGGTCGAATCCCAAGTTACGCGTTTACCCGTATGCAGCGCCGTGGTAGCCATGATGTTCGCTACTGAGTGATTGAAGCCGACGCGTGCGGGTGCATTTGGCTCTTTGCGACTCCGTACACATTCCATCCAGTTCAGCATGTGCAACGAGGTCATCGGATCGCCACCTGTATTCGCCGATGTTTCCATCTTGGCGGCATTGCCAAGTGACATTTCGGGCAGCAGATTCGCCTGCATGTTCATATCTTTGGCGTATTTGGCTTCGAGACCACCGTCCGGCGAAATCTTGTTCGTGTCGAGGTTGATCATACCACCGTTCGAGTAGTAGTACTCCTTAACACCGCCCGCTTCGTTGTTCATTCGGGATGAATAAAGCACCTGAAATCCTTTGGTTTTGTCGTTGTCTGGGCCGTAATCGAACACAGCCGTGAACGTATCGGCGTTGGTGCGGCCATCTTTCCACGAATAAATGCCACCATTGGCGACTACCGACCGGGGATGATCTAATCCGCTGAACCAGTGTACTGTATCAATCTGGTGCGACATCCACTGTCCCGGAATCCCCGACGAGTAAGGGTAGAACAAGCGGAACTCAAGGTATTTGCGCGGGTCCCAGGCCGTTTTGGGACGATTCAACTGGAAGCGGTCCCAGTCGGTGTCTTCCTTCCGGATCTCGGAGACCAGTTTAGGCCGACGCCAGCGACCCGGCTGGTTTACGTTCCAGGTCATTTCAACCATAGTTATGTCGCCAAACTTGCCGGATCTGATAAAGTCGTTGGCAGAGTGGTAGTTCGGCGCTGAACGACGCTGTGAGCCGACCTGGACAATTTTCTTCGTGCTTTCAACGGCTTTCAGCGCTTTACGCGCATCTTCCAACGATTCGGCAAAGGGCTTTTCACAATAAACGTCGCGACCTGCTTCGACGGCGGCTGCACAATGCAGAGCGTGCTGAAAATCGGCGGTTGAAATAATAACCGCATCGACATCTTTGCGGTCAAGGAGTTCGTCGTTGTTGCGGGCTTTGAAAAACGTACTATCATTTAAGCCTTTGCCTTTCAGGTATTGTTCCGCTTCGTCGCGACGGCGGTTCCAGATATCCGATACACCAACAAAGGCAAAATTCTGTTTTTGCGCGTGTTCGGCAAAGGCGGGAGCGAGCGATTGCCGAAAGCGATCGGAGAAACCGATAATACCAACCCGAACGCGGTCGTTTGAACCAAGAATACGGGCGTAACTACCCGCCGAGAAACTCATACCGAGTCCGGCCAGGGCAGATTTTTTGATGAACTCACGACGGTTTTCCATATTATGGAGGAGGTAAGGGGCTGATAAATAGACGGTAGATAACAAACAAAGACAAAAGACGGGTTTGTCTAATGGCTATTGTTGCGGGTCTTTTTTAAAGAGTCTTGATTTTAATGTTGCGGTAAGAAACCTTATTGCCGTGATCCTGCAATAGGATATGGCCTTTCGGTGCTTCACCAAACCGACCATTGGTATTGTAGTCCGGTGCTTTGTACTTACTCATCGCTACCAGTTCGCGGAATTGTTCGCTGCCGCGCTCATACTCAACAACTTTCTTGCCATTGAGCCAATGCTCCACGTGCTTGCCTTTGGCGATAACCCGTCCCGTGTTCCAGTCACCGATTGGGTTTGCCTGTTTGTCTTTGGCCGGAATCAAATCGTACAACGAACCAACCGTGCGGTTCCCATTGCGTCCGAGTTTCGCATCCGGGTGTTTGTCATCGTCGAGCACCTGAAACTCCAGGCCAAACGCCGACCCTTTCGGCTTCGGATAATTCTCGACCACGTAATACTTGACACCACTGTTGGCTCCTTCAGTTAGTTTGAAGTCGAACATTAAGTCGAAATCGCCGTACTCGCCGGTTGATACAATGTCGCCAAAGCTTTGTGATTCGGAGCCGTCGGATTGCTGAATCGTTAACAAGCCATCCGAAACGTTCCAGCCTTTTTCGGGAAACTTGTCTTTGTAAACACCACGCCAGCCGTTCGTCGTTTTACCGTCGAAAAGCAGTTTCCAGCCTTCCTTCTTTTCTTTGTCGGTCAGCGTGTTCGGCGTTTGGGGCTTCTCGGCGGCCATCAGGCTAACGAGCAGTAAAGCAGAAATAAGGAATTGTTTCATGCTGTTTTAGAATCAGTACTTTTTCGCGTCGGTTGTATAAAAAAACACTACACTTCCCGTCGTTACAACGGATAGTGTAGTGTTTTCGTGATGTACTCCTTGTTAATACTAGCGCACTGAGCGGGCGTTTTGTCAGTTTCCGGAACACCGTCCAGTTCAATGACTCCCCAGCCTTTGAAGTTAATCTCGTCCAGCGCTTTGAATACCGCCGGTACATCGACGTTACCACGGCCCAACTCAACGAATTTGTAGGCTTTCGGATCGTCGGGCTTATCGGGACGGGGCGACAGCGTGTCTTTGAGGTGCAGAGCGTGAATAATGTCTTTGTACTGTTTAACCGCTTTTTCGGGTTGTCCACCGCCTTGTTTGTAGTGGGCAATGTCGAGCAGCAGTTTACAGTATTTCGGATTCATCGCCTGCACGATCACATCGACTTCTTCGGGTGTTTCCCCGAGTTGGTGCATGTGGTTGTGGTACGTCGCCTGAACGCCCATGTCGGCGGTTTGCTTGCCAATCTCGTTCATGACAGCCGCGAGTCGCTTAAGTTCTTCCGTCGTCGGCTGGCGGTCCTTCGGGCGAAGGGTATTGGTCATCTGAAACGCAGAGCCGCCGAGTGCTTTGACAAAGCTGGCGTGAGCCACGTGCATATCAATGGTACTTTGTTCCTTGGCCGGATCGATCTCAACGTTACCGCTCGAAAACATCGCCAGCGTCAGCCGATTCTTGTCGAGCAGCGCTTTCAGTTCGGAAGGCTTGGCGCGGTACGTGCCAAAAACATTGGCCCGCAGCTGAATGCCTTTATAACCAAGCGCCGACAGATCCTGAATGGCCTGAAGCGTCTGCGCGTCGGTGTTGCCCCAGGTGATGGCGGAGTAAGCAATCTTGAGCCCTAGCTTTTCAGGATGTGCTGATTGCGCGAAAAGCCGGGTTGTACCCGTGGCAAGTGCCATTGCCGATAGGCCGGCGGTGGTGAGAAACTGCCGTCTGTTTACAGTCTCCTGCATACGTAGAAAGGATAGTCCGTATTGACCGGTGCGTGAAATTAAATCGTTTTCTGTTCCTGAATAAGGGCAGTCGCGCGTTGTTCTACTGATAAAATCAGCTAAAAGCGCGAAAAGGCGGGTGATAGAGCTGCTTTTTCGCGCTTTTAGCTGATTCGTTTTGCCGATTAATAACCAGGATTCTGTGCGAAGCCCGGACTGCCATCCGCATTCTTTTCGGTACGGTCAATCTGCGTCTGTGGAATAGGTCGCAGGTTGTGGATGTCCCGGACGTTAGGAGCTGCCTGAGGATTGTACAGTTTAACCCGCTCAACCAGATTGCCCCAGCGTTTTAGATCCATCCACCGCGTTTGCTCGCCGAGCAATTCCCGGCCTCGCTCCTGATAGATCATTTCCATGTCCATTTGCGCCGATGTTATTTCCATGGCCGTCTCTTTGCCCGGCCAGGCCGCCCGGCGACGAACCACGTTGATAGCCGTAGTAGCCTCCGTGGTTTTGCCCTGCTTCAATTGCGCTTCGGCCAGGATCAGATACGTTTCCGCGAGTCGGAACGCCAGATAATCGCGGCTGCCTTGTTCGTAGGTCCGGTCGGGGCGGAGGGGATCAAAGAATTTTTGCAGTGTTGGGAACAAGGCTTCGTTGTAAGCACTCGGTACGAGTACCTGATAAGGTTTTGCGGCCCGCTGTGCCAACGTCCATTCAACACCCGGAATGTAAATAGCCGTGTCACCGGCTTTAAACGTAACGGTCTTTTTCGAGTTGTCAAAGGCCGTGTTGTAGGTACCGGGATTGTTACTCAACCAGGTATCTCTAAACGTTTTCTTGTAGCGGGAATCATTGACCCGATCTTTGAAAACCGTCTCTAAGCAGTAAGCAGTCGGGCGCAGGCGTTTGAATGGGCGTCCGTAAAAAATATCCCGAACCATACCGGCCTGCACGTCGTACTGCATCCCGAAAAACAAGTGCAGGTTATTACCGCCGGTGTTACCTCCCGAATTGGCGACCGGAGGAGTGGAGGCATTGGTCAGCGGGTCCGACGTGTATTGAACGGCGAAGATGACCTCGTCGCTAATCTCCCCGGCACCCTGCGCAAATACGTTGGCAAAGTCAGACACTAATTTAAACCCGTAGTTATTGATCACATTGGTGGCATACGTAGCTGCTTTCGCGTAATCATCAGCTGCTTTGGCCGACGAGGTCGCTTTGGTCAGGTACACACGAGCCAGCAGGTGTTCGGCAGCTGCTTTGGTAGCACGACCGTAATCCGCCGATCTGATCTTGGGGTCTAAATCCGGGGCTGCCGATTCGAGATCAGACAGGATCGCCTTGTAAACATCGGCTTCGGTAGCCCGGCTGGTTTTTTTGGTAGGGGCCAGGGTTTCCGTTAAGCGCAGGTCAACACCACCCCACTGCTGTAAAAGAATAAAGTAGTAGTGCGCGCGCAGAAATTTTGCTTCGGCCACCCGGAGTTTCTTCACTGCGTCCGAAACGGTAGCTGTCGGAGCCCGTTCGATCACCGAATTGCAGGTATTGATACCCCGGTACAATTCCTCCCAAACGTTTTGCAGAAAATCCACGAAGCTGTTGAGCTGGGTATCGTAGAAATGAAACCCTTTGTAACCCCCGTCGGCCCCCGTAGCGTACAGATCGGTACCGTACTCGGTCATAGTCAGGCCCTGCTGCGTACCGTAAAAGCTCCGTAAAGGCGCGTAGGATGCCCTGACGGCATCTTCAAAGCCCTTCGGGGTATTCACGTAATCGTTACCAATACTGGAAATTACTTTTTCATCCAGTATATCCTTGCAGGCCTGACCACTCAGCAGGAGTGTTGCCAGCCCGAGGATACGGAATGATTTTGCGGAAAGTATCGACTTCATTATTGTAGAATCTAAAGGTTTTATGAGCCTATAAAGCGTTGTTCCGGCTGTAGACCTGAACCCGCAGTCAGGCAAGGGTTTAGAATTTAACGTTCAAACCGAAGGTGGTAATCCGGGTAGCTGGTACAACGTCGTTGTTAATGGTACCATCCGCTGTCTCGGGATCAACGCCGTTGTACTTCGACCGATAAGTCGAGAAGATAAAGGGCTGCTGGATACTGGTAAACAACCGGAGCGACTGTATACCCAGCCGTTGGGTGAACTGAGAGGAGAACGTATACCCGAAATTGATGTTACGAACTTTCACGAACGTGCCGTCGAAGTAAAACAGAGCCGAGTTATAGACGGGAAACTCCTGGTTCGACTTAGGCTGCGGAAACTCGTTGGTCGGGTTGTTGGGCGTCCAATAGTCCACTTTGATCTGCTGATAGCGACCCGCCAGCTGGTTATTGTCCCGGTGGAAACCGCTCAAGATGGTTTGTCCAAAACGGCCATAGACGAAGAACGACAAATCAAAACCTTTGTAGCTGAACCGGTTGGTTATCCCAGCGCTGAAGTTGGGGATGTCCGAACCCAGAAATACGCGGTCATCGGCTGTCGTTTTGCCGTCGTTGTTGGTATCCTGAACTTTAATCTGCCCAACGGAGCTTTGGTACGATTTAGCCGCGTCGGCTTCGCTGGTTTGCCAGATACCCGCCTTTTTGTAGTCGAAGAAAGCGGTCAACGGCTTGCCGATAAACCACTTGTTTCCCAGGTCATCAACCGCACCGTTGTACAGCGAGATAATGGCTTCGTTGTTTTTGGTGAAGACCAGATCAGATGTCCACTTAAAGCCGCTTTTCGAATTAACGTTTACGGTCGAAACACTGATTTCTACCCCCCGGTTGCGCGTTTCGCCAACGTTTTTCGTCACCGCGTTGAAACCAATAGAGGTTGGCAGCTGGTCAGAGAGCAGTAAGTCGGTGGTGTTGGTCTGGTAGAATTCAATCGAACCCGCTACCCGGCCCCGCCAGAGGCTGAAGTCCACCCCGATGTTGGATGAAGTCGATGTTTCCCACTTCAGGTCAGGGTTACCAATCGTACTGGGGCGGTAGCCATACGCGCCAACGTTACCAAAGGCGTACACGGTACGACCCAGCAAGCCCTGCGTCTGGTACGGTACAACACCCTGATTACCCACCGAACCCCGGCTAACCCGTAGCTTCAACTGATCGAGCCAGGAGACGTTTTTCAGGAAATCTTCATTATTGATATTCCAGGCCAGGGCGATACCCGGAAAGTTACCGTATTTGCTGTTTTCACCGAAACGGCTCGAGCCATCCCGCCGAAGAGTAGCGGTCACCAGGTATTTGTCCTTGTAATCGTAATTGACACGACCCATAAACGAGTTGAGCGTCCACTGGATCAGGTTACTGCCTACGCCCAACACCAAAGCGGCATTGCCCGTATTGTAAAACTCCTGCGATTCAGCCGGAACCCCTTGTACGGACTGGTTATTGTATTCAAAATTATCGCGCTGAATGGATTGGAGCGCCGTTATACCCAGATTGTGATCGCCGAACGTTTTGTTGTAGGTCAGGATGTTTTCCAGGGTGTAATTGAATCCGTACTGGCTATTATTGGCAGCCGTCGGGTCACCGCCTTTCCGGTCGTTGGTTAGCGATCCCACGAAGCGGCCCGCCCGCGAAACCGAAAAATCAGGCCCAAAGTTGACGCGGTATTTTAAGCCGTCAATGATATTGGCTTCGGCATAAACACTATTGAAAATCCGATACTTCTTCGTATTATCGATTTGGGCTCCCGGTATGATTTCATACAGTGGATTCGTCAGCAAGGCATCGTTTGTCGGGGCGAAAATCAGGTTCCCGTTATCGTCGTAGGGTCTGCCCAACGGGTTCTGCTGGAGCGTAAAGCGGTACGGGTTCAGGTTGGCTCCGTTCCGGGTACTATACATCATGTACGACGAAATGCCCACTTTGAGCACCTTGTTGATGCGGTGGTCGACATTGGCGCGCAGCGAATACCGTGAGTAATCCTGGCCCGGAACAATGCCTTTGTCCATAAAATAGCCGGCGGAGATGTAGAACTGCGTCTTTTCGGTTCCGCCCTGAATACCAATGGAATGGTTTTGCTGAACGCCCTGGCGGAGAATCAACGACTGGTAATCGGTGTTCCGGTTGGCCGCAATGCCGGCAGCTACAGCCGGATCACCTCCTAAGACGGCTACTTTCGAGTCCGCAAAAGCATCGCCCACGCCGGTCGGTACCGGTTTTCCATTCGCGTCATTGTACAGATTCGTGGCGCGGTAGGCTTCCCGTACGTACTCCGTAAATTCAGGGCCGCTAAACAAATGGACTTTATCCAGAGGATCGGTAACGCCCCCGTAGGCATCATAGCTAATGGTTGTTTTTCCGTTGCTGTTACCCCGTTTGGTCGATATGAGAACAACACCGTTTGCTCCTCTGGCCCCGTAAATGGCGGTCGATGTCGCATCTTTCAGGATTTCCATCGAGGCAACGTCGTTCGGGTCGAAATCTTCGTAACCACCCGATACAAAACCGAACGGACGGTTGGCTAACAGCTCATTCCGGTCGCCGGTGAGCGGAATCCCATCGACTACGTACAGCGGATTATTACCCGCATTGAACGAACGGCGACCCCGAATTCGGATGGTTGGTGTCGATCCGGGTCTGCTTCCCGATTGCGCCACGTCAACACCCGCTACCCGGCCCTGCATCGCCTGACCGATGTTGGTAATGGGCATTTCGGTGATTTGCTTCGCTGAGACTGATGAAATCGCGCCGGTCAACTGGCTTTTTTTCTGCGTACCATACCCTACGACAACGACCTCATTCAGAGCGCGGCTGTCACTGGTCAGCGTGATGTCCACTGATGCGCGGTTGCCAACCGTAATCTCCTGTGAGATAAAGCCTACGGACGAAAATACGAGGACTGCTTTTTCATTGGGGATACTAATCCGGTAGGTGCCCTGCGCGTCGGTCGTTGTGCCGCGCGTGGTGCCTTTTACGGCCACGTTGACACCCGGTAGCGGATTGTTGTCATCGCCCGACAGGATCCGTCCGGTGACGGTGCGCTCCTGCATGGGGTTATCCGTTGCCGGATGGGTTGGCCTGGGAGCGCTGAACGCTGGCTGGCTAATCAGGGTAATTGCTGTCAGACCGAGTAGAGGAAGCCAGACTCGCCCAGGTGAAGGCAGCCTGGACTGATTGGTAATTGTGTTACACATTAGAATAGGAATTAAGGGTTTACTAACTCAGGAATAGGAACTAGGCAAAAAAGGCAAGCAACTAAGGCAATGTCTGTATTGACCCAGCGGCAACCTCTACGGAATCGCCGGGGTTGAGCTGGATAGGTTTCTGCTGGTTGAGTAGTAAGTTGACACGCCCGGAGGTTAAGGCCACGCGTGTACATTCCGGTCCTTGCTGAACCCGAAAGGTTGTTCCGAGCGCTTCTACCGTGAGATCGGGCGTATGAACCCGGAAAAGTCGGGACGACGATGTATCGGCCCGGTGCATAACTGAAAAATCGGCTTCCCCTTCCAGCCAAACGGCTCGGGGCGTTTCTTCGGATAACTGACGCGAAAACCCCCGGCGGTCGTAGCGCAACTGACTGTTGGCATGAAGTCGCACGGTAGAACCGTCGGGTAAATCAATGATGCGGGGCGGGCCAGCCGTAGTTCGGATCGTTTTGATCGATTGGTCCGGACCGTACTGAATCCACAGCGCCCAGCCAATGAGCAACACAACCCCCAGCGTAGCGGCCGCTGTTCGTATAAAATACCACCAACCGATTACCGCACGGACATCCGGTTGGAGGGGCCGTACCTCTTCCATCGTCTGAAACGATTCGCGAATACGTCCCCATACCGACGACACTTCATCGGCACTGAGTGAGCTACTATCAGCGCGTGAAGCGGTTTGTATCAGTTCGCGCGCTACCTCAACCGTTTCGGCACAATGCGGGTTATGCGCTAACCAAACCTGCCAATAAGCCACCACCTCTTCGTCGTTGGGGTGTTGCACCCAGCGGACGAACAGATCGTCGAGAGCAAATTCCTCGGCGGTGTAGGCTGAATAAGGCTTGTGAGACACGGTTTATATGGCTGCTAAGTGCCCACTAAAGAAAATACATTAGGGGTTTCTACTTATTGTTTTCTATAGAACAGCGGGGTGTTTGGTTCGTTCCGAAAAAATAGCGTTCGGTAATTAGTTGACGATCAGTATGTTTGTCATACGTATCGTAAGCGTGCACGATGATCTGGCTACGTAAGCTGCGTTTAATGAGCGTTTTACACTTTTTATTTTTCGGCTCGGTAGATCAACTTATTCGCCAATAATCGTCGTTAGAACCTTTAAGGCGCTAGCCAGTTATGTTTTTTGATTTGTTTGCTCAATCGTACAGCCTCTGTTCTAACGAAAGATTTGAGCGAACGGGTGTTTCTACAGACATGATGAACGCTACATGCCGAAACCGGCAGATGAGTCCACGCAATTCTATATGGATAATCTGTTTGCTTTTTTTGTTAACGCATACTCCTCCGCTGGTAGTTTCCAGTGTTGCCCAAACGCGCATCGAATTCAACGATTCTACCCGCGCGAAAACCACCAAACCGAACCCGCTGACGTTCACCGCTTCGACTGATCAGCGTTTTTTCTTTTTCAGTGATACCCGAAACGACAACGGTCGGCGGGTACCCGTGAGTGTTTATGGCATACGGGCTGGCTTTCTGTTCCCGCCAAATCATGAACGACCGGCACTTCAGGGGGGAAGATCAGCCAGTTTCAAAGCGGGAGCAGGGTTTTATTTTATCAACCAGCATATCGACCGGCCTGGTCTGTTGCCGAATACCTCCGAGTCGGTCACGCGCCATCTGCGCATTGCTACCGTATATTATGAGCGTTACTGGCTTCGACGGAAAGCGTTTGAGATAAGTACGCCGATCGAATTTGGCTACGGCCATTCTCGCTACGAGCGTAATGACGAACAGGCGCAGGATTCCGAAGTAGCGCGGGGTATTTTCCTGCCGCTTGGTGTGGGCGTATCAGCCGCTTACCAGTTTCCCAACATCCGTTGGCTACGACCGTTTCACTGGTTTGGCTTGAATATACTGACGGGATATCGGTTTATCCTCAAGAAAGACATACCAGCCAGCCAGATCAATTATACTGGTTTTTACATATCCGTTGGCCCGTCCTTTTTCCTCGAAAACCTGACCGCCGATGTCAAACAGTGGCGACAACGGCGCAAGCAAAAAAAGAAGTGATTGGTCGCTATTGACTGGTTCCGGCAAGCGTCTACCGCTTACGCAAACCATAAATTAACCGTAAGCTATTCTCAGATCTTAGTAAGTTTGGGAAAAAGAAGTATTGGTTCTAATGAGTAAGTCTTCGGCTGGTTCGAGAGTCAGCAGCAAAAGCATACATTTCAAACGAGCAATCCTCAGCTATTTTGCCAACGCAGGCAACGCCATCATTCCTGAGGTAAGCAAAGCATTAACCATTAGCGTTCCGAAAGTAACGACGGTTGTTAATGAACTGATGCGCGATGGCCTGGTTCAGGACTACGGCAAGATCGAATCGACCGGTGGACGGAAGCCTAATCTGTACGGCGTTGTTCCAAACTCAGCCTTTTTTATCGGCGTAGACGTCAAGCAGAGCCACATCAACCTCGGTCTGCTGGATTTGCAGAAGAACCTGGTCAACGTAACCGAAAATTTGGCCTACCAACTCGACAATACGGAAGAGTCGCTTGAGTTGTTGTGTCAGCATATCAACCGTTTCATCACGGACTTAGCCGTTCCTCGGGAAAAGATTCTGGGAATCGGACTGAATCTGTCGGGGCGAATCAACTATGCAACCGGTTACAGTTACAGCTTTTTCTTTTTCGACGAACAACCGCTGAGCGAGATCATCGAAAAAAAGGTAGGCATCCGGGTTTTTCTGGAAAATGACACGCGGGCGATGGCTTACGGCGAGTTTTGCGCGGGTGTCGTCGCGAAGGAAAAAGACGTTCTATTCCTGAATCTTGATTACGGCATTGGCGTGGGCATTCTAATCAATGGCCAGTTGTATTACGGTAAATCGGGTTATGCCGGGGAGTTGGGGCACATTCCTATATTCGACAATGAACTCATTTGTCATTGCGGCAAAAAAGGGTGCCTCGAAACCGAAGCGTCGGGGTGGGCGCTCACGCGGATGTTCCGCGAAAAATTGCAGGAAGGGTCAACATCAGTGCTATCACTGCATGATAGGAACCCCGAAACAATAACGATGGAGGATATTATTCAGGCGGCCAAACACGATGATGTGCTGGCTATTGAATTAATTGCCAAAGTCGGCGAAAGCCTGGGCCGGGGAATTGCTTTCCTGATCAATGTATTCAACCCTGAACTGGTCATTCTGGGCGGTAGTCTTGCTTCGACCAAGGATTATATCGAACTACCGATCAAGACTGCTATCAATAAATATTCGCTAAGTCTGGTCAATAATGATACCCGGCTTACTCTGTCCCAGTTAGGTGAACATGCGGGAATCATCGGTGCCTGTCTTCTCGTTCGCGACCGATCCCTTGCTGTACTCTAAGAAGATTTCCTACTTTTTTTCGCTCCTGCGCCCTTCCGGAGAATATTTCGTCCGTTCTTCTATCCGGTTATTTTATGAGTAGTGTACGGTTCAACGGCGAAACTATATGGATGAATAAGCTTTTTTGGCTTATTCGTTAAAAAATAAGCTCATTGATTTGTTGAAATCGGATATAATGCTGTAATTCGCTCAACTTAATAATTTTAATTATTAAGTTGAGCGAACTTTAATAAAAAGTAATCAAAGCTAATAGTATAAACTAAAGAAGATTACTTTATTACTTTATATGACTATGCAGCTTGACGACTACCAGCAGCTATACAAGAATAATCTCCTGGATGATGTGATCCCGTTTTGGCTCAAGCACTCAGGCGACAACGAATTTGGCGGCTTTTTTACCTGTCTCGACCGGGAGGGTTCAGTTTATGATACCGATAAGTTCGTGTGGCTACAGGGGCGTCAGGTGTGGTGTTTTTCGATGCTCTACAACCGGGTCGAGAAAAAGCAGGAATGGCTTGATTTCGCCATCCAGGGAGCCGAGTTTTTGAAGAAGCACGGTCGGGATGCCGAGGGTAACTGGTATTTTTCGCTGACTCGCGAGGGCTTGCCGTTGACTCAGCCGTTCAATATTTTTTCGGACTGTTTTGCTGCGATGGCCTTCGGGCAATTGTACAAGGCAACGGGCAACAGCGAATACGGCGACATTGCGGTCAGTACGTTTCACGCCATTCTGCGTCGGCAGGAGAATCCGAAAGGTCCTTACAACAAAGCATATCCCGGAACGCGACCGCTCAAAAGTTTTGCGTTGCCCATGATCCTGTGCAATCTGGTGCTGGAAATGGAATCGCTGCTGCCTCCCGAACTGGTGGAACAGACCATTGCGTCGGGTATTCACGCGGTGATGGACGAGTTTTACCGACCCGATCTGGGCTTGATTCTGGAGAATATTGCGCCTGATGGTTCATTCTCCGATTCCTTCGAGGGGCGGCTTATCAATCCCGGTCATGGCCTGGAAGCGATGTGGTTTATTATGGACCTGGCCGAGCGCTCCAACGATCAGCAGCTCATCCAAAAAGCGGTCGACCGGACGCTTGCTATCCTGGAATACGGCTGGGATAATCAATACGGCGGCATTTTTTACTTCCTCGACGTAAAAGGAACGCCACCCCAACAGCTGGAATGGGACCAGAAGCTGTGGTGGGTACACATTGAAACGATTATTAGTTTGCTGAAAGGGTACCTGCATACGGGCGATGAGCGGTGCTGGACGTGGTTCGAGAAAGTACACGCCTACACCTGGGCGCATTTTGTCGATACCGAATATGGCGAATGGTTCGGCTACCTCGACCGCCGGGGCGACGTACTTTTGCCTTTAAAAGGTGGTAAATGGAAGGGGTGTTTTCACATTCCGCGTGGCTTGTACCAGTGCTGGAAAACGCTGGACGCCATTGCTCACAAAAAGGCTAACCCGCTTTTACAGGACTAGATTCTATGGCAAACATCCCCCTGCAAACCGTATCGGTTGACGAACCTGTCGGGCAAACAAAGCAATCCTATACGCCCGCGCTGCTGTCGCTGGCTGTGCTGTACTTCATGATGGGGTTCATCACGTGCCTGAACGATACGCTGGTGCCGTTTTTCAAGAAAGGGTTCAACCTGACCTATTCGCAGTCGTCGCTGGTTCAGTTCTACTTTTTTCTTACCTACGGCATCATGTCTATTCCAGCCGGAAAAATCGTGGAAAAAGTCGGCTATAAGACGGGTATGGTGCTAGGATTTGCAATTGCTGCGGTAGGGGCGCTACTATTTTTTCCGGCATCGGCACTGCATCTGTACGCCTTGTTTCTGGGAGCTTTGTTTGTTATTGCCATCGGTATTGTTTTGTTGCAGGTAGCGGCCAATCCGTACATTACGGTATTGGGACCGGCTCAAACAGCGTCGTCTCGCCTGACCCTTATTCAGGGTGTTGGGTCGATGGGGACAACCGTAGCACCTTTGTTCGGTGCTTACTTTATCCTGGCTCCTTTAGCCAATGCGTCGAGTGATGCGGTCCGGTATCCGTATCTGGGCATTGCGGGGTTGCTAGCTTGCATCGCGCTGGTGCTCTGGCGGTTGAAGCTGCCGGTGATCCGGGCCAGTGCCGACTTGAATACCCATGTTGAAGAACCGGGCAAAAGCGTGTTTGCTTTTCGGAATCTGCGGTTTGGCATCGGGGGACTGTTCTGCTATGTCGGGGCCGAAGTATCCATCGGTACATTTCTGACGAATTACATTGCCGATACCCTGCGCATCTCCGAAAACGAAGCGAACAGTTTTGTGGCGTTCTATTGGGGTAGTATGCTGGTAGGGCGGTTCGTGGGGGCGGGGCTGCTGAAAACGATCCGGCCCGCGTCGATCCTGACGGTTTGTGCCGTACTCGCCATTGCGCTGGTGCTGTTCTCGGTCAACACAACGGGTTACGTCGCCGTCTGGAGTATGATTGCCGTTGGCTTGTGCAACTCCATCATGTTCGCCATTATCTTTTCGCTGTCGGTCGATGGGCTGGGTAAATTTACCACCCAGGCATCGGGCTTGCTTTCAACGGCCATTGCCGGTGGCGCGATCGTCTCGTTTTGTCAGGGCTTGCTCATCGATCACTTTACCTGGCCGATCGCCTTTATGCTGCCTGTTGTCTGCTACGGGTACATCCTGTTTTACGGCATCAACGGCTACAAAGCCAACGCGTACACAAACCCACCACTCCACTAAAGCCAATGCCTCGTCTCCTAATTCTCACCGTACTTGTACTTTTTGCGGGCTTATGGCTACCGGCTTCGGCCGGTACCGCGCCCGCATTTCACGCCCGTATTCTGCTCATTCCGCTCGATGATCGTCCGCCCTGCCTTCAGTTTACGCAGCGTATGGGCCGCATTGGGGATGCCGAAGTTGTTACGCCACCGATGGAACTGCTCGGTCGATTTACCACACCCGGCCAATCCGAAAAAATAATAAACTGGGTACAGCAGCAGGATCTAAAGTCATTCGATGCCGCCATCATAGCGCTCGATATGCTAGCCTACGGTGGCCTGGTTGGTTCGCGGGTGCACAATGTGTCGTTTGACGAAGCCATCAAGCGGTTGACTATTATGGCTGAACTGCACAAACGCGCACCGGCTTTAAAAATTTACGCGCAAAGTGTGGTGATGCGTCTGGCTCCGACTGCCGACCAGAAAAACGGGGCTTACCGCGAAAAACTAGCTCATTGGGCCGAAATTTCGGTAGCGACCGACGCCAAATCGAAAACAGAAACGGCCACACTAGAGCGCGAGATTCCCGCCGAAGGGTTAGCCGATTACAAACGGGCCCGATCGCGTAATCTGCGCATCAACAAACAGGCGATTGACCTGGTACGTCGCGGTGTTATCGATTACTTGTTGCTGACCCAGGACGATGCCAAACCGCAGGGCGTTCACATTGCCGACCGCGAAACGCTGATTGCCGAAACGAAGCGATTAAAATTGACCGACAAAATTGCTATCCAACCCGGTGCCGACGAGGTGTCGATGCTGCTGCTGGCGCGGGCGCTGAACAAACACGCGAATTTCTCCCCAAGAGTTAAAGCGGTGTATTCGTCTGAGAAGGTAGGCAACACCGTCATGCCATTCGAAGATCGTCCGTTGCGCCAAACGGTGAGTTACCACATCAACGCAACCGGTTCGCAGGAGGTTGATCGTGAGCAGGATGCGGATGTGTTGTATTACGTGTACGCATCGCGTTTTGAAAAAGATCGGGCCGAAAGCTTTGCCGACGAAATTGCCCAAAAAATTGGGTCGGGTAAGCACGTCATTGTCGCCGATGTCGATCCGAAAGGCGATGTGCAGGGGGGCGATACAGCCTTCACGATGGCGCTCGAAAAACGTCATATACTGCCCGAACTAAGTGGTTATGCGTCCTGGAACACGGCGGGCAACACCATCGGGACCGCTTTGCCGCAGGGCGTCATCTTTACGCTGGCTCAGGCAAAACTTCTGAAACAGCCGGCGGTGGCGGAGCGCATCTGGTCGGCGCAGAACTGGTTTCTGATTCATCGGGTGCTGGACGACTATTGTTTTCATAATCTGATCCGGGCGAAAGCCAATCAGTTTGCCCGGCAGGTGGGCCGGAGTTCGACGTTGATGAGTGACGAAACAACTCGGCAGGTCGAGGAATACAGCCTGAACCTGCTGCGTCAATCGTTCGATGAACTGGCGACTAACTTCGAGCAGAAGCGCCCTGGGAGCTACCAGCAAGTGGTTCGCTGTACCAAACCGACGAATCTACGCTTCAACCTACCGTGGAACCGCACCTTTGAAGCCCTGATCGACTTCGACCTGTCTTGCTCTGTGACGCCCTGACGCATCAGTTATTGGGCTTACCGATCTAGCTGCGACGGTCTCATTCAGTGAGATCGACCACTAGGGTACGTCCTTTATCTACCGTTGATTGTGCTGTTAGTCAACCAAAAACGATTGTCGTAGTCTACTTTCTTATTTCTTTTTAACGCCTAATCGATTCCTATATGCAAAACCTATTTACGCAGAAATGGCGCTTAAGCTGGCTACTGGCTTTGCTGATCACGTTGTGCCAACAGGCTTATGTGTCTGCCCAGAGCCAGGTAATTCGGGGAAAAGTTACGGATGGTAACGGAGCCGTTTTGCCGGGGGTGACCGTGGTGGTGAAGAACACAACGATGGGTACAACGACCGATGCCGATGGGCGCTATACCCTTCGCTTGAACGAGCAGAGCGGTACGCTGGTGTTCTCGTTCATGGGTACCGTGGGCAAGGAGGTTCCGTTCAACGGAGCCGGTGAGTACGACGTTTCGCTGGCGGAGGATACCAAAACGCTGAACGAAGTAGTCGTTGTCGGGTACGGCACGCAGAAAAAAGTGAATCTGACGGGCTCGGTGGCCGTCATCGAAAGCAAATCACTGACCAATCGGCAGGTCGGCTCTACTTCGCTGGCGTTGCAGGGAGCCGCACCCGGCGTAACGATCACCCAGCAATCCGGCGCACCGGGTGGCGATGCCGGATCAATTCGGATTCGGGGTGTCGGGTCGATCAATGCCGGGCAAAACCCGTTGATTCTGGTCGATAACGTAGAGATGAGCTTGGATGCCATCGACCCAAATAACATTGCCAGTATTTCGATCCTGAAAGATGCCGCAGCCGCAGCCGTGTACGGATCTCGGGCGGCCAACGGGGTGGTGCTGGTGACGACTAAACGGGGCGCGAAAGGGGTCAACGTGAGCTACAACGCCTACGCGCTCAAACAGACGCCAACCGATCTGCCCCAGAAAGTGAACGGCCTGGAGCACATGAAATACTGGGATGTTGCCCAGGCAAATAGTGGTTTGCCCGCTGCGTTTACCCAGCAGATAGCCGCCTACGAAGCAAGCGGTCCTAATAACCTGACGCTTTTCAATACCGACTGGAAAAAGCTGGTGCTGACCAACAACGGCCTGATGCAGAACCATAACCTGAACGTGTCGGTCGGTGGGGAGCGGGTAAAACTGTTTGCATCGGGTAGTTTTCTGGATCAGAACGGCTTGACCGCCAACACGAAATACAAGCGGATGGACCTGCGCTTCAACACGGACGTAGCCATTACCAATAAGCTGTCGGCGTCGATGGATTTAGTGCTGAACAAGTCGAACCGGTTATGGCCAGGGCAGAACACTCCGCAGTATATCATCCGGGAAATGCTCGGCTTTCCGGCCATTACACCCGGTCGGTACGATACGGGGCAATGGGGCGAAGGCTGGTCCAATGCCAACCCCGCAGCGCAGGCCCAGGACGGTGGTTTCAGCCGGAACCTGACGGATTCGCAGATCATCAAAGGCACGCTGACCTATACCCCAATTCCGGGTCTGGAGTTGCTCGCCACCTACAGTTCAAATTACTACACGACCCGCAACCGGCAATTCACCGACCAGTATGACATTTATAACGCCGATGTAGCCAACAACACAATGGTGTTTGCGCGTCCCTGGCCAGCGTTGAATTCCCTGAGCGACAACTACTCGCAGAACTTCCAGAACCTGTTCCGGGCGCAGGCTACCTATAACAAAGCGTATGGCAAACACGGCTTTACGCTGCTGGGTGGTTTCAGTACGGAAGATTTTAAAACCTCGTTCGTTAACACGTTTCGCCAGAACCTGCTATCGCCCGACAGACCGTATCTGGACAGTGGCGATCAACTGGGCCAGACGCTAAGCGGTGGCGAAAGCCGGTTCTCGATGGTATCGGTCTACGGTCGATTGAATTACAACTACGATGAAAAATACCTGCTGGAAGTAAACGGTCGCTGGGACGCTTCATCGCGGTTCCGGGAAAGCAACTGGTGGCAGCTATTCCCGTCGGTGTCGGCGGGCTGGCGGCTTTCGCAGGAGAAATTCTGGTCGGGGCTCAACAACGTCGTCAACGAAGCCAAGATTCGGGCGTCGTATGGGTCGCTGGGTAACCAGAACCTCATCCGAAACAGCGTGGCTGATTATTACCCGACGTATTCGCTGTTCAATTCGGGTACGGCTTACAACTATTACTTCAACAATACCGTCAATCCCGGCTACGCGCTTACAACGGCGGCTAACCCGAATATCCGCTGGGAAACGTCGAAGATTCTGGACATTGGCGGAGACTTTAGCTTTCTGCGCAATCGCTTGAACGTGACCGCTGATTTCTTCCAGCGCGACATTGTGGATATGCTACAACTTGTGCCGGTACCTTCATACGTCGGGCTAACGGCTCCGTTCGTCAACTCGGGTTCGATGCGTAACATGGGTTGGGAATTGGGAATCGGCTGGCGCGACAAGATTAGTGATTTCAGCTATCAGGTGCAATTGAATGCGTCGGATGTGAAAAACACGCTGCTAAATAACGGCGGTAAAGCGATTATCAACGGGGCTACGATTCAGCAGGAAGGTTACGCGCTCGATTCGTACTACGGCTACATCGCGGATGGGTTGTTTCAAAGTGCCGAAGAGGTGAAAAATGCGCCGTTTCAGTACGGTAACTCGGCTGCGGGTGATATCCGTTACCGCGACATCAGCGGTCCAAACGGCGTTCCCGATAACAAAATCGACAGCTACGACCGGACGATTCTGGGCAATTATTTTCCGCGCTACGAATACAGCCTGAACCTGTCGGCGCAGTACAAAGGGTTCGATTTTACGGCGTTCTTCCAGGGGGTTGGTAAGAAAGACAACTACCTGTCGGGCACTGCGGCTCAACCGTTTTATTCGTCTAATTTCCAGGGAACTATGTTCGAGTACCAGAAAGATTACTGGTCGCCCGACAACACGGGAGCGGCTTATCC
This sequence comes from Spirosoma liriopis, assembly GCF_023196085.1. Classification (NCBI taxonomy): domain Bacteria; kingdom Pseudomonadati; phylum Bacteroidota; class Cytophagia; order Cytophagales; family Cytophagaceae; genus Spirosoma; species Spirosoma liriopis. The sequence continues at coordinate 1,208,802 of NZ_JALPRF010000002.1, forward strand.
CCGGCTGACGGTCAACAGTATTCCGAACAATTACGTGGCGTCGTCTTTCTGGGTACGGTCAGCGGCTTACCTGCGCCTGAAAAATGTGGTAGTCGGTTACACGCTGCCTACCGCCCTGACCAACAAAGCGAAAATTAAGTCGGCGCGCGTGTACGTGAGCGGTCAGAACCTGCTTACGTGGACGAATTTCTTTCCCGGCTTCGATCCCGAACAACGCGATACGGGTGGCGAATTTTACCCGATCATGAAAACGTACACCGTTGGTCTGAACATCAATTTCTAAAGACATGAAAAAAAGATTCCTGTATATAGCGAGCTTATGCCTGTCGATGACCTTGTTTTCGGGCTGTAAAGAGTACCTGGAACAGGCTCCCCTCGACGCGCCGGCTACTGGTCAGTTTTTTAACAGCCAGACCGAAATGAACGCGGCCCTCAACGCGGTCTATAAATCGGCGTACTGGAACACCGGCAACACGCCCTACCAGTCGATCATGGATGGCTGGACGGACATTGCGCTGCTGCGGGCCGTAGACCTGGGCGAAGGTAATTTCGACGTCTATAACGCGCATCCGAAAAACATCTGGACGCTGGCGTACACCACCGTTCAACGGGCCAATACCATGCTGGATGGGATGACCGTCGGCAAAAGCACCGTTCCGTCGGCTACCTACAATCGACTTGAAGCCGAAGCGCGGGTCCTGCGGGCGTACGCCTATTTTTACCTGACGTTTATGTTTGGCGATGTGCCGCTGATCACGAAACCGTTGTTGCCCGCTGAGTTTTATTCGCAGACGCGCGCTCCGCAGGCAGACGTGATTAAGTTCATCTACAGCGAATTGGATGCGACTATTCCGGTACTAGCCTGGGCTCCTGCCGATCAGGGACGGATGAGCAAGGCGGTGGCGCTGGGTTTCAAAGCCCGCACGGCCCTCTACAACAAAGAGTATCAGGTAGCCGCCGATGCCGCCAAGCAAATCATCGACGGCGCTGGTTTGGGACTGAATCCGAATTTCGGCGATCTGTTCACCCGCACCGGGCAGACAACCAACGCCGGGAAAGAAATCATGTACCAGATCCTATACTCCGACGCGGATGCCAGTGCGATCAACTACGTACCGTTGGGTAGTATATCGCGGGCGGCAGGTGGGCAGTCGGGGCGGTTTCCGCAGCAACGGCTGGTCGATATGTTCGAAGCAAAAGACGGCAAACGGATCGACGAATCTGCCGTGTACAACCCAGCGACGCCGAGCAAAAACCGCGATCTTCGGTTAAAATACACCGTAGCGCTTCCCGGCGACACCATTTCGATGAACCTGAGAACGCTGGTTTATGACATCTACAAAAACACAACGTCGTTCAGAAATGCCAGCGGAGTATGGGCAACCAGCACCAACGCCGATTTCGACAACGCATTCGGACCCGCCAAAAGTGGTGTTGGCTTGCTCCACGCCAAATACACGATGACCGCCGAAGACGCGTTTACGGCGCGGGTTGGTTTTATCATGATGCGCTACGCCGAAATTCTGCTGATGTACGCCGAAGCTAAAATTGAACTAAATCAGATCGACGATTCGGTTATCAATGCGCTGAACCTGGTTCGGCGACGGGCGGGGCAACCAGTCGTAGAAACAACGATTCAGAAAGATCAGAACAAACTTCGGCAGTTGGTGCGCCGGGAGCGCGTGGCTGAGCTGGCGATGGAAGGCTTTCGCTGGTTCGATATTCGCCGGTGGGGGATTGCAGAGGTCGTGATGCCGCAGCAGGTGATGGGTATTGCCAAAGATCCAAGCAAAGTACCGGCAATCCCTTCGTTCAAAACCAGCGCGGTCCACGATCTGAACAACATTCCGGTGTATACGGGTAGTGAAAGTCTGCGGTTGGTTCGCGAGAATCGTTTCTGGTACGCAAAGCTTACCTTACTGCCGGTTCCGCAGGCCGAGCGCGACATCAATAACCTGCTGACTCAAAACCCCGGCTGGTAAGCGATGCGTTACTTAGCCGCGCTGTATTACATTGAATGAATGACGAATGAATCGACGGAATTTTATTGAACGTTTATCGGTCGGTGGTGGGGTTGCTTTGGCGGCTCCATTGCCGACTTTTGCGGCAACTGCTCAACCGCTTGCGGGGCCGACGTTTTTTCAGAACGGTCAGTCCGAGCGCAAGGCTGATCTGGTTATTGCCGGGGGCGGACTGGGGGGGTGTGCGGCTGCTTTAGCCGCTTTGCGGAACAACTTAACCGTTATCTTGACCGAAGAAACGGACTGGATTGGCGGGCAACTAACGCAGCAGGGCGTCCCCCCCGACGAACACCCCTGGATTGAAACCCACGGCGCGACCCGGCTCTACCGAGATTTTCGAACCGCCGTTCGGAGCTACTATCGCCAACATTACCCACTGACCGAAGCCGCCAAAAACCAGCCATACCTGAATCCGGGCGACGGAACGGTGTCTAAACTCTGCCACGAACCGCGCGTGGCGCTGGCCGTTCTGGAACAATTGCTGGCTCCGTACCGTAGTTCGGGGCGGTTGACGGTGCTGCTCGATCATAAAATTGCCGGGGCCGATGTACATGGCGATACGGTTCGTGCCCTGAAAGCCGTCAGCCAGCGCAGTGGGAATGAAATCATCTTATCGGCTCCGTATTTCGTCGATGCTACGGAACTGGGCGATTTGCTTCCGATGACGGGTACGGAGTTTGTAACCGGAGCCGAATCGCGCCGGGAAACACGCGAATTGCATGCACCCGAAAAAGCCGACCCAGATAACTGTCAGGCGTTTACGATGTGCTTCGCGATGGATTATGTGCCGGGTGCTAATCACGTGATCGATAAGCCAAAAGAGTACGATTTCTGGCGCAGCTATTCGCCCAAGGTCACGCCCGCCTGGTCGGGTAAACTACTCGATCTGGCGTATTCGAACCCCAAAACGCTGGAACCGAAAGCGTTGGGTTTTCATCCCGAAGGCATCAGCATGGGTGATAAGCTGAATCTGTGGAACTACCGCCGAATCATCAGCAAAGCCAACTTTAAACCAGGAACCTACGCGGGAGACATTACAAATGTTAACTGGCCTCAGAACGATTATTCGTTGGGCAACCTGATCGGTGCCAGCGACAAAGATTTCAAAAAGCACGTCGAGCGGGCGAAACAACTAAGCCTGTCGCTGCTCTACTGGCTACAAACCGAAGCACCCCGCCCCGATGGTAGGCAGGGATGGGCTGGCCTGCGACTGCGGGGCGACCTGATGGGTACCGAAGATGGGCTGGCCAAGTACCCGTACATCCGTGAATCCCGGCGGATCAAGGCCGTATTTACGGTCTTAGAAGAGCATGTCGGAGCCGAAAACCGGGCGCTGGTGACGGGTAAACAGTCGGGTAATACAGCTGCCGATTTTCACGATAGCGTCGGTGTTGGGTACTACCACATTGATTTACACCCAAGTACGGGCGGCAACAATTACATCGATTTCGGGTCGTTGCCGTTCCAGATTCCGCTGGGTGCGCTGTTGCCCAAACGAATCAACAACCTGCTTCCGGCTAACAAAAATATTGGTACCACGCATATTACTAACGGCTGTTATCGACTGCACCCGGTTGAGTGGAGCATCGGCGAAGCGGTTGGTCTGCTGGTCGCTTATTCCCTCGACAAAAAAGTGATGCCGCGTGCCGTTCGGGAGAAAGAAACGCTTCTCAGTGGCTTTCAACAACTGATCCGCTCGCAGGGAATTGAAACGCACTGGCCTAAACCGTAAGGCTCGTTTATTGTCTGAGTTTCGACAGGATTTACAGGATTGACAGGATTTATTTTTCTGTATTAGTTACGGTGGATACCCCGGAAAAAATAAATCATTTTCATCCTGTCAATCCTGTGAATCCTGTCGAAAAACGTAATTGAACATGCACAAAATCATTGCTTTGTTTTTATTGGCGTTTACGGCGGCTGCTCAGTCGTCGATTCCGGCGCTTATTCCGGCACCCCAAACGCTCGAACCCGGTACCGGTGCTTTTGCCATCACCGCCCAGACCCGACTGTCTATTCTAACGCCCGCTGCCGACGTGCGCAAAATGGTTATCGACAATCTGCCCGGCATTCCGGCCTCCGACGCGCCCAAACTGACCAAAGCCATTACGGTTCGCGTCGCTCCGGTAACTGGTGTGGGGCCAGAAGGGTACGACCTGCTCGTGACGCCGATCGGCATTACGCTTACCGCGCCGGAACCCGCCGGGATTTTTTACGGTCTGCAAACCATGCGGCAATTGTTGCCCGTCAATAAATCGTTTCGCGATCAGTCGGTTCCGGCACTGCACATCCGCGACCAGCCCCGGTTTGGCTGGCGGGGGCTGATGCTCGATGTGAGCCGCCACTTCTTCGACAAAGTGTTTGTCAAGCGGTTCATCGATCAGATGGCGCAGTATAAATTCAACATTTTTCACTGGCATCTAACCGACGACCAGGGCTGGCGAATCCAGATCAACAGCCTGCCCAAACTCACCGAGGTGGGCGCCTGGCGCGTACCCCGAACCGGTCGCTGGTGGGATATTGAAAATCCGCAGGCGGGTGAAATACCGTCGTACGGTGGCTTTTATACGCAGGACGACATTCGCGAAATTGTTCGCTATGCGCAGGAGCGGCACATCACCATCGTACCGGAAATCGACATGCCGGGGCATATCATGTCGGCCATTGCCGCGTACCCAAATCTAACCTGTGGGAAGAAACAAGTCGTCGTGCCTCCCAATGGTAAGTTTTACAAGCTGGAAGACAACACGCTGAACCCCTGCGACGACAGTACATATCTGTTTATCGACAAGGTGTTTACGGAAATCGCTCAGTTGTTTCCGGGGCCTTACATCCACGTCGGGGGTGATGAAGCGTACAAAGGATTCTGGGAGAAATGCGATGCCTGCAAAGCGACAATGGCGGCTAATAATCTAAAGAACGTCGATGAGTTGCAAAGCTATTTCATTAAACGGGTCGAGAAAATCGTACAGTCGAAAGGCAAAAAGCTGATCGGCTGGGACGAAATCCTGGAAGGCGGCTTGGCTCCTGACGCGACGGTGATGAGCTGGCGGGGTATGAAAGGCGGCATCGAAGCGGCCAGGCAGGGGCATCCGGTGATCATGACCCCGTACCAGTTTTGCTACCTCGATCTGTATCAGGGCGAAGCGTCGGCGGAACCCAGCACGTATGGCATCAGTCGGTTAAGCACAGCCTACTCCTTTGACCCCATTCCTGATAGCGCAACAGCACCCGGTATCAACGCTAAATTGATTCTGGGGGGACAGGGAAATCTCTGGGCGGAGAACGTACCGAACGTGCGTCATGCCGAGTACATGGTTTGGCCGCGCGCGTTTGCCTTGTCCGAAGTGCTGTGGTCGCCGAAAGCCCAACGAAGCTGGCCCAACTTCGTCAATCGGATGGAAGCACATTTTAAGCGGTTCGATGCGCAGGACGTGAATTATTCCCGCAGCGTTTACAACCCCATCATTACGCTGAAAAAGCACCCGATGGGGATGATGGAAATTATGCTTAGCCACGAGTTGCCCGACACGTATTTGTATTACTCGACGGACAATACCGTTCCCGATGATCATTTCCCGCTCTACACCCAGCCTTTCCTGATGCCGAAAGGTGCTGATCGGGTGAAGGTGGTGGCGTATCGAAACGGTAAACCCATCGGGCGTATGGTTGAACTGACGTTGCCCGACATGGAAAAGCGCGTTCAGTAATCCGAAAATGAGTGTTGTGGTGTCGGCGGGGCCGCCCGCGCGGTTCTCAAAACCGACCCTTGGCGTCAGCAATCTATGTCGGTTTCTCAAAACCGACATCACACGGGCGGCTCAATCACCACAACTCTAGAACTCGTCACCACATACTCCTTTGAACCTTCCTCTTATGAAACCCCTACCTATCGTTTTGCTGCTGGCTACGTTGTGGTTTTCCTTGACCTCACAACGTTCTGCACCATACCGCGCCAACCAATGGGCGGAAGCGCCGGATAGCAGTCGCTTTACGGCTATGCAGCTTGTACAGGGACTAGACGAACCGATGGGTATGGGTATTTTGCCCAACAATAACGTCTTGATCATCGAGCGGAAAGGCGCTGTCCGGCTGTACGACGCGGAGTTGAAACAGGTCAAAACGATTGCGCATATCAACGTTTTCAGTGGGATTGAAGACGGGTTGCTGGGCATTGCTGTCGATCCAGATTACAGCAAAAACAACTGGATTTACCTGTATTACGGTGTTGGTGGCGATGCCTGGGTAAGCCATCTAGCGCGTTACGAGCTGAAAGGCGATCAGCTGATTCAAGCGTCGAAGAAAGTTTTGCTGGAAATTCCGACGCAGCGAAAATACTGCTGTCATTCGGCGGGTTACCTGACGTTCTCGAACGGGCTGCTGTATCTGTCAACGGGTGATAATACGAACGCCGAAGAAATCGAAGGTCACAATCCCACCGACGAACGGCCCGGTCGTGAACTGTCCGATGATCAGGCATCGACTGCCAACAGTAGCGACTTGCGCGGAAAAATTCTGCGTATCAAACCAGAACCGAACGGAACTGGAGATGCGCCCGCTTATACCATTCCTGACGGCAACCTATTTCCCAAAGACGGTTCCAAAGGGCGTCCGGAGATCTACGTGATGGGCTGCCGCAACCCGTTTCGGATGTCGGTCGATCCCAAGAACGGGTTTGTCTACTGGGGCGATGTTGGCCCCGACACGCACGTGCCCGCCGAAGAAGGAACGTTGAGCTACGACGAGATCAATCAGGCGCGTCGGCCCGGTTTTTTTGGTTATCCGTACTTTTTAGGGAACAACGAAGCGTTTCCGAAATACGATTTTGCTACCAAGCAGGAGGGGCCTAAACAGGACCCGCAGCATCCCGTCAACAACTCGCCCCACAACACCGGTCTTCGGGAACTTCCCCCGGCCCAACCCGCTCTAATCTGGTACGGCAAACAGGCATCCAGACGTTTCCCGCTGGTCGGTAAAGGCGGGGCCAGCGCGATGGCCGGACCTGTTTATTACCGTGATCAATTTGCTGGAGCTAAGTACCGCTTGCCCGATTATTACGACGGAAAACTTTTGATCTACGATTGGATTCGGCGGTGGATGATGGCGGTTACGCTCGACAAAGAAGGCAATTACGTCAGTATGGAGCCTTTTTTAAGTCATCTGAAACCGGTAGCACCCATGGACATGCAGTTCAATCGCGATGGGTCGCTGTATATTCTGGCGTATGGGACCAACTGGTTTGCCAACAATACCGATGCCGGATTGATCCGGGTGGAGTATTCGGAAGGAAACCGCAATCCCGTTGCCGACATTCGGGTGGATAAGCGGTACGGTGCTGCACCAATGGCCGTCGCGTTATCGGCGGCTGGCTCGAAAGATTACGATCCAGGTGATCAACTCACCTATACCTGGCAAATTGGTACCAAAAAATGGACCGGTCAGACCGTGTCAACGAGCTTTGCGAAGCCGGGCGTGTATCCGGTAACGCTGACCGTCACGGATGGACACGGTGGTCAGGGAAGCGCCACCACAACGATCCACGTAGGGAATACGCCCCCGCGCGTGCAGATCAGCACAACCGCTAACCGAAGCTTTTACTGGGACAATACGAAACTTGATTACCGCATCACCATCCGCGACCCGGAAGATAAAACGATCGACCCCGCCCGGACAACGGTTTCGTTTACCTACCTACCCTACGGAAAAGACATTGCCAGCGTTCTGTCGGGCGGGCATACTACAACGGCGCATTGGCAGGGTGAAAAGCTGATTGCCGCATCCGACTGCAAATCCTGTCACGCGATTGAAAAAGCGTCCATCGGTCCCAGCTTCAGGGCTATCTCGGCGCGATATCTACGTAAACCGGAATCGGTCGAACCGCTAGCGCAGAAGATAATTAAGGGCGGGAGTGGCGTTTGGGGCAACTATGCCATGTCTGCTCACCCGGATTTGTCGGCGCAGGATGCCCAGGAAATGGTTCGCTATATCCTGGCCCTGAACGAGCAGCCGAAGCCGTTGCCCCGGCAGGGAACACTGACCCTAAAGGATCATATGGGTAAAGGAAACGAAGGCGCTTATGTACTATTGGCGAGCTACCAAGACAAAGGCGCTCAGGGTATCGAACCGCTATCATCCCGAGACTACATTGCGCTTCGTAATCCACTCATACAGCTGGAAGATAACGATCGGGGCAACGTGGGTGTCGTGATTGCTACGGCCAGTACCGGTTTTATTTCGTACATCCGTAAGATTTATAACAACAGTTTCGTGGTGTTCAACCAGCTGGATCTGGCGCAGGTTGATCAGATTCGGTTTCGGGTGCAGTCGCAGGGGGCGGGTGGTCGTATCGCGGTGCATCTGGACAGTCTACAAGGGCCGGTTGTGAGCGAAGTGGCGGTGCCCGGCGGTAAAATCAACGATCTGAAAACAGGCTGGACGGACTTGATTGCCCCGGTGAAGCCCACCGTGGGTCTGCACGATCTATATTTCGTGTTCACTAATCCTGATGCGGTTCGGAAAGAACTGTTTCACGTCGATTACCTGTATTTTGAGCCAAAAGCGAATCGTGCCCCGACCAAATAGAGCAGAAGCAGGTAGAGCCGGATCAATGATCAGTCCCGGTGTCAACGCTGAACAATCATTCACTGGGTGAGTAGGTTACCTAGTTGGTGGGCGGTGCGGATCAGATTTTGCCGGGTCTGGCTGAGGGCCGATACCAGGTCAGCAGGACCGTTGCCGATTGCCAGTAGCACGTCGAAAAACTGATCGAGCTTTTCATTTTGTTCCAGCGGAATTTTTCCCGCCAGACCGATTACGGGTAGATTCAACTGCTTTGCTCGGTAAGCGACACCGAAGGGGCCTTTGCCGTGTAAGGTTTGTTCATCGATACTACCCTCGCCGGTAATAACCAGATTGGCAGTGGCTACGGCTTCGTCGAAACGGGTGAAATGGAGGAAAAAATCAATGCCATTGACAAGTTGCGCGTTTATAAACGTGTGAAGCCCGGCGGCAACACCACCGGCGGCACCACCGTGTTTGACAGCCGACATGTCGATACCGGTTTGCTGCAATGCTACCGCTGAGAACGTAGCCAGACCCGCATCGAGTTTTTTCACGCTGTCGGGTGTTGCGCCTTTTTGCGGACCAAAAACAGCCGCTGACCCTTCTGCTCCCAGAAGCTTGTTTTCGACATCGCAGAGGACCGTGATAGCACAGGTCAGGATTCGTTGGTCGAGGGTCGAGATATCGATTCTTGTCAGTTCGGTCAGCTGTTCGGGAGCCGTTAGCTCTTCACCTTGAGCATTCAAAAAACGGACGCCCAACGCCCGTAAAATACCGGTACCACCGTCAACGGTAGCCGAACCGCCAATCGCCAGTACCAGGTTGCGGACGCCTTTGTCCAGCGCTGCTATGATCAGTTGTCCAGTGCCAAACGAAGTAGCCTGTAACGGGTTTAGCGCTGACGGTTTGACAAGGTGAATCCCCGACGCATTCGCCATTTCGATAATCGCTGTTTCTCCGTTGTTAACCAGCCCAAAGGACGATTGAATTAGGCGGCCAAACGGGTCGGCTACGTCTACCGAAACGAGCAACCCGTTGTGTTTCCTGATCATTAAATCACCTGTGCCGTCGCCACCATCGCCGACTGGAAAGCATTCGCATACACAGTCGAGCTTGCTTTGTTGTAAGCCTTCTTTGATGGCAAGGGCCGCGCCAGTGGCATTCAGACTGTGTTTAAAGGCATTGGGGGCAATGAGAACACGCATAGGTTTTCGGGGGTAATTGCGAGGTGTTGAGCAGTACACCTCGATGGATAGTTATCGCTGACCGGATGGGTTTTGCTGACGCGAATTAGACGCAATCCCTTACGTCTCTATGTGGTTTGATGCGTTTGTGAAAACAGGCTAGAATCCAGCAAAACAGCTGAACTAGGCGTTTGCCTGATGGTAGAGAGCGCCTAATTCAGCCTAATCTATAGAAGCAAGTCGGATTACTTGTTCACTACGTTGACCGGGTTGCCGTTGATAAACGCGGATAAATTATCGACCGTGATCGCCATCAGGCGGGTGCGTGCTTCTTTCGTTGCCCAGGCGATGTGGGGCGTAATCAAACAGTTTTTGGCTTTGAACAACGGGTTATCAGCGGCTGGTGGTTCTTTGGATAACACGTCGATACCCGCTCCGGCAATAATGTCGTTGTTGAGCGCATCGGCTAAATCCTGATCCACGACCAGTGGTCCCCGCGAGGTGTTCAACAGGAACGCCGTTGGTTTCATCAACGCCAAGGTATCTTTGTTCATGAGTCCCTGCGTTTCGGGCGTCAGCGGGGTGTGAATACTCACCACATCCGATTGCGCTAGTAGCTCAGGAACGTCGGCCCACCGGAAATTGGACCGGTGCGACTGGTCCGTATGATGTCGTTTCGAGCCAATGACCTTCATACCAAAGGCCGTCGCCACGTCGGCCACTTTTTCGCCGATGCTGCCAAAGCCGATGATACCTATCGTTTTGTCGGCAAGTTCAATGAGCGGGTAGTCCCAAAACGAGAAATCAGCCGAGCGCGCCCATTTGCCGTCCATGACCGAATCGCTGTGGCGTTGTACGTGCAGCGTCAGTTCGAGCAGCATCGCAAACGTCAGTTGCACGACCGACATGGTGCTGTAGCCGGGTACGTTGCTGACTATAATCCCGTTTTTCTTAGCTACGTCAGTGTTAACAATGTTGTAGCCGGTGGCTAGTATACCGATGAACTTGAGCGCGGGAAGCTGAACCAGAATGTCCTCACCCAGCGGGGTTTTGTTGGTGAAAATAATTTCGGCGTCTTTGGCCCGTTCCACAACCTGACCGGCTGGGGTGCGGTCGTACACCGTCAATTCACCCAGTTTCTCCAGTCCCTCCCAGGACAAATCGCCCGGATTCAGCGTATACCCGTCTAATACGACAATTTTCATTCCTTACGTTTCGATTGTTTGCACTAATAACACGCTGTTTGGTCAATGGGATAAAGCCGTCAATTAACGAAGTCCGGCGTTTGCGCTTTCTTTTTAGCCGTTCGCAGAATAAGCACGGCCAATGTAGCCAATAAGACTGCCAGCAGTGCAAGGTAGGTATAGCCCGTCGATACGTTCGGTAGCATTGTCGCTTTTTTTGTTCCAATCATCTCATAAGCCGGAATCAGCCACTTCAACGCATACGCCTGCGCCAACACGATAAGGCAAATCACAAAGAGCATGATAAAGCTGTGCTTTACCGTAAAGCGGAACAACTCCGATTCTTTCCCGACCAGGTTACCTGCTGCGGCAGCTACGGCGATGGATTGCGGTGAAATCATTTTGCCGACAACACCGCCTGATATATTAGCCGATACCGTTACGACCGGATCGACACCAATGGACTGCGCGGTAGCATATTGGAGCTTACTGAACAACGCATTAGCCGATGTGTCGGAGCCGGTGATAAACACGCCCAGCCAGCCCAGTACAGGCGCAAAAAACGGGAACAGAAAACCCGTGTTTGCCAGTACTTCGGCCAGTGTCAGCGTAATACCGGAATCGTTGAGAATGTACGCGAATCCCAACACGGCAGCAATCGTCAGAATCGGGAACTTGAGCTGGTCCAGCGTTGCGCCGAATACGTTGGCACCTTCACTGTATGTCAGCCCGACCAAAGGAATGGCGATGAGTGCCGCGATCAGAATTGCCGTTCCAGCTGCCGACAAGTAATTCAGCTTGAATAATTTAGGTAGTAGCGTTCCGTCTTCACCCTGAATGGCATTGTGCAGACCCGGAAATTCGAACTGCGCCATCCCCGCCGAATTAAGCGCGTCCTTGATCGGTTGAACGCCCCAGGCAATCACCATAATGGTCAGCACGATGAACGGCGACCAAGCCCGGATCAACTGCCCATTGGTGTAGTTCAGATCAGTGACGATCGTTGCCGCCGGTTCGTTGGCAAAGCGCCAGATGGTTTTTGGTTTCCAGAAGCGCAGGAAGATCATCAGGCAAATGATGGAGCCAAGTCCGGCAATAACGTCGGGTAGGGCAGGGCCTAAAAAGTTGGCCGAGAAGTACTGGAGAAAGGCAAACGAAATACCAGATACCAGAACAGCGGGCATGATTTCCTGCGCCTTTCGGAAACCCGCAATAATCGTTACCAGATAAAAAGGCAGCATGACCGACAGGATAGGCAGCGTCCGGCCAACCATCTGCGAAATGGGTAATTCGGGAATGCCCGACACCTGCGACGCGACCGTAATGGGAATGCCGATGGAGCCAAACGCAACCGGTGCGGTGTTGGCAATCAGACAGATACCCGATGCGTAGAGCGGATTGAAACCAAGTCCCACCAGCATGGCCGCCGTAATGGCCACGGGGGCACCAAATCCGGCGGTGCCTTCCAGAAACGACCCAAACGAGAAAGCAATCAGCAACGCCTGCAACCGCCGGTCGGCGGTGATCGACGCCATGAACTGTTTGATAATTTCGAACTGACCGCTTTTTACCGTGATGTTGAACAGGAAAACGGCCGTGGTGATCAGCCAGCAAATCGGGAATAAACCGTATACCGCGCCGTGAGCCGCCGACAGCAACGCCAGTTTGACAGGCATACCGTAGACAGCAGTGGCGATAATCATCGCTAAGCCGGTAGCGATCAGACTGGCCTGATAGCCTTTCATTTTTTTGATGATCAGCGCCCAGAAGATAAACAGAATGGGCACTGACGCCACCAGCACGGATAAAGCGATATTGGTAAATGGGTCAACAACTTGTTTCCAGACCATAGGTTGTATTCAGTTAGTTTCCTGATTCAGAGGTAAAAACAAAACGAGTGTCACTGCGGTATCGGCGGGATGTGGTATCGGTTTTGAGAAACCGACACCACATCCCGAAAAACGGTCAGGCTAAATCGAGCGCGACAATCTCATGGTCCAGCACTTTAGGGACCGCTACCGTTACTTTGCCGTTCTTTAGCTCAAATTTTGGTTTCTGATCGCTCATGAGCAGTTTGACACCCGTTACTTTTGCCCCCGATGGAACCTGAACGGTTACCTGCGCGTCAACCGGAATCAACTCCCGGAATGGGCCTTTCATCATCATCGGATTGGTTAGGTTAACCAGATGAACCGTCATTGATTTTTGCTGCCGCCACACGTTGACATCAATTACGCCCGGACCCGCTATCGATACAACCGGTTCTTCGTCGAGCGCCCAGTTGATTACATTGCTGAGCAATTGCCCGTGATCGATGCTGAGCATCTGCCAGAACGACCGGTCCAAGTCGCCGGGAATATAGGCCACGCGTCCCTTGCCAACCTGCCGCAGGTAAAGCTCCCGCGTATCGGTCTGGGCCACGCGCGGGTACACATCTTCCATCGGCAAATCGGGATAGGTCGGAATAAGTGTAATCGGACTGGGAAACGTGTCCGTTGGTTTGACGTTGACCTTGTAAACAGAATTTATAATGCGGGGCGTGTCGTCCAGCCCTTTCAGAATCTGCTGCGTCTGGCTGTTCTTGGCATCCTGCCGTAGTTGTAGGTAACTGTTCCGCATTGGCCCTTCAACCTTCTGATCGTACGAAACGCCGAGCAGACTGGCTAGTCCGAAGTCGGGCCGTTGTTTGCCTTCTTCGTCGTACAGCGATGTTTCAAACGTAGCCACCAAACTCCCGCCATTGTCCACGAAGGCCTGTAACTGCTTGCACTGGGCGTCGGAAAGAGCCGCAATGTTAGGCAGAATCAACAGCTTGAACCGCTTGAGGTCATCGGGTGTCAGCAAACGGTCGTTTACCATGTCGAACGGAACGCGGCTTTCAACCAGCGTGTGGTAGATTCCGTCGAGATGATCACCACTTTTCTGCTGCCAGGGTTTACCGCCGTAATTCCGATCCGTCTGTTCGGAATAGACAACGCCGACGCGGGCCAGCGATGCCGTGTTACGCAGGTACGATTCGTTCTTGTGGTAGCCTTCGTACAGGTTGGCTACGGCTTCCACCCACCGCTTATCGTAAATGTCGCCCCCAAACTTCACGAAGCAGGGCCGCATCCCGTTGGCGGTTCCTTCGGCGGCCCAAATCCGGATTTCGGCATCGCTTTGTACCGAATCTTTCCAGCGGAATTCTTCTTCGATACCAACGCTGAAAATACCGATTAAGGGTTTCAGGCCCAGCGTCGAGCGCAATTCTTTCGCCCCTTTGCCGTTGGCCCAGGGTGGCGTCAAACCCCGGCGGGCCTGCTGATCGGCAAAGAACAGATCGGCTTCTTTACCCGTCATAATTTTATCCGGGAATCCGTTCGGGATAAAGCGAGCGGTTGGTTTCTTTTTGCGAATATCCGCGTCCCAAACCGTCCACAGTTCCCGCAATCGTTTCATGCGCCATTCCGCCCATTTGCGGTAGGTCGGGTCTAGCTTCTCGGTTTTCTGGGGCAGCTCTAACCCCGAATACGTTTTGAAATTTGTTTTGCAGTGTTCGCAGTAGCAGACATCATGCCCGTGCCAGCGATTTGAGAAGATGCCTTCGGGGGAGAAGTTGTCCATGATTTCCGCATTCACCCGCGTCATAAACTCAAAGTTGTAAGGCCCCAGCGCGCAGGTTACCCATAAATCGGGATTCGCCCAGTGGCGACGTTTTTTTCCGTCGGCGGTTACCGCAATCCAGTCGGGGTGCGCGTCGTAAACGTCCTGACGAGCCGCGTGAGGGTCGGTACGGAGCATGATCTTCATACCCTGTTTTCTACAACCTTCCACCAGATAGCCCAGCGTATTCGTATTGCCCATGAAGTCGCTGCGGTGGTGCAGCGGAATTTTGGTTGGGTAGAACGCGACAATGCCACCCGCGCTCAGCAAAGCGCCATCGGCATGAATACGCTTGAAGTAAGCCAGCCAGAAATCGGGATCATAGTGGCCGGGGTCCCGTTCGACAAAGGCTAACTGTGCCCACCGCATGGGGCCGTCGAGCCAGTAGGGTTCAGGGGGGGCTACATGATTCGTCAACAAAGGCGAACCCGCCCACACGGACGCTCCCGAGAAGGCGTAGGTACCTCCCAACAGACCGGCTGTCTTTATGAAATTTCTTCTTTCCATACAGAATCGTGAGGCTGAGTCCTCACGTTAGAATTGGGGTATAGGAATCGTCTGGTTGAAAACGGTGGGGCTGGATGGGTAAAACAGATCGATATGGGAAAATATCTGAACGTCTGCTGGTTTAATAGTGTAGGGTAGGGGGAGTCAGGTAATGACAAGCAAAAGGTTTTCGCGTGGTGTCGCCCGCGCGGTTTGAGAGTCTGTAAAACGCGTGATGTCCTTCTAGGGTGGTGTCGGTTTCTTAAAACCGACCCTTGGCGTCAGCAACTCGTGTCGGTTTTAAGAAACCGACACCACCTTAGAAGGACATCAGATTAGGGCAAATCCAATAGTTCAGACAATACTGGTTCTCAAACCGCACGGGAGGCCCCGCTGACTCCATCGTCAATCGACTTTTCAGAGATTCCGCGCTTTCAACTGCTCAACGGCGTAGCTGGCGGCCCGCGCTGTCAGTGCCATGTAGGTCAGCGATGGATTGACGTTAGAAGCCGAAGCCATGGCTGATCCGTCGGTTACAAACACGTTTTTGCAGGCATGTACCTGATTGAATTTGTTCAGGACTGACGTTTTGGGGTCTTTACCCATGCGTGCCGTTCCCATTTCGTGAATGCCCAATCCCATGTGTGCAACGGGGTTATCGTAAGCAACCACGTTTTTGAAACCGGCTGCTTCAAGCATTTCGGCTCCGTCGTTCATGATGTCCTTCCGCATTGCCCGTTCGTTTTCGCCGAAATCGGCATCGAACACAACCTGCGGTAAACCCCATTTATCGGTCTGGTCGTTGCTCAGGGTAAAACGGTTGTTCGGATCAGGTAAGACTTCGCCAAAGCCGCTGAGGTTGATTTTCCAGGGACCGGGCTGCGTCATCTTTTTCTTGAAATCAGCGCCAAAGCCCGTTTCTGCTGCCCCCCGCGACCAGTCGGCTCGTGTCGCTCCGCCCTGGTAGCCAAAGCCGCGCAGGTAGCTGCGTTTGTCGGTGCCCCAGTTGCGGAAGCGCGGGATGTACAGACTACCCGGACGAGCCCCAAAAAAGTAATCGTCTTCAAAACCATCGATGTCTCCACGCGCGCCAATAGCCAGGTGGTGGTCCATCAGGTTGCGGCCTAGCTGATCGCTGTCATTACCGAGCCCGGTCGGGAAGCGGGCCGACTTGGAGTTCATCAAAATGGAGGTAGAGCCAATAGTTCCGGCATTCAGGAATAGCACTTTGGCGTAAAAGTCCCGCACTTCCATTGTGTTCTGATCGATTACCCGTACGCCTTTGGCTTTCTGAGCTTTATCGTCCAGTATAATTTCTTTGACAATCGCGTTGTGGACAATGGTTACCCGGTTGGTTCGACGAGCCGCCGGAAGCGTAGCGGCCAGCGAACTGAAATACGCGCCGAACGGACAACCCCGCGTACACCGGTTGCGGAACTGGCAGGTAGCCCGGCCCACCGCCGAATGCACCGGCTGCGGCTTGGTCAGGTGAGCGACCCGGCCAATGGTGATCGGGCGATTGAGTTTCTGGGCTACCGACTTTTTCAAATGAAGTTCGGGAGCCGTCATCGCCATCGGGGGCAGAAAATTACTGTCCGGCAACACCGCCAGCCCTTCGGCCTGCCCGCTGATGCCGACGAATTTTTCGACGTAATTGTACCAGGGAACAAGGTCCGCGTAGCGAATGGGCCAGTCGACGCCAAGGCCCTGTTTGGCGTTTGCCAGAAAATCTTCTTCATTCCAGCGGTAGGTGTGCTTACCCCACAGCAGCGATTTACCACCCGTATGGTAGGCCCGAATCCAGTTGAATGGCCGCTTCTGCACGTACGGATTTTCTTTATCGTTGGTGAAGAAGAATTGCGAACCTTCTTTGGCTGAGAAGTACATGGTCGCGTAATGTTCTTCGGCGGCTACAATGGGTATTTTGCCGCGATGTTCAAATTCCCAAGGGTCGCTGAACGCTGTTTTATAATCTTCGACGTGCTTCAGTTCGTAGCCCCGTTCGAGTACCAGCACCTTCAACCCTTTTTCAGCGAGTTCCTTAGCGGCCCAGCCGCCGGTCATGCCCGACCCGACAACAATGGCATCGTAGGTCTGGTCTTTGTCTGCTTTGAGATTCAGGTTCATAAAAATCGTACAAGAGTATGTGTTTCCCGCAGCGTGGACCAGTGGTCCACATTACTGTTAAGCTTGATTGCCGTACATGAAATCTTTCTGACCCGGTTTGATCTTGATCGCTTCGAACTTCCCCGGAATGGGTTGATAATCAAACGACGCTTTTACGCCTACTTCGGAGGTGAAATAACCGAGCAGGGTCAACTCTTTGGTGATAAGCCAGAAGGTCGGGTTCGTGCTTCTCTGGGCGTCGGCTTCGATTTGCTTTAATAATGCGGTCTGTTGGTCGGCGGGAAGCGTGACGAAATTTTTACGTTCCAGGTCGCTGACACCCGCCAGAAAAATGTCCTGCGCGGGTTTTGTGTAGCAGTCGCGGAGCATTACGTCCATGAAGTCGGGCACGCCCGCGTCGAGCGCACCAGGCGATTCCACGCGGGGCGACTCCACGCCGGGAGACACGGTTCGGGGGATGATCAATTCGGCGACTCGGCCCATAAGTTCATGTTGCGTTTCGCTCAAAAACTTGCCTGTTGGCGTACCTGCTGATGTGGTTTTTGCAGTCTGCTCCCACCGATTCATCGCCTGTAGAGTCGGGGCCGAAAAGACTCCGCCCAGCATCCAGGCTACCTGCGTTACTGCTTGCCGTCTGTTCATTCGTTATAGGCTTGTTAACTAAATATCGTTGGTTGTCTTTTAGTATTCGTTGGTGTCCGATTTCCAAACCAGTGTTGTCCGAAATCCGTAAAACGCGTGATAGGATGCTGGGTGAGTGGTGTCGGCGGGGCCGCCCGCGCGGTTCTTAAAACCGACACCACCCTAGAAGGACATCGAATTGGGGCAAATCCAACAGTTCGGGCAATATTGATTCTCAAATCAGACTCCACTGAAAGCTAAAAGGCAGATCTATCCAATTCATACCCAGAATTTTGCTTAACCTTTCTTCTTTATTGCTTACGGCCTGGCTGGCCCAACGGATACGGGGAAAGGCAGTCGAACGGTAAACATTTTCGCAATCGGTCAGTCGATTTGCGCGGTTTGTCAGCGACTACCCCCGGTGTTTGCAGGACCTTTGTGATGTACTAATTAATCGGCAAAGGCCATGAATACGACCCCTAAACAGCTACCTTCCATACTCGTCCTTGGCGCAACCGGTAGCATCGGCTACGCTGTAACCGTCAACCTGCTTGCCCGTCGGCTTCCCGTTACGATCTTGGTTCGAAACCGCGCCAAAGCGGATGCATTGTTTCCCCATCAGCCAACGCTTACCGTCATTGAAGGGGACGCTCAGGATGCCGATCTGCTGAACCGGGTGGCGCTGGACAAGGATTTTATTTTTCACGGCATCAACTACCGGTACGATCAGTGGTTTGGTAATATGGACACCGTGACCCAAAAGGTCATCGACGCGGCTGCTCAGAACCAGGCGACTATCGTGTTTCCGGGAAATGTTTACAACTTCGGGAACACGAAAACACCCATTCGGGAAGATAGTCAACCCAATCCCTGTTCGCGAAAAGGCCAGTTGCGCGTTGACATCGAAACACAACTGGAACAAGCCGCTGCTGCCGGTCGGTGTCGGGTGATCAATGTCAGACTGCCGGATTTCTGGGGACCTAATGTCCTAAACGATGGGGTCGCCCCGATCTTTAACAACGCCTTGCGCGGAAAGGCACTTCCCTGGCTGGTAAACGTTGATATTCCGCACCAATCGGTTTTTACCCCGGATGCTGCCGAAATCATTGCCCGGCTTATGCTGCGTGATTGGACGCTGGAGCGGTCATCGACGACACCTTATCAAGTCTGGAATTACGGGGGCGCAACACTGCCGTCGATTCGTGGCTGGTTCGGCCAAATCAGCGGTCTGGTCGGGAAGCCATTGGGGGTGCAGGTCTACAGTCGGTTGTTTATCCGCCTAATGGGACTATTCATGCCCGTGTTGCGGGAAGTACGCGAGATGCTGTACCTCTACGAAAATACCGTTGTGCTCGATGACCAGAACGTGCTTGCTCTCTTTCCCGATTTTCAGCCTGCCCCCATGCAACAGGCGTTGACCGAAACACTGACGTGGTTCGCCGAACACCAACAGCATCGCGCATTTACACCCGCAACCGGGAGCGTAGTCACAGTTTTAGCCTGATTAAACCTTAATCGAAAAACTTCATGAAAACGTTACTGAAGTCCGAAGAATTGATTCAGTTTTTAGGGGCTATATACCTGTTCTCCCAGCTGAATTTTGCCTGGTGGTGGTTACCCGCGCTGCTGTTAGCGCCCGATTTAAGTATGATCGGCTACGCAGTAAATCCCGCTGTGGGGGCGGTTGTGTACAACATCGTTCACCACAAAGGGCTAGGAATTAGTATTGGGCTACTGGGATTAATGCTGGGTAACCAGAACCTGATGCTCGCGGGTATTATCTTATTTGCCCATTCGAGTATGGATCGGGCACTGGGCTATGGTCTGAAGTATACCGATAGTTTCAAGCACACCAGTCTGGAGAATCTGTAGCTACCCTACGCGGCCTGAGCCAGTCGGTAAGCCCCCGGCGTCACACCCATCCATTTTTTGAACGACCGGAAGAAAACGCTTGGTTCGGCAAACCCCAGCAGATAGGCAATGTCCGTTGTGCTGAGGTTTTGCTCGCGCAGATGTTGAACGGCCAGCTCTTTCCGAACGTCGTCCAGCAGTTGTTGGTACGTTGTGCCTTCGTCTTTGAGGTGAAGCTGTAGCGTCCGAACACCCATTGCCAGTCGGTCGGCAACGGTCGTTAGCGTTGGTTCTTCTCCTTTCATTAACCGGACGATCTGGGCTTTGACCCGGCTGCTCAGCGAAGGGGCTTTAAGCTGATTAAGCAAAGCGGTTGCGTGCTGCTCAAACATCGCCGACAAGCTTGGATTTGCGTTAAGCACTGGTGTGTCGAGCAGGGACGCGTCCAAGACCATTGCCGTTACATCCGCATCAAAGACCAGGCGGGCTGGGGCAAAAATGCGTTTATGCTCGCTCGTGTCAAGCGGACGCGGGTAGGCGAACCGAATCTCGCGAGCGTTCGTAGGAAGGCCCGTCAACGCACGAATCGCCGACAGGTAGATGGATAGCTCGGAGTTCAGTGTGTGTTCGGGATAAATAATATCGGGACTGGTAATGCGCAGCGACAAAACGAACTGATCGTTCGCGTCGTCGGTATGGATCAGCGTACCGCTCGTCTGAACACCTTCACAAGCAATGTCCTGGTACTGGCAGAGTTTCTCGAACGCTTTCCCCAGCGTGGGACTGTGCATCATCACGTAGGCCAGCACACCTACGGAAACCGGATTGATCATTTCCCCTAATTTAAGCGCAATAGTCGTGTCACCGGTCACATCTATTACGGCGCGCCAGAGCGCCTGCACCTGCCGAATCTGAACGCGTCCATCCGGATTACGCAGTTCATCGGAGCTGATCCCTACGGCCTGCGCCAGCGCATGGGTATCGGCTCCGCGTTGCTGGGCGGCAAACAGGATTAAATTGATCGAGGCTACGGAGAGCGTATGATTCGTAGAGGACGTAGACACAGGCGTTTGTTGAAAAAGTCTTTCGTAGGGAACAAGCAAGTCAGCGTAAGGCACTATTCGGATCAAGCAATGACTTGTCAATAACCAGGATACTAACCTAAGCTATCTAGCGCTGCAAGTTCTTAAAATACAACACGAACCGCAACAGCCGACCCATCTTATTCGGTAACGTTATGCAATAAGTGTCTGATTTGCATAAGACCAGTCTGTGGTCCGTTTTTTGGAAGAACACGTCAGGCATTCGGTAGACAAAAATAGGAGTTTAACGCCTATTTAGCGCCTTTTAACAAATCCTAACAGGTACGTCAATAGATTTTGTGCAACTTTTATGCACTAGTTTAACTCCTTGTCGTGATGAAAACGTACTTAATCACCTTGTTAACCACTGGTTGGCTGGCTGCACTGTCTGCAACCGCTCAGACGACCCAATCGGGCAGCCCGATTTCGGGTAAAATCACCTACGAAGGCATGCGCCGGATTGATCGTTCGCAGATGCGGATGGTTGTCAACGGGCAGGAAGTTCGGCCGGGCAGCGCCGGAGCACCGGAAGCACCCGAAGGAATGCCTGAAGTCATTTCTTTTACGCAAAAACTGGTCTTCGCCGGAACGATGGCGAAAGAAGAACGGGACCGTCCGCAAAACATGATGTTCCGTCAGAACAGGGGCGGAGATAATGCTGATAATGCCGGTGGCCCTCCACGCGGAATGCGAATGTCGCCCCCCTTCGAGCAGAATACGTATCTGGACCTGGCGAACAGAAAACGAATCGATGTTATGACCGTCAAGCGCGATTCAACTAGCCAGATATACCGGTCAGAAAAGCCAATGCCAACGGCCAGCGATTGGCAGACGAGCGATAAGACCAAGAAAATAGCGGGTTTCACCTGCCACAAAGCGACGGCGACGCACCGCAAGGAAACGTACACCATTTGGTACACGACCGATTTGCCGTTCACGTATTCACCCGTTGCCGATCTGACGCCACCAGCGGGCGTTGTGCTTCAGATCGAATCGGACAATCAGTCGTTTAAAGCTACGGGTATCTCGAAAGAAGCCATAGACGCTGTGGCTGTAGAGCCTCCTGCTAGTGCCAAAGTCATCTCGGCGGAAGAAATGGAGCAGGTTCGCCGAAAATCAATGGCCGATTTTCGCCAGCGCATGATGTCGTCAATGCCGGGTATGGAACGTAACTAAAACGCAGCGGTGTAACGCGGACAAGATGTCCGCACCACTGTGCTACACCAGCACATGATACCATCAATGCCCACATAACGTGGCGATGCGGCATACCGACATCCTGCGTTACCATCACACTACAAACATGAACCATTCTTTTCGTTCGCGTCTGTTTTTCGTCTGTTTTCTGGTCGGGAGCCTATTGAGCTTGACCGCTGGTTGGGCGCAGGCGCAATCGGGTACTGTTAAAGGTGCCGTCGTGGATTCCGTCTCTCGAAAACCGTTGCTCGAAGCGTCCGTTTCGCTGTTGTTAGCCCGTGACTCGTCGCTGGTTACGTTTGCGATTACGGATGGCGAGGGACAATTTGTCTTTAAAAATATTGCGGAAGGGCAGTACCGCGTTCTGGTTACCTATGTCGGTTATCGGGGTGCTTCCCGGCGCGTTTCGGTGACGAAGGCAGAACCTGTTGGCAATGCCGGAACGCTTGAATTACTGGCGCAGTCGCAAACGTTGACGGAGGTATCAGTACAGGGCGAAAAAGCTCCGATGGCGGTCAAAGGCGACACGTTGGAGTTCAACGCGGGCTCGTTCAAAACGCAGCCGAATGCGCAGGTTGAGGATTTGCTCAAAAAACTACCGGGCATTCAGGTTGACCGCGATGGGACCATTACGGCGCAGGGACAGACGGTTAAAAAAGTGCTCGTTGATGGAAAACCGTTTTTTGGCGATGACCCAAAGATGGCGACCCGTAACCTTCCCGCCGATATTATCGATAAAGTACAGTTGATGGATCAGTTATCGGAACAGTCCGCGTTTTCGGGCGTTGATGACGGCGACCGGTCGAAGACAATCAACATTACCACGAAGAAAGACAAACGAAAAGGCACGTTTGGACAACAGTCACTGGCGGTTGGTCCCAAACCGGGCGACGATCCGCGTTATTCGGCAAAAGCAACGCTCAACCGGTTCAGCAATGGGCAGCAGATGTCGATTCTGGGCATGGCGAACAACATCAACCAGCAGGGCTTTACGGCGCAGGATTTAGGTCTCGGCAATAATTTTGGGGGGAGCGGGCAAGGATCGGGTGGTAATTCGGGCTCAGGTAGCTTTGTACGCAACGGTGGGGGCGGAGGTTCGGGCAACGGCAATGGCCAGGTCGGTAACAACGCGATTACAAAGTCATGGGCGGGCGGGATGAATTACCGGAACAGTATCGGCAAAAAGATCGATCTGGCGGGTAGCTACAACATCTCGAATACAAACACGCTGACCAATCAGAGCAGCCGTCGGGAAAACGTTTTACCCAGTCTGGGCACGTCCGGCACGACAACTCGTACCGACTCGACGTTTGTTCGCAATCAGACCAATGGTTCCGAGAACAGCAATACCAACAACCGCGTCAACCTACGGCTCGATTATCGGTTGGACTCGCTTACAACCATCCGGGTTATTCCTAATCTGTCGTGGCTAGGATCGAGCTACATGAACGAAAGCCAGGCGCGGACCGTCAACAGCGCAGGTAGAACGACCAACACTAGCAATACCAACTACAATTCGACGGGCGACGGCTTCAACGGCAACAACTCGTTGTTTCTGTTCCGTAAATTTCGCAAGGTTGGCCGGACATTTTCGGTAAACTGGAACGTGGCGATGAACAATCAGGATAATGAAGGCATCAACAAGTCATTCACACAATCCACAACACCCCTGTCTACTACAACCGGTGCATCATCGACCCCGACGACCAGCGACAGTCTGTATTCGCAAACCATTAATCAGCAGAACAACCAGCGGACACGTTCGATGACCAACACCATCAACGTGTCTTACACGGAACCGCTGTCAATGCGGCAGACCCTTGAGTTTCACTACAACCTGTCGAACAACCACAACGAGTCGAACCGAGCGGTGACGGATTTTAACGAAACGACCGGGCAGTACGACCGTGTCAATGCGTTGTTGAGCAACAATTTTATTAACACCTACATGACGAACCGGGGTGGGCTGACCTGGCAAACGAAGCGACTAAAATACACCTACGCCCTTGGTCTTGATGGCCAGCAGGCTAGCTTGCAATCGGACAACCTTAGCCGGGAGACGAATCTGAACCGCACGTTTACCAACTTGCTCCCGAACGCGCTGTTTACGTATAACTTCGCCAAAAACACGACGTTCCGGTTCAACTACCGCACGCGGGTCAATGCGCCTTCGGTAAACCAGTTGCAGCCCGTATCGATCAATACGAATCCATTGAACATTCAGTTAGGAAATGAGGCACTGCAACCAGAGTACAGTCACAACCTGTCGTTCAATTTTAACCGGTTCGACCCGACAACGTTCCGTAACTTATTTGCGTCGATCAACGCCAGCCGAACGGATAACAAAATTGTCAATTCAACTGCATTCGGTCCGTCCGGTGAGCAAACAACCCGGCCTGTCAATACCGATGGGTATTATACAGTAAGCAGTTTTCTGGTACTGGGCCGGGCACTTCGCTTCCAGGAGCAACGGGTCAATCTGAACCTGAATACCAACCTGACTTACAACCGAGGAACGAGCTTTGTGAACGAGCGACCGAACCTCGCGCAAAACTGGCTGATCGGACAGGGCCTGAGTTTGAATACGAACCTTGACGATAAGCTGGACTTGAATCTGTCGGGCAATATCAGTTTGCAGTCGGCGAAGTATTCGTTGCAGCCACAACAAAACACGACCTACCTAAACCAGACGGGTACGCTGGATTTGTATTATCAGCTTCCGCTCCGGTTCACGTTTACCACCAACGTAACATTCAATCACTACGGTGGCGCGTCGGGAAGCTACAACCAGTCGTTTACACTGTTAAATATGGCCTTGTCTCGTCAGTTATTCAAGCAGAAGCAGGGCGAGTTGCGCTTGCAGGCGTTTGACCTGCTCAACCAGAATCGGAGCGTGGTTCGTAACGTCACAGATACGTACGTTGAAGAAGTGCAAAGCCGGGTGCTGAATCGCTATTTTACGCTAAGCTTTGTGTACAACCTGCGCAACTTCGGGGCAGGTGTTACGCCACCGTCAAATAATCGCTTTATGCGTCCGGGCGGTCGCGACGGACAGGGCGATCGTGGCTTCCGGCGAAACGGCTAAATTCACGTAAGTAGTACACAAGCGCATCATCGTGAGTAGTTCGTGAAAGGCTGCTCTGATGATGCGCTTTTTAGTATTCGGTTACTCGATCGTTGTTATCACAACATTAAAATCCAGCTAACTGAATTAGTAAATCTGATTGTATCCAACTGAAAATCAGTATCGTAAAAAATCTGGTATAAAAATTTTCCATTAAAAGTGTGGAAATTGCTCCCCATTTATTTGGCATTTATTCCACAATGCCATACTTTTATATAACCGAACTTGGTTTTGACCTATATCTCTAATGAAGAAAATGCTCCTGACGGCGTTTGGCGTCGTCTCGTTTGGCATCGTTCAGGCCCAAACCGTACCGACCGTAACTAAAGATTTTCTCACCGTAGCGAATCAAGTACCCTCCGTAACTCAAGAAGTATCCACTGTAACTAGTACCAAAAAGGCATTATACGAACAGATCCCATTAGTCGGTGATCTGATTGGTTTTGCGAAAGAACATCTCTCGATCCGTTACCGCTCCGGTGGAAGCAGCAAACGAGGCTTCGATTGCTCCGGTTTCACTCGGTTTTGCTTCAATCAATTCGGCATTACGCTGCCGCATTCAAGTGCCGCTCAGGGAAATGTTGGTCGTGCCATCGATAAGGCCGACGCGCAACCCGGCGACTTGATTCTCTTTAAAGGACACAGTTCAGGCGGAAGCCGAATCGGACATGTAGGGCTAATCACCGAAGTTGTTGGCGACCAGATTAAATTCATTCACTCAGCCTGGAACGGAGGTGTCCGTTACGATTACCTCCATGCTTCGTATTATGATCGCCGGTTTGTTGGCGTTCGGCGCGTGGTTGAGCTTTTAGCGAATCAATAAAAATCTACATACAAAAGAAAGCGGGTTAACAGTCGAACTGTTAACCCGCTTTCTTTTGCTGGCGTACGTATCAATCTAGCCGCAAAGTCGTACCTGCTCCCTGTTGGACTGCTGCGGCTACTTCATCGGCGTGGCAGATAACAACCTTCGACACGCCATTGGTAAGCGCCTTAAACGCATTGTCCAGTTTCGGAATCATGCCTTTGTTGATAGTTCCGGCTGCTTTGTGTTCGGCGTAAATCGAAGGCGTCAACTCGTTGATAACGCTGTTGTCATCGTTCGGGTCGGCGAGAACGCCTTTCTTTTCGAAGCAGTAAACCAGCGTAACCGTGTTATGCTTTACCATATCCACGGCAATGGCCGAAGCCATGGTGTCGGCATTGGTATTTAATAGCTCACCAGCTTCACTGTAGGTAAGTGGGGCAAAAACGGGCGTCAGATCCTGATGCAGAAAAAACTGGATCTGTCCGGAATTTACTTCGTCAATATCGCCGACCATCCCGTAGTCAATATCGTTGACCGGACGTTTTTTTGCCAGAACGGTACCCGCGTCAGCACCAGTCAGCCCAATTGCGTTGACATCGAGTGCTTGTAGTTTGGCTACGATCTGTTTGTTCACGAGGCCGCCGTACACCATCGTCACAACGTCGAGCATTGGCTGGTCGGTTATCCGGCGACCTTCGACCATCGTGGTTTGGATACCGAGTTTGTCGGCGACCTGGGTGGCTACTTTTCCTCCTCCGTGAATAAGAACTTTAGCACTGGGCAGCCCGGCAAAGGCGGTCAGAAAACGGGTTAGTGCGGCTGGATCGTCAATTACGTTTCCGCCTATTTTGATAACTGTAAGCGTATTCATTATCCGGTTAATCGTAAATGAGCAGCAGGTCTAGCTGTTTTTGATAATTTCTTTTAACACTGCCTGTGCTGACCATTCACGATTCGCGGCTTGTTCGATAACCAGCGATTGCGGACTGTCCAGGACTTCATCTGACACCTTCAGATTCCGACGGACGGGCAGACAGTGCATGAACTTGCCGTTGTTGCTCCGGCGAATGTCATCCATCGTGACCGCCCAGGATGGGTCCTGAGTAAGCACCTGACCGTACTGCGTGTAGGACGACCAGTTTTTACCGTAAATAAAGTCGGCCCCTTCGAAGGCTTCGTCCTGGTTGTAGATAACGCGGGCGTTGCCAACAAATTCAGGAGCTAGTTCGTAGCCTTCCGGATGGGTCACCACAAAGTCGACATCACCCGAATTGGCGCGGGCGTTCATCCATTCGCAGAACGAATTAGCGACGGCCTGCGGTAAGGGTTTGAAGTGCGGAAGCCAGGTCAGCACCACTTTCGGGCGGGCGGTGGTTTTGGCTTCTTCGATGGTGATGCAGTCGGCGAGTGATTGCAGTGGGTGGCGCGTAGCCGATTCCAGATTGACAATCGGGACCTTCGCGTACTTGGCGAACTGGTGCATCACCTGCTCTTTATAATCTTTATCGCGATCTTTCAGTTCGGCAAATGCGCGAATACCGATGATGTCGCAATATCGTCCGATTACGGCGGCTGCCTCCCGAACGTGTTCGGCCTTGTCACCGTTCATCAGGACGCCTTCTTCCATCTCCAGTCCCCAGCTATCCTGCCCGACGTTCATGGTCATCACATTCAGGCCAAGGTTCTGAGCCGCTTTCTGCGTACTCAAGCGAGTGCGCAGACTGGAATTAAAGAAGATCAGGCCAATGGTTTTGTTTTTACCAAGTTGCTGGTCAGCAAATGGATTGGCTTTGGCATCACGGCCAGCTTGTATCAGAGCGTCGAGGTCAGTGACGTCGGCGAGGGAAAGAAAATTAGTCATTTAATTTTACCGTAAAAGGCAAGTGCAGCTTATAACGCTTCTTGTGTCAAGTGGTCGGAAGACTCACCGAATTGGATGCATTAAGAATATGTGGAGTCGAGTTTTCACACCCAACTCCATGAGAAAAATTGGTTAAGCCTCGGTTCTTTCCGTTTTTAAGCATGTATTCAGCGCTTCCAGGAACATATCCGCTTCATCGATACCGATGGCTAGCGAGGGAAGCAGACGAATGATGTTCTTGCCAGCTACACCCGTAAACTGCTTGTGTTCGAACAGCAAATTTTTGCGTAGCGCTTCAACCGGGAAGTCGTACTCGATACCGATCATCAATCCCCGACCGCGCAGCTCTTTGTAACCGCCGATCTGTTGAATACCCTTCGTGAAGTAATCACCCATGCGAACGGCGTTTTCGATCAAACCTTCGTCGTTCATAATGTCGAGTACGGCGATAGCGGCAGTACAGGCCAGATGGTTTCCGCCAAACGTGGTTCCGAGCAAACCGTAGCTGGCTTTGAACTTAGGCGAAATCAGAATGCCACCAATCGGGAAGCCGTTCCCCATGCCTTTCGCCATCGAGATAATATCGGCCTGAATACCGCTAAACTGGTGCGAAAAGAATTGGCCCGAACGACCGTAGCCACACTGCACACCGTCCAGAATCAGTACGGTTCCAGTTTCGTCGCAGCGTTTGCGGAGCGTTTGCAGAAAATCATCACTCGCGACGTGAATGCCGCCAACACCCTGAATGCCTTCCACGATCACGGCGCAGGTTTCGGTTGTGATGGCTTCGCGAGCGGCCTCTGCATCATTGTAGGGTAGAAAGGTAACGTGTTTGTTATAATTGACCGGAGCAACGATGGCCGAATTATCCGTAGCGGCAACGGCACCGGCAGTACGTCCGTGAAATCCTTTTTTAAACGCGATTACCTGGGTCCGATTGTTATGGAAAGAAGCCAGTTTCAGGGCGTTTTCGTTTGCTTCGGCACCCGAGTTGCACAGGAACAGCGCATAGTCGGTTTGGCCCGAAAGACTTTCCAGCTTTTCGGCTAATTCCTGCTGTTGCGGAATCCGGACCGAGTTCGAATAGAACGAAATTTTATGCAGTTGGTCGGTCAGCGCCTGCACGTACCGTGGATGCGTGTGTCCAACCGAAATGACAGCATGACCGCCATATAGATCCAGGTAGCGGGTACCGTTGTTGTCCCACAAATAGCTACCCTGCGCCCGAACAGGTTCGATGTCGTAGAGCGGGTAAACGTTAAAAAGTTCAGCCATTGCCAAACCGGATAACTTATGCATCCGGTATTTACGATGATAGTGATGACCAGGTTCGTGAAAACCAGTGCAAGTTTACGGAGAATCAGGGGGAAAACGGCGATTAAACGTAAAAAGGAAGCCCACGGGCTTCCTCGAAAACACGGCGAATGACAAGAAGCGTCGTTTAAACTTGCTTTCTAAAGTCTTCCAGGATTTGTCGTGCTGCGTCCGGCTGCTCAACCATGCTCAGATGCCCCGCGCGCTCGACCGGAGCAACGGTAATCCGCTCGGATAGATCTGCCAGTTTTTCCGTCTTCTCGAACGAAATAATCTGGTCTTCTTTTCCTAAGACGAGCAACACCGGAAACGTTGCTTCACGTAAGACGTGCGTTCGGTCCGGACGACTGGCGATAGCTTCCATACCTGCAACCAGCGCATCGGTTGGCAAACTGCGAAAACGGTCTACCAGCGTTTGAACCTGCTCAGCGGGATAGCTGGGAGCAACTGTTTTGGGCAGTTGCTTTTCAATAAACTGCGCTCCACCCTGATCCCGTATGGTTTCGATAAGCTGCTTGCGCTGGGCTTTACGGTCTTCATCGTCAGCGTAGGCCGTAGAGTGGAAAAGGACCAGTCCACGCACCTGTTCCGGGTAACGCTCGGCAAAGGCAAGAGCGATGTAGCCGCCCATCGAATGCCCGACCAGCACAACCTCGTCGATGGCTGCATCCTGCAAGCGGGCCGCTAGTTCTTCAGCGTAGGCTTCAATGGACGAATGAGACGTTAGCCGGGAAAAGTCTGGTTTCAGAACGGGGCCCGTTGATGCCAGATCGGCGTAGATGCTATCCCAGATGGATGCATCTACGCCGTGGCCATGTATCAGTACGAATGACACTGGATTTTGCATGCTTTGCGCAACTAGCTCTACGAGCGTACGAGGTCCAGAACGATCAGGATCAAACCAACTACAAGGGCTATTCCACCCAGTGTTGCACCAAATCCATTACCAATCAGCAGCAGCAGTAAACCAGCTGCGGCAACAATAATCCCAATCGTGAACATAGATTTAACCATGGTTCGCTCGGGAGACAGTTGTTTCTTGATTTTCTTGTCGATGTTTTTGAGCGTCATCCGTTCCAGGAAGCTCATCTTCTTGGTTGCTACGTTCGTATTCGTAGCCGACGCTGTTTGGGCAGGTGTAGCGTTGAGCAGTGATTTTACCCGCGCGATTCGCTTCGTTAACTTGTTGCTCGAAGCTAACTTGGAATCATTGTGCACGTAGGCTTCAATCTGATTGACGGCTTGCTTCGCCTGAGCGACCTGCTCAGTAGGAGCGGCTACGGGCGTAGCTACCTCCGTAACGGTTGCGGGCGCTTCGACAGACAGCGCTGGCGTAGCTACGGCAACGTTTGCTGCAACTTCTGTTTTTGGAGTGTGGTAATTCTCTACCGGTCCACGTTGAAAATAAGCTACCGGACGGCTGCACGACGATAGAACGGCAGCTCCGATGAATGCTGCGTAGATGTGTTTGGTCATTGTTTTCATAGAGTTGTTTTGTTTAATGACTACCTGTCGATTATCAATCCCAACAACCACGCATCTACTACTTTGTTATCCAAACTGGGCGAAGGAAAGAAATCTCTTGAAAAAATCGCGTAAATGGTCGTCTATTCCCATAAAAAATCGCCGTAAGCATCCGGACGGAGCGTTACGGCGATTTTTATTTCAGGGATGATGCGACTAGGATTCGAGAACGCCCAGTAGAATCAGTACGATACCGACAACCAGCAGAACCAGACCGATTACGCCGATTACGCCGGTGAATATAAGCGACAAGAGAAGACCGATAGCACCGATGATAATACCGTTTTTGGTATTGCGGTTTAACGCTTTCGTATCTTCGGGAGCTACGTGATTTTTGATTTTTTTGTCAATCTTCTTAAGCATAGCCCGCTCAACCAGCGACATTTTCTTGGTCGATGCAACGTTGGTCGACACAGCAGCTTTATCACTAGCCGTAGCCAGCAATTCGTTTACTTTCGCCATGCGCTTCGTCAGCTTCTTGTTCGACGCCAGTTTGCTGTCGTTGCGAACGTACGCTTCAATTTGGCTGATGGCCTGTTTCGCCTGTGCTACCTGTTCGGCAGGAGCAGAAACTACTTCCGCGGCTGGCGCAGCAATTGCTGTTGGCTCGGCGGCTGCTTCAGCCGGCGTTACAGGCGCAACAGGCGCGGTTTTAGCCGTAAAATGCTCGCGTTGAGTCGGCTGAAAATAAGCAACTGGGCGGCTGCATGAAGAAAGAATAGATGCACCAATTAAGGCAACAAAAAGGTGTTTGGAGATCGTGCTCATAGAGTACGTTTTTTTAGTGGGACGATAAAATTATCAACCTCAACAACTGAACTCCTATCGGTTTGTTACGAGATCATATTATAATCTTAGAAAAAAACTGAAAATCGAGTGAATGAACCGGCCCAAAAACAAGGTCTCCCTGGCTTACGATAAGCCAGGGAGACCTTGTTTTTGGTAGCTGTGCGTTCTTTACAATAAGCCGAACAGCAGGACAACAGCACCCAGGAGCAGGGCGATAAGACCGATGGTTGCACCGGTACCGCTCGCCAGCAGGAGTAGCAATAAACCAACGATGACCAGAACGGCACCGGTTGCCAGTGTTCCGGTGCTTACCATTGTCTTGTTGGGGTTAGAAGGAGCCAGTTGTTTGCTGATCTTTTTGTTCATTTTCTTCAGCATCAACCGTTCCATCAGGCTTGCTTTTTTGGGAGTCGCTGTTTCCGACGGTGCCAGTGATGATTTGGCAGACGTAGCGGTCGCCAGTGCGCGGATGCGGTTCAGGCGTTTCTGAACGGTTTTGTCAGATGATAGCTTGCTGTCATTACGGACCAGCGCATCTACCTGATCCAGGGCTTCGTTAACTTGAGTAGCCTGAACAGCCTGAGCCGTTGGCTGAGGAGTTGTTTCGGCTGTAGTAACCGCAACGGCGGGTTGAGCAGGTGTCGTTGCTTCGGTTACTGGTGCTGGTGTTGAAGGAGCTACCGCGAAATGTTCGCGTTGACTTGGTTGAAAATAAGCAACCGGACGGCTACAGGCAGTGAATAGTGAGGCCATCATCAAAGCGGCCATAAGACGTTGTGTACCGATTTTCATTGTGTTTAACTGATTAGTGTGTGTAAGAACATAAACTAATTATCAGGGGGTAAACTGGCTCTTCCTTTATTTGTTGAGGCCATTGTTTTATTCCGAGTTAATGGTTGATAAAAAATAAACCCCGATTCTGCGCAGAATCGGGGTTTTGTAAGGGGAGTTGCTCCGTTTATCAGGCGACTGAACGGAGCTGGTACGTGCTCGATTTGCCGAATTTTTCACGGGCGTATTCCAGACTAATCGTCAAGTCATTAACGCCGGTTTGCGATGGCATTTCAAACATGGCATCGGTAATGATGGATTCGCAGATGGAACGAAGTCCCCGTGCGCCAAGCCCGTATTGTAAGGCTTGATCCACGATGTAATGCAACGCGTTGGTATCCCAGTGAAGGGTGATGCCTTCCATCTGGAAAAGCTTGCTGTACTGTTTGGTGATCGCGTTTTTAGGCTCCGTCAGAATCTGCATCAGCGCTTCGCGGTCCAGCGGTTCGAGGTGCGTCATCACGGGAAGCCGACCGATGAGTTCCGGAATCAAGCCGAACGACTTCAGATCAAGCGCCGAGATATAACGCATTAGGTGACCTTTCTCGAAGGTTTCATTCAGGCGTCGGTCGCCCGAAAAACCGATGGGTCGGGTGTTGATCCGCTTGGCAATGTGCCGGTCAATACCGTCGAAAGCACCCCCGCATATAAACAGGATATTTTCGGTATTCAGCGCAATCAGACGCTGATCAGGGTGTTTGCGTCCCCCCTGGGGAGGAACATTCACGACTGATCCTTCGAGGAGTTTGAGAAGAGCCTGCTGAACGCCTTCTCCGCTTACGTCGCGGGTAATGCTTGGATTATCGGATTTACGGGCGATTTTATCGATCTCATCAATGTACACGATTCCCCGCTCGGCTGCGTCAACGTTGTAATCGGCGGCTTGAAGGAGACGAGTCAGGATCGTTTCTACGTCTTCGCCGACGTAGCCCGCTTCGGTGATGACCGTTGCATCGGCGATGCAGAACGGTACTTCCAGTATTTTTGCAATCGAGCGGGCGAGATAGGTTTTGCCCGTTCCCGTTTCACCAACCATGATGATGTTTGATTTTTCAATCGTCACGTCATCATCGGTCTTGGGCTGCATCAATCGTTTGTAGTGGTTATAGACAGCGACTGTAATCGCTTTTTTGGCTTCATCCTGACCAATAACGTATTGATCGAGGTGACGCTTCATATCGACCGGCTTGATGAGATTGATATTCACCTCAACCGGTTCGCTCCGCTTGGGGCGCATCTCTTCCAGTACCACCTGATGGCCTTGCTCAATGCAATGGTTGCAGATGTGGGCGTCGATTCCCGACAGCAGCAGCATTACTTCATTTTTGCGCCGTCCGCAGAACGAGCAACTGATTTGTGGCATGTACGTATAGAATGCAGTAGTTATAGAAATGGATAGCCGCTAACTAAGCCCTGATCCGAGTGAATGAGTTCCTCCTGCCGGGGGAGATCGATCAAACCGGGTAAAAAAAAGACCTGGTTTACCCAAGGTCAGTTGTTACTAACAAAGTTATCATTCGGGCCTGACAAGGACAAGCCGGAATGTAACTGATGTCGTGATTTTTTGGTGTAAAACAAGAGCGCAGATCGCCGGAAGCAATCTGCGCTCGTTCAGATCCTACGCTATATCGACTATTTCTCCCGACGTAATACTTCGTCGATCAAGCCGTATTCCTTGGCTTCGTCGGCCCGCATCCATTTGTCACGGTCCGAATCTTTTTCGATTTCTTCAACCGTTTTACCCGAATGGTGCGCCAGAATCTGGTACAACTCTTCGCGGAGTTTAACGATTTCGCGAGCCGTGATCTCAATATCAACCGACTGACCCTGCGCACCACCCGAAGGCTGGTGAATCATAACGCGGGCATGGGGAAGGGCCGACCGTTTTCCAGCGGCACCGCCAGCCAGCAGCACCGCACCCATCGATGCGGCCAGGCTCGTGCAGACCGTGGCTACGTCGGGCCGTACGTATTGCATTGTATCGTAAATACCCAGACCAGCATATACAGAACCGCCGGGGCTGTTCAGGTACATCAAAATATCTTTCTTAGGATCGGCTGATTCGAGGAACAGCAGCTGAGCCACGATAATGTTGGCGATGTTATCGTCTACGGGCAGACCCATGAAAATAATCCGGTCGGCCATCAGTCGCGAGAATACGTCCACTTCACGGAAATTCATTGGACGCTCTTCGATAACCGAGCGGGTCATGTTTTCGACAGTGTGGTTCATGTAACCATCTACAGTCAGGCCGTTAAGACCCATGTGGTGTACCGCAAACTTGCGGAATTCTTTTTCGTAATTCATAATTGGGTTTACTCCTTTAGTTAAAGAACGAATAACGGGCGTTTCCGGTTCGAGAATTTTAGAGCTTGGCCATCCGTGGGCCAGCCACTAGCGTTCATCCGAATTCTTTCTTTGCAAATTTGCGTTATCCTCCCGAAAAGTAATGTCAGTTTAGGTTTAGAATTTATCGTAGTTACTTGATATGAAGACATCCATTGAAGAAAAAATACGTCTGCACCGTCTTCAGCGGGGGTTGTCGCAGGAAAATATGGCCGATCTGCTCAGTTTATCGACAACCGCTTACGGCGATATTGAGCGCGGCAAAACCGATCTGACGCTTTCCCGCCTGAACCAGATTGCTCAGGTGCTGGATATGTCGCCACTTGCTTTACTTTCCGACGAAGCCGTTCAGGTACAGGTCGTCGAGCAAAAAAGTAATGCAGATACCGAGCACGAACTGGAGACATTGCACCTGATCGTTGAAAAGCAGCAAGTTGAAGTAGATAAATTACGTCTCGAAGTGGATCACTGGCGACGGAAATACGAAGACCGGATTGCGCTCGAATTAGCCCGGACGCTGGGCCTCCAGCAGACCCGCGAGCGGATTGGCTTTTAATTGCCAACGGCAGGATCACTGTGTGGGGTTAGGTATTCGTACCTGACCCCACACAGTGATCCTGCCGTTGTTTCGTTTTCTACAGTGACGCAAACTTATGGCGGTAGAACGCGTAGAAAATGAGCGGGAAAATAAACAGTGTCAGCAGCGTTGCCGTAATTAAGCCACCGATTACTACGATAGCCAGGGGCTTGGCCGTTTCGGAGCCGATGCCGTGCGAGATAGCCGCCGGAATCAGTCCGATGCCCGCCATCATGGCCGTCATGACAACGGGCCGGATGCGCGACACCACACCCTGATGAATCGAGTCGTTGAGCGTCATCTTGTTGTGCAGGTTCTTCTTGAAGACCGAGATCAGAATGACGCCGTTCTGAATGCAGATACCGAACAGGGCGATGAAGCCGATGCCCGCCGAAATGCTGAAGTTGACGTGCGTAATGAGCAGCGCAGCAATCCCACCGATGATCGCAAACGGGACGTTGAACAATACCAGCCCGGCATCTTTCACGTTGCCAAACAGCACAAACAGAATAAAGAAAATTCCCAGTAAGCTGATCGGTACCACCTGTTCGAGCCGAAGTGTCGCCCGTTGCTGGTTCTCGAAATCACCCGCCCATTTTACCGTATAGCCCGCTGGTAACTTCACGTTGGACGCTACTTTTTGCTGCGCTTCGGCAACGGCACTACCCATATCACGACCCCGAACGGAAAACTTCACGGCCCCGTAGCGTTGTCCGGCTTCCCGAAAGATAAGCACCGGTCCGGTTTGGGTGTATACCTTGGCAATTTCCTTGATCGGAATCATCGAGCCGTTTTCGGTAGGTACCATCAACCGGCTGATCTGCTGCTCGTTGGAGCGGAAAGGCAGGTCGTAACGAATCCGTAAGTCAAATTTTCGCTCCCCTTCGTAGATCTGCGTAGCGGCTTTCCCACCAATCGCCATTTCAATGACGGCTTCGGCATCGGCTTTGTTGACGCCGTAGACGGCCAGTTTGCGTTCGTCCAGTTCGACGCGCATCTCAGGCTGCCCCGTCGTACGGATCAGGCCGAGGTCTTCGATGCCCTGTACAGTAGCTAACTGCTTCTGAATTTCGGCGCCTTTTTCTTCCAGAATGTTTTGGTCAGGACCGTAGATTTTAACGGCAATGGAGCCCTTGACGCCCGATACCGCTTCTTCGACGTTGTCCATGATCGGTTGCGAGAAGTTGAAATTGACGCCGGGAAAGACGCGAAACCGTTCCTGCATTTTATCGACCAGTTCTTCTTTCGTCAACCCACTTTTCCACTCGTCCTGTGGATAAATGTCAACCAGAAATTCAATATTGTAAAAACCCGTCGGGTCAGTGCCGTCGTTCGGACGACCCGTCTGGGAGATAACGCCCTTTACTTCGGGGAAATCTTCGAAGATACGGCGCATCTGAACCGTTTGCTTGACCGACTCCGGCAGCGAAATACTCATCGGCATCGTTGCCCGCACATAGATCGATCCTTCGTTCAGTTCGGGTAAGAACTCGGTACCCAGCAGCGTAAAACCCGATAGACCGATGGCAACGATAACGAAGGTCACCAGCAGGCTCATTCGTTTGTGGGCGAAGGTAAAACCAAATGCTTTGGTTGAATATTTCGTTACTACGTTCACGAACGGATTGTGTTTTTCGCGGACGTTCTTCTTCAACAAAATGCTGGCCAAAACGGGCACGAGCGTTAGCGTAAAAATCAGTGCACCCAGCAAGGCAAAGCCGAGGGTCCAGGCCAGGGGCGAAAACATTTTACCTTCCACTTTCTGGAACGAGAAAATCGGAACGAGGCAGGTAATGATGATCAGCTTGGAGAAGAAAATGGCTTTTCCCATTTCGGTGCC
Organism: Spirosoma liriopis; assembly: GCF_023196085.1. Classification (NCBI taxonomy): domain Bacteria; kingdom Pseudomonadati; phylum Bacteroidota; class Cytophagia; order Cytophagales; family Cytophagaceae; genus Spirosoma; species Spirosoma liriopis. Next base: position 1,245,772 of record NZ_JALPRF010000002.1, read on the forward strand.
GGTCTTACGCAGAACACCTAGTTTCGCCAGTTTATTGAATTTGGTCATGCCCCGTTCGTGCGCCAGTTCATCGAGGGTTACAAAGATGCCTTCTACCATCACAACGGCTCCGTCCACGATAATCCCGAAATCGATGGCACCCATCGAGAGCAGATTCGCCGACATACCTTTGAGCCGCAGACAAATAAAGGCAAACAGTAAGGCCAGCGGAATGACGATAGACACCGTTACGGTTGTGCGCCAGTCGGCCATGAACAGAAACACGATGACCGTTACGAATACGATGCCTTCAATGAGGTTGTGCGTAACGGTATGCGTCGAAAAATTGATCAGCGTTTCGCGGTTGTAAAACGTATTGATCTGTACGTCGGAAGGCAGGATGCTGTTGTTCAGTTCATTGATCTTGTTTTTTACCCGCTCAATGACCGCGCTGGGATTTTCGCCCTTGCGCATAACCACAATACACTCAACCACGTCGTCCTGCTTATCGCGGCCCGCCTGACCAAGCCGGGGCAAAGCTGCCTCGGATACCTGCGCCACGTTGCGAACCATGATTGGTGTTCCGTTGGCGTTTTTGATAACGATGTCCTGAATATCCTGCTGATTTTTGAGCAGGCCAATACCGCGAACAACGTACGCTTCTGAATTTTTCTCAATCACGTCGCCCCCCACGTTGACGTTGGAGTTGGCCACCGCCTGGTAGAGTTGTAAGGGCGTAATGTTGTAATCGGTCAGGCGACGCGGATCGACCGAAATCTCGTACGTCTTTACTTCGCCCCCAAAACTGACCACGTCGGCTACGCCCGGTACACTTTTCAGCTGCCGTTCGATTACCCAGTCCTGGAGGGTTTTTAACTCGCGGGCGGTGCGGGTCGATGACTGAAGTGTATAGCGAAATATTTCGCCGGTTGGACCGTACGGCGGCTGAACGTCGGGTTTGACACCTTCGGGCAGCTCGACACCGTTGAGGAGGTTGTTGACCTGCTGGCGGGCAAACGCATCGTCCACGCCGTCTTCAAAGAGGATCTTGACAACCGAGAGTCCAAAGAGCGAAGTTGACCGGATATCGGTACGTTTCTGAACCGCGTTCAGCCCAATCTCGACAGGAATTGTCACAAACTTCTCGACCTCTTCTGCCGAGCGACCCGGCCATTGAGTAATGAGCGTAATCTGAGTATTTGTTACATCCGGAAAAGCCTCGATTGGCGTGTTCTGATAGCTGATAACGCCGACAACAACGGCCAATACCGTCAGAAAAAATATAAAAAACTTGTTCTTAAGCGAGAAGGAAAGAATGCCCTTGATGAATTTATTCATGGATTGGCGGTGTACTAAGTAGCCTGTACAAAGGTGTTCGTACCAGCTTAAATTGGGCTTAAGGCGCGGTTAAAAGCTCGTTAAATCGATAAATGGTGTGATGTGTATCAAGAGTCGAATTTGATGTATATTTTTTAGTAGTAACTTTAGTAAGACCTGTCCGGTGGTGGGTCGGAATTATCTGAAAACAAAAGACTTAATCAATTCCTTGGTACCTTATGAAGCAGATAGAGGAGATCATAAGTAACATAGCGGTAATTACTCACCTTGCCGGTGCCAGCAACTACACTTGGGTGCACTTTACAGACCGGCCTCGATTACTCGTGTCAAAGCCATTAACGTATTTTGAAGGATTGCTTCCGGCCTGCATCCGAATTCATAAAACCGTTATTATAAATCCGACTTACGTCAAATACTCGACGGCACCCTTACGCGCCAAGGCTCCTGGCTCGGTAACGATGACCAACGGTGATGAGCTGCCCGTCAGCCGTCGGCGGTGGCTGGAAGTGGCAGAGATGCTACAGTGTCCCGAGCCGCTGGGTGACTCGGTGATGCTGGGAGGGCTGACGGGTCAATCGGTGAAAAAAGTAGGTAACTCTTTTGCGGGGCAGCCAACGTGGGGGGAAAGCCTGCGCGAGCGGTTTATGTTTGCTTATATGCAGGACGAGCGACGGAGCCACTTGTTTGCCGAAGTCGTGAACGAGCAGAACCCGGCTATGCAAATCAAATATTTCGATACGAGTGCCTCGCTCACCGGGCAGATGACTCAGGTGAAAAACCTTAGCTTACCGACAATGATTGTGCTGGAAGTGCGCAATGTCGGCTGGTCATTGCTCAACACACTGGAGTTTATCAAGAAAAACAACCGCTTCCGGCACATTCCAACGGTCATTTTCATTCGGGAGCCGTCGGGCAGTGACGTTGAAGTATGCTATGCTGCCGGAGCTAATTCCGTTGTTTGCCAATCGGGCTTCATGGGCTTTGGAGAGGCCGCTAAACAAATCTGCCAATACTGGCTAACATTTGCCAGCCTGCCTCTCGATTGAAAAGAAGTACGACAGAGACCTAATTAAAGTACCAGCCGGTCATTGGGAAGTGTAACCGTTTCCCACCAGTAAACACGGAGCGTCTGGATGTATTTTTCCCACTGTTTTACATCAGTCGGCTTGGTGATGTATGATGTGCTGCCGTAGAAGTAGGACTCAGTGATATCCTCCCGATTGTTCGAATAGCTTAAGATAACGACCGGTACCTGTTTGTAGGACGAACTGTCATGCTTAAGCTGTTTCAGTAAGTTCCACCCCTGTTCACGTCCGGGTAAGTACAGATCCAGCAAAATCAGTTTGGGGAGGTCTTCTCCAGTCAGGAAGCAGCTATCCAGATAGGCAATAGCCTCTTCGCTATTTGTTACCCGTACCTCTTTAACCTCCGGTAAAGATCGTCGAATTGCCAGCTGAATCAAATGCCAGTGGTCATCATTATCTTCAATGACAAGCAAACTGGCGTGCTTAAAATTAGCGTTGCTAATCGGTAAACCTTGACGAGTTATGTTCATTTTTATGTCGAAGAGAAAAGTCAAACTGGTATGCAATATAAGCAATATAGTCAAGAATATTGACGAATGACGCTGTTTAAAAAGCAGTATACTGATAGGTATATACGTCAGCTTGGCCGTTGCCTCATTTTAATGAACATTAATCGAATTCACTCTACAGGTTAGTAAGTGTTGTCTAGCTATTTAACGGATTGAAAATCCACTACTTAAGATAGTCTGTTCAAACGATAGTAGGGAGAAAAAGTAGGCTGAACATGGTTCGTGAAAACCACAAGTGTCTGTTGCAGTTACTGATTCAAACCACAATTCCAATGGTATCAAATCCCGCTAACGCTATGACAAACGAGCCATCTCCGTCGGCTCCGCTGAAACCGGACTTAGCTACCTTCTTATTTGCCCGACGTGAAGCCATCTTGAACGAGTGGCGTACCAACTGCGAACGGGACTCAAGTTTACAAACGGTTTCTGCACTCAGCCGCGAAGAATTTAATGACATGGTCCCAACCCTCCTGAATATACTGGGACAACGATTACGGGGCGAACGAATTGATTTAGATCCCGTGCAGACTGCTAATGAGCATGGGCTGCATCGCTGGCAAAAAGGCTACGCGCTCCGAGAACTTTTACAGGAAATCGGGCATCTCTTTAGCGGAATTTCTGACGAGCTAGGGGCTTATGCTAAACTGTATCCAGACGCGAATGCTCTATTGCTGATGCAGGCTCACCGCGAAGTGATGGGACTCTACGAAGACACGATTGTTGGAAGTGCAGCCCGCTACGACGAACTAGAACGGACTGCCGCAGCAAGCCGGGCCACCACACTTCAGTTGGCACTCGATCAATTAAACGAACTGGTTCGTCAGCGGTACGACATGTTGCGAACGTCCAGTCACGATTTGCGAAGTAGTGTCGGTCTTGTGCAGGGAGCAGCCTTTATGCTTGATCTGGATACGATCAGCGCCGAAGATCGTAGCCGCCTGATGGACACGCTTAACCGGAACCTGGCCAATCTGGAAAAGATGCTACAGAGTCTGATGAGTCTGGCGCGGCTGGAAGCCGGACAGGACGTTGCTGAGGTAAGCGAGTTCGACGTGGCAAAACTAGTACGGGAGCTAGCGGAGAGCACACAGCCGTTGGCCGATCAGCAGGAATTAACACTGTTAACCAGTGGACCGGAGCAACTCATTGTCGAGAGTGACTCCGGTAAAGTACACCGGATCGTCCAAAACCTGTTAGTAAATGCGTTGACCTACACCGCGTCGGGGGTAGTGTCGGTTTCCTGGGCGATAGAAGATGATCATCGGTGGATGGTCAGCGTTCAGGATACCGGTCCGGGCCTTCCCGATAATGGACTGGGAACGTTGGTCGGAGCGCTACGCCCAACGCAGGATAGTACTTCCGTGTTTGACAGCCGGGTGCCTGCCGAAGAGCCGATCAGCGGTGCGCCAGGTCCTCCGCGCAAACCCAATGCGATTCGACCGAATGGGGAAGGGGTGGGCTTGCATATTGTCAAACGGTTGTGTGAACTGTTAGAGGCAAGTATTGATATTGAGACAGGGCCTGGAAAAGGTACGCTCATTCGCATTCGTTTTCCTCGTTTTTTCCGACGCTGACAAGCGTTTGTAGTTTACACGGCAATCGGGGTTCCGTGCGTTTGCTGCATAATGCCTCGCAGAGCAGGTGTACAAACGCCCAGCGCCTGCACCGTTATTTCGGATAGCCACGCTTTACCAAAAAGTCGCTGGACGGTCCGGCCGATCCAGAGTCGGCGGGCAAACTGGGCGGACCATTCGCGCTGATACCGCTGTTCGAGTTCCAAACGGGTTAATTGGTTTTTCAGGAAACGGCTGGCCAGACCACTGGCCAGCTTGGCTCCATGAATGGCCATCGCCATACCATTGCCGCAGAACGGGGTAATGAGCCCTGCCGAATCGCCCGTCATCAAGATGTGGTTTTCGACCGCCTGCTTTGGGGAAAACGAAATTTCATTGATCACTTCGGGCTTTTCGTACAGAAACTCAGAATTCTCAAAGACGGCTTTCAACTGCGGATTCTGGCATAATACTGCTCGTTCCATCGCTGGAATCGTGCCGTACTGCCGTAGATTGGACCGGGTTGTCAGGTAACATAGGCAGTATTTGTCGTCTTCGATTGCCGACATCCCGCAGTAGCCATCCGCAAAATTATGCAGGGCAATCAGATCTGTTGGGAAGTCGGTTTTGATGTGGTATTTAACACCGATGTAAGGCGACGGTTGCCGCATGAAAGCCCGGTCGAGTGTTTTATCAAGCTTCGTTCGTTTGCCAAACGCGCCAAGTACGATCCGGCTATTTACCGTCTGAGTCTCTCCCGTTGATCGGTCGCTGGTCGAAACGATAAACAGATCTTTTGTAACCAATACGTCGTCTACCTGTTTATTAAGCAAAAACTGTACGCCAGCCGCTTTTCCCAACTGATACAGCTCATGGTCAAGTGTATACCGACTGATACCAAACCCACCCAAGTCCAGCGGAGCGTACAGCGACCGTCCGGAAGGAGCCGATACCTGAAACCGGTTGATGGTAGCCGCCCGGAGCGCCGTAGGGTCAATGCCCAAGGTCTGAAGATACGGTCTGACTTCATTCGAAACGTATTCGCCACAAACTTTATGGAAGGGGTACGTTTTTCGCTCGACAAGGGTAACGGCATGACCGGCCCTTGCCAGTTCAAGCGCGCTGATCAGCCCAGCCAGTCCGCCACCAATGATGACAACATCGGTGTTCAGCTCACTGCTTGTTGCGGTCCGTACCGCATTCGGAATACGTTGCATGATCGGATAGACAACAAACGGGGCTATTTGGTTTTATAAAAAGCATTTTACATTTGCGCTATGTCCATTCTGTCCAACGATCTGAAAGCCGATTGGCAACTCAACCATTCTGTTTACACAGAAGCGTATCAATCCGGAAATTCATCCTTTATTCCTAATCTACTGCCGCCCTATGCGCTGCAATTTTCGGTTTATCAAACGCTGGAAATACTGCACAAGCGCCTGGGTAATGAGACGCTTCGGCTGGCCTTGAATCCCTTGGAGACAATTCCTAGTCCGGTCAAAGGAAAGCCGGATGGCGAATGGTTGAAGCGCAGCAATATGGTTGGCGTGAATGTCCGCACGGTTGGTTCGTTCTGGAAGGTTGTCAATTACGCGCTGACGCTGCCTGCCAGTCACGACAGCATTCATTTGCTGCCGATTTGGGAGCCAGGTGTGGTTGGAAGCCTGTACGGTATGGTAAGCTGGCAGATCAACCCTGAGTTTTTTGATGTAGAACTGGCCCGCTACGTGCCAGCGCTGGACACTGTTGAAAAGCAATTAAAAGTAGTAATGAACCTGCTCCATGCGATGGGGCGCACCGTTGGTATGGATGTCATTCCCCATACGGACCGGTTTTCGGAGATGGTGCTGGCCTGTCCGTCGCTGTTTGAATGGGTACGGCGCGACATAGACGTAATCGCCGATCATTCGAGCATGGTGTACAAATACGCCGAAGAGGCTATCTGGCAGCATCTAAAGTACGTGGGCGCTGCCGATGGTTCACCGATAACGTACGCTAAAGACGTTTTCTTCTCGACCGACTTGTCGGTCCTGACCGATGATCAGCGGCTGCGCGTTCTGTTCGGTCACCCGAGTGATTACGCGGGACGGCTTCAACGACGAATTAGCCTGATTCGGCACCTGACTGCACAAGGAATTGAAACGGTTTCCATGACGATGGCTCCGCCTTACCGGGGCCTACACATCGATCCAACTGATTTTGTGCTGGATGAATACGGCCAGACCTGGTATCAATACGAGTTTGACGAGCCGCAACTCATGTCGCGGGTGTTCGGTCCACTCGCCCGCTACCGGTTTTATGAGTCAAAGGACAACAACCAGCGCTGGGAGCTTGACTTTGACCGGCCCAACTACCCGGCCTGGGCTTACATTTGTCAGAAAGTACAGGAGTGTCAGCAAACGTATAATTTCGACTTTATGCGGGGCGACATGGCGCACGTGCAGATGCGGCCAGAAGGTGTTCCCGAAATGGTCGGCCATTATTACGATCCCCTGCGGTCGATAAAACGGTACGTTCGGGGTAACGGAGCACCTCACTTTGCTTTTTTTGCCGAAACGTTTCTGGCTCCGCCTGATGTGATGGGCTACGGCGACGAACTGGACCATCTGGAAGCCATTGACGCCGATTCAACACTCGGTGACCTGCAATCGTTGGTAGTCGGATCGGTTGATTTTAAGCAGAAGTTCGCGACCTATTACGAGTACTTAAAGACGCGCCGGTTTGCTCCCAACTTTACGGTGATGACCGCCGATAAAGACGACCCGCGTTTCGATGAGTTTTACCGGACGGGTAATCTATTTCGCTACTTCACGGCGCTGTTTCTCACCGATATGCCTAGTTACGTTGGGTTAGGATTCGAACTGCGGAACCTTCACGGCGAACGGGCAATAAACGAAGAATACTCGAAGCTGTACGTCTTCCAGATTGGCGATGATCGTCAGCCCGACAAAGTTACGCATGGGCCTTACGTGTGGGGGCATAACGTAGAGCAGTTCAAAAGTATCCTGCGTATGCGGACGTTCGCCGAGCGCATCTGGCCAGCCATTGCCGGGCAGGAAACCCGCTGGCTAGTGCAGCCGGACAACAACAGCAACTACGTAGTCTGGACACATACCGAACCTACCGGATACGTTTTCGCGGCTTCCTATTCGGGAAATCTGCCCGAGTCGATACCCGGCGTGGATTCAGTCAATGCCGAACTGCTTTTCTCGGACAGCGGCTGCCGTATCTGGAAGATCGTTTAACCATATCTACGCTTTCGTGTACATTTTTGACCCGATAAGGGGCCGGCTGGTGCTGGCGTCTTTATCGGGTTGTTTTTTAGGTAGAAGGGTGTGTCATTGTACCTGTTGGATGCAATTTAACCGGGCGAAATAGTGATTATACGGTAGTTTTTAGTTAAGTTTACCGTATTCTATGACGTTCAGCGTGTCTTATTCTGGATCCTAACTGCGTACCAATGGCAAGACTTTTTTTGCAGAAAGTAAGTCGAGTAGTTGTCTGGCTGTTTTGTATCGGGCTGACCGCTATTTTGTTGGGGTATCAAACGGTTCTCTTAAATGATCTGACGCCGAGTGCTACCGAAAAGCTGATGATCTGGCTCACTACCCGCACGATGCTGGTGATGGCGTTAGGTTACGGCTACTACATGGCCTGGCGGTATGGGCAAGGAAACAAATGGTCGGCCTGGCAGGCCGTCTTGTCGGGTGCTGCTCTGTTTGCTGGCGGTCTGGCGGCTTTCCTGATCGCGGGCGATAGTACGCTGGTTTGGCTGGCAATAGCGGGTATACTACTTGTATTGGTACGGCACATTGGTGAACGCTGGTTACTCCTGGGGGCGCTTGTACTGCTGTTAAACATACCCGTTCAGGTTTATCGATGGTACCGGGCGAACTGCGATGTGCCGTTTCCCACCTCCGACCAGATCGTTACCTTTGAGAAAGAGCAGCACGAAATTCGTCAGCGGTGGGCAGCTAAGAACCGATACTGGATTGACCAGGATTACGAGCAGCTGGTGCGTCACCACGCTACGTACTGGCCGGGTCGAATCTGGCGCGATCTGAAAACAGGACGCTGGTCATTATTGATCGGCATGGTGTTGCTGGGCGGATTGGCCCAACGTCGGCGTACCTCTCTTCCGGCGACGGTCACTACCTCGTTAATTGCTGTCGTGGGCATCTGGTTCCTGTCGACGCTACTCGGCCTAACGTCAGTCTACACGTACGCAACGGCTGTGCGTCTGTACCTGAATAGCCTGTTATTTCCCGGATACTATGTGTTCGACGGACCTGCCGCCCTGTATTTAACCGTAGCGGAGATTTCGTGGGTTAGTGGGGCATTGCTGATCGGTACAGTCATCTGGTTTCTGGCTGGCTGGACAGCGCCAAGATGGATCGTTATCGGTCAACGGGTGTTACGGAGGAGACTTACCTTTTTAAAAATTCGATCAGCCGCTTAATTGGTGAATTTGTCCATTTCTACCGGGCAAGTTGCGCGACGACGCCGTGTAGGCTCATGCCCACGTGGTATGTTGCTACCAATTTCGGGCTTACCTTTATCGCATGAATCGCCATCAAACGGTTGGGCGTTACCGCGACGGACTCAACTTTGCTTCGAAACTGACGCCCAAGCGCGTAGCCAATGCGTTGAAGGTACTGTCCAGTTACTACCGATCTCGTCAATTAGGTCAGTCCGTTCATCGCGGTTTGCCTATGTCGGTCTCATTCGAGCCAACCACCTCCTGTAACCTGCGTTGCCCTGAATGCCCAAGTGGGTTGCGGTCCTTTACGCGGCCAACCGGCATGTTGGGTGAAGATCTGTACAAACGCACGATCGACGAACTGCACGAAACGCTGCTTTACCTGATTTTCTACTTTCAGGGAGAGCCGTATCTGCATCCGCAGTTTCTGGAACTGGTACGCTACGCTACCGACCGTAATATCTACACGGCCACGAGTACCAACGCGCATTACCTGACCGACGCCAATGCGCGAAAAACCGTTGAATCGGGCCTGGACCGGCTGATTATTTCCATCGACGGTACGACGCAGGAAGTGTACCAGCAGTACCGGGTGGGAGGTAAGCTCGAAAAAGTCCTTGAAGGAACGAAAAACATTATCCGCTGGAAAAAAGAACTGAAATCCCGGACGCCCCACGTCCTGTTTCAGTTTCTGGTTGTAAAACCCAATCAACACCAGATCAATGAAGTCAGGAAGCTGGCTCGCGAACTAGGTGTGGACGAAGTAGGACTAAAAACCGCCCAGATTTATGATTACGAACACGGTTCAGACCTGATTCCAACGCTGGACCAGTATAGTCGCTACGCGGCTCAGGCCGACGGGACTTACACCATCAAAAACGGCTTCGGTGATCACTGCTGGAAAATGTGGCATTCCTGCGTCATTACCTGGGATGGTCTGGTTGTACCCTGTTGTTTTGACAAAGACGCTCATCATCGGTTGGGCGATCTTCAGAATCAGTCATTTGCCGATCTATGGCAGGGCCCGGCTTACCAGGATTTCCGTCAAACCCTGCTACGCTCCCGCTCCGAGATTGAGATGTGCCGAAACTGTACCGAAGGAACGAAGGTATGGGCCTGAACAGATTTGTGCCTGAGCGAACGAGCAATTGAGTGAATAAAGTCTGTGCTGACTGTTCATTCGATCACCCGTTCAATTTTCACTCAATAAGTTTGTGGAACATTCCGTGGAACATTTCTTGGATTCGTGAAAACTATCCGGCATATTTGGAACTGCAACGCACAGACCGATGGGTAAAGTCATTGCTATCGCCAACCAAAAGGGGGGCGTCGGTAAAACTACAACAACAATTAATTTGGCCGCCAGCTTGGCCGCCCTCGAATTTCAGACGCTTATTGTTGATGCAGATCCGCAGGCCAACTCGACCTCAGGACTGGGTTACAATCCAAAAGAAATCGAGACTAGTATTTACGAGTGCATGGTCGAAGGAATTCGTCCTCAGGATGCCATTATTCAGACGGATTTTCCGAACCTGAATTTGCTGCCTTCGCACATTGATCTTGTCGGCGCTGAGATCGAGATGATCAATCTCCAGAACCGGGAAGACAAGATGAAGGAAGCGCTCGATAGCATTCGCGACGAGTACGATTTCGTTATCATCGATTGCTCACCGTCGCTGGGGCTGATTACGATCAATAGTCTGACAGCCGCCGATTCGGTGATCATTCCGGTCCAGTGCGAATATTTTGCGTTGGAAGGGCTGGGCAAACTGCTTAATACAATCAAGATCATTCAGTCGCGATTGAATACGCAGTTGGCTATCGAAGGTATTCTGCTGACTATGTACGACTTGCGGGTTCGGCTTTCGAACCAGGTGGTTGGCGAGGTGACGAGCCATTTCCAGCAAATGGTTTTCAACACCATCATTCCGCGAAACATCCGGCTTAGCGAATCGCCGAGCTTTGGTGTACCGGCGCTGGCGCAGGATGCCGACAGTAAAGGTGCCGTCAGCTATTTGAATCTGGCCCGCGAAATTCTGGCTAAGAATGGCCTGATGCCGCATGAAGTTTAAACCATGTATGATGCCGTACTGATGATGCACGACTGCTGAAAGCGGGTCTCTCATCATACGTTCTGCATCCTATAGCATACCTTTCGTATGGACAACGCGAACACCAAAGCACCGAATAAAAAGATGATAGGGTTGGGCCGTGGCTTAGGTGCCCTGTTGCATGACAGCGACGCGGTCAACCGGCAGACAAAACCGTCGCCGTTTGAGTCCATCAGTACGATGACTGAAATCAGTCTGGCGCAGATTGAAACAAACCCGTTTCAACCCCGGACTCGCTTCGACGAAGAAGCGCTTCAGGACCTCGCTGACTCGATTCGGGTTCAGGGCATCATTCAGCCGATCACAGTGCGGCAAATGGGCAAGGATCGGTATCAGCTGATCGCGGGTGAGCGACGCCTTCAGGCATCGAAACTAATCGGGATGACGCACATTCCGGCCTATGTCCGAACCGCGAATGACCAGCAGATGCTGGAAATGGCGCTGATCGAGAACATTCAGCGCGAAAACCTGAACTCAATTGAAATTGCCCTCAGCTACCAGCGGTTGATCACCGAGTGTAGTCTGAAGCAGGAAGAATTAGGCGAACGGGTTGGTAAGAACCGCACAACGGTCAATAACTACATCCGGCTTCTGAAACTTCCCCCCGTGATCCAGGCGGCTTTACGGGATAACAAGATCTCGATGGGCCACGCGCGGGCGATTATTAATATCGAAAATCCTGACTCTCAAATTCGGCTGTTCAACCGGACTGTTGACGAAGAATGGTCGGTTCGTAAGGTTGAAGAAGCCGTTCGGAACTTGTCGGATGATACGCTGGAGCCTGCTGCTACTCGCCGTGTAACGCTACCCAAGCAGGAAATGCGCAGTTTGCAATTCAAGCTGTCATCGATGTTCGGTACGAAAGTATCCATTAAAGCTGACGAAAAACACAAGGGCGAAATCAAGATACCCTTTACCTCGCAGGAGGAGCTAACGAAAATTCTGGAAGTACTAAACTCACAGGCATAGTTGGACTAGCGTACTTTCGCGTTAGTATGCGTTTAACGGTCAGAATAGCCTGTTTTCAAGAATAAAATTAGTGATACGATTGAATTAGCCCGGTTTCTCCGGGCTTTTTTATTGACCCTTAGTACAGTAGTTTCGGCAACTGGCTGCGTTATGCGTACTCTTACAGAATCTTTTACCTCCGTATGAAAAAACCATTACTCTATTCACTGTTCATTCTGTCGTTTTGCGGTTGCGGCAAGAAGGAGCAGGAGTTGAATCCTGATTTCACAGTCGGATTAACCGGTGATTACCCAGTCATTGCCTATAATGACGCGGCTACAGACACAAAGATCCCAGGCACAAAATACACAGCGTCGCTCGGTGTTACTAAAGTAGATATGACGCATATCCACGTCAAAATGACGAGTAATTTTTCGGGAACAACGCGAACCGATGATATCGCTGATTTTGAGCTGATGCGTGACGCATCCAATCCGAGTCTGTACGCAATCTATTACAGGAGCAGTGATATCGGCACAATCACAACCAGTGAGATTACTATTGTTGATAACACAGCGCCTAGAAATGTGACAACAATCAAAGCGAAACGATAGAAAGAAGAAAGGGCTGCAAATGGCACGCGTACGACCGCTGTGGTTTGAATCGACGCTTCTCCTGCGAACACCAGTTAGTCAGAAACGCTGCCCGTGTAGAGTGCTTCTGGAAGCGTACTCGAAACAACGTCAAGCCGCCAGTGACCATATTCACCAACTTTCTGTAACTTGCAGACTAAATAAATAATACCGTTTAGTGAAAGCGGAACGTTGCGGAGAAGGGATTTCTACGATCTATATCTTAAATTACCTTAAAAGGGTGGCAGACCGGTCGAAAAGAGGAACGGTTAGTCGTTGTTTGTTCATGAAACAACAACTATTTCTATGGATGGCCGTTCTGCTGTTTACGACGCCCTTGTTGGCTCAGCGCCCGGCCATTGCACCCGCGCAAACCCCCGCAGCGGTTGATTCTACTCGGCAGGGTGCTTCGGCAACCGATACAATTCCAGCAGCCGTTCGGCGCAATGGTATCCGGGTTGGTAACTCAGTATTGACACCTGAAAGTGACTCAGCTTCGTTGGCTACCGATACGGTTCAGGTAACCGCGAAGCAAGAGGCTCAGATTCGAAAAATTGTTCCGCGCAAAGCGACAATTCGTTCCTTGGTCCTGCCTGGCCTTGGCCAAGCGTATAATCGTCAGTATTATAAAATCCCATTCATCTACGCTGGTTTTGGCGTAATGGGTTATTTGTTCTTTAAGTATCGGGGGCTAGCTAACCAAGCCGAGGAGGGGTATCGTCTCTTGTTATATGGGCGAACTTTATATATTACACTACCTGATAATATGGTTCCGGCTTCAATTGAAAAACCAGCTGAGATTCAGGAAAAAGTAGATCAGGTCGTAATTGGTAGTCAAATTATCCAGTCAACGACAGGAGCCAAGGGCGGGTACGATTTGTACCGGCGCTACCGGGACATGAACATTCTGCTGTCAGTTGCGCTTTGGGGCCTAAACATTGTTGAAGCGAACGTCGCGGCTCACCTGAAAACCTTCGATTTGTCCGACGATATTTCTATGCGCGTCGAACCTAGGGTGTTGCCTGTTCCTGGAGCAGGCTTTGTACCGGGTGTTCGGGTCGCTTTCACGTTCAAATAAGTACGGATGCGGAAAACTCAGCCAGTCAGCGTCGATAGGTAGAGAACCACAGCCATAAACCTAAAAAATACATTCAAGTGAATATCCTTCTTCTTGGCTACGGAAAAATGGGTAAAGCCATCGAGCAGATCGCGCTCGAACGAGGCCATCAGATTGCCGCTCGTGTTGATGCGCATAATCGTGCTGACCTGGAAACGATTCCGGCGGATGCGGTTGATGTTGTCATTGAATTTAGCGCACCGGAGTCAGCCGTTGACAATATCAAGAGCTGTCTTCAACGCGGCTGGCCGGTTGTTTGTGGCACAACGGGCTGGTTGAGTCACCGGACGGAAATCGAGCAGCTTTGCCAGGAAAAAGAAGGAGCCTTTTTCTACGCGTCGAACTACAGCATTGGTGTCAACCTGTTTTTTCGCCTAAACAAAACGCTCGCGCGATTCATGCGCAATTATCCGTCGTACCATGTGTCGATGACGGAAATCCACCATACCGAAAAGAAAGACGCACCCAGCGGAACGGCGATTACGTTAGCCGAAGGCGTTCTGGAAGGCCTGCCAAATAAACAAGGTTGGGTTACGAAAGAGGCTGGTGATGATAAGGGTTCGCGCATCAATTCGACCGATGCCGTCGAGATCGAATCCTTGCGGGAAGGAACCGTACCGGGTACGCACACCGTCCGTTATGATTCTGAAGTTGACCGAATCGAAATCACGCACATTGCGCACAGTCGTCAGGGATTTGCCCTTGGCGCCGTAATAGCGGCTGAGTGGCTTATCGGTCGTCAGGGCGTTTTCGGTATGGACGATTTGTTAGGATCGATTGAATAACGATTGCACGATCAGGCGATTATAAATGACGGGCGGTTAGGGTAAAACGACTCAGTATTTGTAATTTCGCAAAAAGGCATCATTAATACCTCATATAAGTAATTGAATTAACGTGTCGATAACCAAAACACAGACCGAAACAAGGTCGGTTAAACCCCAAAAATCACCCATTCGGGAGTGGTTCGATTCTGTACTGTTCGCTGTTGTAGCCGCTACGCTTATCCGGTGGCTGTTCATGGAAGCGTTTACGATTCCAACGCCCTCGATGGAAAATAGCCTGATGGTGGGTGATTTTCTGTTTGTAAGTAAACTTCACTACGGCACGCGTACCCCACGTACCCCTTTGCAGGTACCACTGACGCACCAGAAAATATGGGGAACGGATATTCCTTCGTACAGCACGGCTATCCAATTGCCATCGTATCGGCTGCCGGGCTTCACGCACGTCAAAAATGGCGATGTGGTCGTGTTTAATGTGCCGCCTAAATACCTCAATGACAATATCGATTATCCCGTTGATTTGAAAACGAACTACATCAAGCGGTGCATCGGCATTCCGGGTGATGTGCTTGAAGTTCGGCAGCGGGCGGTATTTGTCAACGGGAAGCCTTTTCCAACGCCACCCCGTTCCGAGCAGAAGTACTTTATCAAAACCAACGAAACGCTGGACGCTACCTTTTTCCGGAAATATGACATCGTGAATGATTACCGCGATCCAAGTCAGCCAACCGAAAACTGGAAGCCGCTGGAGCAGTACAACGACTCGACCAAAACATCAGCGATGGTTGGGTACATGGTGAACACCACCGAAGACGTGATTGCTAAATTCAAAGGGTTTGACTGGGTAAAAGGAATCGAACCGATGACCGACAAGCCCGGTGAAATGTCGCCTGGCATTTACGGAACGCCGACGTTTAAATGGAATCACGACAATTTCGGTCCGATCACCATTCCGAAGAAAGGTGCTTCGACGCCGATCAATGCCCAAACGATTGCGCTTTACGGGCCAGTGATCGAGCTGTACGAAGGCAACGAGAACGTAGAAGTAACACCAACCAGCATCAAAATCGGCGGTCAGCCCATTTCGTCGTACACCTTCAAACAAGACTACTACTTTATGATGGGTGATAACCGCGATAACTCGCTCGATTCGCGGTTTTGGGGCTTTGTTCCCGAAGATCACATCGTGGGTAAAGCCGTATTTGTCTGGATGTCGCTGGACCCTAATCCGGCCAACGTCTGGAATAAAATCCGCTGGAATCGATTGTTCAGAACAATCGATTAATAAAAGAAAAACCGGGCTCAACGCGAGACCCCAAAACTGTACAGGACCGTTTTCGCCGTCGGTCCAGTGCAGTTTTGGGGTTTTTCTCTACAAACAGCCAGTCATTGATCGATACCGGTTTATCAATACCTCAAAAGACCAATCCTCAACGTATGAAGCACACGATAAAGCCAGTGAAAAGACTGAGCAATTTCGCGGTTAATTATTTTTTCGTTTCGTTTTTCATCCTTGCTTTCCTGGGTCAAGGTCTGTACCAACGCGCACAGGCTGGCGAAACGGACAGCCAGGCGGTCCGTGGTCCCGGTAAGAAACGGCGTGCCGAAGCAACACGCAAGCGGGCGAAAGCGAAAACCGTTACGCGCAAGCTGGTAAAAGGAAAAACGATGAAGCGGAGTGTTAAAACAGACGCTATTGCTTCAGTGGCGACCCTACCTGGCCTGGGCGGTACGCGCGTAGCCGCAAAAAGCCAGCGCTTGAAAGGAGCCGTGTATTATCTGGCATCCGGGCACGGCGGTCCCGATCCGGGAGCGATTGGACATTACGGCAAAGCCTTACTTCCTGAAGATGAATACGCCTACGATGTTACAATCCGACTGGCACGCGCGCTGATGGAGTACGGCGCGACGGTGTACATGATTATTCGCGACCCTAACGACGGTATACGAAACGAAAAGTTGCTGAAGCTGGATCACGACGAAGTTACCTATCCCAACCAACCCATTCCGCTGAATCAGTTAGCGCGTTTGCGCCAGTGTACGGACGCCATCAATCGATTACATCGCAAGCATAAGGGTGCTTATCAGCGGATGATCACTATTCATGTCGATAGCCGCAGCGCCGGTCAGAACATTGACGTGTTTTTCTACCACCATCAGAACAGCGCAGTGGGTAAACGACTCGCGCAAAGTATCCACCGCAGCTTTACGGCTGGCTACAAGCGCAGCCAGCCGGGTCGTAATTATTTGGGAACGGTATCGGACCGGAGCGCGTTGTATGTCGTTCGAAACAGCCAGGCGCCTACCGTATTTATTGAGTTAGGAAACATTCGGAACGAGAAAGACCAACGGCGTTTTTTGCTCGCCGACAACCGACAGGCATTGGCCAACTGGATATGCGAAGGCGTACGAGCCGACTATTCGTCCCGATGATTGCAACGTAGTCTACCAGTCGATAGGAGGGAGTCCTTTGCTTTCCAGATAAGCGTTGGCCTGGCTAAAATGCTTGTTGCCAAACCAGCCACCCCATTGAGCCGCCATCGGCGATGGGTGTTTGGACTTGAGAACCAAATGCTTTTTTGAGTCAATTACCGCTCCTTTTTTCTGTGCGTAAGCGCCCCAGAGCATAAACACGACATGCTCCTTTTCGTCGGAGATTAGTTTAATAACTGCGTCGGTAAACGTTTCCCAGCCTTTGCCCTGGTGCGATCCTGCCTGCCCTGCCCGAACGGTGAGTGTCGAGTTGAGGAGCATGACGCCCTGATGCGCCCACCGCTCGAGGTTTCCCGATTTGGGAACGGGTTTGCCCAGGTCATCCTGAATTTCCTTGAAGATATTGACTAGGGAAGGCGGTTTGGTAATACCATCGGCTACCGAGAAGGCCAGACCATTGGCTTGCCCCTCGCCGTGGTAAGGGTCCTGGCCGAGAATGACCACCCGTGCATCGTCGAAACTGCACGCGTTGAAAGCGTTGAACATAAGCCGACCGGGGGGGTACACGCGTTGAGTGCTGTATTCCTGCCGCAAAAATTCAGCTAGTTGAACAAAATAAGGCTTATCAAATTCGGGCTGTAACCGCGTTTGCCAGGATTCTGCAATTGATACATTCATGTAGGGAACTGATAAGAGTGATTCGGCATTATAGGCCTACAAACGCCAGAAACCACTCCCTAAAAATTTTTTTGAGACTGTTCTTGCGTAACAAAACTAATCAACTTAATTTTCGTTTTAAGGTTGCAAACGACACTAAATTTATGGTATCGTCAGTCACAGAAGGCGTAAAGGTAAGCGTGAAGACCGAGTATCAATCAGATTACTCAAGTCCGCTGCAAGCACACTACGTGTTTACTTACCGGATTACAATCGAGAATGCCAGCGACTACACCATACAGTTGCTCCGCCGGCATTGGACTATTTTTGATTCCAACGGGACTGTCCGGGAAGTGGAAGGAGAGGGTGTTGTTGGACTACAACCCGTGCTTGAACCGGGCGAAGTACATCAGTACGTGTCCGGCTGCAACCTGCGCTCAAGCATGGGCAAAATGGCTGGTACGTACCTTGTCGAACGAATCATTGATGGGAAACAGGTTCGCGTAGCGATTCCAGAATTCACCATGATCGTCCCTTACAAATTGAATTAATTCTCACCGTGCCGCGCTGGTCAGACTGCGCCGGAGCGGTCTTCAGTCTTCACGTTTTTGATTCGCGCTTACATTCGTTATCTCGCTCGCGCTCGCGACGAACATTCACTACACTCGCCTTTTTTATTCGCGCTTTACACCCGAATTGTTCGGGCCGATAATCGCTCAGACGCTGTTTTCAAGCCCCTCAAGGCGCTACAGAAAAAACTGCGTGCCAATCGACAGTCGATTACCGTCACGGATTTTGGGGCAGGCTCCAAAGTAAACGCATCCCGCCAACGAACGATTGGCGACATTGCCCGCAATTCGCAGAAGTCGGCCCGTTTTGGGAGGTTGCTGTTTCGGCTTATTCGTCGGTTTGAGGCTAAAAATATCCTTGACCTGGGAACATCGCTTGGCATCACAACGGCCTACATGGCGCAGGCTGCTCAAGCCGGTCGTGTGCTGACGTTTGAAGGATGTCCGCAGACAGCGGCTGTTGCCCGGCAAAACTTCGACGAGTTAGGGATTCCGAATGTCGAGATTGTTGTCGGTAATCTTGAAGAAACACTGGCTGCGCAGATAACCCAGTTTCCGTCGATCGACTTCGTGTTTTTTGATGCCAATCATCGCTACGAACCTACGATTCGGTATTTCGAAATCTGCCTGACGAAGATTTATAACGATACGGTGTTTGTGTTTGATGATATTCACTGGTCGGCTGAAATGGAACAGGCCTGGGAGTACATAAAAGCGCATCCGTCGGTAAGCGTAACGGTCGATCTGTTCTGGATTGGGCTTGTGTTTTTTCGGCAGGAGCAACCCCGGCAGGATTTTATTCTCCGCTTCTGAGACGATTACCCCGTAATTCTACTTAGCTTTTGCGCGGAACAGGTAAGAAAAGATGCTAACTTGTCGTTGTGTTTCTGCATAATTCCGAGCCTGTCTTTATATGAAATCGTTAACCTTTACCCGCTTAACTTTCGGCATTTTTGCCGGGTGGTTGTTGCTCAATGGAAGTGCTTGTACCAAGTCGGGTAACGAATCCACAGACCCAACTGTCACTGCTTCATTCGATCTCATTCAGCAAAAAATCCTTACGCCTTCCTGTGCGTCGTCCGGTTGTCACGCGTCCGAAAAAGATGCTAGTTTTGCACAGCATGGCCTGGTATTAGCCGAGGGGTTTGCTTATCAGAATCTGGTCGGTGTTGATCCCAAAAACAGTGCGGCCAAAGCGGATGGGCTGAAACGGGTAAAAGCGTTTGCTTCTCTGGAAAGTCTACTCTACCATAAGTTGACCGTTACGGCCAGCCACCACACGGGCAAACAGTACGGCAATCCGATGCCATTGGGCGGACAACTGCTTCCTGACGGGCAGATTGAATTTATCCGTCGCTGGATTGATGCTGGTGCTCCCAAAACGGGTAGCGTAGCGGATGCGGCCCTGCTGGACGATAAAACCACGGCGATAACGACGTACGAGCCGTTGTCCGTACCCGCTGCCGGAACAGGCTTTCAACTGGCGATTCCTGCGTTTGCTATTCAGTCGAACGTCGAGCGGGAATTGTTTATGCGTCGATCCGTGGGTAATACCGAGGCTATTTATGTCAACCGGTATGAAACCAAAATGCGCAGTGGCAGCCACCACTTTGTAGCTTATTCTTTTCGGGATACCAACTTCCTGCCTAACCTGAACGACGTCCGGGATTTGCACAACGCCGACAAGTCGCTTAACCTGACAACAGCGCTTGCAATGGCGAACCACGTTTATCTGGCCGGATCGCAGGCGCAATACCAGGATTACACATTTCCGGAAGGAACCGCTTTGCTGATCCCGGCTGGTACGTCGCTGGATTTAAACTCGCACTACGTTAATAAGACGAACGGGGTGATGCAAGGAGAGGCACAGATTAATCTCTACACTGTCGATAAATCGAAGGTGCAACAGGTTGTCAAGACGCTCGACCTGAACAACTCAAACCTAGCGATTCCGGCCAATAAACGAGTGACGCTGACGAAATCGTTTGTTTTCGATAAGCCACGCAAGGTGCTGACTTTAACGTCGCACATGCACAAATTGGGCGAAAAATTCGTCATCAAGATTAAAGGAGGGAGCCGGGATGGGGAGATTGTCTACACATCTACTGATTGGGAACACCCTGACATTGTAACGTTTCGATCGCCGATTCTTTTGCAGAAGGGAGAAGGACTGACTTCAGAAATAACGTACAACAATACGACCAGCAAAACCGTCAACTTTGGTTTGACCAGTGAGGACGAAATGGGGATAATCTTCGGCTATTACTACGAGTAAGAAGTAAGCAAAACCCATTAACAAGACAAATCCCGTAGCCACCTGACTACGGGATTTGCTTTTACTTTTTCGACGGTGTCTTTTTTGCCGTTGTCGTCGTCTTTTTGGCTGCTGGCTTCTTCGCTGTTGTTTCGGTCGCTTTAGCCTTGGTTCCAGCCGCTTTTTTTGCTGGTGCCTTAGCCGCTGCCGGATCGTCGCCTGCCAGTGCTAAACAATCTTCCAGCGTGAGCGTAGCGGGGTCAACATCCTTGGGAATCTTGACGTTCCGCTTCCCTACTGCCAGATACGGACCGTATTGCCCGTTGACTACTTTTATCGCCGGATTTTCGGGAAACTCTTTGATGTATTTGTTGGCTTCGGCTTGCCGCTTCGCCTGAATCAGTTCAATCGCCCGCTCCAGTGTCAAGCCCGCCAGCGACTCGTTACGTGGTAAGGAAACGTACTTATCTTCATACTTAACGTAAGGACCAAAACGACCTTTGCCGGTTGTGACGAGTTTGCCTTCAAATTCGCCCAGCGCTTCGCTGACCGATTCCGCACGTTTCGCCTGAATCAGCTCAATAGCCCGATTTTCATCAATCGAATACGGATCGTCTTCCTTCGTCAATGACACGTACTTATCGTCGTGCTTCACGTACGGGCCGAACTTGCCAATGCCAATCGTCATTGGTTTGTCCTCGAAGAAACCGACTTCGCGCGGTAAGGCAAATAAGTCAAGCGCTTCCTGCAACGTAATCGTTTCGATCAGCTGACCGTCGCGCAGATTCGCGTACTGTGGTTTTTCGTCGTCGGTCGATTCGCCGATCTGTGCGTAGGCTCCGTAGCGTCCTAAGCGGGCCGAAACTTTCTTGCCCGTTCGTGGATCGATGCCCAGTTCACGCGCTCCCGTTTTGAACGATACAACCGATGACCCCTGAATCTCTTCGATATTTTTATGAAAATCGCCGTAGAAACCTTCCAGCATTTTCTGCCAGTTCATGCGTCCGTCGGCAATCTCATCGAAATCTTTCTCCACCGTCGCCGTGAACTTGTAATCTACGATGTCAGGGAAATACTCGACCAGGAAATCATTGACCACAATCCCCGTATTCGTTGGGAACAGTTTAGCCTTTTCGGAACCGTAAGTTTCTTTGCCACTGGTTTCGCTGATCTGGTTTTTCTGAAGCGTATATTCGAGGTACTTGCGCTCCTGACCGGGTTTATCCTGCTTGATAACGTAGCCCCGGTTGATGATTGTCGAGATGGTTGGCGCGTAGGTCGATGGCCGCCCAATACCCATTTCTTCGAGCTTTTTAACCAGCGAGGCTTCTGCGTAGCGTGGTTGCGGACGCGAAAACTTCTCGGTAGCTTTCATCTGGCCGAGGTCCAGCGTCTGCCCAACCCGAAGCGGAGGAAGCATTCCTTTCGCATCTTCGTCATCCTCATCATCTTTCGATTCGAGGTAAACGCGCAAAAAGCCGTCAAACTTAATTACTTCACCCTGTGCAACGAGTTCGCTGGGGAAGGTTCGGGCTGGTGCCTTTTGCTCGGTATCGGCAAATGGACTATCATCAACGTGGGTTGTGATCGTTGTCGTTGCGCCGTTCGCAAACCGGATACTAATGGTAACCGTCGTCCGTTCGAGCTGTGCGTCAGCCATCTGGGAAGCAATCGCCCGCTTCCAGATCAGTTCATACAGACGTTTCTGGTCGCGGTCGGCACCCGCGTCACGGTCATTAAAGTTCGTCGGACGAATGGCTTCGTGGGCTTCCTGCGCCGATTCGTTTTTCGTCTTGAACTGGCGGGTTTGCACGTAGTTTTGGCCAAACTCCGTTTCGATCTCTGTTTTTGCCTTTTCGATGGCTTCCTGCGAAAGGTTGGTCGAGTCCGTCCGCATGTACGAAATCTTACCGGCTTCGTACAGATTCTGTGCAATACGCATCGTACGGTCAACCGCGTAGCCGAGCTTACGGGAAGCTTCCTGTTGCAGCGTTGACGTTGTAAACGGTGGAGCAGGGGATTTCTTGGCGGGTTTTACCTCCAGGTTTTTGATGGAGAACGTTGCGCCAAGGCAGGCTTCCAGAAAAGACCGGGCTTCTGCCGCCGTCGCAAAGTTTTTGGGCAGTTCGGCATTGAGCACTTTGCTGCCGTCCACAATAAACTGCGACGTTACTTTAAACGACGATTTCGACTGGTGTTTGTCGATTTCCCGTTCGCGCTCAACCACGAGCCGGAGAGCAACCGATTGCACCCGGCCAGCCGATAAGCCAGCGCTGCCGCCTTTGATTTTGCGCCACAATACCGGCGATAACTCGTAACCCACCAGCCGGTCGAGTACACGACGAGCCTGCTGCGCATTTACTAAGTCAACATCAATGGTGCGGGGCGATTTGATGGCATTCTGGATAGCGTTCTTCGTGATTTCGCGGAAAACAATGCGCTTGGTATTGTCGCGCAGGCCGAGTGCTTCTTTGAGGTGCCACGAAATGGCTTCTCCTTCGCGGTCATCATCTGTCGCGAGCCACACTTCTTCGGCCGATTTAGCCAGCGACTTTAATTCACTAACTAACTTCTTTTTGTCGGGCGAAATTTCGTAAGACGGTTGAAAGCCGTTTGTCACGTCCACGGCCAGCCCATCTTTAGGCAGATCCCGCACGTGACCAAAGCTAGACTTCACCGTAAAGTCCTTACCCAGATAGCCTTCTATGGTTTTCGCCTTCGCCGGCGACTCCACAATGACTAAGTTTTTCGACATAGTTGGTGTTCAGGTTGATGGTATCTCCACAATCCTTTCCTCATCGACCGCGCCAAATATAGACGCAAAAGTTCTGACTTGTGCAACCAAGCAAGTTATGTAAGCCGAAATAGGAACGGGAGATTGTATGTAGTTTATTAACAATATGTAGCAACGCAACGTTCGAATCGGGTGTTCGTAGCGCTTAAAAAATGAGCGATTGATCTGTTCTATTTTGCTTTTACTTAACGGTTTAGTTATCCAGAATTCGGTACGTTGTACGATGCGATGTGACTTGATTGCTTACTTTATTATAAAAAATAACGAGCGAGCGGAGTCTAAGCCGGACGCATTAATTTTATTTTAGTGGACAATTTACCGGCTGTTACTCCGTTTTCTTTACCTCAAAAAGTAGCCGCTGGAAGCCCGCATTACCATTGCCCGAAAGGCCATTCACCTCAATCAGGTACGAACCCGCCAGATCGGAGGTGTAAAAGTCAACCTGGCTTTTGCCTTGTTCATTGGGGCGAAGCGCTGGATTCCAGTACAGCAGCGTTCGCCCATCGGGTAAGCGACTTTCCTGTTGTTTGGGAGTTGAGTAGCGAGGGGCGTAGAATTCCCGTTGCAGTTGCAGACCGTCGTAATCGAGTTTAAGCAGGCGAGTGTCGAGGGGAAAACCCGCCAGATCGCCTTTGTAAGTCATAAAGCTGATGATGCCATGAAATGTGGCAGGACCCATAAAATAGCGGTTCGTGACGACATCCAGCTTCTGCACTTTGAGCGGGCTAAAAGCCATTACCTTATCCATGTCGAAGACCGGCACGCCATCGATTAGAACCAGTGGACTTTCTTCGAAAAACTCCCGGTAAGGGGCATTCGGAACGATCAGCCGAAAATGGCCCTGCCGCTTTCGAGGTTGGACACCCAGCACGTATTCGCGTAGAATATCTTCCATCGTCGGGAAACGGGTGTAAGCGTCCAGCAGGTACGATTCCCGACCTTCGCTATAGAAAGCGGTACTATCGACCGTTGGGTACCGATACCGCAACGACTGATCGCCCCAGAAGGTGTTCTGCACTTGCATGGCCACGCTTCGATTCTGTATGGATTCGCCCTTTTGTTCGTCGAGAAGCAGATCGGGCAGGGGGGTAGTCGATGGTTGGTCTGCGAATGGACTGTCAATCGTCAGGTGGTATAGGCTATCCGTTGGGTTCGTTTGGACGATGAGCTGCTTCTGTCCGTAAAAGTCCCGCATCTCAAAGCGAATCCGTCCGGCTGAATCACTCTTGGACACAAACAACCGAACGGGTTTGCCCGGTATTGACAGATACGTCAGTACATTAGGGACTGGTGCGTTTGAGGAAGGGTCCGTAACGCGTCCCTGAACCAATAAGCTGTTGTAGTCAGGAACGAACGGGAAGCGCACCGACTGACTCTTGGCGGCTAAAACGGTTTCCCATTTAAAGCGACGCCAGCCGTGGGTAAGCATCAGGTTATCCGCTGCCAGTCGGACATCTGCGGTTTCGGGCTGGAAGTAATAATCCGGTGATTCGACCGAGCCCTGCAAATCGGAGGAAAGCCACAGATAACTTAAAATATCCGGCGCTTTAAACGCGGCTAATGAGTCAACCCGGTAAACGGCTACGGACAAATCAGCCTGATTCTGAACATTCGCCGAAGCCTGAACCGTCGCGTCCAGCGTTACTTTGGTCCGGTAGGCATACTGACGCTGATCGGTTTTGAGGTCGATGGCCAGCGGGTGAGCGGGTCGTTTGAAATACAGCCGTTCGCACACGGGTTTGTGCGCTGCATCAAAGACAGTAAGATGCGAAATGCCTTCACCCAACGCGTTTTTGTCGAGCGTAAAAGTGGTTTCGCGCTGAAGAGAACGCATCTCGGCGGCCTTGATTTGCTGTCGGGTATGGGCGAATAAATACACCGCCGAGGCCGCAGAAACAGTGCTATAAACGGTTACGTTCAGGCGATTGCCGTCCGCTTCGGCCACCCGCATGGTATAACCCCGCTCCTGAATGGCGGGTAAGGCTTGCGTCATGAATTTACCCTTGCTGTCGCTGATCACAACGCGGTACGTGGTGGTGCCCGACGGGGTGAATGAGAAACTACCGATCCCAAATTTGTGCGTACTGAACCGGGTGATGGTATCATTCTGCGCAGTCAGGAGCCAGCCGTTGGCTGTTAGACCATGTCCAGTTGCATCGGTTACACTAAACGCCACTTTGCTGGGCAGGTCCTGCACGAGATGACCGCCTTCGGGAAACAGTTGAACGATGTGTTTAGGCGTCTCTTTAAGCGTTGGTGGTTCCAGGGGTCGGAACGGATTGATGATCGTCAGGGGTTGCTCAAAGAAATAAGCGGGGCTGAAATTGCGCATCCAGCTCGTATAAGCCCGAAGTACGTAGTTTCCTGACAGAACTGACGACGGGAGAAACAGACTACCGTTACGGGTTCCTGCTGATAAGTCAACTTTGGTTTGTAATACCGGCTTCTGGTCTTTATCCAGCAATTCGACGTAAGCGACCTTGCTGATGGCAAGTGATTTATGAAAACTGCCATCGACGTAAAAAAGCTTGAACCATACGGTCTCCCCCGTGAAGTGTACCGCCTGATCGACGTGCAGGAATAACTTTTCCTGGAGCGTCTGCTGACGGTATGTATCAAAAGATTGTGTAATGGTACTCACGCCGGCTGCCGACTGCGCTGACGCATGGAAGCCGTTGAGCAAAAGCAGCGCAGGAAGAAGCAGCCGTTTCCGAATAAAATACATCGAATGATTCGCTTAAAAGTCTATTGATCCCAGAAATCCGGTTTTTTGATGACGCCACCCCGTAACCGACAATCAACGCAGTCGAAGGAGGTTGTCAGGTAAGTGCTCGCATCAAATTCGTTGATAATCGCTGGCTGACGCTCAATGATTTTAGACGGCGTCAATGTGTCAACCAGGCAGGTATAAACGCCGGTTTGCGTCAGCCAGTAAGGAAGTTGCGTTTTGGCGATATAAATCCGGCGCGTCTGTACCGTACCAACCCGAAAGAACCCCATAACCAGCTCGCTGGTATTTGTCGTTGAGCGAATGTTACCCGTAATCTGGGAGGGTTGGGGGTCGAAAATAGAGCCGACATTCTGGGTTATACGGGCTAGCTGATCGTAGTAATTGTACGCGTCCTGCGTCAGGGCGTATTGCTTGACCTGAATACTGTACCGCAGACCAAGTTTAAGGGATGTACCCGTAATAAAGGTGAGAGGCCGCTGGCTGATAACGTCCTGGCTCAGCCGCGCCGATGACCCTAGCTGAATGGTTTTGTCAACGGAGCTACCCCAGCACCGATAGACGTCTTCGGCGCGTGAAACGATACGGTTATTTTTAAGCTCATAGGCCGAATAGTAAGGTGAGGTGTATTCCCAGGTTTCGTCAAATTCCCAGCGGTAGTAACGCGTGTTGTTCGTCGGGTCGTGGGTATTCACGTTGATCTGCACGCCTTCGTTCTCGATTCGCCAGCTCAGGCTGTCTACGGGCGGAGTGACGTTGACAGGGACAAAATCAGAGACGTATTCTTTTCCCTGTGCTGTGCGAATGCGTAGTCGATACGTTTCGTTGGCCTGCGGAACCACGCCCGACAAGGTGTACACGCCACCGCTACCTTCCTTTAGCGAATAACTGACCTTACTGCCGCTTTCGATGGTAACCTGCGCTTTGGTTTCGGCGGGTGGGGTCTTGGAATCGGTCAGGTTTTGCGTGCGCGAGAGCTGAATGGTTGTGGTTGTTCCCGGCGCACTATTAAAGAAGCCATTGACGACCAGATAGCTGTCGGGGGCCGTCACTTCGGGTGGACGGTACGGATCGACGCAGCTTCCGAGCGCTAAAAGCATCAACCAACCGAGCCGTTTAGGATAACATCTATTTTTCATACGAGTAACGTCTTGCTGTAGTCTGTCATATCTTCCGTTAGAACCGGAAGTTATACGTAACAGACGGGATGGGTTGCCCAAAGATGGATAGCTTGTACCCATTGATAAAGCCATTTTCCGACTTGAAATAAACCGAATAGACATTGCGCCGACCGGTCAAGTTATAGATGGCGATGGTCCAGAAACTATGCGCCAGTTTCTTTACCTTATGATTGCCTTCGATGTTCATGGCAAAGTCGGCGCGGTAATAATCGGGTATCCGGTACTGGTTTCGTTCAGAGTAAAGCAGCCGCTGGGCACCGTCGAGGGTGTATTTCGATACGGGCAGTGTGATCGGACGTCCGGTGCTGTAGGTAAAGTTCAGCGACAAACTGAATCGACGGTTGATTTTGTAGTTGCCAATCATCGTAAAGTCATGCGGCTTATCGTAATTGCTGGGGTAATAAGCGCCCTGATTGATGATTTCGGTGTTGTTTAATCCGTTGGTACGCAGAAGCGTCCGGGCGTAGGTGTAGCTGAGCCAGCCGTTTAATTTTCCCGTCGTTTTTTTGACCAGAAACTCAATGCCGTAGGCTTTACCCTGCGCGTTGACCACGTCTGTTTCGATGTGTTGATTAAGAAACAATACGGCACCGCTGCGGTAATCCAGCAGATTTTGCATCGTTTTGTAATACACTTCAACGGACGTTTCAATGGTATTCGTCCGGTTGTTTCGGTAAAAGCCCAGCGCGTATTGGTCGCCAATCTGCGGTTTAATGTTTGGATCGCTTAATTTCCAGATGTCGGTTGGGGCGATAACCGTCGTGTTGGACAGCATCTGAATGTACTGCCGCATCCGGTTGAAGCTCGCTTTGATCGATGCCGTACGCGACAAGGCGTAGCGCAGCGATAGCCGGTATTCAGGGCCGTGGTACGTTTGAATAGCCTGATTATTCCCGTAAGTCAGCGTATCCGTGATGGTATTTACCGTTCTGGGTAAGCCCGGCGCGTACTGAAAAACGGACTTCGCTCCCAGGTAGGTGTACGCCGAATACCGTAGCCCACCGCTAATGGACAGCTGGTCGGTAATGTCAAATTTGTCACCGATGTACACGGCATTTTCGATTCCCTGTTCGCTCGGAACCACATCCGGAAGAATCAGCGATTCGCGGCCACGCGGCTGGAAATTACCAGGCGAAAGTTTATAGTACGTTGAGCTGATGCCGAAATCAACCGCGTGCTGGTTGCTGGGAAAGTAATTGAAATCCGCTTTGACTTGGGACTGACTTAGTGCAAAATTCAACTGGTAGGCATTAACCGGATTTTTCTCGCTGGACACGCTGTATTTGTAACCACTATAGCTGCCCGTAAAAACGCTGTACAGCTTATTATTGACGATGTGTTTCCATTTCAGCGTAGCCGTCTGGTTCTGGTACTGGTAAGTCGTATCGCTGTTAAGTCGGAAGTTGTCCTTGCTGAGATAGCCGGTTAAATAAAGCGTATTTTTTTCATTGACGTCGTGCGTGACGTGCAGATTCAGGTCATAAAACGAGGCCCGGCTGTTGTTGAACGATGAGTTGGGTAGTTGCTTCAGCAACCAGTCGGAGTACGTCGAACGGCCACCGATGATGAACGACGTTTTTTCTTTGATCAGGGGACCTTCCAGCGTTAGCCGTCCCGTCAGTAGACCGATACCACCCGAACCGACCAGTTTTTTCTTGTTGCCGTCACGGGTTTGTACGTCCAGAACCGACGATAACCGGCCCCCAAACCGGGACGGAATGCCGCTTTTGTACAACTCGGCGCTTTTGATGACATCGGGGTTGAAGGCCGAAAAAAAGCCAAACAGGTGCGACGTATTGTAAATGGGTGCGTCGTTGTACAAAATAAGGTTCTGATCGGTAGCGCCCCCGCGTACGTTCAGCCCCGTTGAGCTTTCACCCACCGATTTTACGCCTGGTAGCGTCAGGATAACCCGCAGCAGATCCGCTTCGCCCAGGGCTGTCGGAACCTGACGGATGGTTTTGATGTCGACCCGTTGCTGGCCCATCTGCATCCCCGATACGTTGACGTCTTTTTCGGCTTCGATCACGACCTCTTTCAGGGCAATGACGTCGTCCTCCATTTCCACATCCAGCTTACCATCGGCGTAAAGAATCACCCGGCGTCGGGTATCTTTCATCCCGATACTACGAAGTTTTAGATCATGCCGACCGCGTGGCAGCGTGATCGAATAATAGCCAAACTGGTCGGTTACGGTTCCAACGCGGGGATTCTCGATGTAAACAGCCGCCCCAACAATCGGCTCTCCCGACGAAACGTTTCGCACTGAACCCGCAATGGTCGATCGACCGGGCCGGATTGGGTTTGTTCGCTTGCCAACCTCGTAAATCTTACTTTCGGATTCAGCGCGTTTCTTCGTGCCCAGCGTTAAGTAAGCGTTCGCTGTTGAGTCGTTATCGGAAGAACCCCCGCGAAAGTAGCCGATGGGTAACTCCGTTTGTATGGGTCGGTCAAGCGTGATGTAAACGCGCTGGTTGGGATCAATAGCGAAAAAAAGCCGACTGCCTTCGAACAGCTGACGCAGTATAACCCGTAGCGGCTGGTTCGTAACTTGCAGATTAACCGTCAGGCTATCCACATCACCAGGATTGTAGAAGAACCGGTACGGCGTGTTACTTTCGATCTGTTTGACGAATTGCTCAAAGCGATTATTCGTAAAGTTGCCGCTAAGCAGAGGCTCTGTTTTTTGCTGTCCCGACACCTTACCGGCGAAGCCAATCAGGATAAGAACGGGCAGGATGACACGGTAGAGTTGCTGCATAGTCAATGCGTTAATGTTTCGTACTGTTGGACAATCGCTGTTATTGCCTGTTCGCGTTGCTCGTTGAATTTTATCTGGTTGGCACGCAGGTATTTTTTCAGCGGAGCCGTTTGCCCTGGAAACAAAGCCAGCACAGACCGTTTCTTTTTGACTTCATGATATACGCCGTCTTTCACGATAAAATAGCGGTCTTTGACCAGGTAGTTCGCTTTGTAAAAACCACCGCTGATGTCTTCATGAACCGTCTTGATTCGCTTCGCCAGCACCTGAATCCGGCCACCGTGCAGCACCTGATAAAAGCCGGTACGAACGCCTGCGGCACTATCGCCCACAATACGGGCAAACTGGTACGGACCAAACGAAAACGTGCTGATTTGCTGGCTATGGGGACGTATCCGAAAAATGGTTTCGGGCATTTTGATGGCCAGTTCATCGCGGACGACATCATAGAGCATCAGCACATCGTGATAAGCGATTCCATTGTAGGTAATCGACCCTGACTGCAAGCTATCCGTTGCAAAGAAAGGATGAACTTTTACGCGGTAGTCATGCTGAATGTATTCGTGGCCATTGTACAAATGACTTCGGTCGATCAAGGCATTTTCGTAAGCATGAACGGCCTGATTCTGAGCCATAGCCAAAAAAGAACTATCTGAGCTGGCCGTTTGACCGAATACACTCCTGGCAAGAAATAGCAAAAGAAAAGCGATCGCTCTGTAGGGCATGGTAGCTTGGTGGTGACTTACCGACAGGTAAAATTCTGGCTAAATAAGCCATTTTTTAGATTAACCGAGCACTAGAGTTTTTATACGGAAACATAAAAAAAGTCTCTTCTTAAAAACGGGGCGCTTTTAAGAAGAGACAAATGCGGTTGTTTTATAACCCGTCTGGTCGTTATCCCTGATCTACACCCTTTTGCAAAACGTCACGGATTCCCGGCAACTCGGCTTCTACAGCCGTGATATACTGCTCTAACAACGGAGCAACCTCGGTAATATCTTTTCCGCCTTTCACCAGGGCTTCAATGCGTAAGTTTAGTTCCGTGACTTTACGGAGTCCCATCATCATGGCGGGCGCTTTCTGCGTGTGGAGCGTGCGACCAATGGCCGGAACATCCTTCTCGCTCAGACCCTGTTGTAACTGCTTGAGTTCCTCAGGCGTTTTGTCGAGATAGATTTCGAGCAGTTCCAGCGCCAGTTCCGGATCGTTGCCAACCGAATTCAGCAAGGGCTCGATTGAAAAAGACGTGGGATTAGTCGGCGGGGCTGGTGCTGGTGGCGCTGGCTGGGTAGCTCCAGCGAGCGTTGGCTGACTGCCTTCGCTGAACCCGTAATGAAGGATCATCCGTTTCAAATCCTCCATCTGGAAGGGTTTGGGCAGAAAATCGTTCATGCCAGCCTGGAGGCACTGCTCACGTTCGCTGGCTAGCGCATGGGCAGTCATTGCGATGATCGGAATGGTGCTGCGCAGGGTTGTCCGGATATGCCGGGTCGTCTGGTAGCCATCCATCACCGGCATCTGAATATCCATCAGCACCAGATCGAAAGATTTCTTTTGCAGCATATCCAGTGCCTGCTGCCCATTTTCGGCCAAATCGGCTTCGTAACCCAGGCGTTTGATTACTTGCAGAACCAACTTCTGGTTCATTGGATTGTCTTCCACCGCCAGAATCGTCAACGATTTTTTGGCGGTTTCTGCTTTTGCCAGCGATGGGTCAATGGTCTGGAGAATCGATTCCGGAGCTACTGGATAGGTAAGTTCAAGCGTAAATTCCGATCCTTTGCCGAGGGCGCTGTCTACCTTGATCCAGCCACCCTGCATCTGCGTGAGCGACTTTACAATGTTGAGGCCAAGGCCCGTACCGCCGTAGTAGCGAGTCGTAAAGTCGCTGGCTTGCCGGAAACGCTCAAAGATGTGCGGTAAGGCATCGGTGTCGATACCGATACCTGTGTCTTTCACCGTAAACTGGACACGCACCGACTGGTTGGTTTCTTCCTGTTTGGTAATGCGGGCGGTTACCGAACCTTGTTTGGTAAATTTGATCGCGTTACTGAGCAGGTTAAGCAGAATCTGCGTGAGTCGGGTCGGATCGCCTAGAACCAGCGCGGGTAGGGTCGGATCAATGTCAAATACCAGCCGTAGGTTTTTATCGCTCGCTGTTGGCTGAAGCATGGTCTGCAACGAAGCCGCTAGCGACCGAATACTAAACGGTATCGACTCCATCTGAATCATCCCCGCTTCGATCTTGGAGATATCCAGAATATCGTTGACAATCGTCAGTAAGTTCTTACCCGCCGTCTGAACAAGCTTCACAAATTCGGCCTGCTCTTCGTTCAGGGGTGTCACTTCCAGCAGGTTCGAAAAACCGATGATGGCGTTCAGCGGAGTACGAATTTCATGGCTCATGTTGGCCAGAAAATTCTCTTTGAGCCGGGCGGCCTGTTCCGCCATTTCCTTGGCTTCCTGAAGCCGGACCTGCGACTGCACCCGATCGCTGATGTCGATGCTGGACGAAACGACATACTGCAACTGGCCGTCTGCGTCGTAAACCGGACTGGATGAACTTAACAACTGGATGACTTTGTCGCCAACCTGTAGCTGCATATCATCGACCTGCGATGTTTCGCCCCGCATGGCCCGAAAGATAGGACGCTGTTCGAGAGGGTACGTATTTCCGTCCGGAAACTGACTGATGGCTACCTGACTCAGCATGTCAGAATAGGAAGTCAGTCTGGTCGCGCTTCCAAACATACTGGTAGCGGCCTGATTGGCGTAATACAGTTTGCCATCTTTGTTGACGACTGCGATGGAAACGGGTACCGCTTCGAGAAACCGTTTGAGTTGCTGCTCGCTCAGGGCGAGTTGCTGGTTGAGTTTATTCGCATTCTTGAGCGTCTTGAAAA
Source organism: Spirosoma liriopis (assembly GCF_023196085.1). Lineage (NCBI taxonomy): Bacteria > Pseudomonadati > Bacteroidota > Cytophagia > Cytophagales > Cytophagaceae > Spirosoma > Spirosoma liriopis. The sequence goes on from NZ_JALPRF010000002.1 coordinate 1,278,589, forward strand.
GCAGGTAAATCGCCCACAGAATCATCGCGAGCGCGGCTACTGCACCGACGATACTGCTGTTGGTGGCGTAATCGGCGGATTGCTTACTGGCAGCCGCGCGAACATTGAGTAGCTCGTTTTCAATCGCTTCTACTTGCTTAAGCTGATTAAACAACTGATCGCTGAAGCTCATGAACGTCTGTACCGAATCCAGTCGCGCCAGCCCCTTCGCCGAGTTGGCCTGTAAAAACAACTGCTTGCCGTGAGCCAGTTTCTGATCGAGAAGCCGGGAGATCGTTTGCAGCCGCTCTTGCTGAAACCGCTGATCGGTGGTGAGGTTAGTGATTTCCTCAACCCGCTCTTTCATACGCCGAGCGTTTCGGTCATAATCGGCCCGGAAGAAAGGGTTGTTTTTGCTCAGTAAGTACCCGCGCAGGTCATTGTCCAGGCTCGTCAGATAAGCCTGAATCTGTTGGGTTTTTTGAAGGACAAGGTGCGTATGAATGAGCCAGTTATTCTGTTCAACGAGCCGTTGGGTGGTACGCTGAGCATTGATACCGATCAGGATTGGGATTAACAGGCCAACGGCCAGAATCCAGCCAATTCGCTTTGTAGACTTCATACGTTGGTAGCTGGCTGGTCGATCATACGTAGCATAAAATTGTTAGGTAGCAGTACTATCATGGTAAGTCAGTGGGTCAATAACCGAGTAGGCAACGAATGTAGAACAATTCTTAAACAAATGGTATAGAATATATGAATGTAAAATTAAGTAAATAATAAGTTAAAGTTTTACGCCAAAACAGAATAGTTGTTTTGAACAGATTCGAATAGGTAATTTTACGTTAGCTGATCAGCTGGCTTTCGTGTATTCCCGCAAAATTGCCGTTGCCTATCCGGGGTACGCCGTCCCTTTTTTTCGTTTCTTTGCTGTATGCAACAATACCACGACTTATTACGCCATATTCTGGCTACTGGTACCCGCAAAACTGACCGTACTGGTACAGGTACGATTAGTGTGTTTGGTTACCAGATGCGCTTCAATTTGCAGGATGGCTTTCCTCTGTTAACGACAAAAAAGGTTCATACAAAGTCAATTATCCACGAATTGCTTTGGTTCATTAAGGGCGATACGAATATTAAGTACCTGAAAGACAATGGCGTTTCGATCTGGGACGACTGGGCTGATGAAAATGGTGATTTAGGTCCGGTGTACGGGCGGCAATGGCGGAGCTGGGCTACCACTGATGGCCGAACGATTGACCAATTGAGCGATGTACTAAAGCAACTCAAAAATTCGCCCGATTCGCGCCGGATGATCGTGTCGGCCTGGAATCCGGCTGATGTACCGGGGATGGCGCTACCGCCCTGCCATGCTTTATTTCAGTTTTACGTAGCCGATGGTAAGTTGTCATGCCAGCTGTACCAGCGTAGCGCGGACGTATTTCTGGGCGTTCCGTTCAATATTGCTTCGTACGCCTTACTGACCATGATGATTGCGCAGGAATGTGGACTGGAGCCTCACGAATTTATCTGGACCGGTGGCGATACGCATTTGTACCTGAATCACCTGGAGCAGGTTGAAACGCAGCTATCCCGCGAGCCGCGCCCGTTGCCGACCATGCGTCTGAATCCAGCCGTTCGGTCAATTTTCGATTTTGCCTACGAGGATTTCACGCTGGAAAACTACAATCCGTACCCAGCCATCAAAGCGCCGGTCGCTGTTTAAGTAAGAGGGGAATGGAGTACTACAACCAGGTGTTTGAGCCGGCGGACGAAGCTGTCGAGCGGTGGACTGACCAGGAATTTGAACAGTGCGTATTTAAAAAACTGGATTTCTCGCGGGGTTCATTTGCCGGATCGAGCTTTGTCAACTGTCGCTTCGAACACTGCACGCTGACGGGCGTAGAGCTAAAAAATGCAAAACTTTACGACGTTCGCTTCGCCAACTGCAAGCTGACACACGTGGACTTTGGGAGTTGTAATCCGTTCGGGTTTCACGTCGATTTTAAGGACTGTCAACTCGATTACACGGTTTTCCTGAATCGGAAGCTCAAGAAAGCTCAATTTATCGAGTGTTCACTAAAGGAAGCGTATTTCCTTAAATGCGACCTGACCGGAACGGCCTTTAAGCACTGCAATCTTGAACTAACCAAGTTTGAAGACAACAACCTAAGTCAGGTCGATTTTTCCAGTTCGTACAACCTTGAAATCAATCCAGATACCAACAAGCTCAAGAAAGCCCGGTTCTCGTTGCAAAGTCTGCCCGGTCTGCTGACCAAACACGATCTCATTATCAGTCACTAAGCTAAGTTGCCCGGCAGTGCAAACATTTCGTGCTGCCGGGCAACTTAGCTTAGGGGTGTGGTATAGGCTATTTTGTTAGTAGTGACGGGCTAGTTTCTGATACTCCTCTTCAATCATATCGCGTTCGCTACCCCGGCGAAAAACGGTAAAGTAATGCGAAGCCAGACCAATGCCCCAGCCAAGCATGGGAAAGATAGGCCAGGGAAAGAAAAAGTTGGCGCGTATCGGATGAAAGGTGAACGTACTCACCGCCCAGATCAGCCAAAGACCAGCGTTAACGATTAAGTAAGAACGTAGGTGCATCCGAAAGCCGACGCGGGCTTTTGCTTGTTTCCAAAGAATAGGGTCGTGTTGCGTTTCCATGATCGGATAAGTATGTAAGGTTAAACTGAGTTGCTTCGTTGCGATTGTGTGTCAAAGGTAGATCGGCTCCTTACAGATCAGAATTACTTTCCGACGAACCTACCTGTCAGCGGTGCTAACGACCTGATTAACCCGATGAAATACCGTATCCCCGGATGAATGTTCGGCTGGTTTTATCCAGTTAGGGTAATGACGATACAGCAGTAAGCCACCCAGAATAAACACACCGTTAGCCGCTCCCATCGTAACCCACCAGAAATACGAAGGTGGAAACAGACGATAGGTGCTTTCGACAACGAAGGCTGCGTACAGACCCGTAACGGAAGCACCCATACCGAGGTAGTGCCACCGGAGCCACGATGGTAGGGTTGATCGCAGACTAATTGATCCGAGTCCAATCAGTAGTGCAACTACACTGCCAACGGCACCCCAGTGAATAACGCCGAATCGTCCGAAGAGGTAATAAATCTGAAAAGCCGTTAGCAGGAGCACAACCATACCCGTCACATAAAGCCAGCCCGCAAGCCGATGCACTGCCGTTCCTTTCGGTTTGAAAAGAATGTAGGTACCTGTGCTCATGGCTAGCAAAGCCGCAGTCAAATGAACGATACTAACAGAAGAATGCAGGACTGTATTCATCCACTCCAGCGCGATAAATAATAGTATGTACACTGTTTACTTTTTTGCCGCAGAAGTGTTGTAATAAAACAAGCCAACAGTCCGCTTAATGGCCGGTTCGGTAGATTGGCGCTAGGCGCAAGAAGACTAGATCCGGTCAAATGCCTAACTTGCAGCGTGAATTCTTTTATTACTATGACCAATTCCGAAATCGTTGATCTGCTCGAATTGACGGGCCGATTGATGGAACTTCATGATCGTGACGCTTTCCGGACGCGCGCTTTTCAAACGGCTGCGTTCAACCTGGATAAATCCACCGCCGATTTAAGTAATCTGTCCGCCGATGAACTGGTTAAGCTACCGGGTGTTGGCAAAGCGGTAGCGGGTAAAATTCGGGAAATCGCGGAAACGGGTCATTTGGCTGAGCTGGATGCTTTATTGGCTGAAACACCCTCCGGCGTGCTGGATATGTTTCGGATCAAAGGGCTAGGCGTCAAGAAAGTGCGGACCTTGTGGCAGGAGTTGGGCATCGACAATCTGCGCGACCTGCAACTGGCGGGAGAAAACGGGCAGATCGCAAAAATCAAAGGATTTGGTGCCAACACGCAGGAAAAGATTTTAGCCGCGCTGGAGTTCTTGCAGGAGCAACAAGGGAAAGTCCGCATGGACAAGGCCGCCATGATTGCCAACATGCTCCGGGACGAACTGGTCAAGCATTTTGAACGGGTGGAAATTAGCGGTCAGGTACGCCGGAAAGCGCAGGAAGTCGACGCGGTGCAGCTACTCATTCAAACCAGCGATCCCATTTCGGCCATGCAGATTCTGGCCGGTCTACCCAATCTGCAACAAAACGAACTTGTCTCATCGCCGTTCACCTGGCGGGGGCAGCTTCAGGGTTTTGATGTGCAGGTTGAGTTGTTGTTGTATCCCGCCGAACAACTAGATCGACAGTTGTTTATTCAAACAGCAGCTGATCCGCATTTACAACAGGTTGGCAATGGTGGGTTTTCGCTCTTGCAAACCGCACAAACGAATGTCAATGTTGCTGCCGAAGCCGAATTGGAATTGGAGGAGGTAGAGAAAAGCATTTACGCGCGGGCTGGATTGCCGTACATCGTTCCCGAAATGCGCGAAGATGATTTTGCCTTTCGCTGGGCCCGGAGTCATCGGAACGACGAACTGGTGACCTGGGAAGACCTGCGCGGAACGCTGCACAACCATAGTACCTGGTCGGATGGCAAGCAGTCGGTGGCTGGTATGGCCGCTTATTGCCGGGAATTGGGCCTGACGTATTTTGGTATCGCTGACCACTCCAAAACGGCCAGCTATGCCAATGGACTCGACAGCGACCGTGTTCGACAGCAGCAACAGGAAATCGACCAGCTCAATGCCAGTTTTGGGTTAGACTTCCGCATCTTCAAAGGCATCGAATCGGATATTTTAGGCGACGGCTCGCTGGACTACGACGATGCAATACTGGCTACGTTCGATTATGTGGTCGCTTCGGTACACCAGACCCTAACCATGTCGCTCGAAAAAGCAACGACACGCTTATTGAAGGCCATCGAAAACCCCTACACGACGATATTAGGTCATCCAACGGGCCGCTTGCTGCTGGCTCGCGAAGGGTATCCCATCGACCATCGGGCAATCATCGACGCTTGTGCCGAGCATCAGGTCGTCATTGAAATTAACGCGAGTCCTTACCGGCTCGATATCGATTGGCGGTGGATTGAATATGCTATGCAGCAAGGCGTACTGTTAAGCATAAATCCCGATGCGCACGACCTGGCCGGACTGCTCGATATGCACTACGGCGTAGCCGTTGGTCGAAAAGGTGGCTTAACCCGAGACATGACCTTTAACGCGCTGACATTAGCCGAAATGAGCGATTACCTACAAAAACGTCGGGAGCGCATACGTGCGTGAAAGAATTGCAGAGCGTCAGGGTATTAATAATGGATTAATGACTAGAAACAATGGGTAAATTGGGCAATTTATCTCTTTGTTTCATTGATATGTCATAGTTGTAGTGACGTGAGCCAATCCGCTCTGCGCTTCCTAAATCCGGCTCTATGCGTTTTTTACATGTACTGGTACTCTCGGTCTGTTTGATCAACGGGGCACTTGCTCAGCTACGGACGCCCCCGAAGGGACAAAACGCCACATTTTCTGCTACGGGCTACGTGCGGGACGCTAAAACCGGCAAGCCGATCCAAGGGGTCAACATTGTGGTTTTGGACGTATCCAAAGGCTACGTGACCGAAAAAGACGGTTTTTACATTGTGCCGTTGCCCCCTGGCAAATACATCTTGCGCTTTTCGCACGTGGGGTACCGAACCAAAGAGGATACCATCGTTCTCAATAAAATGCTTTTTCGCGAGATAACGATGGAGGACGATGCCAAAGATCTGGATGAGGTTATCGTAACCAGCGAAGCGCCCGACCGAAATGTGCGTAAGGTTGAAATTGGCGTCTCGCAGCTATCCATCCGCAGCATTCGGCGTATTCCACCCCTGCTGGGCGAAATCGACATTGTGCGTAGCCTGCTTTTGCTGCCCGGCGTAACCACCGTAGGCGAAGGGGCTCCCGGCTTCAATGTGCGGGGCGGTAGTGCCGATCAGAACCTGGTTTTGTTCGATGATGCCCCGATCTTCAATTCGAGCCACCTGATGGGCTTTTTTTCGGTGTTCAACCCGGATGTGGTTCGTGACGTAACCTTGAATCGGGGTGGGGTAGCCGCTGCCTACGGTGGTCGGGCTTCGTCGGTGCTGGATGTGAAAATCAAAGAGCCCAGTGGCGATAAGTGGGGAATCAATGGCGGTATCGGCGTCATTTCCAGCCGGTTGGGTGTCGAAGGGCCAATCGTTAAAAACAAACTATCGTTGCTGGCCGCCGGGCGCGTTTCGTTCAACGATTTTCTGTTTAAGCTGGCACCGCCTAATCTAAAAGATACAAAAGCCAATTTTTACGACCTGACCACAAAGCTCAAATACCAGCCCAGCGAACAACACACGCTGACGCTGACGGGGTATGTTAGCACCGATGTGTTCAAACTGGCGTCGGATTCGTTGTCGGGACAGGAGATCAACGCATCGTCAACTCAGTTTGACTACCAGACACTGACAGGCTCGCTGCGCTGGAACTACTTCATCAATAAGCAACTGAACCTGACAACATCGGCTATCTTTAGCCAGTACAAAGCGAATCTGTCGTCGCCCGATTCGTCGAATGCTTTCCAGCTCAAATCAGGTATCTGGCACCGGCAACTCAAATCGGACCTGACTTATACGCCCGACGAAAGGCACCAATGGCAGGCTGGGGTTAGCGCGATCGATTACCTGATTCAGCCGAACAGCCGGATTCCCGGTCCCATCTCGAACGTGCTCCCGATCGACCTCGCTCGCGAACGAGCGTATGAACTAGCGGCTTACATACAGGATGAATGGAAATTGAACGCCAATCTGGCCGTAGTAGCCGGGTTACGCTATTCGGCTTTGCTCAATCGAGGGCCGGAAACGGTGCGGGTGTATGAAGAAAACGGCCCCCGTCAGGACGAAACCGTCTCGTCGGAGACGACCTACGGAGCGGGTCGTATTTACCACTCGGCGGGTGGGCTGGAACCCCGGCTGGCTGTTCGCTGGTCGGTGGGTGAGGGAAAGGCCATCAAAGCGGGGTACAGTCGGCTCCGGCAATACATTCAGCAAATTACCAATACGACGGCTGCCTTGCCGACCTCACGCTGGCACCTGAGCGATAACTACACCAAGCCACAAATTGCCGATCAGTGGGCGCTGGGGTATTTTCACAATACCACCGATAATGTAATCGAAGCATCGGGAGAGGTGTATTATAAAACCTTAACCAACGCCATCGACTACCGCGACGGAGCCGAACTGCAACTGGCCCCGGCGGTCGAAACGCAGATTGTGCAGGGGAATGGCCGGGCTTACGGATTTGAAGGGTTGCTGCGCAAAAATAAAGGGCTCTGGAGTGGATTTGTCAGCTATACCTATGCCCGCACGTTGCTGACCATGAATAGCCCGTACGCTGAAGAACGGGTTAACAACGGTCAGGCTTATCCGGCCAACTACGATAAACCGCATACGCTCAACGCACTGGCTGTTTACCGGCCCTCCACCTGGTTTAGCCTTTCCCTGAATTTCACGTACAGCACGGGCCGACCCACCACGCAGCCGTCGGCGCTGGCGCGGGTGGGTGGCATTATCGTTCCTATTTATCTCGACCGAAATCAGCAGCGCGTTCCGGATTATCACCGGCTCGATTTTTCGATGACTTTTGACCAGAACCCGCTCAAGAAAAAACGCAACCAGAGCAGTTGGGTTTTCGCGATTTACAACGTGTACGCTCACAAAAATGCGTACTCTATCTTCTACAAGCTACGACCTACCTCCTTCGCCGATGCGTACAAGCTAGCCATTTTTGGAACAGCCTTTCCATCGTTGACGTATAACTTCAAGTTCTGATGAATCACTTTCGACTATTTCTATACGGGCTTGGCGTTCTGATGCTGGTTATATCCTGCGTCACCGAGTTTCAGCCTGATACAGTCAGTATACCACCCTCGTTGATTGTTGAAGGACAAATCACGGATCAGCCGGGACCGTACACGGTGAAACTGACGCGGACCGCTGACTATTCGTACAAAAGCCTGAATTTACTCGAAACAGGGGCTGTCGTAACGATTGAGGATAATCAGGGTAATCGCGAAACATTGTCTGAACAGCAACCGGGCGGAGTATATCTCACGAAAGTAAATGGAATTCGGGGTGTAGCGGGCCGAAGCTACAAACTGACGATTGCGACCCGAAACGGAAAACGCTACGAATCAGACCTAGAACTACTGCGAGCGGCTCCCCCGATCCAGAAGTTGTACTATGAGTATACCGTTGAGGGTAACTCGGTGGTGAGTGCCAAAAATCAGGGCTGGAATGTGTACCTGGATATGAAAGACCCCGAAACTACCGGTGATTACTACCGCTGGGATTGGGTTCATTACGAGCCGATTACAATTTGTCAGAAAAATCAATTTTCGGATGGTACGGTCCTGGGGGTGGCCTGTTGCTCGGAATGCTGGGATATTGTTCGTTGCTACAACTGCATCAACATAAATTCCGATGCCAACATCAACGGTAAATCGATTAGTCGGCAGTTTATCATGCGCGTTCCTTACAAGTCAGCCCTTAGTTATTACCTGGAAGTGCAGCAGCAGGCCATCAGTAAAGGAGCCTATACGTTCTGGAAACGGGTTGGGCAGTTGACCGCTAATACGGGCGGCCTGTTCGACGCGGCCCCGGCGAGCGTAGCGGGCAATATACGGTGCGTAAGCGACCCGGCTACCCTGGTTTTTGGCTACTTTGGCGCAACGGGTATTTCGGAACAATCGATTTATGTAGACCGGAAAGCGGGGCAGGGCGTACCCGACCTTGATTCGCCGATACCTGTGCCCGATCCGCTGGCCTGTGCAGCCTGTGAAAACAACCAGTTTCGAACACCGAACAAACCGCGCTGGTGGGTCTATTAAATGGTTTTGTTGCCTATTGGAAAAAGGCTATTTTTGTAGAAATATAGCGGATTATGACCCCCCCGGTAAAAATTCTCGTCTTACGCTTCTCGTCTATCGGCGACATCGTGCTGACGACACCTGTTGTGCGTTGCCTCAAATTGCAACTGCCGGGTGCCGAAGTGCATTTCTGCACGAAACGGTCCTATCAATCCATTATTGAGCATAATCCCTATATTGATAAACGCTTTTTTCTGGAGGATAGCCTGAACGACCTTGTTCGTCAGTTGCGGGCCGAGCAGTACGATTACGTCATCGATCTGCACAACAACCTGCGGACCCGAATCATTAAGCTACGGCTGGGCGTGCGTTCCTATAGCTTCGACAAGCTGAACCTGCGCAAATGGGTTTACGTTCGCTGGAAAGTGAATGCAATGCCCAACATGCACATTGTCGATCGCTACATGGCAACGGTGCAGCCGCTGGGTGTTCAAAACGACGGCATTGGCCTCGACTACTTTATTCCCTACAAAGACCAGGTCGAAAGCGATTGGCTACCTGAAACGCACCGTCATGATTATGTGGCCTATGCCATCGGTGGGCAACACGCTACGAAGAAACTGCCTGTAGCGCGGATGATTGAACTGTGCTGGAAAATCAACCATCCGATTGTGCTGCTGGGTGGTAAAGAAGACCGTGAAGCGGGTGATGAAATCGTGCAGGCAGTCGGCAGCCGGATGATTTACAACGCCTGCGGCCAATACAACCTCAACCAGTCAGCGTCGTTGCTTCAGGGCGCGCGGATTGTCTTTAGCCACGACACGGGCCTGATGCACATTGCCGCTGCGCTCAAGAAAAAAGTGTACTCGATTTGGGGCAATACCACACCCCAACTGGGCATGTATCCGTACAAGACACCCTACGTCGTGCTCGAAAAAACCGGGCTTGAGTGCCGCCCCTGCTCCAAAATCGGTTTCGAGCAATGCCCGCTCAAGCATTTTAAGTGCATGAACGAGCTTCCCTTCGAATTCGAAATTAAGGAGTTGCGCAAAAAGAAGAATTTCGAGTAGCTACTGTTGACCCGCCTTTTCTAAGCCTGCATCTCCGTCCTGATTCGCCGACGGCTCTTCATTCAACCAGACGACTTTCTGTTCGGGCGTATGCGTTTGCCCAAGAATGTCGCGGTATAGATCGGGACGTCGGGCATTGCGGTAGCGGTGACCACCGGCTTGCTGAAGCTTTTCGGGGGTACAAGTGGCCGTAACTACGTCATTGCCTAATTGCCGACACTCGGCAATGATGTCGCCGAACGGGTCCAGAATCATCGAACAGCCATTTTTCAACTGATCGTCGTCCATACCGATCGGATTCGCGAAAACGGTGTACACTCCATTGTCATAGGCGCGGGCGGGAAGCCATTTCATCAGCCAGGCCCGCCCTTTTAGCCCGTCAAACTCCATGCGAAGGGAAGTCGGGTCCGCTTCCCGGTTTTCCCACAACGCTGGGTCAACGAAGCCCGCACCGGGTCGGGGCGACGGGGTACACATGGTCACGTGGGGCATGAAAAGAATGTCGGCTCCCAACAAAGCCGTTGCCCGCACATTCTCGATGACGTTATTATCGTAACAGATCAATATACCGCATTTCCAGCCGAACAGATCGAAAACCACGTACTGATCGCCGGGCAGCAGATGCGAGTTGATGAACGGATGGAGTTTGCGGTATTTGGCAATGAGCCCATCTTTCCCGACGCACACGTACGCTTTAAACAACCGGTCCTGCTCATCCTTCTCGAACAAACCCGCCAGCACTACAATATTGTTATCGCGGGCGATGTTCGTCAATTCGCTAATGCTGTCTCCGTCAGGAATGCGTTCGGCCAGATCAAGCATCTGCTCCCTGGAGAGTTGTCGGGCGAAGGTATATCCCGTTATCGAACACTCGTGAAACGCGACGACCTGAGCGCCCTGGGCGGCTGCTTTGGCCGAGAGATCGCGGATAACGCCTAAATTGTACGCTTTGTCGCCACTTGCGTTTTCAAACTGGGCTGTTGCAATGCGAAGATTTTCCATGTTTACTGATTGTTGTTCGAGGCAAAGGTCAGTAACGGAGAAATCGGATAATTGTAAAAATCCGACAAATCATCATCAGCCCGAATATGTCGTTAACGGCATCAGATTGACTGCCAACCGTTGTGTATTCGCGCTATACTGTTTGGGTGTAATACCAACCAGGTGGGTAAACTCACGGATAAAATGAGCCTGATCGTAGTAGCCTGCGGAGTAAGCGAGTTGGGTCAGGCTAAACGCAGTGTTCGTCCGGTGCATCTTGAGGCAGCTTTGCAACCGGACTATTCGTGAAAATTGCTTTGGCTTAAGGCCCACGATCTTGTCAAACCGCCGTTCCAGACTCCGTTCGGTCATATTCAGATGCTGGGTCAAAGCCTGTACCGTGGCCGCTCCCTGTGACTGGCAAACGAATTGAATAGCGGCCTGAACGGAGGCCAGTTCGTGGGTAGCCGTTTGCCAGCGTGAGAGCAAAAATCGCTCGATTTGTCTGATGCGGTCGATGCTGTTGGTTTTCGTTCGTACCTGATCTTCCAGCTGTTTTCCTTCGTTGCCGAATACATCCGATACATCAACCAAAAAATTCGTCGTTGCTACGCCGGGCACGCCCGAAAGCGCATACAGTCCCCAGGGCTGTAACACAACGATCAGCATACCAATCTTTTTTCCTGAGATCAGATTATGGTATCGATCTATCTGGCCGTAAACAAAGCTGCTGGGTAACGTCGTATCCGGCTGATTGGTATTCGATTGCGTAAACGAATCCGCGTACGAGAAGACTAGGCCCGGATGCCCGTCGGGGAAAAAACGGTGATTACCCCCAATCGCTGCCTGATTCTCTATAACCAGATAGTGCTTGACGAGTCCACTAAGCGCAGGTGATGGCGACAGTTGCATACGAATCTCGGACGGGTTCAACGCGTTTCTAAAGCTTCACAGTCGGTGGTTGATTAACCGCGTCGAATGTAAAAACATCCGGTCGGGAATAATGCCCCACACAATCAAAATCCAGCTTGCTCTTCGCCAGCGTCGCGAAATCAAGTTCGGCGGTGAGCAGTCCTTCCCCATTCCAGAGCGGTCCCGCCAGGATTTCGCCCATCGGCGAGATAATCACGCTACCACCCCGACTCATCAGTTCCGGTTCGTCCGCTAACTCAGCCTGATACCGCTCGGGGTAATCTGATTTCTGGACAACCTGATTACTTGCCAGCACGAAGCACCGACCTTCCAGCGCAATGTGCTGCATGGTAGCCTGCCACGAGTCGCGGGCGTCAGCAGTTGGAGCCAGGTAAATGTCGACGCCTTTTTGGTACATCGCCATGCGGGCCAACGGCATGTAATTTTCCCAGCAGATCAGACCGCCGATCGTTCCTAGATCCGTGTTGAAGCTGACCAGCGAACTACCGTCGCTTTCGCCCCAGATGTATCGCTCCAGACCCGTTGGTTTCAGTTTACGATGTTTGCCCAGCAGCGAGCCATCCGGCCCAAAATACAACAACGAACAGTGAAGCGTACCGCCAATCGGGTCCCGCTCGGTTACACCGAGTGCCGTGAACAAGCCGGCTTCTCGAACGGCTTCGCTGATCCGGTGGGTATGAACAGAAGGCGCTTCAAGGCTGTTAGACCAGTAATCCAGCCACATGTCGCGGCCTTTGTCGGTTCGTCGCCCGACAATCGCGTCAAACGTCAGTCCTCGGGGATAGCAGGGAATAAACGATTCGGGAAACAAGAGCAACTGGCAGTGTTCCTGAGCGGCTCGCTCGATCCAGGAAATGGTTAATTCTACACTTTTTTCCAGATCGAACAAAGCGGGCGTAGCCTGCACCACGCCCACTTTTACAGTTTTGAAGGATGCCATCGATGGGAAAATTCTATTTAGTCCACACAGGAAAGGCTTCGCCCGCGCCAAACTCCAACTGATCGGCGGGTAACTCCATAAATGCATCGGCGTCCAGCAGATTCGCAAAATCGGCGGAACCCGAGCCGGGGAGGGGATGCGCTACGGTGCGCCCGTCGGGTTCGGAAGTAAGTCGGACCGGCAGAAAATAGGTAATGCTGGGCTTGAACGCAATCGATTTAGCCAATTGAGCATAACGCGCCGGAGATGCCGGTAACCCGAGCGACGACCGCAGGTAAGGAAGCACGTAGCGGTAACAGCACAAGACCGTTGAAACCGGATTGCCGGGTAAGCCAAAGACCGTTTTATCGGCGGTTGTGCCAAACCAAATCGGTTTTCCGGGTCGCTGCTCGATCTTATGAAATCGCTTCTGAACACCCAGGCGGGTTAGGACATCCGGAACAAAATCGGCTTTGCCCGCCGAAACGCCACCGCTCAAAATCAGTACATCGTTTTCGGCCAGCAGACGGTCTAATTGGTTTTTTAGTACCGTTTCGTCGTCAACAATATGATGCAACGTAGCGGTGATGCCCAGCGCCTGCAACGAGGCACGGAGCATGTATGTATTGGATCGCCGGATCTGGTAAGGCAGCGGTGTTTCGTCAACATCAACCAACTCGTCGCCTGTCGAAATAAGTGCTACGCGGGGCAATGCTGTAACGGATAGGGTAGCTCGCCCGACCGAAGCGGCTACGGCAATGGCCGATGGACCAAGCAACGTTCCTACCGCCAGGAGTTCGTCTCCCGCCCGGCGGTCGGTAGCGCGGGGGTGAATATGCTGCCCTTGTTCAATCGCATCAATCGTTATCGTTGCCTGATCGTCGGTAAGAGTTACGTCCTCGTAGCGAATCACGGTATCAACGCCGGCAGGAAGCATCGCACCAGTCATTATTTCAAGGCAAGCGGTGGTGTCGGTCAGTGTTTGCTGCGGTTGTCCGGCAAACTGTCGTCCTTGAACCGCAAACGTTCGCTGGCCGGATGCGTAAGCCGCAAACTGAATCCCGATGCCGTCCATAGCGACCCGGTCGAAGGGCGGAAAGTCACGGTCGGCATGAACGGCTGCCCGCAAAACGCGTCCCGTGGCTTCGGTGAGCGGAACGGTCTCTACGGGTAAGGACAGACTATGTTGTTGCGTAATGGCAAAAGCGTCGGAAACGGAAAGCATAGAAGACGATAAAATGAATCACAAGGTATAAGGAAAAATAGCGAGCTACAAACCCGATGACTGGTTACGAGCCGCCGGGGTGGCCCACGACTTGGCAATGCGTAGTCTGCTGCGTAAGTTTACCGGACGCGTCGCGATGTACGTATCAAGTTCCTTTCTCTATGCTTAGTTCTTCTGGCCGACCGTTGTGCATCATGGGTCATGTTGTGGATGATCAGGGTCGTCAGTCTGTAAAAACGATACTTGTCCAAAATGGGCGAATTATCGATGTTCGGAACGGTAAAGTACCCATTTCGCGACCGGATGCGATCCTGCTGGATTTGGCCGATCATGAGGTTGTGTTTCCGGGTCTGATCAATCTGCACGTTCATTCCGAATACAACATTTTTCCACTCTGGCAAAGCCCCGCGCTTTGGGGAAATCGCTTTCAGTGGCGAAACAATGAGCAGTACCTACGTGATATAAAACGGTTCAAGGATTTTCTGGACGCAAGCTGGCGGCAGGAGTCATTCGATTTTATTCAGCCCATTCTGCAATCGCTGGCTACCGAAAAGCATCTGGCCTTACGCAACCTCACGTGGCCCGTTGCGATGCGCGAAATTCAGAAAATGTACGGCGTCATTACCGAGTTGCAGGCTGTAGCCGGGGGAACCACGCTCATGCAGCAGACCATCCGGCTGGAAGCCGACGAAAACCTGCCGACATTTGTGATTCGTAATACAGGGCAACCCAGCCAATTAGGTATTGCCGCCACGCAGAAGGTGCTTTCCGTCGTTGATTTTGTTCGACCGGGACCTAACTTCGATGTGCCTGGTAGTCCAGCAAATGCGGCTGACGACACGTCGGACTGGCCGATGATGCAACACCCAAGTCTCGACGATTTTTTGAACTCCGTTCGGCAGGGTAATCATCGTTATTACGCCACTATCGCGCATCTGGCCGAAGGCCGGTCGGGGTATCTTCAGCGGGGTAAAGTGGACGGATTTAGTCGTCGGGAGTTCGCCGAATTACGCCGAATGCTGGCGCAGATCCCAGACAAAACGGCGCTGGCGAAAGCGAATCTGACCCTGACCCATGCGTGCGGACTGGATTACGCTGATCCTGGTACGCTTGATTTTCTGCGGGAAAACGGGATCAGTATCGTTTGGTCGCCGGTATCCAATCTGCTTTTATACGGCGATACCCTTACGATAAAAACGTTGCTTGATCAGGGCGTTAACGTTTGTCTTGGCTCGGACTGGGCTCCCAGCGGCAGTAAACACGTGTGGGATGAACTGAAGTTTGCCCGGTACTTCTGCGACACGTTATCCTTGAAGGTTGGTAATGATCAATTGTTGGCGATGGTCACTCAAAATCCGGCCAGGGCGTTGGGCGGAGTAAAATCCGGCTTGATCAAACCCGGCTATAACGCCGATTTTTTTGTATTGCGGAAGTCTTCGGCTGCTCAAACCGCACTGGACGCTTTGGTTTCACAGGATGATAGCGCCGTTCGATGCACGATTGTCAACGGACGGGTTGTGTACGGCGAGGAAGGGTTATTCGTTGATTCCCTGCCGGTTGATTACCAGCGGTTACCGGCGGGTGAAGGAAATGCAGCGGCCCGAAAGGTCGTTAGTATCAATTCGGCGCTTAACTTTAACCTGACAATGGCGTTATTACAGGTCAATGCGCTCATGATTCGGTACGCAACGGAAACGCTACAGCAACCTGCCTTTCAACGAACTCGCCTGCTGGCTGCCGACGACTTGCCTTATCAGGAACGCATCAACGCGTTAAAGACTTACGTAGCCGATCTGGCTAAACGCAACTAATTCATGGATTCATTATCTCATCTCGACGCGAACGGAAACCCTGCTATGGTAGATGTGGGGGGCAAAGCCGTCAGCCGTCGAACAGCCCGCGCTCGGAGCATCGTGGCGCTTGGCCCGGATATTATGCAGCACATAACCCAGTCTGGATTGACCCAGTCTGGATTGGCTGGCGTTGACATTCAAACGCGGAAAGGTCCGGTATTTCAAACGGCTATCATCGCCGGAACGATGGCCGCCAAACGCACTGACGACCTGATTCCGCTTTGCCACTCGTTAGGGCTCGACAATTGCCAGATCACCATTACAACCGATGGACCCGACGCTATTGTCGATTGCCTCGTATCGACCGAAGGAAAAACTGGCGTCGAAATGGAGGCTTTAGTCGGCGCATCGGTAGCTGCTCTGACCATCTACGATATGTGCAAAGCGCTGTCGCACGACATTGTGATCAGGGAAACCAAATTGATGGAGAAAACAGGTGGAAAGCGAGACTTCAAACGTACGTAATGCGGTGGTGCTTAACGGTCTGGTGCTGATCGGCGGGCGTAGTACGCGCATGGGCCGCGATAAGTCGCTTCTGACGTATCACGAAAAAAACCAGCGTGAGCACATGACCGATTTACTGAGTCCGTACTGCGACACGGTTTTCTGGTCGGTGAACAAACAGCAGGCACTTGAACTGGCTGACTCCGGGCAACCGCTGATTGTCGATGCGATTGATAATCTGGTTGGTCCGCTCAATGGGATCATGTCGGCGTTCAAGACGCAGCCCGGTGCCGCCTGGCTGGTGGTTGCCTGCGATATGCCCTTGCTGACCTCCCGAACGTTTGACGCCTTGCTGGCGGGCCGTAACTCGGCGAAACCCGCTACCGCTTTCTACGATTCAGACGGGCGGTTCCCGGAGCCCTTGCTGGCCCTTTGGGAGCCATCGGTATGGCCACTTTTGCAGGAAGCCGTGGCCGCAGGGCGTTATTCGCCAAGACAAATGTTGATGCTTACGGACGCTCATCTACTGACCCCTCCCGACGTTCAGGAACTGCTCAATATAAACGACCCGGTGGCGCAGGTGGCTCTGAAACATCAGGGTTAACAGCGGGGTTCTTCCTAAAAACAGACTAGGATGAATCCCTTTAAACACCTACTGCTGGCGGCAGGATCGATGTGGCTCGGTACGACAGCACAGGCGCAACGCGCTACGCCTTCTCCTGAACTGCGCGACTTCAGCGAGCAGCGCATCCGGCATCAGAAAACGCTTGGCCTGACCTTGGGCGGTTACGCGCTGGCGAACATTGCCGTTGGTAGTCTGGCGGCTGGGCAAGCCTCCGGCGAGGATAAATATTTTCATCGGATGAACGTCTACTGGAATCTGGTCAATCTGGGTATTGCCGGAGTGGGATTACTCGGTTCACTAAAAGCGAAAGCAGGCGACGAGACACTGGCGCAGGCTGTTCAGCGTCACGAATCCATGAAGCAGATTCTTCTGTTGAACGCTGGATTAGACGTTGCTTACGTGATTGGCGGGGCGTATTTACGCGAACGTAGTCACGCGCATCCCGACAAACGCGATCAACTGCTGGGCTACGGCAAGTCGGTTATGCTACAGGGCGGCTTTCTCCTCGCCTTTGATCTGGTCAACTATTTCGTTTTCAAAAGCCGGGGCGACAAGCAGGAAATGCGATTGATTTCAAATGGGCCGTTGGGGGTAGGGTTAGCCATACCGCTCAAGTAAGGCGAGCGTTAGCATGAACTTATCTTCATTGGCTGCGGTTCTGCGATAATTTACTAATCGCAACGCATCATGCAAGCCGTTCTACCGCCTTTTCAATTGTTTATCGATCAAGCCATCGATCGTATTCGCGAAGACCCGGACGTTACTGGACTAGCCGTGGGCGGTTCCTGGATATCGGGCAACATGGATTCCTATTCTGACCTTGATCTGGTGTTGGTTACAACCCACGCCATTGCGCCTGATCTTGAGCAGATGCGAGCCTGGGCCGCCCGGTTTGGAACGGTGTTGGGGTCGTTTCGGGGGGATCACGTCGGCGAACCGCGTTTGCTGATTGCTCTCTATGAATCGCCCCTGTTGCACGTCGATATAAAGTTTCTGACCATCGACGAGTTTTATCAGCGGGTCGAAGATCCAGTTGTTGTCTGGGAGCGAGACGGGGCATTGACGGCGGTTATTAGACAATCACAATCCCAGTATCCACCGTTTGATTTCCAGTGGACCGAAGATCGTTTCTGGATTTGGGTGCATTACGCTGCGTTGAAAATTGGCCGGGGCGAGTATTTTGAAGCCATGGATTTTCTTTCGTTCATGCGTAACGTTGTGCTTGGGCCAATGCTGCATCTGAACAAGAAAGGGTTGCCCAGAGGAGTACGGCGACTGGAAACCATCGCCGAACCGGACGATCTGGAAAAGCTACGAAAAACCGTTGCCACACCTGATCGAAGCACATTGCTTGCTAGTGTACAGGCTAGTGTTCAGTTGTATACTGAATTGCGTGATGCGTTGGCTCCAGCGACATTGCATAAAAACGATGCGGCCCGAATCGCCGTCATGAATTATTTGACTACAGTATAAGGAATGCAAAATCAGGATATACAAACCAATTCGTTGCCACAAAGTGACGACGATTTCTTGCGCGAAGCGATTCAGTTAGCGCGGGAAGGGATGCTGTCGGGGCAGGGCGGCCCGTTTGGATCGGTGATTGTGCGCAACGGCGAAATCATCGGGCGCGGCTGCAACCAGGTTACCTCGACCAATGACCCCACGGCCCATGCCGAAGTGGTGGCCATTCGTGATGCCTGCCGGAATCTGGGGACCTTTCAACTGGAAGGCTGTACGCTTTACGCGTCCTGCGAACCTTGCCCGATGTGCTTAGGCGCTATCTACTGGGCGCGACCAAGTCGTATCGTTTACGGCGCGTTTCACTACGATGCCGCGCGGGCTGGTTTTGATGATCACTTCATTTACAATGAATTAGAAAAGCCGCGCGAAGAACGCCATATTCCCATGCAGCAGGTACTCCGTGATGAAGCCAACACCGTTTTTGACGAGTGGATTGCTTTGGAAACCAGAACGTCATACTAGTGGATAGACTGCTCTTCAATGAGAGTAAGAGGATCACCAGAACAGTGATTCTCGATTTATGCGGTCCTGCTAATCCTGTAAATCCTGTCGAAAGAAAACCGTATCGCATCCCATTGAAAAGCCGTACTTTTGTAAAAAAACGGGTCGCTTACAGAACAGATTCCTAAAAGCGACCTACTAAAACGGTATTCGTTATGCCAGGAATGGAATTTTTTGGAGCGGCCGAGCGCAAGGAGATCAACGACGTGCTTGAGACCGGTATCCTTTTTCGGTACAATCACGAAGCACAGCGCAACGACATCTATAAAGCTCGCGAGTTCGAAGCTGAGGTTGCCAAATTGGTAGGAGCCAAGTATGCTCACGCCGTATCGAGTGGTTCAACGGCTGTTTTATGCGCGTTGGCGGCTGCCGGTATCGGTGCGGGCGACGAGGTTATCGTTCCGCCATTCACTTACATCGCTACGGTCGAAGCAGTCCTGATGGCAGGCGCGTTGCCTGTTTTTGCCGATATCGACGATACGCTTTGCCTCAGTGCAGAAGGTATCCGTAAGGTCGTAACAGCAAACACGAAAGCCATTTGTCTCGTGCACATGTGCGGTCAGATGGCCGACATGGATGCTATCATGGACGTTGTCAACGAACACAAACTGGTGCTGGTTGAGGATGCCGGGCAGGCAATGGGTGCGAGCTATAAAGGAACGTCAACCGGCCTGTGGGGTAAGACCGGCGCTTACTCGTTCGACTTTTTTAAGATTGCGACGGCGGGCGAGGGCGGCATCATGGTTACCAACGATGAAACGGCGTACAAGCACGCGGATTCGTATTCCGATCATGGTCACGATCACATCGGTACGAACCGGGGCATGGAGAAGCACCCCATTATGGGTTTCAATTACCGGATCAGCGAGTTGCACGCAGCCGTTGGACTGGTACAGACGCGCCGGGTACCCGAAATCATTCAGAAAAATAACGAGCACAAAACACGGCTGATGACCGCATTGGGTCAGGTGCCAGGAGTCTCGTTTGCACGCATTCCCGACGCAGATGGCGATTCGGCTACGTTCATGAATCTGCTGATGCCGGACACCGAAACCGCCGGACGCGTGGTAATTGCGCTGAACGAAGCGGGCGTCGGTGGTTTTAACTACTGGTTCACCAACATGTACCACTTCATCAACCAGTGGAATCACGTGAAAGAAATGCGTACGGCAGCGGCTCTGCCTATCGAAAAATTCGGCGCTCCGCAAGACTACAGTAACCTCGACATTCCAAACGCACAGGACGTAATCGGACGGTTGATTTCGTTCGGTATCCGGGCTGGCTGGACCGCTGACGAAGTTGATGCGTTGGCTGCGAAAATCGAAGCCGCCGTTCGGAAGGTAAGTCCCGTAGAAGCGTAAGTTTTAGAGTTAGCTTAACGACACAATGGTAGCAGCGCAAACACAAACGACGCATAAAAATTTTAAGGGCATCGAGAAAACCGTTTACGGACGGGGTAGCTTTTCTCAACTCGATGAAATTCTGGCTCCGCGTCGGGCCGATAACGAAGGCTATTTTGTCTTCATCGTCGATAATTATTTTAAAGGAAAACCGCTTGAAGGACGGGTTCCAGCCCACGACGAAGACCTGACCTATTACATCAGCGTAGAAGAACACGAACCAACTACCGATCAGATCGACCAGCTTCGCGACGAGATTCTGGCGAAAAAAGGCCTGCCATCGGGTGTAGTTGGGATCGGGGGCGGTAGCATTATGGACATCGCCAAGGCGCTGTCGCTGATGCTCACCAACGAAGGTTCTTCGACGCTTTATCAGGGTCTGAACCTGATCAAAAAACCGGGTGTCTATCACGTTGGCGTACCAACCATCTCGGGAACTGGTGCCGAGGTGTCGATGACGGCGGTATTAACCGGCCCCGTGAAAAAGTTAGGACTCAAATGCGAGTGGACGGTCTTCAACCAGGTGGTGCTCGACCCCGAACTGATTGCCAGCGTGCCCCGCAACTGGTGGTTCTACACGGGTATGGATACGTACATTCACTGCGTTGAGTCGGAGAACGGGCGCATGAACAACGCCTACTCGCACGCGTACGCCGAACAGTCCATGAAGTTGTGTCGGGATATTTATCTGGGCGAAAACTCCGGTCAGACTCCCGAAAACGACGATAAGCTCATGGTCGCTTCGCTGATGGGCGGGCTGAGTCTGACGTATTCGGAAGTGGGTGTTTGCCACGCGCTTAGCTACGGTCTGTCGAAGATTTTAGGAACCCGGCACTGCTACGCCAACTGCCTGATCATGAACCACCTCGAAGACTATTACCCCGAAGGCGTGGCAGAGTTTAAGCAGATGGTAGCCTATCACCAGATTGATTTGCCGCAGGGCCTGTCAAAAGACTGGGACGACGAAACCATCACCAAGATGGCGCACGTATCCTACAATCTGCCCCACATGTGGCTGCACGCCATCGGTGACAACTGGCAGGCGGTAATCACCATCGACTTATTGAAAGATTTATTCCGGCGGCTATAAATCCATCTTAACTACTGACTAGTATGTCTCAAAAAATTGTTCGCGTTGGCGACATCGAATGCGGGTCGGATGAGTTGTTTCTCATTTCGGGACCTTGCGTGATCGAAGACGAAAAAATCATGATGACCGTGGCTGAGCAGCTTCGGGAAATTCAGGAGCGCGTCGGTATCAAGATCATCTATAAATCATCATTTCAGAAGGACAACCGCTCCAGCCTGAACTACTACAACGGTCCGGGCCTCGAAAAAGGAATTGCGATTCTGGCGAAGGTAAAGGAGCAGTTCGGTTTTCCACTGCTCACCGACGTACATTACCCCGACCAGTGCGCACCCGTTGCCGAAGTTGTCGATGTGATTCAGATTCCGGCTTACCTGTGTATGCAGACGATGCTGGTAACGGCAGCGGCCAAAACGGGTCGGGTTGTAAACATCAAACACGGTCAGTTCCTGGCTCCGGAAAACATGAAACACCCGGTCAAGAAAGTCGAAGATTCGGGTAACGATCAGATCATCCTGACCGAGCGGGGCTACACCTTTGGCTACAATGACCTGGTAGTCGATCCGCGTAGCTTCTACCACATGGCTCGTACCAACTATCCGGTTGTGTTCGACGTAACGCACGCGATTCGCAAATACGGGATTCCGTCGGCGGATGCGAAAGGCGGAGCGCGTGAATACCTGCCGGTACTGGCGCGCGCGGGCGTGGCTGCTGGCGTTGATGGTCTGTTCGTCGAAACGCATACCTGCCCATCGGAAGCGCTTTGCGATGCGGCCAGCCAACTCGACATTCGGTACCTGGAAGAGTTTTTGAAGCCGTTGCTCGAACTGCACGCGGTCGAAGTGAAATACCGGAATACACTGCCAGAACTAGCGTAGTTAGCAAGCAAAAATCGTGGTGTCAGGTTCTTAAACCTGACACCACGATTTTTGATAGGTAGTCAGGTTCTCAACCCTGATAGCACCAAATGAATGATATAGAACAAATTTTTACCGGACTGGGTGGGCATTTTGTAACGCCAGTCGACGCGCTGACCGAGAAACTACAGGCGGTTCGGGCCATTGTCTTTGATTGGGACGGTGTTTTCAACGACGGTGTTAAGACCGGAAGCGGCAGCAGTTCCTTTAGCGAAGTCGATTCGATGGGTACCAACCTGTTGCGCTTTGGGTTCTGGCAGCATCAGAATGGTCAACTGCCCGTCGTTGCGATTATAACGGGCGTCATTAACGAACTGGCCGATGCGCTCGTGCGTCGCGAACATTTTCACGCGTGTTATTCGCAGGCGAAAAACAAAGTAGAGGTGCTCGCGCATTTGCTTGATCAGCACAACCTACAACCGCATGAAGTTGCTTTCTTCTTCGACGACGCGCTCGATTTGTCCGTTGCTGAAGTAGCGGGCGTGCGCATTATGATTCATCGCAAGTCCAACCCGTTGTTCACGCGTTACGTCGTTCAAAATGGATACGCCGACTACATCACTGGTAGCGAAAGCGGCCATTTTGCGGTACGGGAAGGCTGCGAACTAATGCTGGGCTTACTAGGACAATTCGATTCGGTCATGCTCGAGCGTCTACGTTACCGACCCGTCTACGACCGGTACTACCAGCAGCGTCAGGCTATCGAACCCAGCTACTGGCTTGTCGGACCGAACGGCCCAGAACCTAAGAATCAATAAATCGGCAAAACGATGCAGGAGGATGGTCGTTCCACGAACGGGAGCCATCGACTCGCACGAATTAGTTTACAGTTCAATTATGATAATCGGTATCATTCCCGCCCGCTACGGGTCAACACGTTTTCCGGGTAAGCCACTAGCTGACATCGGTGGAAAGACGATGATTCAGCGCGTGATGGAACAGGCTGGGCAAGCGCAGTCTCTGGATAAAATCATTGTCGCAACAGATGACGAGCGGATCGCGGAAGTTGTGTTACGACTTGGTGGCGAAGCCGTTATGACTCGAACCGATCATCCAAGCGGAACGGATCGCTGCTGGGAAGCGTACAACCGATTTGTTACGGATGGGCAAAAAGCAGCCAGTTCGACGGATTACATCATTAATATTCAGGGTGATGAGCCGTTTATTGACCCGGAGCAAATTGACGAGCTAGCCGCTATCTTGGACGGAACCGTTGAGTTAGCAACGCAGATGGCATCCGTCGATTCCGCCGAAATGCTTCATGATCCGAAAGAAGCCAAGATTGTCGTCAACACGCGGAATGAAGTAGTGTATTTCAGTCGGTCGGCTATTCCGTATCTGTGGGGGATAGACCCGGTGGTCTGGCACCAACACCACGCTTACCGTCGCCACGTAGGTTTATACGCGTACCGGGCCGATATTCTGGAACAGATTACGCGGCTGCCACCCTCACCCCTCGAACAGGCGGAGTCGCTGGAACAACTCCGTTGGCTCGAAGCTGGTTATCGCATCAAACTGGTCGAAACGCGCTATCAAACGCCAAGTATAGATAGCCCCGGCGATATTGAAAAGGCGTTGCGGGCTGTTCAGTAGTACCTAGTTTATTTGTCGTTAACTAATCATGTCGTCCCATCACGTTGTCCGCGAAAAGCAGGAACCTGCTTTGTTGATTGCCAATGGTGAAGCCTGTCAGCCTGAGTTGCTGGGGCAGTTGTTGGAATGGAGCCCGACGGTAGTTGTGCTCGACAGCGCGATCTGGCGGGTGCTTGAGCTGGGCATCAAAGTGGATGTGTTGCTCGGTGACTTCGACCGGGACCTTGATCTGGATGCCATTCGGGCGCAGCAGTACCCGCTCGACATCGTTCATACGCCCAACCAGGACAAAACCGATCTCGACAAAGGCATTGAGTATTTGATCGAACGAGGTTATCCGGCAGTCAACATTGTTTGGGCAACGGGTCGTCGGGCGGATCACAGCCTGACGAACATGACCAACATTGTTCGGTACAAGGATCAGATTCGTATCGTGATGATTGACGATCATTCCAAGATTTTTCCGTTGGTGGGTCGGTTCGAAAAATGGTACGAGGCAGGTACGCCGATTTCGTTGATACCGGTCGGTACGGTCACGGGTTTTACGTCGGAGGGGTTGAAATACAACCTTCAGGATGATACCCTAACGCTTGGTTATCGGACGAGTAGCAGCAATGAAGCCGCTGAAGATGGCTTTGTACGGATCGAAGCAAAAACCGGTGATCTGCTCATTATGGAATGCTGGGATTAGTAACAGATTCGTCTCTTGAACGAAATCGTTGCTGCAAAGGCTTCTCCACCCATCGGTACAAACTCTGCGACACCAATACCAATACTACGAATAGTGGTCCAATGCCTATTCCGGGTAGGACATGCCCAATGAACTTGCTGACAACGCCGATGTGGATCAGGTAAAACGCATAGGAACTACGGCCCAGCGTTTGGACGATGGGGTAGGCGAGTAGCCGTTGCAATCCTGATTGCTCTCGCAATAAACCGAGTAAGAGAAAGGCCAGACTGATCGGAAGAATGAAGTTGTAGCTTATGACTTCGCTCCATAGCAATAAATTCGCGTTTGTCGTCCAGCCCGATATACAAGTTTGGCTGACCACACAGAAAGCCAGCAAAAGTAAACTCTTCGCTGTAAGGTGACGAGCGTGCAGTAGCTGTCCTCCTTGCCACTGCTGCGCAGCCCACATGCCCGCTACAAATTCGAATGATCGTCCGGGAAACGTGTAAAACAGCATAAAGGGAAGATTGCCAAAAAGGCCGTGCCAGTTTAAGCTACCAATGGTCAAACAGAGCAACATGCCAGTACTCAGCAAAAGAAATGTAAGTTTCAGCGGTCCCCAGCGCCGAAGTGCCGAGAATAGGAATGGTGCTGCCAGATAAAAACATAGTTCAACCGTCAAGCTCCAGCTTTGGGCGATACCGCTGAATTTATAGTCATCAAAAAAGCCTTTGAGCAGCGTCAAATTGAGCAGCAAGTCAAGCCAATGATTTGGTCTTCCCTGAGCGATTGTAACCCCGACGGTTACGAGAAAGATTAATCCATACAGCGGTACGATCCGGGCAAAACGGTTTTGGTAATACGTTTTCCATGACCACTTTTTTGGGTTAGCATACAACTCGGCGTATCGATGGTAGATCAGAAAACCGCTCAGTGTAAAGAAAATACTGACGCCAATGTATCCCTGATCAAACAGACGGTGCCACCATCCGGTTGGCCCGGTGCTAGAAATGGGGTTGTAATGGTGCAGAAAAACCAGATAGGCCGCCCCTGCCCGCAATCCTGTTAGTGCCGGTAAATGGTAGGTTGTCGGAGTCGTTTTAGTCGGATCGGAAAGCATCATCGGACCAGGATCAATCGACCGCGTCGTTTCTTAGTGGCATCTGCGGTGGCGGGCCATTCCTGTCCGTTTTCACGGATCATCAATCGGTACAGATATAGACCGGAGGGCAGGGCGTCGCCCCCGTCAGTGCGTCCATCCCACACCCATTCGTTCTGGCCGATCGTACATGCTAGTCCTTGGCCCGATTTTAACCGACGAACTTCGCGTCCGTTTAGGTCGGTGATGGTTAGCTCAATCGTATCCGGCGCTTTCTCACCCGTCAGTTGAAAGGCAAACGTTACCTGATCGCGGAAGGAGTTCGGATACGCGGTAAAATTAGTTAGCGCAGATTCCTGAATGATCACTTCAGCCGTGGCGCTGTTATTTTCCCGGTTGCGTTCACGAATTGAACCCGTTGGGTTAAGCGTAAGTGCAAATTGATTTTGCCCGGTTGCTCCGCGAATGCTCGGTATGCTCAGCGTGAACGTATCGCGAAAAGCGACCGCACGTGGCAGCCACACATCGTAAACGCCTGATTCCTGTCCATTGACGATTCGACGGATGCGGAGGGATAGTCGCTCGTTTCGAAATTGCCCGTAGTTGTCAATTACTATCGTTACCCGTACGGAATCGCTGAACGGCGTAAGCGGCTGGTTGTCTATTCCTCGAATAAGGACTTCACTTTCTACAAAGGCGTAATCGGGCGTGTCCATTGGAAACAGACGTATCGCCGGATCACCCTGTAAGACCATCTGCTGAGCGTTCGCCAAATCCCAGCCACCGGGGTTTTGTGCTAGTGTACGACGGATCGTTTCCTGCTGAAGCTGACCAATGGATTTACCGAGTTGCGTGCTGTCGGCAAGTAGTTCGTAAAAATAGCTGCTGTATCGGTCCAGCACGTGGGTATAGCCCAAATGACTGTTTGCCAGGGCAGCAATGGCTCCCCGGTCGGGTGTCAGCACCCAATCGGAGCTAAGCGTTGGGCGACTGTAGAAGATGTTGCCGGTAGCGCAACCGTTGATCAGCATGAACGGGTATTTGCCTTTGTTTCGGTAGCCTAACGCATCGTTGGAGCAGAAGCCAATGTCCAGATCGGTTACGTCCAGACTCGAATGGCCGAAGAACGTTACGATACCAACGCCTTCGTTGACCTGCCGGGCAATGCTAACCGGCTCGGTAGCCTTATACGTTGACTTGGTCAGCGCTGTCACCTGCGCTCCTAACGAACCTGCTGACGCGGATTGGCCGTAATTTCCCAGCAAGGCCTGAAACAAGGCGATCTCATTGGGCGTGTGCCCACCACTCAAATGCAGTAGTTTCTTCCGCCAAAGCTGGATTGTTGGTACGGATTCGAACTCTTTCACTTTGTTCAAATAGTCTATTACCTGCTGGGGAGTAACGGCGTTAATGCGCCCCGTTGGCAAAGCCGGTACATCCAGTGGCTGTCCGTCCAGACCTGCCGTAAACAGCATATCCGAACCGGGAAAACCTGCTGTGGGTACCAGATCAATAACGGCCTGATTAGGATCATGCCGAACGCCGGGTGTGCTGCGGCTGCGCCCGATCAGAAGTAAATAAAGCGGTCGATCAATAATGGCCTTTCGTTGCCGAAGCATCTGGTCGGCAAACCGTCTGATCGCGAGTGGGTGCCGTTCGCCATAACTGAAATGATCGAAAAGTTGCCCGATTTCTGCCGTTAGCGTGTCGTGTTGGCCACCGGTTGGCGAAGCGCGGTAAGCGGCATAGGCTTGTACGGCATTTGGATAGCCTGCCGCTGGCTTCATCAAGTTTCCGTGGCTAATAATCAAGTAAGTTGGCTTACGCTTGGCCCAATCCGTGAACGTGACCGGTGCCATTTCTAAAACAGCTTGTGGCTGGCTCGTACTGAAAAGTGTCCGCTGGGTTTGGGTATTTCGGACGACTAGCTGTACGGAGCCGTTCGGACCAGGAACACTACCGGCTAGAAGTGGAGTCGTCGGGTCGGTGATGTCCCAGAAGCGGGTGCCTGCCGATACACTGTCAAATCGGATAAGCGACTGGCCAGCCGCATTCGGCGTAAGCTGGTAGACGCGCGACGATACGCTATTACCGGTAAATCGTTGCGGATAGCGCAGTTTGATAAACGATATAGAGTAGGCATCTAAAGCGGAGGTATTATCCCGCGAAACGGTTGAGATTAGCAAGCGCCCATCCGAGCCAACATCTGTCCAACGTAGATTCTGTTCGGTGTAGGCATTGTTGTAAAACTGAAAACGCAGGGAGTCAATCAATCGTCGGGATTCGGTAGTAGGGCCAGCGTAGCATTCGACCCGATGCGAACCATAATCACGACCAACTACCAGTAATGCTACCTGCGGGGCTGGACCCGTTCGGAAGGCGTTACGAAGCACAAAGACGTTGTCGTAAAGTTTACCTTTTTGTTGAACGGAGCCCGTGTAGCCTTCGCCCGCTTCGAAATAACTGTATTCGATTTTAGGTGGAATGCCAGCCGCCCAGCCCGGATACGTATCGGAAAACACGCGGATCTCTTCTGCCCAATGATACGCTTCGGGTGATAGATTCAAAACGTCTGCATCGGCATAAGTGACCATTCGCTTGCCGGGTTTGCCATCGAGTCGCCAGGTTAAGAAATAGGCCGTCGTGTCGTTGAAAAGACTGTAATACGTGTGCGGTTGCGCGTTGACAGGCCGGTAAAGAAGCGAGTCCTGAGCCCCGTCGTTACCACGCCCGTAGAACTCGATAAAATCATCGGTGTCGAACCGTTTGTCGGCTTCTCCCGCTACGTAAATGGCCTGTTCGACACCTCGGTGGAAAAGCTGAATCGTTGTCGGATCAATGGTGTCAAGGGGAATACCCGCCTTTTGCAACGTAGCCGTCGTGATTCTGTACAGGTTGTTTTGAGCGACTAAAATTTTAAAATAGGACTGTTTATAACAGATCCATTCGTTGCCGAGTAGCCTGTTCTGAGCCAGGGTGTAACCTTGTAAAAACAGGATAAAGGTCAGCAGGAATAAGCTACGGTGCATGTCTCCTTGTATTCACCTGAAATAATACAAATATGATGCCCCCGGCTATACAGGCGAGACGCCACTCAACCCTTTTTTTAGCCGTTAATCAGGCAAGATTAAATTTTTTAAAAAGGTACCTTGCATCGCATAGTACCTTATGCTACCTTTGATGTAAGAATTTCGGATACCGATTACCGTCGGTGGTCAACCCGCTCTACTCTAGTCACTGTAAGCCGGAATTCATAATCGCCAGGCCGGGTAGCCAGAGCTTGACAAATACTAAAAGCTATACACCGATGAATATTGAAAATGCTCAGGTGCAGATGCGAAAAGGAATTCTGGAATTCTGCATTTTGCACATTATATCGCGGGGCGAGGTTTACGCTTCCGATATGCTTGACGAACTGACCTCGGCCCGTATCATGGTCGTGGAGGGAACCTTATACCCATTGCTGACGCGGCTTAAAAACGCGGGATTACTCGATTACAAATGGGTTGAATCCACATCCGGGCCGCCACGAAAATACTATATCCTGACTGAGCTTGGCCGTAATTCGCTCGGTTCACTCAATGAAACCTGGCAGGAACTGGCCGAATCGGTAAACGCCATCATCAGTAAGACCGATCAGCACAAAAAACCTGCAAACGGTAGTACGCCTATAATCGTCGATCCAGCTAATCCTTCAACCAACGCTTAACCTACTCTCCATCGCCATGAAAAAGACCATAAGTATTAATATAAGCGGGGTCATCTTCCATATCGAAGAGGATGGCTACGACAAATTAAAAAGTTACCTGACATCGGTTCAACAGTACTTTTCGAGCTACGAAGACAGCCAGGAGATTGTTACGGACATCGAGAACCGGATTGCGGAGAAACTGCTCGCCAAGCTGAAAGTCGCCGACAAACAGGCTGTCTCGCTCGAAGATGTCAACGAACTCGTTGCGGCTATGGGTACCGTTGCCGATTTTGAGGCCGTTGAGGAAGAAGAAATACTGGTGACTAGCGGTGGGCGTAATTCGGCAACTGCTGCGGGTAGTTCACAACCCACCAGTAATCCGGTTGGTGGACAGAACACGGGAGCCTACAGTTCCGCACAACCTGCGGGTAATGCGTACGCCGAACCACGTCGGCTAGTTCGCGACATGCGCCGGAAAACACTCGGTGGCGTGGCGGCTGGTCTGGCCCATTATTTCAACATGGACGTTGTGTGGGTACGCCTGATTTTTGTCCTGCTGGTGATTGGTTTGCCGGCCCTGGGTGGCGCATCGCATGGTGACTTCTTCGGTAGTTTGAGCGGCTTTACGGTGATCGTATACATTGCCATGTGGATCGCTTTGCCGGGTGTGACGACGATCGAAGATGACAAAACCGTCAAGAAATTCTTTCGCAATCCAGAAGATAAAGTGCTGGGTGGTGTGGCCTCGGGAATTGCTGCTTACTTCGGCGTCGATCGGGGTGTTATCCGGCTGTTGTTCGTGCTGGGCATTATGTTCTTCGGTGTAGGGTTTCTGCTGTATCTGGTGTTGTGGATCATTGCCCCACAGGCCAATACATTGACGGAAAAAATGGAAATGCAGGGCCAGCCCATTACGTTGTCGAACATTGAGCACAGTATTAAACAGAACCTGAATATCAACGAATCGCCCAATAACGAAAGTACGCTGACGCGCGTATTACTCTTTCCCTTCCGGGCAATTGCGACCGTCATTGGTGGATTGGGTAGTGCGCTGGGGCCGCTTCTGGCCGGTACGCTGACAATTATTCGCGTCTTTGCCGGGTTACTCATGCTGGTCGTTGCGTTTGCGCTGATGGTTGCCTGTCTGGCCATTCTGGGTGCAGGAATTGGCATTCAAACAAGTTTTGGACCGGGTAGTGGCTTTGAGCAGATTGAATTATTTCGCAACGACATTACGCTTCCTATGATTCTGTCCGCATTCCTGGTTGGCTTTCTTCCCGCGTTCGGATTGGCCATCTTGGGGGTTATGCTCATCACTACCCGCAATGTACTGAGCAGCCGTACCGCCCTAACGATAGCAGGTGTGTGGCTCGTTAGCCTGGTTATCTTCGGTGGAACGGCAGCTCCGTTGATCAACAGCTTCCAGCGTCGGGGAACCGTAACGGAAACGCTGGTGCTGACTGTCCCGACCGCTGTCCCAACGTTTGCCATCAATGAAATAGACAACGATAACTGGCGTCCATCCGTTGAACTGCAAGGCTACGACGGTGCCGCCTGGAATCTGGTGCAGCACTTCAAAGCCCAGGGGTCAAGCCGGGCTGATGCACAGGCCAATGCCCGTCAGATCAAGTATGCGTATGTGATTAACGATTCGACGGTGACCTTTGATAACGCAATCGAACTAAAGCCGGGTGCTCGTTTCCGGGCGCAGGATCTGGATATGGAGCTGATGATTCCGTACGAGAAACCATTCCGCATGACCAAAGATTTTGCCCTTTTTGTTCGGAATGAGTTTGGCGGAAAAGAAATTGACCGGATGTCATCGAGCCTCTGGAAGTTTACAAAAAATGATGGACTCGTTTGCATAACCTATCCCCGTGAAAAAGACCGCAGCTTTGATAGCGAAGACAATGATGTGACCGACATCACCGATGATGTGCAGAACGCCGTAACTGACGAATTGGGCGACGACTTTGATAATGTTGGCGACCATACCCGTCAGTTCAACGTCAGCAATTTTTCGAAGGTCGATGTGGGTGGCGCGTTCGTCGTTCGTTTCCGCAAAGGCACTACCTACAAAGTCGTCGCCGATGGTCGGGAAGAAGACCTGGAGGATATCAACGTAAAAGTAAACGGCAACACGCTGGACGTATCCATCGAGCGTAACGGTGTATTCGATTGGAGTAACCGCAAGCGCATCGGTCTGACGATTACCGTTCCGTCAATCAATGAGCTTAAGTTGTCGGGGGCGTCGAAAGCCAGCCTGACCGGTTTCGACAAGTATAACACTCTGAGTATCGACATGAGCGGTGCCTGCCGAACGGTGTTCGATGGCGATGCCGAAAAGCTGACAATCAACCTGTCGGGGGCGTCGAATGCCGTCTTACGTGGTCGGGCAAAAGAGCTGGAAGCTGACTTAAGCGGAGCCAGCAAGATCGAGGCAACCGGCATGAATATCGACAAAGCAGCCGTTGACGCTAGTGGGGCCAGCCACGCGACGTTAGGTCAGGTCGTTTCACTGGACTCTGAAACATCGGGGGCCAGTAAGGTAACACGGCAGTAGCGTCAAGCTAACCAATCAACAGTAAAAACAGGCTCCAGTGCACTAGCGCGCTGGAGCCTGTTTTTTTATACGACTCGACATTTATCTGCTTATCGCGCCGTCGGTGTAAAAGAAAAGATTCGTTGATAGGGAATGGTTTACCTTTTGGCTATCAAGCGAAATCGCTATTTGGCGTACAGACAACCAGTAACCTCACTACAGTATGTTTTGGAACAAAACGAAAACCGTTGATCGAACAGCTAAACCTAAAAAATCAGCACTTCGGGAATGGGCTGACTCGGTTCTATTCGCTGTTATAGCCGCCACGCTGATTCGCTTCTTAACGTTTGAGGCTTTTGCGATTCCCACCCCGTCGATGGAAAATAGCCTGATGGTTGGCGATTATCTGTTTGTGAGCAAGCTGCATTACGGCGCTCGCACGCCCAAAACGCCGTTGCAAATTCCCCTCACGCACCAGAAAATATGGGGTACTAATATTCCATCCTACAGCACGGCTATCCAACTGCCTTCGTATCGGTTACCCGGTTTTTCGCGGGTCAAGAATGGGGATGTAGTCGTTTTCAACTATCCACCGCGTAAAGCGGGTGATCCCGACTATCCAACCGACCTGAAAACCAATTACATCAAGCGCTGTATCGGTATTCCGGGCGATGTTGTGACCATCCAGTCAGGCAACGTGTATGTTAATAACAAACTGTTTCCTGTTCCGGATCAGGCAGAAACCTCGTACTTCATCAAAACCACCGAGGTACTCGACGAACGGTTTTTTCGCAAATACGATATTGTCAACGATTTTAAATCGGCAGAAGGGCCCTTTATTAACTGGCAACCGCTCGAATCATACAACGATTCGACCAAGCTAGCAACCCTCGTTGGCTATCGCGTCAACGCAACGAAGGCTACTATCGACAAGTTTAAAGCATTCGACTGGGTGAAGGGTATCGAACCTGTCTTGGAGCAACCGAATCAGGCCCAGCCCGGCATTTACGCTAGTTCTGCCAATCCGTGGAATCTGGATAATTTCGGACCGTTTACCGTTCCTAAAAAGGGGATGACGATTCCCCTGAACAAGCAAACCATCGCGGTTTACGGCCCTGTCATCGAACGGTATGAAGGCAACTCGACGGTTGAAGTAACGCCAGAGCGGATCACCGTTGGCGATCAGCCGATTTCGTCGTACACCTTCAAACAGGATTATTACTTTATGGTGGGCGATAACCGACACAATTCTGAGGATTCACGCGTGTGGGGATTCGTGCCCGAAGACCATATCGTTGGCAAAGCCGTCTTTGTCTGGATGTCTATTGATCCGGTTCCAGCGGATATCTGGCACACAATCCGCTGGAATCATTTGTTCAGCTTGATCAATTAAGCTGGTTGCGAGTACTGACCGAGATTTCGGTTAGGTGTTTTTTTCGACGTGGCGTTCTGCTTCGACTTCCACCCGTTCTTTTTCTCTGGCAATCTCTTCCTCTTGCTTTTTGTTTTCCCGTTCGAATACTTGAATGAGAACAATGAAATACGAGAGGAGGAGAGGGCCAATAACCAGACCTAAAATGCCAAAGATAGGGACGCCTAGGACAATCCCTGTCAACGTGATGAGTGGATGAATATCACCCATGCGTTTGGCGAGCATGATACGAAGCAGGTTATCGATGTTGATGATCACGATAACGCCGACCAGCAGAATGCCAACCCCGTCGCCCGTGTCACCCTGTGATAACTTGATCAGTCCAGCCGGCCCCCAGACCAGAGGTGTTCCTAACAGCGGAATGAAAGCGAGAAAAAAGCCAACAACGCCCCAGAAAGGCGCATCCGGCACGTTGAAGAACCACAGCGTCAGGCCCGTCAGTATACCCTGCACCAAGGACACCAGTGCCTGACCCAAAACGTTGGCATTCACATTGTTTTTAAGGGATTCGCCCAGTTCCCGTTGGGTATCGCGTTTGAAAGGCAAGTATTTCTGCAAGCCTTTCTGAAAGGATTCCTGTTCCACATACATGAAGTACATGGTGAAGAACATCAGACCTAGAACAACGATAAAGTCCAAAGCTCCACCCGCGATAGATGGCAATAGTCGGCTCGCGTAACCGGCTCCCTGTTGGGCAATGGTACGGATATTCTGCTGGCTCGTGATTTTGTAGCCCGTCATATCCTCCGCTTTTTTCACCAGATTCAGAATGTCGTCGGTGTGTTGACTGTAGTACTGAATTCGCCCGATGAGCATGAGGCTCAGGGTCAGAAAGGGCAGAATGATAACGACCAGCGAAAAAATGATCAGCAGTGTAGCCACCAGAGGGCGGTTCCACTTGCGTTTGATGGCCAGTGCCGTAAACCAGGGGCGTAGGACAACGTAAAGAATGCCGGCACCCAGAAAAGCCGATGCGTAGCCACTGAGTCCTACGATAATAAAGCCGGCAATAATTAGCAGACTCGTTATCAGCAGAACCCGTTGTTGCTGGGAAGTGTATATGTTTGTCATGGAGATAAAGCGTGTTCAAATTCACACTGAGAGAGAAACACGTTATATCCCCTGAATTGTTTTGCTTTTCAGCATTCGGTGGCGCTGAGTGCCAGACCCGCTTCGGAAGTCTCTTTGTATTTGGTAGACATATCGCGTCCGGTTGCTTTCATTACCTTGACGACCGCGTCGAGAGAAATCTTCTGAAAAGAAGCGGCCCCGGACGTAGCCAGCAGAAAGGCGTTGTACGCTTTGACCGCTCCCATCGCGTTGCGTTCGATACACGGAATTTGAACGTAACCGCCAATCGGATCGCAGGTCATGCCCAGGTGGTGCTCGATGGCTATTTCGGCGGCTGCTTCAATGGCACCAATCGGACCGTTGGTTTGCGCACAGCGCGTCAGGAAAGCGGCACCCATCGCGGAGGCCGTTCCAATTTCGCCCATACAGCCCATCTCGGCCCCGGAAATACTGGCATTGTGTTTGACCAGAAAACCAATCGCTGCTGCTGCGAGCATTCCGGAGCGAAGTGTCGCTTTGTCGTAGTGGAAATGGTGCTTGGCCAGGAACGTTAGCCCCGGAATAACCCCCGACGCGCCCGATGTTGGGGCCGTTACGACGATACCACCAGCGGCATTTTCCTCCGAAGCTGCCAGGCAGTAGGCATTGAGGAAAATCAAAAAGCTATCCGATGAATGGCTCATGCCCTTTGCCTGCTGAAAAAGAATGGGCGCTTTGCGCGTCAGTTTGATCGAACCGGGTAGTGTACCTTTTTGGCGCAGCCCACGCCGGACGGCTTTGTGCATAAAGTCCAGAATCTGGTCAATTCGCTGATTGATCTCCGCCCGGCTGCGACCCGTTAGAGCCGATTCGTTTGTCAGCATCAGTTCATCGAGCGAAATATTATGTTTGTCCAACTGCGCTTTCAGCTCGCCCATCGTGCTATAGGGATACGGCACCGACAGCTCGTCAGCGGGAACTTCCGGTTCGCCTTTGCGGATGATAAAGCCACCCCCAACCGAATAGTATTCTTCCTGCTGCAACACCTGTTCGCCCGCTCGTAGCTGAAGCACCATCGTATTGGCATACGGCGAATCGTACCGCTTCCGCTCAAAGTGAATATGCTGTGGGCCTACCTCAATTGGTTGAGTGCCTACCGAAATGGGGTAGGAGACGCTCGGGTCACGGAGCAGACTGAGCAGCGCCGTAGGGTCAGTCGTTTCGGGTTGCCAGCCGAGTAATCCGGCGACTACAGCGCGATCGGTTCCGTGTCCTTTGCCGGTAGCGCTGAGTGAGCCGTACAAAAGAACGTGGATCGAATCGCTTTGCGTCTGGCTATCGGCTGGTAAGCTGGCTATACGCTGGCGAAAGTCGAATGCGGCCTTCATAGGACCGATGGTGTGCGAACTCGACGGTCCAGGCCCTACTTTGAACAAATCAAAAACAGATGTCGTAATTGGCGTAGTAGCCATGTTGATGCGTGTTAATAAAGCAATTTAGCGAATCATGCGCTTGAATCGCAACGGATCGCCCGTAGCTTCAATGTACTAGTGGCTACTTGTGAACGTCTAAGCTTCGGATCTGATCCAGATACTCGGTTGGTAGTAAGATTTGCTGAGTTACGGATCGTAGCCCAAACGCGTTCAGTACTTTGTACAGGCCAATGGAATAACCGAGCCACGGCTTTTGGGGCAACTTTAGTTCTGAACGTACCTGTTCGGGTACAAGAACGGCCTGCGCCTGCCGGAGCAGATCGTACCGCCATCCCCCCAACTGCTCCCGGTAACGCCGGAACAGTTTATCCGTGTATTCGCTGTAGACCAGATCGCGGCTGAGATGTGCCTCTCGGTCGATTTGCCAGTCGGCGTAGGTAGTAGGTAGATCAGGAACGTGCATGCCCGCACCCACTTCCCGGAACGTCCGAAATACTTCCTCCCGTTCGGGGTTAGTAAGGGGGCGGTGGAGCGTTTCGAAAGCCCGCATGGAGTAATCGATGAGCATGTACAGCACATCGCGGTAAGCCCAGTCGGGAATCTGATATCCTCGTTTTCGCTCGACACCGCCGTGAATAGCGCCCATGCGCGTAATGGCCTGTCGTGCTTGCTGCTCGGGCGCAAATACAATTTCCTGCGCGTAACGCACGGTCGAGAACAGCCGCGCGATAGGGTCGGCGGGAAGCTTACCCGTAAAGAACAGCCAGTCTACGGCTCGGTTGAGCGCAAACTCAGCGGCTGATCCGGCAAAGACAAGCAGGATAACGTCAGCGTCGCCCCAAATCCGGCGCACGATGGAATCGGATTGAACAAAAAAAGTACCCGACTCGTAGGGGTGTGAGTATTCGGTGGAAGGCCGGTTTCTGTGGCTCATGCCTGTAACGCTCTGAGTTGATGATGTCGCTGTAGGTAGAGTTTTTGCTTCGCAGACGAGTCGTTAAGAATTCGTAATGGGTATCAATAGAATAAGTCAATTTGCGGCCAGATGGTTCATTCCAAACACCGTGTCTATCCGTGGCCTGGCAAAGTTTGGCCGTTGTGTCGGTTGGGGGTTGAACTCGTAAGCATCCTGGGCCAGGACTACCGCTTTAGCTTGCGGCTTTGGTCAATGGGTTTCAGGTAGGGGGCCAGTTTACTGACTAGTTTCTGGTAACCGATGGCGTTGGGATGCAATCCGTCGGTGAACAACGACTCATCAATTTTGCCGTCACTAGTCAGAAAAACGGTTCCTGGGTCAGCGAAGGTTACGTTTAATTGTGCCGATGCCTGAGCAATACTTTTGTTAAGCTCCCGAATGCGCGGCTCTCCTTCACGACGGGGGAGGATACCCAGCAGCAGAATGGCTGCACTCGGTTGACGGACTTTGACGGCATTGACCAGAAACTTTAGTCCTTCGATAAGTTCGGTATCGGTGTTTAGTTGCAGATTGTTGGTGCCAATCATAAGAACAACCTGCGCGGCTGCGTACCCATCAAGCTCGTCGTGGTAAACGCGCCAGAGGACGTTTTCTATCCGGTCCCATCCATAGCCAAAATTCTGCGTACCCAGCGGTTCGAGTACGGCATTCCAGGAGTCGCTGCCCCGGCTGATGGGCGCTTGCGGCTGACCACCCCAAAAGTGCGTAATGGAGTTGCCCATGAAAACGATGCGGGGAGGCTTCACTTTGGTCAGCGCAATCATATCGCGGTGGCGGGTTTCCCAATCATAAATGGCGGCATCCCGAAATTGCGTGCAAGGCTTGGTTGTCGAATACCATCCGATGGGTTCGTTCAGAATAGGGCGAATGCTTTTTTCGTACGCATCGGCGTAGTGTTGCATACCCAGATCGGTAGGGTGAGTACCGTCTACGGTGTCGTCCATGTCCAGATGAAGAGTCGTATTAGGCAGCAGATAAATCTGATCGACGCCCTCGCTCTGCAACTGGCTGAAAGCCTGCCGCATGGTTTCATTCACATCGGTGTACAGCTTTCGTCGGGAGGGGTTGAGGCTGCCATCGGTATAACCCGCGTGTTCGACCAACAACACCGGAACGGCGGGACGTTTTTGCCGTAAGGTCTTGACGGACTCCATAATGCGGGTTTTTATTTCGTCTGGGCTAATGCCAACGGTAGCGACCAGATTAGGCAGACAATCCAGAACGTAAAGCTTGGCGTCGATGTCGGGAAGCAACTGCACGATTTCTTTTTCCAGTCGGCCATTACCCGAGAAGCCTAAGTTGATCACTGGACGGTCGAGTTTACGGCCTAGGATGGCGGGCCAGGCCATACCGGGCCGCGACGCACAAGCTCCCTGCGCAATCGATGTTCCATAAACGACAATAGGTTTTTCAACGCGGGTGGGCAAGGGCGTAAACGAAGCGCCTTTGGGAACACCAATCTCCAGCCATTTGACGGAGTTGTAGAGCGGCAAATACAATCGATATTCGCGGCCTTTCTGGTGGTAGGAATCGTTTGGCTCCAGATTGGCAAACCGGTATTCAATCGTGTCTTTAAACGCGTATTTGCCGGTGCACCAGCGCCAGTCGCCATCGCTGGTCAGCGCATACAAATCAACCCCGCTAACGCCGGTGGCGGGCATATGGGGCAGACCGTGCGTACCCGTTACCGCGTACCGGACCACTAGCTGATCGGTGCTGGCCTTGAACCGGATCAATAAACCGGCGGCATTGTGCGACAAATTCCAGACGATATTTCTAACCTTCTTTTCAGCCTGCGCTGGGAGCCGGTCGTATGGACTCTGCACGTCCTTGGGCCAGGCTTGTCCTTCAACGGTAGGGAATTGACTCTGCGCTGGATTCCACCAAGTGTAATCTGTCGTGGCTTGGGCACGTACCAGCAATTGCTGACACCAAAGCAGCAGGGAAAGAAAAAGTAGTTTTCGAGTCATGGTGCGTCTGTCGCGCAGGAGAGGGAGCACTAACCGTTCCGCAAACGGTGGGTTAACTACTGAACTTTTACGGCTTGTCGGGCCAGTAATTTCCAGTCGTTCTTTTGTTTGACCCAAACGAGCAGGACCCCTATTTTGACTTGCCCCGTATTGCCTTTATCAATGGTTTCGCCCGTCAGCTTATGCCGTACCAAAGCGGTATTGTCTACTACGGTAATGGTCTGGTCGGTAAGTTCGATGCTTTTGAAATCGGATGCACCGCTGGTCAGCGCTTCCACGAAAGCCGCTTTATCTTCAATCTTCCCGCTTGAGTGGCCGTAACTCAGCCGGTCGGACGCAATCGCTTCAAGCCCCGCTTTGTCGGGGTCGATCATCAGCTTTCGTAGTTTTTCCACGGCCTGTGCAACACCTTGATCCCCATTTTGAGCAAGGCTGTCAACGGTGGTTAGCAGGCCTAGTGCGAGGAGAAAGAAAAGTAACTTTTTAGCGATCATTGTTCTTAGTAGGAAATGTTCTAAATCCCGGTCGGCGGGTTTATCTACGCAAAGTCAATGAGGCCTTGTTGTTTACTTACGGTTGTCGCATTTCGCACCCTCCAGATCGTGCTTATTTTTCGTAGGTGAAGCCTTTTCGGGGTTTTTCGCTCGTCTCTGCCATCTGAGCCCGGAGGGTCGTATGGTCAAACGATTGGTTAACGGTTTTGTGGATGTTGGCGCAGATGGTTTCCAGCGGTAAATCGTTGTCGTCGGTTCCAAACGGGTTTTCGATTTCTTCGGCAATAATTTCCAAGCTAGCCAACACGTAAAAAACGAATACCACCAGTGGAATAACCAGGTAGTGCAGCGCGTGGACGTAGCCAAGCGGTAGGCTCAGGCAGTAGACGACGATAAACTTTTTGATAAAAGAACTGTACGAAAATGGAATCGGTGTGTTTTTGATCCGTTCACAAGCGCCACAGATATCCATCAGGGATTGAACCTCTGGATTGAGCACCAGCATGTGTTCCGCTAACAAGACACCCTGCCGTTGCAGTTCGTTGATTCGACCGAAAATAGCCAGGGCTATCTGCTGGGGTACGTGCTCGTCCAGATGGAGCTTGCTAATCGGGAAGGATGAACTTTCGGTAAACTCCTGTTCGAAGGAATTCTGGCGCAGGTGATTTTTCAGGGCGAAGGCAAAATTTGAAATCATCGCCTTGAAAAAAAGACGGTTTTCGGTCTGGTCTGTTTCCAGCAATTGATCCAGCTTGAGCGCCATGTTGCGGCAGTTGTTGACCAGGCTCCCCCATAGCTTCCGACCTTCCCACCAGCGGTCGTAAGCCGAGTTGGTTCGAAAAACCAGCAGCATCGAGATCACAAAGCTCAGCAAGGTGTGCATGAGCGAAAAATTCTTTAAATGCGCGTTCTCGCTAAAGCCAAGCTGCTCGATAAAATGAACGATGATGAACG
The DNA here is from genome assembly GCF_023196085.1 of Spirosoma liriopis. Classification (NCBI taxonomy): domain Bacteria; kingdom Pseudomonadati; phylum Bacteroidota; class Cytophagia; order Cytophagales; family Cytophagaceae; genus Spirosoma; species Spirosoma liriopis. The sequence continues at coordinate 1,318,760 of NZ_JALPRF010000002.1, forward strand.
CGTAAACGCTCACACCAACCAAAGCCGGAAACAGCTTACGGGCGGTATCGGCCCGGTTGAAGGTGAAAAGAAAACGAAACCAATCTTTTGAATTATACCGAATCATATCCGAATGGGTTGAGAAACCGAAGTTGTTTTAACTTCTATATTTAATAGAAGCTGGTCTGTTTTTGTCATCCCGACGCAGGAGGGATGACAAAAACACTCATTGTACAAAAGTTTAAATAGCTTTACCGTTATGCCTGTGTGGTTTTTACAAAGCTATCAACTTTTAAAATCAGCTAGTGGTTAATACGAGTGTGCAATCCCGGCCACGTAGTTTTGTTCGTATACCTAATTTTCTGAAAAATCGTTTACATGACTGTTTACCAAAAGCTGTTTTCTGTTTTGCTGATCGGGCTTTGTTGCACGACGGTGGTAGCGCAGCAACTCCAGACCATTGACCGGATTTACGATTCCAAGATTCAAACGGTGTTGCTGTTCCCGCAGGTGGGAACCAATCCCAACGATCCGGCTCTGACGTTGAATCCGCCCGTTATTTCGCTGGATGAGCAAGTACCGCTGCAACTCGAATTTGATGATCTAACGGCCGATTATCGGTCATTCCGCGCCCGGCTTGTTCATTGCAACGCCGATTGGCAACGCTCTGTTTTGAACGACATCGAGTTTACGTACGAATACAACGATAACCCGATTACTGACTATCAGGTATCCCTAAATACGAAAATTCCGTACTATCACTACCGCTTTACGATACCGCGCGTGAAGTTGCCGGGCAATTACGTGCTGGTTGTCTACGACGAGCGCAATCGGAACAACATCCTTTTTACCCGGCGGTTCAGCACTTACCAGAATCGCGTCACGGTAGCGGCCAGTGTTCGTTTCTCGACTGATCCGGCTCGGCAGTTTTCGGATCAGCAAATCGACCTGGCGCTCAACTACAAAGGCTACCAGGTCATTTCTCCACAGGATGATTTTAAAGTCGTTATCCGCCAGAACTACCGCGACGACCGCGAAATTCGTGGCCTTCGTCCGACCAATGTTCTCGCGTTTGATCAGGTGCTGGAATACCGGCTGATCGATTTGAGCAACACCATGCCGGGGGGAAATGAATTTCGTTTTTTTGACACGCGAACCGTACTGTCCCGCGCTAATTACATCGACCGTATCGACCGGAACGCCGACCGGAACATCGCTTACGTACAGGTCGATCAGCCACGCAGCCGGGGTGCTTATATCCAGAGCGACGATTTCAACGGCTTGTTTGTAATCGATCACCGCGAAACGGGCAACGGAGCCACGAATGCCGATTACATTGAAACAATCTTTACGCTGCGTATACCCGAAGTGCCCAATGTGGATGTGTTTGTCAATGGAGCCTTTAACTTCTGGCAGTTGAACGACCGAAATCGCATGTCGTTTGATTCGATTCTGGGCGCTTACCGGGCTTCTATCTTGCTTAAGCAAGGCGTGTACAACTACGATTACGTAGTGCAGACCACAAATCCGCCGAAGGTCGATGAAGCTTACATCGAGGGTAGTTACTCCTCGACTGAAAACGACTACGAAGTTTTCGTGTATCACCGCCCACCAGCCGCCCGCGCCGACCAACTCATTGCTTACCAGAAACTAGGCGTAAACAAACGTCGGTAATGCGGTGATGTGGCATACATACATCCTGGGTGCTGAAGACAAACAATGAGCCCAACAGCTTTGACCGTAGCTGTTGGGCTTTTCTAAAATCGATTCGTGCAAATAAAAAAGGCGGGCCAGATGGTGGTATACTGCACTACCGCCCTACTGGTTAGGCGCTGTGAAGGAACTCCATGATGTCGCCGTCCTGCACGATGTATTCTTTACCTTCGACAGATAGCTTACCCGCTTCGCGAACACCGGCTTCTGTTTTGAACTGCTCAAAGTCGGCTAGTTTCATCACCTGCGCCCGAATGAATTTTCGTTCGAAATCCGAGTGGATAACGCCTGCAGCCTGTGGCGCTTTCCAGCCACGGTGAATTGTCCAGGCGCGTACCTCTTTGACGCCCGCCGTGAAATACGTGATCAGACCGAGCAATTTATACGAAGCTTTGATCAGTTTGCTCAGACCTGATTCGGTAAGGCCGTATTCACTCAGGAACAGTTCGCGCTCTTCGGGGTCTTCCATTTCGGCAATCTGCGATTCGATACCCGCGCTGATGATGATGACTTCGGCACCCTCGTCTTTTACTGCTTCCCGAAGCGTGTCCGAGTACGCGTTGCCGTTTGGTAGCGAACCTTCATCTACGTTTGCTACGTAAATAACCGGCTTCACAGTCAGCAGTGAAATGTCGCCGATGGCCGCTTCCCGATCTTCGGGCGATACCTGTACGGTACGGGCACTTTTGCCCGCTTCGAGCGCTGCTTTGAACTGCTTCAGAATTTCCAGCTCCGCTTTCGCTTTGGCGTCACCCACGCGCGCAGCCTTGTCAATGCGCTGTATTTTTTTGTCTACCGATTCCAGGTCTTTCAACTGAAGCTCGGCATCAATGATTTCTTTGTCCGATACAGGATTCACTTTACCCTCGACGTGAACGATGTTGTCGTCTTCGAAGCAGCGAATCACGTGAACAATAGCGTCTACCTCACGGATGTTCGCCAGGAATTTGTTGCCCAGGCCCGCACCCTGACTAGCTCCTTTCACCAGTCCGGCGATGTCGACAAACTCAATGATGGTTGGCACCACTTTCTGGGGTTTCACCAGTCCTTCGAGGGTGTCTAGTCGTTCGTCGGGTACGGTTACCACCCCAACGTTGGGTTCTATTGTGCAGAATGGATAGTTAGCGGCTTCCGCCTTTCCACTCGAAATTGCGTTAAAAAGCGTCGATTTACCCACATTTGGCAAACCTACGATACCACATTGTAAGCCCATAGTAAAGGATATATGAGTGAATGGCTGAACGAGTGAATAAGCGAGTGTCCAGTAATAGCCAGTGCTCGTTTATTCATGAGTTCGTTCACTCGTCATGTTTGTGCAAAATTACAACCGCAGCAGCGGACCGCAAAAAAAGCCTTCGGCACGGAGCAAAGGCTTGATGACTTGGGAAAACCCGGTCTCAGTCAAGAATTAGCATGTATAGTTAAATCATGAACCGTAATTTATGCATTGAAAATTCAGTTAATCCCACTTTAGTTCACTGGCAAAGTCGTCCTGTTCGTCGCGTTGGGAGAATTGGGCAAAATCGACATCGGGCATAAGATCGGTTTTCACATGTTCCACCGTTTCCTGAAGGGCTTCGATAAATTTGTCGAAGTCTTCTTTGTAGAGAAATAGTTTGTGCTTCTCATACACAAACCCGTCTCCCTGCGGGTGTCGGCGGCTCTCGGTAATGGTGAGGTAATAATCGTTGGCGCGGGTTGATTTTACGTCAAAAAAATACGTTCGTTTCCCCGCCCTAACCCGTTTGGAATAGATCTTTTCCCGTTCTTTTTCGTCCACAATCAGTGAGGTTTAGTGTATTCGTAAATGCTAAAGATACAGGCAATTGGAGCAGAACAAAAATATTGGTACTAAATATATTTTGGGGTGAGATAACCCCGAAGTCTGATAGAGTTGTGGAGGCCGTTCCACAGTTTTTTCGCTAAATGCTTGGTAGATAGGTCTGTTTGTCCTATCTTTGTTTAATAGGAATTGCACTTTTTGGAGACGAAGGGAGTCGGAAGATACAACTGATTTGCCTTCGTTTATTTTTCACGTAACCAAAAGCTGTATGAGTTATATCATGTCCCTTATGTTGTTTTTTAACAGCATAAAACCGGCGGAGGCTCTCCCGAGCCTCATACAGAAAGGCAAAGCGTCTTTTTATTCCAAGAAGTTCAATGGTCGGAAGACCGCTTACGGCGAACGCGTCAGCGCGGAAGCCCTCGAAGGTGCCCATCGTTCATTACCAAAGAATACACTGGTTGAAGTAACAAACCTAGACAACAACCGCTCGGTAATTGTACGAATCAATGATAAGGGTCCATTTTCAAAAAGTCGCGTGATCGATCTGACGCACGCGGCTGCTCAGGCACTTGGCATGGTTTCTAAAGGAGTAGCCAATGTGTCTCTTCGGGTTGTTAGCAAAGGCCGTGAACTGGCGGCTGCTACCCCGGCTCCTCTTTTTGATACACCCGATGCTTTTCAGCCGTTGCTGGAGCCGGTGTTATAACCAAATACGGTTCTTTCCGTATTCGCTGTCGAACCGTTCAATGCTCATCCGTGCAATTCCTGACGCGGGCGTTGAACGGTTCCTTTTTGTTATCCGGCATATGATTTGTAGCTTGTCGGTACGCTGGCCGTTTTCCTTTCGTTAACTACACAACGATACATTATTCTTCTGTCCGGCATACACTATGAAACAAGCTCTTAACCTGGGGCAGGTGCGCTCGTTCGGCAACGTCGAGTTTCTGGCCCGTCAGTTGGTTGAAGGATTTATAACCGGTCTGCATAAATCACCTTTTCATGGTTTCTCCGTCGAATTTGCCGAACATCGGCTTTACAATACGGGTGAAACTACGCGTCACATTGACTGGAAGGTGTACGGGAAGACCGAAAAATTGTTTGTCAAACGCTACGAAGAAGAAACGAATCTACGCTGTCATCTGCTGATCGATACGTCATCGTCGATGTTTTATCCCGAGCCTGACTACGGTAAAGTGACCTTTAGCGTGATGGCAGCTGCGTGTCTGGCGTATATGTTGCAGCGGCAGAAAGATGCCGTCAGCCTGACTACTTTCGCTGATACGATTGACCTGCAAACGCCCGTAAAATCGACGCCTTCGCACGTGCATAAGCTGTTTACGCAGCTCGATCAGGTGATGCAGCAACCGAAGCCCCTGCGCAAAACATCGGCGGCTGATGTGATTCATCAGGTTGCCGAGAAAATCAACAAGCGGTCACTGGTGATTATCTTCAGTGATATGTTTGAAAACGCTGATAAGTCCGACGCGCTGTTTTCGGCCTTGCAGCACCTGCGCCACAATCTCCACGAAGTGCTGTTGTTTCACGTTACGGATAAGAAAACGGAGGAAGAGTTTGCCTTTGACGAACGCCCGTACGAATTCATTGATCTGGAAACGGGCGAGAAAGTCAAACTTCAGCCTGGACAAGTTCGGGAAACGTATCAGCAGGCGGTGAAGTCTTATTTTCAGGATCTGAAAATGCGGTGCGGCCAGTACAAAATTGATTTTATCGAGGCCGACATCGCTCAGGGATTTGATCAGATATTAACGTCGTATCTGGTGAAGAGAACGAAGATGAAATAACCTAACGTAGCAGTGCGGCCTACCAATCTCTGATGTGCCGTGTTCGTGAAAACTACGAACCAGAGATTGATAAGCCGCACCACCACGTTACTTTTTCGCGCTTGCTTTGGCATTGGCGGGAGCAACGGCTGGCTTTTGGGATGCTTGCTGCCGTTTGTGGAAAAGCACAAAATCTTCGATTTGCTCAACAGGAAGTTTGCGGGCCAAGATTTTCTTGTTCTTGTCGAGCACGTATACCGTTGGCGTTGTCCACACGTCGAACTGACGACGGAAATCGGTGCGTGATGCAAAATCGTAGCCGTTGATCGCGTTCCCTAACTTAAACTCCCGAATAAATTTCTTCCACTCTTCCGGCGTCTGGTCGATGGCGATGGCTACCACTTCTATGCCTTTGCCTTTGTAGGTATCAACGAATTTTTTGAGCTTCGGTGCGCTTTCCCGGCAATGGCCGCAATGAGGATCGTAGAAGTAAACGACGGTGTAATCCGACTTGATGTTCTGGAACGCGATCGGTCGGCGAAGCGTGTCGCTGACAGCCGGAGCCGGTAGCGTTTTACCAACCAACAAGGGCTTAAGCGTCTTGACCCGCTCGCCAATGTTCTTGATTGTCGACGAATCCGTAACGGGCATGATGCCGGTGGCGTAGTACTTCTCGAACATGTGGACAAACAACCCATCGGTTCCCATCACTTTGGGTTGTTCGTACTGGCTGGTGGTGTACCAGACGATGTACGACAGTACTTCTTTATTTTTGCCCGCCTGCGCCTTGCCAACCATGTAATCGGCGGATTTGATAAGCGAATCAGGTGTCTGAACGGTTAGTTCTTTCAGATAGCGATCAATCTTCCGTTGTAAGATCGGCGTGCGAACAAACCGTTCATCGGCAAAATCGTAATCGTCCCAGAAATGACCTTTAAAGTAATTGAACACCCATACGGAATCAGGCCGACCGTTAGCCAGCTTCGGAGCAGGCGGTACGTCAGGTTCCGCCGACGCTTTGATGAGCTTAACGGCAAACGTGCCTTTATTTTCGGTAAAGAACTGGTCGCGGTAGACCTGCGCCTTTTTTTGTAACGCATTCATCTTCTGGGACACAAGCGCTACCGATGCGGCATCAGTATGGGCCTTTTTCTCGGCTTCCAACGCTTTCGCTTCATCGTAAAAACTGCCCAAACCCTGCTGGTACGTATAGAACAGCTCGTTATCCTTCGAGCCGCTTACTTTCATGTTTTTGATGAGGTTAGCCGTATCAGTCTTGAACGAAAAGTCCTGATCGGCAGTCATCAGAAATTCGATGTAGCCGTTCTTGGGCGTTACAGCGAGGTACAAGCCTTCCGGAAGGTGATTTTTTCCTTCAAAAACAAGGTTGCCGGTGGCATCAACGCGAGCGGTATCTTTAGGAATGTACTGACCCGAGCCGAAGTAGTGAGCCAGTACGCAGGTTGTGTCTTTGACACCCTGAATTTGACCCGTGATTTTAAAGCCCTCGGATCGGGGCGTTGTCGATTGAGCCCGCAAACACGGGGTCAGCAACAAGCCAAAGAGGGTGGAGAGAAGGAGATTTTTCATACAAGCAGATGTGTATCTTCGCGGCAGAATAGAGACAAATTTACATATTTAGTCTAAGAAAATACCCTTTACAAAACGCTCATTGCGCTTCCTGTAGTCTATGTTTTATTTCTTTTCTAAGACGCTCTATTATTTGCTGACACCAGCGGGCTGGCTCTTAGGTGCCTTGTTTGTTGCCCTCTTTACCCGAAAGACCATCCTACGGCGTCGAATGATTATCGTTGCTCTCATTATCTTTTACGTTTTTGGCAACGCGTTCCTGATGAATGAGTTGGCTTTGTGGTGGGAGTATCCACCAACGAGCTTGGCCGCTGATTCAACAAAGCGGGTGGCGATTGTACTGACCGGTGGCATGATCAATGGGAGCAAGGAAACGCCGGATCATCGGTTTCTGCTAAATCGGGAAGCCGACCGGGCTGCGCAGGCACTGTATTTGTACAAGACGGGCGCCGTGCAAACAATCCTGATTAGCGGAGGATCGGGTGATCTGCCTTTTCAGGTAAAACAACTGAGTGACGAAGGCGAAATGACCGCGCGTTTTTTAACGACAGCCGGTGTCAGACCGACGGATATTGTGCTTGAGCGTAAATCACGCAACACCCACGAAAACGCGCTGTTCACGGCTAAACTTCTTCGGGCGCGTTTTCCCGCCAGTCAATACGTGCTCGTAACGTCAGCCTTTCACATGCGCCGGGCAGTGGCTTGTTTTCGAAAAGAAAACGTTTCCGTACTGCCTTATCCGGCTGCTTTCAGAAGTAGCCGTCGATCATTTGCGCCGACCGAATGGCTACTCCCCAACGAAGAATCGTTTGCCGATGCCTATTACCTCGTGAAAGAGTTGGTCGGCTACACGATGTACTCGGTGATGGGCTACAGTTAGCCATCGAGTGAGCGAATGGACTCGCTCACTCGATTAGTACGTCTATTAAACGCTCAAGATTTTTACCATCCGAAGCAGATCTTCGCTGATGGGCTTAGGCAAGCGAATCGTATCACGAAAAGGGGTGTAAACCAATTCATTGTTAACAACACCCGCCATCACGTTCTTCTCGCCGTTCATTAATCCTTCCAGAGCACCAAGGCCCAGTCGGCTGGCCAGGATACGGTCGTAAGCGGTTGGGATACCCCCGCGCTGGATGTGTCCCAGCGTGGTAACCCGCATATCGATGTCGGATGACACCTGAGCGCGTATTTTCTCCGAAATTTCGGTTGCGTTGCCTTCTTCTTCGCCTTCTGCAATAACAACAATCGACGAAGACTTCTGACGGCTCCAGCCCGACTTCAGCGTTTCGACAACCTCCGATATGGGAGTTAGTACTTCGGGAACCATCACCAGTTCAGCACCACCCGCAATACCCGACTGAATGGCAATATAGCCCGAGTCGCGACCCATTACTTCAATAAAGAAAATGCGGTCGTGCGAATCAGCGGTGTCACGAATTTTGTCGATGGCTTCCAAAGCCGTGTTTACGGCAGTATCGAAACCAATCGTATGGTCTGTTCCGTAAAGATCGTTGTCAATCGTTCCGGGCGCGCCTACGGTTGGGATTCCGTATTCATCGTAGAAAATAGTGGCTCCGGTGAAGGTACCATTTCCGCCAATAGCAACCAGACCTTCAATACCAAACTTCTGGAGTTGCTCGTACGCTTTTGCCCGACCTTCGGGCGTCATGAATTCTTTACTACGGGCCGATTTCAGGACAGTACCGCCCCGCTGAACAATATTGCTCACCGAGTGGGAGGACATCTGAAAAATATCACCATTTATCATCCCGCTGTACCCCCGGCGGATACCAAATACTTCGAGACCGTGATAGACCGCTCCCCGGACCACTGCCCGGATACAGGCGTTCATACCAGGCGCATCACCACCAGAGGTAAAAACAGCAATTCTTTTCATTGATCAAGTCTATTTTTTATCAGGAAAGGACAAGAACTTGGGGTCTTCTCGTTTTCAACCCCGCAAATTTATCCGCATTTCACAATCTAAAGGCATGATTCTGGCAATTATCCCTTCTGATTCATGCAAATTTCATAAAAAGCACGAATCAGCGTACAAAAAAACAAGAATTACGCCGTAATGCTGACGCTCAAGACGAGCCAATCGCCTTATGCACTGCCGCCCGCCCAATAATGTAACCATGATTCAGCAGGGTTGGCAACAAGCCAAAATGGGCACGTAATACTCTGAACCGGTCGATCAGTGACCGGCGATGATGCTGCACCGACAAACCACCCGTGAGGTATTTACACAAAACAAACGGCAGGAACTCAATTTTTCGGGCGGCTTTCAGACACTTAATTTCCCAGTCCAGGTCCGCGCTCAGGTTATCGGTTAAATAGTCCGGAGCTATCGAACGGCGGACGACAAAAGCCTGATGACAAACTTTCATGCCCAGTTTCATGTCCTGCCAGGTTAGGTTTTTGGGCAAGGCGTGCGGTGTCACTTCGCTTCGTAAACCAATGGCCGAGCCAGACTGCCGACTTCCATCATCGCGTACAAATAAAGCATCACTGTAGTACACATCCGCCCAACTCGTCTGAATGGCTTTCAATAGATTGGGCAACGTCTGGCTGTCGTACAGTTCGTCGCCTGCGTTCATAAACCAAACGTAATCACCCGTGGCGAGGTGCATCCCTTTGTTCATCGCATCGTACAGACCGTTGTCGGGTTCCGATAGCCAACGGGTGACGTGGCTTTCATGTTGTTTAATAATTGCCAGCGTTCCGTCCGTTGACGCTCCGTCGATTACGAGGTATTCGTAATCCGAAGCTTGCTGGGCAACAAGGCTATCCAGTGTGCGCTCCAGAAATCGCTCGGCGTTGTAGGTGATGGTGATGATGGAAACGCTAGGCATTGGCAAAAAGCAAAAGAGTTAACCGGTGAGCAAACGATCTGTTACTAGCTCCTTCGTTCGCTCATTAATTGATGGTACAAATGGATATACTGGCCGGCAACGACTTCTTCCGAGAAGCGCTTTTCGGCTGACAGCCGCGCATCATACCGAAGTTGTTGCGGCTGAGCGTGATTCAGAATAAACGCGAGCCCGTCGGCTAGTTGCTGCGTCGAACCGACGTCTGCTAAATAGCCATTCTGCCCGTGGTCGATCATTTCGGGAATGCCACCGGTTCGGAAAGCAACGACAGGTGTTCCGCAAGCCAGCGACTCGATTACCGTGTTGGGCAGGTTATCTTCCAGCGAAGGGACAACCATGGCATCGGCTGCGTTGTAGGCGGCTACAATGGCTTCTTCGGTTGTCAGGATGCCCAGGTGCCGAACCGTAAACGGCAATTCGTTGAACAAATACGAGCGACCTTTCCCGAATACCAGCACTTCTACATTCAGGTTTGGCTGTTGCTGATGGAGAAGCGTCAGGGCCTCCGCAAAATACCGAAATCCTTTACGCGAGTCAGTCACGTTGGCGCTACCGAACAGCAGCCGAACCGGGGTCGCTCCCGACGAATCTGTATCGGGAATGCCGATGTGGGTATTGGCCTCTGTACGATCTATTGGCCGAAATATAGCCTGATCGATGGCATACGGAATCACTGAAAACGGAAAAGAACGAAGTAATTTCGAACGGATTCCTTCGTCCGACAGCCAGCGGCTCGGTGGCGTAAAATGGATGTTGGCGTTTTCAAAAATCGATATCTTCTTTTCGAAAGTCCTGTACGACAAATCCTGATCGCCCGGTCTTTTGAGGTACGGGCATTGGCGACAATGCGTCAAAAAATTGTCGCAGCCGCGTGAGTAGTGGCACCCACCCGTGAAAGCCCACTGATCGTGAAGCGTCCAGACGATTGGTTTTTCCAACGCAAATAACGCCCGCAGTCCGTCGATGGACAGAAATCCGAAATTAATCCAGTGCAGGTGCAGAATATCCGCCTGCTGAATCGCTTCGTGAAAGTCTACATTCGCGCCAACTACCGCCGGTGAAAACTGAAACCGAACGGAGGAGTCGCGCTCGAAGGGTAAAAAATACAATCGTTCGGCCACGAAGCGCCCGAAGGCCGTTTGCTCCGCCAGAAAATTGTTGGCCAGATACCGCACACCCGGAGCCGGACGGTGTTTTTCCTGCCGGTTTGAGGTGCCTACCAGCAACGTGCTTTCGACCGCGCCCGTGTACTGCCCGACTTTCAGGAGAGCCTGATGCAGCCGGGTAGCCGCTACAGCCGCTCCGCCAAACAGGTGGTACGTGCTCAGGTGTGTAACTCTCACGGGCGGTAAGCGAAAATATTAAGTTGCAGATCCATCACATCGTTGCCCCGGTAGCGGTGATTTACCAGTGGGCGTACGCGGGCCTGGTTGCTGTCGATGTAATACCGAAACCCACTTTCTTCCAAAATCTGCACGACCGTACCCAGGGTTTGCGGGTGGCCAATGTAAGCGTGGTATTCGATGAATAGATTGCGAACGTGTCGCAGTGCGTCGCGGCAGTCGATCAGCACATCGGTTTCGGCTCCTTCGATGTCAATCTTCAGCATATCGACGCGAGTTTCCCGCAACAGATAATCGCGCAGACGAACCGACGGAACGTGCCGACGGTTGGTTTCCGAGAACAACGAAGCAGAGTCGGCTTCGCCACTGCCAAAATCGATACCGTCGTCGTCTATCCAAACGGCTTTGTTCACAACGTCTACGCCGTCAATCCGGTTATTGGCCAGGTTCTGTTTCAGGATAGCGCCAATGTCGGGATCAGCTTCAAAGGCAATAATCCGGGCTTTGGGGTACTGCTGCCGGAAATACGCCAGACTAGAGCCAATGTTGGCCCCGCAGTCCAGAATAACCGGTTCGTTGATGTCGGTCTGGAACCGGTACGATTCGTCAGCAAAAATCTCTTTAAACTGCCATACAAACGAAAGCGCGTCCGGCACCTGAAAGCGATACTGTAAAAACGGAATGATACCGCTCTGGTGACGTGGGCGACCGGCATAGCGAAAAAACAACCACAGCAGTCGTCGCCCGTTAGCGGTTTGAATGGCCCGGTACAGATTAGTAAAAAGATAGCGAAACAGCCACATAACAGCTTACTTATACGAAAAACCGATACCCGCTCCCGGATACCAGTGATCTTTCGGAACTTCCTGATAATACACAAATTTACGGCCTACTTCCAGCGACAGACGGGCCAATACGCCCGTTTCATGCGCATTGTCGCTCAGCAGAATACCCGTTGGGCTTAGCTTGGGCAATACCACCCGGTACTCATCATGCTCGTACTGCGACGAGTGATCACTGTCGTTGATAAAGAGATCAATCGGATCGCTGAACGCTTTCAGGCTGGTCAGCGAGTCGCCGTACAGCACCTGGCCTACTTCCCGGTAAACGCCGTCGAGCAGATAACCCGCTTTGGGCGCAATGTCAGTGCCGTAGTACCGGCCTGGCTTTCCTTCGGCCCGGTTGCGCAGGAGTGCCGAACAAAGCAGAACGGCCCCTAAGCCTTTGTCAACGCCCGTCTCGATAACAACGCTAGGTTTGCGAAGTCGTACCAGCGCGTACCAGCCCAGCCGCCGGCCAAATTCAACCCGCAAATCGGCCACGCGACGGTACGACGAGGTTTTCGTTTTCTCCAGAATGTACTGCCGGAGTGTCTCATCGGACTGTGCTTCACGGATGTAAGTCAATACTGCTTCGGGCTTGACATCGGCTACTACGGCTACCGTGTGCGCCAGATACAGTATGTTGTCTTCCGTTAGCTCGTACGTGAAATTGGTGTCCTCGCGCGAGTTGACACCCCAGCGCAGAATCTGACCATAGCGGTGGTTATAGCTTCGGCTAGCTTGCCGGAGCCGGGGCAAAAAATTGACGGCGCGCGATTTGCGGACTTTATACAGCGTATCGAGACCGAAGATTTGAATGAGCAGTTTACGCATGAGTTAGGGTAGACAAGTGGGTACGAATGAGGTGTGTTAAGACACGATTTTTTTAATACGAGACCATCCCCCGTTCAATAATTCAGTGGCATCCGGCGATAAATTGAATACATAAATACCGCCTAAAAACAAACCACCTATAGCTGCCGACCGGAGTGCAACGTCGATGCCAAGAATCCACCAGGAACCGGCATGGTGAGGTACCAGTTCGGCCACAAACCAGATCAGGGCAGCCAGCACAAGAACGGCTGCGTTACGCCAGGTAAAGGGTTGAAGACCAAATTTAAGGCCAACCAGCACCGTACGGGCAAAGTTATACAAGAATGTCGCCAGCACCGCACCGATCGCGGCCCCATTCATGCCATATAAGGGAATCAACAGTTTATTCGCCAGTATGGTCACGAAGATGAGCAACACGAAAAAGACGGAATCATAGGCGTAATACCGGGATGTGCTCAAAATAACACCGTTGACCCCCGTTGCCATGTCGATTAGTTTACTTAATCCCAGCCACAGAATGACGTAATAACCGGATTCGTAACCAGCCGGAAGAATGGCAAAAACGGTTGGTAAGTTGGCAGCCACACCGACAAAGACCAGACAGCCCGCAATCAACTGGTTGAGGCAGCTTTTGCGGTAGATGGTCATAATATTATTCATGTCGTTGGCCTTCCACGATTCGGCAATGAGCGTTCCCGAAACTTTGTACAGTGCCGTAGCAGGCAAGGCAATCACGCTGGCGAAGTAAGAAGCCGTGCTGTAGACACCCGTATCGTCCAGACCTTTGCTGGTGCTGAGCATTGCTTTGTCGATGGTCCAGATGATCTGCGTCGATAGGGCAGTAGTCAGCGTAAGCGCCGAGTAACGGAAAATATTTCGGCGCAATTCGGGACTGACGGATATAAAGCGTCGGTTGAAAAAAAGCGATTTGTCCTGCGCTACGCTGTAAACCATCAGGACCAACGGGAGCAGGAAGGCCAGCAGCCAGAGCCCTACAAATTGCGGAAATGTGACCCAGCCGAGCCAGTACACAACGCCTGTAAGCAAGATTAATATTCGCTGCACCAGTTGTTGAAGCAGCGTTCCTGTAACGGGATCATACAGTAGTCGGGCGTAAGTGTCAAAGACGGCAAAAAAGACCGTGAACACCATCAGCGGAATCAATACATAATAATAATCGACAAATAAAGCCGATTGAGCCTGATAGAGCCCAACTACCCACGGACGCGCCAGCCATAAAGCCAAGATAGACAAGCTAGAACCCGCAAGAGTAGTCATTGTTGCAATGAGCAAATAGCCATTGTGTTGGCGATCGGTATCACGAAAGAAAGGGAAGAAGCGGCCTCCAGCGCTGTTTAGACCAAGATTAGATGCTTGGGCTAAAATCAGAGAAACTGAAATTAACAACGACAGTAAACCGATTTGTTCCTTGCTGAATAGGTGAGGAAAGAAAAGACCTTGTGTAAGAAAACCAACTCCTACGCCTGCGTAAGCGTAAATAGAACTTTGAATAGTTTGCCGTTTAATTATACCCATTTGTGCGAAGGAGTGATTGAGTGAATAAATGGTTGAGTGAATAAAACGTACATAAGTAACTCACTCAATCACCCAATCACTCAATCACAATTAATTGATCAAACCCCATTCCAGGGCGGTGCCGGCGGCAATATCGGCTGCGGCAGTTTTACCAAGTATGGTGTTGTAGTAGCGGGTGTGCAGACCATACGCCGGGCGAATGCTGCGCACATTGTCAGTGGTAAACGGTTCGCCCGCTTTTACGTCACGCACGACGTAGAGCGACCGTTTAAATTGCAGACTCTTCTGCTCTTTAGCCGTCATTTCGTAGCTGACGTGACCCATAGCCAGATGCGCGCGCTCAGTTTCGATGACGAGGTTTTTGAGTTCGTCAGGTTCCAGCGAAAAAGCTGAATCAACGCCCCCGTCGGCCCGTCGTAAGGTAACGTGTTTTTCGAGGACAACGGCCCCCAATGCTACCGCAGCGACTGCCGCGCCAATGCCCATCGTATGGTCAGAAAGACCAACATGTACATTGAACAACTGCTGCATGTGCGGAATGGTAAGCAGGTTAGTCGTTTCGGGCGTGGCTGGGTAGGTACTCGTACACTTAAGCAGAATCAGGTCTTGGCATCCGTTCGCCCGGAGCACCTTCACCGACTCGTCTAAATCGGCCACCGTTGCTACGCCGGTGCTCATAATGACTGGTTTTCCCGTCTGCGCGATCTTTTTCAGAAGAATATGATCGGTATTTTCAAACGATGCAATCTTGTACAGCGGCACGTCGAGCGATTCTAAAAAATCGACGGCGGTGGTGTCGAACGGAGAACTGAAGGCGATCATGCCCCGTTTCTTGGCGTGTTCGAAAATAGGCTTGTGCCATTCCCAGGGCGTGTAGGCTTCAGCGTACAGTTTGTACAGATTTTTGTCGGCCCAAAGCGACTTGGTATCCCGAATGTAAAACTCCTCCGATGCCCCATTGAACGTGATGGTGTCGGGCGTGTAGGTTTGAAGTTTGAGTGCGTGAGCCCCCGCGTCGGCTACGGCATCAACGATTTCAAGTGCCCGGTCGAGCGACTGATTGTGATTGCCCGACATTTCAGCGATAACAAATGGCCTATGGATTGGGCTAATAACATGATGGGCAACCTGAATCGGATGATTCATTATTTGTTTACTGTTTATATTCTGTTGATTAGGCGTACATATATTTTAGTACAAAATTGGAACCTAAACGCCCTGATTTTTGCCTATTTTCATATACCCGCACCCTCAAATTTACCGCTTTTGAACGAGAATAGCCAATCAATGAGTAAGGACTAGCCGCCCACCAAGTCCGTAGGTTAATCGAGCAGCTCCATTAATATATACTCGAAATGCATTAGCTTGATAAGCTGTAGGGACTGTAATGATATGTCTTATCTGAACAGCATCAGTAGCAGTTGGAATACAACCACACGACCATACAGTTGGATCATTCCAGTTGCCATCTCGAAGAGAAACATACGGCTGAGCGGTAATAGGATTGAGCGTAAAATCAGTTTGGCAGTTCGTTGCATAATACAAAGCTCGTACCTCAGCATCAGACAATACTCCACGGTACACCCGAACATCATCGATAGCTCCATGGAATGGTTGAATAAGTGTATTCTGAGTTGGTCGGATACCTATGCAGGCTTGTAGCGGGCAGGTATACGTAAGTGGACCATTAGGGTAGATGGGTACGGTCTGAACTTTCTCCCCATTTATGTAAAAAATTAATGCGTTAGCTGCTCTGATAGCTGTTAAGTGCGTCCAAGTATCGAGACTAACCAACCGGGTTGTAATAATCGATCCCGTTGTATTGTAAGAAAAGAAATTCCATACATTTCCTCCGTAAATAGGCCGGTTTGTTAAAGTAAGACACTGGTTTGGCTCACTAAATGAGAAAATCGTGTAAGCGCCGTCCTCGACGGGAAATGAAGCGAGTTTTACCCATGCCGATAGGGTGTAAGTTGGATTAGTGAACGGTGCCGCTGGTAAATCTATATAGGCGTTACGATCAAAGAAATAAGCGCTAGAAGGGTTACCAAATCGGTCACTGGTAAGAGTAGCTCTGACGACAGTGCCGTGATTGGGACCGAAGCCGTCATCAGCGTTACCGCTGAACGAATAGCAGGCTACTAATTGGTTAGCGGCTTGTCCAAAAGCGGAACAAGAATATACAAATAATAGGAAAGTATAGAAAAGTAGTTTGTATGCCATAGAGTAAATTCGTTTACTTAAATTATATTCAATTAGTAATATTATTACGAAAATTTCAAATGCGATAAATTTTATTTTGCATTACGGTACGATAAGATTCCCATTCTGATTTTAAAATAGCTAGGCTAACAACGTCCTGCCAGATGCCGTCTTTCTTTACATGCTGACGATAATAAGCTTCGCGTCTAAAACCGAACTTTTCGTGCATACTAATCACCTTTTCATTGAAGGTCATTACTTCACAACGGAGCTTATTAAGTTTAAGCTCGCTAAAAACATAATCAAGCACGTTAAATTCGACTTTTGCGCCTAAACCTCCTTTCCGAATTGTAACGTCGCCTAGATAAAATGCCCAATAGCAGCTGCTTAGCGTGTGACTTATGCCGGTTATCGACGCTAACCCGACCTTTTGATTGTTGTACGTAATGACCCAATAACGACAGGTGGAATCGTTCTTGATACGAGCAAACCAACTCGCTTGTTGCTCGTAAGTGATCATTTCACTAGTGTACATATACTGAGATACTTCGGGCATATTGCGCCAGGTTCGTACCAGCTCAATATCTTCTTCGGTTAATGGCGTTAGTTCGATATCCATCGATTAATTAGTTTACTAGTAATTCTCGGAAAAGTTTGGTGATTCTTTCTGCTGATCGACCGTCAAAAAATCGACGTTGATTAAACAGACTGGTATTTATTCGAGAGACTGGCAATGACAGGCTATCGTTTAGTTCGGCATCAGTAAAGTCTTTCTTTAAAACGGCTAATGCAATTTGGTTATCTGCATAAAATTGACTCAGAAAAGATTGATTGTCAGCAGTTAATATGCCAATAAATGGTTTGCCAACGGTTGCTGCTTCGTAAGAGATAGTACTGCACGACAGAATGCTTACGTCACACTCTTGAATGGCCGAAACCATCTCTTGCGAGGTAAGGTTTCGCCGAACCTGTACGCGGTTTTCTTCTTCATTTTCAGCTAGATCGTAGTGCGTATTTGCCGCGCCAGCTACAACGACTATCTGATTCGCCACGGTTTCTTTGAGCAAGCTATTTACAACTCTCTTGCTTATATTTTCAGGGTCCGCGCCCCCAAGATTGACTAAAACTTTATGGGGATAAAATGTAGATAATGTTTTGAAGGAAGTTCTCATGCCAGCTTCCAGAAATGGCTTTCTGAGTAAGCTATAGTCTGTTCCAAGTAAGAATCGGGTGTACGATTCCGCTTGATAGTCTGACATACGGGCATTCCCTCCGTGATTGATCACAACGTCAGCATACTGGTGCCAGGCTATTAAATCGTCGATGGCAATCAGTGTATGGCAGTGTCGTTTAATTAGTTTCTGATAATCAGATCTGAATGAATAGCCGTCCAGTATAACAAACTCCTGGCCAGTCAGATGATTGATCAGATTATTGGCGTCAACTGCATAATCACTAGTTTCTGGTAAATCAACAATGTCAAAAGAAGATTCTGTAATCAAGCTTTTTACAGAAGCAGAGGGATTTTGAACCAAAAAGCTGATACGAAATAACGATTTAATCATATCCGCTATCGCCATACAACGTATAATATGACCTAAGCCTATTTGAGGACCTCCATCGACTCGAAAAATAAGTTTTGCTATGCAAGAGTCAGTCATAAGAATGCATGTTGTGAAGCAAGCGGTACTTAAATTCTGCTATTTGCCAATCATCTTCCGTATCAATGTCATGTGCGTGCATTTCGTCAATCACTATACCTCCAGCGGTTAAATTTGCTAGCCTCTGATGTTGGCGCAATGGGTTCACATTGAACCAATAAAACTGCCCTGTATCGTGATACATAGGTTCCAGATCCTGAGAGCGTAATAAAAATGAGTTAGGGTCAGCCCAGGTTATTATACCGGAGTTGAGTTTAAATGCTCGCTGGATGGGAAATGAGAATTGTTGGAGTGGATAAACAATGTCAACTTGCTTTTCCAAAAGCAACTCATACGAAGTTTTTAATAATTGAGAAGTGATGAATGGAGCCGTTGGGTATAGGCAGCAAAGCGACTCATACGTACGGCCTATTAATTCATACTCGTCTAATACTTCCAATAACACATCGATTGTAGAGGCATGATCCCCCGAAGTTTTACTTTGACGCAGAAATGGAACCACTGCGCCATACTGCTGGGCGATGGCGGCAATTTCTTCGTCATCCGTCGACACCATAACCTCATCGAACAGATTCGATTGCAGAGCCGCGTCAATGACGTACGCAATGATGGGTTTACCCAGAAAAGGCCGGATGTTTTTTCGCGGAATGCGTTTGCTACCACCCCGCGCGGTAATGATCGCTACCGTACTCATGCGCCCACAAATTCCTTGACCGAAGCAATGACGTAATCCTGCTCATCGTCCGTTAATGTTGGGAACATCGGCAAGCTCAGGCAACGGGCGTAGTAGTGTTCGGCATTCGGGAAATCGCCCGGTTTCCAACCAAACTGTTGATAGTACGGCATCAGATGCACCGGAATATAATGGACCTGCGCCATGATGTTTCTCGCCCGCAGAAAATCGTACAGCTCTTTGCGGTCATCTACCTGAATGATGTACAGGTGATACGCATGACTGACGCCTTTGGGCGGAACGATAATCGAAAGAGGGGAGTTTGCAAATGCCTCGTCGTATCGTTGGGCAATCGCCTGCCGACGCGCCATCATAGCGTCTACCCGCTTCAACTGGCTCGTTCCCAGAGCGGCCTGCATGTCGGTAAGGCGGTAATTGTAACCCAATTCCTGCAACTGCATGTACCAGCCACCCCGCTCGGGTTCGTTGTCGTAGGGTGCTGTAAAGTCGCCGGGTTTGTTGGTAATGCCGTGGGTGCGAAGCCGAAGCAGGTGATTATACAGCGCTTCGTCGTTGGTGGTAATCATACCCCCTTCGCCCGCAGCAATGTGCTTGACCGGATGGAAGCTGAAAATAGCTAGCTCAGCCAGCGAACCATCGCCACAGCGGTGTTCGATTCCGTTTTGATCAACAAACGACGCTCCCGGTGCGTGACAACTATCTTCAAGCAGCCAAAGTCCGAACTCGTCCGCTAATTCGCGAAAGGCTGCCATGTCAACCGGATAACCGGCAAAATCGACCGGAATGATACCCGCAAAATACCCTTTCGGATGTTGTTCTAATAAAGCACGAACGGCATTAACATCGAGCAAGGCAGTTTCGGGATCGATATCCGCGAAGAAAACCTCGCCACCGCAATACCGGACGCAGTTCGCCGATGCCGAAAACGTGATCGGTGTCGTGATAACACGGGTGCCTTCGGTAACGCCGAGAGCCAGACAACTCAGGTGTAAAGCCGCTGTACCGTTGGCGAGAGCCACGGCGTACCGACAACCGATGTACTGTGCAAAAGCCGCTTCAAAGGCAGCAATATGCGGTCCCTGGGTCAGAAAAGGGCCCCGCAGCACCTCCGCGACGGCGGCAATGTCTTCGTCCGTAATGTGCTGGCGACCGTATGGAATGGGTTGATTCATGAACAAGAAAGGCAAACGCCTGCATTTAGAAAGTTACGTTCAGCCGAATTACAGGAAAACTACACCTGAAAAGCAGGATCGACATGTTCGCGGATCTGCTCGCGAATCTGCTCGACGTTGAGCCATTCAGTGTTGGTGCCGGAATTGTATTTGAACCCCATCTCGACCTGTCGACCGTTGAACGCGTTCATGTAATCGTCCATGCTCCAGGTAGGCGTCGATGGGGTGATGACGTAATACTTGTCCGTTTCGACCGTGTTCAACGAATCCGTTTCCGTAATCATTTCCTCGTGCAGTTTCTCACCGGGACGAATGCCGACGAGCTTTTGTTCGCAGTTAGGACCGATAGCGGTCGCTACGTCGGTGATGCGATACGATGGGATTTTAGGCACAAAAATTTCACCGCCCCAGGCATGTTCGAGCGCGTACAAAACCATTTCTACCCCTTCTTCCAGTGAAATGTTGAAGCGCGTCATGTCGGGGTGGGTAATGGGTAGCATACCGTCTTTTCGCTTCTCCAGAAAGAACGGTACGACCGACCCCCGCGATCCGATCACGTTACCGTACCGAACCACCGAGAACCGAAGGTCGCGACTGCCTTTCATGTTGTTGGCGGCCACAAACAGTTTGTCGGAGCAGAGTTTCGTGGCCCCATAGAGGTTGATGGGTGCGGCTGCTTTATCCGTCGAAAGGGCTACGACGCGCTGAACGCCGTTGTCCAGGGCGGCATTGATGACATTTTCGGCCCCGAAGACATTGGTTTTGATACACTCCATCGGGTTGTATTCCGCAGCCGGTACCTGCTTGAGCGCGGCAGCGTGTACAATAATGTCAATGCCTTCGCAGGCCCGTTTCAGGCGCTCGCTGTCACGCACATCGCCGATGAAAAAGCGGATGGACTTGTACTTCGAATGCGGGTAATGCTGCGACAACTCGAACTGTTTCAGCTCGTCGCGCGAATAGACAACCAGCCGTTTGATATTCGGGTAACGCTGGTACACCATTTCAATGAATTTCTTGCCAAATGAGCCGGTGCCGCCCGTAACTAAAATCGATTTATTGGTTAGGTCAAACGGTTGACCCGTATTGATTTGATTCATACGTAATTACCTATGCTGGGCGGTTTTCTATAGACCACGGTTGCCGGGTTAAGAAGAACGCACTTCTTTAATGCTTCTACCCACAAAGGTAGGGTTATTTCTTACGGATTCCGTCACCATCTCGCCGTAAAGAACCTTCCTCGCTCCGCAGGTATGTCGCTGCTGTTTCTCCAGCTTCATCTAGCCTTGTCTCAAGCGCTCTGACGATAGGTGTATATGGACGAAGCTTCTGGCTACAGGCGTCTAGGCCGGACCGTTACCTATTTATCCAGATGGTACAGCCGTCTATTTCAAACTAAGAGGTTACCTACAGGATATATCCGTTTACTGAAGTAAGATTAAGTTTAGGTAACGACAATTTTGATGAATATCCAGAATCCTAGTAAATCCCTTTACGGTGAAAAGTTCAATTATACGCATGTGTCTCTGTCTACCCGTGCGATTGCGCTCACGTTATTTGGCATAGCCTTCCTGTTAATTATTATCAGTTTCGCTGGTATGTACGCTCGTTTATACGCGAGTGCTCAGGGATTTCAATGGCATCGTTACATCGAGCATCTGATTGACAAAACGTATGTTGATTCAGAATTAAACATTCCCACGTTCTACAACGCCTGTCTGCTTCTGCTGTCGAGCGTTCTTCTGCAACTGGTTAAATTGATTAAAGGACCCAGTCAGGTAAAGCGTCAGCATTGGTCTATATTATCAATCATTTTTCTGTTGCTGGCCATGGATGAATCAACGAGTTTTCACGAACTTCTCAATGTCAGTACCTTGCAGGGAAACGTGCCAACCAGTAAATACTTACATTGGACCTGGGTGATTCCTGGAATGTTATTCGTTGTGGCCGTATTCGTTTTTTTTATTCCTTTTTTGCTCGCGTTGCCCCGTCGTACTGCTAGTCTGATGATCTTGGCCGGAGCGACTTACGTTGGTGGAGCAATAGGGTTGGAAGTAATTGGGTCGGCTGTGATCGTCGATGAAGGGTTTTTTAACTTGCACTACAGCCTTGTGACCCACCTGGAAGAGTTGATGGAAATGACAGGTCTGGTGGTATTTATCTACTGCCTGCTGGATTACATCAGCAAAAAACCTATCCAGGCAACCGTTACGTTCAACTAGCAAAGGTATATACTACAGCACTCAACTGGAAAAAGCAGACCGGGCTAAACAACAGGAATTACAGCAACTAAAGGCGGAAGTCGGCGAGTTAAAGCAACTGGTCAAGCAGCTTCTGGAGAAGAAATAATAAAGTTTAAATAGCGCCAATAAAGAAAACGCCTGGCTACTGTGATGTAGTCGGGCGTTTGTGTATCAACTACCTTATTTACTCGGCACTGTGTTCGCTATCTGGGCTCGTTCGAAAGCGTCGATGTAGCTTTTGGCACTGGCGTTCAGGATCGTAACCCCCCGCGAATCGGCGTAATGTCGAATCACCTCATAGCCTCTAAACACCTTGTGTAAGGACAGGAACTGCGAAGCCATCGAGAAGGTGCGCTGCCGAAACTTATCGGAGTATACGGGTTCATGCTTCACGTCACTAGGCTTGTCGTAGAAATGAATCTGCTTGATCAATAACTGATTTTGGTCGTTTAGCCTGATCTGCTCATGCCAGGAGGTATCCGCACCAAACAGATAAATGGTTTCGAACTGTCGGTTGATCATCAACGTCAGGGCCGCAATGATAACCGTTTGGGCCTGAGGCATTCCATAGCCATTGGCGTACAGCCAGTATGTGAGCCGCTGAAAACCGCTGACCACGGTGTAATTGAAATAAACAGGCTTGATCTGCGGATTGCCACGTTCAATCTGACCAAGCAGATACGACCCTTTGGCAAAATGAGGCACGTACAAGGTCATAGGCCAGTTCACCTGCTCCAGAAAGACCGACAAGGTACGGCGGATGTCGTCGCGGTCGGTGGTCTGTTCGGTAAAGACAAAATAGTTTGGGTCAGAAATAACGTAGTTCTGCGGCTTGAGACGGAGAAAAATGTCGGCGTGGGCAAAGTTGTTGACGCAGACCATTTCCGTTCGACGGATAAAATCGAAGTGTTCGGTCAGGGACTCGTTTAAGGACGGACCGTTACCCAGAACCGAGCAGACAGGGAGCTGGCGGGCGGGTAGTCGGGTTCGGTGGCGACCACGGATCACCACTTTTATCAGGGAAAGAAGCGATTTGAATAACTCGCCCAGAAATTGACTTATGGAATTAAAAGCAGCTTCAAGCATGCGGTCAGTACCGGATGGGATACCCTTTTTTATACAAAATAACGAAAAAAACACCAGAACGGACTGTTATCAATGGGAAAGTGGTCTAAACGACGTAAGCGACAACGATCCAGAAGATCGTAGTTCCTGTCTACAACTTTTTCTCGAATGTGAGCTTGGGCGACGATTGTGCACCGAGGTTCTGCTTGAAACGAATAAGGCTGGGTTTGGGTTGCCGGTCAGCGTCAAGCGATACACCCAGGTCGAGTACGCGAATACCTTGTTGCTGGCAGTAAGTGAATACGCAATCCAGGAGCAGTACCATTGGGCTAAACGTTCGGTAGTCGGGGTGCGACGCGGGAAGAAAGCTGTACAAAACGTCGTGCCGCACCCGTACTGCAACCATCAAGGCAATGAGCTTTTCTCTATGCCGGATGGTAAATACCGGAAACTGGTGTGGAAAGTTCTGTAAAAGAGTGATTAAATGATCCGTACCAAGCGTAAGTCGATACCCTTGTTTGTGTCGGGTATCTTGTAAGAATGCAGCGACTTCTTTTACATCGGGAAGAGACCCCTGCGTAAACCGGAAATGGGCCTCTCGGCACTTGCGTAACCGCCGGCGTTCGGACGCCACTAGCTTTGACTCGAACGCTGTTTCGGTAACGGGAAGAAAGAAATTTTGGTGGTTTTCGAGAAGCGCAAATTCGTGCTTTGCCAGAATACGAGAAAGCTGTTCGGCCTGCGTGGGTGCGTAACAGTGCGGATAGTTAATCAGTCGTAATGCACGAGCGCCGTTGGTACGAGCCGTGTCCTGAATACAGCCTATAAACTCTTCAATTAGATCGTCCGGGAGCGTATTGCTGAATTCGACCGAACCAAACGGGGCAGCACCGGGACTCATTGCTACCTGATCACTGACAAAAAAAGCACATCGGGCTTCGGCTTGCTGAGTCTGTTGGTTGAGAACGGTGAGCAAATGAAAGGCTCCGTTTTGTTGCTGACGGAGATGCTCGATCTCATTGAAGAAAAAGCCGGGTTGACTAAACAAGGGAACGCTGGAGGCTTCGGGACTAAATTGGTGCAGAATAGTGTAGTCAATCATTGGCTTAGGCTGCCAAACGCTTCCTGATAAAGCGGGCAAAAGATCGGTTTTGAAAGCAACCGATTTATTGGGCTTAGTCAACTTTTATGCCATCGGCAAAAGCGTATGGCGAATAGTCTACAAAATGAAGTGACCACTTCCGTACTACGGAGTCGTAAGAAGGTAGTTTCTAACCAGAAAAAGAAGCGTTTTCGGTTTCGCCGTGAGCCGGATGGGTAGGAACTACTCGCAAAAGTCAAACGATAGAACCTTTTTTAGATACAGATATACGGCGCTGACCGATGGATAAAGCCGGTTTACAGCAACACAGATGCCGATCAGGACGCAAATAGACTGGTCAGCTGATAAAATTGTAAGAGAGAATATGTCAATTAGAAATCCCGATGATGTTATTTCGTCGGGATTTTTTGTTGGCTGTCTAGGGCTACCAATCTTAAGAAAGGTGTTTTTTCTTCTTCCATTGGGAGTAAACCAACTGAATGATCCCGTCTTTCAAGCCCAAGTCTGGGACTATAATTGTATTGGCCCCGGCCCATTTCATGACCGATACGTAAATGTCGGCAGCTGGGACAATGACATCGGCGCGGTCGGCGTTCAGACGGAGTTTATTGATTCGATCTTCCTGACTGAAACCTGCAATGTGGTTGCGAATCCGTTCAATTTCAACTCGGGTGGTTTCCGATTCGGATGTCTTAGACGCCAAGTTGAACAGCTTGCTGATGTTACCGCCCGTACCAACCGCCGTTATTTCTTCCGACGAATCAACGTTGTCTTCTACCCAATCTTCAATTTTCCGCCAGGCCCCTTTGGTTTCTTTGCCTTCCAGCAGCCGAACCGACCCAATTTTAAACGATTTGGAATTGATTTTCTGCCGGTTCTTGTACAGGTTTAACTCCGTACTGCCTCCGCCCACATCAATGTGCAGAAACTGCCGGTCGTCGAGGGCCTGCACGACCACGTTGTTGATCAGTTCGGCTTCTTTACTACCGTCGATAATGTGTATTTTGATGCCCGTTAAGGCTTCGATTCGCTTGGCAACTTCGTGTCCGTTCGACGATTCGCGCATGGCTGATGTGGCACAGGCCATGTAATCTTCGACTTCGTGCAGTTCCATCAGCAGTTTATAGACCTGCATGAGTTTAGCCGTCCGGGCTTCACTTTCGGGCGTCAGTTCACCAAAATTGAACACATCGTGCCCAAGGCGAAGGGGAAATCGTACGTATTCGACGCGCTTGAAGCTGATTACCTCATCGTTGTGTAATACCGTTGAGATTTGCAGACGAGCCGCATTGGAACCGATATCAATGGCTGCTAGTTTCATCAAATATAAAGCGTGAGAGACTGGTTTGTTAGAAGAGCGCCTATGCGAATCAGGGCAGAACTGCTAACCAGTCAGTTATCCCATTTACTAAATTCATCCGTCAATTGTTCGGCCAAAAATAGGTTATTTTTGGGGACTATGGCTATAACCTATATCTTTGCTTAAGTGCTTATCAAGAAAGACGGAGGGACTGGACCCTACGATGTCTTGGCAACCAGCCGCTTAGTTTAGAGTCGGAAAAGGTGCCGCATTCCACCCCGGTTTTGTGGGGACAGATAAGTTAGCATTCCTGCTCTCTTCTCCTGATAAGCCCCTTCTTGTAGCGAATTGCTTTAAGGCTGCTCTTGGCATGCCTATGACTTTATAAACTTTTGGATCACTTGGAACTGATTACAGACCTTCTGAAAAAGCGAATTCTTGTTCTCGACGGTGCGATGGGAACGATGATTCAACGTTACAATCTTACCGAGGAAGACTACCGGGGAGAGCGCTTTAAGGACTATCCGCATGATGTAAAAGGAAACAACGATTTGCTGTCGATTACGCAGCCCGGTATCATTCAGGAGATTCATAAGCAATACTTGGAAGCCGGAGCGGATATTATCGAAACCAACACGTTCAGCAGTACGACCATCGCCATGGCGGATTACCACATGGAAGAGTTGGCTTACGAACTGAACTATGAGTCGGCCCGGATTGCCAAGGAAGCCGCCGTAGAAATAACGAACCAGAACCTGGATAAACCGCGCTTTGTGGCGGGGGCGATGGGTCCCACCAACCGCACCGCTTCGCTATCACCCGATGTCAACAATCCGGGTTATCGGGCCATTACGTTCGACGAACTGGTCAGTGCGTATTACGAGCAGGTAAGTGGTCTGGTCGAAGGCGGTTCGGATTTATTGCTAATCGAAACCATCTTCGATACGCTTAACGCGAAAGCTGCGTTGTTTGCCATCGATAAATATTTCGCGCTGAATCCGCAGCAGCGGGTCCTGCCCATCATGGTGTCGGGTACGATTACCGATGCTAGTGGGCGAACCCTGTCGGGACAAACGACGGAGGCTTTCCTGTATTCGGTTTCGCACTTGCCCTTGCTGAGCGTTGGCCTGAACTGTGCCCTTGGTGCCGAGCTGATGCGGCCTTACATCCAGACGCTGGCCAAGGAAGCCCCATTTTTTACGTCGGCCTATCCGAACGCGGGACTGCCCAACGAATTTGGCGAGTATGACGAAACGCCCGATAGTATGGCCTCGCAGGTCGAAGGGTTCATCCGTGATAGCTTTGTCAATATCGTTGGTGGCTGTTGTGGATCAACCCCGGATCACATCCAGGCGATTGCCAGGGTAGCCGCTAAGTACCCGCCCCGCCCACTGCCGGAGCCCGAACCGTACCAGAAACTGAGCGGTCTGGAACCGTTAAAGATCACGGAACAAACCAACTTCCTGAATATCGGTGAGCGGACCAACGTGACGGGATCGAAAAAATTCGCCCGGCTCATCAAGGAAGGAAATTACGACGAAGCCCTGAGCATTGCCCGTGGGCAGGTTGAAGGTGGAGCGCAGGTGATCGACGTGAACATGGACGAAGGGATGCTGGATTCGGTAGAAGCCATGACCACCTTCCTGAACCTGATTGCCGCCGAACCCGACATCGCCCGCGTTCCGATCATGGTCGATTCGTCGAAGTGGGAAGTGATCGAAGCCGGTCTGAAATGCGTTCAGGGAAAAGCCATTGTCAACTCTATTTCGCTCAAGGAAGGGGAGGAAGCGTTTATCGAACGGGCCAACCTGGTTAAACGGTACGGGGCCGCAGCCGTGGTCATGGCGTTCGACGAATCCGGCCAGGCCGATTCCTACGAGCGACGGATCGAAATCTGCGAACGCGCTTACCGGATTCTGGTTGATAAAGTCAATTTCAATCCGCAGGACATTATCTTCGATCCCAACATTCTGACGGTAGCGACGGGTATCGAAGAACACAACAACTACGCCGTAGACTTTATCAACGCCACGCGCTGGATCAAGGAAAACCTGCCGCTTGCCAAAGTCAGTGGGGGCGTGTCGAATATTTCGTTTAGCTTCCGGGGCAATGACGTTGTGCGGGAGGCCATGCACTCGGCCTTTTTGTACCACGCGATCCGGGCGGGACTGGACATGGGTATCGTCAATGCCGGGCAGCTCGAAGTGTATGACAACATTCCCAAAGAGTTGCTGGAACGTTGTGAGGACGTGTTGCTAAACCGGCGCGACGATGCTACCGAGCGACTGGTCGAATTTGCCGAAACGGTAAAAGCCAAAGGCAAAGTGGTGGTGCAAGATGAAAGCTGGCGTAACGAACCGGTTCGTGAGCGACTGAAACACGCCCTCATCAAAGGCATCACCGATTACATCGACCAGGATGTTGAAGAAATCCGGCAGCAGGTCGAGCGACCTTTGCACGTGATCGAAGGACCGCTGATGGATGGTATGAACGTCGTGGGTGACTTGTTTGGCGAAGGAAAAATGTTTCTGCCGCAGGTCGTCAAATCGGCGCGGGTAATGAAAAAAGCGGTTGCTTATCTGACACCGTTCATTGAAGCTGAAAAATCGGATGGCGAGTCGGCGTCGGCTGGAAAAATTCTGCTAGCCACCGTTAAAGGCGACGTTCACGACATCGGCAAAAACATCGTTGGCGTCGTACTGGGTTGCAACAACTACGAGATCATCGACCTTGGGGTGATGGTCCCGACGCAGAAAATTCTGGAAGAAGCGCGTAAGCACAACGTAGACATTATTGGACTAAGCGGCCTGATTACGCCGTCGCTGGATGAGATGGTGGGCGTCGCTAAAGAAATGGAGCGGCAAGGATTCTCTATGCCGCTGCTGATCGGCGGAGCGACGACCTCTCGGATGCACACGGCGGTTAAGATAGATCCGCACTATTCAGGACCGGTTGTTCACGTGCTGGATGCCAGCCGGAGTGTTCCGGTGGCCGGTCGGCTCGTCAATGAACAGCAGACAACGAGAGACGCAATTTTCTCGGAAATAAAAACTGAGTACGCCAAATTACGCGACGACCACGCCCGCCGTCGGCAGGATAAAGCCACCCTGACCATTGAGAAAGCGCGTGAAAATCGGACGTCGATCGACTGGCGTGATTTTGCCCCGACAAAACCTGCTTTCTTAGGCAATCGCTATTTCGAAGATTACTCGATTGCTGAGCTGGCAAAATACATCGACTGGACGCCTTTCTTCCAGACCTGGCAGTTACACGGCAAGTATCCGGCAATTTTTGACGATGCTGTAGTGGGCAAAGAAGCGCGTCAGCTTTACGACGATGCCAACACACTCTTGCAGGAAATCATCGATAAGAAATTGCTGAAAGCCAAGGCTGTCGTTGGGTTCTTTCCGGCTAATTCGGCTGATGACGATGTGCTGCTCCACGATTTCGAAGAATACCAGCGCGACATTCCTTGTGAACGGCATGGTTCGCACCGTCACATTGAGTACAAAATCAGCCGGGCGCAGTCGCAGACGGCAGTTGGTCCGGCGGGTGAGTTGATCTATGATACCAAAACGGTGCTGCACTTCCTGCGTCAGCAAAACCAGAAAGCACCTGGTTTGCCAAACTTCTGTTTGTCAGACTTTATTGCTCCACTCGAAAGCAGCCGCGAAGATTACATCGGCGGCTTCGCGGTGACTGCCGGAATTGGGATCGAAGCCTTGCTCGATAAATACGAACGCGACCATGACGATTATAGTAGCATCATGGTCAAGGCGATTGCCGACCGTCTGGCCGAAGCGTTTGCCGAGCGGATGCATGAGCGGGTCCGCACTGAATTCTGGCCCTACGCAACGGGCGAGACGTTTACCAACGAACAGCTTATCAAAGAAGCGTATCAAGGTATTCGCCCCGCACCCGGTTATCCGGCCTGCCCTGATCATACTGAAAAAGCAACGCTGTTCAACTTACTGGACGCGAACAAAATTGGGATCGAACTGACTGAAAGTTTTGCCATGTATCCGGCTTCGTCGGTAAGCGGTTTTTACTTCTCGCATCCTGAATCAAAGTATTTCGCTGTCGGTAAAATAAACAAAGATCAGGTGCATGATTACGCCTTGCGCAAGGACATGCCCGTTGACGAAATTGAGCGCTGGTTAGCACCGGTGTTGAATTACGATGCCTGATTACGGATACGAACTAAAAAGAGAAGCCCCGGCTGTTATACGGCCGGGGCTTCTCTTTTTATAAAAGGTAAGTCTGCAAAGGCAGTGATGCGGTAAACAAAGAACCGCCGGGGAGACCCGGCGGGACGATCCTCTAAAAGAGAACTGAATGTATGGGTGGATAAGCGGATAAATCAGCCGCACAAAGTTGTCTTATAAGTCTTTGTGTATGTAGGGGAGATCTGCCCAAAATCAGTACGGGAGAAACACGGTTTCGATTATGGTAAATTCCCGTATTTTCAGCGGTTAGGCAATATACTTATATGTAAGTAGTTGATCTGTAATAGTTTAACTTTAAGGGTGTTATTACGGTAAGTCGATGTCTTTCTATTCCTGATTTCGGTGATTACTTTAGCTATAACAACCGTTCACCTGTACACTAGTATGCTGGAATTTGTGTTCAGTCGGGCCGAGATGGCTAGATTGATCGAGGAATGCGAATGCGACGATGATAGCAATGTTATTATCCGGTTGTCCTTCTCTCCTGGAAAGAATAAAGTGTTCCCCGCTCATGTTATTGCGTTTTGTGAAAATTCCCTTGGGGAAACTATTGGTGATGATGAAATCGATGGGTGTCCAAGACCTCCTGGGTGTGGTTAAACGCAAAACGTTACTGATTCGTATTCGCCGGGCATGTGGTTAGTTATTAGAAGGGCTATTGATTATTTCGATACCATTCCTCCCTTGATACTACTTATTTTAGCTGTAGCCACACTGGTTCAGCTAAAGAGGAATTACGTTATCTATTATATAGTCTGTCAGTTCGTGTTTAATGGTTATGCGAATCTATTGAATGAATTAGAGATTGATAACCTATACGTATACACGCTCAATTTTACGTGGTCATTCTTTATTCTTTCTCTTCATTTTATTGATGTCTACAAGTCGCCAGTCCTAGCCCGACTTGTTCTTACTATCGTTGTCTTGTTTCAGGTAGTCTCACTTTTCCACGTACAGGAGGCTACTACTGAAATTACGTTTAACAGTGTATCGTTCGGGATTATCAGCTTGTTAGTGACGGGGTATAGTTTGATCTATTATACTAAACAGCTATCGGGGCAACCAAAAGAAAACATTCTGGGCGTACGCGATTTCTGGTACGTAAACGGTATTTTTACCTACTACGCCAGTAATTTTTTTATCTTCCTTACGTATAATGTGCTTGTTAGTAAACACTACAGCAATATTAGTATAGTATGGAGGGTTCATAACTTTGTTTTTCTGGCGATGTGCATTTATTTTTTTATTGGATTACGATGCAAGCAGTCACCGGAGAAGTTGAAATCGTCATCATAGCAACCCTGTTTTTGCTCTTAATAACGGTAGCTCCTATTCTATTTGTGCTTATGCATCAACGTCAATACCATCGCTACTTGAGTGATAAAGAGGAGATGAAAAACCTGTATCAGCGGGAACTCCTCCAATCTCAGCTAGAAATTCAGAATCAGACTTTTCAACAAATCGGTGAGGAGCTTCATGATAACATAGGTCAGCTGCTTACGGTAGCCCTGATGCGGTTAAATGTCCTCGAAGACGTTGCTGGTCCAGATGCAAAATATTCGGTGGATCAGACGCGGGATATTATCCGGACGATTATTACCGATGTGCGGGCGCTGGCGAAGACACTTGATCAGGATACCGTTCGTCGGTTTGGTTTAGTGCCCAGTCTAACGGTAGAGCTCGAACGAATCCAGCGCTCAGGTCGGTTGAAGACACATCTGGCAACCGCCGGAGACACCTATTCGCTTGGGGAGCAAACCGAAACCGTTTTACTTCGGATGGTACAGGAGGCACTCAACAACGCGCTGAAACACGCCAACGCCCAAAAACTGACTATTCTGGCTGACTACCAGAACGCCATGTTTACGCTGTCTATTGCCGATGATGGCTGTGGTTTTCGCCAAGAAGATATAGCCCGGCGAACAATAGATGAATCGGGGGTTGGCCTGGTTAACCTGCACCGACGGGCAGGACTGCTGGGAGGAACCTGTACAATCGTTAGCCATCCCGGTGCGGGAACGAAAGTAGAGATCAAGCTGCCACGCGAACTAACCGTTTAAAATATTAATTATCGGTAAAGCATAAATACTTATATTCAGCTATTGTCTGTGATAAAGCCACTGTTTACTTTTCGGGAATAATCATTTTCGCCCATCGTAGACATGCCCACTTCTATTGCTATTGCTGATGACCATCAGCTATTGGCTGAGGCTCTCTCGGACCTCATTCAAAAATTTGATGGGTACGAGGTCCTTTACGTAGCCGCCAATGGTCGTGATCTATTAAATCGCATGAGTGATGGCCCCTTGCCGGATATTGCCTTGGTCGACTTGCATATGCCCGACATGGATGGATTTGAGACGGCTGCCCAACTTCGACAGCACTATCCAACCGTTCGGGTACTGGCTCTTTCGATGTCCGATCGGGAGGAATACATTGTTCGAATGATGCGTAATGGTGCGCGCGGTTACCTGTTGAAAGGATGCCGACCCGTCGAATTTCGCCAGGCGCTGGACGAGGTAATCAACAAAGGGTTCTACTATTCCGACTTTCTGACGTCCCAACTGATCCGTAATCTGAATACAGCTGAAACGGGAAATGAGGCCCCCGTATTCAACCTTAATAGTCGAGAGTACAATTTTCTGAAAATGGCTTGTAGCGAACTAACTTACAACGAGATTGCTGATAAGATGTGCGTTAGCCCCAGAACCGTTGATGGTTATCGTGAAGTTGTTTTTCAGAAAATGAGCGTAAAAACTCGGGTCGGCATGGTCATCGAAGCCTTCCGACACGGGTTAGTCGAGTTGTAGATCAGTAAAAATTACTCATTATAGCGTCAAACCAAATGGGCAAGAATAACCGTTCGGCTTGACGCTACTGGATAAACGTTTACCGAATCGATAGCTGCATGAGTTGGCGACCCAATTCATGGATTGAAGCCTCCAAGCGCTCTGCCTGCTCAACCGAAGGGAAGGTTGACCCTGTCATAAATCGGTTGATGGACTCTAGGTCGATGCCCGTATGTCCGGCGATGTGATTGGCTTTGAGTTGTCTAAACAGATCCCAGACGGCGGTTGTGTCATAAACAGGAACGAAATCGATCGCATTTATCACCGAACGATAGCAGGTCGTTTCGTCGCTGGCACAGCTCGTCAGGATTGCCTGTAAGGTGTTGATTACCTGTTCAACGCTGGTACCACGAGCAGCGGCCAGTATGTTTGGCGTTTCGATACGCCCCCAGATGGACTTTCCTTGTTTCTCCATCACAACCTCAAAAACCTTGGTGTGACGCAGGACCGTTGTCCAGTGGCTACCGGTTCCTGATTTGTACGCTGTCCGGAGTAAGGCGTTTAACGTACCGGTAGGGATTTTCTCCGAGTTGGTAGTCGGAATAACGAAGCAAGCGGCATTGTTTTTAATCGAATGACTAAGGAGATTATAACCTTTGTGTTTCTGAATTACTTCCCATCCTTTTTCTTGGAGAAGTTTATTAAGTACAGAAGTTTTCATAGGGAACATTCAAGCTAGTACAAAACGAGATAGACATGTAAATATACCCATTAAAGAGATACTACATATGCCGTATAGTTAATTTTTCAGATTTATTTTTTAAAGTAAGTAGAATGATGGTGACTTTTAAGAGGAAAAGGAGTCTTCGTCGTTAACAAAAGATATTTATAAAGGTTCAAGAAAATATAAATTGTAACTTATATACGATATTGTTACTGTATTTAGTAAATGATAAATAACAGATTTTCAAGTATTTATAAGAATAACACCTCTATGCCTTTTCTATAATTCATGATTGACTGTCAGCAAATAGACGCAAGACCTTTTAAAAAGCTTATTCTGTACCTTATACCAAAAAGTACGTTACAAAGAAATGGGACTAGTCACAAAATGTGTATTCTTTTAAAGAAAGATTGTTGGTAAGATAATGTTCATCTTACCATAAAAGCGAATGAGGTAGTAAAATATTCCTTTAATCTTATCCAATCGCCCATTTGTACGATCGTCAGGCTTGTAAACGTACCCATGCTGAAAGTTATGCGGGGTATAAATAGCCTACCAGTAGCAGCGCCGAACACTGTCTGGATTGGACCAGACTACTATTTTATTAGGAGCAAAGCACGGTCTGTCGATACCAACTGACGAAGCGACTGATGCCTTCTTCGATCTGAACCGATGGCAGATAACCGATACGATTATTGGCACGATGTAAGTCCGCACTAGTCAGGGTTACATCGCCTGGCTGATTTGGCTGCCAGTCTATTACGGCTTTGCGTCCTACTGCCTGCTCAATGATTCCTACCAATTCGCTTAATTTAACCGCGCCTGATCCGCCGATATTAAGCAGGTCAAACCCTTTGAGATGGTTGATGGAGCGGCTAATTCCCATTATCGTATCATATATATAGGTATAATTACGTGATGTGCTGCCATCGCCATAGATTGTAATGGGCTGTCCGCCGTACATTTTTTCTGTAAAACGGCTGATGGCCATTTCGGGACGCTGGCGAGGGCCGTAAACGGTGAAAAAACGAAGGCAGGCTACATCGAAACCATGCAGGTGATGATACGTATGAGCCAGTAACTCCGCCGACCGTTTAGACATTGCGTAAGGGGACAAAGGTAAGTTTGCATCATCATCTTCCCGGAATGGTACAGCACTAGAGTTGCCATAAACTGACGAAGAGGAAGCCATTACCAAACGTCGGACCTTGGTCAGTCTCATGGCTTCTAGCAGGGAAAGGGTACCGTTAACATTTACATCAATGCATAAAGCTGGCTCGCGCACCGAATCGCGGACCCCTGTACGGGCAGCCAGGTGTACAACTGTGTCGCAGCGATACTGGCGTAGCACATCGGTCAGGGATGCTTGGTCGCGAATGTCATTTTGGATAAACGTAAAATTGGGATGGGTCGTTAGGAAGTGAATGTTTATGTGTTTACGAACCGGGTCGTACTGATTGTCGAAATTATCGTACCCGATTACGGTGTGCCCCATCGAAAGAAGGTGTTCGGTCAGATGGGAGCCGATAAAACCTGCGGCACCGGTAAGCAAAATTTTCATAAGTAGAGGTAGTTATCAAGTTGAGCCATGAGCAGTTCAATTCAAACTGTAGCAAGCATAATCAGCATACAGCGCTGATTAGGGCGCCTGCTCATAACCAATAGCGAATTTAATAAACAAGCTGTATAATTTGCGAAGAAAAGTTTAATAAATATTTACAAATTTCTTTATAAGTAAACTAATGAAAGATTTATAGAGCTATTGATTGGTAAGCAAAAGACATTCGTTGGGCTTGATACACAGCGGTTTCCGTCGAATAACTTCATAGCAGAATTGTGTATAACGATGCAATAGCTAGTAGTATATTACGGAAAACTGTGTAGACATGCAGACATTTATGTGGACTCGATCAGTCACTAATCTCTACCTTATATATACTGCTTCTATCCTTCTGCTACCAATTAAATAGGTAGCGTTCATTACGTAGCAAGCAGGACCGTATCTAGTTGCGGACTTGACTCTTTGAGACGCGTAAGATTTCCTCACCTGGAATAGTCATTATCTGATTCGCCTAGAACGTTAATGCTATTGCGATACTGCTGATTCCTCAGGCTGTATAGTTGACTTGAGCGATACGAGAGACGGTGCGCGATCCAGGCTTACCCGTAAACAAGCTTGAATCGCTATTGTGACAGGTCATTAGCATAGACTCATCGCCTAACAAAGCTTATTGTTGAAAAACGACATTTGTAATTATTGGTGCGTTCCTATTCTTATAAGCGAATGGAAACTTATGAATTGCTTATGGGGTACATTTCTAAAAGGTGATTAAATAGGTTTTTGACAAATATTTATTTAATAAACTAGAAGCATTTGGTATTAAAGATTTTTTTATATGAATTTACGAAAGAATGTAAGCCACTACAAAGAAAGAAGCTGACGTCGATCCGTTATTTAATCGAATTACCTGTTTACTTATAAGTAGTTGGTTTGCTTTTTATTTTTTACTAACCTAATCCGTGTATGTTAAAAACACTACAAAAATGTGGTGTGGTTGCTTGTGCCGTAACAGCGCTGCTGGCCATGCCTTCGCTTAGTAAAGCGCAATCACCGGGCGATTTAAAAACCGTATCCAGAAGCGCTAAAATTACCTCTGATCTGCTAAGTGTTCAACAAAGCAACGGAGCGCCGACACCACCGCCAATTCGAGACGGGCAGATCAAGTATGAATACGTTATTAATGGCAACATGATTGCCATTGAAGCGGTGGCCAGCGATATGAACGGGGAGGCTCTGCTGGCTCAGTTGCAGGCCTTGGGTCTTACGCAGGGGGTCGCTTTCAAGAGTATGATCTTCGGATTTCTGCCCATCGACAAACTGGATGATCTGAAGAATGTGGCGTCTCTCAACTACGCGCGTCCTTACTACAAGCCGGAAAACAACGTCGGTAAAGTAACCTCGCAAGGAGACAAAGCGTTGCGGGCTGACCTGGCTCGTCAAACCTACGGCGTAACAGGGGCCGGTTCGAAAGTCGGCGTTATCTCCGACTCGTACAACGTGCTGGGAGGGGCTGCTGCGGGGGTAGCGTCTGGCGATCTACCCGCCAACGTACAGATCATTGATGATTTCAGCTCGGGTACCGATGAAGGCCGCGCTATGGCCGAAATTGTCCATGACGTAGCACCGGGAGCCGCTATTGCGTTCAACACGGCTAATAGGGGGCAGGCCGGGTTTGCCAAAGGAATCATTGACCTAGCCGCTGCGGGCTGTAATATTATCGTCGATGATATCATCTATCTGGCAGAGCCTTTCTTCCAGGATGGTATCGTTGGGCAAGCGGCTGATCAGGTCGTTGTGAACAACAATGTAACCTACTTCTCGTCGGCAGGAAACCGGGCCCGTCAGTCGTATCAGGCTAAATTTGCCAATTCAGGCATCAACATACCTGGCTACGGGGTAGCCCACGATTTTGGTGGGGGAGACATCTATCAAAAAGTCACGGTTGCTAATGGTGGGACCCTGCGCCTTGTACTCCAATGGGATCAGCCCTTCCGCTCAGTGAGTGGCGGAGTAGGTGCCAGAACGGATCTGGACATCTTGTTTTTTAGAAATGGTGTACCCCTAGCAGGAGGAGGCACTAATGATAACATCGCGTCCGGTGACCCTGTCGAAGTAACCGGTACCTACACCAACACAACAGGCGCTCCCGTCGATATTGACGTAGTGATTGTGAAATACGCCGGACCTGATCCTTCTCTTATCAAATGGGTCAATTTCGGTAGCCGTACAAGCATTGTCGAATATGATACCCGGAGTGGAGCTTCGTACGGTCATAACAGTGCTGCGCGGGCAATTTCGGTAGCGGCTACTGCTTACTTCGACACACCTGCTTATAACCCAAGTCTGTCAACGGCAGTGGTCGAAGTATTCTCGTCGGCCGGTGGTACGCCAACCTTGTTCGATGCTGCCGGGAACCGCATCAGCCAGGATGGGATTATTCGCCAAAAGCCTGAAATTACGTCGGTCGATGGCGGAAACAACACGTTCTTCTCGTCAGACTATGAACCCGACGGTTTTCCCAACTTCTTTGGTACATCGGCTGCTGCCCCGCACGCTGCGGCTGTTGCTGCACTGATGCAGGAACGGGCGAAAAATACGCTCTCGCCCAGCGATGTTCTGTCAAAAATGACGAGTACGGCACTGGATATGGACGATCCGCTGACGCCTGGGTTTGACAATGGCTTCGATTACCGCACGGGTTACGGATTCATCCAGGCTGACAAAGCAATTCAGGCATCGGGTTCGAACGAGCCAATTGGTATCACGAGCTTTACCTGTAATACGACCAACTCGATGCTGACCAGCGTTGATTTCGTCGTTGGCTATCCAAACGGTACGTTTACGCCAGCGTTGCCTCCGCTGTTCATCAACGGCGTTACGGGTTCGGGCCAACTAGGTGTGAAATACAACTATCCGTTCGACAACAATCAAAGTCTGTTACCAATTCAGGATGCGGCCACGCGTTCGACGTATTTTGTCTGGAACTTCCGCGAAGCGTGTGCGACCAACACTACACCGAATCAGCCTCCTGTATTCAATGGTGTAACGTCACTGACGGGCGTTGTTGGAACTGCGTTCCGGTATAACCTGCCACCAACGACGTTCACAGATCCGGAGAGCCAGTCGTTAACGTTTGCCACAAGTGGTTTACCGGCCGGTCTTGGTTTTGAACCGATCACCCGTGTCATTAGCGGTACGCCTACATCACCGGGCACGAGCCAAGTAACAGTGACAGCTACGGATACTGGCGGCTTAGTCGCGTCGGGTACGTTTACGATTGCGATCAGTCAAACGGCTACACAACCGCAACCCCCTGCTTCGTTGACGATTGCCAGCTACAGCTGTAACATCTCACCAACGGGATTGTCGAGCGTTAATTTCGTCGTTGGTTACACGACTGGCGGATTTACACCGGCTCTACCTCCGCTGTTGATCAACGGTGTAACGGGTCAGGGTCAGTTGGGCGTTCAGTACACGTACACGTTCGACAACAACCAATACGTATTACCGATTCAGGATGCAGCTACGGGTTCAACCTACTTCGTCTGGAACTTCCGGGCGGCTTGTGGAACCACACCCGTTGCCAACCGTCCGCCCGTTTATAACGGCGGCCTGACCGATCAGGTTGGTACTGTCGGCGTACCGTTCAGTTACACGATTCCAGCCAATGCGTTCACCGATCCAGATGGACAGGCAACATTGCGGTATTCGGCGGTAAACTTGCCTGCCGGGCTTACTATCGGTGTTACGTCGCGTGTGATCAGTGGTACACCAACAACAGTAGGTACCCGAACTGTAACGGTTCGCGTTACCGATGCTTCGAGCGCGACAGCAGTCGGAACCTTCGTGATTACTATTGGCTCTACACCACCGGCTACGTTCGCTATCGCGAGCGTGAATACTATCAGCTGCGTGGCTACAACGCCTAGCGAGCGTCAGGTGACCTTTACGCCACAATACAGCGGTACCAACGGTCAGCCGATTACATTCTCAGTTGTGAATGAAACCGTACCAACGACGGCTCCTGGTCCCTACACGCTCCGTCTTTACACAGACAACCCAACGGTTACGCTGCGTGCTCAGCAAGCGGGAACTGCCGGTGCTTCTACCTTTGCTTATAACTGGCTGGCTGCCTGTAACACGGCTGCGCGAGTGGGTATAGCTGAACGCCAGTCTGATCTCACGGTCACGCTGATGGCTAACCCGGTGCCTAGCCAGGATGCCGAAGTAGAAGTTCGTGGAGCGACGGGCCAAGCGCTGGATTTCCAGGTGTTTGACGAGCAAGGCCGTTCAATCAGCAAACGGGCTGTTAGCCAAGCCGCCGAAGTAGAGCGCCAGACGCTTCAACTCGGTCACACGAAAGGGTTGTATCTTTTGAAAGTCAACACAGCTACGCAAACGAAAACAGTGCGGATACTGAAAAACTAGCAGCTGCTCTGTTGATGAAAAAAGGCACCTCCGTTGTAATGGAGGTGCCTTTTTAGTTGATAGCGAGTATGATTGAGCCGCAACCCTGATTTTATGGAATCAGTACCGACTCACAGATGTACGTTGGGATGATACCCGTACTGCGAATTTGTACCTCAACGTCCTGTGCCTGCGTGTTGCCGCTTAATACCAGCACGGTGTCCAGCCCAAATTTGTTTCCCCCAAGAATATCGGTGCGCAACGTATCACCTACCATCAGCACATCGCGCTTGCTGACGTGCCCGTCCTCCGGGGTTTCCAGACCGCGAGGAACCACATTCTCGAGCCGTTCGTAAGCAAACATAAAGAGTTGCGCATCGGGTTTGCCGAACCGAATGAACTGTTTTCCAACGATGGTTTCGATCATTTCCGCGACGGCTCCTATGGCGATGGCAATGCGTGTTTTGGAAACGGGATAGGTTTCGTCGGTATTGGCAACAATGACCGGAATATTACGCTTGCGCAGTAAGTTGACGGTTTTGTTTAGATCCGTATTCCAGTCGAATCCTTCGTCGTCAAGTAGTACCAGCGCGTTTATGTCGGCGATATCGGCTAAATCTACCTGATTGATGGGCAGCGTTTTTAAGTCCGTCGTTTCGAGGTAGTGAGCCGAACTGGCAGTACCCAGATACGCTACTGTCCCGTGATTGACTTTTAGGTCGAGGTATTCCCGCGCCAGCATGCCCGACGAAATAATACGCTCCGGCGTAATGGCGTAAAGACCCTGTCGGTAATACGATTCGGCCAGCTCTCTTGGACTGCGTGATGCGTCGTTCGTTAATACGTAAAACTCCTTGTCGTTGTCCCGAAGCCAGTTAAACGTATTTTCAATACCGGGTAATACCCCTTCGTAGTTTTTCAGCACGCCAAAGGCATCGAAGAAAATTACTTTATAGTTGGCGGCTACGTCTCTGAAATCGGCAAGTTGCATAAGAAATGGTACGTGGCTATATAGTAATGCTTACCGCTATTTATATGAATATGGTAAGGCGGCAATAGATTATTCGTCTTTCCTTGAAAAACTCTTCGTAAAAATACGGGTATAGCGCGCTAAAATAACTTTCTTATAAAAAAAGCTGTGTCAAAAGGGACCACAGGCAGTCGCTTATTGCTCCATGACGCTTGTACGAAACGGCTGTTAAATGCTCAAAAAGCTGTTGAATACTATTAAGAAACACGTTGTAGGCCCCGATCTGACCAAAAACAGTATTTTTAGCAAATCAACCTGTACGACCTATGAACCGAATTGTTCTACTGCTGGCTTCTTTCGGAACGGCACTGGCCTTTGGGCAACCTACACCGAGCAAAATCGACGCATCAGCGCAGCAAAAAAACTACCAGCCGCCTGTTTTCACCGATTCTGACCGACTAAAAAATATCGAAACGGTTTTTCCCGTAATCGATAAAATCTACCAGGAATATGCTGCGAAGAACCATTATCCGGGCGTGGCGTATGGCTTGGTAGTCGATGGAAAGCTCGTCCATTCGGGCGGGCTGGGTTATACCGATGTGGCCAAAAAAACGGCGGCAACGCCCCAGTCCGTGTTTCGCATTGCCTCAATGACCAAGAGCATTACGGCAATGGCGGTTGTTAAACTCCGCGATGAGGGGAAGCTCCGACTCGACGATCCCGTTACGAAGTACATTCCCGAAGCGGCTAAATTCACGTACCTGACTTCCGATGCGCCAGTCATAACCGTGCGTAACCTGCTAACCCACTCGGCGGGATTTCCTGAAGATAACCCCTGGGGCGACCGTCAACTAGCCGATACGGACGAAGACTTACTAACGCTGCTCAAAGGGGATGTGTCGTTCTCCAATGTGCCCGGCGTTGCCTACGAATACAGTAATTTAGCCTTTGCCATGCTGGGCCGGATCATCGCAACCGTATCGGGAAAACCGTACCAGCAATACATCACTGAAGCTATCTTGAAGCCGCTGGGCATGACCCACACCGAATGGGAGTACACAAAAGTCTCCGCCAACCAACTCGCGCATGGCTATCGGTGGCTCAACGAGCAATGGGTCGAAGAGCCGCTGCTGCACGACGGGAGTCACGGGGCTATGGGCGGTCTGCTGACATCCATCGATGATTTTAGTAAGTATGTCGCGTTTCATCTGTCGGTCTGGCCTCCGCGTAACGGAGTCGAAACCGGACCAGTTAAGCGGAGTTCGGTGCGGGAAATGCACATGCCCCGTACGTTCCGGGATTTAAGCCCGGCTTTTCGCTTTCCTAACGGTCGGGTGACGCCGATGGTCACTCATTACGCTTACGGACTGACTTGGAGTCATGACGGCGACGGACGCGATTATGTAGCGCATAGCGGTGGATTGCCGGGCTTTGGTAGTCAGTGGCGGATGCTACCCGAGTATGGTATCGGCGTTATTGCCTACGGTAACCTGACGTATGCGAATCTGGGTGCGGTCAACTGGGCGGTGCTGGATACGCTGCTGTCAATGGCGAAACTGAAACCGCGTCAGCTGCCTGTCTCACAAATCCTGCAACAGCGAAAAGCGGAACTGGTCAGCCTGCTGCCCGACTGGACGAATGCCGAAAAAAATCCGATTTTTGCTGAGAACTTCTTCCCCGATCATTCGCTCGAAAACCGTCGCAAAGCGACTCAGGCGTTGTTTTCAAAACTGGGTAAAGTCGTGCGGGTTGGCGAGTTGATACCCGAAAACCAGCTACGCGGTCATTTCGTAATCGAAGGTGAACAAGGGGCTGCCGATGTGTTTTTCACGTTAACTCCGGAAAACCCGGCCCTAATTCAGCAATTGGACATCAAAAAACTCTAAGACCGCCCGGCGTTCCGTGTTACAGGGCTTTCATAAAGGCGACCAAAGCTTGCTTCTCGGTAGTTGTCAGATTGAGCTTGTCGAAAGGTAAGGTCTGGTTCTCTAGGGTGAATCCCAAGCCTACACCACCTCCTTTGTCGTAAAAGTCAACGACCTGTTCCAGCGTTTTATAGACGCCATTGTGCATATAGGGAGCCGTTAGTGCGACTTGCCGGACCGTCGGTGTTTTGAAAGCGTGGTGATGAATGCCGATCTGGGTTGACCGGTAGCGACCTTCGTCGGCGTCGAGCTGTTTTTCCGATGCCGTGGCGGGAGTGCCTATCACCTCGCTTTCTGTTTTGATGTAAGCCGGTGGAATGGTGCCGTTGAAGAGCGGGAAAAAGTGACAGGTAGCGCACTTTCCTTTGCCCATAAATACGTTGAAACCCGCTTTTTCCTGAGCGGTCAAAGCAACTTGTTCTCCGCGCAGGTAACGGTCGGGCCGCGCGTTTAGGTTGGTCAGCGAGCGGATGTAGGAAGCCAGAGCATTTTTTAGATTTTTCTCGGTTACACCATCCGCATACGCTTTGGAAAATTGGGCGCGATACGTAGAATCGTTTTGTAAGGTTTTTATGGCCCGATTAATGGAACCGCCCATCTCCCGCGTGTTGTGAATGACATCGGTAATCTGATCTTCCAGATAGAACGTCCTTGAATCCATAAACTGAAAGGACTGGAAAGCCGCATTTACCAGGGTTGGCGTGTTTCGATCAATTCGATTTTTGGCATCCAGCGTTAGTGACGACGTTTCACCGTCGGTAAAAGCTCGGTTCGGCTGATGGCAACTCGCGCACGAACGTTGCCCGTTGCCCGATAGCCTGGGGTCGAAGAAAAGCGTTTTCCCCAATGCTACGCGTTGGGTAGTCGGCTGGTCATAGCTGTAGGGCAGAAAAAAGGTGGGGTCGAAAGCGTTGGTATCCGAGAGGGTGCGGGCCGACGAACGGAGCATCCGTTTGTCAGTTGCCAACGGATAGCCAAGCGTCAATTGTGCATCCATCAACAAGCGACTCAACGGATAAGCATACTGCCGGATAAAACGGAGCCGATCGAACTGGTTGAACGACTGACCACGTAAGGCTTGCGTCGCTCCACGAAGCGTTTGACGAAGCTGCGCGTTGATCGGACTAGCTTGCGCCGAAAGGGGATAAGCGTCAAGCGTTTGTTCTATACTTTCGAGTGCGGCAATGCTCTCGGGAAGTGAGTGCAGCGCAACCGGCGAGTCGAACCCCGTGATACCCAGTGTAATCAGGCGAGCCACCTCCAGCCGCATGGCGTCGAACACCTGACTATTCGTTAGTTCGGTGTAGCCAGCTACCCGTCGCAGCTGACTTAT
This sequence comes from Spirosoma liriopis, assembly GCF_023196085.1. Taxonomy (NCBI): domain Bacteria; kingdom Pseudomonadati; phylum Bacteroidota; class Cytophagia; order Cytophagales; family Cytophagaceae; genus Spirosoma; species Spirosoma liriopis. The sequence goes on from NZ_JALPRF010000002.1 coordinate 1,362,393, forward strand.
CGTCGTCTGAATAGACGCTACCTGTTGAAGCAAGTCGGATCGGCGGGACGCATCCAGCGGAAAAATTAGCTCTTCCGCGACTTGTAAGCCGCTTGGCTCGATCACAATGCCTATTCCGTCATCAACCTCACCCTCCGGTAAAGGAGGGCCGTTGAGTGACTTGGCAGATCCCGAAAAGTAAAACTCTGTCAGGAACTCGACCCGCTTGTAGGCCAGCCTCGACCGGCGAAATGCGGCTTGTACGGCAGAGGCTGGCCGGTGTTTCTCAATAGCCGTGCGCAACGCCGTGACGGCGGAATCGAGCCGTGCCAGATCGGTTAGATAGGTTGCCTTAACGGTCTGATGCGGCTGTATAGCAACAAAGGCCGGAACAAAAGCCGCCACTACGACCAGCAGCGCAGCAGCTACCAGGCTATGCGGTCGTGATAAACGGTAAAGCAGTGGCTTCATAAGACGATTCCTGAACACAAGTCAGCCAACAAAAATAAGCGTTTGGGCCATTGAGTCAAAAATCGGCATACCGTTGGTAACGAAGGCACGGCGGGTATTACTAAATTGAGAAGAAACGCGGAGCTATTCAACCTCATGTTTCTACACCAACCCGAGAAATACACCAGAAACGTAAAGCTTACTTACTTAAGCAACGGTATTGGCCAAGGTCCCGATTCCGTCAATCGTGATGCGAATTTCATCACCCGATTGAAGGGTAAAACTGTCGGGTGGTACAATGCCGGTTCCCGTCATTAGAAAGCAACCGTAGGGGAATGAGCATTCACGGAAAAGAAACGACACCAATTCCGTATGCTGGCGTTTCATCTGGCTGATGGCGATGCTGTTGGTAAAGGCTGTCTGCCCATCGCGGAGAATTTCGAGTTGGATTTGAGTTTCGGGCGAAATCGGCGCTTCTGGAACGTACAGGCAAGGTCCCAGGGCCGCGCTGCCATCGTAACTTTTAGCCTGGGGCAGATACAGCGGATTTTCGCCTTCGATGCTTCGCGAACTCATGTCGTTGCCGCACGTGTAGCCCACAATTTTACCCGATGCGGTGATGAACAAGGTTAACTCGGGTTCGGGAACGTTCCAGGTTGAGTCGGCTCGGATTCGAACGTCGGCACCAGGACCGACAACTCGTTCAGCTGTCGATTTAAAGAACAATTCGGGCCGTTCGGCGTCATACACCCGGTCGTAAAAATTGTCTCCTCCCGCTTTTTTCGATTCTTCCATGCGGGCGTCGCGGCTGCGCAGGTAGGTCACGCCCGATGCCCAAACCTCCTGCCGGCCGATAGGGGCCAGTAAGCCTGTTTGTACCCATTGCTGGTGATCATCAGCGGGCGTAGCCGATTGAGTGAGTTGCCGCAATGTATCGTGCAGATTATCCTGGTTAACCAAGTCGTCCCAGCTATCGGCAGGAACGGAATAATACGAATTGTTGGATTCAAGAACGATGCCGGAACGGGTTTTGTAAAGTTTCATGGTAGGAGATTGACTATAATGGGTAAAGAAGGTTTGACGGATCTTTTACTTGACAACAGATCGTTCTTGATCGGGAATGTCTAAAGTGAAATCGAGTACTCTGGGCCAAAATTCGCCGAAAAAGTGTTATATTAGTAGGCTTACGTACCACCGGTTTGGTGGTTTTATAGAAAATGCTGCAAAAAACACGGGGCCTGGCCCTCAGTTATATCCGTTATCGCGAAACATCCATTATTGCCCGCGTCTACACCGAAGAGTTTGGCTTACAAAGCTACATTGTCAATAGCGTCCGAACGGCCAAGAGCAAAAACAACAAGATTGCGCTTTTCCAGCCGTTGACGCTGCTGGATATGGTTGTCTACAACAAACCGGATCGGGATATTCATCGACTGTCGGAAATCAAAACCAGCCATCCCTTTCAGAGCCTGCCTTTCGAAGTAAGCAAGTCAACGATTGCGATGTTCGTAACGGAAATGCTCAACAAGGTGCTGAAAGAAGAAGCGGGCAGTCCAATTCTGTTCCGCTTTCTGGTCGATTCAGTGCTGTTTCTGGAGGAAGCCCGTACGAATTACGAAAACTTCCATCTCACGTTTTTGCTTAAGTTATCGTTTTTTCTAGGCTTCGGACCGGAGAGCGCCCGCGAGTTTGAGAATCAGTTGCGCGAAAATGCCTACGCGTTTTTACCCGACGATGAAATGGAAACTGCGCTGAACAGCATGGTACGCCAACCGTTTGGAACGCCCATTCGACTGGCGCGCGCGGCCCGGAATGAACTGCTCGATGCGCTGGTGGCCTATTACCAGATTCACATTGACACCATCGGTGAAGTAAAATCGTTGCCAGTTTTGCGGGAGCTGTTGAGCTAGTGTCACGTAGCGCAAGTGTTTTTAATCAGAGTGGTGTCGGGTTTGAGAACCCGACACCACTCTGATTAAAAACAGCTACAATCTTAAATTTTACGTTTCAGCTCAAAATGCTGACCCAAGTAAAGCCGGCGAACCTGTTCGTCATTGGCTAGATCTTCGGCAGAACCTTGCTTCAAAATTTTACCTTCGAACAGCAAGTAAGCGCGGTCGGTGATGGAGAGGGTTTCGTTTACGTTGTGGTCGGTGATCAGAATGCCGATGTTGCGGTGCTTTAGTTTCGCGACAATGCTCTGAATGTCTTCGACCGCAATGGGGTCAACGCCCGCAAATGGCTCATCCAGCAAGATAAACTTAGGGTCAACGGCCAACGCACGGGCGATTTCCGTACGTCGGCGCTCTCCACCCGATAGTACCTTGCCTTTGTTTTTCCGCACGTGAGTCAAGCTAAACTCATTGAGCAGTTCCTCGACTTTCTCTTTTCGCTGATTTTTCGGTATGTCGCTCATTTCCAGAACGGCCAGTACATTTTCTTCAACCGTCAGATCGCGAAAAACAGAAGCTTCCTGCGCCAGATAGCCTAGACCCAGGCGGGCCCGTTTGTACATGGGCAGGTCGGTTACGTCTTTGTCATCAATAAAAACTTTGCCGCTGTTGGGTTTGACCAGACCAACGGCCATGTAGAATGATGTGGTTTTACCCGCACCGTTCGGACCGAGCAAGCCTACAATTTCGCCCGTCTCGACCTGGTAGGATACGTTGTTGTTGACTAGACGCGACCCGTATTTTTTTATTAAGTTTTCAGTTCTCAGAATCATGCTGATGCGTTATCAAAAAACGGTCAGTACCGCAGGTGTTAAACCGGGGTAACCGCAAAGTTCGGACGAATACCAGCCACTGCCAACTATTTTTAGGGCTGGTCCGCTGCTAAACCTGTTTATTAACAATTTTTAAAGGGGAAGTATTCGTTTCCTGACGGATTTACACTTTAAGGCCGTTTTAGGAATAAACCAATTACTGGTATAGATTCAGGGTTTAATTCGTTGACTCTTCGTCCATTTCATATGCCTCAAATTCGTCAGTTAACTGCTTATCTGGAAGCCTTTGCTCCGCTGTCTTACCAAGAATCGTACGATAACTCCGGCCTGATTGTGGGCGATCCCAACGCCGAGATTGCAGGGGTTCTGGTCACACTCGATGCTACTGAAGCCGTTATCGACGAAGCGATTGCCAAAGGATGTAACGTGGTCGTGGCCCATCACCCCATTGTGTTTAAGGGACTCAAAAAAATAAATGGCAAAACCTATGTGGAACGGGCTGTTATCAAAGCCATCAAAAACGACGTAGCGATTTACGCGGCTCATACAAACCTCGATAATGTGGCCGGTGGGGTCAATTTCAAGATTGCCGAGAAACTGAAATTACAGAACGTACGGATACTCGCTCCCAAATCGCAGGTGCTGAGCAAACTGGTTACGTTTGTGCCCATCGCTGATACGCAACCCGTACTGGATGCGCTTTACGCGGCTGGGGCGGGGCAGATCGGCGACTACAGCAACTGTAGTTTTCGGGTGAGCGGTACGGGAACGTACCAACCGGGTGAGAACGCCCAACCCGTAATCGGTCAGGTAGGGGAGTACCACGAAGAAGCCGAAAACCGGATTGAGGTTATCATGCCAACGCAGCAGCAGGGGCAACTACTAGCCGCTCTTCGGCAGGCGCACCCGTACGAAGAAGTCGCTTATTACCTAACGGCGTTGGACAATCAGAATCAGGAAGTTGGCTCCGGGGCCATTGGCGACCTACCTGAAGCGCTTGATAGTCAAACCTGGCTTCGGTATTTGAAAGAAAATATGGCCGTCAGTCTGATTCGCCACACGCCCTTTGTTGACCGCCCAATCCGGCGTATAGCGGTCTGTGGGGGCGTAGGGAGCTTTTTGCTGCCGGACGCGATCCGATCAGGAGCCGACGTTTTCGTAACTGCCGATTACAAGTATCACGAGTTTTTTGACGCCGATGGCCGAATCACGATCTGCGATATTAACCATTACGAAAGTGAAGTCTTTACAAAAGAGTTAATTAGCCAGTATTTGGCGAAAAAATTCACTACTTTTGCGGTAATTTTATCAGAAACGGACACCAATCCCGTCCGGTTCTTTATATAGCACTAACTATTTTCCGAATGGAACTGACGATTGCGCAAAAATTAGACGCTCTTCTTAAACTGCAATCCCTTGACTCTCAGCTAGACGAACTCATCAAAATTCGTGGCGGTCTGCCCGAAGAGGTGCGTGATCTGGAAGATGATATAGCCGGATTCGAAACGCGAATAGGCAAGTTTCAGGCTGAAATCAAGACGCTGGAAGAAGATATCGAGCGCAACCGGATTGCCAAAAAAGACGCTGAGAAGCTGATCACCAAATACAAGGATCAGCAGATGAACGTTCGCAATAACCGCGAGTTCGACGCGATTTCGAAAGAGATCGAGTTGCAATCGCTCGAAATCGAACTAGCCGAAAAGCGAATCAACGAAGCTCAATTCCGCGTGCGGGGTAAGGAAGAGGAGATCAAAACGACGACGGCTGCGCTCAACGAACGGAAAGAAGATCTGAAAGCGAAAAAGCAGGAGCTGGACCAGATCACGTCGGAAAGCCAAGAAGAAGAAAAAGCGATTATCGACCAACGCGACGAGCAGGCGACCACGATTGAGCCGCGCTTGTTGAACTCGTACAATAAAATTCGGGGCAACGCGCTGAACGGCCTTGCGGTCGTTATGGTGAAACGGGGCGCTTGCGGTGGTTGCTTCAACGTGGTTCCGCCACAACGCCAGGCCGACATCAAAGACAAAAAGAAAATTATCGTCTGCGAACACTGCGGACGGATCTTTGCCGATGTCGAAGGTGTTCCCGAACCCGCTCCGGTTGGCCGTGGTCGCTAGGTAATTCATGAATTGAACAAAAAAGGTCGTCTGTCAGGCGACCTTTTTTGCTATATTGATTTTTATTATGTTGTCTGTCAAAGGCTTTTGCGTATTGGTTGTTGGGTTCTTTCTTTTTCCTTTTGGCGTCTATGCACAGGATTTTGTCTGGACTCCGGGATTAGAACGGGCCTACGAGGATTTACAAAAGCTGAAAGTCCAATCGGCCCGGCAAGCGCTGGTGAAAGAAAGCAGTCGAAACGGTGTCCGTATTTTTCTGGATGATTACGCTGACATGCTCACGCTCGTTACTTCCGACGATGAACAGGTGTTTGCCGATAGGAGTGACCGGGAAGATGAGCGGATAGACGCTTTGAAGACGCTAGACGACAAGTCACCCTGGCAACGCGTATTGCAAGCTGAAGTCCGGCTTCACTGGGCGTTTGCAAAGTTGAAGTTCGGTAAAGAGGTCAGTGCTAGCTGGGACGTTATTCGGGCGTATAAGCTGTTGACTACTAACCAAAAAAAGTTTCCCGATTTTCTGCCCACTTACAAATCGCTGGGTACGCTCCACATCATGGTTGGATCGGTACCTGACAACTATAGCTGGGTCGCCAGTCTGCTAGGGCTTCGTGGTACGATTCAACAAGGTCAGCAAGAGCTTCAGCGGGCGCAGCAAGATGCACGGTTTGGACTAGAAACTCAGTTAATCGATCTGATGGTCCGGGCGTACGTGCTGAAATTCTCGGATGCTGATGGCAGGGCGTTGCAGCGGCTGGTCAAAGACAACCCCGATAATGGGTTGCTTCACTTTTTTGGCGCAACCATCGAGCAAAAAAACGGGCATAGCGAACAGGCGTTGTCGTTTTTGGCAAAGCGTCCTACGGGTCCCGCTTATCTGGCTATGCCAATCGTCGATAATATTCTGGGCGACATCTATCTGCAAAAAGGCCAGTATGGCAATGCATCCAGTCATTTTCAGCAGTTTTTGAATGCCTACAAAGGTCGTAATTTTGTGAAGGATTCGTATTACAAGCTGTTTCTATGCCATTGGTTAGGCAACGACCGGAGCGGGCAAAACGAAGATAAAGCGAAGGCGTTTTTACAGAAAGTAACAACCGTTGGCCGAACGACCGTAGAAGCGGACAAAGCAGCCCAGAAATTTGCCGAAGCCTATTCAAAACAAGGCGCATCACCGAACCAGAAAGCCCTGATGCGGGCTCGGTTAGCCTCCGATGGTGGATTTACGGACAGCGCATTGGCGTATCTACGAACCTATAACGAAGCAAAATTCGCGTCGTTGGCTGAAAAAGCAGAATATAACTACCGGATGGGGCGTATCTATCAGCGCCGAAACGATGCAGATGCGGCTGTACCGTATTTAACTCGGTCGCTGATGCTGAGCGAATCCGGCGAGGGGAGGCAGCAGTTGTCGTTTGGTGCGACGGCGGCACTTCAACTGGGTTATATCTATCAGCAAAAAAACGACCGGTCTCGTGCGCGGTCATTTTTCCAGAAAGCGCTCAGTTTCAAGCATCACGAGTATAAAAATAGCGTTGACAACAAAGCAAAAGCGGCACTGAGCCAGTTGTAGGTTGAAATACATACGCCATATCTCCAAGATATGGCGTATGTATTTCAACCTACAACTGGCTCACTCTTCAATAACTATGGAGCTGATTAATTCTAGGGCAGACGCTTGTTGATGAAATTGAATATAGGTGGCTACCCCGCCAAACCAATCAATAACGAATGATTTCATAAGCCTGGTTGGCTTAGGATCGATAATCCGTTGATACGAACTATATGGATAATCTGTATAATCGGCACAAATGCCGTGGGTCTGCGGATTCTGATGAATGTAAGCAATGAGTGTCGTAAAATACTGCTCAGAGTCAACCTGTTTGCGCCTGAAATTTTTCTCGAACAGGCTACCTGTACGTTCCTCCTGAATTTTCACGGATTTGGCATAAGAGACAAAGAACCGACGAAACTGTTCGCTAATGATGCGCTCGGGTGATGTAATCCATTCGTTACCGTGCCGCAAGGTCTGCTGCATTTGGGGCAAGTCCGAAAAGTTTTTAATGCGTACAAGTAAATGAAAATGATTCGGAAGCAGGCAAAAAGCGTATGTTTCTACGTATGGGCTTAGATACGCATCGTATTTCTGTAGAAAGTAGCGATAGTTTCTGTCCTGAAAAAATAGGTTATCGCCGTTGTTACCTCGGTTATAAATATGGTAATAGTGGTCCTCCAATAAGGGTGGATAATATTCCTGGCGATGAGTTGACATGACGGTAGGTAGCAATAGCCAGCAACATACATAGAAAAAACAAACGCCGTATCTTGGAGATACGGCGTTTGTTTTTTCTATGTATGTCGTGAAAAGCTAATCCAGCGCAGCGACACCCGGCAGGACTTTGCCTTCCATGTATTCGAGTAGCGCACCACCACCCGTCGAAACGTAGCTTACGCGGTCGCCATAGCCCGCCTGATTGACGGCAGACGCTGAATCACCACCGCCGATGAGCGAGAACGCACCATTTTCTTCGGTCGCTTTTACAACGGCTTCGGCAATGGCATTCGTACCAGTGGCGAAATTCGGGAATTCGAAGACACCCATTGGGCCGTTCCAGAGAATGGTTTTCGAGCTAAGGACCACATCCGTAAACAGTTTGATCGTTTCGGGACCAATGTCCAGACCTTCCCAGCCATCAGGAATCTGACCAGTTGCTACTGTTTGGCGGTTAGCATCGTTTGAGAAATCGTCGGCGCAGACGTTATCCACCGGCATATAAATCTTAACGCCTTTCTCTTCCGCTTTCTTCAACAGTTCGAGGGCTAAATCCTGCTTGTCCGCTTCGAGCAGCGACTTACCGATCTGACCACCCTGCGCTTTGGTGAAGGTATACGTCATACCACCGCCAATGATCAGGTTGTCAACTTTGTCGAGCAGTTTTTCGATGATCAGGATTTTATCCGAGATTTTGGCACCACCCATAATTGCGGTGAACGGACGCTCGGCGTTTTCCAGAATCTTTTTCGCATTGTCTAACTCCGCCTGCATTACATAACCAGCAACCCGGTCGTCGAAGAACTGACCCATAACGGCTGTACTGGCGTGAGCACGGTGAGCAGTTCCAAACGCATCGTTAACCCACACGTTACCCAATTTCGATAGTTTCTCGGCGAAAGCGACATCGCCTTTTTCTTCTTCTTTATAAAAACGCAGGTTTTCCAGAAGCAGAATTTCACCCGGTTGCAGGCTGGCAGCCTGGTCGATAGCTGATTGTCCGATGCAATCATCGGCGAATTTGACGGGACGGCCAAACGCTTTTTCCAGCGCTGGAATGATGTGCTTAAGCGAATATTTTTCTTCGGGACCACCCTTTGGCCGACCCAAGTGCGACATCAGGATCGCGGAACCACCGTCATTCACAATTTTTGTGACGGTAGGAATGGTCGCCTTAATGCGCGTATCGTCGGTGATGTTGTACTGCTTGTCGAGTGGAACGTTGAAGTCAACCCGAACGAGGGCTTTCTTACCTGCGAAGTTATAAGAATCTACGGTTTTCATGCGACTACGTATGGTCGTTGGTTTGCGGGGCCAAACTTAGCGGTTTTTCGGGAGATGCGGGCCGAATAAGTTAGTACTTTCCGTCGCTGCCTGCTCCGCCAAACGATCCACCGCCAAAACGAACGTCATTTTTTCCGTCATGATGTACTCCCGCTGACGCCTGAATAGCCCCCAATGCCTCGGCGTTGATAAAAAACTCATCCGGTGAATCATCGTCTGGCGCATCGGTGAAGCCATTTTTAGGTGTACGCAGATAGCGAATGTTTACCACCGCGAGCCCAATCAGCGTTAAGCCGCCAATCGTCAGGGCGACATTAAGCGGAACCAGAGTCATGTAGTAATGAAACGTCATGATGCTTGCAATCAAACCCAGTATACCCAGAATGATCAGCATTCGGTCTTTTTTGAGCAGACCCTGCCATAGATAAATTACCGGAATGGCGAATGTTAGCAACCAGAATAATACGGACAGACTCAGCTCAGGAGTATGCTCAGGTCTGGGTTTCAGCAGCAGCCAGTTGACTTCGCGCACGACAAAATAATTACTACTCGCGGCCAATACCGTCAGTGTAATCCACTGGAATAGATTCTGCGGGTCATTGTAATACGCTTCCTGAACTAGCGACTGAGACCATAGCCATTTGGGATTTCGGGACAGAATATACAGAATAGCTGATACCGCCATCATAACGAAAGGAAAAGCACTTCGGCCCCAGCTAAAGGACAGGATGCTATCGAAGACAAAGGCGTAGAACGTTGCCAGCGTGAAAAAAGCGATAAGCGTATCGCCATAATACCACAGAATGGCGATCAATAAGGGCAGTGTCAGCAGGCAGTGCGTTGAGGTCGACAAGCCCGTTGGAAGCAATTGGTTGAAGCCGAAGGACAAAAACCCCGCCAGCGTAACAACAAACGCATTGTCAACCCCATTTCGGTAAAGGAGCCGTTTGTTGATGAGCTGATGACCTACAAGGCCGACAACGACGCCGAACCCGATATTAAATAGTCCGTACGTCGTTCGGTTGTTGAGCAGTGTGGAAAAAGCGCTGGACGGCAGTAAATAGCTACCTAAAATAGCGACGGTCGTAAACAAAAACAGCCCGATTTCGATGAAGCCGTTTGTCTGACGAAAATCAACCGGGTACGTCTGCCGGATGGTGTTGATCTGTGCATCGGACAAAAAACGCTTACGGTACCAACGTTCGGCCTGGGCGACAATTGCACGATTGTAAATCCACTGTTCATTATAAGCTTTCATGCATTCGTACGTTTTGGAACCTGGCTCATCAGGTACGCTACCAAAGCAATGCCCGTTAGAATAAAGTACCAATAGTATAAAGTATCGTTCCAGTTGCGGGGCGTAACGTAATGGAAAAAGAGATACGTTACGCCAATGTAGCCGTAAACCGTACTCATCAGCAGGAACATAAACGATTGATTCCGTCTGGCGTACTGGTCGAGGGTGATGCAGGCCGCTGCAATACCCACAACAAACCCCCACCGTAATTCCCCGAAATTAAATAAACCACCTAAGAGAGCAACCATAAGCAAGTTGCCCGCAATGGCAAGGTAAGTGTAGGTGAAATGGGCTTTGATACGTTGCCGCTCCAGGCCAAAGGCCAGGGCTATTAGCACAATGGCTAGTCCGATGGCTGAGAAAACGGTATCGCGATCAAAAAAATTGGTTTTGAAATACAACTCTAAGGGGCGAACCGTAACGCCGACCCACGAAATCAGCGCGGTCAGGGCCATGCCCAGTACGCCCCGGTGGTCGAACCGGTACGCCAGCGGCAGAAATAGCAGGGCAGGAAGTAGCGTTACCAATCCGTAGCGCGTACCGAAGACGGAATACTGATATTGGGCGTACCCTTCGAGCGTCAGAAACAAAAGACAGGCCATCAGCAGCGCATAATCGCCGAAAGGGGAGCGGTTTCGGGCCTGATCGGTAGTCCACGGAGGTTGGTATCGCCAGGCAAAGACAAAGCAGGCCAGGCAGGCGATTGCCATCGCTCCTAGCAAAACACCATGGCCAATCTGATCAAAGTTATCGTAGACAAGCAGACCCAGCCCCGAACTCAACAAGAGAATACCGATGTAAAGCATCGAGCGTAATTCCCAATGCAGGGAAAATGGCTTTTTTTGCTCGTAGTCAGTGAGTTGAGCCTTCTGCTCGGCGGGCAAAATAGTTAGTTTATCTAAGGCATTCAGAACGTCGGTTGGGGACATAAACGGCGTTTTTTTTGTTTGTTAAGTATGGGTTTTACCCATACTACTCACTTAACTCGTGTGGGTTCGCACCCTTATTGCAGATGGTTGGACGCCAGAAAGTTATTCTTACGCCCCGGTACTACCTCGACAATTTCCGCTATGTGCTGGACTTTGTCAAACGGTTATACGGCAACTTGCTGAACGACTCCGAATGGGATTTTATCCGACGATTCGAAGCGCTGAGTCTTGATGCGCAATGCCTGTACGTACGATTCAGTAACCGCAAAGGACTCTTTTTTCGTATTAACAAGCTACAGTATAACGAAATTACTGACTTACCGGCGGCTGTTGGTGAATTGATAACGAACGGATTTCTCGAACGACTGTCGGTTCATCACGAGATTATGGGCGACGAAGCGCTGGGCGTCTTTACCAAATCCGAGCTGATTGACCTATTGCCACTTGAACCCGAAGAGATCAAGCCGCTGGGGAAAGAAAAAAAGGAGGGAGTCGTTCGGTACGCTCTGCAAGAGCTTGATTTTGGCGAAGTTGTCACCAGTCTGACCACCCGCGAAACAGTGGTCAAGATGAACTTCGAAGCCGAAGGAATGATGGTGAAATACCTGTTTTTTGGCAACAGAGGCAGTAACATGACCGAGTTTGTGGTGCGCGATCTGGGCATGGTCAATTTTGAACGGTACGATGAAAGTAAGCTAACGGCCCGCTTCCGTACCCGTAAAGAAGTCGAAGACAAGCTGCTTATCTCGCTGACCAACGAGGAGTTTTACGAGCTTAAAGAAGCCGAAACCCCCGCCGAAGATATTTACAACTGGTTCCTCAACTGGAACGAGACCCGCCCTGAACTGACCGAGATCGCCATTCCGGGGTATCAGAAGCTGGTGGTTCGCGTGGGCGCGTATCTCGAACGGCAGAAGTTACCGGAACAGGCGCTCGCGGTCTACGAACTGTCTGACCGTGTACCTGCGCGCGAACGGCGGGTGCGGCTACTCTTTAAAAACGGTTCGGTAGACGAAGCGCTGGCGCTCTGCGACGAAATTGCGGTGAACCCGTTGAATGCCGAAGAACGCTATTTTGCCAACGACTTCCGCGAGAAAATTCTGGGCATTGGCGAAAAGAAACGTCCCCGAAAAGCGACTACCCGCTTCTTGTCCGACGCCGAAAGTGTGAACATACCGGCGGCTTACCGGCATCACGTCGAAGCTGGGGTGATGAACTACTATCTGGAGCAGGGGTACGATGCCGCGTTTACCGAAAATTACCCGTGGCGGGGTCTGTTTGGTCTGGTTTTCTGGGATATTATTTACGACGCTAACGTACAGGCAATCCATCACCCGCTCCAACGGGCTCCATCTGATTTTTACCTGCCCGATTTTTACCACAAACGGGAAGAGCTGCTGAAAAAACGACTCGTCGAATTGGCCACGAAAGACGACTGGCGACGCCATACGGGCCGGATGTTCAACGCTAAATACGGCATTACGAACGTACTGGTCGATTGGTCGGACGAACTGTTGACGCTGGTCCAGCGAATCATCGAGTTGCTGGATGTCGAGCAATTGCGGCTGATCTTGCTGGAAATGTCGCGGAACGTGCGTGAACATACGCGGGGGTTCCCTGATCTGCTGGTCTGGAACGAGCAGGGACAGTATGATTTTGTCGAGGTTAAATCACCGACCGACCATCTTGGCCCGCAGCAGTTGCACTGGCTGGAATTTTTTCAGACGATTGGCGTCCACGGAAAAGTGGTGCGGGTCATTTGGGAATTGTAGCGCCGTGAATAGCTTTAACGATACATGAAAATATTTCTTGGTATTTTTTTATAGAAGTACCGCATCTTTGCGTTCTAAAGCCGCAAACAATCCTTTATCATGCAAAGACGGAGTTTCCTTAAACAGTCTGGCCTGCTCGCTGCCGGAGCTGTTGCCTTTTCACAAGCCGAACTGTTCGCGAATGCACCCGCCAAGGCAATTAACCCATTTGGCGTGCAGCTGTACAGCGTTCGGGATGTGCTGCCCAGTGATCCCAAAGGAATAATGACCCAACTAGCCCAGATGGGTTATAAACAATTTGAGAGTTTTGGTGGGGCAAAAGGATTTCTGTGGGGCATGGAACCCAAAGAAATTAAATCGTTCCTGGATGGCTTGGGGGTAAAAATGATCAGTACCCACTTCAATTACCGGGGCCAGGCCGATAAGCCCGATGAACTCAAGAAGAGTATTGAAATGGCGCACGATGCCGGGTTGACGTACCTGCTGTGCCCTTACATTGGCCCACAAAAATCGTTTGATGACTGGAAAAAGATTGCCGACGAATTCAATACCGTCGGGGAGCAGGTCAACAAAGCGGGTCTGAAATTTGGGTATCACAACCACGATTACTCGTTCAAACCAATCGACGGCAAGCTCCCACAGGAATACTTGCTGGAAAATACCGATCCCAAGAACGTGATGTTTGAGTTGGATCTGTGCTGGATTGATGTCGCTGGTGTCGATACGGCGGCTCACCTGAAAAAATACGGCAAACGCTACGAACTCTGTCACATCAAAGATTACAAGAAAGAAGGCGGCAAGCCGGTTCAGAATGATCTGGGCAAGGGCAGCGTTGACTTTAAAAAGACCCTGCGTGTGGCGATGGACAGCGGTATCAAGTATTTCATTGTCGAGCAGGAAGAATATCCTGAATCGCCGATGGTGAGCATGAAAAATGATGCTGAGTATATGAAGAAATTGACGGTGTAATCAGTCTCTTATCACGGTCAACAATAAGCCCCGAAATCATCACGATTTCGGGGCTTATTGTTAATAGTCTTGTTGAGTGCTGTCCGTCAGGATGACTTCCAAATGCTTAACTTCTGGTAGCTAAGGGGTAATAGGTCATCGGCCATTTGTTCCGGTTCGTTGTCTCGATTACTATCTTTGTCGCCAAGGACGATAATGCTATTCGTTCTATTGCCAGTTTTCGTAAACAGCGTCAATACGTTATTTATCCTGACTTGGCTCGTTTGTGGGCACTGAGTCAAAAATGATACGATAAGCCTTATCTATACATAAAGATGTCAAAAGTTATTTTAATTACGGGTGCCTCGACGGGGCTGGGGGAGTCAATCGCTACTTATCTGGTTCAGCGTGGACACACCGTATACGGTACGTCTCGTCAAACAGACCTGTCGGATAAACCCTTTCGTATGCTGACGATGGATGTGGACAGTGCGGACAGCATCCAAAAGGCAGTTGAGCGGATCTTGACGCAGGAAAAGCGGATCGATGTGTTGATTAACAATGCGGGCTTAGGCATTGCTTATCCCGTCGAATTGTTGTCGCTTGACGATGTACAACGGGTATTTGACACCAATGTGATGGGAATCATCCGGATGGTGCAGGCCGTACTGCCTTCCATGCGTCAACAACGGTCGGGTTTACTGATCAATATCAGTTCGATAGCGGCTGAAGCTGGTTTGCCTTACCGAGGGGCTTACAGTGCCAGCAAAGCCGCTGTTGAGCGGTTGACCGAAGCCCTGCGGTTAGAGTTGGCCCCGTTTGGCATACAGGCTTGTTCGATCCAGCCGGGGGGGACGCGCACCGACATCAACAAAAACAGGTTGCGGGCGTCTCTACCCGAAGGGAATGCCTATAAAGCAACGTTTGAGCGAACCTACGAACTAATCGACCAGAGTGTGAGCGAAGGCATTGATCCAGCCGTGTTTGGGCCTTTAGTCGAAAAGATCATTAACTCGGCCCAGGTCGCGCGGCTCTACCGGGTCGGTAAACGAATCGAAAAGCTTTCCGTTTTGTTAAAGCAGATTTTGCCAACTGCTATCTACGAACGCATGATCCGTAATCATTACGAAATGTAAACCGATTGGTATGGCTCTTTTTACGTCAACACAACGAAGCGTTAGGCAAAGCTCCAGCTTCTAGTCTACCAGCAAATGACTGTTATGCCGAAAAAGCTGCGTCCCTCTCATCGGAACGCAGCTTTTCGAAGGAGCTCATTTAAGGTCTTTTCCGGCAATGTCTTCCCAGCGGTAGAAGTGAAATGTTTTTCCTTCCGACATGGCTACAAACAAGCCGTGCGGAAATTGCTTTCCAAGGGCCACGTTGGTTACGTCGGAGCCGTCACTGATCTGAGCGGCTACCCTCACGACTTTCAGCAGTTTATACTCGTTGGGATTGCCCGGCTCGCCTTCCCGACGAAATACGTGAAACTGGTTAGAACCTTGGTCGGATACGAGGATGAAGCCCGTTTTGGGGCCGGTTTTGTAAATCGAAATGCCTTCGTGATCTTCGGAAAAACCGGTTTTGGCAAACAGTGCAAGCTCCTGATTACCTTTCTGCGGATCGGCGTAGTATTTACGAACACCAACGCCCTCGTCGGAATAATAGACGTAGCCTAGCTCGTTATCCACTGCAATCGACTCAATTTCTTTCTTGCCGCTGTATGCGCCAAACTTACGGACCAGCGTAGCCTTCACCTGCCCTGTGCCATCGTCATCAAGCCGGTATTGACCAATGTACGAACCATCGGTGGGGCCAGACTTACGACCGACCATTGCGTACAATACCCCTTTCGGATCTTTGTAAAGGGCAATACCCATCAGATCGCGAAATCCATCGCCTGTATCGCCGGTAAACATGGCAAGCCCGCCGTTGTCAATGGGCTTAAGATCGGGCAACGAAAAAATGCGCAGCTTATGCGTAAAGCGCTCGGTCGTTACAGCAATGTCGGTTGGCTTGCCGTTGAGCGACAGACCGTAGGCGACATCAACGTTATTCGGGCGCTTCAGGTCATGAATTTCCTTTACAATCTTGCCCTTCAGGTCGAAGACGTAAAGCCCACCGTCCTGATCTTTATCCGTGCCGATAATCAGGCTTTTCGACGGGTCGGCTGGGTTGATCCAGATCGCCGGATCGTCGGTGTCGTGCCGAACGGTGTCCGTAATGTAAACCGGCTGGATAACGTCTGCCTGCTTTGACGCAGGAGTACTCTGAGCTTTGTATTGTTGGCAGGAAAGTAGAAAAAGTAAACCAGCGAGAAGACTTGTAGCCGGAGAAGTTGAGCTAGTCATTGCTAATGAATCGTGCTTGTTGTCTGTCATTGAATCGCGCTGCGAAGTAACGACTCAATGACAGGAGAAGCGTGAATTAATTTGTTCCAAACGCACCAACGGTTGTCGATGGAGCGGGCGATTTGTAGACTTTACCGTTCGAGAGGGTAATGCCGTCGGCGTATAAACGCGTGAAGCTGGTTATGCCTTTGCCAACGGCGGGCGAACCATTTTGCACGCGAAAATCCCAGGCCGTATTAAACGTAGCGTTCTTCGAGTCAGTGCTAAGCGGATAGTTAACAAACTTCGGATCGTTATCGGCAACCGTTTTGCTGATCATATCATTCGTTCCCGTCAGGATTTCCGTCGATGGCTGGAAGCCCGTTACGCCGTCCTGCGTGTAGCCGTAGTACAGATTGTTGCTTACTTTGGTCCGGTTGTCTTCAGGGTTTTTCGGATCGCGTTTGATGCCGAAGCGGTCATTCGCCAGCAGATTGTTGTACAACTCGGCCCGGACGCCCACTTCTACCCAGATCGAACCGCCTTTGATGGTTGGCCGACGCCAGCCCGCGTTGACAATCGTGTTGTTGTAGGCAACAACGTACGTCTGAGGGGTACGGTCGCCCGTGTTAGACAGTTTCAGCGCGTTGGTATTAGGACTGTACACCAGGTTATACGCCACGTCGGCCTGAACGCCCGATTTGATGTTGACTGCGTCGCCACCCGATACGCCCTGCGTGTAGATCTTGTTGTTGGCAATGATCACCTTTCCACCTTCGATGTAAAAACCGTCTTCATTCTGATTGTTCAGGCGGCTATTCACGATAACAAGTTTACCGTTTATGTTCGAGTAGTTAACGGCCGGCACATGGTTCCCCGCCGACGCTTTGTACAGTCCGGCTTTTACGGATGGTGAACTTTCTGTGGTAACAGCCCCGCCGTATTCGATCACCGCGTTGTCGAGAAGTAACTCTGCGCATGTTGGAGCCGCAATGATGCCGCCCCACAGGTTGCCCCACTGATTCGCGGTAGTTTTCCAGGCGTCGGGGACCGTAAATTTCACCGGGTTCGTCGAGCTACCCATCACGTACAAATTACCCTTCACGATCACTTCCGGTTTTACGGTCGAGTCGCTGAAAACGACCGTTACGCCTTCTTCGATCACCAGCGACTGGCTGGTCGGCACCTGAATGTGACCTGTAATTTTGTGCGTGCTTCCTTTGGTCCAGGTTCCCGATACATCACCGGAAACGGCGTCTTTCACGACTGGTGTTGTGGTTGGCGTCACGTTCGGGTTGCTGTTATCGTCGCTCTTTGAGCAGCCGACTAGGAGGGATGCCGACAAGGCAGCGAGAATAAGTACTTGTTTCATGGTTGTTTATTGATTGTAAAATCGGAATGATTGGTTAAAAAATAGATAAGCGTGCCGGACGATTACAGTTTGTAGCGAATGCCTAACACGTAGGAACGTTGGTAGAAGTCGCGTCGGATCAGGGTTTTGCCGCTGATGTCCTGACTCGGTACATCGGCATTTTTACTATTGACGTTTTTGATGAAAATTTCGGTAGGCGTGTTCAGCAGGTTATTGGCTTTGGCAAACAGCAGGAATCCTCGGCCTGAATTGGCTCGGCCTGAATTGGTGCGGCCCGAGCGGTCTGCTTTCCCAATTCGTTTTTCGACAGACGCGTCCATCTGGACAAATCCTTTCTGGTATAAGTCGTTATCGACAAACTGCGATACGGTGTTGATGCGGGGGCCGGTATAGCTGGCGGCAACCTGAGCGTCCCAGCCGCGCCCGGCGTCTTTGTAGAGCAGCGACAGGTTGGCGACGTGTGCCGACTGACCGTACAGCGAACGGGTCTGATTGACCGTAATCGTTTGCAAATCGCCCTGCTCGTTACGAATACGCTTCGACTTGGGCGTTGTAATGCGCGAATGGGTGTAGGTGTAGTTGGCTTTGAGGCCCCACTGCCGAACGTATTTGATTGCGTCGATTTCGAGGCCAAAGTTGGTGGCGTTCCCGAAGTTGCCGGGTCCGTAGTACAGATCCTGCCCCCGAATAGCATCTTTCTGAAGCGTATACTCAATCGGGTCCTGAACGTGTTTGTAAAACAGCCCGACCATGAACTGTTCCAGCGGGCGTGGGAAAAACTCATACCGCAGATCTACATTGTCGGCAATGACCCGCTTCAGGTTTGGATTGCCGCGCTCCTGATACTCTTCGTTGACAATGCGATACGGTACGATTTCGAAGAAACCGGGACGGTTCAGCGACCGGAAGTAGGACAGACGCCAGTTCGTTTGTTCGTTCGAGCGATACCGCAAATGCAGACTTGGTAACACGTCGGTGTAAATCTGGCTGCCCGTTGGGTTGTCTTCACCGATTGGAAACTTCATCGCGTAGCCCTGGTCAGTATGCTCAACGCGAACCCCACCGATGACTTCCAACGGCTGATCCGTGGTGCGAAATTGCAAATACCCCGAAGCGGTTTGCTCACTGGCATCGTAATTCAGGGCCGAAGCAACCGAGCCTAGTGGATTCTGAATAGTCCAGGAAATTTGGTTGTAGTCGGTAAAATCGGCGCCGTACTGCGCGAATGGATTGGATGGGCGAAGGGTGTAGTTGTTGTAAAAATTAGTCCGCTGCTTATCCCGGTACAAACCGCCGGTCATCCATTCGACACGAACGCCCGCTACCGTCGTTTTAAGCGTCAGGTTCAGATAGCCTGCCAGATCGGTGTCTGTGTTGTGCTCCCATCGGCGTTGCCCATCCTGAACGGTGGTCCGCTGTTCCACAAAATTCTTACGGATACCCAATAGTGGGATGTAGGTCTGATCGGGTACTTCGTTCAACGCGGTTGAATAGACCGCCGACCAGTTGAGACCCAGATTCTCCGTCAGTTGGTGGGTTCCTTGCAGCGTACTGTTGTAAATCTTTTGTTTCGTCAGCCGTGAGCGCGTCTCGTAACCAAGCGACGCATTTCCTAGTATTGGATCGAAACCGCCAATGCCTAATTCCGTCGATTTTGTTTCCCGAATCTGCTCATTAGTCAGGCCAATAAGCGCGTTGAACCACTGAATTTTATGGCGTTCCGGTCCGCCGTCGCGGTTTGTCCGGAAATCCAGCTTGGCGTGAAGGCCGTAGCGCGTCTGATGCTCCGAATACATGCGCTCGCTTTGCTTGTTCAGTGTAATGCCGCGTAGTGTATCGACCACATCGCCGTTGAAAAATAAACTGTTGCTGCCCCGGAAGGTGTTCTGCAAACTACCCGCCAGCATGACGCCAAACCGCTGATTGAGAAATCGGTTGCCGATGGTAAAACTACCGATCAGGTTCGGCGGGGGACTTTGCCGGGTGTACGTCGCCGAAGCTTTGTTGAAATCAGTTGATTTCGCGCTGTACTGGTTTCCCAGTTGCTCGTAAGGTGATTTTAGGTTGATATTTTTCGCGTCGAATCCGACGAACGGGCGGTTGAAAAACAGTTCGCTATAGCCCGTTGCTACGTTGGCCAATACGGTGAAATGATCGGGTGCGTCCCGCATGACCATGTTGATGGCTCCACCAACGGCATCCCCTTCCATGCTCGGCGTTAGGGCTTTGTATACTTCTAGGCGGTCAAGCAATTCAGCCGGAAAAATGTCGAGTGGGACGTACCGATAGCGATTGTCGGGACTCGGAATTTTGACGCCATTGACCAATGTATAGTTGTAGCGTTTGTCCATACCGCGCAAAATCGCGTACTGCCCATCACCGTTGCTGTTGCGCTCAATGGATATGCCCGATACCCGTTGAATGACATTGGCAACGGTTAAGTCAGGAGATAACTCAATGGAGCGACCGGATACGATGTTGGTTACCTGCAAGGCATTTCGTTCGAGATCACGGGCGGTGCGGTCGCTGGAGCCATCTCGTTTCGCTTTGATAACGACTTCCGTAAGCTGACGGTCGTTTTCGGTTTCCAGCGATAAATCCAGCGTAACAATATGATCGGCGCTGTGGATCACAATATCGCGGCTCAGGGTCCGATAGGACACGTAGCTGATGCGGATTTTGTGGTTTCCGGCGGGCACGTTTCGGATCAGATACGAGCCGTCCAGACCCGATACGTTGTACAGTTTTGTATTTTCAATGATCAGCGTTGCGCCAATGATTGGCTGACCGGTAGCGGCATCGATGGCCCGTCCGCGAATGGTTCCCGCCGATACGTTCAGCGCTACGAACAAGCCAATTAAAAGCAAAAGTCTGGTTACCCAGTTTGTACAATAAGACATTCCTTGACGGTCACCGATAGCATTGTCGGTTGACAGCACAAAGGTGAGCGGAAGTCGGGGAGCTAGGCAAATTGACTCCGTGAACAAAAAGGCAACTTGCCTATTCTAGACGTAATCAGGGAGGCAGCAAGGTCTATAATTTCGCTTTAAGTTGTTTATTGTCAGTGGTTTGCTGTGGGGAAAAGCGCCATTAAGTTATTGTTATCAAACTGTTTCCTGAATATGAAGGGCCGAGCGTAAGCCGATAAGCGGGCTTCGGAAGGATTAATTCACCGACGATGGAAAGCGCTGAATAAAGCCGGAAAGTGATTCCCCTTCGGCCAGGCTGATTTTTTTACGAAGCCGATAGCGGGCTACTCGTAGGCTATCGGACGATATGCCGAGTAGCGTTGCTATATCCGCTGAGGTAATATTCATTTTCAGTAAGGCAATTAGCCGAAGGTCCGTGGCAGTTAGCTCCGGAAACCGCTGCGTCAGTTGACTGAAAAATTGCGGGTGGACCTGATCGAAAATAGTGCGAAAGTCATCCCAGTATTTGTCCCGATTAAAACTCAAATCGATCTTTTGGGCGAGTTGACGTAATTGCTTTTTCTGATCGCGTTTATCGTCTTTCAGAATCGCGTTCAGGTCGTCTTTCAGTTCTTCCAATACCTGATTTTTCTGAATAATTTGCAGCGTATGAGCCGTCAGTTCCTTGCTCTTTAGCGCGAGTTGCGTAGTTAAGTTTTCTTCCTGTAGCTGTTTATTTCGCAGTTCGGCCTGGACCAGCTCGTGCTGCGTTTGAAACATCTGCTGGTTCTGCTGGTTGACAGCCTGCTCATTGCGGATCTTCAGGCGTTGGCGGTTGATGATCACGGCCCCCAGAATACCAATTAAAGCCAGTACTACACTCGTCGCGACGATGATAATTACATTAGCACGTCTCTGAGCGTTTAACTGGGCGATCTCGCTGTCTTTTCGTTCGACGTTATACAGTGTCTGAAGCAAGGCAATTTGCCGGTTGCTTTCAACGGCGTAGATCTCATCCGTTAAATCGCGGCTACGCTCGATGTAGCTGTAGGCGCTGTCTGGCTGGTGCATCAGCCGGTACGTTTTCGCAATGTCACGCAGGGCCGCACTCAGTTGGTAAAGCTCTTTTTTCTGCTGTGCCATCCGCAGTGCCTGTCGCGACAAATCCAATCCTTGCCGGTAGTTGCCTGTTTTTCGGTATATATCACCTAAGTTGTTTATAATTTCAATCTGGCTAATTTCATCATGGGTGTGCTGCGCGAGCAGAAAAGCTTGCTGATAATAGTAATGAGCTGAGTCGTAGCGTGCTTCGTCCTCAAAAATGCTACCCAGATTCTCATAGATCTTGGTCAGGCTGGCCGTATCGTTGGTAGCCCGGCTATTGAGCAAAGCGAGTTTCTGGTAGCGATACGCCAGATTGGGCGCTTGGCGCTTTTCGTAGATATGACCAATATTCGCGTAGGTATGGGCTAGGCCTTCGGTATTACGATGCTGCTTATAAAAAGTTAGCGCTTCAGTAAATTGCGTAAGTGCCTGATCTACCTGCTCGTTGTAATAATAGACCGTGCCAAGTTCGTTGCGGTTACGCGCCAGCCGATTCGTTTCATTCGCTTCCAGAAAGATTTTTTGCGCCTGTAGCAGGAAATCAATGGCTTGTACATAACTGCCCTGATGGTAGAACAGCAAACCAATCTGTTGCAGGTAATCGCCTTCCGCAACCCTATTCTGCTGACTTACGGCCTTGTCTAGTTTTACTTTAATAAGTCGGTAGGCCGAATCGGGGTTCTGGCGGGATAGCCGATCTGTATCGCCGAGCGCCTGGGCATAACAACTGGTCAGGGTAACAAGCCAGTAAACCAGCACGCCCAGACAACTACGTTTTTGGATGCAGGAAAAAAGGGATGATGTTGAGCTCGAAACAGAAAAAAGCAAAGCTTAGATGAGGTTAGCCGAACTCATAAAGGTAGCTAATAACTAGGTGGAGGTATGTGAAGTTTATGTTATCAAGCGCTGGCCTACCCTTGACGAGATCGGTACAACTATTCTCTCAAAAAGGAAAACAGTGCAACAGGAGTCAGTGGCTCGCTGAAATTCGGGAGTTGTTGATCGTAAGGTGTAAAGACGAGCTGTCTAGCGAACTATCGTAAACGAATAGCCTTTTTCGGCTTTTCTCAAAGCGCGTCCATTCAGTAAGAAACCTAAACCCACGCCTACAGGAAGGATAACTGCTGCCCGCGTGATGAATCGATTCGCCCAACTACGACCTTCGTAGACGCTGCTGTTGGCATTGGGTAAAAACAGAATTGGTACCACGGCCGAATAAACGCTCAAGCGTTTTGCCGTGATACCAAATTTCGACGTTTTCTTTAAGGCCGTGACTTGATTCATCGCAACTTGTTTCGTTTGCCTGCGATCGACTATCGTAAGCGTGTCGGGTGTAAGGTCGATAAGTTGACCCGCTATGTAGACACCTGAGTAAGTTCTAAGCGCGACATAATCATAGCGGGAAGCCGTCGCAAACACACTACTATCGGGCCGAAGAATTTGAAGTTGCTGTCCAGTACAGGCGATTGCTGAAAACAAAAAAATAACAATCAGTTGAGCTTTCATAGACGAGAAAATTTCTTGCGTAAACACGGTGGCTTTGAGCAACTACGCTGTTACAAAAGCCAGTATCGACCTTACTTTTACTTTATTTTATACAACTAAAAACACCCGGTATGCGAATTACCTTTACTCTGCTTCTCGTGATGTTCAGCTACTTGGCCATTGGTCAGGTGATAGTCAAAACGAATCTGTTGTATCCAACTTTAGTGAAAGGAGCATCCATCGCTCTGGAGGTCGCAGCGTCTAAAAACTCCTCGATAAATCTGTACGGGGCCTTTGGTTCGAACGGGAACTTAGTTTTAGCGGATACCTATACGTTTCAAAACCTGATCGCTGAAAAGCGTTTCTACAAAGCTTCTCACACGGCTCCGCTACAGGGTTTCTACTGGGCGGCTTATGCCAAATACATGCATCGTCAAATCTATCGGGAAGGTATTCAGGGATCTCTCTTTACGACCAGAGGAAGGGATTCGGATGGTCATTCCTTGGGAGCAGGTACAGCGGTGGGTTTACAAGTTGCCAATCGATTGATTAAACGAACGTTTATCGACGCGTTTGTCGGAGCGGGGTACCTGGTTTATCTTAGTCAAACGGATACAAAAAATCCGGACCAAACCCGATTTGGCCATGTCGATTTGCGAACGGGTTTATCCGTTGGCTATAGGTTCTAGAACAAATTTTGCTGGTAGGCGTGTATAGTTTTTTATTGATCGAGCTAATTGATGGGCATTCGCAGTACTAATTCATTACCCAAGGGGTTCAGCCAAAATAACCAGCTGCCCATCCGGCTTGTTGCCCCGAATTTCGGCCATTTGTCGCCGGAGTCCGTAATCAACTATGGCCATACCCACCGGTTGTCTTACTATTTCTTTCTGTTTGTGCTGGACGGCGTTACCCGGCATGGCGTCGATCTGGAAAAAATCGAGGTTGGAAAGCATGAGTTACTTTTCTCGCTGCCGCACCAGATTCAGCAATTACCGATCAGCGCTCATGGCAATGATTACTATAAACTGGGCTTTGACGAAGAATGTCTTTCTCAGTTACCCCGGTACTACCCTTTCTTGCTTAATCCGCTCAACCAGCAAAAAATACGTTTCTCGTCCGCTGCCGCGAGCAGGATGCAGGCGATTTTTGAGATACTCCTGGGATTACTAACCGCTCCGAATACAAGCCCTGACCTTATCTTGGCGCATCTCAACAGTCTGCTGACGGAAATTAACACGGCTTATTTTGCCGGTGACACAAAGCCAGCCGATGACCGACTTACCAAATACATTGGCTTCAAGGTATTCGTGGAAAATAACCTGACCGATCACCCCTCCATCAAAGACATTGCGCAGGAACTGGCTCTTAGTACCGATAGCTTATACCAGATTGTTAAACAGTATTCGGGACACTCACCGAAGGAGTTTGTGACGAACCGGCTTATCCTGGAAGCCAGACGCCGGATGTATTATGGCGACCGATCTTCTGTCAAGGAGCTTGCCTTCGAACTCGGCTTTAACGATCCTGACTACTTCTCTCGCTTGTTTAAAAAGGTGACGGGTAAAACTGTCGCCGAGTTTTCTCAGGATTTGTCCTGAACGGGTCGGCTTTTGTCCAGCCTCATTGGCTGCCCTATGCTGAGCTTTGTTCACAACTTGAAAGGTAAGCTATGAACAGAGAATCAGAAAAAATACTGGTAACTGGCGTTACTGGTTTAGTAGGCGCTCGCCTTCTGCCACGTCTTATAGAAGCCGGTTTTGACTGTCGCGTGCTGGTGCGTGAGGGGAAGGACGCTCCCGCTAAAGCAATGGTTATACCGGGTGACCTGTTTGATACCGCATCCCTTGTACCAGCCGTGAAGGATGTGTCGGCGATTATCCATCTGGCAGCGGTATTCCGCTCACAGGATACCGATTTGATTTGGCGAAGTAATCTCGACGGTACGCGCAATCTCATCGCGGCAGCAAAGGCCCATGCACCCAATGCACGTTTTATCCTGGCAAGCACAGCCCACGTTTACAGCATAAACAACCCACACCCAGGCCGTGAGGACGATGCCGTAGATCCGCAACACGCTTACCCCGCCAGCAAAGTTGCGGCTGAGAAGGAACTGCGTGAGAGCGGGCTTACTTGGTCGATTTTGCGGTTTCCCTTCGTGTATGGAGACGGGGATGGGCATCTGGCGATGCTACCGGAGCATATAAAGGCGGCCAACTGGCATCCGGCCATGAAAATCAGTACAGTCCATCATCGCGACATCGCCACGGCGGTAAAGATGGCTTTGGCTGGGGCGATGGATAAGCGTGTCGTCAACATCACGGACGAAGCACCGACATCGATTTATGAGTTGGTAAAGCTTGTAGGCCAGCCGCTGAAATCATCGGCTGATCCGCTCCCAAACCCCTGGTATTTACACGCCGATAGTTCGCTCGCCCGCAGTCTTGGTTTCCAGCCAGTAGTCAGGACAGTCTATCAGGCCTTGCAGGAAAAAATACTGTAACGCAATTCTGAAAAGCAGCTTTGCGAGCATAAGATTAACTACTTCAAGTACGTAGTTAGGCTATTAGACGAGCCCATCAATAAACAAGAGCAGTAAATGATTCTATAAAATCAAGTTTTCAGTAAGGCAACGGTTTGTAAATGAGTTGGTCAATAGCATCTAAATTGCCGGTCTTCCCTAGGAAATCTGTATTTTCGAAGAAGCGGCAATGATGTGTACAAAATTACTATCGCATGGGAGCCTTGGCTAGGCTTGCGAGATGAACCGAAATAAGAGGGGCGTTCTGTTGAACAAGATTTTACAACAAAACATAAAGGCGAGTAAACAGAAAAAGGCTAATCAATTGATTAGCCTTTTTCAAAAACAGAGCCTCCTACGGGACTTGAACTAAGTAGGTTAACTATTTGATTATCAATAGTATGTTTCGCTTGATAAATTTTAGGGGACGGAATAGGGGACGGATTGATTGACAGATAAATATTTTGCCAGGGTAGGGGACGGTTGGCCGGTAATGGTTCGTACTTTTACCATTAATCAAGCAACCTACATTGGTTGACTTGGTTTGGTCAGAGTCGGATGGGTGGTTCCTCCGGCTCAGTTGGGTCGGGTGGGTGGTTCCCCCGACCTTTTTTTACGTGTACTTTTCGGTGTCTAATTCAAACGCGTACCTGATCACTCGGCCAACCTATAGCTTATACTACGTCCACTGGGATAGCCAATTGGTGTGGCTGGTATTTAAGCACTGTCTGGAAAGGATCGACTACGAGTTCCGCTGGTAACTTCATTCTCGATCAATCTCTGACCGCTGGCTGGTACGAGGTACGGCACGCTGACTATACAAACACTGGGTTTGATCGTGGTCACCTCTGCCCCTCGGATGATCGGGATAGCACCGCCGACGAAAACCGGACTACCTTCATTCTAACCAATATCGTACCCCAGGCACCTACTCACAACCGGCAAGCCTGGCGACTGCTGGAAGAATATGCCCGTACACTGGTTACTCAGGGGAATGAACTGTACATTATTGCGGGAACAGCGGGTAAGGGGGGCGAAGGAGACAACGGCAAAGCAAGCAGTATCGCCGGAGGTAAGCTAAGCGTACCGGCTGCACTCTGGAAGGTGATTGTTATCTTGCCGGTAGGTTCGGACGATGTGAGCCGGATAAGCGCTCAGACGCGGGTTATCGCCGTATGGATGCCTAACACGAATGCTGTTGGTGAACAGTCGTGGGGTAACTACCGGGTAAGCGTTGATGAAGTAGAACGACAAACGGGTTATGATTTACTGTCGAACGTGCCGGAAGGTGTGCAGCGGGTTATTGAGGCCAGAGCGGATAATAGCTTGTTATAGACCGGCAGGTTATTGAAATTGCTCTCTCTGCGAAACTAGATAGCTACTCTGGCCATGGTTCTATACCAGCGGCTATACGCAAGGCTCGTTGTACATCCTCCCAATAAAAGCCGTTATCATAGCCGGTTGTAAGCCGGTCGCAGATTTCTAAAAAGGCATTGGCGGATTCAAGCCGTTGCTGCTCAGTTGTCAGAGGGTAGCCATTGGGGGTTTCCATTCATAAGCAATTCAACTGACAAACGTAGAAAATTAATTTTTATTAGAATCGTTGTTCGATGCTGTTCTTATGGCCTCAGTCTCCTGCCAGACTTGCAAAAGAGTATTCTTGTCATTGCTTAGTCCTCGCTTATAGCTGACTGAGAAGCTGGCCCGGTTTAGTATACTTACAAGCTCTTGTTCGGCACGTCGGTAGTGTATTAGCTTATTGTCATTATTCTTCTGACTGCCCGTTTGATTGACAATCAGTAAGAAATACTCTGGAGTTAGCGGGAAGGCGAAACCCATCCATTCATTAAAATTAAGATTATAAACCCGGTCGTTCTCATCCATGCAAAAGCCAGGGTTATCAGAAGTAATAAATGGGTATCGTAGAGTCGTTTGAAACACAATCCAATCAGATTGGACTAAGCTTTCAGCAATATCGTTAACCCATGATAACTATACAAGAAACCTATTCTTTAAGAAACTCTCTCAGATCGTTATTTACAAATTGATTTGGCTTCCATTTATTAAAACGAGTTGCTATCTTATCTGTGAAGACATCAAATGCTGTACCAGTGACGAGATTTGCAGCATTTGTAACTAACTCGGAGGCCCCTGGTATTGAGAAAGGTCTTAAAGCTAAGGGAGCTGAGACAACAATAAATTTTAGTAGTTTATAGAATTTGCCATCCGTAAAAGATTCAGCTTCAATCTCATTTATATAATTTCTGATCAAGGAATGATCTTCGTTATCATGCGCATTCCTAATCCAATCCCTGAATTTATGCGATTTCTCAAAGAGGTACATATATTCATCGAATGAGCGTAAGCCAGAGTTAATTGTATCCGCTATAGAAGGACAATCTTGAATAATATGTTGATTAAATTCAGTAATAACTTTTTCATTGTTTGGTTGATATTCATCTAAGTTCAAAATTGCCTTCTGGACAATAATATTATTGGCCTCTTCGGTTGAAAGTTCTGATTGAAATTCAGATGCAACATCTATATCTTGAATTGCTGCAGCCGCTTTCATCATAAACGTAACAGTAAAATCTTGATGACCTTCAACTCTACGAGCTCGCAAATCGGCTTCAAACTGATCTAAATCAAAATTGGTGTCTGTTTCGAACGTAGCTTTCGCAACGAGCTCATTAGGTATGTCTCGCTTCTCAACTTTATGTAAGTTGAATTTCAAATCAAGTGGAATAGGATAGTCAGGAAATATCTGTTTAACAACTTCGCGAAAAGCATTGGTAGTGAATCTACTGTCGCCTAAAAACCCATCTACTAAATCGTATTCATCATCAAATTCATATAAGTAGGGCAATATCCTCTCAGCATATTTCTGGCACTTATATCCATCATTGTATACTTTTAAGAGAGTATTAACTACTCTTTTAGGCAAGGTATCACCCCTTACTGAATATACCCCGTAATTTATTCGTGAAGTTCCTGGAGTTTGACTCGACCCAAAAGAAGATAAACGAATATGCAGATTTAGTATTCCTGAAGCCATCAAAGAAATGAGTATACTAATATCACATTTGCGAAAAATCTCTTCTAGCTCGGTAGGAGAAATTACAGCGTCAACTTTCCCATAAAATAAGAGACATTCAGCTAAATGTCCTATACTAAATGGCTGATCTAGATTTGGATGCGTATGTCTATTTATAGCAATTGACTCAAGCATGAGAGCAGGTTTGATAAACAGGGTAGTGATTAAGGTGCGTTAATAACCTCGGCCTCATCAACTAGACGAAATAAAGCACTTAGAAAGGAAAGCCATTCTAAAGCGGTTTGGTCAGTGTAAGTATCAGCCAATCGATGTGCTAGTGGATTTCGTATGGCCATCATTGCACCAACAAAAAGCTGCTGAAAGCCAATACGCTCTGCTGGTACGTCTGATAGTTTTAATATAGGATTATCAGAAGCGAAGGCTCTTTGCATCAACTTAGTATTATCAATAGATAGCTCCGTTTTCTTTTCAACCGCTTCGCTCAGCGCTGTACACGTCTCACTGACAGCTGCCTTATAAAGTCCTCTAAGAAAATAAGGGCCAGCTACTTCCTGGACTCTCGGATGTAGCTGAGCAAACATGCTACCTGCATTGATCAGATTAAGTACAGCTCCATTATCTCTACCAGCTATTACAGTTTTAGCTGCCAATGCTGCAAATCCACCTTCCTTTTTAAGAAAAGGAGTACGCTCATTTTTAAATAGAACTAGATTACCCCTTCCGGCATTTTTTGCGCTAAAGTACTTTGGTGCCAAACTGTTCATATCCTCAAGTAAATCCTGAATTTGAAACTCTTCAAGATCGGGTCTAAGTCGCTTCTTAATATTCTGCGGGCTTGCCTGAAAACCTGAGTTTATGTCTAATATAAAGTCTAATATTTGATCGTATAACTCAACCTTATTCATTATAATCCGCCTTATGGGAAGGGTATAAACTCTTTGTTAATAATCAGCGATCAAGCTTTCCGCTGGTATATGCAGGGTAGTATGTAGCTTCCTGATCATATCCAGACTCAGCTTGCGCTTTCCGCTTAATATCTCAGACTGCCGGTTACGGCCACCTAATATCTTGCTCAGTTCGCTTTTGGGCATACCTAGTTGATCCAAGCGAAACGTAATGGCTTCGATTGGATGAGGGGGAGCGATCGGGTAATGCCGGGCTTCGTAGTTCTCCACAAAGAGAGCAAGGGCCTCCAGCTCGTCCAATTCCGGCGAATCCTGGGCTAGATCTATCTGCATGAGCTCATAAACACGCTCTAAGGCGTCTTCATACTCACGCTCAGTCTTAATCACTCTTAACATACTTGACAGTTTTTACGTCTATCTTATCGTATTCCGCGTGCGTGCCGATCCAGACGATAAAAACAAGTTTGAGTTTGAATTCGATGTCAGCAACGAGTCGGTAGTTGTTGCCTTTAATGTTGAACACAAACCGTTTCCCCGTGATAACGTCGGCGCTAGGATAAGCAGCGATTACGTCACTTGGTTTATCCCAATCAGCAGCTAGTACTTCGTGATAGAAAGCTTCTAAGCTTGATTTAGACGTTGAATGAACGGTGTAAAAACTCACAATGGTTTTCCGGGCAATAACTCGCATCGTATAAGATGTTTTGCTGGGTTGATTTTAGTCGTTTCATATCGCTCCAATAACATTAGTTTTCTTTCAGGTGAACGTAAGGACGTTCCCGTATTGGGAACAAATGTAAAAAGATAAAGTTCACTAACGGAGAAATCTTTGATGAAATCTATATCTTCATAAAAACAAATGATTGATGGCACTATCAGGAATTGCAGTACTAGCCGCTCGGGCTCTGTTTGAATCACCCGATCATAGTGGGGACATTGTGGCCCTTTTAAAAGATAAAAGCCCAGGCATTACCAAGGAACAGGCTCAGAGGGCAGGAAGAGAACTACGCGACGCTGGCTACTTAGAGCTATACGCAGAAACTAGAGCCTTCGCAGATGCAACCTTGAATCAGGCAGGTATGCGTTACGTAAAAGCTGCTAAGGGAGAAAAATAAAGTAAGCCGAGCAGATACCGTTGTCTCCAATGATCCAATCTATTACAAAAAGTATATACAGCCTCCTCAAATACATTCTAATTCTTGGTTTTTAGAACTGTTTTGGTACAGTTCTAAGACGTTATGATAGTCATACAAATGACGTTGAAATAATATTAGGTAAATTATGATGGACGAAGAAAGCGAACAGATAAAAGAAATATTTGCGAGATGTGGCAGAATGTTATTTACAATTCAAGCCATAGAGAAATCAATTCTTACGTTGATTGTAGTCTCGAAGAATGTTCCAAAAAACAGATACGATGAAGTATTCTTTGAAAAATCGCAGTTGACTTTTGGCCAGTTAAAAAGAGAGTTAAAAGACACTGATTACTTCAATGAGTCACAATTGCACGCTATCGATAACTTTCATGGTATGAGGGATAGCTTTGTTCATAATTATTGGTGGGACAGAACAGTTGAGTTTGCAAAACCAACCTTGAGACACAAAATCTTGGAAGAGCTGACTACTATTGAAGCCGACATTGATTTAATAAATGATTTGGTTATGTCTGTATCTTTAAGACTTGCATATGAGAAGGGATTGAATATGGATGATTTAGAGGAAGAGCTAATGCAAAGCGATATGACACCGCCAACCGAGTCATTTAGAAGATTGACGAGAAATGAAACTGTAATAGATATTAAAAAATATAAGATTAGAGATCGTCTAATTGTACCATTGTTTACACTAGAAGACGGGACAAAATGGATACTGTGTGAGAGCGGTTTAAGTCAGTATAAGGAACAAATAGATCCGCTGAACTTAAGCGACATTCCTGGGTTAGGAGACATATTTCCCATTAAACAGTTTCAGCCAAGGCCTTTAAAAACAGCTGACTGGAATTATGAATTAGACTTAAAAAAAGAAGGATTAAAAATGATAGTTTTCTTGAATGAAGAGAATGGGGTCAAAACCTTTCGATGGTCTATCGAACCTTCCAAGCGATGAAGAGCTAAACGGTTCAAACAACATCAGGATAATCTATATCGCACTCTGAATTATTACATATCCAATTTTGATAACAACATTACTAGCCTAAGCTGCAATTCTATTCAGCTTGTGGTTCAGGCGGTGTTCCGCTTGCTTGGTTGGCTTTCAGCTTCTCTAGCTCAGCCTTAGTTTCTTTATTTAGATCTACTGAATCGAGCACCTTTTTATACAAAGCTAGATACATCTGTTTGGTCTGCCAATCTGACAACCCTTCTTTTTTGATAGCTTCAATCAATAGTAGCACTTTTTCAACCTCTTCGTTTTGCTTGCTTCCTTGTGTAATGAAATAATAAATAGTGCGCACATGAATTAGTAGTATACCAAATGCTATACAAACTTTTAAATCAACTACTGACCAATCAATGTCAGATATTTGATTTAAGTATTTATGGAAGGCACGAATTATAACGTCAGTTACGAAACCAATCAAGATACCCATGCATGTCCTTTGCGGATGAGACAAGAATAGTATATTAATTGCTCGATGGAACAGGGCAGTAAACTTATTCATATTAGGCGTCCAAAGAAGGATTTAAGTAGTTGTCTAGAGCTGTATTATTGGCAAATTCCTCTTTTATACTTGCGAACACTCTTACATTTCCATTTGGATCTTTAAAATCGTCGTGTCTATCGGTATTTTTTAATATAAATTTTATCACTTCTTTAGCTTCATATTTATTTAAGCCGAAATAACCTTTCGTAATTCTATACCTAATGACAAATAAATCTGAAAATAGTAAAAAATATATTAATGCACTTATTGTGCTTATTATAATAGCATGAGCAAGATCGTTGAAATAAAACAAATCTAACGATCCTATAAAAGAAGTCCCAAAAAATATTAAGATGACAGCTTTGATTTTGGACAACATATTATTTATTAAATATACGGATACAATAGGCATGGACTTAGCATTTAAAGATGCTTTCCTCTTTTCCTTTTGATTATATTTCTGATATGCGTCGTAGCTTTTACCGAGTAATACCATATCGGCTTTATTCGAATTTGACAAATCTTTATCAGTATTCCTTTTTAGTATATTGTATATACGAAAGATCTTATCATCTTTTGGTCTAGCTAATAACATCCCTATTATTAGAAGTACAGATAGTAAAAGAGGCATAAATACCACCATGAAGATTGTTATAAATGACATCGCTTTAAGATAGTTTAAGTACTCTTATTTATACAGCTGCTATTCGAAGATAGAATCTTTTGCTGAACCTAATCTTACTTGGCCAATCTTGTTTACGCAGTAGCGTGCATATTGATCCAGTTGAGTATTACACAAATGACTTAGTCGGTTTGGTACTCTTTTGAAATCACTGAAGCCATAGGATAGACTAGTAAATTACTGGACGGCTAGTGATCTGCTTAATTAAGGACAACACCTCGTTATAGTCCGTTAGTGATTCTAACGGTTTATTCTGACTGCTGATATATAGCTTACTGTAACCATCTGCCGACCGAGTGACTATATCAATCGAATTAACATTGATCAGGCAGGATATTTGGGCTTCGGCATTGATCACTTGAATAAAAATGAGTCCAACATTACAAAAAAAATCGGTTCAGCCGCTATTCAAAGTAAATCATAATGGTACCGCTAATATGAAATAGTGACCGATGAGTAAGGGTTTTTTGACCCGCTATGTATTATTCGAAAGCTTTGAATCGGATATTTACACCATCGAATCGTAGTCATGTCAGAAGTAACAAAGAAAGTTGGTCAACTTATTAGAGAAACTAGAAAGCTAAAAGGTCTTACTCAGAAAGAATTAGGAGATAAAATGGGGGTATCCTTCCAGGCAATCAACAAATACGAGACAGGTCAGAACTTAACAGTTGAAACGCTTTCTAAAATAGCTCAAACCCTAGGGGTTACAATTACTGA
The DNA here is from genome assembly GCF_023196085.1 of Spirosoma liriopis. Lineage (NCBI taxonomy): Bacteria > Pseudomonadati > Bacteroidota > Cytophagia > Cytophagales > Cytophagaceae > Spirosoma > Spirosoma liriopis. Next base: position 1,395,890 of record NZ_JALPRF010000002.1, read on the forward strand.
TCTGGTTAAAGGATTATAAAAAATTTACTTCAAAATTCAATATATATGTTGAATTTGTGTTATATTTGTAATGTCAATGAAGGACAGAAAAGGCGATATAGTACCGAGGAGGTTGCCCGCTGGACTGTACGAACTGAGTTGACTACAAATGAAAGTGCCCCAATGCTATACTTTCTCAGGGCTTAGCAAAGGGGCGATGTCAATCTAACCGATTAAATCAGATGACGGAACAAAGCTATGCATCCGGCGGGGAAACTACAACCTCCGCCCAAGGAACACCTGTTTCTCCACAGGTCAATCCCAAAATCAGTTATTCATTAGTGCTTCCCCTGGTTGTGGGTCACGGCAACCAGGAAGCGGGGGCTATGCTGGTCTACCGAGCCATCAGTCAATACCGCCAAAACACCCTGCGTAATCTACTACAGAATCACGGCGCCGACGATCATTCATCGGCAGTTGAGGATCTACGGGATTTAGAATTGCTAGAAGACTACAGCTTAGAGCTGGTAGGAGCCCTGCAAACAGCAGCTCGTGTCAACTATCAAGCTTACCAGCAGGCAGCAAACCCCGCCGAATACGAACAGTCCCGCCAGGAGTGGGAAGAGCGCGACGAAGTACGTTATAATGAGTATTTCAAAGCGTATCGTCGGTAGTCATGAAGGAGCTTATTGCGATTACTACCGATGGGCAAGGCTCACCCGTAGTGTCAGCTCGTGAGTTATACGAGTTTTTAGGTTTCGACGCGTCTCAATGGGCTAGGTGGTCGAAAAAGAACATTGTTAACAATCCATTTGGACAAAAGGGGCTTGATTGGGATGTACTCGACATTAAGTCGAGTTCAAACAACGGTTCTATGACGCGCGATTTTGCTTTGTCACTAGACTTTGCCAAGCGCCTGTCAATGTTTGCTCGTACGGCTAAAGGCGAAAAGATCCGTAAGTACTTCATCGATTGCGAGAAGCGGTTAAACAAACTAGCGCCCGCGCTGCCCAATCAACTCCTCGTCGATCACGCCCAACGCATTGCGGATCTGGAACAGCAGCTCAAGCAAATGATCGATTCTCAGCAACAAGCCGCTCGTTCGTTGCTCGACATACCCCGCAGCAGCGAAGCCTTACCCGAAGAAACGACGCGTATCAAAGTACAGCGGCTGGTCAACGCTTACTGCCGGGCTAAGAGTGTCGGTCAACAGGAAGTCTGGCGTAAGGTGTATGACCGTTTGTTCTACCTCTATAAGATCAACATTCGCGCCCACAAACGCTCGGAGCGGGAAAGCTGGTTGGATGTCGTAGACCGTAAAGGCTACATGGACAAAGTGTACGCTATTGCCAGTGCTGAGCTAACCTACGAAGAGGAATGAGGGCACTAATTTACACTCGTGAGACTGACCAAGGTGTCAGTCCTGCAACACCGGACCCATCAGCGATAGCGGCTGATCTGATCGTGCGGATCGAAGGACGCAGTAACTACGCCATCGTTCATACCAAAGACGGTAAAGCGCATCTGATCGCCAAGGGCCTGTGCGCGCTGGCCAAGCAGTTGCCTACTTTCTGGCGGGTGCACAAGTCGCACCTAATCAATCCGCACTACGTAGCCGGTTCGGTTAGCTCAGTTCGAGCTAAAGCCCTGCTTCGACTCACAACGGGCTTCAGTGTACCGGTGTCCCGTAGGCAGCGAGCCGCAATCTGTGCCAGGCTCAACCCGCTCAGTTTCCTATAAGAAAAGTCTCTCCCCAAATTTCTTCCGCTGACCAATCCGGTTCAGCTTCACTATCTAATCTATGATTTCGATGAACACCCCAGCCAATACCAACGAAACGCCCCAAAGCGCAACACCACAACTAGTTGTTAACAGTACGCTTACCCTGACTCGCGAAGACTCGTGCTTGGTCGATATGATGAATCATCTACCAATGATGAATGATACGCGGGAAGAAGTAAGAAACTGGTTTTTAGCCTACGTCGAGCGTGGCGACATCGGTACGCGGTCCTGCGATCACTACAAGTGCCTGGACGACTTCTTTAGTGCTATTATCTTGAAGCTTGTTGATGCGCAGAAAGGAGGACAGGCCAATGTATAATTCACTGTTCATTAACTTCTACCTGCGTAAGTCTACCGTAGACGCTACGCTCGGCTCGGTCAACGTTCGGGTAACGGTCAATGGTAAACGGATAACGCTCGGTACGGTTACATCTGTCGCTGATTCGAGTTTGCCTAAGTCAGTTATGATTCAGTACGATCATTGGGATAAGCGCAAATTGAAAGTAAAACCACAGTCTCCACACGCAACGCTATTAAACAAAGCCATTGCCGACTGTGAGCAGAAGCTACAAAAGGTGTACGCGCAGCACGAAAGCTTCGATCAGAAAATGACGGCCAACGGCTTGAAAGGTGTCGTCAAGCACGGTCAACGGATGCTACTCACGTTTCCGTCCTTAATCGACAAGTTTCTGGAAGAGCGAGTAGCCCTAAAAACCAAAGCGTCAACGGTAGACACTTACCGGTTTAAAACGCGCCCGTTGTTATTGTTCCTAGAGTCCGAAAACGCGTCAGATCTACCCGCTGTTGACTTTACTCCCGGAACGCTCAAACGCTACCGGACATACTTAATCACTCAGCGGGGTAACTCTGACCGCAACGCCGACAAAAGCTGTCAGGTAGTCAAAACGCTGCTCTTGTGGGCCGCTGAGAGCGAGTTGATTCACAAAAACCCGTTGATGAACATTCGGATTCGGGTTGACAAAACGCCTAACCTGGAATGTGTGACACAAGAGGAACTAACCATCTTGCGGGAAGCGGTCTTACTCCCTCAAATGCGGGAAGTAGCTGACTGTTTCGAGTTTGCTTGCTACACGGGTTTGGCCTATCAGGATATGAAAACCCTGTCCGCTAAGAACCTGCAACTAGTCGAAGGGAAGCACTGTATAGTAGGCTATCGAATAAAAACCGGAACGGAGTATTGTATACCCGTTACGGAGCGGGTTTGGGCATTGATGGATAAGTACGAGGGTATCAACCTGCCCTTGCCCAATCTTGACGACTATAACCCGTTGCTTCGGCAGATCATGTTCACCGTAGGCATTGACAAACGGATTACTTCACATACAGCGAGAAAAACCTTTGCTGACTGGTGCATCAACGAAGTGGGTTTGTCAGAAGAGGCTACCATTGTTGCGATGGGTCAGAGGAACGCAAAGGAGCTAACCCCGTACCGTAAGACCAGACCCAAACGGTTGTTGGCTGAGTTTCCAACTGATTTAATGCGCCGGGAAATCGACCGCGTGCCGTTTAAGCAGATCGTAAAGGCGTCTTGAATAAGCCAAGCCACAATAATCAATTATTTACTAGTAAAAGAGGGTGTCACGCAGATAGCACCCTCTTTTACTAATATAGGTTAATTAAACCTGTAACAAAGACAGTGATGAATTCTTACTTAGTGAGAACATTATCAGAGTCGATTACGATCCTAGTCCCATTAATCAAAATAGAACTGCCTTGCATAGAGAAATTTCCCAACAGATCCAGACTTCGACAAACGGCCTCCGGCATCGTTGAGTCAAGCTTGACTGTATGGGGCATCTGAATAACAACATCGTCCGACTCTGCCGGAATACAACCACAAGACCAGGTTGTCGGATCATTCCAGTTCCCTGAGCGTAAAGATTGGATTACGGCAGTATTAAGCCGGATCGTTGTTTCTGTGTCGAACGATAATGGAATGATCTCTTGGTTGTAAACACTATCGTAAGCGACCGAATAGAAGCGGTAGGTAGAATCAGCTTTACCAACGAATCGAAAGCTCGTATCCCTAGTAGCGGTTAGTAAAGCTTTATAGTTTCCTCCATTGACTGATACAAACACATCATAAAGATTAGGTCCAGATTCAACGTCTTTCCCATGCCAGCCAAGCGTAAGCGTTGTACTTCGGCTCGTAGTTGCCAATGGCTTCATACTACTTTCCGGCAAGCCTTTATCAATAGTGTTAGTCCAAACAGGAGTGGGAATAGGCGCATTATAATCGAAGTATATATGTGCGGTGTTACTTATTGATGTTTTATTCGGTAAGCTATCCTTAAGCCGAATACTAAATGCAAGGCCGCCTTCTCCTTTAGGTGGATTTTGATTAGGAGGTAAAAACCCCGCCAAAACATCTTCTGTTAACTCCATTGTTAGGGGGTCGAGCGCTGTATAGGTAGAGGTTAATATCCCTGTTGTGTCATTAAAACGAGCCTCCATCCGTAATACTAAGTTTTTTGCTGGCCGTAAATCCCAGTCTACCGAATATTGTTTCCGACCTGGAGGAGCGTAAAATGTAGTGTCTGCGATATTAAAAAATCCTAATTGATAAGTATTATAATCGTAAATAGCGCGGTCTAGAGTGTCTACAATTCGTATGATTTGTGCAGATGCAGTAGCACTAGCGTAGTTCTCAAAGCGGATTAAATAACTAAATGCTTCTTTCCCATTGACATATCTTTTAATCCCAGAACCTGGTAGACCAAGCTTATCGTTCGGATCACGAGAAAAAACAGGAGTTATTAAGCCGCTTGGACTGTGTTTTTTGGGGTTTGGAAAGAAATCGCTAGGTTTTTGTCCAAGATCATCATAAGCATCTTTACATGCTTGGGCCGCTTCAACCGCATCATGAACAACACCGGCTCCACCGGCAAACTCTAGTACTTTAGTCCATCTCCCTTGAGGAAGAACTTGAGCAAAATTATACAGCGCCTCACCACAGTGAAAAGCTGTTCCATATAAGCCCCTCATCAGATCACCAGCAAACTTTCTATCTTCTTTTATAAAAAGAAAAGGATCATATAAAGCCCTCATTCCTCCAACACCACAATCGTAAAGAGCTTGCGTGCCATCTCTCAAATTTTTCAAGCCAAATAATATGTCAGCCGCTACGAAAGCGGTTTTATATATGCACTCAACCAAACTCTTACGTATAGGAGAACCATATATCGGGATGCCGCCCCAACAGTGAATTTGGATGACATTATTGGTTTCAATTACTGCTCGGAATGGAAACTCAAAAACTTCGCGTGCTTTTATTTCAGGAATGAATATACAGTATAGTTTTCCGCCAAAGGGTTTCCCAAAAAGAGAATCTACTGGAAATGGCGATAGTGAGTCTAATTTACCTTCTCTATCTAAGATCGCGATTCCTGGGGTGAATTTTATTCCATTTGGGATAGCTAACCAGACAGGTATTCCATGCGCATCAATGTCGCCAGTATTGACTATTGTAATATTAAATTTTGTTGAGGCCCCAGGTCTAAAAGCAGCCGGAGCGTTCAACATTACCTGTATGTCAGCTGACTTAGATTTCTCAATAATGAAACCGTTATTTATCACATAACTTTCTCCTGACGGTGTCGTAACTTCAATATTCCATTGGCCAACTGTCTTTCCTCGAAGATCGAAAGTAACTTCAATTCGAAATGCTTCAGGGTATTTAGTTAATGAGTCTATGCCAACAATTGGTATCTGCCCGGTGCGCGTTAACTTTACTTTACTGCCTACGGCAAGACTATTCCCATAAAAATTCAATGTTACATCCCCGCCATTCCCCCCCGATTTTGGAAAATAATCCACAGTCTCAGCGAAAAAGCCTTTAGGGAAACTAACGCTCATTAATCTAGGGACAGGCAATACAGTACCGTAGTAATCATCATCAAAGTTTGATCCGTAGTAAAGTTTATTACCTACAAAAACCATATTAAATGGATTAGGAATATAATCCCGATTGTACCCATCCGAATTCTGTATGGTATATCTAGGCAGTAGCGGCCTGTTAGAAAACTTCTTGGAACCCTGGTCAAAGTAGCTTACATTATCCCTTGTATAAGGCTTGCAGTATTTCTCATTGATAAACACATACTTATCCTTGGCAATTATTTGGTCTGCTGCCTGACAAGTGGTGTAGGAGTAACTAGCCGTAACCATGCCGGTAGTCAAGCTAACCTTCCGGTACTCGCCAGGCGTGTCATAACCTCGATCTTGCCTTACGGTAAGCAGTTCACCACCTTGAATTAAGAAATCTTTAACTTCGTAATCATCTGGCGAAGTAGAAACCGTAGACTTCCAGTTTAGTAGATCCCCTGTGAATCGATTGATGATCGCCAAATTGCGACTTCCATTGGTAGCGGTAAATCGGCCACCTAGATAAATCCGATCTCCCTGCACAACCATCTTATTAACTTGACCTCCTGTATTACTTGAAAATACGGGCTCCCAAGGAAATACGCCACCCTCCTTTGTTATAGCCGCAAATCCATTAGTAACAGCGATACCGCGTATTTGTGGGAATTGGCCTTGTATATAGAGTCGATCAGCAGCTGGAATGATTTGTTTAATGATCGGGTAAAGCCCGCTTCCGGGTGAGTTCAGGTCGAATCGCTTAACCCGGAATCCAGTTCGGGCATCCAGGGCTTTCATGGTCATGTTATCCTGGTATATCCAGATCAGACTATCTCCATCTGCGGCAATCGCTCCAATTGATTGCAGATAGCCCTCCTGAAACAAATTAACGCGTGGCCTCCATCGCACAGTGTTAGTTAGAGGATTAACTGCCACCAGATTTGGTGCATAATTAAGTTTGAGCAGATTGAAGTCGCCAGCCATGCATACTCGATTACCCTGAAAACTCAACGCTTCTATGGTTCTGTAACTGCCAGTAGATTCACTCTCGCCTGACTCTCGTTCATTAAATGGCTTCCAGTTCGTAGCGTTAAACGTTGCTGTGTCAACTTGCACCACCGATCTTCGGACAGAAGTACCATCGGTTACACTACCGTACAAGTACAAGTGCTTACCTTGCAGGGATAGCCCTTTTATAGTGCCAACATATAGTTGACTCGTATCAATGGTGGACGCCTGAGCCGGATATGGATACTGCTTCATTGTTTGACCGTCAGACAGTCGTATCTTGACAATGTTGCTGTTGAACGATTCTCCTGCGAAGTAGTACCCCACCGATTGATCAATCGTCAACCCATAATTCATGTGGAAGTATCCGGTTAACTGCTTTCGCCAAATAATTGCGGACACCGTATCGGTAGCGATAAATTCTTTCCTCACCGTTGGGGAAGAGATTACTGTCATCACTAGCCTATTAGCCTTACCCTCAAGTGACGAGACTTCACAATTATTGCACTCAAGATCGGCGCTACTAAGGGGGTTCCAGTTTGTCAGTTGATGAGTATCCAGATTGTAAGCTAGTGTATAGCGAGTAGCAGGTTGCCCATTGACAACGTTCATCCGTCCAGCAACAAATAGCTGACGACCCATAACAGCCAGATAGCCTGTCACTACATCAAGTCGATGCCCACTTTGTGAATTCCACTCGACGGCTCCTGTTTGGGCATTCAAACCAAGAAGCTGACGCCGATATAAACTTCCACTCTGGTCCGCTAAGTCGCACCAGGCGTATAGACGAGATTTGTACAGCACCACTCGCTGTGTATTGATAATACGATAGGTACTTGTATTGGCATTGATCTTAAAAAGAGTATCAATCGAATTATCAGCATTCAGATGAGTAATGCAATCAAAAACGCGGGTTCGTCCAGTTGAGTCACTCCAGATTTGCTGAGGTCTTCTTGAAAAGCTACCGGTGGAGTATAGTTGCGAGTTACTAACGATATACCAACCCCCTTTTCCATCAGGTACAATTTCACGCCCTAACACATTGTTGGTTACGTTCAAGAACGGAAATCGTCCAGAAGGATTAGCTTCGATGTTGTCAACAATGGCAACATTCTTAGCAGGATAGCCTACATATCGAAAGCTACCAGCCATTATTAAGCCCAAGCTTGGACTATACTCCATTTTGGTTACAGGTCCATCCGTAACAAGTTTAGGCGCTATAAGAGTCTGAGCCGAGGCTGAGAAGCCAAGAGTAAAACACGCCAGAATAAGCCCGAAGCAGCGTAGAAGTTTTATCATGTAATGGATGTGGATAGATGATTAATCAGTTTTAAGTAATAGCAATCAGCGCTGATGCATTAGATATAAACTAGTGGTTCCTTGTGATACACAATTTGTAAATATTACCTATTTCTAAACATAATCCTTATAGCTAAATCTAGCCTAAGTACTATTAATACAGATAAAAGCGTTAACTCAACCTCGAATAAAGTAAAAACTTCAACATATGAAATATCAAGCTTCCCAACTAGCCAATATTCCCAACAGAAGCACTATTTTTTCATACCAAAGCATTCACATTCAGTATCGTGATCGTCTTGTTGCCGTAAACGGTTTGGGCAGTGTTGGTAAGTAGTGAGTAATTATGAGATTATATGAAATAGGCTAAAGCCGCGCAAAGGGGCAGGTATTCAATGCTGATATTCTCTCTTCAGTGTCGAACCGCATTGCTATACTAGCTGATCATTTCTGAACCGCTACTGTACAGCTACAAGGTAGAAAGTGGTTAGACAAAGGATGTAGCGGTATCGCTTTTTAGCGCTTTGATGCGTATTTTTAAGTCCGTTTGGTGATCATACACCATACGTACCTACCGTAACTTCTATAAACCTTCATGCTTATCTGTCAGCCTAAACAGGCTCAGCCTTGCTTTTTCTATCGGAGTAGCGCCGATCAACAGGCACTCAACACGTTTCTAGTCCACTGTGGCGGTTCACACGCTACATTCGAACCAACCGGCAAAGCGTTGTTTACCACCGATCGTAAAGGCCAGCACGTTTCTATCTTCGTGATGCCGGGTTCCTGGGTGCGCTGTTTGGACAAGGGGCAGTTTACCGCCGTTCCTGATAGGATCTTTCAGCAACAGTTCGAGTTGGTATAACCGGAGGAGTCTATGACTAGTCAAACTAATATGCAAAAATTGAAACACGGTACGGTTTGGTGTTATAATCCCAACCCAAAAGAAGGCTTAATAAAGGTCTGCTTTTACCGTATCCATGAGTCCAACTATAACCAGCTCGATTACACGCCCTGGCAACAAACTATGGTTAACAGTGACTCATGAACTCAACTAGTATTCTGAATGTGATACGTCGATTAGAGAGACGGTAATTTGTAACTTTTACTCAGACTAAACTGATTATGACGGGGTCTTGTCAACAAATGAGACGCCGAAGATGGTTTTCGGTTGAATGCAGTCTATTACTTATGCCGTTAGATGATTGACTGAAAAAATTGACGCTAGAAAAATACTGACTAATTTATGATGAACCATAACTCTTATATCAAAGACTCACTTGTCTTCTTTGAAATTGTCTCAAAAGGAATAAAGCACACCTTAAGCGACAGTGAAGTTGTTAATCTTACAATGCTTTTTGCTTTAGGACTTGAAAGAATCCTTAAAGGGATTCTGTATTCAGTTAATCCTATTTACATCTTGGTAGCTCCAGAATTCAAGAATTCTTTGCCTATCTTTTATAAATCTAAAATTATAGCAGATGCGGCCAGTATTAAGGAAATTGCAGATAACCCAAATGAAGATGTAATAACATTCAAAAATTCATTATTAAGAGCTCAAATAGTATCTAAGGTAACGTACGACAATAAGTCACTTCTCTTTACAATAGCAAATGCCAGAGATATAATTGCTCATCATGAACTTTCAAAGCTAAATTATGAAACATTAAAACTTCTCCTTCTTAGAGATTATTACCCATTAATGAAATCTTTCGCTGATGAACTAATTATAAAAAACAATTCTATTTTTCACGGTAAGCATATTCAGCTCGCAAAATATTCCAGCAAATTACAGGATACTATTGAAAAGCAGATAGAGTTAAGATTTGATGCAATTAGAGCGACATTCAAAATGCTGAAAAACAATCCTGGCTACATAAGTGATAAAGATTTCTTGACAAGAGAGTCGTTCAATAAAGGCAATAAGTTCATTACCGTTTGTCCATGTTGTGAAAATGAAGCACTAATTTACTCAAAGCCAATTTTTGAATTTAATCATTACACGAAAATAGACGTAAAAATTGGTTATGAGATTAAGAAGTTAAAGTGTTTTTATTGCAAACTCGAGATAGAAGATTATAAAGAATTAGATTATTTGGAAGTATCTATTCCGAAGCAAGATGAACAAGAACATCTGTGTGCGAGATGTGGAGAAGTAATTGACAATGATAGCGGCACTGGTTTATGCGCAGGTTGTGATGAATACTATGGAACAGAAAACTGAAAGACCTCGCGTACTCAATGCGCCCCATTGAGTACGCGAGGTCTTTCAGGCCAGATAAAGGTTGTGCAAAGGCGGTAAAAATTTTACGTCTTGCAACTATCTAATTCATCATCAATTCCTGTTGGCATAGGATACAAGTCTTAGCAATGGAAGTCAGAACTTCATCTAATTCTTAAACAATATAAAACAGAATATATATAATGAGGAGGTGCCTGAAAAAAGTTAGAAGATCAATCTTTCGACGACGCCCCACTCGAAGCACCCATTTACACGTCAGTTAAAAAACGAAGCCGATAAAATGCTTGTGCCCGACGTGCCAACGCTAACCACTTTCATACTGGGTCAAGAGTAGTTTCAATCTATGTAACCAAAATAAAGGTAGCTATCGCATATTTACGGAAGTACTACGGAAGTGATGCGGAAGTACTACGGAAGTCGTACGGAAGTGCTACGGAAGAGGTGCGGATAAATAAAACAATACAAACAATACAAACTAAGAAAACAAGTAAGCGTACTGTTGATTTTTCGTTTCCTGCTTTTGCTACCGATGATTTCAAAAACGACTTGGGCATTAATTATCAAACAGGCTTGAACTTCCGTAAATATGCGAAAGTGACACGCTCGGATTATCCCTTTGTCTTGATAAAGTCACGAATCACAGTAATAGATAGGCACAGAAGTGTAAAATTAGCCCCATCACGCGACGATCTGTAGCAAAACGCACTCCACTTCATCTTGATATGAAAAGCGTCTTAAATCGAACGTTTTACAATCAACTATACAAACGATCCGTCAGGCGTTGATAGCGTAACACCCGCTTTGTGGGCTTGCCCCGGTAATGCCGCTTCGCATAACGTCCGAAGGTCTCCTGATACAACTCAAAATCGTCCCCCCGTAATTGCCTACCCATTGTATTGTCCAGATCCCGATACCGCTTTGACCAAAGCTGCTTTTCGTAGTAGACATCGGCTAGCGCATAGCGGGAAACAAACCGACCATCGACCAAATACAACTTCCGGCAGTTCTTACCAGTGACGGGACAAACAAAGTAGAATACGGTTCCCTTGCCCAGGTTGCTGGGTGCAATCAGCAGATCAATGCGGTGCAACTTGCTTTCTCCTCGAAACGAGTAGCGCAGCATAACGCATTTTGCCTTCAGGCTGGCGGCAATGTCGATCGTGGCGACTCGTTCACCATGACGATTCCATCCAAGCTGATGCGTCTTACCGTCAATCAGACAGCCGGATTGCTTTACTGTTGCCGTACTGAGGTAAAGTAAGTCGTCGATCGTGGTGGGACATTGGCCAATGCGAGGCATAGTGAATAGAGTTTTCCGAGTGTTGAAACCTAAATTGTTAAGGAAGATGGGCAAAAACTCTTCCTTGTCAACCAACACCGCCAAATCAGTGACCGTTCAGAGCGTGCTAATTGCTCTCGACGATACTTCTTTTTATGGACTGAAAAAACTCTTCAATTGAGCAGAATCGCACGCGCACGATGTGATATCAAACAAATCATAGGCTTCTTACTACACGCCTTTTTTATGGACTCGCAAAACTCAACGTTGCTCGGATCGTGCGCAGGCGATATGATGTCAGAAAAATCATGAGCTTCTTACTACTCGCCTTTTTTATGGACACGGAAAACTCAGTGTTGTCCCGCTTCGTGCGCAGGCGATATGATGTCAGAAAAACCTTCATCGATAAGCAGTCTCCCTTTATGGGTAAGACAAGCTTACTTCATTGGTAACGGATCGGGCTTCGCGGGCGCGCGCACGAAAGGACCGTGCATTAATCATAGAAATGCTGGAAAAGGCGTTTTGGGCAGGTCTTTTTTATGGGCTGAAATAAACTTCATTTCGCTCTATTCGCCTATGCGTATTGACTGGCAGAAAACCTTCAGTTGGCTCGATTACACATATGCGTATTGATTCCCGAAAAATCATGGCGTTGTCGATACGCGTCTTTTTAGGGACTGACAAAACTCAATGTCGCTCGACTACACGTGTTCGAATTAACCCCTGACAGGTCTTCAGTTGGTTTATTCGTAGCGTTATCGTAATGCATCAGCATTGATTGGGCCCCATGCGCTTAGACTGACCCAAATAAACTTCATTTCGCTTTAAACTGGTTTTTCTTTTTTCGGCCTTGACTGGGGCCGAAAACTCTTTATTTGTCTCTAAACGCTGGTTTTGCCTGTCTTATACGCTGACTGAAAGAACTCAACGTTTGTTGGGCCCCGCCTTCGTAGACTGCTAAAAAACACATCATTTCTCAGAAAAGGTAGTTGGCTCTATACTGACACAAATAACTCAATGAATCAACATTAGGCCGAGCCTCGCACGGGCGCGCACGCGTGTAGCGGTGTGCAATAACTTAGTTTGTTGGAGTAGGCCGAACTATAGAGATCAAATAAACCTTCCGGGCATCAATGAGAACAGCGACTACCATTTCTGACAGAGAGAGCTATGATTGACACCTCTGCAATTGACCGTACACCAATCATCTAAATGGTTAATAGCGCCCTTTTTTATGGACTCCGGAAACTCAATGGTACTTTACTCGCATATCCATATTTGACCGTCGATAAATCATCAGATCGCTCTGTGTGCCTTTTTTATGGACTCGAAAAACTCAATGCAGCTACACTACACATGCGTGAATTGACTCCGAAAAAATCATGGGAAGGTTTCTGTGACAGTTATTGGCAACCTGTGACAGAAATGAAGCGGACCGGCCTAAAACTTCGATTGTTCGAGGTGCGCTGGCCTGTTAGCAAAAGTCATCGATTATGTAAGATGAAATCATTTATCCTCACTTTTTATCCTCACTTTCGACAAAAGACATAAAGTTAACTTACCTTCTTTTGTCGAAAGTGAGGATGGTAGACCAAAGCTTTGTTGTGCTATCGATCGCTCTATAATGTAGGCTTGTCTCGCGTGCGCGCGCGAAACGACCGTGCATTAATCATAGAAACAGCGCAAAAGGCGTTTTTAAGCGATTGGCCAGGTGAGCGTTTTTCACTGCATTCTCACTGCTTTCGAACTATCCTTCTAGTCAAGTAAGCGAAAAGGGAAACACTCACTTAGCTCAGGGGGCAGGTAGTCGTAAGAGGCTTTCTTTATGAACTCATCGTACAAACTCACTGAGTCAAGTACCCGAATGGCAGCAATTGATTTTCGGTACTCATCCGTCAGCAACTCGCGCATACAATAAAAGATGATACCGGTTTTATCGACTCAACCCTCACCGTCAGGCATACAGACATTCAGCTTGAACATACCGCTTACCATGCCATAGTGAGCGGGCGATAAAGACGCTTTAGACACTTCAATACAAAACGGTTCATCCTTCATTTTGTCGAGCATGTCATGTAATGCCTCCACTAACGAATCGTCGGGCAGTCTAACGTTCGAGCCTGGGCTTTCCACCGCTGCCCGTAGTTCATCAATGGTAAAGGAAATACCGCTTTCATGGGCGAAGCTCTCTTCTGACTGATTGATCATAGCGGCTAATTGATCGGAGGTTGATAGGTTAGTCATTCGCTGGGTTAGGCTTGATTGTAGGCCGGTTCTGCATCATAGTACGTGTGGTCGTTTCGTCCAAATAACAGCACCCATCCGCTTTTTATCGCGGCTCCAATAGATTTCAACCTCATTGACAACGACCGAGTGGGAGGTATCCAAAAACTTTTCTACCGCTGGACTGAAATGGACAAAGGTGTGCAGGATGATTCGGTCACCCACCCGAGGCACAAAGCCAAAATCGGAAATGCTCATCGGGTCGGGTTGATGCCACTTTAATTTTCCGTTTCTAACGTAAGGTTTCTCAATCATAATCACAATATCCATAAGCGTCTGTTTTTGGGCAGTTAGTTTACTGCCGTGAATAAATAGGATGATAAATCGTCGGGTAAAGTAATATCCCCTTCACTCGTGAATCGAGCAGGATAGAAAGGGCAAAGGGTATAATCTGGGAGCTAGAAGTGAGGCTTGTCTTCCTCTTCGCCGGAGAGAGCCGAAAAGCCGCCAAGTCGCATCGTCCCATACCGGCTAATTCGGTTGCAGGCGCCGTCGTAATCCAATAACCACGGGTCGTCTCGGTCAGTGGCCCGCGCTCCGCGAAGCTTCAAGGCGTGTAGCTCCATGGTATGTTCATCAACGATGCCGCCTTCGTATTGAAGTCCACATTTGGACGGGCGAAACAGAAACAAGACGGCGGTGGCATCTTGCTCGAGCTGACTGGTTTCTTTCAGATCCGACAGTTGAGGCCGTTTGTCAAAGTCCTTCCTCCGTTCCCAATCCCGACTCATTTGCGAAATAGCGACGATGACAATGCCGAGTTCTCGGGCCAGGTTTCTCAGGGACCGGCTGATGTTTGATACCCGTTCACGGGTATTCAAACTACGCGGGTCCTCCACCAGTTGAATGTAGTCAACGACGACCATCTTTACGTTCTGACGCCGTACCCATTCCCGAATGATGTATTGAAGTTCTAACGACTCAAGCGGCACATCATGAATATGCAAGGGCATATCGGCTAATACCTGGGTTCGGTTGTAGAGCTTGTTCAAGTCAATCGTAGTGGCTCGGTTTAGCTCCGAATTGGAGTAGTCCGATACGGCGGCAAAGAACCGGGCCATGTAGTCGGCACCACTCATTTCAATCGTCACGCAACCAACGGCGTTCTTTTCCACTAAACACTGATGACGAATCGCGTGGATCATAAAGCCCGTCTTACCCATGGCCGTACCTGCCGCCAGGATAATGTAGCTACCGGGCGGAAACCCACCCGTTCGCTCGTCGATTTCTTTTACGCCGAACGTAATCCCCTTCTTCTGGCCTGACTGCTTCTCAATGATGTCGTCATAGACTTCCTTCATGTAGTCGTTAGCCGTCTTCTTACGCATGGATGTCAGATTACCCATAATTGCGTCAGCGTCTTCGTTGAGCTTGCTGAGCAAGGCTACCGGATCGGAACCGGGATCAAGTGCGGATTTTCGTAAATCGGCACCGTACTGACTTAGGTAACGCTTAATGGAGAGCTGGAGCAATGATAAACAATGCGAGTCAATGATGTTCAGGTACCCTTTGTTGGATAGCTCCGTGAGGAAGTAATAATCAATGGCCTCATCCGCTTTTTGAGTGCGTAGGTGTCGATTGATAATCACTAAATCAATGGGCTCGCTTTGCAGATACAGGGTGGCAATGGCTTCGTAGACGAGCTGATGGAGTCGATTGTAGAATACAGCGGGCTTGCGAATGTATTTAAGCATAACACCGGCCATACTCGGTTCATTGAGCACTGAGCCCAGTACCGTGGCTTCAAGTTGCTCATCAACGTTGACGAGGTGATTAGGGATCAATTCGTATTTCATCGGACTTGGCCCGGTGCAGACGGACGTTTAGCGGTTGGCTGTTGTGATGTTGTTGTACCTGCGGACTTAGATAAATCAATCGGGTCTTTCCAGCACTCCCCGTTTAGGTAAGTGAGCGGATTCTTTCGGTACTCCGGATTCGGCGTTGACTTGACGTACAGCGGAACGTGTTCAAGGATTGCTAGTTGGTCAGCCCGACTTAGCCTATTGAACTTGGCTGCTGCTTTCTTGCGATCAAACTTTTTGCCGTACAGGTCATAGAACTGCTCAAAAAGATCGGGTTCACCAGATGCGTCAGCATCGGATATTGTTTTTTTAGTTTTATCTGTTTTATTAGTTTTAATTGTGTACAGTTGCTGTACAGTAGCTGTACAGTTGTTGTTCATTTCTGAACCGCTACTAGGGAGTTGCTGTACAGTTGCTGTACAGTGCCTGTTCAAAAATGAACCGCTAAGTTTGACCTTCGTTGAGCCAGTCCAGTTGTTCTTACCCGGCTTCATAATCTCAATGATGTCCCACTTAGCTAAATCAGCAATACAGGCCTTCAATGTCGAAGGTGAACCAATCAAGGCCATCTTCATAGTATAGTCACGAGGTAAGTCAACGACTTCCATTGACACCCGGTTACGTAGCTCACAGATCCAGGTGTACAGACTCAGGTGATGCGATTTGGCGTTGAGCTGCATCTCTTCGTTAGCAGTCAGTTCAGCATAAAACGCTTTGGTTAATTGGTATCCGCTACCGACTAACTTGGGGGAGGGCTGATTCATAGGAGCGGGAGAATGAACGTTGGTACTGAGTAGCCAGCAGTTCAGTAGAGTCATCGTAGAAGAACGGAGGTCCGTATACGAAGAACGAACCTCTACCTCTTCATCGATTGCCTACACGACTGGTTTTCATTCTGCCTTAAATCGGCGTTTTTCTTTGAGGGCGGCTAGCACTTCGGATCGGCGATAGCGAACGCGCCCATTAATCTTAAGTGGTACCAAAACAGCGGCCCGCTCGTCGGTGTCTTTGGCCCAATCGTGGAGGGTAGTCAGCGAAACTTGTAGGGCTTGGGCAGTTTGGCGACGAGTAAGCAGTTCGGGGAGTGTAGAGCCTTCGGGGACAGGTGGCGTGTAGTTTGCTAGTTCTGAGCGAACGGCACCCCTGATCAATTCATTTAGCTGATCAGGGGTCATCGAGATTTGTAAGACTGTACCGTACATGATTTGTTGGTGTTAGAGTACGGTACAAAGGTGCACCGACTGAACGGGGCAGAACTATCCAGCTACTATCCGGAGAGTAGATTTGATATGAGAAGGTTAAGTAAGCTGGTCTATATCAGGCAATTTCAATTTGGCGCGTTTATAGTCGGGTAAGGCATTACTGCCGGCAACATCTGCGTTCAACAGTTTTCTCCATCCTTCGGCACTTGGTTTGTGCTTTTTGAATTCGAACAGCTGTGAACAAATTCGACCCAACTCTGCATAGTTCAAGTCACCATTCGCTATTGGTGGATCAATGTATCCGGCTCGTATCAATTCAGAAATGATATAGCCAGCTACAGCCGGTTTGCAATTCCATACCAATTTGGCTTTAGAAGTTGCCGATGTAGATTCAACTGAACGGGCTGAAGTGATATGGGGGAATTGGGCTGGTCGCTCCTGAATGAACAACGAATTACTTACAGCACTACTTGTATCATTACATGCTCGATATAGCATTGAAACACACCCTGTAACACTCTTTATTAATCGACTAATCTCCTGATGCTGGTCGTTGTATTTCTTGTTAAAGTAGCTGCTCCACTTATCCTCATTTATCTTACTTCTAAGACTTTGAACGTCTGCAAACAAACTATCTAATTCCTTCAGGTAAGTGAATTCTGAGCCATCACGCTCAATTCGCCTAAGATTATTGACAGCCTCATTCTTTAGTAAATCTAGGTCGCTATCTTCTAGAAAATAGCTATCAAATTCCGCAGATAGAGAGGTTATGGCGCACTCAAACGATTCATCTGCATAGAATGTTTGTAAATGAAGGCTATCTAATTTTTCAGGAAGACGGTTAATATGTGCCGCAACTTCCTTATATAAATCCTGTACATCTCGTGAAAGGCCAATATTCGCTTGATAATTTACCGCTGATAATGCCGCTTCTACTTTCGCAGCGGGCTTTATATAAGCGTTCTCGTCTACATAATAGTGGGCGTATTCAGCTAATACTGACTCAAGTGTAGGATTATAATTGAAGGGATCAGCATCCCATGTTTCATGCTTAAAGAAAGACCGTATTTCTCCCAAATTATCAAATAAGGCTTCTGTATTGGCATCATCTCGTAAAGGCCAATTACCATAGAATTCTTCAAACTCAGCACCCTCTTCCCAGAACTCCCTAAAGTTGTCATTTAGCTTAATAACACATGCATTAATCCGATCTAGCTTGTCATGAGTTAAGTAAGCCTCTCTAAGCTCTGTTTTAAGGTTTTCAATCAACTCTTTGTTACGAAATAGTTGGAGTTGAGTTGATAAAGTCTGAGTCTTTTGTGTGTAATCTTCTAGTATCGATTCAAACTCCAACAGTCTAGGTTCTATGCCATGCATCACCTCCCGAATACCGTTAGTAGTGTTGACTAGCCATTGTTCTATTTCAAAAAGGGTTTTCAGCATTGGTCTGATTGGTTTGGTCAACGATAGCACTACTTCAAGAGTGGTTATTTGAAATGCTCATGTTCGAGCATCAGCAGTGCGTTTTGCTCCGATGAAATCTTGATATAGCGAAGAAACACCGCTTCCGAGCGATGGCCGGTAATCTTCATGATCGATACCGTAGGGACTTTAGCCAGAAATGCATTGGTAGCAAACGAACGGCGTGCTGTATGGGTTGTGACCATTTCGCATTTCTCAACGTATCTAGTTTCTTTCTTTCCGCCTTTGGTTCGACTGACTTCTACAGATTCAACTAGGCCCGCCAAACGACACAACTCTTTCAGATAATCATTCATTTTCTGATTAGTAATCGTTCGCGGGGGGATACCTTCATACTTGTTGAGGATAGAGAGTATTTTTGGGTTGAGAGGTATAGAAACCCGCTCCGACGTTTTAAGCGTTTTACGCGTCAAAATCCGGCCATTGTGAGTAATGTTCTCTGGCCGTAGCTCGGAAAAGTCAGAAAAGCGTAACCCCGTATAACAGCCAATCAAAAACAGGTCGCGTACTCTATCCAGGCGGGGGGTATTCGATAGATTCAGATTATATAGATTGGTTAGGTCATCATCTGTTAAATAGACGTTATCAACCTCTTCGACTAGCTTCTTAAAATCGCGATGCTGAAATATCATATTTATATGCATCCCGTCGTAATGGGACTGCTTCAGCATCACTTTCAAATCTTTTAACAACGTGCCGACATAGTTGAGCGTTAATCCTCTCCCAGTTAGCCACAATTTGAAGTTATTGTAATAATCAAGGCTAAAGGCAGTATAATCAACCGAGTTGCCTGTCTCGATCCGGTAGCGATCCAGAATACGTTTCAGCTTCATATAGCCAGCCAAGGTATAAGCGGCATAATGTACACTGCGGGCATTAAGTCGTTTCCCGGCCTGGGCTTCTTGAACAAAACGCTCTATGTAGGCCGTAAACGATTCAGCCTCTATAGCTATACTCTCTGGTGATTTAGCCTTTTTTGAGCGCCCTAATTCAGCTTCAAGATGTTGTTTGATCGTTTCATTATCAAGCGGAATTTGCGCCAATTGTAACGCGTTCAGTACTTTTTTAGTGGCGGAACGCCAGCGGTCAAGGTGAGCGTTGATTGTTTCAAAGGGTTCTCGAGCTGCCCGTCCCTTTTGGTTTGTATAGGCTCGCTGAGCTTTTGTATCCCATTGATAGGGTTCAATCGTTTGACCCGTCGAAATTTTAAACCGGGAATTGTCGAAACGAAAAACGAGATTTATCAGGGTTGGTCGTTCGGCGCGGATGTCCTTCAAAAGGAGCTTAATATCCTTATCGGATATAGTTTTCATGCTAACTTGGTTTGGTCACTACCAAGATACGAACTAGATCAATACAGGGGGACGGAATAGGGGACGGTTTTACTATACAATACTTTATTATAAAAGATAAGGTACAATAAACAGAAAAAGGCTAACCAGTTGATTTAGAGCTATTACGCTCGTAAACTGATTAGCCTTTATTCAAAAATAGAGCCTCCTACGGGATTCGAACCTGCGACCTACGCATTACGAATGCGTCGCTCTACCAGCTGAGCTAAGGAGGCTTTTTACTGCATTTGCGGGTGCAAATATAACAGAATGGAATTTAATAACGCAACTATCCGTTCTATTTTTGGTAAATTTGCGCTATGATTTCCATTACCAACCTATCGTACTACCTTGGTAGCCGGGCTCTTTATGAAAATGCCTCGCTCCACATCAAGCCTAACCAGAAAATCGGACTAATCGGTCTCAACGGCACGGGCAAATCGACTCTGCTGCGAATTATCAACGGGGAGTATCAGGCCGATGGCGGGACCATCTCCAAAGCAGGCGACGTAACGCTGGGCTTCCTCAACCAAGATTTGCTGTCGTACCAGACCGAAGACTCGATTCTGTCGGTAGCCATGCAGGCGTTTGAGCGGCAGAACAAGCTTCAAAAACAGATCGATGAAGTACTCCACGAAATGGAGACCGATTACAAAGACGAACTGGTGGATAAGCTGGGTAAGTTGCAGGAGGAGTTCGAAGCGCTCGATGGCTACTCGGTACAGTCGAGGGCAGAGGAAATTATGGAGGGGCTCGGCTTCTCGACGGAAGATCTGCAAAAGCCACTCCGGCAATTTTCGGGGGGCTGGCGGATGCGCGTGATGCTGGCGAAACTGCTGTTGCAAAAGCCGTCGCTGCTCATGCTTGACGAGCCAACCAACCACCTTGACCTACCCTCGATTCAATGGGTAGAAAAATACATTCAGACCTACGAAGGCGCTGTTATCGTTGTATCCCACGACCGTGAATTCCTCGACAACGTAATCGATGTGACGGTCGAAGTGGCCAACGCCAAGCTGAACTACTACGCGGGCAATTACTCGTTCTATCTGGAAGAGAAGGCGTTGCGTAACGAAATTCAGAAAGGTGCTTACGAGAATCAGCAGGCCAAAATCCGGCAGACCGAACGCTTTATCGAACGCTTCAAAGCGCAGGCAACAAAGGCCAAGCAGGCGCAAAGCCGGGTGAAGCAACTGGCCCGTATGGAACGAGTCGACGACGTGATTGACGAATCGGCGCGGGTAAACTTTAAATTCCAATTTTCGACCCAGCCGGGCCGCCATATCCTGCACCTGGACGATGTTACGAAAGCATATGGTCCGAAAAAGATTCTGACAAGAGCGGACATCCGGCTCGAACGGGGCGATAAGGTCGCTTTGATCGGTGCCAACGGGCGCGGTAAGTCGACACTGTTGCGCATCATTTCGGGCTCGGAGCCGGTCAACGAAGGGAATCGGCAACTAGGTCACAACGTATCATTCAGTTTCTACGCGCAGCACCAACTCGAATCACTGAGCGTGGAAGATACGTTGCTCGACGAACTGAAACACGCTAACCCGACCAAGAGCGAAGGCGAACTTCGGGGTGTCCTGGGTTGCTTTCTGTTCTCCAACGACGAAGTATTCAAGAAAATTAAAGTCCTGTCGGGGGGCGAAAAATCGCGGGTAGCGCTGGCAAAGGTACTGCTTTCACAGGCCAATTTCCTGCTGCTTGACGAGCCGACCAACCACCTGGATATGCAATCGGTAAACATCCTGATTCAGGCGTTGGAGCAGTACGAAGGCACGTATGTTGTCGTCTCGCACGACCGGTACTTCGTGTCGCAGATTGCCAACAAAATCTGGTACATCGAAGACGAACAGATTAAGGAATACCACGGTACCTACGATGAATACGAATGGTGGATGGAGGAGCGCAAAGCCGGTAAAGCCGAGGCACCACCCGCTCCGACAAAACCCGCTGCAACCAATGGTGCTGTCAACGGCAAGAAAAGTGGCTCCGACGACGAACGACGGGAGTGGCAGAAGACACTGAAAAAGCTGAATCAGCAGGCAGAAGAATCAGAAACGAAAATCGGCCAGCTGGAGGAGCGCAAGAAGCGGCTCGAAACTGAACTGGCCGATCCCGCTACCTACGGCGACGACAAGCTGATGCAGGCCAAAAACGACGAGTACAGCCGGGTGAAAGCGCAGATTAGCCAGCTTCAGGACGAGTGGGAAACCGCCATGCTCGAAGCTGAAGAGTGGGAAAAAAAGCTAGCTTAAAAACAGCCATATACTTTGCCAAAGAAGCCGGAAAAGGAAACTTTTTCGGCTTCTTTGTTTCTGTTACTGCCTAACCGGAAGATGATGAGATAAGTATCCTAACTATCTATAGAATGGCTCAAGCAGGCATTTCTTAATCGTGGCGATCCCTGCATCAGATCACTGGTTGTTACGAAGGTCATCTTGACGATTCGCAGTTTGGTAGAAGGTATACGAAGAATAACAACGGTGAATTGACTGAACGACAGCCGCAACAATCGCGCAGTGGCTATCGAGGTACATTGTGTCGTTACTACTATCTTTATATTTGCCGATTATTGGTTTAGTAAGGGCGGGCAAATCAATCCAACTTAGCATAAATAGCGTATGTATGCTGCATGGCATAAGCCAGAGCCGATCATCGATAAATTTAAAGTCTATACATGGGCAAAATTGCCACACCAATACGTCGAAAGTCAGTTCAGTTACCGATTCTGGTCGTTGAAGATAATATTGATCAGTGGACAATTATAAAGTCAGCCTTAGCACAATGTTTCCCAGAAGTTGAGCCAATCTGGCTGAGCGACGCCGATCAAACGTTGGAATACCTATCCAACACCTCCCCAAACAAATTACCGCTGCTAATCCTTCTCGAGTTGTGTCTGCCTGATCAGGAAAGCGGATTAGCATTATTGGAAGCTATCAAAGCCGACGCTATCTATCGGCAAGTCCCCGTTGTTATACTAAGTCGCTCCCAGGATCAGGATGTTGTATCCAGGTCATATGGCTTGGGCATAACGTCGTACATCGTCAAACCTACGGTTTATCAGGAATGGCTAACTCGATTTTACTCGTTTCGGCGCTACTGGTGGGAGTCAGTAACGTTGCCGCAGCGGCCTTCGAAGTTAAAACAGAACCGCTCTTAGTGATATTATCTGTAAAGCGCTCAATTAGGCGCTTTTTGCTTTTTGGAAGGTCTATCATACTCTTCTAGACAAAGTGAACAAAAAACGAGCTACTGACTAGCAACTCGTTTATACAACCTTCCTAACCCAGATTATAATTTTGTAACGGTAACATAAATAACAGAAGTAGGCATCAAATAAAAATAAGCGTAGACTATATTTACTGAAAGGGGGATATGTTATACTAAAGTTAGATCACTATCCGAATTGTCGCTATCGCTGATTTGCCACCATCTGTTTTTATCTTATAGGCTAGTCGTCATACAAAGGCTTGAATTTATAACGTAGGCGAACAGATAGCTATAGATCTGGTTCGCCAGCGCAGGATGTGCTGAAGATACTTCCTTTGCTGTAAATCCGTTGTTGTCGTTTCTGGTAACAATACACTATCATACCTGAGCGAGGTGTCCAACAAGGGCGAAAAAGCGTGATAGCAGTTTTCTTAGCCGGTTGTAAGTCTGTAAATACCTGAACGCTTCCACCTTAGTTACAGAAGCAACTAGCGTCGTGGTGTCGGTTTAAAGAATTACGTGGGAGGCTCTACCGCTACCACAGTCAATCTTTGGAAATCACGTGATAAGCAACAGAATTTATGATTTTATCACGCAAAAGGACCAATTAATTACTGTTGATCAATACGCCAAACAATTGTTAGGAAGAAATCCTCCTTCGTTAGTTGTAGTTGAATCTAATGAATTCAGTACAATGAATTAACTCTTGAACTAACCCAACCCTATTAATGACGATGGACGATCAACTAGCTAAAGAAACGCCAAAACTCGATCCCGATACGACCGCTTTGGCACTTATTGAGCGGCATCTGAATGATTGGCTTCAATTACAGGACTATCTACGGGACGCTCACGCACCTACAGACCAACTAAGGTACTGTTGCAAACAGGTTACACGATTGCAGCTAGAATTATACCAGCTACGCAACTCTTAACGTTTCGAGAGCCAGTTAGCCTATACTGACTGGCTCCATTATTCAAGAACGAAGATGGAATAAGACCCCAACCTGTATGATTTAGTTTAGTCGTTGATGCGCTTTGTATAAGGAAAGATCAAGGGGGGACGGACTAGGGTTGTATTCGCATACTTGCCCCAGCAGAACGACTGCTTTTCTACGAGTGCAGCTTGGTTTCATGCATGTGCTTTTTTTTACGCTATTTTGTGGCAAATGGCTTCATAGTACGTCTACTGGTAAATTCCGTAACGTACTATGAAAAAACTATTACTTCTTCTTGTTGCCCTCTCCGGCTGTACCACGCCTAAATCTGTCACGCTAAGCACTTCTTCGACGAATAGGATACTCGATCGACACAATACGACCGTCCGATCTTTGTCCTTCAGCCGCACCGTAACGCCATCGGACGAAGCCAACGCTCGAATGCGTCAGTGGGTCAACAGCTATTCACCTATCTTTGACCTACATCCACTGGTCCCGATTGAAAACAAGAATGATCTTTTATACGTAGGCAAATTGCCCTATAAGCGATTATACGACCAATCGGGTGAGCAGATCAACTTTCCTCCCGTCAGCTTCTATCTGACTGTTAACAACAGCCCAGACAGCACAAAAATTTGGGTTACCAATCTAGAGCTACGCGGTAAGGCAGGCTGGCTCCCTATCAATCAATACCGTACGACAACCGATGATAAGTACAAAACGATGTGGCTAGCTAATATAGATATGGCTCTAGGTGAGATGATCAATTCGATAAAACAACGGTTAGGGCAGCAAACAGCACTACGAGACTAAACAATGAGCCCCACCCAATTTTCAAGTCGAGCATTAACATGAACAAGCACAGGTAAAACCAGGCTTGGAAATCACTTATAGTTAAATGATGCATTCTGGCATTCTATCATATTTAATCTCTTTAGCTAGAGAATCAGGCTGATAGCGCAAAAGAAAAGCAAAGAGTTGTGAAGGAGAATGGGCCATTACTTGAAGAAGCACCTATGAAAACGCTCCTTCCTTCTATGTAAGAAGCCAACTTGAAGTATATATAAACAAAAAGCGCTTAACATTTCTGCTAAGCGCTTTTTGTTTGGCTCCCGAAGCTGGTATAATCTATTTCTCATAAAAACCTGATAGTCAAGCCATTAAACTTTTTTTTGTGTGAATGTCCATATCATTATATAATACATATATCGAAACTTATAAGGTTGAATAATTAACTTGTTGACAGTCAATAGTTTGTATGTATCTAAGTGAATACAGCTGTATTGAAAAATGTATCACTTTAAAACATTATATATGTTTTCTCTTGTAAAATTGCTTTTAATCAGATATATGTATTCATAGTAGATATTACGGGCCAAGCGAGTGTCTATCAGGTCGATACTCTTAGGAGAATTGTGATTATGTAAGGCTGGTGGGCCTGATGCACTATGCTTCCATAACGTCTTGCTAATCCACTTTGTATCAAATGAAGGGTCTATAATATAAGTCTCTACTTCCAATCTGTTTGATTAAACATGTTACAGCATCATAATACTGTTTCTTAACATATCGGCCGGTATATTAGTAAAAACTCGGTTTATAAGATTTACAAGCAAAACCTAGTATAACGTATATTATGATAAATTGTTTATTTATATATGTAAACATCTGAAAATCAAGATTTTACATATATTTTATTTGCGTGTAGACTACATAAAATAAAAACTAATAAATAAAACTTGCTATATAAAAAAAGTGTTATAGCTTTACGAGTCATTTTTTAGCTGTCATATAAGGAGAAAATTTAATAATTAAGTACTATGAGTGTCTTTCGTTCGTACCTAGTAAATAGAATGACAGCAGTAAGCTCGTTCGGTATTTTCAAAAGTCATGCTGAGAACAATAAGCCTCAGTTATGTGAAAAAAATGACAACGTTATGGAAGATTTTCAGGAAAAAGTCGAAAATTTAGCTGAACGCTTTGCTGAAGCTAAAAAAAGTGGAGTAAAAGGCAAATCCCCCTTGGACACATTTAGGGAAAATTATATTAAGCTTAACGAATCAGTTATTAATCCGTTAATAACTGATTTAAATAACATATTATCGACATCAGGAAGTAAACTAGATTTTGTAGTTTCAGACTTACAGAATGAAAGTTACTTATCTACGCAAATCGTTTTTCATGATGTAGACAAGAAGTGGAATCTATTATCAGATCCGTACTTATTAGTAGAGGGTTATCCAAAAAATAACCAAATAGTAATAAGTGAAGGATTATCTAAAGAGTGGGGTACGAAAATCTCAGTAGAAGAAGTAAACGAAGATATTATTGAAAGTTATAAAAAAACAATTGCTAGTAATTTAGTTAACCTAATGGAAAAGCAATTAGCGTAATGCCATTTAAAATATTAAGTATAGATGGCGGTGGATTAAGAGGAATCATTCCTCTACTTATACTGAACAAAATAGAGCAGATTACATCTAAGAGTATTGCAGATATATTTGATCTGATTGCGGGCACTTCAACTGGGGGACTAGTTGCAAGTGCTCTTGCATTAAAAAGAGAGAATAAGCCTAACGAGTCAAAATTTACTGTACAAGAAGTTATAGATTTATACAAGAATAATGCTATTAATATCTTCCCCCCTAGAACAGGCCGTTTTCTTCAATTAAAGGACTATGTTTATCCGAAATACGATAGTTCAGGGTTAGAAAAGACATTTAACGCTATTCTAGGAGAAAAAAAATTAAACGATTGTAGAAAACCAATTTTAATAACTAGTTATGATTTCAGAAGTTATCAACCGTTGTATTTCACCAGTCGATTTGTAAATCCCACTAGTAACGACTACCATATACAAAAAAACTTTTACTTAAAAGACATATGTAGAGCTACTTCTGCTGCTCCAACATACTTTCCTCCTTTCTCATTTAATTTTCTTGCTTTTGCGAATGAGCAACCATTAAGAATGGATTGCATAGATGGTGGTATTTTTTTGAACAATCCATCACTTGCTGCTTTGGTTGAAGTACTATCAAATAGTAATGACACCTTGTACAAAAATGTATCGGAGGAGGCAAATTATCCATTTAATGACGTATATGTACTTTCACTAGGTACAGGAATTGTAAACCAAATAAAGAGCGAAAGCTTTAAAGCCACGAAATGGGGAGAAGCCAAATGGGCTAAACCTTTAATTACAGCTATGATGCAAGCTAATGGTCAGGCTGTTGAATATCAAATGAAAATATTATCAAAAAGCAACCATGTAAGAATTAATCCTAATTTAGAAAAACATACGGAGTTTGATGACTCATCCGAAAGTGCCTTTAAATACTGGACTGAGGAAACGTTATCGCAAGTAATTAACAATAGCATAGTGTGGGATGAAGTTAAACGAATATTAGATGCTTAATAAATAAGAATATTCATCATGAAATATTTTACTTCATTTTGAAAAAATTTGTGTATTAAAGATTACTCTTCTTCCAAAAATTCAAAAACACTACCCACCCAGTTCTTCACTTCGCTAAAGTTGAATTGCTCTTTGTCTCTGCGCTTCATTCGCTTGTAAGCATCGATGTACCACTTCTCAGTAATAAATCCTGATGAAGCGATAAACTCGTTAAGGAAGTAATCAGTAGCATCATAACTGAATAAATAATCACCTACCTGTCTAAGCTCTTCGTCTGTAAACTTAAACTTTGCTATTAAGGCTAAATCTAGTTCGTCTTCTTCTTCAAGGTCTATTTCACGTATTTCAAGCTTTTTAGCTGTATGCAAAACGGATAAGGCAAACTGCATTATAAATTTATCCCTTGTCCATTCTATGAAGGATTTATAATACTTGATATTCTTTCTCTTCTCCTTCAATACGTCTTCGGTCATTTTTAGGCGCTCTTCTAACCTTTGTGAAGTTTCGGTTTGCTCCCCTTTCAAGTCTTCGACTTGTGGCATGCCTATGATCTCGTAGATAGACACTTCTAAGGCATCGGCTATCTCCTGTACCTGCTTTAGCGTCAAATTAACGTCTCTATTCTCTAATCTAGCGTAGTTGCTGCGCTCAGTTCCCATCCGATTCGCTACATCTACTTGTGTTAATCCCTTCCTTTCTCGTATTGAACGTATATTATTTGATACTTCCATGTGCTTGATTTTTAGAGCTATGCAAAATTATGTAAAAAATTTTGTACAATTTATGTGGTAAATATTTGGAATAATATTCCATGATAGTATAGATTTGTGACGTTAATATTTAGAATTAACGCTAAACATTTTATACATTATGGAAAAGTATCCGGTAAAAGAAGCTTTACAAGATTATGAAAGCCGCATCAGTGGTCGATTCAAACCAGATACGCGCTTCTATCAGAAGGTAGGCATTAATCAAAAGCGATTTGGTCAATTGCTTAGAGCAGAGAAACCTATTATGGGTTTTGAAGCCCGTAACCTTTCCGAATTTTTCGGCGTGTCCTTAGAAAGTCTGATTTAAACAAAAAGCCCTGTAACGCGGCCAGGCGGTACAGGGCTAAACCTTCAATCTATTGATCTATTATGACAAAGCTAAAACAAGCCGACTCATCATCAAAAGACAAACGGCTGAAACGATTGACTGTTCAACCTTACTTACGGGGTACAAACCTTTATCTCAAGCTTTTCTGCAATGGTAAAAGCATTGCTTTTTCAACCGGCTTGACCTGTCGGCCCAAGCAGTTAGACAAGAAAGCGTTTATCATTGAGGGCAATGAATCAGCTACGAATCTACTACAGGCGTTACGGGCCGACTTTCAACGGGTGTATACTGACTTCCTGTTAACAAAGCGAACGCCCGATCTAAGAGAGCTTAAGAATGTAGTGCTACAGAAAGCGAGTGCTGATCCTAGCGTGCCAACACTCATTGAGTGCATAGAAGGTTTCTTTATGAATGAGTTTGAAGCTTTGAAAGGTATCGATTATGAACAAAAGACGGTTGAGAAGAAACGATATATTGTACAACGTATAAAGCAATACGTTCTATCTCATCATAGCAACCCACACTTAAGACTGAGCGAACTAAAATTAGCAGACGCTCAAAACTTGGTTAATTTCTGCAAACGAACGTTTGGACACGGGCACAATCATGCTGTATTACACGCTGAGTTTTTGAAAAGAACGTTTAACTACGCTATTGCTAATGAGTGGCTAGAACGTAATCCATTTGCTTTCTTCAAGCCTAGACGAGAACGCAAAGACGTTGTTGCTCTAAAAGAAGCTGATATACGAACACTAGAGAATATGAGCTTCGTTGGCCGAGAGTATAATTATGTGAAAGACGTTTTCCTATTTTCTTGCTACACAGGTTTAGCCTACGTTGATGTAAGCCAATTGGATGCTTCTCATGTAGTAACGCTGGAAAACGGTAGCCAGCTTATCAAGATTAAACGGGGTAAAAACGGCAATTTATGTGTTATACCGTTAGTGCCTAAAGCTTTACAAATTCTTCACAAGTATCGTGATAATTACGATTGCGTATTTAATAACCGACTTCTACCTGTTTATGCCAATCAGGTTATGAACCGAATTCTAAAGGAGATACAAGCCATTTGTAAAATATCGGTTCGTCTAACTACCCATGTGGCTCGTAAAACATGCGCTTCTTTCTATATCGCGAACGGTGTACCATTGACAAGTGTAGCAACGATGCTAGGCCATAAGAAGACCAGTACAACCGAGCAATATTATACTGAGCGTACAGAAGAAGCGGTTATTCGGCACATTAATGAATTTCAAGCCCGTAAAAATGGTGAAGAGCCTCTAAACGAAGCAGTCTAAACAAAAAAGCACAGCCTAACTAGGCCGTGCTTTTTCAACTCAACTTTTTTCTACTACAAATTTATGGATTCTAATAATAACAGCAAGCAAAAGGCTGAAAGCAAGCCTATTATCTATAGAATTCAGCATTATCTGTTTGCTGAATACGAATACCGGATAAACATTGTCTCTAACCAGCTAGAGCGAAAGGGTAAAACGGCTACTGAGTGGGAATTAGTCAATATGGCCGACATTGAATTAGAGTTATTTGAGTACGGATTAAATAATTTTAAACAGCCTTTACAAGCTCTATTCGGTTCAAAGCACATTCCCAAGTACGATCCATTCATTACCTATTTTGATAGCCTACCTATTTGGAATAAATCACAACCTGACCATATCGACCAGTTAGCCGACTTTGTGCAAACTGACGATCAAATTTGGTGGAAGCCTATGTTTAAAAAGTGGTTGGTCCGGGCCGTTGGACAAGCGATTGGCCGAATTCCATTCAATAAGCAATGTTTGACGCTGGTAGGTAAGCAGAATGATGGTAAAACCACTTTCTTAGACTTTCTTATTCCTGACGGTTTAAAAGGCTACTCTAAAAAGGGTTTTGATTTTGGTCATAAGGACGGAAAGTTCTCGTTGATTCAAAACTTCTTTATCAATCTGGATGAGTTAGCCTCTTTCGATAAGAAGGAGTTGAATAATGAATTTAAAACCGTGCTTTCCGAAAGCACGGTTAAGTTTCGGCTACTCTTTCAGAACATCGAAACTCCTTCACCACGTCGGGCAAGCTTCGTGGCTAGTACAAACCAATTTGAGTTTTTGACCGACGAAACAGGCAACGTTCGCTGGTTACCGTTCGTCGTCAAACATATTCAACATGATGCCGGAGGGCCAGAAGGTTACGCGGCTATAGTTGATATTGATCGAGTTTGGGCACAAGGACTGGCACTGCTTAATGGTTCATGTTTTAACTGCAATATGACTCAAGACGAAGTTAATCATCAGGAGGTGCTAAACCGGCGTTTTTTACGGACTACTACCGAAATGGAAGTCATTAGAAAACACTACCTACCAAGCGAAAAAGGAGATAGTGAAGCTGTTTTCTGTACAGCCTCTGATATAGAAGAATATTTACGAACGAAAACGTCCTTGCGGCTCCATCGAGCGCAAATAGGCAGAGCCATGCAGGTAATGGGTTTTGCACAAGAGACCAATTATAACAGCAAGAAAGGCTACACAGTAAAAGGCTACTTTATCAAATTTAAGTAAAGTTACTTACTCGCTTACTCGAAGTAATACTTCTTATTAATAATCAGATACTTATGAAGATATATTTGAGTAGATAGCTGATCACTCGAAATGTCTTGTAGCTCGAAATTAATCAGAAAACCGAGTGAAGAAGTAATATTCCTTACTCGAAAATTTGAAGGCAAATGACTGATTGAGAGAAGTTTATTGATTGAGTAAGCGAGTAAGAAAGTTTTTCACCGCTAAAGAAAAAGCAATGAGAACGAAAGCGCAGATTGAGCAGTTGAAAAGGATTCCTATTACTCACTACTTGAGTGAACAGGGATTTCAGCCTGTGAAGACGCAAGGAGTAGAACTAGTTTACTATTCGCCCAAAAATGAAGAACATACTCCTTCCTTCTTTGTCAATCCGCAAAAGAACGTCTTTCACGATTACAGTGGGGTAGGGGAACAAGGCGATATCATTCGACTTGTTCAATATGTAAAGGATTGTAGCTTTATGCAAGCCGTTGAAACGTTAGAGGTAATCAAACCAGATGCAACACAATCCTTTTCTTTTAGCGGTCAAGTATCCTATCAGGAGAAGCAATCAGCCGTTAAAATCATTAGTGTCCAGCCCTTACGAAACCGGGTGTTATTGGCTTATGTAGCAAGCCGAAAAATCTCGGATCATATAGCCGTTACGTATTTGCAGGAGGTTCATTACCAAGTAGGAGAGAAACAGTATTACGCTGTTGGGTTTGGCAATGATAAAGGCGGCTATGAGCTACGTAGCCAGTACTTCAAGGGTTGTACAACTCCCAAATGGTTTACGTTGATTACAGGGCAAGAAACGAACGCTGTAAACGTCTTTGAAGGAGTATTTGATTTTCTGTCTTGCTGTGAATGGTTCAACGTCTTAAAGCTTAAAAATCCAACCATTGTTCTGAACTCCCTTTCTTTCCTCAGTAACGCCCTACCAATTACTTCAAAGTTCGTTACTATAAATGCTTTTTTTGATAATGATCATTCAGGGAAGCGGGCGTTGGAACGGCTTATCCAAGCAGGAGTCAATGTTAAAGATTGTTCTCATTATTACCCCAATAGCAAAGACTTAAATGAACACTTGCTACACCATCATATTACATAAGCAGCAGTAATAGGCTTTTATGTGGCTTTAGCGAGGCTTTTTCAAGGCTTTTGGTAATATAAGCAAGGCTTTAACCACCAATAATGCATCGGTAATACAGGCTTTACACAGATTTAACGCGTACATTGAAATGAAGACAAATAATAAAGTTAAACAAGGCAAAAACGGACTACGTAACTATCAGTTTGAAAAAGTTGAGAAAGGTAGAATCATTAATCATTACAATCCTGACTTTGGAAGATACACAGAAGAGTTCACCAATTTCTTCTATACCAAGAAGTGTCTATACTGTAGTAAGGAATTTGAAGGCAAAAGGATTGATGCTACTTTTTGCTGTCAAGGGTGTCAAAAGGCGCATTTAAGGCTAAGGAAAAAGTAAAAATAGTATTCAGCAATAGGATATTTTAAACTTACCCTATTGCTGTTGAGTTTAGACGGAGTAGTTTTTAATTGCGAAATGGCTTTATTATTTTGTGTGTATCAACCTTAATTAACTGCCCTTCTTCATCTTGTATTTCAATTGAATTTTTCTCGTTTTCGTAAAATACGCCATTTCTACCCATTAGCTCTTCTAATTTTGAAATGTTCCATACCTCTGCAATTGTTTCTAAAAATAATCCCCTTAGCCTAGAATAAAACCATTCATAGGAATTTTGCGCAGGCCAATGAATTTGCCTTGATAGATATTTATCCTTAATCACATACGAATGCATGGGTTCCATTATGTAGAATAGAGATAAATTTGGTGGAAGTTTATAATATTTATGTTCACCAAAAAGCCATCTTTCAGAGATGATAATTTCTGTAAGGTCTTTTTCAGAAATGTAATTTTTTAACTCTGTGCAGTTTAATATTTTGTCATTCACATAACAGAATGGCAGGTTTTGTATGTTGCCTCTAAGGTTATGCACATTGCCAGCTAAACTTAGCAATGTTTCTTGAGTAAATAAGTGTTTTTTCTGTTCTATAAGGTATGCTTGTTCGCTAGCCCAATTACTGAGAGTTTCTTCGTCAATGTCTGGTAAAGCTAATTCTCTTGATGCCATAATAGAATTACCTATTAAAATTCCTCCAATCCCATTAAGGCTGTTGCTTGCAATTCCTCCTACAGTTACAGCCCCTTTCAATATTCCAGTACCGAGTTGGAAAAATTCGTTTTCGTAAATGAATGCTCTACCAAGTATCTTATTGTCTTTGTTGGTAATTATTTTCATATTATCTAAATAATGAGCTAGCTTATTTTTATCTTCTTCGCTTGAATTTTTATAATCTGTTTCTTTAAATAAGCGTTGCATTAATTCTAAAGGTTCTATTTTTAGCCAATCATTTGATGATACAATTTTTTGGGGATTATCTGTGCCTATTTTGAATGATAAATTTGCGCTTATAGAAGGGAAGTTCATCTTTAATAGTACTTCTAAATATTCTTTATTTATAAAATTTGATGGTTTCAAAATCCCATCAGAATCGTTCTGGAATAATCTAAAATCAGGTAACCATATTTTAATCGAAGTGCCACCATCTTTTAGTTCTTCGGCTCTAAGAGCTTTTCTTAGCAATGGGCGTTTATTGACGTTATTTTTAAAATCTAATACTAATGTATCATTTCTGCCAGCATCATATTTTCTAGTTCTTACTATGACTCGGTTGCCAAGCATAAACACTGAATAGAAGCCTATACCATATTTTCCTACAGGGTTAAAATTTGAAGATTCTAATCCGGGCAATTCCTCATGCATTAGTGAAGAACTCCAAAACGATTCTCCAAAATTTAAGAACGATTTTGTTATAACTTGTGAAGACATACCCACCCCATTGTCTTCTATTTCAATGTAGCAACCAAATTTATCTTCATCAAACTTGATAAGTATATCTCCCCAATCTTGAGAATTGCCATCTAATAAACGCCTTGCTTGTAATGCATCTAGGCTATTCTGAACCAATTCTCGTATGGGTATAAATTTATCTTTTGAATAAAGTTGTTCACCTCCAAGCTTACCAACTAAATCTGCAACGTTGGCTACTTTTACAGAAGTATCTATTGGTGTCCAACCATCAACCCTTATTAATTTGACAAGATGATGCAGAGTACCAACGCCCTCTACTCCGAATACATTTAGTCTTGCATTTGGCCGAGTTGACGTTAATAAGGCATCAACATCATTTAGCTCTTTATCGACTACTTGTAATGTTTCATAGCAAGTCCAAAAACTATCTACATCTGATTCTCTAAATGGAGCTTTCGATGTATATCGAAGCCTACCATTACTCCGTATTGGCTGATTTAAGTTACTTTGGAAATCCCAATGTTGCCTTGAATAACCGTATGGTTTTCTTAGAATTTGCAAAAACAACGGAGCACGTCTATCATCAATTTGAGTGACGTCAGCAACACGTATTAAACAGGCTAATTTAAGAAGATCAACCGTCCAATCATTAGGGAACTTTCCCGCGACTCCACTAAAGTGGTAGAATTCAGCTTCTAACTTATCAATATCCCACCAGTGACTGTAAGCAATTTGACCTATGTAATGCCCAAATGACTGTCTTAGTTCTAGATTCTCAATTAGGTAATATTGATTACCATTGTATATAAACGGGGACTCAGCTAAACTTACTGCATGTTTAGCATGAAGTGTTCTTAACATAACGCTATCAGCTTCATTTAGGAAGGCAGTACTGATATTTTCTAATGGAGTGTTTGGTGATTGTCCATTACGTTTTAATATAGCCGCTAAGGTATCTTTCCAAGTTTGATTATCTCTTAATTGCTCTATACCATTTTGATATGCAGCTAAGCCCATTCCAAGATCATGTATCAAAAAAGCCCCCCCCAAAACAAACGCTTCCGTTGGTGTAAGTGGGTATGGGCAGTCTGTTACAAGATCTGCCATTTCCCACAAAGCATCGATATGTGTTATGTCATGAACTGTAAAGTCTGGTAGAGATCTATTTATTTCGGATGCAAGAATCTGGGCTTTATCTCTAAATAATTTGTAGGCATTTCTTAATGTTTCCCTTTCAGCATTGTGAGGATCTTCCTGTCCTTGGTAAGCTAGTGTTTTTTGCCAAAGCGATGTTCGTTCGTAGGAATCCATACTTGATATTGTTTATCTGTTACAAAATTCGATACAGCAGGAACCAAAAAAGCCCCAAATCGTAAGATTTGAGGCTTTGTGCTCCCGAAGCTGGGCTCGAACCAGCGACCCTCTGATTAACAGTCAGATGCTCTAACCGACTGAGCTATTCGGGAATCGTGGTGCAAAAGTAGGTCGGAATCGGATACCACGCAAGTCTTTTCTTAAAAAAAGTGTTATTATTTTTCTTTAAAAAGCTCATTGATCGTGCAACTTGCTGACAACCAAAAGAGAAACTTTTGAAAAAATTTCTATCTCGGAAGCGTTCCACCTTGGGTTGGACCTCCAAATGCGTCGGGGCGATGGCTGGGAACATTCTGGAGAATCAATTCCTTGATACGCCGGGCGTCGCTCTTCGTAAAGTTCTTGATGATGATCTCGGGCCGGGCGCGTGGTAGGATGCGTACTGTCGAAAAGAACAGGCCATTGTCGATCTCAACGCCCGAAATGTCGGAGTAGAATACAAAGTTGTCGGTACCACCGATCAGCTTTCTGACGCGGAATGTGACACCCTTATCGTTAAATTCAACTTCATCGCGGTTAATTGGATCTTTGAAACTGCTGCTGTGAAACTTTTCCATTTTTAGTGAGAGTCTGTGAGATTTGTTTGATACACGACGGTTAACAGCCGTATACTAATCCGTTGTCACTTTTTAGGTACGTAAATTACTTTCTTTGTTTCAAAAAAAGGCTCGTCGAAATAGTCTGAAAGGTCATAAACCCGGTAACGGTCAGTTACTTCGGCTAGTTCTTCGGTCAGATCGCCACCTTTTAGATACAAAACTCCGTTGGGTCGGTCGTTGTTGCCAGCCTTGTGGATTTTATAGCGCACCCAGCCCAGAAACGGCTTCAGACGTGTAACGGCCCGGCTAACCACAAAATCGTAAGTCGTATTCAACTGCTCCACACGCGCTTGCTCTGCTTTTATGTTTGTTAGTCCCAAGGCTACGGAAACTTCCTCGACAACTTTTATTTTCTTGCCGATGCTATCGACCAGATGAAAATCGGCCATCGGAAACAAAATGGCCAACGGGATACCCGGAAAACCTCCGCCCGTTCCAACGTCCAGAACTTCGGTGCCCGGCTTGAACTGCACAATCTTGGCAATACCCAGCGAATGGAGAATGTGTTTTTCGTAAAGCGAATCGATATCCTGCCGGGAAATAACATTGATTTTGGCGTTCCAGTCGCGATATAAGCCATCCAGAGCCGCAAACTGTTCTTTCTGCTGGGTGGTCAGGTTTGGAAAATATTTTAATAAAAGGTCGATGTTCATGCTGTAAGTAGCTTAAGTGCGCGAAACCAGATCCAGCCTTCGTGAACAGGCTTTTGGTCAATGAGCTATTTTATCGCCAGGTAATTCGTTTTTTACGCCGGCTGATTATCGTTTGTAAACCGGCGATGCCGTAATAAGTTGCCAGCAATAGATCCATAAAGGGCATAATGGACCACGGTACGGTATGCGCTAGTCGATAACTGATACGGCCAACAATTCCCCAAAAAGCGAGGATACGGAACGCAAACGTACCCGTAGCGATCAGCAAAAGTAGCCATTCGTCTGGTGTAAACGCATAGTGGGCAATCTCATGGTATAAAATCACGGCACCCACGAATAGGCCAGTAAGCCAAGTAAGGACATGAGAACCCGTAAGCAGGCCGAGCCGAAATTTATTGCCGAATGTGTAATAATTGCCGACGTTGAGATGACGGCGTTTCTGAAGCCGCCAATCCACCCATGTTTCTTTGGGTTTCGACCACATAAACGTAGCTGGGTCTAAGCAAACGGCGGTGTTCTGACCGGTAGCAACTTCATTGACGAATAAGTCATCGTCGCCCCCCACCACATTCATATGCGAATAGAATCCCCGGTTGGCGAAGAACAACTGAGTACGATAAGCCAGATTACGACCTACGCCCATGTAGGGTCGGCCAGCCAGTGCCAACGAAAAATATTGTACGGCGGTAAAAAGCGTTTCGGACCGGATCAGCAGATTCAAAAAGCCCGGTCGGTGTTCGTACGGAGAAAAGCCCAGGACAAGTTGCTTATCAGCCGTTGCCAGCTGAGAAACCATCTGTGTTATCCAATCCGCTGAAGCAGGACGGCAATCGGCGTCGGTCAGCAAGACGGTCGGGTAGAGGGCTTTTTTAAGCGCGATGGTCAGGGCGTATTTCTTGGGCGTTACGTGTTCGTGCTCTTTGTCAATTCGGATAAACCGAATGTGGTTGCGTTCAGTGGCTATGTTTTCCAAAAAAGCGGTGGTGCCATCGGTCGAGCGATCATCCATAACCAGGATTTCAAACGTCGGGTAGTGTTGCGCATCCAGCAGGGGCAGCAACTCCGTCAGGTTGTCTAGTTCGTTACGGGCACAAATGACAACGGTAACACCTTGCTGTGCCGGATGCTTATTTTCAGATAAGCTAACGGGGGGCGGAAAAACGCTAAACGCGGTACGAGAGAAGATAAAGAGGACAAAAATAAGCTGAATACTGACCATAACTAGCCAGAATATCAGCAGCGAAGTAATCACAAAGAACGGAAAGGTTTGATCGTTAAGCGAATGGTTTTCTGAACAAACGGCAAAGATACGTGAGTGGGGTGCAGGGAGCAAGGAATGACGCAAAGAGTCCAGGACAGGGATTTCGCAGAAAGGAGAAATGAGAGCCGTCAACATAATACGCATCGTGCTCCAGACTACGCTTCTTGCTTTATACCCGCACCTTGCACCCCGCTCTGTTCCCTTGTATCTTTGTTGTATGACTTTTTCAATTACTGACCATGACCCACAGTCGAAGGCCCGAACGGGCACGTTGACAACCGATCATGGACCTATTCAGACACCAATTTTTATGCCTGTCGGGACAGCTGGGACGGTGAAAGCGGTTCACCAGCGCGAACTCGAAACAGATATCAACGCCGACATTATTCTCGGAAATACGTACCATCTTTATTTGAGACCCGGTCTTGAGGTGTTGCGTCAGGCGGGGGGATTGCACGCATTTAACGGCTGGCGTCGGCCCATTCTGACCGATTCGGGTGGTTATCAGGTATATTCTTTGTCGAACACGCGAAAAATAAAAGAAGAGGGTGTAACCTTCAAATCCCATATCGACGGCTCCAGCCACCGATTTACGCCTGAAGGGGTGATGGATATTCAACGGACGATTGGCGCTGACATTATCATGGCGTTTGACGAATGTACGCCCTATCCCTGCGAATATGGCTACGCCCGGCAGTCGATGGAAATGACCCACCGCTGGCTTGACCGTTGCATCGACCGCTTTGACACGACCGAAGGCCATTACGGCTACCGGCAAACGTTGTTCCCGATTGTCCAAGGCAGCACCTATCCTGATCTAAGACGCCAGTCGGCGGAAGTGATTGCCTCGAAAGAACGGGAAGGAAACGCTATTGGCGGACTGGCGGTAGGCGAACCCGCCGAAGAAATGTATTCGATGATCGAACTGGTGAACGGTATTTTGCCCGCCGATAAACCTCGCTACCTGATGGGTGTTGGAACACCCGCGAATATCCTGGAAGCGATTGCATTAGGGGTTGATAT
Source organism: Spirosoma liriopis (assembly GCF_023196085.1). NCBI lineage: Bacteria > Pseudomonadati > Bacteroidota > Cytophagia > Cytophagales > Cytophagaceae > Spirosoma > Spirosoma liriopis. Next base: position 1,434,488 of record NZ_JALPRF010000002.1, read on the forward strand.
GTTCGACTGCGTTATGCCAACCCGTAATGCCCGACATGGTATTTTATTCACGACGGAAGGTATTATCAACATCAAAAACGAAAAATGGAGCCGTGATTACAGCCCGATCGATCCCGGTCTAGGTGGCTATGCCAGCACGTTCTACTCCAAAGCGTACGTCCGCCATCTGTTTAAAGCGGAAGAACTGTTAAGCGGGCAGATCGCCAGTGTGCACAACTTGACGTTTTATCTCTGGCTGGTTCGGCAAGCTCGGACGCACATTGCTGCCGGTGACTTTGTATCCTGGAAAAATAGCGTGATTCCTCAATTGATGCAGCGGCTGTAACCGTACAGTCGTGGCTAGCGTCGTGACGATTTAAAACCCTCCGCAACGTTGACTCCGCGGAGGGTTTTAAATTTTTTGTTAGCTTGTCGATACAATGGCACATAATGTGTACAAATGTGGAAGGTATCTATCCGTAATCTGAACCGTTGATTTTGTCCGTTGTTTTGCGCTTTATTGGCTTACGTTTTGCATTGGCTCTATTTCTGATTTGCCTTGTCACGTCGCTTTGTGTGTGTGCTCAGCAACTGCAAAGCCTGAGCGACGAACAGGTACAGCGTTTGGTGCAGCAAGCTCAAGCTACCGGTATGTCCGTTGAGCAAGTAGAACAAACGGCACTTAGCCGTGGCTTCTCATCGGCTGATCTCGACAAAATACGTCAGCGGGTCAATCAGCTGAAAAGCACTGCGCCACCGTCACTATCGTCGATGACGGGTAAAAACTCCCTTGAAACCAATGTCGTGCGTGAAGCTCCGGCTATTCCAGTCTTGCCGGAACCGGTTTCGACTCAATCGACCGTTTTTGGCGCTTCTCTATTCACCAATACTAATCTCACGTTTGAGCCGAATTTGCGTATCCCAACGCCCCGCAATTACCAGCTAGGCCCCGAAGACGAGTTAATCATCGATGTGTACGGCAACGCTCAGCAAACCTACCATCCTAAAGTAAGCCCCGAAGGAAGCATTCGGATTGAAAATCTTGGTCCCATCTACGTCAACGGTTTGACCATTGAGCAGGCCGAACAACGGATTGTCAATCGCCTTCGAACGCTGTACCAGGATCTCAACTCGGCGGGGAGCGGTATCAGGGCGCAGGTTACGCTTGGCAGCATTCGAAGCATTCGGGTAACACTGATGGGGCAGGTCGTTCGGCCCGGTACGTACACGCTTTCGTCGCTGGCGTCGGTTTTCAATGCGTTATACGCAGCGGGCGGCCCTTCGCCCGAGCGGGGTACGTTTCGGGCGATTAAGGTGTACCGAGGAAACCGGCTCATCCGAACGCTCGACGCGTATGATTTTTTGCTTCGTGCCGATCAGAAAGACAATGTTCGCCTGGCTGACCAGGATATTATTTTCGTTGATCACTACACCACGCGCGTCGAACTGACAGGCGAGGTAAAACAACCCGGCACGTACGAAGTCAAACCGGACGAAACACTTCAGCAGGTGTTGACCTTTGCCGGAGGGTTTACGGACCGGGCGTATACGGCGACCATCAATCTCCGTCGAAACACGACAACGGAACAACAACTCGTCACGGTTTCGGGAAACGAAATTACCAGTTTTCTGCCCAAGCCGGGCGACCGCTACACCGTTGGCACTATTCTGGATCGGGTTGATAACAAAGTGACCATCGCGGGAGCGGTATTTCGTCCGGGAGAGTTCTCTCTGGAAAGGAATACCAGCCTGAAGCAGCTTATCAAGAGTGCCGAGGGGCTGCGCGAAGATGCATTTCTAAATCAGGCGACTATCCGGCGACTGCGGCCTAATCTGGAACCAGAACTTCGTTCGGTAGACATCGGTAAACTCATGCGGGGAGAAATTCCCGACATCCCGCTACAACGCGACGACAGGGTGCAGATCCGGGCGGTGAGCGAGCTTCAGCGGGAGCGAACGGTGTCAATTCAGGGGGCTGTCAACAAAGCGGGCTCGTTTCCGTTTGCCGATAGCATGACGGTCGCCAACCTGATCGTGCTGGCGGGCGGCTTTTCCGAAGGGGCTATTGCTTCGCGGATAGAAATCGCCCGGCGCATCACCACCGATACCGTAGGGCTACCCGAAGGACAGACGACGAGCATCCTGACGTTTGCCATCGACCATAATTTACGACTCAACCCAGCCGACGCTCGCTTCACGTTATTGCCTTTCGATCAGGTGTTTGTGCGGATGTCGCCCCGCTACGAGACTCAGAAAAGCGCTACGATAGTGGGTGAGGTACATTTTCCCGGTGTGTACGCCATTCGCACATCGGCAGATCGCATTACGGACTTGCTCGTTCGAGCCGGGATGGCGAAGCCTGACGCGTATTTGCCTGCTGCTCGAATTGTACGTAAGGGTGAGAATCTATCCGTCGATCTGCGTAAAATCCTGGTGAACCCTGCTGATCTGGGTAACCTTCTGGTGGAGGACGGTGATTCGATTGTGATTCCGCGCCGGGCCGAACTGGTACGAATTCGTGGTGAGGTGCTGAACCCCGCGATTGTTGAGTACGATCCGGCTAAATCATTTCGGGATTACATCGCCGAAGCTGGCAATTTTACGGGGAAAGCGTTTCGTCGAAAAAGCTACATAGTGGCGGCCAACGGCAAAATCAGACCGACCAAGTCAGTGCTGGGTATTCACCGGTTTCCGAAGCCGGAGCGTGGGATGGAGATTGTCGTTCCCGCCGTGCCGCCGAAGGAACAAAGCAAAACCTCGTCTGCCGAACGGGCCGCGTTGCTGGGGGTCATTGCTTCGTCGGTGGCTGTGGTATTAACCGCTTTACGCATCTTTGCAAACTGATTGATGCCAGACAGACTAGTAACAGAACCTGCCCAGAAAGAACAGGTACGACCTGATGACTGTATCAATCTGTCGTTTAGCGGCTTGGTACGCCTTGCCTGGCAGGGACGGTTGCGGTTAGCGGGTATTACGGCTTTGTGTGCGCTAGTGGGTGTTGGGGTAGCGTTGTTGACCCCCGCCGAGTTTGTCTCCAACGCCCGGATTATGCCGGAGATGAACAGTGCGACCGGCGGTATGTTTAAACAACTCGCGTCCGTTGCGCGCATTTCGGGGCTCGATTTGTCGGATGCCGAAGGTGTCGATGCGGTGCGCCCGGATCTGTACCCGAATGTACTCCAAAGTACGCCGTTCGTGCTATTTCTGCTCGATCAGGTTGTCGCGCAGACGGGTGGAAAACAAACTACCGTGGCAGAGGTGCTGACGGAAAATAATGGTTTGCTGGTACGATGGTTCGCAAGCGATAGGGAAGAGGTTCTCAAGCGGATTCGAACGCAGGCCGGTAAGCCAGTTGAACTGACGCAACAGCAGGAAGAGTTAGTGGCTGAAATCGGCAAACGGGTCGATGCCCGGCTGGATACGCGGTCGGGCGTGATTACCATCACCGCCAAAATGCCCGATGCACACGTAGCCGCGGCTGTCGCGCAACGGGCCATGGATTATCTGACGCAATACGTGACCAGCTATCGAACCGAGAAGGCCCGGCAGGATTTACGGTTCTACGCGCAACGGCTAAGCGAAGCGCAAAAACGGTACCAAACGGCACAGTATCAGGTGTTTCATTACAACGATGCGCACAAAAATTTTGTGGTTCTGGCGGCTACGATGGAAAAGCAGCGAAGGGAAGCGGAGTTGACGATTGCGCAAACGGTTTACACGGAATTGTCGCGTCAGTTTGAGCAGGCCAAGTTAAAAGTGCAGGAACGAACCCCGGTATTTAAGGTGCTCGAACCGGCTACTGTTCCGACGCTTCGTGTATCGCCAAAGCGAACCCTGATGGTGCTGGCGTATGCCGTTGCGGGCTTTTTTCTTGGTATGGCCTACCTGCTGGCCCAGCGGGCTAATTGGGCGGGACGACTGCAAGCCATCATCCAGACTTGATTAACAGAGAGTCGGTTCGACGCCAACGAACCGATTGTAGGAACGATATAAATAGCCATTTTCAATTGAATACGCCCTTGTTCAACGCACTCAAACAGAAAGAAAAGAAGCTTGCCGTGATTGGACTGGGCTACGTTGGCTTGCCCATCGCGCTCGAGTTTGCCCGGCAGTTTCGGGTGATCGGCTTCGACATCAGTGCGGAGCGTGTGGCTATGCTAAAGCAGGGCGAAGACCCCTCACGGGAGTTGCCGCCGAGTGCTTTTGACCAGGCCGACATTACGTTTACCGCTGATCCCAACGAGTTGAAACAGGCGAGTTTCTTCGTCGTTGCCGTTCCGACGCCGGTTGACGATTACAAAGTTCCGGATTTGAAACCACTTCAACGCGCGTCCGAAGCCATTGGCCGCGTGCTGAAGCCCGGCGATTACGTAGTGTACGAATCGACGGTGTACCCCGGCTGTACGGAAGACGACTGCATCCCGATCCTTGAGCAACAATCTGGTTTGCGGCTCGGCGAGGATTTTAAAGTAGGATACTCGCCCGAGCGAATCAATCCCGGCGATAAGCAACGCACCTTACCCGACATTCTTAAAATTGTGTCGGGCAGTGATGCCGAAGCGCTCCGGGAAATTACGGCTGTTTACGGATCGATCATCCGGGCCGGTGTTTACCAAGCACCAACGATTAAAGTAGCCGAAGCGGCCAAGGTAATCGAAAATGTACAGCGCGATCTGAACATTTCGTTGATGAACGAACTGGCGATTATCTTCGACAAAATGGGCGTCGATACGCAGGAGGTTTTAAAAGCTGCGGGGACCAAATGGAATTTTCTGCCGTTTACGCCCGGTCTGGTGGGTGGGCACTGCATCGGCATCGATCCGTATTACCTGCTTTACAAAGCTCGTCAGTTGGGCTACGATCCGCAGGTGATTCACTCCGGCAGGCGCATTAACGACGGAATGCCCGCTTATATCGCCACCAAATTGGTGCAGATGCTGCTTCAGCGCGGGAAAAATCCGCGTCAGACAAAGGTGTTGGTCATGGGTTTGACGTTCAAGGAAGATGTCGCCGACATCCGAAATTCGAAAGTGGCCGATCTGGTGCGCGAGCTGATGAAATTTGCCATCAACGTACACTTAGTTGATCCGCATGCATCGCCGAACGAAGTAGCGCAGGAGTACCGAATGACGCTGATGGATACACCCTCGACCCATTACGACGCGGTGATCGTGGCCGTGGGACACACCAACTACCGGACGCTGGACAGCACGTATTTCAAATCATTGATGAACGGAAGTCCAATTCTGCTGGATCTTAAAGGGTTGTATGTGGTCGAAAAAGAGAGTGGTATCGATTACTGGCGTCTGTGAGAAAGGCGGCTATAACGCATGGGTAGAGCGTTGACAAGCTGGCCGATCAACCGGTCGTTGGGATTACTTGTCGGTGCTCAGGGCGCAACGGCGTTGCTGGGCCTAGTCACGGGTAAACTCATCGCCTTGTACCTGTCGCCGGATGCTGTGGGAAACTACAATCTGGGTTACGTTAGCCTGATGCTGGCGAACACCGTACTCATCACGCCAACCCTGAAGTCGATGCGGGCGCTGCTGCCCATTGCGCCAACCGATGCCGTCCTACGCTTTCACCTGCGGGTTATGCTGCTTGTGTACGCCGGTCTGTTAACGGGTATTACGGTTTGGGGAGTGCTGACGGCCAATAGCCTGCTGGCGGCCTTAGCCGGGTTAGCCCTGGTAGGGCAGGGCTTTTATGCGCTTGGGTTGGAATACATGAACGCGCTCGCCCGTCACCGCGCCTTTAGCCGAACCCAGGTCCTGTATTCGTTTGTCAACGCGCTGTTGATCGTTTTGCTTGTCGTAAGTAATCAGCGGCAGCAGACCGGACTGTGGGTCGTGCTGGCGCTGCTGAATGGAGGCTTTGCAGTGGCAATGCTGATGGGTTTATCTCCCTTACGGGCGGCATTCAGGCGAAACGCCGACGCCGATTCAATTTCGTATTGGAACCCGTTCTGGGCCTACGTGCGCCCGTTGCTGGGGTCAGCCGTGTGCGCCTGGGTCATCAACTATGTGGATCGGTATTTTATTGAACGATACGGGTCAAGTGCCGATGTTGGTTACTTCAGCGTAGGCTATAGTCTGGGTTCAAAGATCGTGCTGCTGTCCATGCCGGTGCAGGCGTATCTGACGCCTTTGGTGATGCAGTTGAAGGGCGGTGGGCAAAAGCCCTCATCGGCAAATCCGTTATTGCTTCGCGTATTCTGGCTGTATGTGCTGGTCGTCGGCGTTATCTGTCTGTTGTTTTTTAACCTGTCTGCCGAAGTTGGAACGCTGGTGCTGTCGAAATCGTATGAACCCGCTTTTCGGATTGCCCCTGTTATTGCGTTCGCCTATCTGGGCATGACCGCCCGCTACATCCTGGAAGTAAAACTCTACGCCTTTTCCATAACGCGTCCTATTTTCAGTTGCTATCTGGTGGGCGCAATCGTCAACGTATTGCTCAACTGTGCGCTGACGCCAGCCTACGGCATCTGGGGTGCCGCTCTGGCTACGTGCCTAAGTGCTTTCTGCCAGTCTGGGCTGACGCTGTACGTCTTTCTAAAAACAGAATGAACACTAAAAAGCCCGAAATCGTCTTTGTCTGGAATTACCTCGAATGGGGCGGGGCACAGCTGGTAATGCTGGGTGTCATGCGGTTGGCACTGACTCGTGGTTATCGAGTTAGCGCTTTAATACCGGCTGGAACGACGGGAAAAATTCTAGCTTATCTGAATCAGGAAAATGTGACGGTTACTTTTTTCGACGCTCATGTTGATTTGGCGAAAGCGCGTACGGTCTGGTCTAAAATCCGCCGACGTGGCCGCGATTGGCGTTGTCATTTCGTGCTGGCCCGACACCTGACAAAGCAGCGATCCAAGGACAAAGTGGTGTTTATCGATGCGGCACCCTGGTCGAATTTTCTGCTGTTGAGCTGGCTGGCGCGGCAAATGCCTACGTTTGTGATGCTGCACATCGCTCATTCCAACAAACCAACGCTGGCTAACGGGTTGAGCCGTTTAAAGTTCCGGCTCCTGGAGCGAACGCGTTTTTACCTGTTGGCTTCCAATCGGGAAATGAAGGAGAGTTTGCGGTGGTATACAACGCCCGCTATCTGGCGAACAATTCCCGTAGCCTATACAGGTGTCAATGTCAGTGAAATCAGAAGCGTTTTAGCGCAACCGCTTGACATACAGGTCGAGCGTCGGCGTTTTTCACTGCCTGACGGAGCACTAGTCGTGATGACGCTCGCCAATGTGATTGAGCGAAAAGGCTTTCGGGTCTGGCTGGAGGCCGCTCGGTTACTACATGAGTGCGAACCGGAGTTGGTCTGGATTTGGGTTGGTACGGGTGAAGGGCATCCGGTTATGGAAGCGTTCATTCAATCGCATAAAATGGAGCGGTTTGTTCGGCTTATTCATCCCGCACAGTTGGGGAGCCAACGGTCTGATCTACTCCGGTTTTTATGGTTAGCCGATCTTTTTGTCTTGCCGAGTTATCGCGAAGGATTACCGGGCGCATTGCTCGAAGCGATGGCTTTAGGCAAAGCGGTGATTGCTTCGAACATCAATGCGATACCCGAGGCTGTTCAGCACGGCGAAAATGGATTGCTGGTTCAGCCAGGAAATGCGCGCGAACTAAGCGACGCTGTTCGGCGATTGGCCAATAATTCATTGCTGCGTCAGGCGATGGGGCGGAAGGCGCAGCAGACGGTTTTAACCCATTTTCTAGAGGAATCCTGCGCCGAAATTACTTTGGATTATATCGTTCAAATGGCTGAGCTACGCTAAGATCGACTATAGTCAAGGCCAGTTTTTGGTCACACCGATGCCGCGAAGAATCAACCGGCCGAAAAAGATACCGAACGCCACAACTGCTTGAAATTGAGTTGGAGCCGTGACCCAATAGAGCATAAACCGCCCGCGCAAATTATGATAACTGCGTAAGTCGCCCCACAGGGCCTGGTAACGTTGCGGCCAACTCATCGAGCGCAGCGTTTTAGGGAACGAATTGGGTTGATTGTATACCTTGGCCCGTGGCTCCACCCAGAGTTGCCATCCGTTTTTACGAAGGCGAGCCGTGAATGTTGAATCACCGAAGTTCGGAAACCGCACCTCATCCATAAAACCAAGTTCGGCAAAAACACTGGCCGGGAACAACAAACAGTTTCCTGCCAGCGTAGCAACCCGAAAGGCTTCCTGAGGTACCGTTTCTATAGTTAGTTGCGTTTGATGCCGCCAGCCACCGTACCAGGTGTCCCAGCGTGGATCTACCTGAAAGACGCGGTGCGGTTCGTCCCACCGTAACAGTAAACCACCAACGGCACTACGCGGATGGGTTTCGGCGCATTCGACTAGGTATCGTAAAAAATCGGTATCGAAATACGTGTCGTCGTTGATGAGCAAAATATAATCCGGCTTATGCACCAGGGCGGCTTTGAAACCCAGATTCGCCCCAGCGGTAAAATATAACGTACCATCCCCTGCAACCAGCTGAACCGCTGGGAACTCGCGTTCAATGGCCGACCGGGTTCCATCCGTTGAACCGTCGTCAACAAGGATGACGTGTACCGCTAAGCCTTCACTGTTGATAGCGGCAAGACTGCGCAGGCACTGTTGAGTAAGTGCACAGCGGTTATGCACCGGAGAAACGATCACAATGGAAGTTGGCGTGTTAGTCATGGCTTTTGGTGGGTTCTCTGTTCTCTTACAGGGAACGGCGAATCTGCCATTGGACAAGAACATTGGTGAGATAAAGGCTAAGGACGACGACAAATCCAACCCGAACCAGGGTAGGCAGGATTGTCCCGTAGAACCCTTCGTACGATACCGTCGTCAGCAGCATGTAATACGCCGTTGTTCGCCCAATGGTAAGCGACTGATTTTGAACAAGCGACGTGTATAGGGTGCGTAATAGAACGCCTAGAAGCGCCATACCAACCGGAACACCCGCTGGGCCGTAGTTGCGCAGCAGGTCGATCATAGGCGTGATGGCAAATGAGTTTTTCGCAAAGTTGAAATAAAGCAAACTATATCGGCGCGGATTCGATATTTCGGGCTTGTCTTTCCAGATAAACCGGGGAATGAAGGCCGTCCAGGTAGCGATCCAGATGTTGCCATCGATACCCAGTTTTTCTTCGTCGGGTTTGAGCCGTTCGTAGTTCGATACCCACACACCAACGGTACTCGTCATTTCAAGGCGACTCCCGAATATCGTCAGCATGGTTGGGACCAACTCTGTATTTTGTTCGTCGGTGAGCGTTCCCAGCGTAGTCGTGGCCGTAGACACATAATCGCTCAGACTCATTTTGGCTTCCGACGCTTTCAGAATCCGGAACGTCGTGCCGTAGATGATGCCTAGCAATAAGCCGACGGTGGCCAATGAGCCAAATAGCAGGCCGTGTTTACGGGTGAAACGCCGTCCCGAATAGACGAATGCCATGAGAATCAGGAACACGAAGACCAGGATGGCTCCCCGGTTTCCACCCAGCACAATACGAACGCCCATCGTCATTAACACGGATACCAGCGCAACGACAAGCCTCTGTCCCGTCGTTTTTGTCCTGAATATGTACTGCCACAACATAAAACTGGCGAGAACGGTGAGCAGCGACATAAAGAAGTAAGTTGTTCCCAATTCGTTTTCCTTGTCGGCCAGCTGAAAACCGATGTTGCCGGAGAGCCAGGCCAGTAAGTAAAACGCGAAACCCAGCGCAAGCAAAACCAGTGCCGGTAGCAATAAAGTCGAAACTGGCCAGTCACCCGACGGAAGTTTTTGGGATAGACGTTCGCCTGCTTTTCGGCCAATGGGCAACAGGAAACCAACCGTCAAACCCACGTAGCCCACCGAAACGTAGACGAGTGCCAGCGGTAAACTTGCTTTCGGATTGGCAATCTGCGTGAAAAAATACGGATTGACCAGATCAGCGGCCAATAACAAACTTCCTAAACCAAAGGCTGGTCCCAGATAAGACCAGGCCGCAAAAATAAGTGGATTGAACGGGTCAAACCGGTCTGTAGCCCATAAATAAAGGCTCGGCGTCGCTAGAATAAGTGCCGTCAGGAAAATCCAGGGAAGCAAGAAATGATTGCTTCCTGTGTAGAAACGCTCTTCATCGTAGCTGAACAAGAGCCAGAACAAAAGACTGATGAAGCCCATAACAAGACCGCTCACTGTCCAAAAAAGCCTTGATATACGAAGCGGTATAGGTGTAGATGGCATGAAAGATGCAATAACGACGGACTGGATCACCAAGGACCGTGTGGACGAAAAGATGGTCGATTAAAGACAAAAGCTACGTGAATAGATGCGCAGACTTGTCGCCATTTTTTAGAAAGACGGTACAAGAAACGGTCCATTTTCCGTAACAGCAGCATGACCGTAACGTACTTATCACGAAGCCCCGGTACCGGGCACAGCATCGAAAAGCTCTTTGGTGCAATTCGCCGGGAATTAGAAAAAGATCCCTCGATCAGTGTTGAGCATATCCGGCTTCCATTTATCAGTAGAGGACTCCGATCCGTATGGCAGAACCTACGTTTCATCGCGCGACAACGGTTCAGTGGGTTGGTCCACGTTACGGGTGATGCGCACTACGCGGTATTGGCTTTGTCCCGTTGGCGCACCCTGTTGACGGTTCACGATTGCATTACGTTGGAAAAGAATCGACATAATCCGCTGCGGTACGGGTTGTTCTGGCTATTCTGGTTTTACCTGCCCGTGCGCCATGCTGCTGTCGTCACGGTCGTGTCGGAAAAAAGTCGGCGGGATTTAGTACGGTATTTAGGCAAAGTCGCGAAGAAGGCTGTTGTTGTTTCTAATGCCTACGACCCGCGTTTTGTATATCACGCCCAATCGTTTCGAAAACAACGACCCGTGCTGTTACAGATCGGCACCGCACCCCATAAAAACGTCTCTCGACTGCTCGAATCCATTGAAGGAGTACCCTGCCTGTTAAGTATCGTTGGCCCTCTGTCAGAAGACCTTGTTCGTGCGCTTCGTGACCGGCAGATTCTGTACCAAAACTACGTTAACGTAAGTCAGGATGATATGCTGGCGCTCTATGTGGCAAGCGACATCGTCACGTTCGTGTCTACCTACGAAGGGTTTGGGATGCCTATTCTGGAAGCCAACGCAGTAGGGCGGGTTGTACTCACCGCAGACCGCTTGCCCATGCGTGACGTAGCCGGTAAAGCCGCCCATCTTGTCGATCCGGACGACAGTATTGCGATCCGTAGTGGAATCCAGCGGCTAATTGACGATGATTTGTATCGGCAACAACTTATTGAGGAGGGCCTGCGCAATGCCGCTACCTATTCCGCTCCGACTGCTGCTACTCGTTACCTGTCCATTTACCAGCAACTGGCTAACACCAGATGCGAAGCAGGAGACGTATGCGAATAATGATGTCAGCCGATTGGTTTTATCCGTCGCAGATGGGTGGGCCAAGCAATGCGATCTATTGGCAGGCAAAGGCAATGGCACGGGCGGGGCATCAGGTAACGGTGGTAGCTACGTCGCAGGATATACCATCGACTGTTCCTACTAGCCGTTGGTTGACGTTGGCGTGTGGCCGTGTAATGTACACAAAGAATCCGCACTTCTACCTACCGTTCGCGCATATCTGGTATGCTGTGGTGGCCATTCGGCAGGCGGAAGTGGTCCATATTAACAGTCTGTTTTATCCCAGCTCGGTTGTGCTGGTTATCGCTGCGCGACTGTTGCGTAAACGAATAATCTGGGCACCCCACGGCGAGCTAAGTCCAAGCGCATTGATCTACCGATCAAGGCTCAAGCAGGGGTTGCTGCGGTTGTTTCGGGTTGTGAGCAAGGACGTAATTTTTCATTCGACTTGCGCAGCCGAGACGGTACATATCCGTCAACATTTTGGTCATAACGCACTGGTACAGGAATTGGAAAATATGATGGAAATGGCACCGGCTCGTACGCGTAAACCGGAACCGTATTTGCTGTTCATCGGGCGGTTGCATCCCATCAAAGCCATTGATCGACTCCTCGAAACCCTGAGTGAATCGGCTATTTTTCGGAACGGTGCATACTCGCTAACGATTGCTGGCCCTGACACGAATAATTACCGCACTTACCTCGAAGAGCTTGTCAAAACATGGGAATTGACGGAGAAAGTAACTTTCGTAGGACCAGTTTATGGTGATCAGAAAGAACAGTTGCTTGCCAATGCTTACGTGACAATTCTGCCCTCACATTCCGAAAACTTCGGCAATGTCGTCATTGAATCGCTGGCGCAGGGAACGCCCGTTATCGCATCGACCGGGACGCCCTGGCAATTGCTCGAAACAAAACGGGCTGGGTGTTGGGTCGACAATAACCCCAGCGATTTGTGTCATGCTATCGAACAGTTTTTGCGCCTGTCTGTCGATGCGTACGCGTCGTATCGACAAGGAGCTTCCGAGTTGGCACGCCGATTCGATATTCACGCGAACGTTGCGCAGTGGGAACGATTCTACGAAGATGCACTAGGATGAACGAGCCGTTGGGTATTATATTGAAAATGCTGAAACTGGTTCGGTTTGCCCGAATCTACGGCTGGCAGAGAGCGCTTAACAAAGCAATTGCCCGCACTCGTCCGCATTGGCTGCGTAGACGAATTTCGTATCGCCGTAAGGCGACGATTTCTGTGATTGGTTGTGGACAGTTTGCGTTTAGTAGCGTTTGTTTTTTTCTGCGAAGGCATTGCCAAAACGGCTTTTTGAGCGCCTACGATGTCAATCGGCAGCAAGCGCAGTCCTTAGGCCATTATTATGGTTTTCGGGAGATCGCCGTTACTGTAGACGCCGTTCTAAACCATCCGTCGCTGGCCGTTTTGTATATTCTGTCCAACCACGCATCACACGCGGCTTATGCCATTGCAGGCTTGCAGCGTAACAAAATCGTGTACGTTGAGAAGCCGATTGCCGTTACGCGGGATCAATTCATTGAACTGAGCGTGGCTGCTCGGCAATCGTCAGGGCAGGTTTTTGCGGGCTACAACCGACCTTACTCAGAAGCGATTCAGGTGCTTAAACCGTATGTGATTACTCAGAAAACGGCAGGCAGTTTTAGCCTTAACTATGTCATTAACGGTCACGTAATTCCGCCCGATCACTGGTATAGACGCCCTGACGAAGGCACCCGTATTTGTGGAAACATAGGGCACTGGATTGACTTGACGATTCACCTGTTTGCCTGGCGGAGTTTGCCCGACTGGATTGCGGTTCAGATCGCTTACGCCAATCCTGATGAACCCGACGATAATCTGGTCATAACCTTTACAACGGATCAGCACGACCTTGTTTCCATGCTGTTCACGTCGCGAGCAGAACCCTTCGAAGGCGTTCGGGAGGTCATGCACCTACAATACAATGACCTCATTGCGCACATCGACGACTTTCGACAGTTGACCGTCCATCAGGGAGCTAAACGCCGAAACTGGCACTTTACGCCGAAAGATGTTGGGCACGAACGGGCGGTGTTACAGCCGTTTTGCGCCGATAACCGCGCTTGGCACGAAGTTGAGCTATCGACGTTACTGATGCTGTTCGTTCGGGATCAGGTACTGACCGGTCAGGCCATGTCGCGTTTTGATGTTCCGGCTGAGTTGCGCCGTCTGGAAGCCGACGTTGAGCACCTAATCGCATCTCCATCCACCGTTTCTTTCTAATTGTGAAAATTGTCAGCATCGTCGGGGCGCGTCCGAATTTTATAAAGATTGCTGCTATCCACCGCGCTTTTAAGCAGCATTCTGTCATCCAGTCAACGCTTGTTCATACAGGACAGCACTACGACGCTTGCTTGAGTACCGTGTTTTTCGATCAACTCGATTTACCATCACCCGATTATTACCTGGGCGTTGGCGCCGGAACGCAAACGCAGCAAACCGCCCAAATCTTGCGCACGTTTGAGCCGGTTCTTGAGGCTGAACAACCCGATTGGGTCTTGGTGGTTGGTGACGTTACCAGTACGCTTGCCTGTGCGTTGGTGGCTGATCAAAAAGACGTTCCGGTTGCACACGTGGAAGCGGGACTTCGCTCGGGTGATCGCCGGATGCCGGAAGAAAGAAACCGGATGCTGACTGACTCGCTGGCCAACCTGCTGTTTGTGACGGAACAGGCTGGAATAGACAACCTCAAACGGGAAGGCGTTGCGGACGAACGAATTCAATTCGTAGGTAATGTGATGATTGATTCGCTGGTGCAGTACCGTGCCCAAGCCAACAAGCTCAACACTGTTCAGAAACTGGGGTTGACACCCGATAATTATGTGCTGATGACCATGCATCGTCCGGCCAATGTAGATCGGGAAGCTGGCTTGCTTCAGATTGGTCAAATCGTTGAGAACACGGCTCGTTACAAAACGGTAGTATTTCCTGTGCATCCACGAACGCGAGCGAATCTAGCCCGAATGGGCCTACTGGGTCGGCTAACAAATATGCCAAACGTCCGGCTGCTCGAACCGCAGGGGTATCTTGAATTTCTAAATCTGCTGGAACACGCGGCTATTGTGATCACAGATTCGGGCGGAGTTCAGGAAGAGACAACCTACCTACGAGTTCCCTGCCTGACATTGCGCGACAGCACCGAACGCCCGGTTACGGTCGAATTGGGCACTAATCAATTACTGACTGAGCTAAATCCGCAAAGTGTTCAGAATCGCGTCGCGGCTATTCTGGCTGGGCGCACCAAACAGGGCTGTATCCCGCCGTTGTGGGACGGTCATGCGGCCACGCGCATTGCTAGAATCATGAGCCATCAAGCCTATAAGCGCTAAACTCCTCGATCGTTTGCCTTTCCATTTTACCCCACCTTCATGAAGCAACTTGTACAAAATCTTAAAACTGGCGAAACTTTCTTGGAAGAAGTACCTACTCCGCAGGTTGGCCGCGGACAGGTATTGATTCAAACGCGTCGGTCGCTGGTGTCTCTTGGTACCGAGCGGATGCTTGTTGAGTTTGGAAAAGCCAGCCTGATTGCTAAAGCCCGGCAACAACCCGACAAGGTGAAGCAGGTGCTGGATAAAATTCAGCGCGACGGACTCCTGCCTACTCTGGAGGCCGTATTTCGTAAACTTGATCAGCCGTTGCCACTCGGTTACTGCAATGTTGGAACGGTCGTATCGGTAGGTGAGGATGTTACAGATCTGTGCGTTGGCGACCGGGTGGCGTCCAACGGCCCGCATGCCGAACTAGTCTGTGTACCGCGTAATCTGGTGACGCCCGTACCCGATAGTGTGAGCGATGACGAAGCGGCTTTTACGGTGATTGGAGCGATTGCTTTGCAGGGCGTTCGGTTACTAACTCCTACGCTGAACGAAACCGTTGTTGTGTTTGGTCTGGGCCTCGTCGGATTGCTGACCGCCGAGTTGCTGCGGCTCAATGGCTGTCACGTGATCGGGCTGGATGTGGATGAGAACAAACTGCAACTGGCCAGAAAACGAGGTTTTACAGCGTTCAACCCGGCTGACGATACCGATCCTGTTCTGGCCGTTTTGGCGCTTACCAGGGGTATCGGAGCGGACGGTGTCGTAATAACGGCTTCGACAAAAAGCAACGAAGTCATCACGCAGACGGCTCGCATGAGTCGGAAAAAAGGTCGAATTGTGTTGGTCGGCGTGGTTGGGCTAAGCCTGGATCGAGCCGATTTTTATGAGAAAGAATTGACGTTTCGGGTGTCGTGTTCCTACGGTCCCGGTCGCTACGATGAGGAGTATGAGCAGCGAGGACACGACTATCCGCTGCCGTTTGTCCGCTGGACGGAAAACCGCAACTTTCAAACAATTGTGCAACTGCTGGAGCGTCAGCAACTGGATGTGAAGCCGTTCATTACGGAGGTTGTTTCTTTCGCTGACTATCGTACCATTTACGACTCAATTCATCAGCCGGATCGGTCGGCAATCGCGTCGTTACTGGCTTACCCCGAAACGGTTAGAGCGCTGCCTATACCGAAAATTACATCTGTCCGCTATGTCGGTGGTTCTGCGACGGTGGGTATCATCGGGGCCGGAAATTTTGCAGACGCCACGCTCATCCCTGCCCTGAAAGCGGCTGGGGCCAACCTGAACGCGATTGCTTCCGCCGGAGGACTGAATGCCGCCTTACTCGCCAGAAAATACGGTATATCGGAAAGTACGACCGATTACCGACAGCTTATCGATAACCCAGAGATCGACCTGTGTGTGATTGCAACCCGGCACAATCTTCACGCGCGGATGACGGTCGAAGCGTTGCAGGCGGGTAAACACGTATTTGTTGAAAAGCCATTAGCGATTTATGACAAAGAACTGTTACCGATCATCGAAGCGCAACAGGCAACTGGGCGGCTGGTTATGGTTGGCTTCAATCGGCGCTTTTCGCCTTACGCGCTAAAAATGAAAGCTTTGGTCGGCGGTCGTTTTTCGGCTGAGCTACCCATGAATGTAATTGCAACTATTAACGCTGGCGCTATTCCAGCTAATTCCTGGGTGCATAATAGAGCCGTAGGCGGTGGTCGCGTATTGGGGGAAGCCTGTCATTTTATTGATCTGATTACCTTTCTGACGGGTAGTCGGGTGATCAGCGTGTGCATGAATACGATGGGAAAACAGCCTTCCGAAACGAGTGATTCGGCATCGCTGCTGCTGCGTTACGAAAATGGGTCAACGGGCGTCGTCAACTATTTCGCCAATGGAAGCAAAGCCTACGCGAAAGAACGAATCGAGGTGTATTCACAGGAGCGGACGTTGGTTCTGGACAACTTTCGCAAGCTGACAGGGTATGGCTTCAAGCGCTTTTCGAGTTTGTCCGGACGGCAGGATAAAGGCCACGTGGAGCAAATGAAGCGGCTCATCCAGCAGGTTCGAATTGGTACAATAGACGCGCAGGACGATTTACTTATTCCGTTCCCGGAGATTGTCAACACGACTCAGACGACACTGGCGGCTTTGCACAGTTTTCGACAAAACGGATGGATTAACGTAAAGGGCGTGGGGACATTTCAGGAAACCGCTTTATCGGAAGAGCATGAGTAAGATCGGGCTTATCTGGCGAACGGTTCGGTACTTGCAATGTCGTCAACTAGTTTATCAGGTTATCAACCGGTTGCGTCGGCGACCTAGATTGCGCCTGCCTAAGCATCTACCAGCTATACAGTTTGTGCGTGTGCCGGAAGCCGATAAACCTGTATCATACGAGAACAGGGCGTTTACTTTTCTAAATCAGTCCGTTCAGTTCGACTCCGAAATTGACTGGAATTATGCCGAAAATGGAAAGCTATGGACCTACAACCTCACTTATTTCGATTACCTAAATCAGGGCGAAAAAGAATTAGCAGCAGGACTTTGGTTGATCCGGCAGTTTATGGCGAAAACCGATTTGGTAGCTGCTGGTCTGGAACCGTATCCAACATCGTTGCGAATTATGAACTGGGTGCAGTTTCTGAGTCGCCATCGAATGCAGGACGATTTGGTAAATACACACTTGTTTGCGCAGGTCCATCTGTTAAGCCGACGATTGGAGTATCACCTTGGCGGTAATCACCTGCTCGAAAACGGCTTTGCGCTTCTGGCGGGAGGGTTGTTTTTTCGCAACAAAAGCTGGTTCGAAAAAGGGTCCAAACTCCTGCGAGCGGAACTAGCGGAACAGATTTTGCTCGACGGTGCTCATGCGGAGCGAAGTCCTATGTATCACCAGATTCTGCTGGATCGACTGCTGGATGTGCTGATCATGTTACAGAACGACACCTGGCATGGTGATTCGGCGCTTGTCGAACTGCTAACGACGAAAGCGGTTGTGATGCTCCGCTGGCTCACAGGCATAACGTTCTCCAACGGTGACGTGCCTATGGTCAATGACGCGGCCTTTGGTATCGCTCCGACAACCGAACAAATTCAAAAAAAGGCGGAAATGGTTTTATCTACGGCTTGTTCCGAGCGATTGACACGTAGCCCGCAAAGCGAAAGTAAAGAAAGCGGTTACCGGCTGTTTCGGTATTCTGACTACGAGTTTTTTGCCGATGTGGGCGCTGTTGGTCCGGATTACCAGCCGGGTCATGCTCATGCCGATACCTTTTCGTTTGTTTTGTACGTGCACGGTCAGCCAGTGATTGTCGACAGCGGCACCTCAACGTATCAGAGCGGTCTGCGTCGGTCGTGGGAGCGGAGTACTGCCGCACATAATACAGTTGAAATTAACGGTACCGATTCATCCGAGGTTTGGGCGGGCTTTCGCGTTGGGCGACGGGCGTATGTTACGTTGCTGGTGGACGAGGAAGCGGTTTTATTGGCTCAGCACGACGGGTATTCATCGGTTGGAATTACCCATCAGCGAACGTGGCATTTTGAGCCTACCAGGATTTGTATATTGGACCAGATTACTCGCAATACGTCTGGCGGGTATGAGCCGCTAACGGCTGTGGCACGGTTGCATTTTCACCCTGACGTAGCCCTAAACTTGACCAGTGATGGCGTTGCCGCGGGACCATTAACGCTTACGTTTCAATCTGACAAACCGCCAATTGTCGCCGTGAAATCGTATGACATGGCTACCGGTTTCAATCAGTTGCGGACGGCTCATTGTTTGGAAATCACGTTTGTGAATTGCCTGAACACCATAGTAACCTTGGCTGAATGAAAATTTTGTACTTAAGCTTTTACTTCGAGCCTGATCTTTGTCCTGGTTCGTTTCGCAATACAGCACTCGTCAACGAACTGGCGAACCAGCTTTCGGCTACTGACCTTATCCACGTTGTTACCCCGCAGCCGAACCGCTATCAGTCATTTAGGCGGACGGCATCAAGTCATGAAATCAGGGAGAAAGAGAATGCCTGCCGAGTAATTATTGATCGGGTTACGGTACCAACTCACGCCAGTGGACGACTCGATCAGATGCGTTCGTTCCTGACGTATTTTCGGGCGGCACATCGGTTAACGAAAGACAGGCAATATGATTTGGTATTCGCTTCGTCTTCCCGATTGTTCACAGCTTTTCTGGGCGCACGTCTTGCCCGAAAAAGGCGCATTCCTTTAGTTCTCGACATTCGGGACCTGTTGCGCGAAACAGTCGTGGAGCTATTCAGCCGTTCATATTTACGATTCGGGCTCCATTGGGTTTTGTCCGCTGTTGAACGATACACATTTGGTTACGCTCGACACATTAACCTGGTTTCAGAAGGGTTTCGCGATTATTTTACCTCGTATCCACAAGCCACGTATAGCTACTTTACGAACGGAATCGATGAGGAGTTTTTAAATCTACCCCAGGTTAGTCGCCCAATCGCTAACGAGAAAATTATCCTTTACGCCGGTAATATCGGTGAAGGCCAGGGGCTACACAAAATTATTCCGCAAGCCGCCCGAATGCTGGGTGATCCGTATCGGTTTGTGATCATCGGGGCCGGTGGTGCACAGGTTAACCTCGAACAAATGATTCGTACCGAAAAGCTTAATAATGTCCGGATTTACGAACCTATGAGTCGGGAAAAGCTCGTGATGGCGTACCAGAACGCCGATTATCTGCTTGTGCATCTTAATGATCTGGAGGCTTTTAAGCGTGTCCTGCCTTCCAAGTTGTTTGAGTACGGAGCCACGACAAAACCCATTCTAGCCGGAGTAGCCGGTTACGCGGCTCAGTTTATCCAAACGCACATAAGTAATACCATTTTGTTTGAGCCGGGTGACGCGAAAAGCCTTGTTGCGCAACTCCGCCAGACCCCGTATCGAACGGCTCATCGTGCTGACTTTGTAGCTACCTTTCGACGAAAAACCATTATGCAGGCTATGGCTGAACACATTCTTAAAACGGTTTCATCTCTGCGAGACAAGCCTTACGCCGTATGAATATTCTTATGACGGGTGCTTCTGGTTTTCTGGGAAGCCGGATTCGTAGCGAACTTGAAGGAAATCACGCGCTCACTACACTGGGCAGGCAGACAATCAGTCAACAGCATATTCGTTGTGATCTGGTCGACGAAACGCCCCAATTGAAAGGCTACACATTCGATGTTGTCATTCATGCCGCCGGGAAAGCGCACGCTGTTCCTCGAACTTCGCAAGAGCGGGGCGACTACGAGCGCGTGAACGTACAAGGAACCGTTCGCTTGTTGACCGCGCTGGAACAACTGCCGGTGTTGCCTCAGGCAATTGTGTATATCAGTACCGTGCTGGCCTACGGACGTTCGGAGGGACAGTTGCTTGACGAAAAAACTTCGCTGAATGCTACCGATGTCTACGGGTTAAGTAAGGCGCGGGCAGAAGCACTGGTTTGCGCGTGGGGCGAACGAACGGGCGTTCGCGTTGCCATTCTGAGGCTACCACTGGTGGCTGCTCGTGAACCGACGGGCAATCTGGCTGCGATGATGAACGGACTTCGGCGCGGGTATTATGTACGGATAGGGGATGGTGCTGCCCGTCGAAGCATGGTCCGGGCTGACGATGTGGCGGCTGTTGTGCTCAAAGCCGCTGCGGTTGGCGGAACCTATAACCTTACGGACGGCTGTCATCCGAGCGTCTATCAACTTGAAGAAGCGATGGCCCGCCTGGTTGGTCGAAACCGTATACCAACGGTTCCGCTGGGCGTCGCCAAAGCCGTCGCGAACGTCGGTGATGGAATAAACGGGTTAATTGGTCGTCGCTTTCCGCTCGACTCAATGGCACTCCGAAAATTGACGAGTTCGCTAACGTTTTCGGACGAAGCCGCTCGCCAACACCTCGACTGGAATCCACGCGCTGTTCTCGATTGCTTCCGATGAATCTGATTGAGTACGTACTGATCGTTGTTTTTCTCCTGACGGGCGAGCTGCTGTATTTACGTGCCGCGCGTCATTTCGGTATTGTCGATATACCCAACGAGCGTAGTTTACACACCGACCAAACGATTGTTCGGGGTGGAGGTATTGTATTCTGGCTTGCGGCTGCGGTTTCAGTCGTCTACAGCGATTTCGAGCCGACTTGTTTTTTTGTGGGCTTATCGCTCGTTGCGCTGGTCAGTTTTCTGGATGATATACGCGGTGTAGCGTGGCAGTACCGAATCTACGCGCAGTTTGTGGCGGTAAGTCTACTGATGTACCAGACAACGAATTTGTTACCGACACTGTGGGTCATCCTGTTGCTGGTCGTTGGCGTCGGTATACTCAACGCGTTCAACTTTATGGACGGTAGCAACGGCATGACGGCTTTCTACAGCCTTATCACTATCGGAACGATTTGGTACGGTCAGTCACTGTACACTACAGCCAGCCTGTTATTTCCCCAGACATTTGCGGCTTTGCTGATTTTTAGCTGGTTCAATGCTCGTCAGCAGGCGATATGCTTTGCGGGAGATGTCGGCAGTGTGTCCATTGGTTTTATCTGCCTGTATGTACTGATTGAATTTATCAAAGCTAGTGAAAGCTGTTTGCCGGCGCTGTTTTTGGCCGTATACGGCATCGATAGTGTCCTGACGATTGGGTACCGACTTTATTTGGGGCAGAATATAGTACAGGCCCACCGACTGCATTTGTTTCAACGGATTGTTTATGAGCAGCAATGGCCTCACTTGCTGGTAGCAGCGTTATACGCATCCATACAATTGGTTGTCAACGGACTGGTTTTTTACGCTTTAGATTGGTCGCTCAGCGCTCAATCGGTGCTGGCTGTTGGTCTTTTATTGGTTTTGGCAAGTGGGTACGGGCTGGCTAGCCAACGATTAACAAAGGCACAAAAAAAGAGTCGGCTTTCGAAAGCCGACTCCGTAATGCTAAGCTAATGACGAACAACAGCGAATCAATTATTTAACGCTCTTGCCGATTGCAATCAGGTCTTCGGGCGATTGCAGACCAATTACCTTTTTCAATACTTTACCGTTGCCGTCGATAAAAAGCAACGTTGGATAAGCCTCAAGCGGGTATACCTGCGACAGAGCGGGGCCTTCGCCTTTTTCCATGTCCATCTTCACGTTGATAAACTTGGCATTATAGAAATCGCCCACTGCTTTCTTGGTGAAGACGTTCTTTTGCAACAGCTTACAGGGACCACACCAGCTTGCGTACGCGTCCAGGAAAATAACTTTCTTTTCGGTTTTGGCTTTCTGAAGAATTGCTTTCCAGGCCGCTTCCGTAAACTGAATACCCTGGCCGTCTTCTTTAGGTGCTGGTTTGCGATCACCCGCCGAAAGAGCCTGGCTGGGCGAGTAGCTGAATCCGACAAATAGAATGGCTAAGAACCAAATTACTTTTTTCATGCTCGGACCGGTACACCGGTAATTGTTTAAGTTTCGGATGAATAACGCACTGGGAAGACCTTTTCGTTTCCGTCGGCGTTTTGAATAAGCAAAATAATAGGCGCACACTCAAAAGGCAAATCATGTGCCATTTTCCTTATTCTTTCCGACCTTTGCAGCTGTTTCAGTCTTTACTGCTATGCCCGTTAAACAAGCTGAGTTCTTTGTCAGCAATTCAGATCCGGCCAAATGCCCCAAGCCCGATCGGCCCGAGTACGCGTTCATTGGCCGCTCCAATGTGGGAAAATCGTCGCTGATTAATATGCTGACGGGTCGCTCGTCGCTGGCTAAAATTTCTGGTAAACCCGGCAAAACCCAGCTTATCAATCATTTTGTGATTGATAACGAGTGGTACCTGGTCGATTTGCCTGGTTACGGTTACGCCCAGGTGAGCAAAACCGAACGTGAGAAATTTGCCGCCCTGATCGACGGCTATCTGACCGGTCGTTCTAATCTGCTTTGTATTTTTGTACTGGTCGATTCGCGCATCGAGCCCCAAAAAATTGATCTTGATTTTATGTACAATCTGGGTGAAAAGGGCTTGCCGTTTGTCATCGTGTTTACCAAAACAGAGAAATTGGGGCCCAATAAGTTGCAGGCTGCTCTCGATGCTTACCGGGCCAAGCTGCTGGAAACCTGGGAGGAAGCCCCCCAGTTTTTTATCACATCAGCAGTTACGGCTGCCGGACGCGAAGAAATTCTGTCGTTTATTCGTCCGCTGAACGCTGAATTCCGGAAGTAAGAGGGAAGATAAGTTGATGCCGCAGAAGGGGCTTGTTCAGAACAATAAACTTACCGATTAACCATTATCCTTTATTAAAAGGCAATACGTCGGCCTAAACAGGCGTTACCAGTTTACAAAGTATTTATGGAAGCTTTAAAACAAATTGCCAACATTGCCGGTCAAAGCGGCCTTTTTCGGATTCTGAAGCCGAGCCGCAATGGTGTTATCGTTGAAACGCTGGACGACAAAAAGGCGAAAACAATGATGGGCCCAACCGCACGGGTATCGGTGCTGAACGACATTTCGATCTACGTCGATACGCCTGACCAGTCGATCCCACTGGCTGATGTGCTGTTGGCTGTCAACGATAAATACGGCGAAACGCTGACGGTTGATCCGAAAGGATCAAACAGCGAATTAGCTGATTTCATGGCTGAGGTTGTCCCCGATTACGACCGTGACCGCGTTCGGCCCGCTGACATTAAGAAACTAATTGTTTGGTACGGAATTTTACGTCAATTCGCTCCCGAAGTGTTTGAAAAACCAGTCGGTGAATCAGCCGAGCCAGCTACTGAAGCCGCTCCCGCTGAAGCGTCGGACGCCGAAACCGAAGAAAAAGCATAAGCTATTAAAAACTCCATTTTCAGTGAGCACAGAAAAGCCGTCAACCATTGGTTGACGGCTTTTTAGTCGTTTAAGCGAAATTGCGTTGACTCACCAATTAATCAACGGTGCTTAATTTAACCGTGTTCGTACGACGGGCCTGAGTCAGCGGCATACTAAGTGTATTGATAAAAATATCGCCGGATTCCAGCTTGCCTTGGCCAATCAGTGTTTGCTTGATACCTTCTACGGTCTGATCAACTGTCAACTCGAGGTTGGGCTCGTAAGGCATTACCTGAACACCCCAGTACAAGCCCAATGTGTTGCGCAATTGTGGGTCGTTGGAGAAGACGAACAAATCGGCCTTGGGGCGGTGGTGCGACAACCGTACCGCTGTGTAACCCGAGTTCGTAATACCAATGATTGCTTTAGCTTTTGTATCACGGGCTAACCGGCAGGCACTCATGACCACGTTGTCATTAATAAAGTTTTCGCCGGGGTGCTCGTTAACATACGCGTGATAGCGGTAGTAAATTTTGTCTGTATTGGCTTCGACCTGCCGGATGGTATTCGCCATGCTCTCAACGGCCAGAATCGGGTATTTACCCGAAGCGGTTTCGGCGCTAAGCATCACCGCATCGGCTCCGTCCATTACAGAGTTGGCAATGTCGTTGATTTCGGCGCGGGTTGGGCGGGGCGCATCAATCATGCTTTCGAGCATCTGGGTAGCAACAATGACAGGTTTACCCGCCTTGTTACACTTCTCGACCAGCATTTTCTGGATCATTGGCACTTCTTCGGCGGGTAATTCCACGCCGAGGTCACCACGGGCAACCATCAGACCGTCCGTTGCTGCGATGATCTCGTCAATATTCACGATAGCCTCTGGCTTCTCGATCTTGGCAATGACGCGGCTTGTCTTGCCCTGGGCTTTGATGTATTCTTTGATTTCGATGATTTCGGACGCTTCACGTACAAACGAAAGCGCAATCCATTCCGCATTGTGTTCAAGACCAAATTTAAGGTCTTCCCAGTCTTTATCGGTCACGGCGGGCATCGAAACCTTGGTGTTGGGAAGGTTAACGCCTTTTTTGGACTTCATCGGACCACCGTATACTACTTCGGTGACGACATCGGTACCTTCGGCGCCAACAACCCGCACTTCGAGTTTGCCGTCATCCATCAGAATACGTTCGCCTGGGTGAACATCTTTGTACATATCCTTGTAAGGCGTACTAACACGTTCTGCGGTACCGATAATATCATCGTTGGTGAATACTAGCTTGTTGCCCGGCATGATCATAACGCCATCTTTGCTCTCGACGTTGCCAATCCGAATTTTCGGACCTTGTAAATCCTGCAATACGCACAGATTCAGGTTGTATTCTGCATTGATCTCGCGGATTCGGGTGAGCCGCATGAGATGGTCTTCGTGGGTACCGTGGGAGAAATTAAGCCGGAATACATTAACACCGGCTTTGGCTAATGCCAGCAATTGTTCTTTCGTTTCGGAAGCCGGGCCGATGGTGGCCACGATCTTGGTTTTCTTAGACATGAGGGACGGGAAAATTGGGCAATAAGGGCCAATAGCCGGTGCAAAAATAACCGGTAGGGCTTATAAACAGTTGTGTTTACCGAAATTTTACAACTTATCGCAAAACGGTTGTTTTTCACGAAGGGGCTATTCGCCGGAAAACGCTTTGGCCATTTGGTCATAGAAAGCCCGATTTGGCAGATTTTTGGTCTGAATGTCAGGATAGAATAGAATGGATCGTTCGACTGGGCGTTTATCACTAATTGCTCTTTTTTTAATCCTCTTCCTCTGTTTGCGAGTTACTTACAAAGAATGTCCGGTTTTACTGGCAAGAACAGAATACATCGTTTTAACCATTTTCTTTTTCGCTATGTCTAACAAGACGGTTGACCTCGACCAACTTAGCATCAACACGATTCGGCTGCTATCGGTAGACGCTGTTCAGAAAGCCAATTCAGGCCACCCTGGTTTACCACTAGGAGCGGCTCCGATGGCGTACGTACTTTGGTCTCGTTTTTTGCGATTCAATCCGCAGGACCCGCAATGGCCCGATCGGGATCGGTTTGTTTTGTCGGCTGGACATGGTTCAGCGCTGTTATATAGCTTGCTTCATCTGTACGGCTATGATCTGACGCTCGATGATCTGAAAAGTTTTCGTCAGCTCCACTCCAAAACACCAGGCCACCCCGAATCAAACCTGACGGCAGGGGTAGAAGTAACTACCGGACCGCTGGGGCAGGGGTTTGCCAACGGCGTAGGGATGGCTATGACCGAAGCGTTTCTGGCGGCTACGTACAATCGCGAAGGCCATACGCTGGTAGACCATTATACGTATTCGATTGTGAGTGATGGGGATCTGATGGAAGGTATTGCTTCGGAAGCAGCGTCGCTGGCCGGGCACCTCAAGCTGGGCAAGCTGATCTATCTCTACGACGATAACCTGATTTCGCTCGACGGACCAACGAATCTGGCGTTTACCGAAGATCGGATGGCCCGGTTCGATGCCTATGGCTGGCACACGCAGGAAGTTGCCGACGGAAACGATCTGGATGCGATTGAGGCTGCTATCCGGGCGGCTCAGGAAGAAACCGAACGTCCGTCGATTATTGCCGTCCGAACAATTATTGGCTTCGGTAGTCCACAGGAAGGAACCAGCAAAGTACATGGTAGCCCGCTGGGTGAAGAAAACGTGCGTAAGACAAAAGAGTTCTTTGGCTGGGACCCCGATCAGACGTTTGTTGTGCCCGACGAAGTACGACCCCATCTGCTGGAAGCCGGAAAGCGGGGCGCTGATCTGCAAGCCGACTGGCAAACGCGTTTCGATGCGTACAAAGCGCAATTTGCGGCCGAAGCAGACCTCTTTACGGTGTCGTTTGACGGCAAACTTCCCGAAGGATGGGATGCCGATATGCCGCAGTTCAAACCGGAAGACGGACCACTGGCTACCCGGCAGGCATCGGGTAAGGCCCTAACGGCACTAAAACAGCGGGTTCCTTATCTATTTGGTGGTTCGGCTGATCTGGCGTCTTCCAACGACATGCCAACCAAAGGTGATGTTAGTTTCCAGCCGGGTCATTACGATCAGTCGAATATCTGGTTTGGGGTGCGCGAACACGCGATGGGAGCTGCGCTCAACGGCATGGCTCAACACGGGGGTGTACATCCATACGGGGGAACTTTCCTGAATTTCTCCGATTACATGCGGGGAGCCATTCGGTTAACGGCCCTGGCTGAGTCGTCGGCAACGTTTGTGTTTACCCACGACAGCATCGGTTTGGGTGAAGACGGACCAACGCACCAGCCTGTCGAGCAGTTTGTTTCGCTCCGTACCATCCCGAACATCGTCGTTCTCCGCCCCGCCGATGCCAACGAAACGGCGGAAGCCTGGCGCGTAGCGATGATGCAACCCAAGACGCCGGTTGTTTTGATTCTGTCGCGGCAGAAGTTGCCCGTGTTGGATCAGAGCAAATACGGTTCGGCGCGTGGTCTGGAGCGGGGAGCGTACATTTTGAGCGAAGCTGAAGGTTCACCGCAATTGATTCTGATTGCGACCGGGTCCGAAGTTTCACTAGTTCTGGAGGCTCAGGCCGAACTAAAGAAGATGGGCATCCAGGCGCGTGTGGTGAGTATGCCGTCGTGGGAGCTTTTCGAAAAGCAGGATCGAACCTATCAGCACGAAGTGTTACCGCCTTCGATTCGGAAGCGGCTGGCCGTTGAAGTTGGCTCGCCAATCGGCTGGCACAAGTACGTTACCGACGAAGGCACCACAATCAGTATGAACCGCTTTGGTTTGTCGGGGCCTGGCGAAGAGGTAATGAGCTACTTTGGCTTTACCGTCGAGAACGTTGTGAAGAAGGCAATGTCAGTACTGCAAGGATCGCCGGAAGGTATTGAAGAAAAAGAAGTTTTATCCCACGAGTAGTTGATCGCAACAGGTCACGAACAGAACCGGCGAGTTTGTCTAATAGGCAAATAAGCCGGTTCTGCTATTAAAGCATTGGGGCAACCGTTACTACACGATCTGCGATTGATTCTGAACCAGTGAGCGTAGGGTTGTGCGTTCATATACAGATAAGTTGGCGTCACGAACACGCTCCATAATAGGTCGAATTGTGCAGGTTTCTTCATCTTCACAGTCATCGCAGCGGACGTAGAAATTCAGAGAGACGCAGGGCGTAGGCGCGATGGGGCCGTCGATAATCCGAACCACCTGCGCCAAATTGACGCGTTCCGGCTCGACCCGAAGCAGGTATCCCCCGCCTTTACCTTTCTGACTTTGCAAAATACCGTGGTTGCGTAATTCCAACAGAATCGCTTCCAGGAATTTTTTGGGTATGCCTTCCTGCGCCGAAATGTAAGAGATAAGCACTGGGCCATTACCGAACTGTTCGGTGAGCACTTTGAGTGCTTTGATGGCATATTTAGCTTTTTTTGAGATCATTTTATCAGTACATTGATAGTAGGTGAATGGGAAATTTGAAATAATGACAATAAAATACGCAACTTCTTTTGGGTATTAAAAGAAAGTTTTCGTGAAAAGGCTTCGTTGAATCACTTTTCGCCATTACTATATGGAGAAAATGTGTTTATCAGTAAATATACTTATACAAACAGGCTTCTGTGTCGTATTGTATTGGCCCTGCTCTTCTCGCTTTGACCACAAATAACGATTATTTCACTTATTATTCCTACCTATCCTGTAGATATTGTATAATTTTATCGGATGTATTCTCATGAAATCTACTTTATCCTAAGTAATTATATGTGGGTCGAGGTAACCTAGTCCCGTGTTTAACAGCTTATGCAAACTGCTACCAATAGCACTAATGACAGCAGTACGTACCGTCAGTGTAGCCGTTGTGGCATTTGGCGGAGGTAAAAAACGAAAAGATTAGGTACTAACAGATAAATTGTCCAGGGTTTAGCTCCTGAACAAAAAAAGGTGTACAACAGCCTACATCTGATTTAAGAAATCAGTTGATGCTACTAAATGCCACCAGAATCTGCGATGTATTGGCTAGCTAACCGGAAAATCTTCTTGCGGTGAGCGAATCTCATCAAGCAGTGTGCGAAACAAAGTTAGTCCCTTCACGCGGCTGCCCGGAAGATCTTGAAGCTGTCTCACAACTGAACTAACCCGACGCCGACTCACTGGAAGCCAGTTTCCATTTACTAATACGTCAGCCGACCGGTCACCTTTCCGGCGGATTTGTAAGATGTGGTTAGGGTTTACGGCCAGGCTTTTGCTCAGGCGAATAAAGCCGGGAAGTGTGCCAACGCACTTTTTTAGCGTAGTAGAATTTAATTCGGGGGAAGAGTCTACCAGAAATACACGGGTGTAATTCCCCCAACCCATCAAGTAGGTAATGCGGGAGGTGTTGTTGTTTAACTTGCTGAACTTCATGTAGAGTGTATGCTGATAAGGTAACTTGTAGTTTTATATTTTACATAAGCGTAAATATAGCGGTTTCGTTGAATAAGACAAAGCCGCTTAAGAAACCGTTGAAATTTTTTGGAAAAGGAGTAAAAATACTTACTAATAGTAAGTCTATATAGACTTAAAACAAGAACAATTATTTACAATGTATTGAGTAAAGGTTACAATCGCAGATAATTAATAGATTAACGGCGCGTCAAGCTCGGCAGATTTGCGCATGAATTAGTCAGAACTGCTTACTTCATTGTGGGCTTACTGTAATATTAAGAAAAAGGGAGATCAATCGAAAAATACTAACGGTATATTATAAACGAATTAAAGCAAAGATAGGCTGGTGCCTTCATGCAGGGAAGGTAGTATTTACAGGAAATTGGCCCCGTCGCCCTCACAGCAGCCTTTTTGGAAGATCCGATAGCGACGCTGGAACTTTCTGTAAAATTTTAGTCACCAATAACGTGACTGGATAAAACCTGGCTATTGTACTTATTTTTGGAAAACTCTCTGAATCAAGGATTACTCGGTACCCCATGCAAACACGCTGGCAACGCATCCAGAATCGGTTGCACAATATAGTTTTTGAAAACGATACATGGGCGGGACGAGCCTTCGATATAACCTTGCTGCTGCTTATCATTCTGAGTGTCATATCCGTTATTGTCGAAACTATTCCTGCTTTAGACCAGGCGTATAGACCACTCTTTCACGTTCTTGAATGGATATTCACGGGTGTATTTACGCTTGAGTTTATCATTCGATTGCTTGCCGTCGGAAGTCCAATTCGATACGTGTTCAGCTTTTTCGGTCTGGTTGATCTTCTTGGTATCCTGCCGGCTTACTTAAGCTTGTTTTTCATCGGTTCGCAGCAACTGGTTGTAATCCGTATTCTTCGGTTACTGCGGGTTTTTCGAATTTTGAAATTACAGGAATATACCTCGGCAGCCGATGTGCTGGCGGCTTCACTTCGGGAAAGTCGGGCCAAGATTACGGTATTCTTCGTTGCTATTTTTACGCTGGTCATTACGCTCGGCGCGATGACCAGCGTGGTAGAAGGGCACACGAATGGCTTCGAAAGTATTCCGGTCAGTATCTATTGGGCGATTATTACCATAACGACGGTGGGCTACGGCGATATTGTTCCCTCTACTGCTGTCGGCAAGCTGATCGCTAGTCTAATCATGATGCTGGGGTACGTGATCATTGCTGTTCCCACGGGTATTGTCGCTGTTAGTTTGACCGGTGTTGCCAATCGTCGGGAGCTCAATTCACAAGCCTGTCCCAATTGCGGTCGTCGAGAGCACGATACGGATGCGGTCCACTGCAAGTATTGCGGGGAAAAACTGTAATACGGGTTGATGAATCGCATGTTGAACGAATGGTAATCGTTGTTACCAAAAGCATACATGGATGAGTTTTCAGGATCAGAGTAATCTAAACGGAGAGGTTGTCAGTGGCTTCGCACGATTCATATTCGTGCGTTCTTTTAGTAAAGCCATTTCCAGTAAGTAGATGCATCGTAGTCACCCCCTTTTCAACGTATCTGAACACCAGGCTAGCCATTCATCATGGTATAAAATGCTGATTATGAATAGGTATCCTATTGGTCTGATTAACCTTCAACCGATCAAAACATGAAAAAGCTTTTTAAAACTACTTTGTGCCTATTCATGCTTATGAACAGTCTTTGGACGCAGGCACAAGTCCAGCTTGGTATTAAGGCGGGGGTCAATTCGTCAACGATTAACATCCCCGATATTGAGCCGGGCGTTTCGGTCAAGCCACGCATTGATTTTCAGGGAGGGGTGGTACTGGATATTCCAGTAGCCAGTTCATTCTCTATTCAGTCCGCTTTATTGGTCAGCGCGAAGGGAAGTAAAATCAAAGCCAAACTTATTGATGGCAATACCGGCTCCACGATTAGTGATATCAATACGTCGATTAAACTGGTTTATACTGAACTGCCGGTTTTAGCGCTGTTTAAAAAGAACTTAGGTCAATCGTGCCGATTCTATGGGGGGGTAGGACCGTATGTAGGACTGGGTCTGGGCGGTAAGATCGCTTCTTCGTTCCAACCCATAGCCGAGCGAGATGTTAACTTCGGGTCAGGGGAGCCCGGAACGAACAGTTACAGGCGATTTGATTACGGGGCCAGTGCAGCAGCCGGAGTAGAGATAAACCGTCTGCTGATTGGGGTAAACTATAATTATGGCCTAGTCGATTTAGGAAGCGCAATAAATAAATCGTACAATCGCACTTTGGGCATTAGTGTCGGTTTCTGGCTAAGTAAGGCTCAATTATAGCCAAGTCCTTAGTCGATTTTAGTAACCGCTTGCGTGCATCATAGGTAAGGATTCACTGCCAACGTCCCGCCATCAATCTTCACGACAAAATAATCAGCCAAAGGTTTCGTATTGGGGGCTTTGATGCCGTATTCAGGTTTTATCCGATGATAGCGAGTTCAACCCTTTTCTTCGCTTTACGGCTATCTTCAACCGCGCCAAAGACCTGACTCCGTAGGAGCGTCCGGAAGGTATGTTGTTGATGATTAGAGCAGTTACAAACAGAATGGCGACTCCGGTCATCACGGGCGTTAGGGTGTAGCCGAAACCCAGGTTTTTAATCTTTTCCGACCCAATGTTGGCAATCAGGGCGGTGGCGCCCGCCGGGGGATGCATCGTCTTTGTTATCTGCATACAAACAATCGACAGCGAGACCGCCAGGGCCGATGCTAACCATACCTGATCCGGAATCAGCTTATGAATTGCTACGCCAATCAACGAAGCCAGCAGGTGACCGCCAATCAGGTTTCGGGGCTGTGCCAAAGGACTGTTCGTTGCGCCAAACAATAGCACACAGGAGGCTCCGAAAGATCCGATTAGAAAGATGCTATCCTGCTGCGTGAAACCGGCTTGCTGCAATAAACCAATCGAAGCGATGGCGATAAACGTACCGACAAAGGTCCAAAGGTGATCGATAGGTTCTAAGATTGTCTCCCGATAAAACACGTATCGGGCAATTCGATAGTGCCTCTTTATTCGTTTTCTCATACTTACCTAACTACATAGCAAGGCATACCGGCAGTTCCTTCGCAGGAAAGGATTAACAAAAAAGTTAGTTTGGTGCTGAGCCTACATAATTCATCCACATCGATTAGCCTTAGGCAACAGCCCGATCCGTCAAATGGGGCGATGTGGGCGAGTTTATGGGCGTTAATAAAATGAAAAAAGCACTTAGTTTTGGGCTAAGTGCTTGATTTTCAATGTGGGCCAGCCTGGACTCGAACCAGGGACTTACTGATTATGAGTCAGGCACTCTAACCAACTGAGTTACAAGCCCATTGCTGTCCAATAGCTTGGTTTCAGCAGTGCAAATTTACGCTTTTTTCGACATAATTGAAGCGAACACCTAATTATGCGTAAAAAAAGATGACATTCCTTTAACCCTATGGGCCTATTTTTGTTGAATGTCAGTGGCAAATAAGAAAAAAATTCTCAACGATCCGGTATACGGATTCATTACGATTCCGAGCGATTTACTATTCGATCTGGTTGAGCACCCGTACTTTCAGCGATTACGGCGCATTAAGCAACTGGGCTTGTCAGAATACGTTTATCCGGGGGCTCTACATACGCGTTTTCATCATGCCTTGGGCGCTATGCACCTGATGGGGCAGGCGACACATACGCTTCGGGGCAAGGGACACTATCTGTCCGACGACGAGTGCGAGGCTGCGCAGATAGCCATTCTCCTTCACGATATTGGTCACGGGCCGTTTTCCCACGTTTTGGAATGCTGTTTGCTCGATAACGTTCATCACGAGAAGATTTCATTATGGCTCATGCATGAGTTGAATCGGCAGTTTGACGGCCGGCTTAGCTTGGCGATCAGTATGTTTGAAGGAACCTACGAGCGACCATTCTTTCATCAGTTGATATCAAGCCAGCTGGACATGGATCGGATGGATTACCTCAACCGCGATGGCTATTATACCGGTGTGGCCGAGGGGGCTATTGGCGCCGAACGAATCATCAAGATGCTCGACCTGGTAGACGACCAGCTGGTTGTCGAGGCTAAAGGAATTCTAAGCGTCGAAAATTTTCTGAACGCCCGGCGGTTGATGTACTGGCAGGTCTATTTGCACAAAACGTCGATCTGTTGCGAATCAATGCTGGTGCAAATTCTACGACGAGCGCGGTTTCTGATTCGGCAGGGAGAGCCGGTGTTTGCTCCGTATACGTTCATGCTGTTTTTGCGGGAAAGCGTTTCGCTGGATGCTTTTTTGGCGAATCCGATCTATCTGGACGCGTTTACCCAACTGGACGATTACGATGTCTGGGGATGTATCAAGGAATGGGCCTTGCACAACGACCCGGTCTTATCGGCGCTTTGCCGCATGCTCCTGGACCGGCGACTCTTCAAAATCATACTTTCTACGGAGCCGTTTGCCAATGAACTAGTCAACGAATTGACCGCTCAGTTACGGCAGCAGGGTTTGCCCGATGAAGAACTATCGTATTTTCTGGTAGAAGGACAGGCAACGAATGCGGCTTACTTACCTTCGGGTGATCGGATCAATATAAAACTTAAAAGCGGCAAGGTAATCGACATTGCTGATGCATCGGATTTGTCGAATGTTCGAGTGCTGACCAATATCGTACGTCGATATTATGTATGCTGGTCAAAAGGACTGCAACTAGCCAACTGGGCAAGTAAATAAGTAAGCCCAGGACAAGCCGATGGATCATTCCCGCTTCTGATCGTATTATCAATTTACGTAATCTGCCAATTACTCAACCGTGCAACACTATTTCCGGCGATTTTATCCAAAAAGTGCAATTTGTTGCCTACCTTAGCGGCCAAAATAATCGGTACAAGCGATTGTTTTGCGATGGTTGTCATACGCATATGGAGTTTACAGTCAAGCAGATTGCCACGTTACTGGGAGGTGAGGTAGCCGGAAATGAAACACTGGCGATTCGTAAATTAGCTAAAATAGAGGAAGGCCGACCGGGTGATATTTCGTTTTTGTCGAACCTTAAATATGAACCGCATCTCTACACAACACAGGCTACGGCGGTGATTGTTGATCGGTCATTTCAACCCCGGAAGCCGGTAGAAGCTGCGCTTATTTTTGTCGAAAATTCGTACACGGCCTTTACCCGCTTGCTGGAAGAATACCACAAGCTACGGAGCTATGCACGCGCTGGTGTAGAACAACCCGCTTTTCTGGGCGATGGAACGCAACTAGGCGAGCAAACCTACCGGGGCGCTTTTTCGTACATAGGCCGCAACTGTCGCATCGGGAATAACGTGAAGATTTATCCGCATGCCTACATCGGCGATAACGTCCGCATTGGCGACAACACAATAATTCACACCGGAGTCCGTATTCTGGACAATTGTATTGTTGGTCAGTCGTGTGTCATCCATCCAAATGCTGTGATTGGTAGCGAAGGATTTGGGTTTGCTCCTCAGTCCGATGGAACCTATAAAACGATCCCGCAGCTCGGCAATGTCATCCTGGAAGACTTTGTAAACGTCGGTTCAAACACTACTATCGACTGTGCTACGATGGGATCGACCGTTATTCGGCAGGGGGCTAAACTCGACAACCTGATTCAGATCGGTCATAACGTCGAGATTGGTAAAAACACGGTGATTGCCGCGCAAACGGGTATTTCGGGCTCTACTAAAATTGGCGATAATTGTACGATTGCCGGTCAGGTAGGCTTTGCCGGGCATCTCAACATCGCCAACGGCACGAAAGTCGGCGCCCAGTCCGGTGTCGGAAAGAATGTGACGGAAGAAGGTACCGCTATCAATAGTTCACCCGCTTTTGGGTTAAAAGAAAGTATGCGTTCACTGGCTGTATTCCGGCGGTTGCCGGATTTGGACCGACGATTGAACGAGTTGGAAAAGAAAACAGAAAAATAGTTTACAGTTTATGGTTTCTTGATACGTCAATGACCGAAAACCGAAACCATTCTACTGAAAACTGAGAACGAATGAATACCAAACAACAGACGATTCAGAAGGCCGTTTCGGTATCGGGTGTAGGCTTACACACGGGCGTTTCGGCTACGATGACATTCCTGCCCGCTCCAACCAATCATGGTTATAAATTTCAACGCGTTGACCTACCCGGCCAGCCGATCGTAGATGCGGATGTTGATAATGTCGTCGATCTTTCACGCGGCACAACCATTGAACAGAGTGGGGCGCGGATTCATACGGTCGAGCATACACTGGCAGCACTGGTTGGTTTACAGTTGGATAACGTGCTGATTCAGTTGGATGGTCCCGAGCCTCCGATCATGGACGGTTCGTCGATTCAGTTTATCAACGCAATTCGGGAAGCTGGTATTGAAGAACAGAACGCTACTCGTAATTATTTCGAAGTAAACGAGTACGTTCATTACCGAAATTCCGAAAAAGATATTGAACTGGCTGCGCTCCCGCTCAACGATTACCGCCTGACGGTTATGGTTGATTACAACTCGCGGGTAATCAGTAGTCAGCACGCTTATCTGAACGATATCAGCCAGTTTCCGGAGCAAATCGCCAGTTCACGGACGTTTGTTTTTCTGCATGAGCTGGAAGCGTTGTATAAGCAAAACCTGATTAAAGGGGGCGACCTAACCAATGCGATTGTTATTGTCGACCGCGACGTGAACGACGGGGAGCTAGACTATCTGGCCGATCTGTTGAACAAGCCGAAGGTAAGCGTCAACAAGAGAGAAGGGATTCTAAATAACCTGGAACTGCACCATCCCAATGAGATGGCGCGCCATAAACTGCTGGACGTTGTTGGTGATCTGGCGCTTATTGGTCGACCCATCAAAGCGCAGATTCTGGCGGCTCGTCCGGGCCACGCGGCCAACGTTGCTTTTGCTAAAAAGATAAAAAAGCTTATCCAGAAAAACGCGGCTAATCAGGTTCCTCAGTACGATCCGAAGCAGCCGCCTGTGATGGATATTAATCATATCTCGCAGTTGCTGCCGCACCGCTATCCGTTCCAGATGATCGACAAGATCATTGCGCTGGACGAAAATAGTGTGGTCGGTATCAAGAATGTGACAATGAATGAGCCGTTTTTCCCAGGCCATTTTCCCGGCAATCCGGTGATGCCCGGCGTCATGCAGCTTGAAGCGATGGCCCAAACGGGGGGTATTCTGGTACTTAGTACGGTGCCCGATCCCGAAAATTATTGGCCTTACCTGATCGGAATCGAGAATTGCCGCTTCCGGCGCAACGTTTTACCCGGTGACACCGTAATCTTTAGATGTGAGTTTACGTCACCAATGAAGCGGGGAATCGTAAAAATGCAGGGCCGTGGCTACGTCAACGACAATCTGGTTTGTGAGGCCGATATGATCGCCAGTCTGGTAAAGAAAAAATAGGTTACAGTTAAGGTTGTCTGCTCGTGCGTATCGGTTTGTATTCGGCTCAGATAGGGCGGTTAAACCTGATACGAATGGACTATGAACCAACAAGCTGAAAGCAAATAAAATGATTCAACCATTAGCCTATATTCACCCCGAAGCGAAGATTGCGCAGAACGTGGTGATTGAACCGTTTGCCATTATTCACAAGGACGTTGAAATTGCTGAAGGAACGTGGATTGGCTCACACGCAGTTATTAACGAAGGGGCTCGCATCGGTCGCAACTGTAAAATTTACCCCGGCGCTGTTATTTCGGCAACTCCGCAGGACTTAAAGTTTAATAACGAATACACCCGAACATTCATCGGCGACAACACGACCATTCGGGAGTACGCAACGATCAGCCGGGGTACGGAAGAGCATTGGAAAACCGAAATTGGCGCTAACTGCCTGGTGATGGCTTATGCCCACGTAGCGCATGACTGCCGGATCGGTAACCACTGCCTGATTATCAATAACGTACAGATGGCGGGGCATGTCCACATGGGCGATTGGGCGATTGTCGGTGGTTCAAGTTCGGTGCATCAGTGGGTAAAAATCGGCGCTCACGCTATGGTTTCGGGTGGATCGCTGGTCCGGAAAGACGTGCCGCCGTTTACGAAAGCAGCCCGTGAGCCGCTATCCTATACGGGTATCAACTCAATTGGGCTTCGTCGTCGTGGATTTGAAAATGACAAGATCAATCAGATTCAGGAGATCTACCGGTACATTTACCTGCGCGGATTAAATAATGCCGAAGCGTTGACGCAGATCGAACTTGAGCTGACTCCGTCGGATGAACGTGATGAAATTGTGAACTTTATTCGCAGTTCAGAACGGGGTATCATGAAAGGCCCATCAAGCAGCAGTGAGCGGGAGTAGTCATACATCTAGGTAGGCTTTGTCCGGTTCAAGTATCAAAAAATAATGGCCTGTGTCCCCACAGGCCATTTGGTTTTATCAGCAGGCGAATGGTCTGTGGGGACGCAGACAATGACGATTGTAATTTTCTATGCTGACAATCAAAGCCGAGCAGTTAGGGAAAAAGTACCGGAAAGAGTGGATTTTTCGCCGGGTCGATCTAACGTTAACTGCCGGGACTAGCTACACGTTCGTAGGGCCAAACGGCAGCGGTAAATCGACGTTACTGCAACTGCTGACCGGGAACCTGCCAATCTCCGAAGGAAAGATAACGTACACCTTGAATGGCACGGTTCTCGAATCGGAGCGCTGGTTTCGGCAGGTGTCTATCGCAGCTCCTTATCTCGAATTGGTTGAAGAGCTAACGCTCGACGAACTGCTCGTTTTCCACCAAACGTTCAAACCGTTTAAAGCGGGCCTTACGTCCGAGGCCGTAGCCGAGCGATTATTGCTCTCGCACGCCCGGCATAAGGAAATAAAGTTTTTTTCGTCGGGTATGAAGCAGCGCGTTAAACTTGGCCTGGCTTTTTTCTCCGATGCACCAGTTGTTATTCTTGACGAACCGACCTCAAATCTCGACCGTCAGGGGGCGGCTTGGTACCACGAGCAGGTGCGTCAGCTTACGCCAGATCAACTGCTGCTTATTGGTTCTAACCAACCGGAAGAGTACGATTTCTGCCCCAACGTGCTGGATGTGATGCAATGGAAATAGGTACCCGCATCACCAACCTGTCACCCACTGTAACAGCCACTCGGGTTTAAGAAATAAGGCAAGTACCGGTACGACCAACCCTAAGGCCAGCCAAACCGCCGGCTTTGCCAAGTTCCCTTCTGCGGTTGTAGCCGAATCGCCTGGGCGGAAGAAAAGTAGAAAAGGAATTTTCAGGTAATAGACCAGTGAAATCAGGGCGTTGAGCAACCCTAGGATAAAGAGCGCCAGCAGCCAGTTGTCGCCCGTGTGTTGGTAGGCATCGTAAAGAGCCGAAAAAGAAAGCAGTTTTGCCGTAAAACCAACGGTTGGTGGTAAGCCCGTCAGCGCAAGCATCACCACGGTTAGACCAATCGATAGCAGCGGGTATTTCGGCCCTAACCCCGCGAACTGGCTGATCGTTAAATCTGTACCGTTTGCGCGGGCGAGTAAGTCAATCAGGAAAAAAGCCGCCAGCGACATAAAAAGGTAGGTGCCCGCGTAAAAAAGAACGGCATCAAAACCGGCTTTGTTGAAAGCGACTACACCAACCAGCAGAAAACCGGCGTGAGCAATGGTCGAATAAGCTAACAACCGTTTGGCGTCGGTCTGACGCAGTGCCGACAAGTTGCCAATCAGAATACCCGCCAGCGCC
Source organism: Spirosoma liriopis (assembly GCF_023196085.1). Taxonomy (NCBI): domain Bacteria; kingdom Pseudomonadati; phylum Bacteroidota; class Cytophagia; order Cytophagales; family Cytophagaceae; genus Spirosoma; species Spirosoma liriopis. Next base: position 1,473,181 of record NZ_JALPRF010000002.1, read on the forward strand.
AGCACAGCCAGTGGGGTTTGCAGCGACGTTGTTGTAGCCCCTGTCAGCGCATCGGTCGTTGGTGGGTCAATGGGCAAGGCCGTTACCAGCCGCATCAGCACCAGTACGGCTGCTGCTTTGGGGGCAACGGAAAAGAAAGCCGCTACAGGAACAGGTGCTGCTTCGTACGCATCGGGCGTCCAGACGTGAAATGGCACTCCGGCCAGCTTGAAAAACAGTCCAGCCAGGGTTAGTAAAACGGCGACCGAAGCAACAGCGGCATCTTGCCGGGCCAACTCGATGCCAAACGACTCGGCGGTGAGATCAAGGGTACCGGTCATGCCGTAGAGCAACGACATTCCGTAGAGCATAATGGCGGAGCTGACCGCGCCAAAAAGCAGGTATTTAATGCCGCCTTCCGACGCTTTTCGGTCCGTAGTAAGCGCAGTGAGCAGATAAGAGCAGATCGAAACCAGTTCAATGCTTAAATAAATGCTGAGCAGATTAACCGAAACGGTCATCAGAAACAACCCTAACGTCATCGCTATCAGCAACGAATACCACTCTAACGGCAACTGCGGGGACTTCACTGTGTTGTCGAACCCCTCTAGTTTCTCTCTAGAAGGGAATGCGGTAAACAAGTCATAAAGCAGCACAAGGATAGCAGCCAGGGCCGTTATCACCTGAAAATAGATCGCCTGATTGTCGACGAACAGGAGATGCATGAACAGAAATCCCCGCGTGGGGGACACAACCGACCATAAAGCAGCTATCAGCAGTGAGGCAACGCTCAGAACGGCTAGCCACTGTCGTGTTCTGAAAGGGGATGCTGACCGAATTAGGAATAATTCGGCTACTAACAGTCCGCAAAAAGCCAGAGACAACCAGGCCATCGGGCCAAAGCCGCCGAGGCTATTCAGAATGTCGGTAAGCTGTTCGGTAAGAGACAAAGTAATGCAGTTTTCGGGCGATAGCCATGCGGACACCAGCTTGACACGGATAACCGCTGGCTATCAACTCAACTTAAATCATACCATCGCGGTGCGCTTGTTCTTCGTACCCACGCAGTTGAATGGGCGTTTGTTTCTTGCGAAGACGGATGTTCAGAAACTCAACCAAAAGCGAGAACGCAATCGCGAAATAAAGATATCCCTTGGGTACAGTACCCACTTCCTGATTGAAAATAACAACTTCTGACAGGTGGGCGCCTTCGGCCACAAGCATAAAACCAATCATGATCAGGAACGCCAGTCCCAACATCTGAATCGTTGGATGTTCATTGACGAACTTACCGACTGGTCCCGCAAAAAACATCATAATCAGGATGGAAAGCACAACGGCAATCATCATAATAGCAACATTCTGTGTCAGACCGATGGCCGTAAGAATCGAATCAATTGAGAAGACAATGTTGGTGATAGCAATCTGAGTCACTACACTCGAAACGCTTGTTTTGCCTTTCGTGCTGCCGCCTTCCTGTTCGTGGTCGCCACCTTCCAGTTTATGGTGAATTTCGGAAGTGGCTTTGTAAAGCAGAAACAGACCTCCCGCGAACAAAATCAGGCTTTGACCCGTGAACGCAGCCTTAAACCATCCGGCATCGACGTGGGTAAAGGGTTTGCTGAGCGAAATAACGAATGAAATGCCGAGCAACAGAATAAGCCGGAAAGCCATTGCCAGAATCAAACCGATGTTTCGGGCTTTGGCTTGGTCCTGCTGGGCCAGTTTGTTGGCGGCTATTGAAATGAAAATGATGTTATCAATCCCTAGGACAATTTCCAGAAAAGTCAGGGTTAATAAGCTAATAATCGATTCAGCAGTGAAGAGATCGCTCATAGTTGACAAAAGTACAGCCCAAAACTACCGGCTCCAAGCCGGGTCTGCAACAACTTGTTCAAGAATGAACGCTAAAAACGGATAAAAGGTCAGGAAATTATGCTGATTGGCGACCAGGCGGGCTGTTTATTTGTATTGCAACTCAACAAGTAGCGGTACGACATTGCCCGTTGCGCCAGGCTTTACCTCGAACGCAACCTGATCGTCGCGATACCGAATCTGCTCCTGCTTTACCAGCTGATCGCCGAGCACATCGGCCAACCGTTTGTCGAGCGGCCCTTTTTTCCGGTCGAGCGTTTTGATAAATCCGTCCATGTTCAGCGGTCGCTTGGCGAACAGAATCAGCAGGTAGTCGGCTTTGTTGCCTTTGTGTTTTTCCATCACAATCGAGCTTGTCTCCGACGGATACGCAATCGTTGTGTTCGGTCCCAGCAGGGGGCTGGTCAATTCGTCCGCTGGAAATAGCTTCTCGATTTCACCATCCTTTCGGGTAGTCAGCGCGTAGACGTACGCGTTTTCGGAGTTATTGAGATAAAACTTGAACCGCGTACCCGACTCATACGCTTTGAGCATCCGGTAAGGGCGAATGTCACCGGGAGCCGACTCGTCCGAGACAACTTTCAGGTCGCGGGAAGCCTGACGGGTTACGTCCATTGCCATTCCGTTGTTTAGCTTAAGTTCTGCCGATCCGCGTCGCATTGGGTCGCCTGCACCCATTTCTGACCCCGTATTCCCTTTATTGGCGCTTGTCAGGACAACTGTTCCCGGACGATTGCCTGCTTCCCCTTCGGCTCCGTACACCTGGAAGGCGTTCAGAACGAATTTTCCAAAATACGTGTATGGGATCCAGCAGAACCCTTTTTCGCCCCAGCCGGTATTCCAGCTGTTGACGATCCGAAAAGCCCCGCCGTATTGTTTATCGTCGTAGCCAATCACACAAATGGCCTGGTTATACAGGGCGTCATTTGTTTTTTCGTTCGGCGCTGGTTCCCAAACAGCGCGGGCTTCTTCAAACGAGAGTGGAGCGCCGATACCGGCTACAACCGGATTCCCTTCCGCCAGGGCTTTCTTCACCACCAGCACTTTCTGGGCCGCATCGGTCTGATCGGTAAACAATTGCTGAAAATCGCCAATGCGAAACTGGGTAGCCTCCTTGGTTGCAGCGGGTGGTATTGCTTGATTACAAAGGGGATACGCCAGTGTCTTCAACCGAGGAACGCCGTCGGTTTTGAGTACATTGAGTGCTTCTTCGAGTGTACCACCGCCTTGACAGCTTGCGTCTTTGGGATCGCGGATTTTGTCGTAAACAAACGTTGGCGAGAAGCGTGTCTGATCGATTTGCGGCTTCTGGGTGATGTTTTTTTCTTTCCCCTCCATAATTGTGCGGAGGTAGTACGCCGTGGCGAACGCTACGGAGGTTTCCTGTTTTCCCTGATCCCCGACACTGGGGCAGTACTGCTCGTAAGACACCTGCGTGGGAAGGTTTTCGAAACTGCGCGTAGCCAGTGGTGCCTTCGTCATGACCGTCAGAGATCGACTTCGATTCAGCGTAAGGCCTCCCGCGTATTTCCGTACGGGCTTATCCTGCGCTTGAACCGATAAGATCACTGGCCCCGCCGTCAGGAATAGGGCAAGTCCGAAGCGTATGCAAACAATCGTTGGTTTCATGGTCGTAAGCGAATAAAATCCCGAGCGGCCACGTCGGGCTGATGAATACCGCATTGCCCGGACGTGGCCATCCGAACCGTTAATTGATTATTCTTTTTCTAACTCAACTTTGATTGGTTTTTTCAACTGAATGGACAGCGCACTGCCGCCCGTTGCGCCAACATCGAGGCCGGGCGTGTTGCCGTTCACCGTCAGAGTCATCAGACCATCCGCAATGGTAAACGTATCGGACGTCGTTGTTTTGTCGATGTAGTTAATCCGCCAGGGTGTGCGCTCTGGTACCGATAATCCCGCGATCTTGTAGCCCGGTGGAGCCGTGTAGATTTCTTTTCGCTCCGTTACTTTCGCCAGCGTTCCGGCATCGGCTCCTCCTGTTTCAAAGTAGACGCCCATCATCACCTGCCGGTCTCGAACGATCATAAACTGTACCGATGCGTTGATTTCAGGCTGATTTTTTCCGAACTCGCCCGTTCCCGAAATAAGCAGTGGTTTAAACGGTCCGTATACGCCCGGATTGATAACGGGTCCAGCGGGAGCTGCCGATGGGGGAGGTGAGCCCGCCTTCGGGGCAGCGGCTACTTTCGTTAATTCATTGCCCGCAGCAGCCAGGGCCGCTAGTAGGGCTGCTTTCCGCGCTTCGAGTTGAATTTTTTGCGAGTTGAGCAGTTGAATGGATTCGTCACCCGCTCGCTTGGCGTTTTCGTATTCGCCCGCCAATTGCCGGTAGCTATTGGTTGTCGCCATAAACAGCGGTTTCGGAAATTGCTGATCCAAGGCACTGGCATTGGCATAAAAAGTTCGGCTCCAGCTTTCGGTAAGCGGGGCACCCTGCTCGATGTCGATCAGCATCTTATCCGTTAGCATCAGTTGTTTTTCATACGCCATCATCTCCCGCTCACTCTGGTTCTGTTGCACATTGGTGAGCCGGGGAATCAGGGCCAGCGACAGCCACCAGCACAGAGTCGTCAGCACGAGCAGGGCCGCGTACAAGCCCAGGAAGTGGCTCCATCGTTTGTTGCGTTCGGTATAATTAAGTGGTTTCATAGAGTCAGCTTCGGTGTGATAGAGGCCATGAGCCGCGTTAGATCGTAGCCTTGCCTTGGGCACGGTAGTTACTGTTGCGAGGCTTTGATTGCCCGCATACTTTCCAGACTCGATTGTTTAAGCATCAATTGGGTTTCCAGACTTTGAATGTCTGTTTTGAGCGTGGCCACCTGATCGGTTAGCTGTTCTTTCGTTTCGGCCTTACTTTGCCGATCCGTGGCCTGAACCGATACCGTACCTAGTAGTTTGCTATAGTTGCGGCCTGTCAGTTGGGCAAGCGAGCGAAAAAGAGTGTCAGCTTTATAACCGGTTTCCATCCGACCGATGGCTTCCTCCTGCTGAAACCGTAGGGCCGAAAAATCGCTGGCCTGTTCGTTCGGGTCCGTCTTTTTGAGCTTGATGTGTAAGCTGTCCGCTTTTCGAATATCGCTCAGAAAGTGTTCTTCCTGTTCGGCTGACGTACCTTTTTCGTTGGCTGGCCCTGGGCCACTCAGCGCGTAGACCAGTGCGCCAATACCCCCGGCGAAAACAAGCGTTACAAGTAAAAATTTGATTAGGGATGCGTTCATAATCGTCACGAAGCTATGCGGGTAAATGTCGGATTAGCCTGTTCGTCGGGGCAGGACTTATCGACCCCAGAAACTGGATTTATTGCCGTTCTTGTTGGTTGTATTATCCTGCCGGTCAACGAAAAATTCGTCTTTGTCTTTCTCGACGTAATTCAGCTGACTCAGCTTGCCATAAAGCGCAATCACCACGTCACACAAATTGATAATGGCGCTTATAACCGGTTGACAGTCGGCATGAGCATACTCTTTGTCCAGTACCTCCTGCATGGCCGACTCGAACTGCACCGGGCTGATCCCGCACCAGTTTTTGAAATAATTGAACATGGCTTCTTTTTCGCGGTCGGGGGTGCTTCGAATCATGAGTGTCATAGCGCGGGCAAACCGCATACCGAATTCGGCGATGAACACCGGCGATTCGTAGGGACCACGTAGCTGAAACGAGTCGAGATTATCGGCAATCGTTCGCACGGTGGCCTCGGCCAGATAGCCAATCGTGGTAGCCAGCAGATTTGGCTGACCCGAACGGGCGTTGGTCCGCACCCGCACGAGGATAGTCGTTGCGAAGCCGGCAATCTCGCCCATCCGACTGCCAATAGTCAGGTACAATTGCTGCATCGCGGGCAGAACGCTCACCATTCGGCAAGGCGGAATGTAATCGGGGGTCAACGTGAAAAGGCCATTCGCCAGCGTCAACCGACCAATGGGCAAATGATACGCTGCGGATACTGAATTCGCCAGGGCCGAATTTGGCACTGCTCCCAATCGATAAGCGGGCGTGGTAAACGGATAACGCAAAGGCACTTCGTCCGGATTGGGTTGCCCCCAGGGTTGTGGCTCAAAGGGATTTACTTCAACTATCGCGTAGCCAGTCGATTGACCCAATCGCATCCATTCGTCGCGGGCGGCACTCAGGGCAAGTCGCAACGGCGGCTGGGACGCATCGAGTTCAATCCGTGCACCACCAGGCGTGACGGCCCGGCAATCGCTTACCACCATCTCATGACCGTCGCAGCTGAGTGCTAGTGGACTCGCTTTGCCAGGAGCGGGTGGGAGCAGGCCGTAGTTTAGCGGAGTAAGAAGCATTCCTCCCGCATCGCGAATCGCATCCTGGTAGGCGTTATCGTTACCTATCAGGTGCGACCGGGTTATTTTCATGCCATCGGCCCAGTTAACCGGCCAGTGTGAACGTTCAGGTAACATAGATTGGGTTCAGTAGAAAAAGGAAAGACGTACTTCGTGCCGTCGATAGAATCAGCGTTCAGTCACTTTATTCGGTACTCACAAAACTGCGGGCAATGATGACATCATTGGCTTTTATGCCATTGCGGGTCAAGGGTACGGCTGGGTCCAGAAACTGCTTCGATAAACCGCCCAGTGATTCCTTGTAAAAAACCCATCCCAGTAAGCTGCCTTCGTGGTTTTGTTCGTAATACAGAATGGGGGCTTCCGGGTTTTCCTCCGCGTTGTGAGAGTAGATCATGTAATGAAACAAATCATGCAGGGTTCGATCAATCGGGGCCTTGACGGTATACAGAGCCAGGTCTAATGTATCCGGACTTTTGGCTACGCGGAAAGTCAACCGGACGGTATCGTTGAGTTCGATGAGCGGTACCGCCTGATCAATCGGGTAAAACCATTTGCGATAAATTTTCGGAGGAATAGCCAACCAGGCATGATACGCATAGAGAAACAGCAGCGGAAGCAGAAACGGCAACAACCCCGATGCGAGCGCGGGCAAAAACCGGTCGGAACGTTGTAGGCTTTGAAACAGTCCCGTGAAGGCGGCTGCAATCAAAAAAAGCGTTGCGGTGGTCAACAAAAATTCAGACCAGAAACCTCCTTCGGTTAAAAACGAAAACAAGCGTCGGGATACCAACACATGAATGGTACCTACTACAAGCGCTAACCCCTCAATCCAGTAAAATACCGTTACCAGCGATTCAGAACGTGCAAGCGATGCACCTAGCGCAGCCGCAATGGCAACAGTGCCAAGGGCATACATGAGTAGTTTCTTTGTTAATAAAGCACCTGCCGAATGGCGCACGATCAAGCCAATCAGGCACCCTATCGCCATGACGGCGTAGAACGCAACGAGAATAATACTGGCTGTTTTCATAGAATATGGGTTTGTCTTACTCTTTGGCATTAGTCGTCGTTAATCCGTTACTTCGAAACATCGGTTGACTGAACGGTCAATTGCTTAGCCAGGTCGTCAACCCCAATCGTCCGGCGATATCACCGTCGGATAAACGGAAGAAGCTTGTTTGCTCGTCGGGTTCGATCTCCAATTCCCAGTCTGCGTCGGCTGGTAAAAGGTAGTCGGCCAGCAGGCGTACGTAACGGAGGCCAATACCGTCCGGTAAAAAATCCGATAATTGATCGTTGCGGAGTGGACCGATCTGAAGCCGAACCGTACCCCCTTCATCGACTAAGTAATCAGTGTTGAGTATCCAGTCCTGCCCCAGATAGGCATCACCCAGCGCTACCGATTGTGGACCTGCCAAAGCTGATTCTGTGCTACTGCCGAAGTCGCCGTATTGAATCTGAACAGGAACTTGCAGAAACTCGCTCAGGTAAAACGCCGTCCCTTCCCAATCGCCCACTATTCGATACGCGTTGGTCCAGGTGGCGAGCAAACACGCGCGCTGCCGAACGGATAACGGTATCGGTAAGTTGCCCCACAGACAGTTCTGTAGCTCATCCCAAACGGCTCCGTACGCATGGGTCAATGCTTGTGCTTCCTGCGCTTCGATCTGAACCCGTTGCCGAAACGACTCCTGTTCGAAAGGCATCCAGAACGTGCGTGCTTCGTTTTCTTCGTGCCGGAGTCGTTTGCTTTGGTCGAGCATCGCCCGTGCTTCATCCCGTCCGGCTCGCAGAGGAGGGGTTGGGAGATGATGAAGAGTTTCGGGCAACATATCATACAGTCCTTCGCGGCTCAGGTCCAGCACATGCGTAAGCGGATGCTGCGCGTCGGCTTCGTGCGTTTCCAGATTCAGCACATCCGGACTATAGGCCCGACTAAACGTACCTTTGGGCCGTACCTGCACTTCTACCGGAGTAGTAGCGTTCTGGTAGCAGTTCGCGATCCAAACCTCGGCGCGTATGTCGTACAAAAACTTCATGGGCGGTTAGCGAAGCGTTGGGTCAGTTAGTACAATGCGCAAGGGAAGTAAGCCCGTCCATTGATCGTCTAAAACAAGGCTCAACTCGTGCGAAAGCTGTTGCTGTTCTTCCGCTGTCAGTCGGACGGTTGCTCGTAGTTTAACCTGTACGTCGAGGGTGCGGAGCAAGCCCTGGCGCGGATTCGGGCTTACGGCGTAGCCTTTCTGCACGTCAACTTGTTCGATGAGTTCAGGCGCTGTTGCCCGGCAAACCGCCCGGATATCTTCGACGGTTAAGGCTCTTCCGCGCGTCAGGAGCGCCTGGCGAAAAGCGGGTAAGCTGGCCGACGGGTTGAGCCGGGCCATACCGCCTACCGTTGGTCGTAATAACGCCATTCCTTCGCGCCTAAAGGCTGGTAGCGAGGTTTCAATTCGGGCGCCAATGGGTAAGCGGTTCCCTCGTTCAGCGGCTGTTGCCCAGTAATTGACAAACAAATTCCCCCGGTCTGGTCCATTGCTGATGAGCAACAGGGGAGCCGATTCGCCAGCGGGTGATACGGGCATAGACTGCCGGATACGCAACAGACTTTTCTGAATATCCTCGATGTTGCTGCGTAACGTATCGTAGCCAATAGCAGCAAAAGATGCGCTTTCGTCGCGGAGTAAGTCCATCAGTTGCCGGACCATTTCGTCGGCGTTGCGGCTATCGAAGCGGCCTACCCCTTGTCGCCGAACGGCATAGCTGCGGGCTGCCGGGTCACTAGCGTTTACTTCGGTGTAGGCCGGATAATCGTTGCCATCGCTGTCGGTTACGTCGGTAAGTTCAATCAAAGGCAGGTCCGCCTGAATCGGAAAAACATTCATACCGTCCGTCAGACGAAAGACAGACCGCCCTAGTTGTCGGTTTAATACCGGAAAGGCATTCAGGACACACTCCGTTTTGGCTATGATCTCGGCTCTAAATACGGTCGGGAAGTCAACGCGAATCCAGGTCAGCAGAGGTAATGCCTGCAAGTAAGCGGCATCAAAAACATCGGTCACCTCAGCGGGGATGAACGATCCATTCGCGTACGGAGCTGGTGCTGGGAAGCGACCCTGTACGGTCAGAAAGTTTGACCGGTAATACCGATTGGCGTGTCCTTCCATCGTTTTCAGCGCAGGCGACAGACCGGATTCCAGAACCGTGTCCGTGCCCGGTTGGACGGTTAACGGCTGATCGTTCAACCACCACTGCGTTTGCGATAAATGCTGCGCGTAATCATAAATAGGAAGCGGTAGATTTTTCCAATCAATGAAAAAGCGTAATGACAGGTGTTCGGGTAGCCCTGGCATCAGCTCCAGGCCCAGCCAGAGTGTATAATCCGGTAACTGGCGGTGAAGTGACGCTTGGGCTACAGGAATAGAGTTACCCGTATCATCGACCCGCCACAGTTGATGACCAGTGGCTAGGCAGGCTACTCGCCCGTTTACAATTGGGTATCGGCCAGCGGGTGAGAGCGACACTTCGTCGCCCGTTTGGGGGTGGCGGGTTGTGAACGGATCAGTTCGCGTTACTTCGCTGACCAGCTCAATCGGGCGCGTTGCCATGACACTATGAGCGGGTCGGGGTGCTGTCACTACTTCGGGTAACAGCAATTCGACCAGCCGTTCGAGGATGCGCCCGCGTGATGCCTGAATTTCACCGTAAACACGTTCTGATTCGGTCGCCAGTGCGCTCACCAGCAAATCGACCAGCGGGTCGAAAGCAGTCGTGTCGATGGCGGCTTCCTGATAGCCCCACAGCCGGGCGGCCTGTTGCAGCATCCGGCTTTTGATCTGATCGCGGGTGTCAAGCATGATAAGTAGGTAGGGCTACGTTGTTTTGCCGAGTGCTCTGTTATTTCTTGATCGGTCGATACGCCCAGATCTTACCCGTGACTGCTACCGACTCCCCCCAGTTGAGGCCCGTTCCTGAGCTTAGGTAAAGCGTGTTGATTTGTACCGTCCTGTTGTTGGCGACGTTTTGTTCATAAACAGCTACTACTTTGGCACCAATAACCGGGTAAACAGCGGCTACAATGGCGGTGTGGTGCGGTCGGCTCTGCGTTTGCCATCCCGTATCGCTTGTTACTTTCGTGGTGTAATTTCGAAATTGAATGATGTCGCCCGGCTCAACGTCCATGACCTGAATGGGCGTGCCCCAGCGATAATCCGCATTCGCCGTGACGTTCTTCGAGCCCATAATGTCGTTCGATGTTTTAGCACCGGCATATTTGAGGGCTTCCTCGGCTAAGTCCCAGCATTCGCCCCGCTTGACCTGATTACCATATTGAGAATAGGCAAAACCAGCGACGCTTAGATTGGTAGCATTCATCGTTCAGTTGATTTAAGGTGGAATTTATTCACTGGCCAGCGGGCTGAAATACATGACGAACGTTTGCTCCGGCATGGTTTCACCCGTCTCCGGCAGGTTACCGGTTACCCGAATAGTTATTCGTCGGCGCACCCGGATTATTCGTCCGTCGGTGTCCTGATCGGCCGGTTCGTCGATATCGACATACACGCGTGCGTACTGAAGCCGTTTTTCGTACTGTAGGATCAGGTTCGTAATGGTTTGCTCGGCGTCACTTTTCCACTGGGTCGGATTGGTGATATTGGCGTAGTCTTCATTCCAGATGCTACAGCCCATATCGGGGTCATACCGGTACTCGCCCAGGCGGGTAGCCAGCAGCAGGTTGATATGTTCCCGAATCGCCTCAACTACCGTAATCCGGGGCTGAGTCCGTTTATGAAGCAGGTTCGAAATGGGAGCGTGGAGGGAATAAGCGTTAGCCATAGGTCATTCGGAGGACGGTAATCAATTGATCAGGGCTTCTTAAGCTGATCTTCGTAATACTTCAGATACGTTTCGATAGGAACCGATGTTGGAGCAATGTGCGCGGTTCGGTGCTGGCGGTCAACAATAATCGGTCCTACTCCCGGCACCGCGTATTTAATGTCGCCGGTTTTGTTGTGCATTTCGGTGGTAATCGGAAACACCCAGGCGTAGCTTTTTTCGATGATTTTCGAGTCTATAATGACAAAATGCTCGCCGGGCTTATCGAGATCCAGCGTTTTCATATATTCCAGAGCGATGGTTCGGGCTTCCTGCTGAGTCATCTTCGAAGTGGGGTGTTTTTTGACGGATTGACACGTGATAATCAGAAATGCGTACAGAACGGCCGTTTTCATGGGATCATTAAGGCTAAGGCGTTGCTGGAGCAGGGGCCGGAATGATGGCAACGCCAACCTCGCTACCACTACCATACCGCTGATTGGCGCGGTCGGGGCCTGTGATTACTTCCCGCCCATTATTGCCACCCCAGTCCTGACCTTCTATGATGGCCGGTTGCCCGTTATAATTCGTCATAATAACTACGTGACTGCCCCCGGAAGGATACTGGATACCCACCACCGCCGTTGTACCAGGACCGCCAGCCTGTACAGCCGCAAACGCCTGATTGAAATTCTGTCCCCAGGCAAAGGTGGTTCCAAACCGGCTTTCGATGTTCTGCCAGCTACCATCCCGCCCGGCAGGTGCCGTTGCGCCCGGATTTGTACCCTGCAACTGCGCGACTACAGCGTCGATGATGAAGCCACAGTTGATAACACTGGCTAACGGATTGACCGAATTCGCTATAGCCATCAGTGCCGCAATGTAAATGTCGCCAATGAGCACCGTAGGCAAACCAACCACAATAGACCCCCCGTGCGTTGTTAGGTCGCCCATGCGGGCGGCTGGCTTTTTGCCTATAAACACGCCGAGTGATCCTTTCAGAATAGCGTCCGGAGGGCCCGTACAGAAACACATGTCGCCCATGCGGGCGGCTGGCATACCGCCAATCAGGACCGTTGCCTGGCCGGGGGGAAGCACGGGGCCCCCGACGTGCGGTACGGGTGGCACGCCCGGAGTAACCATTGGGCAAACGTGGTTGTCACCCACGCGGGCAGCGGGTTGTCCCATAATCGTAACGGATTAATTGATCATGACGGTCATGGCTTTCAGCGATGCCTGTGCGGCACCCTCCAAATCAAGTTTCTGCCCTTTGACGGTTGTTTGCGTCCGGCCATCGACCTTAATCTGCGCGCCGTTTACATCAACGGTTGCCTCCGAACTCGCTTTTACACTTGTTTTTCCGTGTAAGGTCAAGTCCGTTGTTGCGTCAACGTCCATCGTTTCTTTCGTTTTAATTTCGCCTTTCTGCGCATCGACTTTCCACTCTTTGCGGGCTTTCATGCTGATGGTATCGGCATCCATACTAATACTGCCCGCACTAAGGTTGATTGCTCCCTGGCTTTTGATAGCAATGTGCGCACTGCCATCCAGCGACATCATGATGTGGTTCTTCCAGTCTTTGTCGTGCAGACTAATACATTCTTTTCCTGGCTCGTCGCTGATGACGATGTGATTACCGCCGTTTGTGATAATGGCTTTGTAATAATTCTCAGTTGAGTAATACCGATTCATTTTGTTCTGTTTGTTCGGCACAACACCGGCGATTAACGGTCGGGCGGGATCATCGTTTTCAAACATAACCATCACCGTTTCGTTGATTTCTGGAATAAAGTAGAAACCCTGATCTTCAATGCCATTGTAGGGGCTAATCAGCCGTACCCAGGTTGAGCTTTGGGTATCGCCCTGGGCCGACTGCCACAGAAACAGCACCCGAATCCGACCCAGGTGCTCCGGATCGTCAACGTGCGTTACCCTTGCCAGCTGGGTTGACGCTCGTGGCAAAGAAAACGAAGGGTTAGCCCGAAATTCGACACCCGCCGGAATCGCTTCGAAGTGGTTTGTGTAGCCCCCGCTTAAACTGGCTTCGTGGCTGATAGAAATGATGCGGTACTGACCCAGACTCTCGGTTCGCTGCGAACGTGCGTTGAGACTGGTGCTCTCCTTGATGTCAATGACCGAACCCACTTTTAAGCCAATTTTTGAGCTTGATCCACTAAAAATAACGGCATTGGCTACGGACGCTTTTTTCTCGTATCCAGCTTGTTGTTTAGCAGCATTGTCGGACCAGATCGGCACGGGTGGGTAGCTAAACGTACGTTCGGGGTAAAGACTTTCCGCTTTATCGATCAAAAACTGACCATACTCGCCCAGTCCGGATACGGTTACGTCTTTGGAGTGACTTTTAACCGTTTGCATCTTCGTGTAGTCGTAGTCTTCAATAAAGAATTCTCCGCCGGGCAGATCCATCCGCATATCGAACGCGCTGATGTCGTTACCGAATTTCAACTCAATGGGGGAGCCGCCGGGCACATCGCCAAATACGGTTCGGTCGCCGTCGAAGTAAAACCAGTTGCCCGTTGCAGCTGCAAAGCGGTGCAGGAAATTATAGCTGCTTTCGTCAAATTTCACCACATAATCTTCCGGCTGATTATTACGTGGGCTCACACTGGGTTTCAGCAGATTCTGATCGTACTCTTTGAGTACTTTGTCCACAATGGCCGCGTGATCTTTCTGGTAAAAGGCAGCATAGCGCGTACCCTGCTCGAGTAGAATGGACGCGCTGAATCCACGAATGACGACAGAGCTACCGGTGGTTCGCTGTTTGGACAGATACAGCTGCGTAATAAAACCACGGAATACAAACGGTGAGCCGCCACCTTGCCGGTATTTGATCGTAATCAGGATTTCTTTACTGATAAACTCTTTCGACTGATTGATTTTCATGGCGCCTGCTCCCTCGACCTGCTCGATAGGCACGTATAATTCAAACGTGTGGTGCCGGTCAATCCACTGGCTAATGCGTACCCGTGAAAACAGATCGATGCGTTTGCCGCCAATGTCAATCTGGACGCTGGAAAGATTACTCATGTAAACTAAGGCTTTAGCCGCTTAAACGGTAAACAATTAGAAACCAAGCAACAATACCATGACGGGTATATCTTTGCCGTTAACGTATGCTTTGGCTGTCCATTCTTTGTACGATTTGTTCGTCGGAATCAGTACGCCGGCGATACCACCAACCACGCCCCCCATTCCTGCCCCCAGCAACTTACTGGCGAAAGAGCGCAAGGCTCCAGTCGCCATTTTACCAAATCCGTTACGCTCAACCCACTGGATTATTGAATCAATAACGCCTGAGCCACTGATCCCCAGGGTAATTAAGAATCGTTTCTGTCCGTTATCGTTGACCAGTACGGCTGTTCCTTCGGCGTCGTCATACCACATTTTACGAGGTGGCAACGGTACCCAATAGCCATCCAGCCGAGCGTAACCAACTTCTAAACCTTCGTCAAAGCCTAAAGGCCATTCGTTGAGCTTGATGACTGCCATGATTTATTCGATATGACGGTGTTTAGCCATGCGTTAGTTGTGGTGTCGAGTTTCAGAACCCGACACCACTCAATGTTCACTTAATAAGCGGCCCACTTATTTTCGTGCGATGCGCCGTCGATTGATAACTTACGGGCTGAGATAACCACGCTCGTTGACATGGGCGTGTTGTTCCGGGCATCCATGCTTTCGGAATAGCCCGTCAGGAAAGCGTCTTCAAACTTTAATTCCTTCATGGGCGAGTCTTCATCCTGCTTGAAGAACTTGATAGCCCCACTGAATTTCTTGTTCGGGTCAATCATCATCTTGAAAGCAGTGGTATCCTTAGTCGACTCAAACTCGGCGTTGACCTGCCCACCCATTACATCGGAGGTTGGTTTTCCGGTTGTATAGTCGGTATTCTGGCCCAATGAAAAACTACAGTGTAACAAACGATACTCCGTACCGTCAAGGTCAATGGTCGCTTTGAAAGCCATGATTATAATTGGTTATTGGTTGATTGAACGATAGTTGAAGAAAAGTCAGGGTATACGAGACGAACTGTTAACCAGTCGTTTTACGCTTGTTCGACTCCGGCTTGCCAGTCGTTGGCATCGTCGCCTTTCGTGCCGTCGAGCTTTACCAGAAAATTCTTGGCCGGGAAGTAAGGCTTAATGTGAATGTCGAGGTGGATACGATCCTTCACATTCTTGTCGCGTTCGAAGCGCAGGATTTTAAAATCTTCGATGATTTTATCGGCTCCCGTAACGCTATTGAGGAACTTGACAATCTGGGCGCGAAGGTCTTTTTCGGCGTCGTAGGTCCAGTTCTCAAAGGCCCGGCGGTTCAGAAAGTCGATCAGGACTTTCATGATCCAGTCGAACACCCGCACGACGGAATACGTCTGCAAGCCCTGGTTGTCGCCGTTGAACAGGGTTTTGGCTGAATACGCCATCACCTTGTTGTATTCGTTGACCATGGGTACCAGACCCAGCTTTTCGAGGTTGGCTATTTCGCTTTTCTTCATTTCGAAACGCACCCCATCGACTTCATTGAGTGTACCGTGCTTACTACCCGCTACGGGTTGTTGTAGCATGGTTTTGTAGATTTTTCCGGCCAGGGCTGCGGAAGGGGGAATGTAGAGCGGTTCTTCTTCGCCGAGTTCGCTGAACGCTTCACGACCAACCAGGTAGTTGCAGGTCATCATGACGTTGGCTTTGTACGCATCCGCGCTGGGCATGTCTTCGTCCTGCCAAAGTTCCAGCACATCGTCGGGCGAATCTAGGTGCCGGTAATCGGTGAGCATCATCACCTTATTTTCGTGAGCCAGCTGAGCCCACTTGTCAACTACTTTTTTAGAACCCAGATAGCCCGGCAGTACCATCAGCGAGTAATTCTGGCGCAGGTCAAGTTTGTCGTAATTCTGACGCAGTTCGTTCGCTATTTCGTCGAAGAACAGCGTGTTGTCGAGGTCCTGAATCTGCTCCGGATCCGCATTGACGATGGATAGGTTCTTTATTTTTTCGGTGTCCGCGTTTTTGTAAAAAAGCGCCGTGGAGCGGTAGGCTGTTTCAAGGTCTTTCGTCTCATCGACCGCTTTCTTGAGGTTCCGGCGAAGCGTTTGGGCAGCGGTTTCTGTCTTTTGTTCGGCTTCGCCAATCATATCGGCGGTATTGTCGTGGGCTTCGAGGAGTTCGGTCCACTCCTTCAGGCGTTTCTTGAGGAGCTTCCGATCTTTTTCGGAGCCTTTCTCGGTTAGGAAAATGTTTTTACGCGCTTTCTTAGCCGGGTTCATGTTCTGCGCGCCATCGATTGTCGTTTCCACAAACTCGAAGCCGCCAAATTTGGCTAGTTGCTGACTGCTGTCGGTAAGCGTCTGGGCAGGGTTGGCAATTTTTACGCGCTCCTTTACGGCTTTGCCGTTTTCTAACTGGTCGGGTGCTTTCATGCTATTAACGAAAGAGGGGGTTGGGGACGTTTTGCTAGTACTGATTCATCATTTAGCGTCTTCGAGTTCCTGCAACATGGCTCGCAGAGCCGTTATGTAGGATTCCTTGGCGGATGGATCAGCCAGAATTTTTTGCAATACTTTGTTCGACTTTAGTTGCTTGATAAACTTTTGATAATCATCCTGCTGGCTTTGCAGGTCCTGTAAAAATGGGCTTTGTGCGGTAATGCCTTTTATGCCAAAATCACCCAGGTTGTTAAAGTGAAGCGTTTCCTCAACGCCGGTTCCTTCGGCGTCTTCAAACTCAATGTCGATTTCGGGTTTAAACCGGGCGAACACAGCATCAACCGTTTCCAGCTTCTCTTCGATTTTCGGTTTGAAGGGCGCATCGGCGGTAAGTTTCTGCACCAGCAACGTGCGGTTCTTCTGAATGTCGGCGATTGCTTCGTTGGCGTCATTCCCTTTCTTTTCCTGACCGCCGATTCCATAGTCCATCATAGAGGATATGCGTTTAGATGATTGATTATGCGTTTGATGATTTAGTCGAAATCCGTTGGTAGAGGCAAACACTGCTTGAGCGAACGGTAATCAATGGCGCGTTTTTACACTCTGGGAATATCGTCGCACTCCAGAATGGCGATGGCCGCCGGACAGCCATCGCCATTGTAATGGGCCATCAGCATGTAGCGGGTCTGGGATGGAGGAGAAAAAACGCTTAATCGTTCGCCGGGCCTCAGGTCAACCGATTTCAGTACAATCAGGTCCTCCGAAACGGCTGCGACCTCAATAGTACACGATCCTGGATTATGCAGGTTACGAACCGGGAGTCGGGCTTCGACCGGGCTGCGAAATGAGCCTATTTTCTCTCCACAGCGTCGCGTTATTCGGATACGTCCGCCAGGAATAGGCGTATAGTTGGGCTTGAAGTCCGTTAGAGGAGCGTAGTCAGGCAATGAGTACGTGTCTGAAAAATCAGTACTTAATAGGGATTTCATCGTTGTAAGCAGCGTTTATTGCCGTTGAAAATTGACCTCGCCCTCTTCGCCCATGGCTACTTTGAGCGTACTTCCTTTTCCGATCTCACCCGAAACAATCATGCGGGAGAGTGGTCGGCGCAGTCGATTGCGGATAACACCCCGTAGCGGACGCGCTCCGTATTTAGGGGTATAGCCTTCAAGCGCGAGTTGCCTTCGTACCGAATCGTCAATCGTTAACGTAATTCCTTGTTTGCTGAGCAGTGTTAACAGCGGTTTCAACTGAATAGTGAAAATGCTTACGATGGCATCCTCGGTAATCGGCTGAAACGGAATGATTTCGGTGAGTCTTCCCAGAAATTCGGGCCGGAAATAGCGGCCCATGATTTCCAGCAGATCGTTGGAGGCTGCGATTTCACCCTTCGCGGCTTTTTCCACCACGTAGTCGGAGCCGATGTTGGACGTGAACAGGATAATGGCGTTGGAAAAGTCGCCCTCGCGGCCGAGCCGGTCGTGGAGCATCCCTTCGTCCAGAATTTGCAGGAAAAGGTCGAATACCGACGGGTGGGCTTTTTCGATCTCATCGAACAGCACTACGGCAAAAGGTTGCTGTCGGATCTTCGTCACCAGGAGACCACCATTTTCGTAGCCGACGTAGCCCGGTGGAGCGCCATAAAGCAAGGCTGCCGAGTGTTCTTCCTTGAACTCCGACATATCGAATCGGATCAGCGCCCGTTCGTCGTTGAACAGAAAATCAGCCATCGATTTTGCCAGTTCGGTTTTACCCGTTCCGGTTGGACCCGAGAAGAAAAACGATCCGATTGGCTGGCCGGGCCTACTCAAGCCTGACCGGTTTTCCAGAATAGCGTCGGCAATAATTTTCACGGCATGATCCTGACCAACAACCCGCTGTTTCAGGTGTTCGTCCAACGCCAGTAGTTTGTCGCGCTCTTTTGACTGAATTTTACCAAGTGGAATGCCCGTTCGGCTAGCGACTACGGCGGCTACTTCGGTTGGCTCCACTTGGTTCCGGACCTGGTCCCCGAGCGTTTCGAGCGTTGTCAGCACATTCAGTAAATGATCGGATAAAGCGTCGGGCAGTTCAAAGGCTTCGGTGTGTAATTGTTCCTCGACCTGCCCCAGCAATACAGGGCTCAAACGATTCCTCAACTGACGTTCAAGCCAGCGAACGCTATCCATATACGTTAAAGGTTCGGCGCTGCTTTCCTGCTCCTGAATTTGGGTAAGTTCGGTGCGTAGCCGATTGATTTCGGGTCGAGTTGTTTCAGTGGCCATTTTCATCGCGGCCATCGTGCGGTCGATTAGATCAATGGCGGCATCGGGCAGTCGGCGGTCTTTCAGATAGCGTTTCGCCAACCGTACCGTTTCGGCTACGGTCGTATCGGCTACTCCGATTTGATGGTGCTTCTCAAATAGAGGCAGAACGGTCTGTACCATCCGGGTAGCGGTGATCTCGTCGGGTTCGTCAACGGCTAAAACTTCAAACCGGCGGCTGAAGGCTTCATCTTTTTCCAGGTACTTTCGGTACTCGTCGTTTGTCGTAGCACCGATGAGGGTCAGTTCGCCACGCGCCAGTTCAGGCTTCAACAGGTTAACCGTTCCGGCGGCTCCGCCATTAGGGTCAAGTAACAAATGAATTTCATCGATGAACAGGAGCGCTCGGTCAAACTGTTTCAGATCAGCGAGAATGCCTTTGAGCCGATCTTCAATTTCACCTTTGTAGGACGCTCCGGCAATCAGCGAACCCATATCCAGTTGAAACAACTGCGCATTTTTGAGATGAGGAGGCACATGGCCGGCCACAATCTGCTGCGCCAATCCTTCGACTAGTGCCGTTTTGCCAACACCGGGTTCGCCCGTGATAATCACGTTCGGTTTGAGCCGTCGCCCCAGAATCTCGATCATCTGCCGAGTTTCCCGATCCCTGCCGACGATAGGGTCAAGTTTGCCTTCACGCGCGGAAGCGGTACGGTCAACGCAGAATTTAAAAAGCGTTTTGCCCGTGTTCGCCGGGGTACTTTCATTTGGTGTGGTTCGCCCATTACTCGTTGTTGCTGCGTTGCTACCGCCGGTTTGCCCGCTGATTGCCTGCTGAAAACTAACCGCTGCAATGGCTTTTTCCAGGAGCTGATTTTCAGTAAGCGGAAAGGATTTGAGTTGATCCCTGGTAAACGCCAGGTCGGGCTTGCACAAGGCAATCAGTACGGCCACTGGCGTCAGTTCATTTTCACCGAGTTTCATTCGAACGACGTCGGCTACTTCCATCAAAGTGCGTACCTGTTTGTCGCCGGTAGGGTCTTCAACCGGGCGGGCCGACTTCGGATAGGTTTCGATTCTGATGTCGGCCCAGTCGCGTAAGTAGGGTACGTCAATATCCCATAACACCAGTTGCGAGGCAAGGCCAACATCGTTATGCAGCAAACCGGCCAGTAAGTGCCCCGGCGAGAATGTCTGGTGCTGATACTCACGGGCAATGGCCTGTGCAATACCAACCGCTCGTCTTAATTCGTCAGTGTAGGCAAGGGTTATCATAGATGAAAACTGTGAAAAGACGCCAGGAATGGACGAGATGAGTTAATGCCGTGTGGCTAGTGGATACGCGTCGAGATGCTTACTATCCTGCGTCTGTTTGGTTAGTCGTCGAAAAGGCAACCGCAGGAAACAGGCTTTCCTTTTTTCATTTATTAAAGGTCACCCACGTCAGGGTAATAGATAGGTCCGTCCCAAGTTTATCAACCCGAAATACCCCGTACCGGCCTTCGTTGGTTCGAAAAGCCAGAACGCTACCCGTTTTTATCGGCGTACTGGAGTCGGTGGCAATTGAATTGTCTGAATAGGTCAGTCGCCTTATCGTTGCATACAACGTAGCCGACGGGTTCGACAGGACAGACTGATCCAGCGTAGTGATCGCGTACTGAGCACCGTTATGCGGGTAAAGTTCTGCGTGCGAGGTTCTGCCAACCTGCTCGACATTCCAGTAAAAATCGGCCGGTGATGAGCCATCTGCCAGTGTCTCACCCCCATCCAGATCATACCCTTTCAGACCAGGAATCAATACCTGTCCTTTCGAAAAAACGGCACTGGTGCCACTGTCGGTGGTTTTGACAGTCTTTGGTTCCAGGTTCCACTGCGAACAGGCCGATAGCAGGTAGCTTAACCCGAATACGAATAGCCATACGATTCTCATAGCACGACGAGGTTAGTTTATTTCCGCTGGAAGTAGAAGTCGCCGGTCAGTGAGGTTGATTCCCACGGCACTTGCTTTCTATCCGATTGCCGGACCACTTCGGATCGTACCTGCTGAAAAAGCTGGATGATAGTCTGGTTTGGCGTTTGCAACGCTTTCAGCAAGGCGGCTGTGTATAAACCGTTTCGACCATTCCCATCCGCAGCCGTTTTTCCAGGGGCAGTGGCGTAGGCAATCACGGAACCGATGGGCGCGTCCATACTGGCCAGACCTGTGTTGTCGCCCCCCCGGCTCCAGCTCCGATCCAGCGGGTTATTCCGACAGGCATCCAGCACCACAATGTTGGTACGGGTACGGGCGTCTTCCATCTTGGTCAGAATACGATTGGCGTCAATGCATTCGTACTCAATCTCGTTCTTGCTTTCGGGTTGCGCATCCGTCGGCACCAGATAATTATTGCCGTTATTCTGAACGCCATGACCGGCGTAGTAAAACAGCCCAACCTGATAATCGCGCAGCTTCTCCCCGAAGTTATTGATGGCCTGGCGCATGCTTTTGTTGTTCAGATTGGCAAACTGAAGGACTTCGAAGCCCAGCTTTTTCAAGGCCGTCGCTACATCATTGGCGTCGTTGACGGGATTGGTCAATTTATTCGATCCAACATAGTCCGAATTGCCAATGACCAGCGCCAGCCGCTTTTCCAATACCAGCACAGGCGGTTTTTTGTAGATTACGGTCAGATTGGAGGTTACTTCCCCGCCACCGTTCAGGTAAGCAGTCAGGCGAAGTTTGTTTTCGCCTTCATTTAGCTGAACCGTCTGATTAAACACCTGCTGACAATCTTTATCGCGCTCAACTTTAAGGTCGCGGACTTGTGTCTGCACTTTGTCGTTCAACAGCAGGCTGTAGCGCAAAACCGGTTTGGCGGAAGTAATGCAGGCTTTGGCAATAAAAGTCGGTGCCGATACGGTCTGATCAGCTTCAATATCACTTGTCCAGTCAATGCGTGATACTACCGTCTGGGCCGGGGTCGCGGGAAAGAAAGAAGTCGTGTTCAGATGCGTAGCTGGACTTTGAAACGTCATCACCGATTTTGATCCCGAGGGTGTAGGCTGCGCCAATAGGAAACGAACGGACAGACAGCCACCGATAATTAATAAAAACGTTTTCATACGGAACGACTTGACTTAGGATTGAAACGCTTCAGGAATAGGAGAGGGTGAAATCAAAACGTATGGCGTACACCGACACCCGTTATTCGATTGTCTGACTGAATGAGCAGCGACGTGCGAGCTGGCTTTGGCTTAGCAACGAAGGTGTAGATAACGTTGGCAACGGCAACCGCAACAGCGGCTCCGGCAACAATCGTAAAGGTGGACTTCTTTTTGTTGACGTTGTCTCTCAGTTCGTTGAAGCGCTGAAGGTCGGCGGCATCTTCGGCGTAGGCCTTGCTGTTGTATTCGTCTACATCTTTGTTGATGCCAAGCGCCAGTACAGTTGCGTAGCCCGCTAAACCAGCCGTGGCAACCCAACCAATGATCGGCAGTGGCGATTTTCTGCGTACAACGCTCCCCGGCTCAGCAATTCGATCCGTAGTGGGTTTGGGTCGGTCTGGTTCAAGCACCGGGGTTGATTTGGCGGAGGAGGGAGCCGCAGCGGTTGAGGCCGGACTAGCTACGGTTACCAGCCGGGCTACGCGCAACAGCACTTTTACTTCCTCATCAATTCGGGCGTTGTCCCGAACCACATCCCAGGCAATGAGTTTGTTCTTACCCGCTTTGATGGATTTACCGACATCACCGTTGACGCTGATTGGGCGAATGATGCGTCCCGAAGCCGTTTCGAGTTCAACATAAATTGAATCATCGGGTGAAACCTGCGGAAGCTCGTATTCGATAACGACTTTGCGTACCGTCGGCTCGGTGCGTAAGCGGACACCGTTGATCGACGTTTGTGCCTGACCCAACTGACTTGTCAGGAACAGGGCAAGCGAAAAAAGAAGTGAATAAATGAGTTTCATGAGTTTACTGGTTAATTAATGATTCCGCTAATGGTTGGGTACTCCCCAACAACAGCGCCGTTGCTGAGAATCAGAGGAGTAGCGTATATCTGGTCGCCGGTCGCAAACTCCCATTTTTTAGCGCCCGTCGCGGCATCCAAACAGTACATCTTACCGTCGTTACTGCCGATGTAGACCAAACCGTTTGCCACGACCGGACTGGCATACACTTCGTTATTGGTGGCAAATTCCCAGCGCTTGGCTCCGTTCGTGGCGTCAAAGGCGTACACTTTGTTGTCGCCACTGCCCACATAAACCAGCCCGTTGCTGTAGGCTGGGCTCCCCCCCACGAAGTTGCCTGTTTTGGCCGTTGTCCATAAGATCGTACCGGTTGCCGTACCCACCGCGTATAGTTTGAAATCGTCGGTGCCTACGTAGACGGTACTACCGACCACCAGCGGGCAGGAATTAACTTTATCGCCCAGTGTAGCTACCCATTTCTGTTTGCCCGACGTTGCCTCGATGGCATACAGTTTTTTGTCGCTGCTACCAATGTAAACAGTGCCGCTGACCACGGTCGGACTGGACAGAATGATGCTTCCCGTCTTAAATGTCCACAGCGTTGATCCATCGGTCTTGAGCGCGTACACTCTGGTATCGCTGGAGCCAACGAAAAGAACACCGTTGCTGATGGCTGGACTGGAAATGATTTTGTCGCCTGCTGTAACCTGCCATTTTTGGGTTCCCGTAGCCGCATCAATGGCGAAAAAACGCTTATCGTCATTGCCGATGTACAGGACGCCATTGTCGATAACCGGACTACTTTCGAACCGATCCGCTGCCGCCTGTCTGGACCATTTTCTGGCTCCCGTTGCGGCATCAATAGCGTACAGATACGCGTCGAATCCGCCTACGTAAACGGTTCCGTTGTAAAAAGCCGCACTGGTATTGACGGTGCCACCGTTTGTAATAAATTCCCAGTATTTGGTGCCCGTTGCAGCATCCAGCGCGTAAACCTTTTTGTCTTTGCTACCGAAAATGACCAGTGAAGAAGGCAGTGGCGACGAAGGTTGAGTCGAGGTATCGCTTTGGATCGTTTTGGGTTCTAAATTCCACTTTGAGCACCCCGCCAGCAACAAACTGACTAAAAAAGTCGTAATGAGTATAGAGTATCGTACCATGCGAATAGATTTTGAAGCGAAATTCGGTTTGTAGCCAACGCTCGACGGCTCGTTGATTCGATGCGTGAGCAGTGGTTTTCACGGCGAATCAATACCGGTAAGCTGTATAGACCGTATTACGTCAGGGAATCGGTTGATAAGGCGTATACAGCACGTCAGTCGGCCAGTCGATGGGTTAGTCGGCATGGACGCTGTGCATGGAAACACAGATTTGTAAAATAGTGTGAAGGTCGACCGGCAAGGAAGCCACGGGTTGCGTTCGCTTTATTCGGACGGATGCGAAAACAAGGGAGATTATTTGGTTGATGTAGTATAAATGAAGAAAATATGTTGATGACGTTCAATAGCTTTCCGGTTGAATTGCCAACATATTTCGCCGTATGCTGGTTATGGAGGCATAATTTTTGTCCTAATTTGTAATAGGATCGGCTTCCTACCGGCCGAAAACTCAAGATTCACGACGAATGTCAGTGTCAAAAACGCTTGTCCGTGTTTTGATTGGGTTGCTTGCTCTTATCTTGTTGATAGCGGGGTTTGTCGTGCTTGTGGCGACTACACCCTGGGGGCAGCAATTCGTGACGAAACAGGTAAATTCTTATTTGTCCCAAAAACTACAATCGCCTTTCCGCATTGGGCGAATCGGTTATTCTATACCTGACTGGATCGAACTCGACGATGTATTCTTCAAAACCCCCCAGGGCGATACACTGCTGAATGGCGGACGCATGCGCGTTGACCTCGACATGTGGGGCTTACTCAACAATAAAGTAGCCATCAATCAAATCGAACTAGAGCGGGTTCAGGTAAACATCAGCCGGACATTACCTGATACGGTTTTCAATTTTCAGTACATCGTCAACGCCTTTACTTCGCCCGGTCCTGCCACGCCCGTTGATTCGACGGCTAAGCCAATGGACATCAACCTGACAGGGATTACGCTTAAAGATGTTCGCATCAAATACCATGACGATGTGGTGGGGGCCGATGTCAATGCCTATGTTGACAGCCTACGAGCCAATTTCGATAAGACGGACATTAATAAATCACAGTATCATCTGTCCGATGTGATGGCTGATGGGCTGAACGTTTATACTCGTTTGTACGAAGGATTGCCAACGCCCCCCAGTCCGCCTAGCGACCCTAGTGACTCGCTGGACATTGGCCTGGGAAAATGGCAGGTGAATCGGGCTAAGTGGGATGTTCGGGTGGAGACCGCCGATTTCCGTACCCAGGGTAGCATCGGCAAACTGGCGATGGAAACAAACTATTTTTACCTGAACGGATCGAAAATAGGCATCAAGTCGCTGGATCTGGCAAACGCCGATATTGCGGCTGTACTAACGAAGCCAGCTAGTAAAACGGCGGCAGCCAGCGCACCAGCATCAACAACCGCATCAACTTCGGGCGAACCGGGCTGGCAGGCAAACCTAACGAATGTTCGTTTCGCCAATAACCGCATTCGCTTCGACGACGAAACCGCGCCCCGACAAAAACAAGGCCTTGATTACGGACACCTCGATCTGCAAAATCTGGGCATCGACGGAAAATTTCTGAGCTATGCGGACTTGGGAAAGCGCGGGCAGCGTGTCAGCGGTCAGCTTCGCAACGGGCGTTTTCGGTCAACGAGCGGGTTTGTGCTGCAAAGTCTGAACGGTGACGTACTTTACAGCGATACGACAACGACGGTGAACAGGCTGTTTGTTCAGACCCCAAGCTCTGTCATTCGGGATCAGCTTGTGTTGCGTTATGATTCATTAGGACAGTTAAGCGATCCTCGTTTTGCCAAACGGGTTGGTGTTCGGATCAATTTGCGTCAGAGTCGGCTGTCGGTGGATGATGTTCTGCAACTGGCCCCGTTCCTGGCCGATACACCACCGTTTGCCGGTAACCGGGGTGGGGTTTTCCGAGCCAATGCTCAGGCGGTGGGTACATTGGCCGCGCTAAATATACCCCGTCTTGAATTCGATATGCTGTCCGGTACGCGGATCGTTGCCAGCGGTCGGCTTACAAACGTGACTGACCCCGAACGGCTGGGAGTAGACGTAACGGTCAAAGAAGCGACGACACGACTCGCCGACATCAACAAGCTGGCTCCCAAAGGGTCAATTCCGTCGTCTATCGCGTTGCCATCCGATCTTCGGCTGACGGGACAGTTGAAAGGGCAATTGAATAACCTTATTCTGGACGCCAAATTAAACACAAGCTGGGGAACGGCTGCTTTTGACGGGCAACTGGCTGGCTTCGTGACGGGCAAAAACCAGACCTACAAAGGAACGCTCAACCTGAACGATTTCGATGCCGGGAAGTGGCTTAAGCAGGAAGGAACCGTTGGCAAAATAACGGGCCGGGCTACCGTTGACGGACGAGGAATTGACGTAAACACGCTGACGACTCGCTTTGACCTGGACGTGCAATCGGCTGATCTAAACGGGTATCAGTACCAGAATCTGGACGCGTCGGGTAGCTTGGCGAATGGAACACTCGATATCAACGGTGCTCTGAAAGACCCGAACGCCAACCTGAAACTCGACGCAAGAGTTGGTTTAAAGGGTGATTTTCCGAGTATAGTCGGCGAAACCGTTATCAACGAGTTGAACTTGCAAAAACTTAAACTCTATCAGGACCCATTGTCCCTCAAAGGACGGATCGTGATGGATATGGCGTCGGTTGACCCGGCTAAACCGGTCGGTACCATTTCAGCAAACGACGCAGTGCTGACCTTGCAAGGTAAAAACTACCCTGTCGATTCGCTTTACGCCCGGCTGACGGCGAATGGCAACGATAAAGGAGTAGTTGCTCAACTGCCGGGCGCGAGGCTGACGATGAATGGTCAATTTGAGTACACCCAACTTTACGACATTATTGCCGGCGAGGTAAGCAAATATATTGCGTTGCCCGCTTTAAAATACAAAACGATTCCTCCACCTTATGCCTTCACCATCAACATGAAGGCCTACCAGAACCCGCTTTTCCAAGCCTTCGTGCCTGAGTTGACGCGGCTGGATACGGTCCGGCTGAACGCTTATCTGGACAATACCCGAGACACTACCCTGTCAGCAACCCTCCGAACGGGCGTTATTGTCTACGATACAACGACCGTGAGAGGAAGCACAATGACGCTCCGGGGCATCGACAATCAGCTAAGGGTTAACGGACGAATCGACGGTATTTTGTACGATGGGTTGAATATTCGGGAGACGGATCTGTCGGGTGTTGCTGCCAACAATCAGTTACGTTTTTCGGTCGTCAACAAGGATTCAATTAACCAGGATCTGCACGGGGTGGCGGGGACGCTCAGCATTGTGGATTCTAGTTATCGATTCAGGTTTGCGCCGAACGGTCTGCTAACCAATTACCAGCGATGGCAAACCGACACAAGTGGATTTGCGCAGTATGGCAATAATGGCGTACTGGTCAACAACCTGCACATTGAAACCGATCAGCAATCGCTCGAAATAAACAGTACGGAGCAGTACGCCAATGCGCCGATCCGGGTAACGGCGCGTGCTATAGAAATTGCGAATCTAGCAAGGTTGGCGAATCAGGATACAACCTTGGCCGCTGGACAACTCAACGGAACAGTGGTTGTACGCGATTACATGGGCGAAGACAACAACTTGTCGTTCTTGGGGTCTGTCTACGTGGATAGCTTGCAGGTTATGCAGAAACCTATCGGTGATCTGACCGCCCGTTTCCGGAATAATTCCGATGGACGAATCAGCGTAAACACGACCCTTGCCGGACCTTACAACGACGCTACCGTTACGGGTTTCTACAACCCAACGGATGCCAAGCAGGCACTGGATCTAGCCATCAACCTGAACCGGCTGGATGCCCGTACGATTGAAGCGTTTAGCTTCGGTGAGTTACGGCAAGCCCGAGGAAAATTGACCGGTAGTTTCAGCGTAGCCGGGTCTACCGATAATCCAAAGATGGATGGTAGCGTAGCATTTGATTCGGTGGCTTTTAATATCAAACAGATCAACGCTACGTATCGGATCGATCAGGAAAAGCTGGCCTTTTCCGGGCAGACCATTACGCTGAATGACTTCAATGTGCGGGACACGCTTGGGCGAACGCTGACAACGGACGGCACCGTTGTGTTGAAAAATCTGCCTGATGCGAGCTATAATCTACGTGTTCGCGCGGCTAATTTTCAGGTCTTGAATGCCGCTCGGAAAGACAACGATTATGCGTACGGGCAGGCTGCTATCAGCGCTGATCTACGAATTAAAGGCGTAGGAGCAAGTCCATCGATCAATGGCACCGTTCGTTTGGAAGACGACAGTAAAATAGCCATTGTGCTACCCGATGAGACGACCGACGTAACAGAGTCCAGTAAGATTGTCACGTTCATTAATCACAATGATTCGTTAGCCATCGCGAAGTATTTATATAAGCCAAAACCCGATACAGCAGCAACAACCCCACGTCTTCAATTTGAACAGCTTAGCAACGCGACCATATCGCTTGATCTGGAGGCCGATGAAAAGTCGGAGTTGACCATCGTTGTGGATGAGTTGAACGGTGATTACCTGCGCGCACGCGGTAACGCCCGGCTCAATGTAGGCATGAATGCCGCCGGTGAGTTAACCGTATTGGGGCGTTATGACGTGACGGAGGGAGAATATTCAATGACTTACGAAGTGCTGAAGCGGCAGTTTCAGATTCAAAAAGGGGGGTATATCCAGTTCACCGGCGATCCGCTCAAAGCTGATATCAACATTACAGCTATCTACCAGGTATCGACCTCGCCAGCTGATTTAATTGGTAACGAATCAACAACCGTCAACGCAACAACGGCTAACCGAAAATTGCCGTTTAACGTCGCGTTGACGATGAGCAATAATCTGGCGGCACCAAAGCTGGATTTCGATATCCGGTTACCGGAAGTTGAAGACGGAAACAGCGCAGCCGCTTCAAGCGAATTCGGTACTACTATCGAAAATAAGTTGAAAACGTTGCGTCAGGATCAATCGCAAATGAATAAGCAGGTATTTGCTCTGCTAATCCTGAACCGGTTTTTGCCTGAAAACACGTCCGATTTCTTTTCCGGATCGGGTAATGGTGGGCTAGATACGCAAGCAGAAGGAATCGCCCGGAGTAGTGTTAGCAAACTTATTTCGGACCAACTGGGGCGATTGGCATCTAACGTTCTGAAAGGTTTCGACGTTGACTTTAACTTACTATCACAAACGGGGAGTGCGAACACGGGCGGAACGACTAATGGAGCGCGTACTGATCTGAACATTGGTGTGTCGCGAAGCTTTCTGGAAGGACGGCTGACGGTTTCGGTTGGCCGGAACTTTGTCCTAGAAAACGCGGCTAACAGTGCCACACGCAATCCTAATGAAGTCTTTGATAACGTATCGTTGAATTACAACCTTACCCGCGATGGGCGATATGTGTTACGCGGCTATCGTCGTAACGATTATCAGGCTGTGCTCGATGGTTACATCATTGAAACAGGAGTTGGGTTTATTATTACCGTGGATTACAACGTCCTGGCTGATATCCTGCGTCGTCGGTCGCCCGGTCCGACGCTGAATTAATTTATTATGGCCTATTTATTCAACGTATTTGTTAGCTGGTTGACGTACACAAACCTTTCGGCAAAAAGAGTTGTCAGGTTTGAGCATGATAGTATCAGGCGAGAAAAAAACAAACACGTATCAACTTCGACCGAAGGTGCTTTGGCAGCTACTCGTTCGACACCCGTTGTTCTTTGCGTTGGTATCGTTATAACCTTTCTGCTTAACGCCTGTAATGTTGGCAAACACTTACCCGTCAAGGAGCGGCTTTATGCGGGAACGGATATTGTAATAAAAGCCGATTCGACCGTTTCAAAAGATGAACAGAGCGCTATTCAGGAGCAATTGGCGACACTCGCTCGTCCTAAGCCCAATAGTCAACTGTTTGGGTTTCCCTATAAAGTTGCGTTGTATTATTTATTTGGTGAACCTAAAAAACCGAAAGGTTTTCGTTCGTGGTTTCGGCGAAAGTTTGGGCAGGAGCCGGTATTAGCCAGTGCCAAAGCGATCTCGTCGAATATACCCAACTGGGAAGCTACGCTACAAAACCAGGGGTACTTTGGGTCGGAGGTAACCGGCGAGTTGAAAGAAAGTGGGTATAAAGCACGTGGCGTTTATGAGGTTGATATAAAACCCCGTTTCTACATTGACTCTGTGGCTTTTTTAGTCGATTCAACGCCCGTTCGAAAAGCGCTCAACGCAGCGTTTCGCCGGACGATTATCAAAAAAGGCGATCCATATAACTTCGACAATATCAAGCTAGAGCGTGAACGTATTAGTCAAGCCATTAAGCAGCGAGGTTTTTATTACTTTCTGCCTGACTATGTATCAATTCTGGCTGATAATGATTCTTCCATTCATCGGACAAGGCTTTATTTTGCCATCAAGCCTGACATGCCGGAGGCCGCCGGGGTACCGTACTCCATCCGAAATGTATTTATCTACCCGAACTATAACCTCTCGACAGCCCGGCAGGACACTAATGTTCGGCGTTCGTATCAGTCGGATGATCAGTTTCGCATCGTAGATTCAACGCACCGTTTTGATGATCGGCTTTTCCGCGATATTGTGGCGGTAAAACCAGGTCGTAAGTACAGTAGCCGGGTGCAAGATCTGACGCTCTCCCGGTTTATCAATCTGGGAGCATTCAAGTTTGTGCGTAACCGATTTGAGCCCGACCAACAGGGCGATTCGGCAGTGCTGGATGTTCATTATTATTTAACGCCCTATCCGACAAAATCTGTCCGGTTAGAGATAGATGGCACATCGCGTTCCAACAATTTTAACGGTACGCAGGCTATAATTAGTTGGCGAAACCGGAATTACTTTAAAAGAGCTGAGTTATTAACGATCAATGCTAACGCCGGTATTGAGTTTCAAGTAGGTGGAGGTGAGCAAAGCATAACGAACTATCGGTATGGGATTGACGCTATTCTAAGTTTCCCTCGCCTGGTTAGCCCAGTACGATTTCGGTATGACCAAAGGCAAGCGTTGCCGAAGACCAACATCACAGTAGGCTATCAGGTCATTCGTCGAGGGGGGTTGTATGCTCTTAATTCGCTGCAAACGACATTTGGGTACGCCTGGCGGCAAAACCAGCAGGTTGAACATGTGTTTCAGCCATTTAACATAGCCTATGTCCGGCCATCCAACATTACTACCGCCTTTATTGACTCAGCAATTAGTAACCCCTTTGTATTTCGCCAACTGGTATTAATCAGAAGGTCGGAACAGTTGATTCTGAGTACGCTGTATTCGTTTAACTATAATTCTTCTCCTCGTTCAAATTCGCCAACCACCTTCCGGCTGACAGCCAATGTAGAACCTTCGGGTAACCTTGCGAATTTATTTTTCAACAAGCGAGATGAAAACGGTGATAAGGTAATTTTTGGCGTTCCTTTCGCACAGTTCATTCGGGTCGACCTTGACGCTCGTCTGTACCACCGAGTAACAAAAAACGTGACTTGGGCGAATCGCATTTTTGCTGGTCTTGGTGCTACCTACGGAAATTCGAAGGACATGCCATTGCCGTTAACAAAGCAGTACTTTGTTGGTGGCCCAAACAGTATACGCGCTTTTAGAGCAAGGGCTATTGGACCCGGTTTGTTTACACGAGACACGCTCCGAGAAGTCCAATTATTTCAAGACGGTGGGGGAGACATCCGACTTGAAGCAAATACGGAGATACGAGCTAAATTCAATAAATACATTGAGGGAGCCGTTTTTGTGGACGCTGGAAACGTATGGACGTATTCAGATATAGGTACGTTCGGACCAGAAGCAAAATTCAGCCCGGATTTCTATAAGCAGATTGCTATCGGTACGGGCGTTGGTTTACGCATCGATTTGTCGTACTTCCTGATTCGCTTCGATCTGGCGACACCCCTCCGAAAACCGTATAAAACCGAAGGTAGCGAATGGGTAATCAACCAGATCAATTTTAGAGATTCAGCCTGGCGAAAGCAAAATCTGGTGTTCAACATCGCCGTGGGCTATCCGTTCTAGTGTAGTAACGCGGTAACTACATCACCCCATTATCTCAAGACAGGGCGTAAAATGTTCCAGACCGTGTTAGCGACAATTTTGTGACCAGCGGGCGTGGGATGAATGCCATCGGGCTGATTAAGTTTGGCTATACCGCCAACCCCTTCAAGCAGAAAGGGAATTAATACAAGTTTATTTTTGTCGGCCAATTCCTTGTACAACCCTCTGAATTCACGAGTGTATGCCGTACCGAGATTAGGAGGGATCTGCATGCCCGCCAGCACAATGGTCGCCTGTGGACTTTTCTGACGGACGGTGTCGATAATCGCTTGCAGGTTCTGGCGCGTAGTCTTCAGCGGAATACCACGCAGCCCATCGTTGCCGCCCAATTCGAGCACGAACACCGAAACCGGCTGACGCATTACCCAACTGATACGGCTTTTTCCTCCGGCTGTCGTCTCACCACTAAGTCCGGCGTTAACCACCTGATAAGCCAGACCCGCCGAGTCAATCTTTTGACCCACCAGGGCTGGAAATGCCTGCGACGGCTCAACGCCGTATCCTGCCGTCAGACTGTTGCCGTAAAACAGGATAATTGGCTTTTTCGTGGCTGTCGCTTTCGGCGCTTCTCGTTCGTTTTGGGTGTCCGAGGAGGCAGTTGACTCCTTTTTCTGGTCAGATGAGCCACACGCCCACGCCGTTAAGAGCAGCATCAGGCCGCTTATCACAGAATATAACGATTGGCTACTGCGGAAGAACTTCATTAGTAGAATGTCAGTTTGGTAAAATACGGGCTTACAAAAAG
The DNA here is from genome assembly GCF_023196085.1 of Spirosoma liriopis. Taxonomy (NCBI): domain Bacteria; kingdom Pseudomonadati; phylum Bacteroidota; class Cytophagia; order Cytophagales; family Cytophagaceae; genus Spirosoma; species Spirosoma liriopis. The sequence continues at coordinate 1,505,794 of NZ_JALPRF010000002.1, forward strand.
CAGAGCGTTTTTGACTCTGTTCATCAATCAAAGTTGCAGCAAGCGTTTTTTGTTCCATGAGCATTCTCCACGTCGAAAATCTTACCAAAACATACCAGAGCGGAGGCCGGGAGCTAACGGTTCTGCACAGCGTCAACTTCACTCTCGAACCGGGTGATACTTTTTCCATTGTTGGGCCGTCGGGTAGCGGTAAAACGACACTGCTAGGGTTATGTGCGGGCCTGGATCGGGCTTCGTCAGGCAGCGTTTACCTTAACGATATTCGGCTGGATACGTTGTCGGAAGACCAGCGGGCGGCTATTCGTAACCAGTACGTTGGCTTTATTTTTCAGAATTTCCAGCTTCTACCTACGCTTACGGCCCTTGAAAACGTCATGGTGCCGCTTGAACTGCGCGGTGAAAAAGGAGCGCAGAAAACAGCTCAAAGTCTGTTGGAACGGGTCGGTTTAGGTCAACGGGGGCATCATTACCCGACGCAGCTATCCGGCGGTGAACAGCAGCGGGTTTCACTGGCGCGTGCGTTCGCCAATCGACCAAAACTATTATTCGCCGATGAACCAACCGGCAATCTGGACGCTGATACCAGCGCAACGGTGGTTGATCTGCTTTTCGAACTCAACCGGGAAGCGGGTACGACGCTCGTTCTGGTTACCCACGATCTGGAACTGGCCGCCCGAACGCAACGGGTCATTCGCATCAAAGGCGGTACGGTGGTATCGGATTCGTTGCAGTTGGCGAATGGACGATTGAGCCAATAAGTAAAACAGGCACCTTATTTATGAAAACTCCATTTTCCTGGCTCTTTCGCATGGCCTGGCGCGATAGTCGTCGGAGTCGCCAGCGATTGCTGCTGTTTATGTCGGCTATTGTGCTGGGGATTGCCGCGCTGGTGGCTATCAATTCGTTTGGCGATAACCTGGCCCGTAGTATCGACGATCAGGCGCGTGAACTGCTGGGTGCTGACCTGACACTCTCCTGGACGCGTCCGCCCTCCGCCAAAACGCAACAACTGGCGAAGACCCTCGGCCGAGACCGTGCTTACGAAGTTTCGTTTGCGTCGCTGGTGTCGATTCCCCGGACGGGTGGGGTGCGGTTGGCGCAGGTGAAAGGGTTGCAGGGCAATTTCCCGTACTACGGAGCCTGGGAGGTAGAACCTGTTTCGGCCATTCAGTCATTTCGGAGCGCCCAGAGTCGGGTCGCGCTGGTGGACGATGGTTTGTTGGTTCAGTTAGGAGCACAACTCGGTGATTCGGTCCGGGTCGGAAATCTGTCTTTTGTGATTGCCGGACGGGTTACTAAGACACCCGGTCAGGCGGCCATTGCGGCTACCGTGGCACCGACCGTATTTATTCCCAATCAGTTTCTGGCTAGCACCGGCTTGTTGCAGCGCGGTAGCCGGATCGCTTACAAATACTACTACAGGTTTGCGCCCGGCACGGACGTTGCCGCTTCGATAAAAAAATACGAAACCCGCTTTGAAAAAGAAGGCGTCAATACCGACACCGTTGCCGACCGCCAACGCCAAACGGGGCGATCCTTTGCGGATCTGACCAAGTACATGAGTCTGGTAGCTTTCGTCGCTTTGCTGCTGGGCTGCGTCGGTGTCGCCAGTGCGGTACAATTGTACGTTAAGGAAAAAATTGCGTCAGTAGCAATCCTGAGAACGCTAGGAGCCAGCGGTCGGCAGGCGCTGTTGATCTATTTAGTGCAGACAGCCCTGATGGGTTTAATCGGCGCTACCGTTGGCGCTTTGATTGGTTCAGTCGTTCAACTGGTCTTGCCGCAGGTGTTTGGACGTTTTTTGCCAATTACGGTCGAAACAACGTTATCGGCTCCGGCTATTTTGGGCGGTATTGGAACAGGGCTGCTTATCTCCGTGCTCTTTGCGCTGCTACCCCTGCTGGCCATTCGGAACGTGGCTCCCCTGCGAACGCTTCGGACTAACTACGAAGACGATCTGAACGGGCGTGATCCGTGGCGGTGGCTTGTCTATGTGCTGGTCCTCGGTTTCATCGTGGGATTTGCTTACTGGCAGACGAAAAATCTACAACTGGCGCTTGGCTTTACCGCTGGGCTGACGTTAGCATTTGGTGTTCTGACCGCGCTGGGGCTGGGATTGATCTGGCTGGTGCGCCGGTTTTTCCCTGCGTCCTGGAGCTTCGTCTGGCGGCAGAGTCTGGCGAATCTATACCGACCCAACAACCAGACGCTTATTCTGGTGACGGCCATCGGTTTGGGCGCGTTCCTGATCGCGACGCTTTACCTGACGCAGGGGCTGCTGCTGAGTCGGGTTGAATTGTCCGGTAGCGGTAATCAGCCCAACATGGTTCTGTTCGATATTCAGAATGAACAGGTTGCGGGTGTCCGGTCGCTGGTTCAACAGCAGAAGCTACCCGTTTTGCAGGACGTGCCGGTCGTAACCATGCGGCTGAACGATGTAAACGGCAAATCGCCCGCGACTAGTCCGAAAGATACGAGCCTGAAAATGCCGAGTTGGGCTTTTACGCGTGAATACCGGGTGACCTATCGCGATACGCTGATCGCATCCGAGAAGCAGGTCGCCGGGAAAGCACCTTATCAGGCCGACGGCAACGTGTACATCTCGATGGAAAAAGCGTTTCTCGATCGTCTGCATCTAAAGCTCGGCGATACGTTAAATTTCAATGTCCAGGGTACGCTTATTCCGGCTATCGTCGGGGGAACACGAGAAATCGAATGGAACCGCGTCCAGACTAATTTTCTGGTGGTGTTTCCGTCGGGTGTGCTGGAGCAGGCCCCGCAGTTTCACGTTTTGATGACCCGCGTTCCTAATAACCAGACATCCGCTATCCTGCAACGAAATCTGGTCAGTCAGTTTCCGAACGTATCGGCGATTGATCTGGGGCTGATTCTGAAAACGGTAGACGAAATTCTCGATCAGATTTCGTTCGTGATTCAGTTTATGGCGCTTTTCAGTATTCTGACTGGCTTGCTGGTACTGGGTAGTTCGGTCATCATCAGCAAATACCAGCGGTTACGTGAGAGCGTTTTGTTGCGGACGCTGGGCGCTAGCCGGAATCAGATTTTGCGAATTACAGCGCTTGAATACGGCTTGCTGGGTCTGTTGGCGGCTTTGTCGGGGATTTTGTTATCCGTCGTTGGGACATGGGCACTGGCGCGATTCGTATTTGAAGTGCCGTACCGACCAAACGCGGTACCGCTGGCCATTGTCGCCATCGTTGTGACAGTCCTGACCGTGCTGATTGGCTTGTTTAATAGTCGCGATGTGCTGGTTCGTCCACCACTGGATGTGCTGCGGTCCGAAGCGTAAATAAACCGGTGGCAACGTTCGAACGTTGCCACCGTGTTACGATTAGTGCGCCAGATAACCGCCATCGACCGGGTAGTACGATCCCGTCACGAACGACGCTTTGTCGGACGATAACCAAATAACCAACTCCGCTACTTCTTCGGCCTTTCCGAGTCGGCCAATCGGGTGAAGGCTGATCAATTGCTGACGAGCCTCATCGGGTAAGGCCGAGAGGAGGGGCGTATCGATATAAGCCGGACCTACCGCATTAACGCGTATGCCTTGTTGAGCGTATTCAAGGGCCGCCGTTTTGGTAAGACCGACAACAGCGTGTTTAGCCGCGACGTAGCCGGGTGAGTTAGGCGTACCAACCTGACCCAGAATCGACGCCATATTGACAATGCTACCTCCGCCTTGTTTCAGCATCTGGGCTATCTGGTACTTCAGGCAGAAAAAGACGCTGTTCAGGTTTATGTTGATGATCTTTTGCCAGCCTTCCAGGCTATAATCCGCCGTCGTGCTTAGCTCACCGCCGATACCCGCGTTGTTGCAGGCAATATCTAGCTTGCCGTACCGATTCACCGTTTCATGAACGAGTCGTTCGCATTCGACTGGGTCACCGACATCGGCTAGTACAAAATGGCTTTTCACGTCCATCCCTTTGATTTGCTCGACAACGACCTGCCCTTTCTCAGCATCCAGATCGGAGACAAGAACATTTGCGCCATGCTGGGCATACAAAAGAGCAACCGCCTTTCCAATCCCCGAAGCGGCCCCGGTAACGAGTGCCGTTTTTCCTGCTAATGAATGTTCCATAACTGTAGGTATTTCTTTTAAAAACGCATCCGTCCATAAATGGTTACGGTAACATTGCCCTCCGCGAGGCAACTGCTGGCCGGACCGCGCACCGACGTATAAGAACAGACTTAATACGGCTTCGGTGATTTTCCGCTATCGACTACGGGATACTACGCATTGTGCAAAAGCCGTGAATCCGCGCTAAAAGTACGCTGGTACAGTGCCGAACTTTGTCCCATCGAAAATTCACTAAACACCGTCTCCTCTTTTATCATGGAAAAAGCATTCTGGTTCAACTCCTGGGAATTGGAAGGACATTACACCAGCTTTCACCGGAAAGATATTCACCCGTACGCCATCAAATACCTGCCTCCCTTTGCTTTGGAAGGGCAGACGGTATTCGTACCGCTTTGCGGCAAGTCACTAGACTTGCTGTATTTCAGCCGGTTTGCAACCCGCGTTATTGGCGTCGAAATCGTTGAAAAAGCGATCATTCAGTTTTTTGAAGAAAATCAGTTAGCGTATCGGCAAATCGGTAGTCGGTTCGTGTCGGGTAACATCACCATCCTTTGCCGTGATTTCTTCTCGCTCAATCGCGAAGATGTAGGTGCATTCGATATTGTCTATGACCGGGCGTCGCTGGTTGCGCTGCCACCTGCCATGCGGATGCGGTATCTGCAAACGCTGGAATGGCTGACGCCCGTAGGTACGCTAAGTCTCTTGAATACCCTCGAATATGGACCGATATTGCCAAGTCCACCATTTAGTATAGCACCTGCTGACGTAGTGGGATACTTCCCGAATTATGCCATCGATCATGTCGAGAGTCCGACCCTGCCAAACCACGGCATGGTAAAGAAATTCAATCTGTCTTATTTGAAAGAGCACGGATTTATGATGCGTAAATTGTATGACTCGCCCGTGCTGATCGATATTGACGAGGTAATGCAGATGGCGTAGGTAGGGCAGGCTCATAAGATAGTCTCCCGATATAGTTTTGAAGCCTATATCGGGAGACTACCGGCTAAAAGCGGGAAGCGCTACAGTGCCGTTTCACCGAATCGAGGCACCTAGTTCGTCTAGAATTTGTTAGCTTTGTTGAGAACGGCGCTATAAAGCGGTGCCCGAATGCATGGACAATCGGTTTGTTGAAAAAGCTACTGGTGCTATCGCCGATAAATATCGGTTAGCCATTTTAATGGAACTCTCGAACAAAGGAAGCCTTACGTCGTCCGATGTTCAGGAGTTGACCGGCTTGTCACAGCCCTGCGTATCGCATCACGTCAAACTATTGACCGACAGTGGCTTAGTCAATGCCCAGAAAGAAGGGCGTAATGTCCACCTAACCCTTAATAAAGAATCGCTGCAACAGCTATCGGGGTTCTTCGATAAGCTGGTCTAAATTTTTATTTCAATACATTCAAACTTTTAAATATTTGATTGTGTTTCTTGCCCGTACATTCACTTCAAAATCCGTTTACGGCAACGTACAGTACTCATGGCACAGAAACTTTTCTCAGAAGCCAAACTTGGTAACCTGACGCTCCAGAACCACATCGTGATGGCACCGATGACGCGCAACCGGGCCACCGCCGATCATATACCCACCGACATTATGGCGACTTACTACGCGCAACGGGCGTCAGTTGGTCTGATCATTACCGAAGGTGTTGGCCCATCGCCCAATGGTGAAGGCTACGCCCGGATTCCGGGAATCCACAATGCCGCGCAAATCGCAGGCTGGAAAAAAGTAACGGAGGCTGTTCACGCCAAAGGTGGAAAAATCTTTGCGCAGATCATGCACACCGGACGCGTTAGTCACTCGATTCATTTGTCGGAAAATGCAGAAGTCGTAGCGCCATCGGCAGTAGCCGCGGCTGGCGAAATCTATACCGATACCGAAGGCATGAAGCCTTTCCCGACACCCCGCGCTCTGACGACGGAAGAAGTAAAGCAGACCGTTCAAGAATACGTAACGGCGGCTAAAAATGCCATCGAAGCGGGTTTTGACGGCGTTGAAATACACGGAGCCAACGGTTATCTGATCGATCAGTTTATCAGTCCGAATACAAACCAGCGGACCGATGAATACGGCGGCAGCTTCGAAAACCGGAGCCGTTTCCTGCTTGAAGTTGCCGAAGCAGCCGGACAAGCCATTGGACTGGATAAAGTAGGTGTTCGGGTGTCGCCTTACGGTGTTTTCAACGACATTAAGCCCTTCGACGACGTTGATCAAACATTCACCTACATTGCGCAGAAGTTAAACGAGATTGGTGTTGTTTATCTTCACCTTGTCGATCATACGTCGATGGGAGCGCCGATTGTACCCGATACGATTGTTAACGCGATTCGTGAAGCCTACAAAGGTACGTTGATCCTGAGCGGTGGATACGATGCCGAACGCGCTGAGACAGTGCTCGAAAGCGGTTTAGCTGATCTGGTAGCGTTTGGTCGGCCTTTGATCGCCAATCCTGATTTCGTTGAGCGTCTGCAAAGCGGTAGCGAATTGAATCAACCGGATTTTTCTACGTTCTACACGCCCGGTGAGAAAGGCTTCATCGATTATCCGGTCCTGGAAGAAGTGAACCGGTAATATTGACTATAAAAAAAAGACGAGGACCTGAGCAGCGATAAGCCACTCAGGTCCTCGTTTTATTATCGATCCGTTGTTAAACGGGAATTGTTCTTAGAATCTGCTCCAGAATCAGCCGACCGTCGGTGTTGCCAAGATTGGGGTCCGCAGCGCGTTCGGGGTGAGGCATCATGCCGAAAACGTTTTTGCCTTTGTTGGTAACGCCTGCAATATTTTCCAGACTACCATTCGGGTTAGCCGATTCGGTGATCACGCCCGCTTCGTCGCAATAACGGAACAGCACCTGATCGTTATCGTTCAACGCTTTGAGCGTGTCCGCGTCGGCAAAGAAACGACCATCGCCGTGGGCCATCGGTATTTTATACGCTTTACCCGAGTCAAGTCCTGCCGTCAACAAGGCGTCGGAAGATTGCGGTTTCAGGTAAATGTTTTTGCAGATATACTGCTGATTGGAATTCTGCAACAATACCCCCGGAACCAGGCGGGCTTCGGCCAAGATCTGGAAGCCATTGCAAATACCCATGAGGTAACCGCCCCGGTTGGCATGCGCAATAACTTCATTCATGATCGGCGAGAACCGCGCTACCGCACCCGTACGGAGGTAGTCGCCGTACGAAAAGCCACCGGGCAGAATGATAAAGTCGCAACCTTGCAGGTCGTGGTCTTTGTGCCAGAGCTTAACGACTTCCTGGTCCATCAGTTCCAGCGTATCGACGGCGTCCTGATCACAGTTAGAGCCGGGGAAAACAACAACGCCAAATTTCATAGAGATAACAGCGTGAAAGAGAGTGACAGCGAAAACTAACAAACGCTGGGTCGCTATTGACTAGTTCACTGGCCACAAAGATACGGAGTTTACTTTACTTCGACAGATTTTCCGGTGCTCGAAATGGCTTTTCCTTGCTCAAACGTTAAGTCAATCCGCCCGAGGTTGATTCCTGCGAACCCTACCTGATTGATCCAGACCGGCTGACCGTCCGGATTATTGACCGCTACCGGTGCATCCAGGAATGTATGCGTGTGTCCACCGATGATCAGGTCGATGTTGCGGGTTTTGGCCGCCAGCACGTTGTCGGAAACGGTCGCGTCGTCGTATTTGAAGCCTAGGTGCGACAGGCAGATTACGTAATCGCAGTGCTGTTCCGAACGTAATCTGGCGGCTGTATCGTTACCAAGTTCAATCGGGTCAAGGTACTTGGTTTCTTTGTAGGCATCTTTTGGTATTAATCCCTCCGGTTGAATGCCTAGCCCGAAAACGCCTACGCGTATGCCTTCTTTTTCGAAAACCCGGTACGGTTTTGTGCGACCATCCATGACCGTATTTTTGAAATCGTAGTTCGCGATCAGCAGCGGCCAACTGGCTTTTCCGAACTGTGTAACCATATTGTCAATACCCCCGTCGAAGTCGTGGTTACCGATGGTTCCGGCGTCATAGCCGAGTCTGTTCATGGCCAGCACTTCGGGTTCACCTTTGTACAGGTTAAAGTAGGGAGTTCCCTGAAAGACATCACCCGCGTCGAACAGCAACACGTTTTTTTGCTCCTGCCGGATCTGTTTGATCAGCGTGGCGCGACGGGCAATACCACCCTTACCCGCGTTACGACCACCATCCATCGGGAACGGATCGAGTCGGCTGTGTACGTCGTTTGTGTGCAGAATGGTTAGCGACGTTGCTTTGGCTTGGCCAACGGCCAGCGTGTCGGGCGCAACCGTACCGATCACGGCGGCTGTACCCAGGAATTTTAAGAACTGGCGTCTATTCGACGATAATGCGTCCATCAGAAACTGGATTAATAGGTTGTCCGGTTTTACCCAGTTGGCGGAAATGATCAATCAGGGCATCACGAACCAGGTAGCCGATATTTTCGCGTTTGACCGGATTCTTTAAGAAACCAGCGTCGTCGCCCCCGTTCGCTACGTAATCGCTCATGACGACCGTGTACGTTTCGTTGGGCTGTAGGGTTCTGCCGTTGACAAAGCTAACCGAACTCACCTGGCCTTCATGAATTTTAGCCCGTAAGCCACCCATCACCAACTCATTCTTCTGGGCGAAGTGGTTCATCATTTTCTGTAGCATGTCCCCCTTGAGCGTCAGGATAACGACCTGGTTGTCAAAAGGCATCACTTCAAAGATGGAGCCGGTAGTGATGTTGCCTTCGGGCAGATTGTTTCGGATGCCACCGTAATTCAGATGCGAACAGTCGAGAGGCTTGCCGTAGCGTTGGCTAGTCTGCTGGAGCAGGGCGTCGGTAAGCAGATCGTTGAGCGGAGCGTCGGGTTTGCCTTTTTCAATCCGTCCGGTCGAGTGAGCCAGCACTTCGTTCATCGACTTGTCGAGTCCCTGCCGATACGGTTTTAGAAAGTTTGTAACGCTGCTGTCGGGCCGAGCCGTGGTTGAGTCTACGCCAATGCGGTTGGCCGTGCGATTGGTAAGGTGATACCCGCCGGGATTACAGGCCCATAGACCTAGCAAGGCTAGTACCAGTACGTATTTTTTCATAATACCTGCAAGTTCGGAAAGTCTGGCCAATCGTGCGTTAACAAATGGTTAGAAACCACTAATTCGACGGCTATTAACAGAACGTATCGCTTATAACGTACTTGCTGGTAAGGGAATGACCGTTGGTTCGGGCCGATAACTTACCTTACGGATGTGGGTAAAGCCGCCCAGGCCAATTTGCAGGTTGATCAGGCTGCCGCAAAAAGGAGAAACTGACTGAACGGGGCTGACCGACAATTTGGTGCGCACAAACCAAAAACTGTCATCTGAATCGGTAGACTTTTGAGCGTTGCCGCCTAGCTTAAAGTCAAAAATAAGACCAGCTGTTGGCGCGTGATTCAGTAAGGAATAGCCCTTGTATCGTTCGTCGTTGCGGTCACGGGGCACCAGGTCGAGCAGGCGGTAACCAATGTAAGGTATAAACCGGCTACGGGGCGAATCGTAAACAATACGGCCTAGACCGATTTCAAGCAGCGATGGCTGGACACGCATGCCTTGTTCCCACGGCTGGTTCTGATGCACAAAAGCTTGGTTCAGCTTAGCGCTGTACAGGGTAGGGTGGAGCAGGAGCATGGTTCGGCGAAACGCAATGTCGATGCCTGCCTCAATACCAACGGGCGGGCTGATTGTTTCGGCGAGCTGACCGGTTGGTAAAGCGCCACCAACACCTAGAAATAGGCCGAAGCCAACTTTTGACGAGCGTAAAGTCGTTACCAGATCGGGCGTTTCATAAAGTCGCTGCACAACCTGCTTTTGCCAGCGTTGCAAAGCTTCCAGATCATCGCCCCCGCCCGTTTCGCCCCGAAAGCGGTTTACCTCAGAACCCAGTTCAGAATTGGTCAGGTATTCGATTTGTTTGGCTTGCTGCTTAAAATGGCGGTCAACCCGTAGGGCAATCAATTTCGCTTTCATTTGCCGGGCGTGCACCTCGACCAGATCAAACAAAACCTGATTATAAGCCAGCGTGCGGTCGTTTTTGGCCGTTTCTGAGACCCATGACAAACTGCGGAACATCAGGCAATACGCGTCGATAGCGGGTTCACTCCAAAGCGACGTAGGACGAACTTCGTAGCCGAGTTGATAATGAAAATCTGAACCGCCTAAACCCGGTTGCGTAGGCGAGCGAAAGTCCGCTAGTCGTAACCGTCGGGTGGCACTCCAGTGCAGCGTGTCAATCGTCGTCTGCGCCCAGACTAGCGCAGGCGATAGCAGCAGCACAACGAGCAGACGGTTCATAAAAAGATCTTGAAAGGTAGTGCGTAAAGGTACAAATAAAGCCGTATGGTGAAATTATTCCGGGCTCCGAACAATCAATACTACCCAATTTTACGCAAAAAAAGCGCGGCTCGTTGCAGAGACCGCGCTTTTTGACGCACGTATACCAGTTCGAGTAAACGACTAGCTACGAATGAGTTATTCTAGTAACGGTACATTTCCGATTTGAACGGGCCATCGACAGCTACACCGATATAATCCGCTTGCTCCTGCTCCAGTGGTTCGAGTCTCGCGCCAACGTGGGCCAGGTGCAGAGCCGCTACTTTCTCGTCGAGTTTCTTCGGCAGCACGTACACTTTGTTCTCGTACTTGTCGGAGTTCGCCCACAGTTCCAACTGAGCCAGCGTCTGGTTCGAGAACGAGCACGACATCACGAAGCTAGGGTGACCCATCGCGCAACCTAGGTTCACCAGGCGACCTTCGGCTAATACGATGATTTCTTTACCGTCGATTTCGTACATGTCAACCTGCGGTTTGATCTGGCTCTTGGTGTGGCCATACGCTTCGTTCAACCACGCCATGTCAATTTCGTTGTCGAAGTGACCGATGTTGCAGACAACCGCTTTGTCGCGCATCAGTTTGAAGTGACGCTCTTTGATGATATTAACGTTACCGGTCGCCGTTACGAAAATGTTCGCGCGGGTAGCAGCTTCGTCCATCGGAACAACTTCGTAACCGTCCATCGCTGCCTGTAGGGCGCAGATTGGGTCGATTTCGGTCACCAATACCCGGCAACCGGCACCACGCAGCGATTCTGCCGAACCTTTACCTACGTCACCATAACCTGCTACAACAGCTACTTTACCAGCCAGCATCAGGTCAGTCGCCCGGCGGATTGCGTCCACCAGCGACTCACGGCAGCCGTATTTATTGTCAAATTTCGACTTCGTTACGGAATCGTTTACGTTGATCGCAGGCAAGTGAAGCGTACCGTTTTTCATCCGCTCGTACAAGCGGTGAACGCCCGTTGTCGTTTCCTCCGACAAGCCTTTGATGCCTTGAATCAGCTCGGGATACACGTCGAAAACCATGTTGGTCAGGTCGCCACCATCGTCCAGAATCATGTTGAGCGGCTGACGATCTTCACCGAAGAACAACGTCTGCTCGATGCACCAGTTGAACTCTTCTTCGTTCATGCCTTTCCACGCGTAAACCGGAATGCCAGCGGCTGCGATAGCGGCTGCTGCGTGATCCTGCGTCGAGAAAATGTTGCAGGACGACCAGGTTACGTCGGCTCCTAGTTCAACCAGGGTTTCGATCAGTACCGCTGTTTGAATCGTCATGTGCAGACACCCGGCAACACGGGCACCTTTGAGTGGCTTCGACGGACCGAACTCGGTGCGAAGGGCCATCAGCCCTGGCATTTCAGCTTCAGCCAGTTTGATTTCTTTACGGCCCCACTCGGCCAGTGCGATGTCCTTAACTTTGTAAGGTACGTACGTGGAAGTTTGCATATCGCTTAATAAAAACAAAAGACTTTACTAATGAATAAAAGATGATGCGTTCGCGGTTGTATTCTTAGTAAAATGCAATAATAACGACAATTTGCTAGAATCCCTATTTGAATCAGAATAGTTTAGCATCCGGCAGGGTCAATCTTAGCGAACGCGCTTTCAGGAGCAGGATGCTGACTCGTCGGGTGGGCCTTATGGTTGGCTATCAGCAAGTTGAAGACGCGCTATTTTCCCATCCATGGTTGTTACTAGCACCTCACGGTTTCTGAGCGGAAACACGCGGTTCATCATGGCATTGGATAGCTTATGCACCCCTTCTACCTGACGTGTTCGGCGATTGATCGCGTACAGGACACCGTCGTCGGTTGGGACGTAGATAATGCCATCGCGTTCGACAACAGGTGATGGACTAATCTCGTAACCGTATTTACAATTCACGAACCAGGCCGGTTGCGGACTGTCGGATTGCGTTGACAACGCCCAAAGAGTGTCGTTCATGCACTTGACGTAGATAAGCGATTGATCCGCCGATAAACCACTGGCTTCGAACCCTTTATGCTGGTTGGTCTTCCACAACTCTTTACCCGTTTTTGCGTCGATAGCGGTAACGGTGCGGTCGGGTGTTTGAAGGAAAATTCGTCCGTTGCTAAGAAGCGGTGTGCCAGCGGCTGGCGAAAAATTGCGGCTTTTGCCATTCGTCCAGGTCCAGGTAAGCTGGCCCGTTTTCTTGTCGAAGGCGTAAAGTGTGGAGCCCCAAGAACCAACATAAACGGTGTGCTTATCGGCAATGGGCACGGATTCGACAAAACCCTTAATGCCGTCAAACGACCATTTTTCTGATCCGTCTTTCAGGGATAAGGCTCTGAATTTGCCCTCCGAACTGCCGATATAGACGACCTTCTCATCAATGAGCGGGCTCGCAACGATGGGTTTCTTCGTTTCAACTTTCCAGCGAAGGGTTCCGTCATGCTTGCTGAGGCAGTAAATCGTACCGTCGCTTGACGCAACAACTAACCGGTTTTTTTGCATCATGGGCGTAGAATACACTTTTCCTCCCGTCGCGAACCGCCATTTCACCGATCCGTCGGTCAGGGATAAGGCAACGATCTGACCATTGGTGTTGGGGTAGATCGCTACTGTCTGATCAGCGATGATACCGGCTCCGATGTCGCTGCTGTCTTGCTTCTCCCAAACGGACCGCACGTTTTTGTACTGCTCATTGACTTGGTACGACGGTCTCGGATACGGCTTCGATTCTTTACCGAAGTAATGATTCTGCAAGGGAATTATTCGCCAAGCAGGGGCTGTTTGCCCTTCGATTGAACCGACCGTGGGTGTCCGGGCGGCAAAAGACAGCGTGTCGTTCTGGATCGTAACCAGGTTGTAACCACCGACCGGATCTTTTGCGCGCAGGTTGGAGCGACCCATTGTGGCTGGAATCCCTTCGGCATCCATTGCCTGATTCGCGTGGCCGTGGCCACACAACGTAGCCTGAATGTTGATTTTTTTCAGATCGTCGATGAGCAGGTACCAGTTTGCCAAACCCTCATCGAGTGGGTAGTGATTCATGAAAATGACTGGTCGATCCGAGTTTCTTAGTTTTTCGACTTCTGAGCGTAGCCACAGAACGTCTTCGCGGGCCACCAGCCCCGGCGACATGCGCATATTGGGGCCACTGCCGCAGCCAATGAACCGGTACTTGCCAAAATCGAAGGAAAATCGCTCGCTGCCGAAAATTTTCCGAAAACTATTGCATCCGTTTTCCGACCATTTTGTGTCATGATTACCCGGAAAAACGTACCACTTCTTGTTCAGCCCGTCCAGAATGCGCTTGGCGGTAGTCAGTTCCTGCTCGGTTCCAAAGTCCGTTATGTCGCCGGTTACAACGACAAAATCAAGGTCGGGTAGCGCGTTAATGTCGTTGACGGTTCGTTGCAGATCTTCGGCAGCTGTTTCGGGCGCTCCTACGTGCGTATCCGTCACGAACGCAAACCGAATGGGCTGAGCGAAGGAAAGAGTAAAAGTGAAGAAGCAAAGAAGTAGTAAGTGGGCTTTCATCGGTCAATAGAAGTTATTTTCGACTAGGTCTGCTAGTTGGGCCTGTCTAAGTAAGCCTTGATGATCAGCATTTCGCGGACAAGCAAATATCAGTAAACAATAAAATTATTAACCATAGATAGGGGACAAACTTGACTTTGTGTCTTCAAACAACTAATTATGTAAGAACTTACGTAAGTTCTTACATAATTATGGATTTTATGGCCGAAATGGCCGAACTGGCTCTAGCGAGTCGGCTTCGGCGCTTAAGTGATACTTACTGGCAAGCCGTAACGGCAACGTATCGGCAATCAGGGGTTGACTTCGATGTGCGCTGGGCAACAATTTTTGTGCTCATCGCGCGGCAGGGGCCGGTGGCTATCACCGAAATCGCTGGTCGGCTGGGTATTACGCACCCGGCTGTCATTCAGGTGACCAACGAACTGGAAAAGCGGAACCTGATCGTATCAACGAAGTCGGAGCAGGATGGCCGAAAGCGGTTCCTGTCTTTGAGCGAAGCCGGTCAGGATATGTTACCCAAATTACAACCGCTGTGGGATGCGTTCATTACGGTTAATCAACAGATGATCGCGCAACAGACGCATAACTTACTGCTATCGCTTCAGGAAATGGAAGCACAGCTGGCGGAGCGCAACTTCTTCGACCGGGTTCAAGATCAATTAACAACTAAAAAGTCCGAATAAATAGCCATGAACAACGTGTCTATCATTCCTTACTCACCAAACTATCAACCTGATTTCAAGCGGCTGAATATACAGTGGATCGAAACCTATTTCCGCGTTGAACCACACGATCTCGAACAGTTGGATCACCCCGAAACGTACATCCTTCCGAACAACGGCCAGATTTTTTTCGCCAAAGTGGATGAGCACATCATGGGTTGCGTGGCGATGATTAACACAAGCGAGCCGGAAGGAAGCGTCCTGAGTTTTGAACTGGCTAAAATGGCCGTAGCGCCTGAAGCACAAGGGAAAGGGGTAGGCCGATTACTTTGTCGGGCGGCTATTGATTTCGCTTGCCAGCTAGGCGTCAAGACAATCTGGCTTGAATCAAACCGGATACTGACGCCTGCCTTAACGATGTATGCAAGCGTCGGTTTCCGGGAAGTACCCAGCGTGCCAACGCCATATGCCCGCGCCGACATTCGGATGGAAATGAGTTTACTTTAGGTACGGTTGCAACACCGGTGCCCACCGCTGGTAGCCTGCATCGGTCATGTGTAGGCTATCTGATTTAAACAAAGCAGGGAGCGGTTGCTTGTTTGAACCCAGCATCGATGGTCGAATGTCAACGAACGTCGCGTCGGACTGTTTCGCTAAAAACTGGCTAATGAGCTTATTCGCTTCGTTTACGACCGGCCAGTATTGTCGCCGGGACGGGCTGAGCTTGATGGCGATGTAAACGAAAGGTACGTTGGGCAGTTTCTGACGCACGTACTGAAACAGATCAACGAAATTGTCGTAGGTCTGTTGGGCGCTCAGCTTGCCGGTTGCAATATCGTTTTCACCAGCGTACAGGACGATTTGTTTCGGCTTGTAGGGGAGAATAACGCGGTCGGCAAAAAAGCGTACGTCGCTTAGTTCCGAGCCGCCGAACCCCCGGTTCAAGACTACTTTGTCGGGAAAATACTGTTGCAGGTTAGGCCACAACCGAACGGATGAGCTGCCCGTAAACAGAATCGGTTGCGCGGGTGGCGGACTTTGCTTATCCTGTTTTTCAAACGCCTGAATCTCGGCCTCAAACCGGTGCGCCTGAGACCATACCAACGAAAAGAGCAATGTTGCTAACAAAGTGATTTTTAGCATGAGTTCAGAACTGATTTACAAAAAAGGTAAGACCGATTCCAAACCCATGCCGCGTGACCCTTTGACCAGAATGTGCGTATCCGTCATGGGGTGGTCCATCAGCCAGTTATGGAGCGAAAATTTATCGGGAATGTAATACGCTTTGGGAAGCCAGCCGAGGGCAAATTTCATGTCTTTGCCCGCCAGAATAACGATATCAAACTTGCCTTCCGCAACGAGTTTGCCCAATGCCGCGTGTTCGGCTTCGCTTTCCGAACCGAGTTCGTACATGTCTCCCAGAATAACCACCTTACGCTTGGCGGGCGTAGCGGCAAACTGACGAATTGCAGCCGCCATCGAACTCGGATTCGCGTTGTAGGCGTCGAGCAGAATGGTGTTCGAGCCTTTGTGAATCACCTGAGAGCGGTTGTTCGTCGGGTTATAATCCGCTACGGCATGATTAGCTTCTTCGGGCGAAATGCCAAAGTAATCGCCGATGGCCACTGCCGCCATCATATTCTCGAAGTTGTAACGGCCGGGTAGGTGCGTTGAGACTTCGTGGCCTGTTGCGTCGCGGTAAATAACGACGGGCGACTCCTGAATCAACTCGACCAACTCGCCGGGGTAGAAAATCGCTTCGGCGAAGGTGGTTTCGGAGCGTATGGCTTTCAATCGTTCGCGGTACATGGCCGTCAGCACCGTGTCGCGGGAATTGATAAAAACCGTTCGGGCATTTTGGGCCAGATAATCATACAATTCGCCTTTGCCTTTGCGTACCCCTTCGATACCTCCAAACCCTTCGAGATGAGCTTTTCCGACGTTCGTAATCAGACCGTGAGTCGGTTGCGCAATCGAACAAAGCAGCTCGATTTCTTTCTGGTGATTGGCCCCCATTTCGACAACGGCCAATTCGTACTGCTCGTTAATAGCCAGCACGGTCAGCGGAACGCCGATGTGATTATTGAGATTGCCCACCGTAGCGTAGGTCCGGTACTTTTTCGACAGGACAGCCGCAATCAGCTCTTTGGTGGTGGTTTTTCCGTTGGAGCCGGTCAGGCCAACAACCGGAATGGCGAGGGTCCGACGGTGGTGACGGGCGAGGTCCTGAAGTGCCAGCAAACCGTCGGCTACCAGCAGGCACCGAGGGTTACGACCGGCAACTGTCGGATCATCGACGAGCGCGTAACGGGCTCCCGAAGTAAGCGCCTGTTCGGCAAACTGGTTACCGTCGAAGTTGTCACCTTTGAGAGCAACAAACAAACAGTCCGCAGTAATCTTGCGCGTATCGGTCGATACACCGGTACACTCTTGAAATTTTGAATAAAGTTCTGCCGTTGACAGCATACCTATAGACATAAATGAAGTCGCAGTTCGTTCTTCTCTACGAACCGGGTTGGTCTTTTAACCAAGAGCCGTTTCGCGAATGATACGCTTACGCGTAAGGATTGACAGAGAATTGCCCAAAATTAGATGAAAAAGCTGTTTACGCTTTGTTTTTTCGTTATTCCGCTTCTCGACTACGCTCAGTCGGCGGGTAAGTTCGGTTTTCAGTATGATCAGCGACCCACCGTTAGCATCGACGGGCGGGCGTTACTCAACCCGTGGGCGGGCGGCCTGAACGCAACGCAGTACGCAACCATGCGCCTGAATACCGATAACCGCGATGATCTCGTGGTCTTTGATCGGTCAACCAATAAAATCAGCACATTCGTCGCTATTGAAAACCCCGTGGGAAGCGGAATTGCCTGGCAGCACGCTCCGGATTACGAGAAAGCGTTTCCGAGTATCAACGGCTGGCTGGCGGTTGTCGATTACGACGGTGATGGCCGTAACGATTTGTTCTTACCTGGTCCTACGGGCAATATCATGGTGTATCACAATAATTCCCAGAATGGGCAGCTATCGTTCAGTATGGCGGTTAGTTCACTGATGACCGTCGGATTTGGTGGTAAACAGAATTTGTTCGTAGCACCGACCGACTTGCCCGCCATTACCGACTTCGACGATGATGGCGACATTGACATATTGGCCTTTGATGGGACGGGCAATCTGATCACGTATCAGCAGAACATGAGCGTCGAACGGACGGGTAAAAAAGACGGTCTGGACTACAAACGGGCTGATTGCCAGGTGTGGGGTCACTTTATTAAAGAGTACTGCAATGACTTTACGTTTGGGGTCACCTGCGACGGAATGGTTGGCATGAAGAAAGTCGGTCCGTTGGTGAATGCGGCCAAACCAAGTGGCGCTAAACCGATGCACTCCGGCAATACGCTTTCGGTACTGGATGCCAATGGCGACGGCAAAAAAGACTTGCTGTTTGGCTTCGTTTCCTGCGAGAACATTGCCGTGTTACACAACGCGGGGCCCAACAATGAAAATGCCTCGTTCACGTCGTTCGATAGTTTGTTTCCAGTGCAGAATTCCATCAAGTTTCCCGCCTACGCGGCTACGTACTGGCAGGACGTTGACGGGGATGGTGTTAAGGATCTGTTAGCCTCAACGTACTCGGATTTCAACGAAAACCGAGCGTTTGACTTTCGGGCGTCGGGTTGGTTTTATAAGAACACAGGGACAAACCAGAAGCCTGATTTCAAGCTGGTTCAGAAAGATTTTCTGCAAAGCGATATGCTGGATCTGGGCGAAAATGCCGCTCCGGCCCTGGCTGATCTGGATGGTGACGGTGATGTTGATCTGCTGGTCGGCTACAGTGGGGTTCGTAGTGGAACAAACTACCGCGCCGGACTCTGGCAGTTTGAGAACAAAGGAACGACGCAGAATCCGGCCTTCTCGCTCGTCACGACGGACTACCTTGGACTAACGCAGGGATTGGGGTGGAGCGACGTGGTGCCGTCGTTCACCGACGTTGACGGAAACGGAAGCATAGATCTGGTCCTGACCGGAACAGCTGCCAGCGGCCTCGAAATTCGTGTACTTTTCAACACCGCTCCGAAAGGGGCAGCTGCTCAGTATAGCCTGGCAGGTGCCACCAAATGGGCTAACCCAGACGGACGGGTTCAGCCGGGTGAACTCATCACCGTGACGGACGTTGACCATGACGGCAAGCCCGACTTGCTGATCGGTAAAAACGAAGGAACGATCAATTACCTACGCAATACAGGAACAGCTACCAATCCAGTTTTTCAGTTACAGAATCAAACGTTCGGCGGATTTACCAACAACAATTCGTATTACGACCGGGCTCGTTCGCTCGTGGTCGCTGACCTGAACGGTGATCAGAAAAACGAAATCATTGCCGCTTCCAACAATGGTCGCGTTCGCATTTATCAATTCCCCGACAGACCTGACCAGTCCCTGACCCTGATCGATTCATTACCCACCCTGGGTTTGCCCGGCACACGGTTGATAGCGGCAGCGGCTGATCTGGACGGTGATCAGTTACCAGACCTGATGCTGGGAAGCGTGGCTGGTGGGCTGCGATACCTGAAAAATACATCGCAGAAAGTTGTTATCACGGGCGTACCGGAAGAGTCGACTGGCCCCTGGGCGTTTCCTAATCCGACGGATCGTTTCCTGACCGTGAAACCGGCGTTTTCGGGTCGGCTTGAACTGGTTTCCTTGTCAGGGCAGGGCATGCTACCGGTTCAGGACGTTCAATCGGATGCCGAAACGGTGCTCGATCTGAGCGCTTTACCCGACGGAACCTACCTGTTGCGCCTATCGGCTGACAACCGGCCCGCCCAGGTGCAGAAGGTTGTTGTGTGGAAGTAGTGAAAACTCTTTGGGAAGTTGGTGGTTACTGAAGTAAAGACGCGTGACTAGTGACCGATGGGAACAATCGGCGGCTAATCACCCTTAACGAGCATTAATCATGGAAAATAATAACAACTCCAGCCAACAGCCTGTAGATCAAAACTCGGGTGGTCCACTAGAAGGGATGTCTCCTCAGCATACCAACATGCCCGCTAATAATGATGAAGAGGATGCCATTGTCTACGCGGGTTTAGGGGTCAATAACGAACCTGACATTATGAATCCCGGCGATGAGGAAGCGTCGGATACGCTATTGTACACGGATACCATCACAGCCATGCACGCTACCGACGAAGTTCGTAACAGCGAAGATCTGGACGCGTTGCCTGACGATTTACTGGAAGATATTTCGGACGATGAACTCGACAACGAGATCAGCGAATTAGCCGAAGAAGAAGAGGAAGGCAACGAGCGTTACTAGTCTTAACTTCCAGCGTATTTAGAAGCCAGCAATGGGAATCAGATCCTGTTGCTGGCTTCTTTGCTGAGTAGCATCCTGACGCAACTCATTCGATTGGTTTCGGGTTATTTTATAAAAGTAGCCGACAATTTCGTAATACAAATCAGCTGGTTAAGAGTGACCTTTGTTAGGTCAATCGGAGCAACCATGACCGACAAAATTGTGGATACGCAAAGGCAGACAAGTCTATTAATCAATCCTATGGAAACCGTAAAATTCAAAACGAATATTAAATGTGGTGGCTGCATTGCTACCGTTACGCCTTTTCTGAACGAAGCCGTCGGCGAAGGTAACTGGCAGGTGGATGTCCAGGACCCCAACAAGATTCTAACGGCTGACACTACGTCGGCTACGGCTACGCAAATCAAGCAGGCCATCGAGAAAGCAGGCTATAAAGCAGAGCCCCTGAATTGACGCACACTTAGCCAGTCGTTTGCTGCATACCGCAGTCAGGATGGCAAACGAATACGCATAAACTCCTAATGAAGTGAATACGCTTCTCAACGAACCGAAGGAGAAACCGTCGGCTTCGGACATAAAAAAAACGTATCCGGTGCTGGAAATGACCTGCGCGGCCTGTGCCGTGAGTGTTGAATCCACGCTTAAAAACACGCCCGGTGTCAGCGATGCGAGCGTTAACTACGCGAATCAGAGTGCGTCGGTACAGTTCAATCCAAAGGTCGTAACCCCAGAAGGATTGCAGACGGCACTTCGTTCTGTCGGGTACGATATGGTTGTCGATGCCGAGGACCCGCAGCAGGTGCAGCAGGAAGCTCAGCAAAAGAGTTACGAAGCGCTGAAAAAACGGACGATCTGGGCGGCCTTGCTATCAATACCCATCGTGCTGATCGGCATGTTCTTCATGGACTTGGTGCCGTTTGGCAACTACATCATGATGGCGCTGGCGGCACCGGTGGTGTTTGGTCTGGGACGCACGTACTTCGTCAATGCCTGCAAGCAGGCTCGTCATGGTAAGGCGAACATGGATACGCTCGTCGCGCTTAGCACAGGCATTGCTTTCCTGTTTAGTGCGTTTACGACGATTTATCCGCAATTCTGGCTGAATCGTGGGCAGCATCCGCACGTCTATTTTGAAGCGGCTGCGGTGATCATCGCGTTTATCTCGCTCGGTAAATTGCTCGAAGAGCGGGCCAAATCGAATACGTCGTCGGCCATAAAGAAATTGATGGGCCTCCAGCCCGAAACCGTACGGCTGATTGATGGTGACACCGAGCGTGACATCCCCATTGCGAACGTACGTGTGGGCGATAGGCTGCTGGTGCGGCCCGGTGAGCGGATTCCCGTGGACGGAACGGTACAAAGCGGAGCTTCCTTTATCGATGAAAGCATGATCAGTGGTGAACCCATGCCGGTAGAGAAAACCGCTGACGTACCTGTCTTTGCCGGTACGATCAACCAAAAAGGTAGTTTTCAGTTTCGGGCCGATAAAGTCGGGTCGGATACGGTGTTAGCCCGGATCATTCGGACGGTGCAGGAGGCTCAGGGCAGTAAAGCCCCTGTCCAGCGGCTTGTGGACAAAATTGCGGGTATTTTCGTGCCGGTCGTCTTAGGAATTGCCTTGTTGACGTTTGCCGGCTGGCTCCTATTGGGCGGGGATAATGCGCTGACAACAGCCTTGCTAACTTCGGTGACGGTGATGATTATTGCCTGTCCCTGTGCGCTGGGTCTGGCTACGCCAACGGCCATTATGGTCGGCGTAGGAAAGGGCGCAGAAAATAACATTCTGATCAAAGACGCGGAGAGCCTGGAACTCGGCTATCGGGTCAATGCGGTTGTACTGGACAAGACAGGCACAATCACGGAAGGTAAACCCGTCGTTACGGACTTGCACTGGCTGGTATCGGAAGGGGAGCAGAATCGCCTGGCTTCGATCCTGTATGCGCTGGAAGGTCAATCGGAACACCCACTAGCTAATGCCGTAACTGAATATCTTAAACGTTCGGATGTGTCCAGCGTTGCGATCAATCGGTTTGAAAGCGTGACGGGACATGGCGTAACGGCTGAGTACGAACGCGAAACGTATGTTATTGGTAATCGGCAGTTGATTGATCGGCAAGGAGTTTCGTTGCATGAGGACGTGGAGAAACAAGTCGATGGACTCTATAAATCGGCTAAAACGGTTGTCTTTTTTGCGAACCAACGGCAACTTCTAGCTGTGATTGCCATTGCCGATCCGGTCAAAGCAACATCTCGGCAGGCAGTTGAAACCTTACAGCGCCGGGGCATTACCGTTTACATGCTGACCGGCGATAATACGCAGACCGCAGCCGCCGTCGCCAGTCAGGTAGGTATACCCCAATACCGCGCTGAGGTGTTACCAGCTGACAAAGCGGCTTTTGTTCAGGAGCTGCAAGCGCAGGGTAACGTAGTCGCCATGGTTGGCGATGGCATCAACGACTCACAGGCACTGGCACAGGCGGACGTGAGCATTGCGATGGGCAAAGGCTCCGACATTGCGATGGACGTAGCCAAGATGACGCTTATCACCTCCGATCTGACTAGCGTACCCAAAGCGCTGCAACTTTCCCGAAAGACGGTTCAAACCATCCGACAAAATTTGTTCTGGGCTTTCATTTACAACCTCATCGGCATTCCTATTGCCGCCGGTGTACTGTATCCAGCATTCGGGTTTTTGCTTAATCCGATGATCGCCGGGGCGGCAATGGCCCTAAGTTCGGTATCGGTTGTCAGTAACAGCCTCAGGCTGCGCTCGATACGGTTCTAAGACTAAGCCATGATTTTCAAGTGCTGAGTAGGCCAGGCTCTCGATGAGTCTGGCCTACTCGCGTTTTGGGGAGGTAGTTGTCTGCGTTAATTAGTATACTTGTCCAGCAATTTGTTTTTTGGCAAGAAAATCAGGTATGATGCGTATAAAAATACTCCTTGTTGCCCTGTTAGGCAGTTTTTCGCTTAGCTACGCGCAGTCAAAAAGCGCCGATTCGCTCTTTGTTCGGCAGCACTACAATAAGCTGGATCGACAGATTACCATGCGCGATGGCGTCAAACTCTACACCGTCATTTACGTTCCAAAAGAGGGCAGTTCGACTAATCGGTACCCGATTCTGATGGAGCGGACACCGTACTCGGCGGGACCATACGGTGAGACGAATTACCCAAAATCAGGCCCCGGCCCAAACAAGGCGCTATCGGAGGAAAAATACATTTTCGTCAATCAGGACGTTCGGGGACGTTACATGAGCGAAGGTAATTTCGAAGAAATGACGCCCGGTGTGGATGTGCCCGGCGAGTCCACGCCCAGTGCGGGTCAAAAGAAAGCGACGGCGACCAAGAGTCATAAAAAAAGCACGCAGCCTACAGCAACGGATGAAAGTACGGATACGTACGATACGATTGAGTGGTTACTCAAAAACGTACCGAACAACAACGGGCGGGTTGGCTTGATGGGAATATCGTACCCTGGTTTCTACGCATCAGCGGCTTTACCGAATGCCCACCCGGCTCTGAAAGCCGTGTCGCCACAGGCACCCGTCACCGACGAATTTATCGGCGATGATGCCCGACATAATGGCGCGTTTTTTCTGCTCGATAACTTCTCGTTCATGAATTACTTCGACAGTCCGCGACAAGGACCTTTGGAGAATTACGAACAATTGTTCTCGTGGCGACCCACGGATGCCTACAAGTTCTTCCTGGAATTAGGTCCCGTTAAAAACGCGAACGGTCCGAAGTATTTTAACAATCGGGCGAAAATCTGGAACGAGTATCTTCAACATGATACTTACGATGATTATTGGCAAAAGCGAAATATCCGACCCCATCTCAAAAACGTAAAACCAGCTACGATGATCGTTGGCGGCTGGTTTGATGCCGAAGATTTGTTCGGCGCATTACGCACCTATGAGGCTATCGAAAAACAATCGAGTGGCAATCGGAATACGCTCGTGATGGGACCGTGGACGCATGGCGCGTGGGCTCGTGAAGACTGGAGCCAGTTTGGGCCGTTATCGTTTGGGCAGAATACCGCCAAATACTACCGCGATAATCTGGAATCAACATTCTTCGCGTTTCATCTAAAGGACAAAGGAAAGTTCGAAGCGCCGGAAGCACTCGTTTTCGATACGGGCAAAAATGAATGGAAGTCATTCGACGCGTGGCCGCCCAAAGCGGCTGGCGCACGCCATTTTTATTTGGCTCCAGGCCAGAAGCTGACGACGGACAAATCAACCGGCAACGATTCTTTCGAAGAGTATGTCAGCGATCCGGCCAAGCCTGTGCCTTACACGAATGGCGTACAAGCTCGCCGGAATAGCCAGTATGTTATCGAGGATCAGCGCTTCGTGGCTAACCGGCCCGATGTGGTGGTTTTCGAAAGCGATGTGCTTACGGAAGATTTAACCGTGGCTGGTCCCATCAACGCAAAACTGTTTGCGTCAACGACGGGTACAGATGCCGACTTTATCGTCAAGGTAATCGATGTACTGCCCGATTCGGCCAAAGCTAATCCGCAAGGCGTTCAAATGGCGAACTACCAGCGCTTGGTGCGGGCTGAGGTACTACGTGGTAAGTTTCGCAACAGCTTTACTACCCCCGAGCCGTTTAAGCCGGGAGAAGTGACCGCCGTAACGATGCAGTTGCCCGATGTGATGCATACGTTTAAGAAAGGCCACCGGCTGATGGTGCAGGTACAGCATTCGTGGTTTCCGATTGTGGACCGCAATCCGCAAACGTTTGTTAATATCGGAACGGCAGATACGGCTGACTTTCAAAAAGCGACCATGCGGTTATATCATGATGCTAATCATCCATCCGAAATTGTACTTGGCATGACAGAAAAATAGGAATACGGGTATAATATTCTAGTTTGTTAACATTGGGGTAATATTGGATTTGGAAAAGATCACCTACAAGTGGTCTTTTTTGTTTTTATAAAGTATTGAAAATTAGCAGTTTGGCCTAATTGTGGAGGCCTGAGATAGAAGCAGTATCATTTTTTCAATATTAAGTTTTAACGCAGATGTTAACATATAGATAATATTTGAGTAATATTATCATAACATTAGTCCTGATCACTCATCTGTAGCGTCTGGGCAAGTGGGTACTGTTGATCTTTCACTAAACCGAAGTCATGAAAAAATCACTTTTTCTACTTACGCTGGTAGGCTTCCTGGCGACGCAAGCCTACGCTACGCCGACAAAAACTCGCAAGACTAAAGCGCCCAAGGCAAATCTTGAGCAACAGTTAGCCAAATATATTTCGTACCCTGATGCACTCAGGCCAACCCAACAGGCGGGTGTGGTGGTGATTCAGTTTCGCGTCAACTCGGACAGTGAGCTGTGTCAGCTAAAAGTGTTCAGTCAGAATGACCAGATCAACCATGCATTGCTTCGTGAGTTGACAGGCAAAAAACTAGTTGGTTATGAAAGTGATGCTGCTGAACTGCACACGGTTCGGCTACGGTTCCAGCCCTAGAAGGCATTGATCATAGCAGAGCCACTCTTTGAAGAGTGGCTTTTTTTGTGACATATTCTCCGTTTAATCAGCAATTGAGAGGAGGGATAGCGAACCGCGCTTTATTTGTACGTCTAGCCGATCTGCCAACTGGACGGTGATAAACCATTGCTAATTGATTGGATGGCTTCGCTAAGTAAAACAGGTACATTCCTGCCTTACTGTAACGTTAGGACTATCCACGAAGTGTCTTCTGATTCAACGGTATGAATGTGCGGCTATTGGTTTTTGTAGTACTTTGTTGCTTTCATACAATTTCCGCAGTGGCCCAGCAACGGCTTCGTTTAACGATTACCGTTCAGGATGGCGTAACCAAAAAACCGGTTTCGGGAGCCAGCGTCTTTATTGCTGAAACAAAAGCGGGCGCAAAGGCGGACAGCCTGGGCAACGCGCTTATAAACCATGCCCCTGGTGTACTGACGGTCTATGTTTCGGCGGTAGGCTACATTCGGGGCCGCGAGACGATAGTACTCGATTTCAATAAACGAATTGTCTATGCCCTACAACCCCGATCGACCGATCTGGAAGAAGTAGACGTTCGGGCCACGCGCGAAGATCAGAACATTCGAACGGTGCAGATGGGACAGATTCAGCTGAGCATGCCTGAGTTGAAGCGAATGCCGGTTGTGCTGGGTGAGCCCGACATTCTGAAAGCGCTCGCTCTGCAAGCCGGGGTCACGACGGCAGGAGAGGGGGCGGGTGGATTTAACGTTCGCGGTGGCCGATCCGACCAGAATCTGGTTCTTGTGGATGGAGCGCCTTTGTTTAATACGTCGCATTTGCTCGGCTTTTATACGAATATCAATCCGGATTTGGTGCAGGATGTCAGCCTGAGCAAAGGAGCGTTTTCGGCGCAGTACGGGGGGCGTGTTTCGTCTTTGTTGCTGATGAGTACCCGCAACGGCAATAAAGATGGTTGGCGACTATCAGGCGGTGTTAGTCCGGTAAGTGTGCGGGCGGTGGTGGATGGACCCATTACCAGGAGGCTTACCTTGTTGGCGGGCGGACGTATTGCGTTTCCCAACTATCTGCTACAGGTGTTTCCCAGTCCCAGCGTCAAGAATAGCCGCGCTTTTTTTTACGATGCGAACCTGAAACTAACGTACACGCCTGACGAGCGAAATACCATTGCCTTGTCGGCTTATCGTAGTCAGGATAACTTTCGATTTCCGGGAGACACCCTGTACGGTTGGAACTCCCAGGTGCTGACGGGCCGGTGGAGTTATTTGGTTCAACCGAATCTACAGCTAAACCTGACCGCTTTGTACAGTGGTTATCACCTGAACGTCGATGGGGTGAAGCCCGGTCTGACTTTTCGGTTTGCGTCGTATATCGAGCAGCGGGAGGGCAAGGCGGATTTGTTTTACACCCTCAGGCAGAAGTACAAAGTTCAGGTTGGCGCAAATGGTATTCTGTACCAAATCCAAACGGGTGATGTGCAGCCAACTGGCGAAAATTCCAGCATAAACCCCCAACGAACCGCACCGGAGCATGGGCGCGAACTGGGCGCTTATGTGAACACGGAGTGGGAGCTGACGCCAAAAATCTCGTTCCAGGCGGGGTTACGTTGTTCGGCCTTCGCACTGCTGGGAGCGCGCACCGTGTACGATTACGCGCCGAATGGACCACGTTCTCCCGAAACCGTTACCGATTCGGCTCGTTACGGGAGTGGACAAGCTGTACAGACCTACGGCGGACTGGAACCCCGGCTGGCTCTGCGCGTACAGGTGGCCACACATACCGCCGTTAAAGCCAGTGCCGGACGAACCCGCCAGTACGTAAACCTTATCTCGAACACCACGGCGATCACCCCGCTCGATTTCTGGAAATTAAGTGATCGCTACGTGCCACCCCAGATTGCTGATCAGGTATCGCTGGGCGTGTTTCAGAACCTGCGGGACAATGCGTTTGAAGTAAGTGTAGAAGGGTATTACAAGCGTCTTCAGAACCAGATCGAGTACCGCTACGGCGCTAACCTGATCCTAAACCCAACGCTGGAAACGGCGTTGCTCCAGGCGGCTGGCCGTGCTTACGGCGTCGAATTCGGGGTGAGTAGCAACAAAGGACGACTAACCGGGCAACTCAACTACACCTACGCCCGATCACTGGTGTCCGTACAAACGCCTTATGACGAACTGCGCATCAACAACGGTGCCTATTATCCTTCGTACATTGACCGACCGCACACGTTAAACGTACAGGCTCGTTGGGCTATGTCGCATAACTGGTCGTTCTCGGCCAATTTCGTGTATTATACCGGCGTCCCGGCTACCTATCCCGATGGGCAGTACACGTATAATGGTGAACCGGTTCAGGATTATTCACGGCGCAATGCGGATCGAATTCCCGACTATCACCGGCTGGATGTCGCGTTCTCGAAAGATACCCGGTTCAACAAAGCACAACGTCGGTACGGCATCTGGACACTGGGTGTCTACAACGTATACGCGCATAAGAATCCGTATTCGATCTATTTCACCCGATTCAACCAGCGAACCGAAGCGTATCGCTTGTCGGTGTTTGGTACGCTGATTCCGTCCATTGCCTACAACTTTTATTTCTGATATGTATCGGCTCGTCGTTATTCTTATCATTCTGACATCCCTGGCTGCCTGCATCGACCGGGTTGAGTTGCCAATTCGTACGGAAGAGGTCCGGCTTGTTGTTGAGGGTCAGATTACCAACGAGGCTCCGCCGTACACGGTCCGCTTAACTTATACCGGCAAATACAGCGAAGGAGCTATTGCCGATCAGTTCGTACAAGGAGCACAGGTGAGTTTAGGTAACGATCAGGGACGTTCAACGAAGTTTGTATCGATCGGGCCGGGGCTTTACCAAACGACAGATTTGACCTTTCGAGGAGAAGTAGGCCGGGCGTATAGCCTGACGGTGGCGCTCAGCGATGGTAAGCGCTACGTATCGAAGCCAGAGCAAATGCCGTCGGTGCCGGTAATCGATAGCGTACTAACAACGTTCAGGCGCTCGGATAACTTTGCTACTCCTTACCGCTACTTTTACTCGGTTTCCACCCGTGATCCGGCTGCGGAGAAAAATTACTACCGCTGGACCGCGTACGGAATCACCACCCGAAAATCGACAGGAGTGCCCTGTAGCCTTAACTCGCCATCCTCTATTTGTTTTGATCGCTGCTGGATTACTATCGTAAATAACGATGTGAACATATACAGCGATGAAGCCGTCAACGGGAATCGCATTCGGAGTCAGGATATACTGAGTTTACCCGTGTATGCCGTTGGGCCGCAACTGATGGAAGTTCTTCAGTATGGTATCACGCAGTCAAATTACCAGTTCTGGAAGCTGTATCAGCAACAAAATGCCCGAACCGGCAGTATTTTCGACCCCTTACCCGCACCCGTAGTCGGCAATCTGATCAACGTTAATGATCCGACTGATGTGGCGCGGGGGTATTTTGCCACGGTATCCATAACGCGCAAGCGATTTCGGAATCAGGCACCGGAGTCGACGGGTACGGCTGTGTACGGATTTATCAGCAGTCAGCTTTTACCCCAGGGCGATTGTCGGAATACGTACGGTCCGGTACCGGTTGTTGAACCCGACGGCTGGTTGTAGTTAAAATTTCCACTGCACGAGCCAGCCCGGCTTGATGGTTTTAGGTCGGGGAATACCCGCCAGGCCCGTACCCGGATTCATGGCCGTCAGGGTAAGCGGAATAACGCTTTTCGTTTGCGAGGAAATGACTTTTGTTGCGCGGAGAAATAGGTTTCCCTGCGCGTCAACATCATCGACAACGGCATAGAGCGCGTCGCCGGTTTTGAGTTCATCTTCGCCAATCTGTACATCTTCGGCTAAGGCGAATGACCAGCTTTGCCCAACTTTCAGCTGTCCCGCCCGGATCAATTTGGCCGACAGGTCGCCCACGAAAACAGGTGGTGCAGACGATTTGTTTTTCAGCAATTCGGACAGAACGCTATCCATTACGGTCGCTTCATTGCGCAGCGTGTTTCTTTGTGGGTCAGTCAGCGACTCAACCGGAACACCGACGGGTTCGGGTTCTTCATCCTGAAGCCAACCCATCCGGCGAGCCTGGGCGCGTTCCTGCTCGTAAGCGTTCCCGGAAGCGACCATCTTGCCCAAACTCATTCCGTAGACCGGGTTGGTGAAGAGTTCTTTCATCGCCAGAATCCGGTACAAGTAGTAGCCCGTCTCCGCGTTCATCGTCATGGCGTAGTAGTCGCGGTGACCAACCCGCGTTATTTTACGCTGGACCATACCTACCCCGCCGTTGTAAGCAGCCGCCACCAGCGTCCACGAGCCTAATTTTCGGTAAAGAAAGCGAAGGTAACGGCAGGCTGCTTCGGTGGATTTTCGCAGATCAGTACGCTCGTCGTTGCCCGGTGCAATTGACAGGCCCATGTCCTGGGCGGTATCATCCATAAACTGCCAGTAGCCGACAGCACCCGCTGACGAAACCGCATTCGCCTGCCAGGCGCTTTCGATCAGGGGCAGGTACTTGAAATCGTTGGGAATATTGTGCTTGCTTAGTATGGGTTCGATAACGGCAAAGTAAGGCGCAGACCGCGCTTTCAAACCACCCAGATGATTACTGTAGCCAGCGCTACCGGCGAGAGCAAAGGCAAGTTTCGTAGACACATCACCCTGCTCCGTTGGAACCATCTCGCCACAAAAATGCAGGCGAGTCAAACCACTGGTCAAACGTGGTTTGGGTATAAGGGGGCGAACTGCCGATTTTTTCTGCGCAAAAATAACCGGCTCCAGAAACAACCCAAGGCTAATCAGTACCAGATAAAAACGTACGGACGAATTCAACGTAACAGGTAATTGTTCGATCTGTAGACAACGATGGAGCCTAAAGGTTTAGTTCAGAGGATAGTTTTACCGGAATTGGTCGTTCGCCAAACGGAGCAGATGTCGTTGATCCGCTCCGTTTGCGATCCGATTACAAAGCCTTCCAGGTCAAAATCCAGCCTGACTTAACTTGATCCAGATCAGGAATTTTAATGCCAATTCTACCCGTAGACGCATCAACAGCCGCCAGGGTAAGATTGTACGTATGTTTCTCGGTCGTGGAGTACAGTTTATCCGCCCGGAGATACAGCTTTCCTGCCTTAGTATCAATGTCCTCGACCACCGCATACAGAACGTCGCCTTCATCTACGTCTTTGCCATCGGCCATGCCATCACGAGTAAGATGGAAAGTCCAGACCTGACCGCGTAGTAAGCTTGACGATTCCGAAAGGCGGGCTTTGATACCTCCCCTGAACACATCGGCTGCGTTAGGTAAAGGAATGTCTTCTGCTCGGTCGGGAGCCGCTACGGGTGGGCCAATAAACGATTCGCTGACCGCTGATTGGGTGGCTTCGTTCACGACAAGTTCGGGCAACAGCACTTCGTCTTCATCGCCGTAATCAGCCGTGGGTATCAGCGGTTTGCTCAGATAAGTCATCATCTGATTCGGGATGATACCTTCGTAACAACGGTAATTGGAGAATATTTCTTTGAAGGCTAGAATTCGGTACAGGTACTTGCCTGTTTCCGCATTCAGCCGTAAATAATAATAATCCCGCTGTTGTTGACGACGAATATTACCCAGTAATGCGCCAATACCGTTGTTGTACGCAGCCGCAGCCAGTGTCCAGGAGCCTAGCTTGTTGTGCAGGTAATTCAGGTAGCGGCAGGCTGCGTCAGTTGATTTTGTCAGGTTTCGTCGTTCGTCGTGGCCGGGTCGGATCGATAAACCTAGTTCGCGCGCGGTACCCGGCATAAATTGCCAGTACCCGACAGCTCCTTTGGGCGATACGGCAAAGCCGGTCAGTGCACTTTCCACCAACGGGAGGTACTTAAAATCCGACGGTACTCGGTGACGGGCCAAAATTGGTTCGATGATCGGGAAAAACGAAGCCGCTCGTTGACGCATTTTGTACAGTGCCTGGTTTCGACCTGTATTGGATGCGAGCGCTGACACCATGCGTCGTGCCACCGTTTCCTCATGAAGTGGTACCGATTCTCCGCAGAAATAAACGGGAGGCAGCAGGGGCCTCAACATGGGTTTAAACGAGCCAGCGGCTAGAGAACTTACTGAGGACGAAGCGACGACAAGTTGTGAGCTGGTCGGTGACGACAGGTCAGACGCATGTGATAGGCTAGCTAAGGTCACTAGGCTAGCTACCAGTGATAACGAAACTAAAATATGCATCGGTTACGGAGAGTACTAGATCTATAGGTTATACTCCTTCGACGCTATTTTTTGGCTATAGTAACAAAGCGATCCAGATTTTTTCTACATAAAAAAGCAACCCATTTACTTAGCGATAAAACTAGAAGTAAACAGGTTGCTAACGAGTGTCACAAGGTGCTACAGCCAATCCCAGAAGTGAAGTGGACGAATCCCTTCTCCTTTCTTCCGCTGTAGAATGCGGGGGCGACGGAAGCGCAGAACCATCAGACCCATCATCAGTTTCTTAATCGGCAAACCTGTGTTCTGCTTTTCCAGATCCGCATCCGGCATGGTAGCCGATTTTTTAGCCGAGGCAGCCATCGCTATCAACTGCTGTGTATCCGACGGTGCTTTTGTTAAAGTTGTGTTTGGACGGGGACCCCAGGTTGGGTAGGTATAGTCCGCATCGACCAGTTCGACAGTTGGTGCGTCTTTGATTTTCTTCGGCAGCGCCAGGGGTTTATGCCAGCTGGGCAGTGGCTTAACGAGCTGTTCGATGGTTGATGTGCGAAGCAACAGCGCGTACTGTCGGGGGTTACTCAATAGCTCTTTGTACGCCAGAATGCGGAAGAGGTAATGGCTTGTCTCGCGGTGCAGGCGTAACCGGTAGTAATTGGAATGACCCTGCTGTTCGATTCGGTGCTGAATACGGGTGATTCCCCCGTTGTAGGCAGCTGCGACGAGTGTCCAGGAACCTAGCTGACCATACAGCTCGTGAAGATACCGACAGACGGCTACGGTAGCTTTCTCGAGGTCATACCGTTCGTCAACTTTCTTGTTTACCGTCAGACCCAGTTCACGGGCTGTTTCGGGCATCAGTTGCCAATAGCCCGAAGCGCCTTTGTGCGAAACGCAATCATTGACCAGCGCACTTTCTGCCAAAGGCATGAACCGGAAGTCGCGCGGAATTTTGTACTTTCTAAGAATGGGGTCGATGATTGGAAAAAACGTCGAAGCCCGACTGCGGAGGTCAAAAAGACATTCTTCCTGAGCGCCGTACGTGCGTAGCGTTTGCAGCCAACGGCGCGATACGCGGGGTTCGTGAACCGGAACCTCTTCTCCGCAAAAATAGATTGGAAAGACCCGTTTGGAGGAGTCGACAACCAAGAGCGAGGGGTTGTCCAGGCCGTTTGATGACGGAAGTGACCGGCTCGAATCAGGCGTCCAGAGAGAAGGATCGCCAACCGGTTTCAAAGCGGCAATGAGCAGAGAAAAACTGACTTCTTTGATCAAAATAACGTTGGTTTCTGTGAGACATAAGACGAAAAAACCCGTACCGAAGTAGCGGGCTCGTCCAAGAACATCCTACGAATATAACTGATATTCTGGGATATATCTAATAAGCGCTCTGAGAATTATCCAACGGTCTACCCTAAAGTAAGCTCTTTAGCCTTCCATTAATCCTACTACGAGCGTTAGCTTGCTGTAATCGTAACGACCGCCTAAATAATCAAAAACGGGTTTTAAACGGCCTTCTTCCAGGCCAATCAGAGCAACCGCTTTTTCGATCTCCCGCCGTTCGTCAGGACTGATTAGCGACTCCAGATCAATGGCGTAACCGGCCTTTGCTAACTGGACCAAATGGCCCGCAATAGAGCCGGCGGTGAGCTTGCGTTCGGCGGCAATCTCATCAATGCTCATACCGCTGTTATAAAGGTCAAGGGTCATTAGCTGGGTTGATCCTTTGGGCTTCTCACCAGCCTGCACCCGCCCCTTAACGTAGCCGACGATTTCGCTGAGGAATCGCTTTCCGAACAGTTGCAGTTTCCGTTCGCCCACCCCGCTGACATTGCGTAAGGCGTCGGGAGTGGTTGGCCGCAGCCGGGCCATATCTTCCAACGTCGTGTCGGTAAAAATCACGTAAGGTGGAACGTTCTGCTGGTCGGCAATCTGCTTGCGCAGTGCTCGTAGCCGCTCGAAGAGTTCGTCGCGGTTGGTTTCGGTTTTTGCCTTCGTTTTTTCAACAACGGGTTTCGGTGCATCATCGGGCCGGACAAGCTCGATCTTACGTCCGCCATACAGTACCTGATCGGCCAGAATCCCCCGGCGTAAGGCGTAATGATGGTCGTAGGCAACCTCGATAACGCCGATGTTGATTAGCTGATGCAGGTAGTTGCGCCAGTCTTCAAACCGAAGATCGCGACCCGCACCGTACGTTTTAACCTGATCGTAGCCATTCTGCATAACCTGTTGACTGCGGGAGCCGCGCAAAATATCGATCAGCAGATTCATGGGTACGCGCTCACCCGTTCGAACCATCGCCGATAAGGCTTTCTGGGCCAGAATAGTACCGTCGAAGGTTACGCGCGGATCACGGCAAACGTCGCAGTTGCCGCAGGGTTCGGGCAGTTCTTCCGAAAAGTAGGAGAGCAGGATCTGACGGCGACAGGTATGGGCATCGGCGTATTGCTGCATCCGTTCCAGCTTTGCTAGTTGCAAACCAAGGTTAGCCGGGCTGTTTTCGGACAGCATGTCTTTGTAGGTGGCAACGTCGGCAAAACTGTAAAACAGCACCGTCTGAGCCGCAGCCCCGTCGCGGCCCGCCCGCCCGATTTCCTGGTAGAAACCCTCGATGTTTTTGGGCATGTTGTAATGAATCACCCACCGCACGTTCGATTTGTCGATGCCCATGCCGAACGCAATGGTCGCGCACATGATCCGTACATCGTCGCGGAGGAAAGCCTCCTGCGTACGGGAGCGCTCGGCGGGGTCCATGCCCGCGTGGTAAAAAGCCGCGTTGAAACCTTTCTCCTGCAACTTAGCCGCCAGCGACTCGGTCGATTTTCGGCTCAGGCAATAAATAATGCCCGAGGTGTTGGGCTTTTGTTGCAAAAGTTTAACGATCTGCTGAATGCGGTTCTGGCCGGGTAGAACCTGCAAACTCAGGTTTGTCCGGTTAAACGACGATACAAAGACCTCCGGATCATTCATGCTCAGTCGCTCGGCAATATCCTGCCGGGTTAGCTTATCGGCGGTGGCCGTCAGCGCAACGGTCGGTACGTGCGGGAATCGCTCTTTCAGAATTGCTAACTGGGTATATTCTGGCCGGAAATCATGGCCCCACGACGAAATGCAGTGTGCTTCGTCGATGGCGAAAAGCGAAACGTTGATGCGTTGCAGAAAGTTAAGAAACGATTCCGACAGCAGCTTTTCGGGAGAAACGTAAAGTAGTTTAAGATTGCCACTGTGCGCATCCTCTTCGATATCGCGTTGCTCACGTCCATGCTGTGTGCTGTTGATATAAGCCGCCTGGATACCGTTCATATGCAGCGCATTGACCTGATCTTTCATGAGCGCGATCAGCGGAGAAACGACGATCGTGACGCCCGGAAGCATCAGGGCCGGAATCTGAAAGCAGACGGATTTGCCGCCCCCCGTTGGCATAAGCACAACGGTGTCGCGCCCGCTTAGCACCGACTGGATAATAGCCTCCTGCATAGGCCGGAAGCTATCGTAGCCATAGTAACGTTTGAGGTAGTCAGCGGGATTCTGCGAACGAATAGGGGC
Source organism: Spirosoma liriopis (assembly GCF_023196085.1). Lineage (NCBI taxonomy): Bacteria > Pseudomonadati > Bacteroidota > Cytophagia > Cytophagales > Cytophagaceae > Spirosoma > Spirosoma liriopis. The sequence continues at coordinate 1,540,994 of NZ_JALPRF010000002.1, forward strand.
TTCACTGGTCATTGATTGAATTCTATAGGTAGTACGTCGGGTAAATTGACGACAATGATTGTTACAAAGCGCTGTTAACCAATGGCTAATGGGCTTTAGTCTTTCAGTCAAATTTAAGAAAAATTTAAGACTTTTTCGGCACGGATCTGGTGATTTTATGCCCATCTTTCCGTCTAAAAGCTCCTAATACAGTGTTTTTCAATCTAATTTTTCGAACCGATCATGAAAAAAACAATCGTGTTGCTTAGCGTTGTATGCAGTTTGTTAATCAATTTTAAGGGAATCGCGCAGGAGAACAAGCCTGGGAAAAACGAAGCGAAGAAAGAGCAGAAAGAAGCGGATAAGAGCGCTAAAAAAGCGGCCAAAGCCGAAACGAAAGCTGCTAAAGATGCCATCTCAACGGCTGATGAAAAAGCCGCAAAAGAACAGGCGAAAGTAGAGAAAAAGGCCGGGAAGGTAGAAAAATCGGGTTTGAAAGATGATAAATTAAGCAAGTTAACGGTTGACAAGGCACTGAAAGAAGAAAAAGCTACCCCGGCTGACTACAAAGCACCCGTTGATAAGAATACGAAAGGACCGGACGGAGCAACCGTTTACGTTGGACCGCGTGGTGGTAAATACTACATCAATAAGAAAGGAAACAAGGCGTATCTGAACAGTCCTAAAAAATAGCAACGAACCAGGCTGCCGCCGTAGGAGTGGGCTTGTTGATTAGGGAGGTGTCGGCGTGGCCGTCCGCGCGGTTCTCAAAACCGACACTTCGTATATGTCTACCAAAGGAAATTCAATCCTCGGCTTCCCAGGGTCAATAATTCGATCTCGGAACTGGTAATGAATAGTACTTAATATCACCCAAGGGTATGGAGCCATATGACGGAAGCGACTTCTATGATGATGACCGGGTGTTCAGGCAATATATACTGCATCGGTCACGCGCGGAAAGCCCCAATGAGCTAATCGAAAAGCCAATTATTCTCGACCTGCTCAAAAGTTCACCAAGGAAAGCTGTTCTGGATTTAGGCTGTGGATATGGCGATCTGATAGACGAATTAACGGCAGGTGGCGTAACAACGTACACGGGAATCGATGCGTCGCGTAACATGATCAATCTGGCCAGATCGCGTTTTCCGGATAAGCGGATTGAGTTTATTCAGGCCGACATCACGCGCTGGCTCTATCCAGTAGCGCACTATGATACCGTTTTGGCCCGGCTGGTCTTTCATTACGTAGCCGATTTAGGTAGTGTTTTGGAAAAGCTCGGGAAGACGCTGATTACCGGTGGAGAGCTAGTTTGTTCCGTTGAACACCCCGTCATCACTTCATCCCTGGAAAGCTATGCAGCTGGTCAAAAGAAGACTTCTTGGAAAGTTGATGATTATTTTGCTCTGGGAAGGCGCTCGCAGCATTGGATGGGAAGCAACGTTATCAAATACCACCGAACTGTCGAGGAATATTGGCGATTGGTCACGCAAGCCGGATTCAGAATAACAGTTTTACGTGAAGGCTGTCCCCAGGCCGCTCTGTTCAATGACAAAGACGAGTTCGAGCGACGTAAACGCATACCACTTTTTCTGATTCTCCAGGCGACGAAGCTATAATCAGGTAACGGAGGGCTTATAAAGTTCGCGGGTGGTATTACCGATACATGATTTCGGTAATACCACCCGCGAATTTAATTTATAGTAATTAAGCTTGCAGTGCTGTTTCTACAACGTATGGTTGATGCAAAGGCGTTTCGGCCAGCCGACTCAGCAAAAGGGTGTTCATCGCATCCCGGCCCGTGTTCCAGCGACGAATGATATTGACTTCGCGAACATATTCCGGTTCTCTGGTTTGATTTGCGCCTTCGTAATATTCGGGCATCAGTGCCGTCATCTGGCTTACGATGTCCTTAATCGCACCGGTCAAAATCAAATCGGGATTCGCTTGCGCAAGTTGGACCAAAGCCCGACCGATTGACGCCGTGTAAAAAGCGCAGTCGATATCCTGGTGGCGTACAGGTACACCGTCGTGGAGACGTTGCAGTTTAACCCCGCCATCTTCCAGAATGTCAGAAACGAACGCTTCCCCTTCTGGTTGCGGGAAAATGGCATCAATCTTACGCTTAAACGAATGCCACCAGGGGGGTGTCCCGGACGGATTCAGCGTATCGCAGAAGAGAATCCGTTCAGGTTTGTTCGGCTGAGCTGGATTCATGATCAGCAGCGCAGCGCCAAGATGACGATCATCGGCAGCGTGCCGCCGTTGGATGATAAAACAATGCCGTTTCGTGGCTTCTTCTTCGCGGATGTGCTCCGTAATCCTCTTGACTACGCGTAGCGAATCCTCCATGTATCCTTCCGTGATGACATGAACGGGTAGCGACGAAGCGGGAAATGCTTCACGACGAAGTTGCCGACCCAAGAGCGTCAGGGCGACCTCGTCGGAACGACGGGTGCCGAAGTAAACACCAATGTCTTCCCGGAACTGGTCGGGCGGCAGCTGCGATAGGGCAATTGTGTCCGCGTAAGCGTTCTGCCGACTAAGCGAACTGTAGCGAAACGAAACCTGATGGTGCTCCTGTTGAGCCGCCAGATTGTAGATACGCTGCTCGAACTGAGAAAACAGCGGCTCGTAAGCATCGTTCAGAAAATGCACGTTACTAACCGGACGAAGCAGATGACGGGCTACGGCTGGCTGTTCGAGCAGTTGTTCGAGTGCATCCTCGTTGTATCTGAAGAAGCTACGCAGTGCGTTTTGTTCAATAAAGTCGTCTAGTGTAGTGTCATCGTCAATAAGGTCTGTTAACAGTAATACTGGACTTTGGTCTAACCAACTACGTAAAAAATCTTTAATTAAATTGTCGAAGGCAATGTTGTCGAAGATTGCCTGCTCTTTGGAACACCCAAGCTGACCAAAGCTAAAATTACTGTACATCATCGGATCGTTGTGGGTAAGCGTGACCCGAACGGTTTCTTTCATAGACCTAGTTAGTATGACGGTATATACCAGACAAGGCTACCCCCTTAAGATAGCCGAATTTTGTTGAAATTTTGAAATTGTTGGGTGCTCAAAAACACACGTTAATACGTGCTTACTTCTGAAGATTGGTGAAAAACAAGGCCTTTATGCTGGCTTTCTTTTTCGTGGTACAAGTTACTAACCTTGTACCTGAAAAACTAAAGAAATCTGCAATTAGTTTCATAAATATTTACAAACCGGAGTGGGCTGGCAGGAGGGCTAAACTAGGGAATAGCTATGCAATAGATTATTTGCTTCGTTATCAGATTCTTACGAATTTGCTGAGGTCAAACCGAAACTTGGTTCATAATACATTGTTAATATTGCCCAAAACAAACACAGCCCGCTTAAGCGGGCTGTGTCGTAAAACTAGATTTAAACAGGGTTTTAGGTCCTACATGCCCTGAGTCGAAAATTGTACTTTGTCAACGGCAAAAAGTGGCTTCTGTTTGGCTTCCGGGTTCACGAAAATCAGGTACAGTTTGTGTACACCCTGAACCGGCTGACGGAAAGGTATGCTTACTGGACCGGCTGTCCCCTTTTTCACCTCCGCTTCACCAATCAGGTTACCTGTAGGTGAGTCAAGCCGCGCTTCCAACTTACCACCTACCACTTGGTCGTTCGACGCAAATACCGTCGGCGTCAACCCTTGAATGTCGGTAAGGTCGATGTCGTTAAATGCAAGGAAACTACCCGATTGAGTGCCAATAGCTGCCGGACCCATTTTAGGGATGTCGTATTCGAAGATGTTTTGTTTTACATCCGCCGAAACGGCTTTCACTAAGGGCGACCGTAAAGCCAGCGAGGTAGATCCTGTAGCAGGGCCCATCGTGCCGTTGCCCCGGTCAGTATAGCTAGCAGTCAACACGTACGAGCCGTCTTTTTTCTGCGTTGCCGGTACATAGTCGCCCGCGAGTGGCTTCCGGTTGGCTGCTTTATCATCAGCCAGTGACAGAATGTAACGAACCATATCGGTTGCTTCGCTTTCTTTCAGTTGTGGGTGCGCACTCATAGCCTGTTCGCCCCAAACACCGCCACCACCGCTGATGACTTTCCGCGCCAGCTTTCCTTCAACCTGAAAACCACCTTTGTATTTTTTGGCAACGTCGATGTAAGCCGGTCCAATCGATTTTTTGTCAATCGAATGGCAGGCTTTACAATCGCTTAGTTCGATCAACCGTTTGCCCGTTGCAAAACCCGTGTTGGCCTGGTGACCCTGGGCCAGCATGGTCTTGTCAAAACCTTCGAGGTAATCGATGGTCATGGTCACGTCGTCAGGGCTGATGCCTTTCTGCAACGTACCATCTTCTTTATCCACAACCTTTACCGCGTACTTGACGGGCTTGTTCGGGAAATAAAAGGTTTTGTTACCCGCAACCGCTACTTCTACCTTTGGCTCGTCATTTCCGACTTTGATGTCCATCGTTTTGGTCGACGAATTGCCAGCCGCATCGGTAACTTTAAGGACGGTGGTATAAACGCCCGGCTTGCTAAAGGTTACGGTTGGGTTAGCCGTTGTCTGCTTCGGCATTCCGTTTCCGAACGACCATTCGTATTTAAGTGCATCGTTGTCGTAGTCCATCGATCCTTTCGAATCAAATTTTACGGTCAAGGGAGCTGCACCAATCATTTTATTGGCACTAGCCATGGCCACAGGCTTACGATTACCCGCGTTGTAGGTAATGCGCGACAGGCGGGCGTCGGCGTTGGCCGCAAACCACTGCTGACCGTATTCGAGCGTGTACAGCGAGCCGTCGTTGGCAAACTGCATATCGATCACGTGCGAGAATTTCGTGTTTGGCAAAAACGTTTCCATTTTCACGAAGTCGCCGTTCTCTTTCATCGTAACCGGGTGAATCCAGTCCCGCATCCAGTCGTACGCAAAGAACTTACCGTCGTAGTAGCGGGGAAATTTTACCGGCGAATCGGCATAATCGTCGTAATAATATACAGGACCGCCCATTGCGTTACGGCCACCTTTGCCAACAATCTCACCAAACTCCGGCGATTCGGCGTAGGGGTAATAAATAAACGCTTTCTGAGCTGGAGGCAACTCGGTCAGACCCGTATTGTGGGGTGAGTCGTTGATCGGCTTTTGCGGGTCGAACAGCGGTCCGGTGGTGCTATCGGCAAAACTACGGGAATGGTAAGGTCGGTTGTCGGCGACAAACAGCGGCCAGCCAAAATAGCCGGCTTTCCGGGCCTGGTTGATCTCGTCGTGACCGCGTGGACCGTATTTCTCACTGTTGTTACCAGCATCGGGACCTACTTCACCCCAATACAGGAAGCCTGTCCGCTGGTCAACCGAGATCCGATACGGGTTACGATTCCCCATGACGTAGATTTCGGGACGCGCCTTTGGATTACCTTTTGGAAACAGGTTGCCTTCGGGAATCGTGTAGGTGCCATCCGCTTTGGGGTGAATCCGCATGATTTTTCCCCGCAGGTCGTTGGTATTACTCGATGTCAGACGGGCATCCCAGCCGCCCCGGTTTTTCCGCTCATCAATCGGCGCAAAACCATCGGAGTTAAAGGGATTCGTATCGTCACCCGCCGACAAATACAGGTTGCCTTTACGATCCCAGGCAATCGAGCCGCCCGTGTGGCAGCAGCCGTCGCGTTTTACAGGAATGGTCAGCAACACTTTTTCCGTATTTAGCAGTAAGGTGTCCTTCACGTCATCATACACAAAACGGGAGAGATGTTGAGCGGTGTCGGCTACGGTATTTCCCGTCAGGGGCGAATAATAAGCGTACACCCATTTGTTTTGCTTGAAGTTCGGATCGATGTTTAAACCCATCAAACCGTACTCGAACTTGGTGAACACCGGAAAATTGGCGACGACCTTCACCGATTTCTTTTGTGGGTCCCAGAGTTTAAGCGCGCCTTTGCGTTCGGCAAACAGCACCTTACCGTTGTCGAGTACGACCAATTCGGTTGGTTCGTCCAGATTGGCTGTCAGCACCTGCCGCTCGAAGCGGTTTTCTTCCGGATACGGCTGCGTTTTGGCCTGACCAAATTTAAGGCTAGATGCCATCACTGATTTGATACCGCCGAGGATATGCTGTAGAAACAGGGCATCGCTGTACGACTCGTCGGTATGGCCACCGCCCGTGTAGAACGACTTACCACCGTCGAAATCGCGGTGCCAGATAAACGGGTGATTATCGCCGTTTTTGCCACCTTCGTAGGTTTTCTCGTCCAGCTTACCCAGCACTTTCAGTTCAGGAACAATGCTTTTGTAGCTATACCACTCGTCCCAGCGTTTCCAGCGATCGGGAAGCATCTTGGTAGACGGGTGGTTCTTATCTACGATCTCAATCTCGGCGTTTTGCTGTTTGGGGTGGTTGAGGAAGTACGCACCCACGAGCTGATTGTACCAGGGCCAGTCGTACTCGGTATCGGCTGCTGCATGAATACCCACGAAGCCACCGCCCGCCTGAATGTAGCGTTCGAAGGCTGCCTGCTGCGCATCATCGAGCACATTCCCGGTGGTACTAAGCCAGATAACAGCTCCGTACTGCTTTAGATTGGCTTCGGTAAACTTGCTCGCATCTTCGGTCGTGTCAACGGCGAATCCATTTTCTTTACCCAGTTTCATAATGGCTAGCTTGCCTACTGGAATCGAAGCATGGCGGAAGCCTTTTGTCTTTGCGAAAACCAGCACACGGTTCAAGGCAATAGGTGCCTGAGCCGCTGTTGCTACCGGTTTCGTGGCTGTTGTGCGCTTAGCCGTTGTCTGGGCCAATCCAGGCAAAGCCGCAGCCAGCGCGCCCGCCAGCAGCATGGCGCGGGAGGGTAGCCGAAAGTTTTTCATACAGATAGGAATTTATTCAGATTGTTGGGTACAATAGACCAAGAAGACAAGCGAAGGTTAACTTATTCAAGTATTCGATTGTCTTTTAGTAAGAAGCAAAAGTAACGAAAAACCTAATACTGTAATAGGGACTTTTGGCTGAATTAGGTGCTTAAAGGCTACTAATTTACCTTTTTGAAAGTAGCCACGGTTTTTCCGTGTTGCAGAAGGGTAAGTTTGCCATTACCAACCCGGTAGGCCAGGGGCTGGAGCAGGGCATTGAGGAGATTTGCCTCAACGGTATTGGCTTCACCAGCGCAGGCCATTTTCGTTGTAACAAGCGGTCCAAGACGGATGAGTCGGGTATCGGCCCGTACCTCACCACTTAACCGATTGCAACCCGTTGTACCCGTTACGCGACCTTCCGTAAGCGAGATTTCCAGACGGGGCGCTTCCGTCTGCCGATCGTTGGTTGTAACGGGCTGGCCCTGCAACTCGGTTAGTACCCAAATATCCTGCAATAAGGCGACTTGCCGAAGCGATGCGCCACAACCTATATACGTCTTGCCCCTGAAGTTGACTTCAACGCGGTAATCGAAGCGTTGCCGAGATAGTTTATTCACGCAACTATCAGGCGTAAATAAGGCTTTGAAACGATCCTGCCCTGCCACAATGTCGAGCCGAAAGGAGCCATCCGAATCGGGTTGCCGCTCCGGACTGGGTGCGCTGATACTATCGCCGGTCAGCGATTTGAACCGTAATGTTCCTTTCGATGGGTTGACTGTCAACGACCAGGCTGGATCATTACCTACGGCAATCAGGTCATCACCCGCTTTCAGGTTGGCGGTAAAGTCAGCAATTTCAGGCTGGTCGGCTGGTGTAAGCATGGCCGCCAATTGTTTCGAAGGTCGGCGGCAAGCCGAGAAAAGAAGTAGAACACCGAAAAGAAGAAGTCGCATGGCGCGTTCGTTGAGAGAGCGAAAAAATTTACCTACCCAGTTACTTAAGCTACCAAAGAGAAAGCTTGAAAACCGTTCGGGTATTCGAAAGCTATATAAGTCTTTATTTTGTAGTTTGGTTAAGATAACTGACTAATGCTCCAATTTAGTCCTGTAAATAAGGCATCCTCTCCAATCAGCCATTCCGATTCATTATTTTGCTTCAGAGAAACGCCGTTTAAAGCTTGATCGAGATTGGAATAAGAAACTCCTCCGCATATTTCGTTCGTATATACACCAGTGGTTTGAAATCCTCGTTTAGTTTTTTCAGGAGAAGGCCGCTGATGTATTGATCTGACAAGTCAAAAACAATGAACACTTGCTGCCCTTTCTCGATTTTACCAATTCTGTCGACCCAATACTCGATAAGCCTACTAGCTGCGAAGGATGATCCGTGGCCGTGTTCTTGAATAGTCTTTCGTAAATCCTCTTCACTTATTTCCAGAAAATCAAATAAATAATAGCTGTCTGCGATCAACACACGACTTGGCATAGCATCTATTTTCAAGAATAAATACGATGTCCACCACCAAGAGGATCAATCAGTAGGCGGAGCATGTTTGATTTTAGTTTTGCTTTTTAATGATCGGTCGTTGATTTCAAGAGCAGGTATTTACCGTACTGGGACAACAATTCTATCGCATTCGATTGGTTTTCCACTGGCTTTTCTTTGTCAGTGTCGATGGACTATTTGCTGCCGGTTGTTTCTTACTGGACTTAGCCTGTTCCAGCAGGTAAGCGGCTAGCACAGCCGCTAGTTCAGCTTCCGCCGGATCGGGCTCCGGTGTTAATTTATCCGGTGAAAAATAATTGCTCACAAAACCGGTGTCGAACTGACCGGATCGAAAGGCTTCGTGCTCCATGACGAACCGGCCAAACGGTAACGTTGTCTGAACACCCGAAATCTGGTACTCATCGATAGCCCGGATCATTTTCTGAATCGCTTCCTCCCGCGATTCGCCGTAGGTGATCAGTTTGGCAATCATCGGATCGTAATAAATCGGAATCGACATGCCCTGCTCAAAGCCATCATCAACGCGAACGCCGTTCCCCTGCGGTCGTACGTATGTATCAAGCGTACCTACGTCGGGCAGAAAGTTGTTGGCCGGATCTTCAGCGTATACCCGCACCTCCACCGCGTGACCGTTGATCTGCAAATCTTCCTGACGAATCGTTAGCGGTTTCCCCTCCGCGATGTAAATCATCTGCTTCACCAGATCAATGCCCGTAATAAGTTCGGTAACGGGATGCTCCACCTGAAGGCGCGTATTCATTTCCAGAAAATAAAAGTCGAGATTGTCATTGACAATAAACTCGACTGTTCCAGCTCCGTAATAGCCACAGGCGCGTGCCACATCGACAGCGGCTTGCCCCATTGCCTCGCGGATCTCGGGCGTCAAGATGGCCGATGGAGCCTCTTCGACTACTTTCTGGTGCCGACGCTGAACCGAGCATTCGCGTTCGAATAAATGAATGATGTTGCCGTGTTGATCGCCCAAAACCTGAATCTCAATGTGGCGGGGTGAGGTTACGTATTTCTCGATAAAAACGGAACCATCGCCAAACGCTGACAGCGCTTCACTAACGGCGCGGTCCATTTGTTCGTCGAACTCATCCTCGCTTTCGACTACGCGCATTCCTTTGCCTCCACCGCCCGCACTCGCTTTAATCAGGACCGGATAGCCAATCTGGGCGGAGATAGCCTTGGCTTCGTCCCGATCGGTGATGGCCGAGGGCGTTCCCGGAACCATCGGAATGTTGTAATCCGCTACGGCAGCTTTGGCGGCTAATTTACTACCCATGACCTCAATGCTCTCCGGCGAAGGACCGATAAAAATCAGACCAGCCTCGCGGACCATTCGGGAAAAATTAGCATTTTCGGACAGAAAACCGTAGCCGGGGTGAATGGCATCAACACCCAGTTGTCGGCAAACGTCGATGATTACGTCCGCTTTCAGGTACGATTCGACGGAAGGAGCCGGACCTACGCAAACAGCCTCGTCGGCATAGCGCACATGCAGGGCATTCCGGTCGGCTTCGGAGTAGATCGCTACCGTCTGAATGCCCATTTCGCGCGCTGTACGCATAATTCGCAGGGCAATTTCGCCCCGGTTGGCAACGAGTATTTTTCGAATTTGGGTCATGGAAGAGTCATTGAGTAGCCAAACCTGATTGCAGCTAGTACAGCTAGTTACTGGCCATTTTGTGTCATTTACTTCGTATACGTTCTTTAGTGGCAAACGACAATAAATGGCCCAAAACGACTATTAATGACCAATAATACGCTTTTGTAACAAAAGGATCATAAAACTGAATTTTCGGGGATGAACTTGTACTCCCAAAAGTTAAGCGTATTTTTGCACTTACCGCATAAAAAAGAAGGGGTTAGCCCATTAAACTATAAAAAAAAGTGGATTTATTTGAGAAACTGCGCACCAATCTAGGCCCCATCGGCTCGCCATCCCGCGAGTTCAATGGCCACCATTATTTTGCGTTCCCCAAACTTGAAGGCGAACTGGGTCCTCACATGCGCTTCCAAGGCAAGGATGTCCTCAACTGGAGCCTAAACAACTACCTGGGTCTGGCCAACCATCCTGAGGTCCGCAAGGCAGATGCCGACGCAGCCGCACAATGGGGACTGGCTTACCCGATGGGCGCTCGGATGATGTCGGGTAACAGCGACCTGCACGAACAGTTCGAAAAAGAACTGGCTCAGTTTGTCGGCAAAGAAGATTCGTTCCTGCTCAACTACGGTTACCAGGGCGTTATGTCGGCTATCGAGGCTGTGGTTGATCACCGCGACGTGATCGTTTACGACGCCGAGTGCCACGCCTGCCTCATCGACGGTATCCGGCTTCACAAGGCCAAGATGGGCGAATATTACAAATTCAACCATAACGATATGGCCAGTCTGGAGAAAAACCTCCAGCGGGCAACCAAAAAAGCGGCTGAAAAAGGCGGTAGCATCCTGGTTATTACCGAAGGTGTGTTCGGTATGTCGGGGAAAGTCGGTAGCCTGGATAAGATCGTAGCCCTCAAACAATCCTACAATTTCCGGTTGCTCGTTGACGATGCACACGGATTTGGTACAATGGGCGAAACGGGTGCCGGTGTTGGTGAAATGCTGGGCTGCCAGGATGGCATCGACCTGTACTTCTCAACGTTTGCGAAGTCGATGGCGGCTATCGGTGCGTTCATTGCCGGTGACCACGACATTATCATGTACCTCAAGTACAACATGCGGTCGCAGACTTACGCCAAGGCTTTACCAATGCCTTACGTTGTTGGTGGTCTGAAGCGCCTTGAGATGATCCGCAATTCGTCGGAGTTCCGCGAAAAACTGTGGACGAACGTACGGGCGTTGCAGGAAGGGCTGCGCGAACGCGGATTTGACATTGGTGATACGCAATCGCCGGTGACACCCGTTCTGTTGCAGAACGTGAAGGGTGGTATTCCCGAAATAACGGGCCTGATCCGGGACTTGCGCGAAAACAAAGGGATCTTCTGTTCGATCGTCGTTTATCCCGTCGTACCGAAAGAGATCGTTATGTTGCGTATTATCCCAACGGCTGCGCATACACTCGAAGACGTGCAGTATACGCTCGAAGCGTTCTCAGCAGTAGCTGAAAAGCTGGCTAACGGTAGCTACCGGCAAAATGGAGCTCCAATTGCCCCCGAAACGCTTGAAGTATCGGCCGAAGCAGCCACTGAGTAGGGTTTTTGCCTAAAAGTTGCATTTTTTTGCTATTTTTTTGGCTAACCTATTGCGCTGTATGGTAGAATGACTAAATTTCAGCCGAAAACCGCGTTTTTAGCGGAATTTGGGCATTTTTCACACTTTAACCCATACATATCGCTATGGCTCGCTTCGATGAAGTAAAGGATCTGATTCTGTCGTTGGAAGGTGATTTTGAGAAGTTCTACGAAAAGAACAATCAAGCTGCTGGTACTCGCGTTCGGAAAGGAATGCAGGATTTAAAGACACTGGCGCAAACGATTCGTTCGGAAGTTCAGGACACCAAAAACAAAGCTGAAAAAGAGTAAGCAGCTAGCTCTTTTTACTACAAAACTCCCTCATTAGACACTGGTCTGACGAGGGAGTTTTTTGTCTGTATAGACCGATCTGTGCGTTTGCGCTAAATTTTTTCCCGGTGCATCAGGGTCGCTATACCCCGGGTAGTCACTTTCTTCGTCTGCACGTCACGGATTTCGCCCAGGATCTGAGCGGTATGTTTAGCCGCATCGATCGATTGAACCGTAAACGTTGCTTCGTAATCGGTATCGACGAACATGGGACGCAGAAACTCCAGCGTCTGTCCCAGATAAACCGAGCCGTAGCCCGGAAATTCGGTGCCTAACACTTTGGTAAATACGCTGGCTCCGAGCATACCGTGAATAATCGGTCGTTTGAATGGGGTCGTAGCGGCAAATTCGGCGTCGAGATGAAGCGGGTTGTTATCGCCTGTAACGCGGGCAAAGTCAGCCACATCGGCCTGCGAAAACCGGAACCCATACTGGTGAACGGCGTTCAATCCAAATTCCATAAGTCAGTATTGTAAAATAAAGAACGTAAACTCTTACGCGGACAAAGTTCGGTACTTCCCTCTGAATCATTGTTCAGGTAGCGTAAATCATTATCCCTTACCTTCGCAGATACTTATGCTTAAAAACCTGTTTTCGCTCGATACGTCGCTCGACAAGCGCGTGTTTGGGTTAGACGTAATGCGGGCCATTGCCATCCTGGTGGTCGTTGATGCTCATGCGAGGGTAGCGCTCGGCGACTATTACAGTGGTGCATTCTGGCATCAGCTCATCCCGGATGGCGTAGAGCTTTTTTTTGTGTTGAGTGGCTTCCTGATCGGTGGTATTCTGATTCGGTCGTACGAAAAAAAAGGCCGCTTCGATGCTGACTTACTGCTTAATTTCTGGACGCGTCGCTGGTTTCGGACCCTTCCTAATTATTACCTGGTTCTGGGCGGCCTGATTGGACTTGCCTTGGTCCGCGCGTGGCGAAGTGGACTGCATCACACGCTGCCTCCGAAAGAAACGCTGGTTAAGTACTTTTTCTTCGTGCAAAACTTCGCCCGCTTTATTCCCGACTTTTTCCCGGAAACGTGGAGTCTGGCGATTGAAGAGTGGTCGTATATTACGTTACCGCTGGTGTTGTGGCTGATGCACCTGCTACTGCCCGCCAGCTGGCCGCGCCAGCGCATTGTACTGGCCGCAATTTTAACCGTCATTGTCGGTACGAACCTGTATCGCTTTCTGCTGGCCATCCATTACCCGATTGAAGACGGTGAGTTGGGTTTTCGCGGAATTGTACTGGCCCGGCTAGACGCTATATCCTACGGTGTGCTGGCTGCTTACGCCAAGCATTACTTCCCCGCTCAGTGGACCCATCCGCGACTGCGTCAGCGGTTATTCGTCGCGGGGCTGCTGTTAACTGTTTTGGTGGCCTTTTCGGCGTCTATCTACATTCTGCGTTTTTATGTCGAAGCGGGCGTTTATCCGGCCTACGTTTTCTACAAACGAACGTTCTATTTTCCGCTCATCGGACTCACTATGATGCTGGTAATGCCGTACATGGACGGCTGGCGAAACGCCACGGGTGGCTGGTCACGGTTTGGCTTCGCCCAGATAATCACGCACATCAGTCTGATTTCCTATTCGATGTATCTGCTTAATCTGACGCCCATCATGCTAATGATCATCGAGCGATTTCCGACAACGTCATTGGCTGTTGGCTGGGCAAAAGTTGCTGTTTTCTGGGTACTGGTTTTGGTGTCGTCAACGTTGCTGTTCAAATATTTTGAAAAACCCGTCACCGCACTGCGGGAACGGTTATCCAAAAAAGAACCTACGCTACTGAACGAGCAAAAGACAGGTTTACCGGTGCAGTAAATAAGGACGGTCGCGATTAGCTTGTGTGGTCACTAACGATAACCCAGCGTTTTTTGATCTTGTGCCATAGCAGTGTGAAATGCCCGCCCTTGTCGCCGACTTTAGGACGGGTCAGGTGCCAGCGGCCAATCACGTAAGCAACGTTGGGCGATGGAAAATCCATTTGCAGAATGTCGAATTTGAGTGTCCCCATCGAATCCCGATCCGGGTATCGTTTTTTATAATTCGCTAATGTCGCCGTGTAACCGTAGGTGACGCCGGTATTGCTGACAAAGGTTAACGAGTCGGAAGGCCAATAGGTGCTCATGAACCGATCGATGCGCCCGGCATTCCAGTCTTCGGTCTGTCGTTTAAGCGCTAGGAGAATTGTCCGGCGGTCGGTGGCCTGCTGGCCCAGTGCGGGCAATGCAAGCAGGAACAATAACCCAGCGCAAAAAATCGGTTTCAACAGAAACGGCTTACTTCGTACGGTTGGCGTAAAAACTAAAGAAGCGATACCGTAAATAAATCTCTTCATGACAGGCTGTAGAGTGAATGGACTAAATAGTATACCCCATCCGTTGTTTATTGTTTATGACCAAGCTGTAGGACTACGGGATAAATCGGCTATCCATACCGATCGTAGGCATCAGACCGGGCAGACGTTGTGACCTGACGGCTAATGCTTAACTTTGCCGGAACATTCAGCGCACCCACCCTTATGAATCGAATCCGGAAGTTCTACGACGAGTACAAGCCTTACATCTTTTCGGATGGCTGGTACTACGTGTTTATCGTTGTTTTTATCATTATCCTCTTTATCTTCTTTTCCTAAGTGCCCACCTTACCGTCTGTTCTGGCCATCATCAATCCACTATCGGGTACAACAACCCTAGCGCAGAAGATGGTCCTGCGCGATACGTTTCTGCGTAAGGCCGAGGAACGCCACTTTGCACCCGAAGTAGCGGTTACGGAGTACCCTGGCCACGCGACCGAACTAGCTGCCGAGGCTACCCGACGGGGGGTAAGCCGGGTGCTGGCCATTGGTGGCGATGGTACCATCAACGAAACGGCGCAGGCGTTACGTCGGTCGGCTACCGCGCTGGGTATCGTGCCCGTCGGGTCGGGTAATGGACTGGCCCGGCACCTGGGCGTTCCACTCAACCCCATAAAAGCCGTTGAGCGCGCGCTGAACGGTCAGCCGGTCGTTATCGACAGTGCCGAAATCAACGAATATCCTTTTTTTTGTACCGCTGGATTGGGGTTTGAGGCTTATGTCGCTCATGCCTTTGCGTTACAGCCCGTCCGGGGATTGCCGACGTACGTACGGACAGCGTTCCGGGCGTTTTGGGCGTACAGACCGCTTCAATTTTCGCTTGACGGACAGGAGAAAACGCTTTTTTCGCTTACATTCGCTAATGCGGGTCAATTTGGCAATAATGCCTGGATGGCTCCGAAAGCGAACATCGCCGACGGACGTTTGGAACAATGCGAAATACGACCGTTTCCGGCGCAGGCGGCTGGTATGCTGACTTGGCGGCTGTTCAATAAAACGCTTGATCAATCACCCTACTGGCACGGTCGTTCGGTTACTAAAGCGACAGTTGTAGCCGATGGTCCGTTGCTGATCCATGCCGATGGTGAGCCGTTGACATTGCCCGAAGGAAAAGCAGAGATTCGAATTTTACCGGGAAGTTTGCTGGTGTTATTATAAGCAAGGTATGGCTGCGCCTAAACAAAAACTTGTTATCTCGTTCGATGCGTATTACGCGCTGTAAGGTTGCGGAATAGAGCCGAGAAAATCACAAATCGGCTCGCGAATTAAGGACGATGTAAATTCATTGGCGCAACATAACGTTGAAAGCCCGATATTTGCCCCTCCAAAACTATACTGATGGCGGACAAACAACCCCAATAGCGGTCTAGTGTCCGGCGTCCACTGTCTAATGGCTCAAAAAAAAGTAGTTCTTGCCTTCAGCGGAGGCCTCGATACCTCCTTTTGCGTTAAATATCTGTCCGAAGACCGGGACATGGAAGTTCATTCGGTGCTGGTCGATACGGGCGGTTTTTCCGATGCCGAACTCAAAGCCATCGAAGAACGGGCTTATTCGTTAGGCGTTAAATCCCACGCGACAATTTCCAAAACCGACGATTATTATCAGCAATGCCTGAAATTCCTGGTGTTTGGTAACGTTTTGAAAAACAATACGTACCCGCTTAGCGTAAGCGCCGAACGAATTTTCCAGGCTATTGCGGCTGCTGAATACGCCCGCCAGATCGGTGCGTCGGCCATTGCGCACGGTTCGACCGGGGCCGGTAACGATCAGGTGCGCTTCGATATGGCGTTCCGCATTATCATTCCCGATGCGGAGATTATTACCCCAATCCGTGATCTGCGTCTCTCCCGCGAAGCCGAAATCGAATACCTTAAATCGAAAGGGGTGGAGCAGGAATGGCACAAGGCCGCTTATTCGATCAACAAAGGACTGTGGGGAACGTCGGTTGGCGGTAAAGAAACGCTGACCTCCGATCAGTTTCTCCCCGAATCGGCCTGGCCTACGCAGGTTACGAAAACCGAGCCTGAAACCATTACGCTGTCGTTTGAGCACGGTGAAATTAAGGGAATTTCGGGTGCTGCCTTCGGCAACGAAACCTACGCCAATCCGGTTGACGCCATCCGTAAACTGACTGAACTGGCCGGTCCGTATGGCATTGGTCGCGACATTCACGTTGGCGATACCATCATTGGCATCAAAGGCCGCGTTGGTTTCGAAGCTCCAGCCCCGTTGATTCTGATCAAAGCTCATCATGCTATTGAAAAACATGTGTTGGGTAAGTGGCAGATGTACTGGAAAGAGCAACTGGCCAACTGGTATGGTACGATGCTTCACGAAGGGCAGTTTATGGACCCGGTGATGCGGAATATCGAAACGTTCCTGAGCGACACGCAAGGCCACGTTTCGGGCAAAGTGCACGTGCAGCTGGCCCCTTACCGCTTCCAGGTACTCGGTATCGAATCTGACTACGACCTGATGTCGTCGGCTTTTGGCAGCTACGGTGAGATGAACAACGCCTGGACGGGTGACGACGTGCGTGGCTTCTCGAAAGTAGCGTCGAATCAGGTAATGATTTACGAGAAAATTCGTGAACATAATTCTTGACGCCAGCCCGCTGGGGATTGGATTTTACCATCGGCAGGCGCAAACCGGCATCAGCCGCGTTGTGGAACAGCTATTGGCTGGTCTGCAACGGGCCGATGATGTCGAGTTGCAGCTGGCGTCACCAACCCACCTGGCCGAAACGATGCGCTTTGCCCAGCTATCCTTTGGGCAAAGCGCACCACCGTTTGTCAATCCACCCGGTGAGCAGGCGCTGGCCCGGTTTGAAAACAGGCTGCTGGGTTCACTCGCGCCCGGCAAGCTACCGTCTAAACTTATCCGTGAACTGGCGTTCCGGCTGCGTCGGGCAACGGGGCGGGAGATGGCCCGGTTCGACAAGAGCGACTTGCCGACCAACGCTGTTTACCACAGTCCGTTTTTCCCAATCCCTGAAAGTCTGCGCAACCGCCGAACTTTACCACTGGTGCAAACCATCCATGACCTGATTCCGATTCGGCATCCGGAGTGGTTTACATCGGGAGAACAAACCGTAAAAAAAGTGCTGGCAACGCTATCGCCCGAAACGTGGGTAACTACGGTTTCTCAGGCGACGAAGGACGATTTCTGTGAGCACACCGGTTTCGATCCAGAGCGGGTGGTGCCTATTCGCCTGGCGGCTTCGTCGGCGTTGTTTTATCCGGTAACGGATGAAACGCGAAAACGAGCGGTACGACAAAAACTCGGCATTGGCGATGAGCCGTATCTGCTGAGTCTGGCCACGTTGGAGCCACGCAAGAATATCGCGCACCTGATTCGTTCGTTTGGCCGAATGATTGATGGCGGAGACTTACCGGCTGATGTTCGGTTGGTACTGGTCGGTACTAAAGGCTGGAAATTCAACGACATTATGGCTGAAGCCAGTAAGAATGCGGCTCTGGCATCGCGGTTGATTTTCACGGGATTCGTGCAGGACGACGATCTGGCTCCGCTGTATAGTGGTGCGTTGGCTTTTGTCTATCCATCTCTGTACGAAGGCTTTGGGCTGCCACCGCTGGAAGCGATGCAGTGCGGTGTGCCGATTGTTACGTCTGACATACCCGCCCTTGCCGAAGTGGTCGGTGAGGCTGCTATCCGGGTTCCACCGACAGATACCGACGCGCTCTGTCAAGCCATAGGTATGGTGGTAAACTCTCCGGCGGTTCGAACGGAGCTGTCGGACAGGGGTAGAAAACAGGCAACGCAGTTTTCGTGGGACAAATTTACCGCAGAACACGTTGCTCTTTATAAGCGAACTGTAGGGTAACTGAACAAGACCCATCACTTGATAAACATACGGGTTGGCTATGGCTTAGCTGGCCCTGAAAATAGTATGAAACTAAACGTTGGCATTATTGGCGGGGCGGGCTACACCGGTGGCGAACTGCTGCGCATTCTGATTAATCACCCGTTTGTTGAGGTAGCGTTTGTGCACAGCAACAGCCAGGCCGGTAAACCCGTCTGGAATACGCACACCGATCTGTTGGGGGATACGGATCTAACTTTTTCGGGCGAAGAACCGGCGGCTTTGCTGGCACAGGAAGGCTTGGATGCGGTTTTTCTTTGCTCGGGACATGGCGCATCGGCAACGTTCATGGCCGAACATGAACTGTCGGACGACATCACCGTGATTGATCTCAGCAATGATTTTCGCGATGAGCACGACGATTTCGTGTACGGTCTGCCCGAACTTCAGCGCGAACGGATTCAGGAAGCGACCCGTGTTGCCAATCCCGGTTGTTTCGCTACCAGTATCCAACTGGCTTTGCTGCCGTTGGCTAAGGCGGGCAAGCTACAGGCGGATGTTCAGATCAGTGCGATCACGGGTAGTACGGGTGCCGGTCAGGCGCTTGTGCCCACAACGGGTTTTACCTGGCGCAACAACAACATTTCCATTTACAAAGCATTTACCCATCAGCACCTGGCCGAAATTCGGCAGAGTCTGACTACACTTGATCCGGATTTCAACCACACGATCAATTTCATTCCGTACCGGGGCGACTTCACGCGGGGTATTATGGCGAATGTGTACACGCCGTTTTCGGGTACGCGGGAAGAAGCGAAGGAACTGTACAAGAGCTACTACGCCAATCATCCGTTCACGTACGTGAGCGATGCGCCGGTGGACGTAAAGCAAGTGGTGAACACAAACAAGTGCTTTTTACACCTCGAATTGCACGACGGTCAGCTGTTGATTACCAGCGTCATTGACAACCTGACCAAAGGCGCTTCGGGACAAGCGGTGCAGAACCTGAATCTGGTTTTTGGTTTGCCGGAAGATACAGGTCTTCGACTGAAGCCCGTAGCGTTTTAGCCTGAATCGGAACCCGTTAGTTATGCGTCCCTTGCTGATACGAATCGTATGGATAATCGCTCCGGTACTGTTGCTGACTGATTGTAGCACGTCCAATCGTGTTATTCAGCAAGCAACCGTAGGGAGCGATTATTGCACACCCGTGTTGTCGTACTCGTACAATCCGGCTTATGCGCCCAGACCGGATATTGACGCGGTCCTGCAATCAGATACCAGTCTTACCAAACACTACTCGCGGCATGATTTGTTAATGGCCAATGCTACCGGTGTTCTGCCTTTGTTGCAGGAGTTGAGTCGGTTACACAAAGGCCGTTCTGACGAAGAACGTTTGGAGCGTATTACCAAGCGTCTGCAAATTCAACAGCGGTTGCAGCTGGCTTCGACCGAGTTGTCTAGTTTTGCCGCCGAAATCGACTGCGAAGGCGAACGCGCTGATCAACTGGCTACGTATCTGGACGAGAAAGACACCCGGCGCGTTCGGCGGCTGACCATCTTTTCGGTCGTGATCGGGGCTGTTACAACCGTAGCGACGGCGTTGATTGAAGCAAGCAATCCAAACAAGATTATCGGAATCTCGGGTGGTCTGGTGAGCGCAACGACGGGTGGCCTGGCCGCTTTTTCGTCCAATAAATCAGTCGCGTTTAGTCATAAACGAAACCTGTTGGCTGATCTCTGGAACCAGCCCGAACAATCATCGATTTATCCGCCGTTTATCTGGTACGTACTCAACGAAAAGTCGTTTAGCAACACCGGGCAGACATCCATTGGGTACAACATTCGCCAGCGCTGGCAGGGCTACGTACTCGAAGAAGCTTCAAAAAAACAGCAGGATTTGTACTTCGGTCCGGGCGGAAACTACCTGGCCGACGACCTGCATATCCGGGCGAATATGCTCAACCAACTTCAGTCGTCGGTCCGGTCGATCAACCAGGATTTGCAGGCATTGATGCTTAGTTTACCTGATTAACGCAACGATCAGTAGCCGTACCAATCGCCCCACCATTTCTGCAAACTACGACGAATTTCGGCTTCTCGGGCGTTCTGACCCGGCTCGTATAGTTTATGCCCTTTCAAATCATCCGGAAGAAAGTTCTGCTGGGCAAAGTTACCTTCGTGGGCATGGGCGTACTGGTACTCTTTTCCGTAACCAATCTGCTTCATTAGCTTGGTGGGCGCATTGCGCAGGTGCAGCGGTACGGGTAAGTGCGCCGTCTGTTCGGCTAGGGCAATGGCATCGTCGATAGCGACGTAGCTGGCGTTGCTTTTGGGTGAGGTGGCCAGATACACCGCTACCTGCGATAAAATAATCCGTCCTTCGGGCATACCGATTGCCCGAATCGCCTGCACGGCTTCCGACGCCATAATCATAGCGGTCGGATTGGCATTCCCGATATCTTCCGATGCCAGAATCAGCATACGCCGGGCAATGAAAACCGGATCTTCACCGGCAACGATCATACGCGCCATCCAGTACAAAGCCGCATTGGGGTCCGAACCCCGCAACGACTTGATAAACGCTGAAATAATATCGTAATGCTGTTCGCCCGACTTGTCGTAGCGAGCGATGTTCTGCTGGGCTACGGTAGTTACTCCCTCATCCGTAATAATGAGTGGCTCGGTTGATACGTGGGCAGATGCCACCAGTTCCAGCAGGTTCAGCAGTTTACGCCCATCACCACCGGACAGCCGAAGTAAGGCATCGTACGACTCAACCGTGATGTGTTTCGACCGTAAAAAAGCATCCTTATCAATGGCCCGGTCCACAACCTGAATCAGTTCTTCGCGGCTTAACGCTTCCAGAATGTAAACCTGAGAGCGCGATAATAGGGCGCTGTTTACTTCAAACGACGGATTTTCGGTCGTCGCGCCAATAAGAGTGATCTGACCTTTTTCGACCGCACCGAGCAACGCATCCTGCTGACTCTTGTTAAACCGGTGAATCTCGTCGATGAAAACAACGGGGGGAAACATACCCGACGGACGACTGAGCACATCCCGGATTTCTTTCACGCCCGAATTGATGGCGCTTAAAGCGATAAATGGCCGCTTGACCGCTTCGGCCAGCAACAAAGCCAGCGTCGTTTTGCCCACACCCGGCGGGCCCCATAAAATCATGGAAGGTAGCCGTCCGGCATCCACGGCCCGACGCAGGGCCCCGCCGGGTCCAATCAGTTTACGTTGGCCAATAACATCGTCGAGGGTGCGCGGGCGAACCCGTTCAGGGAGGGGCGTTGAGTCCGTATTCATTCCGCAAAATTACACACAAAAAACGGTAGCCACTCGCGCAGCTACCGTGATCAGAAAAGGTTTAGGAATAATCAGGGGTAAGAATAGGTTGGTTTATAGGGCAACGTTTTCGGGGGTGATGTAGCGTTTCAAATTGCTCATCGCGCCAAAAATCAGATTGTAAACAGACTGTATATTTATTTGCATTAGGGTCGAAATCTCTTCATTACTCATGTTCTGGAAATAGCGCAGATGAACGGCTTCGCGCTGACGGCGAGGTAGTTTTTCCAGGGCTTGATGCAGGCAGTCGTTCATGTACGAATCTTCTTCATAAGCAATCAGCAGATTCTCGTGCGACGGATCTGCACCGGGAAGCGTATCGCCCACGCGCCGACCATTGGCTATTTCATCCTGGCTTACCAGCTTCTGTTCGGCGGTCAGGTGGCGAACCAGCTTACGCTTGATCGAGGCCATCAGATAAAACCGTACAGAGGTGGTTGGGCCGATGGTCGTGCGGTGTTTCCAGAGCTCAACAAACAAGTCATGAATGCAATCTTTGATCAACGCTCGGTCGGTAGCAAAATGGGCACAGTAGTGATAGAGCGTTTGAACGTAGTTTTGATACAGTCGGGCAAAAGCGTTTTCATCGCCACTGCGAAACTGGTTCCAAAGAGTTTCGTCATCAGGTCCGATTTGCGTACGAGAGCGAGGCATGAGGATATAGGTAAAGGTTTAGGAATGCGAAAGAAGTCTGTAAACATATTAATAATAAATTGAATTTAAAATGGTAATGCGAAATAAAATTTTTTTGTGGGCTTATTTAACAATTTGAAGAGGAACAAACGAGAACCTTTTGCCATCAAATAGTCCTTTGTCACTCAGTTTTAACGCAGGGATGACAAGTAAGGCCATGAACGACAGCGTCATAAAAGGTGCGGCCAAGGTGCTGCCCAACTCCTTTTTGGCGAATTGATCCAGCTTTGTGTATTGAGCGGCTACCTCATAGCCGTCGGTGTCGGTCATGAGCCCCGCAACGGGCAGGGGAAGCAATTGTGTTTCGGGGCGGGTCGTTAGGTGTAAAAATTCACGGCGGCTCATCACGTCCTGATCATGTTCGTGCGGTTGGGTACCTGCCACCGCCGATAGTCCGCCTTTTGCTTCAATAACCAGGTTGATCGCCTGACAGATGCTTTCGTCATCACAGCCAACCGCCGTAATGTTGTGCGAATCGTGACCAACCGACGAGGCAATAGCTCCGTGTTTCAACCCGAAATTTTTGATGAACGCAACGGACGGTGGCACATTTTCATAGCGGTTGACGACCACTAATTTGAGTATATCCCGCTCCGGATCAGACACCAGCTGGCCGTTTTCAACTTTCGGTTCAAGGAGCAGTTCGTTGGTGATGAGCTGCCCGTCCAGCGCTTCGATGACGCGAATTACCGGGGATGCCTGCGCGCGCACCGCAAAATCATCAACTGATTTAGGTTCGCAATTGAATTGATTTACGTGTTCACTCCGTAAATCAGCGATGTTTGACGTCCCGTTTTCGGCCACTGATTCGCCATTGATAACTGTCTGCTGGATCGCAAAGGTTTGTAAGTTATCGACGATGATGTAATCGGCGGGTTCGCCCTCGCGCAAAAGACCAACTGGCAACCGGTAGTGCAATACCGGGTTCAGGCAGGCGGCCCGCAGGACGTTCCACAGGGTATGGCCTTTAGCCAAAGCACGAAGAACCAGCTGGTTGATATGGCCTTCCGCCAGGGTATCCGGGTGCTTGTCGTCGGAACAAAACATGATCTGCTCCGGGAACTCGGCCAGCAGTGCGATTAAGGCGTCGAAGTTCCGGGCGGCACTCCCTTCTCGAATGAGAATATGCATACCGCGCCGGGCTTTGTCGAGTCCTTCTTCGTAGGTAAAACACTCATGGTCCGTGCTGATGCCCGCGTCGATATAGCGTTGCGCGTCGTCGCCAGTCAGCCCCGGTGCGTGACCGTCAACGGGTTTGTTGTAGGCTTTGGCTAGGGCAATTTTGGCCATAACGTCCGGATCTTCGTGCAGGACACCCGGAAAATTCATCATCTCAGCCAAGTAACCAATCTCGTCTAAACCGAGCAGGTAGCGTACGTCGTCAACACTAATGGTTGCGCCTGCCGTTTCGAAGGGAGTGGCCGGAACGCAGGAGGGCGCGCCAAACATAAACTTGAACGGTACTCGGGCGGCTTCGCGAAGCATGTATTCGACACCCGCTACGCCTAGTACGTTGCCGATTTCGTGAGGGTCCGATACGGTTGCTACGGTGCCATGAACGACCGCCAGTCGGGCAAACTGGGGCGGGGTCAGGAGCGAACTTTCAACGTGAACATGGGCATCGATAAAACCGGGGAGGATGTAGGGTTCGCCAATTCGTTCGGGACCGAGCAAGTCAATACGAGTAATACGACCCTGATCGATAGTAAGCGTACCGTAACTGATTGTCTGGTCGAACAGATTTAGAATGTTAGCCGTAGGCATAAATTAGATTCGGATAAAAAGTTTTCGGCGGTACATCCACCGGAGGATAAAGTAAAAGATGCCCAGCGTAACGGCACCCATGAGTAGCTGTTCGTAAGCAGGGCCAAAGATCTGAAATGGACCGTGCCCCAGATGCGTATACAGCGAATTAATGATGAAGCGGTCGATTAGATGAACCAGACAGTAGATCGCAATGGAGTTCATGCCAACCACCACCAGCGGAAACGCCCAGCCCCGTCGCCCGGCTACATCGATAACGTAGTAAAAGAGAGCCAGCAGCCAGAAGCACCACCCGCCACTGAACAGCACCCAGGCGGGTGTCCAGATTCGTTTGACAATGGGACAGATTCCGGCAACATGGAGCAGAACGCCCGTTGCCAGACCGATACCTCCCGCCATCAGAAAACGTTTGAGAACGTCAGAGGACGATAACCCGGAACGGAGCCAGCGCCCCGCCTGTAGCCCTAACAGCATGGTGCCGAGCGTGGGAATGAAGCTAAGCGTTGCGTAGCCGCCACCGTTGAACAGAAACGGACTTTCGCGCGGGAACAGGTTGAGAAACCATCGGTCGAATGCCCAAGCTAGATTACTGTTTTTGTTGAAATGCGCCATCAACCCCGTATACTGCTCTGGCCAGTTGACCGGAACACCAACCGCACTATAATCGAAATCTGTCATGCCCGCGGGGTAGAGTATAAAAGCAAGCCAGTAGCCAAACAGAATCAGACCAAAGGCGATCCAGGTCGTTCGGGTCGATGTTCGGCCCAGCAGAAACAGAAACGGGTAACCCAGCCCAATTTGCGTCAGCGTATCCTCGAAGGTGAAATAGGTCTGCTCCGAATGGGTCGAGCGCAGAAAAATACCGAGTAGAATCAGGATCAGCGACCGCCGGAGCGCGCGCCAGAATTGTGCGGTTGCGGGTTGACCGTGTGCATTCTGACTGGCTACTGAATACGGTAACGCGACCCCCACCAAAAACGAAAACGACGGCTGGATAAGATCGTGCAGAGAACAGCCCGCCCAGGGTACATGATCCTGCTGGTAAGCCAGAAAGGCCCAGAAGGAACTGGTCGGAAACGTTTTGTGCAAGCCGTTGAAGTTCAACAGTTCGGCGGCCATCAGGGTCATAACGAAGCCTCGGTAGGCGTCCATGGACATCAGGCGGCCCGCCGGAAAACCGGAAGCATGAGAATCGGAAGGAAGGGGCATGAAGAAGCGCGGAATCAAATACCAAAACTTGGGATTGCCATTCACATTCGCAAGAGGGGCAGGCAAAGATTTTTAAGAAAGGGTGGTATATTTCGGGCTAATGCGTCTCTTACTGTAAAAAATACTTAGCGAATGTCTGCCCGTGTGCTGAAAGTTCATCCTGCTGACAACGTCATAGTCGCGTTGCGCAATCTGTCGGCTGGTGAACGAATCGAGTTTGAAAATGACGTTTATGAGCTTCCTTACACTGTGGAAGCGAAGCATAAATTTGTGACCGAAGATCGGCAGCCCGGCGATCCGATTATCATGTATGGCGTACTGGTCGGTAAAGCGACGCAGCCCATCCGTAGGGGAGAATCCATTACAACGTTTAACCTGAAGCACGATGCCGACCACTACGGTCTGGATAAAAAACAGCCTTATTCGTGGCACGCGCCCGACGTTACCGCCTGGGAGAACCGGACGTTTATGGGCTATCACCGGGCTGATGGGAGCGTAGGAACGCGCAATTACTGGCTGGTGGTGCCGCTGGTTTTCTGCGAGAACCGCAACGTGCTGATTCTGAAAGATGCGTTCGAGCGTGAGCTTGGCTACGCGCAACCGGAAGTCTACCGCGATCAGGTGCACGAGCTACTGAGTCTCTACCGCGCGGGCGATATGAGCGTCATCAAGAAAATGCAGCCGTTCGTTGATGAATCGCAGAACAAGACCCTGCATCACACGAATCAGCAAACCGACCGACCGTTCAAAAATGTTGACGGCATCAAATTCCTCACCCACGAAATGGGATGTGGTGGTACGCGTCAGGATTCGGCGTATCTGGGCTCCCTGCTAGCCGGTTTTATCAACAATCCAAACGTCGCCGGTGCTACGGTGCTGAGTCTGGGTTGCCAGCATTTGCAGGCCGATATGATCAGCGCCGAGATCAAGCGGCAGAACCCTAGGTCCGATAAGCCGGTATTGCTGTTCGAACAGCAGGCCGGAACGGAGTATGCCTTGATGTCGCAGGCGGTCAAAGAAACCTTTCTGGGCTTGGTCGAAATAAACAAGATCGAACGGAAACCCGCTCCGCTGAGTGCGTTGACCGTTGGGTTGAAATGTGGCGGGTCGGATGGATTTTCGGGTATTTCGGCAAACCCGGCAATCGGTCATCTGTCGGATGTTATTGTCGCGCTGGGTGGTAAAACGGTACTGGCCGAATTCCCGGAACTGAACGGTGTGGAGCAGGAACTGATCAACCGTACCGACGACGAAGCCAAAGCGCAGAAGTTTATCAACCTGATGGGCGATTATTCAGCGCAGGCACAGGCCGTTGGCTCTGGCTTCGACATGAATCCTTCACCGGGAAACATTAAAGATGGATTGATTACCGATGCCATTAAGTCGGCGGGTGCGGCCAAAAAAGGGGGAACAGCTCCCGTAGCCGATGTGCTGGATTATGCCGAGCCGATCACGACGCCCGGTCTGAATTTATTGTGCACGCCCGGCAACGACGTTGAAGCCACGACAGGTATGGCCGGTTCGGGGGCAACTGTCATTCTATTTACTACTGGTTTAGGGACGCCGACAGGAAATCCGGTCTGTCCGGTTGTCAAGATATCGACCAATACCACGCTCAAAAATCGCATGCCGGATGTCATTGATTTCGATAGCGGTCCTATCGTAGATGGTGAGCAGGGTATCGAGCAAAATGCCGACGCGTTACTGGAATACATCATCCGACTGGCTTCGGGTGAGGAGATAACCCAGGCCGAACGACTCGGACAGGACGATTTTATTCCCTGGAAGCGGGGCGTGTCTTTATAATCAGCGCATCAGTGAACGCGTGGATGGGCGAAGAGCCATTCACGCGTTCATGCTTTTACTTCTTTACGTTTTATGTTTTCACTCAACAATAAAACCGCTCTGGTGACGGGTGGAGCCAGCGGGATTGGACTGGCGATTTCACAGGCATTTGCGGAAGCGGGTGCCACGGTTCATATTCTGGAAATCAACCAGGATCTGGCGAATCAGGTAGCCGATGACATCAAGGCGTCGGGCGGACGGGCCGAAGCGCATGCCATCGATGTGTCGAACCAAGCGCAGGTCGTTGACCTGATCGGTCAGATTGCCTCGCAGGGACCAATTCATATTTTGGTCAATAACGCCGGAGTAGCCCATGTTGGTAAAGCGGATACCACGGATGAAGCGGATTTTGAACGCATCTTTCGGATCAACGTCAAAGGTGTTTATAACTGCCTGTACGCAACAATTCCCCATTTTAAAGCCAACGGGGGCGGGGTGATTCTAAACATGGCATCAGTAGCGGCATCGGTCGGTATTGCGGATCGGTTCGCGTACTCGATGAGTAAAGGGGCTGTATTGACGATGACCTTGTCGGTAGCCAAAGATTATTTGAACGACAATATTCGGTGCAACTGCATTTCGCCCGCCCGCGTCCATACGCCGTTCGTAGATGGATTTCTGGCAAAAAATTATCCGGGTCAGGAAGCCGAAATGTTCGAGAAACTGTCTAAAACGCAACCCATTGGCCGGATGGCCGAGCCGAAAGAAGTTGGTGCCCTGGCGTTGTACCTCTGCTCCGACGAAGCGGGCTTCATCACCGGCACGGATTACCCGCTGGATGGTGGATTCATCCGGCTAAACAATTAAAGCGGATTAGCAGAAAAACGAGGTGTCGGCAGGGCCACCCGCGTTCAAAATGGATAGTCGGCAGTGGTGTCGGTTTTAAGAAACCGACACCACTGCCCTCCGCGTTTTTCTGCTTATGTCGATTACTTACCAATCGATACCGTCTGCTCGGGTACATTCCAGCCTTCTACCGACACAAGGGGCGAATTGGCCGTTGGGGTATAGTCTATGACCACTGTTTTCTTCTCGCCGGGAAGCACCGATACATAATTGTCGCTGTAGAAAACGGGTAGTAGCCGCTTCTTCGTCTGCGGATCAAGCAACGACAAGCGGTTGAAAAAAGCGACCGGACTGCCCGCCGGATTGGTTAGCGTTACTTCTAGTTTTTCAATTGAAACCAGTCGTGTGCTGATCTGCACCGGTGCTTTCGCCATCTGTTGCAAACCCGAATACGTACCGTTGGCATCGGGAAGCCAGTACAGGTTTTCGCTGATCGGTTTTTTGTCTAAATCGAGCAGTTTGAGCGACAGAAACGCGCCTTTGTCTCTGGCTAGGGAACGTACTGTCCGGCCAATGGGCACGTAAGGGCGAACGAGCGTGGGACCAATCTCAGAAAACACCTGCGTCAACGTGCTGTCTTTTCCGGCCATGTCGTATACCTTGATCACCATCATCATATCGCGGTGGTAGCTGAACGTGTTGTTGGCTACCATGACCATGCTGTCCACTGGATTGAACATGATGTGGAGCGGCTCGCTACCGTTGTGCAGCCCGTAGAGACAAGCATTCGGGTCAAGGTAATAATCGTACATCTGACCGCGCAGGGCTGTCCACGGATTCTGCGTTTTCCAGATAATCGTTCCCGTGTACCAGTCCCACATGTGCGCCGAAAAACCTTCCATTAGACCCCGGTATTGATCGTAATTCACGAGTTGCGCTTTTCGACCAAAGTCGCGGGCGTCGGTTGCCTCGCCGTAGGGCGCAAAGGCTCCGTCGTAACCGATGTATTTGTGATAGTCCCACACCGAATCGACTTTCGCCCGCTTGCGGTCGGCGGAGTATTGTGGAGCAACCAGATTCTCTTTGGGAAGAAACCGCTCCAGCGACTCATAATCCCCGACACCCACCGAGCCAACTTCCGAGTTGAACGGCCAGGTGCGGTATTCCCAGAACTTCCGAACGGGTTGGATGCCGTAGGGTCCATCGCCGTTGCCTCCCAGGAAGTTAAAGGACATATCATCGGAATTGGAATAGTCAATAAACCAGCGGGTGCCATCGAGTCGGGGGAGGATGGTGTCGCGGAGGGGCGTCATAATATCCTGAGGCAGCGTAATTTCGTTGCCTCCGCACCACATCGCCAGCGACGCGTGGTTACGAATCATCTTAATCTGATCGATGGCCGAGGTCAGAAAAAGGGTGTGATCGTCCGGGTATTTCCGGCGCGCCCATTGGTCGTCTTTCTTCATCGGGTCAACCCAGCGCCCGTTGCAGTCGCCTGATCCCCAGAAATCCTGCATGACCAGCAAGCCGTATTTGTCGCACGACTGGTAAAATTCGGGACGTTCCGACAAGGCACCACCCCAGATACGAAGCAGGTTAAGGTTCATGTCGCGGTGAAACCGGATTTCGGCGTCGTAGCGTTCGGGTGAGAAACGGAGCATGGCGTCGGAGATAATCCAGTTGCCGCCTTTGATAAACACTTTTTGTCCGTTCACCAGGATCTGGCGGCTCCGCGTCGTGCTGTTCCATTCCGTTTGTATTTCCCGGACGCCAACCAGCAACTTTTCTACATCCGACGTTGTACCGCTAGCCGTTTTGAACTGAATCGTCATCGGGTAAAGAGGCTGTTGTCCGTACCCGTGCGGCCACCACAGTTTAGGATTGGTCAGCGTTAAGGCTGGCAAATCAACGGTCACCGAACTGCGTGCGTTGATGTTTACCGACTTGGTTACGGTCCGTCCGTCCAGTGTGTACGTCAGCGTACCCGTTTGTTTGGTCGCTGTCGGGTTTTCCAGTTCGGCCGACACCCGAATGGTTGCCGGTTGCTGCGGCCCGTCGGGATGCCGTTTGCCCGGTACGAGCGTGACAACGTGCGGGTTCTTGAGTTGTACCGCGCCTGTTTTTTCAACGATTACCTTATCCCAGATGCCGGTGTTGCGGTCGCGAATCGGCTGAATCCAGTCCCATCCGGCTACGTACTGATGCGCTACGTTGCGGGCAATGGTACCATCTCCGCCCTGTCCGCCGTTCGGATTGCCAACCGGATCGGGTGGGTAAACGATAACAGCCAGCCGGTTCTTTCCTCCTTTTTGCAGAAAGGGGGTGATGTTGAACGTCTTTCGCAGAAACATGCCCGTATGAGGCTTATCGGTTAGTTTATGTCCGTTCAAAAATACGTCGCAGCTGTAATTGATACCCCGGAAGTTGAGCCAGACCTGTTCGCCCGCGTTTGCGTTTTCGGTAAATTCCTTGACAAACCAATACGTGTAGTAGTCGCGACCGGTCTGGTAAATGTCCGGGATGTGCTTGTTGTTCATGCCGTAAAACGGGTCGGCAATCTGCTTGTTCGCAAGCATCGTCGTCAACACCGTTCCGGGCACAACCGCCGGTTGCCAGTTCGTTAGTGAATAGGACAGATTCGAAATCGTTGTCCCGGCTTCTTTTACCTGCGCGATGGGTCGGCACTGCCAGCCAGAATTCAATTCGTAGTTGGTTTGGCCGTAAACGACGCAGCGCAAGAGGCACAGGAATGCAATCAGTCGGTACGACAGTCGGTTCATAGGCGTAGTAGGGTCGAATAGAGGATAAGCTAGTAAACGGATTTGGGACGGTCCGTCGTGGCTACACCCCAGGTTGTGCTTGGTTTATCGCTCATTTCAATGGTCAGATTACCGCCATTGACCAGCGTCTGGTGGAGCAGGTACGAGCGTGTGTACGGCTTGCCATCGAGCGTAATTCGCTTGATATACCGGTTTGCTTTGCTGTTGTTTACGACGTTGATGCGGAACGTTTTACCATTCGCCAGACGCATCGTAACCTCATCGAAAACGGGGCTGCCGAAAACATACGCGCCATTGGCCGGATTGACCGGATAAAAACCCAGTGCCGAAAAAACGTACCAGGCCGACATCTGACCAACGTCTTCGTTACCGCACAGACCGTCGGGCTTGGGCGCGTACAAGCTATCCAGGATGTAACGCACTTTGTCGGCGGTTTTCCAGGGCTGACCCACGTAAGCGTACAGGTAGGTAATGTGGTGGCTCGGTTCATTGCCGTGTGCGTACTGCCCGATCAGGCCGGTGATGTCGTTCGAGGCTTCGCCACCCATATCGCCCTGAACCACAAACAGCGAATCGAGCTTTTGGGTAAAGGCTTTTTCGCCACCCAGCAACGTCATAAGCCCTTCCACGTCGTGCGGCACGAGCCATGTGTATTGCCAGGCGTTTCCTTCGGCAAAATCGTCTTTCATGTGGCGAGCTACCAGGGGGCTGAACGGTGTCCGGCGCTCGTTGTCAGAAATGCGTCCCCGCATGAAGCGCGTTACCGGATCAAAGTAAAACTGGTACGCTTTGGCTCGTTTGCTGAAATACGCGTAGTCGTCGGTCTTGCCGAGCTTCTTGGCGACCTGAGCAATGGCCCAATCGTCAATAGCGTATTCCAGACCCTGTGCTACGCTCTCTACCAGACTATCGCCCGGAATGTAACCCTGCGCTTTCACGAACTTCAGACCGCGTTCGTCGCGCATGGCCGATGCTTTCATGGCTTCGAAGGCGAGGTTAGCGTCAAAGCCCGTGAATCCTTTCAGATACGCATCGGCAACGACTGGAATAGCGCTGTTGCCGGGCATCGTATTCGTTTCGTTACCAACCAGATGCCAGATTGGGAGTTTGCCCTGCTGCTGATAGATCGCCAGCATCGAGCTGACCATGTCGTTGACCCGTTTGGGTTGCAGCAGCGTAAACAGCGGGTTAGCCGCCCGGTACGTGTCCCACAGCGAAAAGGTCGTCAGGTTTGTGAAGGACGCATTCTGGTGCAGCTTTTTGTCCGCGCCCACGTAATCGCCGTTGTGGTCGTTGAAGATCGACGGAGCGATCATCGTATGGTACAAGGCCGTGTAAAAGGTTTTCAGCCGGTCTTTGTTGGCGGTCTTGACCACTACTTTGCCTAATTCGTTGTTCCAGGCTGCGTCGGCATTGGTGGCTACCTGATCGAAATTCCAGTGCGGCACTTCGGACCGGATGTTAGCCAGCGCATTGTCGGGACTAACGGGCGAGATGCCTACTTTGATGGCTACTTTTTCGCCCGCTTGGGTCGCAAAGCTGACAACGCCTTTGGCGTGCTTGGCCGTAACGGTATTTCCCTCCACGGGCTTCTGGTCGTCGTACAGCGCTACTTGCTGAATCGGTTTCGCAAAAACAATGGCGAAGTAAAGCCGTTGATCGCGCGCCCAACCCCGCGAATAGCGGTAACCGACGAGTGTGGTGTCGTTTTTCTTTTCGAGATGGGTTTCGGTTGGAATGTCGCCAATGCCTTCCTGCAAATCAATCACGATATGCGCGTCAGACGATTTTGGAAAGGTGTAGCGGTGAATACCGACGCGTTCCGTTGCCGTCAACTCCGCCTTGATAGAATAACGTTTGAGGTTTACCGAATAATAACCGGGCCGTGCTGTTTTTTCGGTGTGGGCAAAACGGGATGCGTAACCGCTCTGGCTGTCTTTCGACGTGCCTTTGGTAACCTTAACCGGACCCGTGGTGGGCATGATCAGTATGTCGCCGAGGTCGCCGATGCCCGTACCACTGAGGTGTGTGTGCGCAAAGCCAATGAGCAACGAATCCGAATAGTGATAGCCCGAACACCAGTCCCAGCCTTTCGACATCTGGCTGGGGCCAAGCTGCACGGCTCCGAACGGGACGTTGGCTCCCATAAACACGTGACCGTGAAAGCTGGTGCCAATAAACGGATCGACGTATTGGGTAAGTTTGGTAGAAGAGGGGGCTGACTTTCTCGATTGAGCCGATACCAGACCGGAGCCAGTCAGCAGCAGAAGGGTTACTAGAGGATAAAAGAACGTACGTTTCATTCCGAGATGAACGCAAAAAGGGCGTCCCACCAAAGATAATACCCCCGGCTGGTTCAGCGAATCAACCGGGGGTATTCCTGCAAAATATGCTATTAATTGCCCGCTTTCAGCAATTTTAGCGTGCGTTCGGCTTGCTTCTCGTAACGAATACGTAGCAGATAAATACCCGGCGAAAGCTTTTCGCCAAACATTATCGTTTGTCCAGCTTTGGCTGATCCGAGTTGCAGGTGTTCGTGTCCGGTCTGGTCAACGACGTTCATGGAATGAATATCTCGCTCGGCCACAAACGTAAAGTAATCGTGTGCCGGATTCGGAAATACAGGGTTGTCGGCTACGTCGTCGGCACCCACGCGGGCTCCCGCCGGACAGACCGTAATAGTCTTGCAAAACGATTTGTACCAGGGAGCTGCCGAATAATTAATGCCGACGCAAACCTGACCACCCGAAAACCAGGGGCCGAAATTATACGTCGCCTTGCCCGCCTGCGTTGCGGTGATGCTCTGGCTGGAACCCGTAAACCACCACGAAAACTGCGTTGCGTTGGGTAGATTACGAGCGTTGACTTCATAAATCTTTACATCGTTGGGCCGGGCGCAGTCCGCACCGATCAGATCCGCTTCGGGACTTGGCGTTGTCGCATTGTTTACCTGAATCGTTACGCTGGCGGAAGTCGTTGTAGACCCCAGGTTATCGATGGCTTTGGCGGTCAGCGTGTAGGAGCCCGCGCTTACGCTATTCCAGGCGAATTGGTAGGGAGCGCTGGTAGTTTCGCCCAACTTGGTTGAGCCGTTGTAAAACTCGACTTTGGTGATGGTTCCGTCGGCGTCGCTGGCGTTTGCCGAAAGAGCCACGGTTGCCGGAGCCGTAAAGGTTGCGCTGTTGGCCGGAGTCGTCAGCGTCACGGTTGGCGACTGGTTAGCCGGTGCTTTTACGCTGATAGTGATAGCCGCTGAGGTGGCTACAGCCCCCGCGTTATCCGTCGCTTTAGCCGTTACACTGTACGTACCAGCACCAACCGCATTCCACGTAAACTGGTACGGAGCAGACGAGCTTTCGCCTAGTTTCGTTGTGCCGTTGTAGAACTCAACCTTGGTAATGCTTCCGTCCGCGTCACTGGCCGAAGCTGTCAGAACAACGTTAGCCGGAGCCGTGAACGTGGCACTGTTGGCTGGTGACGTAAGCGATACCACCGGAGCCTGATTGGTCGGCGTAGGGTTACTAATCTGAATGTTGGTTGCTCCCGAAGTGGTCGTTGCCCCCGAATTGTCGGTCGCTTTGGCGGTCAGCGCGTAGTTGCCTGCACCAACGCTTGTCCAGGTAAAGCGGTAAGGAGCGCTGGTACTTTCACCCAATTTGGTCGAGCCGTTGTAAAACTCGACTTTGGCAACGGTTCCGTCGGTATCGCTGGCGGTAGCGGTCAGCGTAATAGATGCCGGAGCCGTGTAGGTCGTACCGTTGGTTGGCGAAGTTAGTGACACACTGGGCGATTGATTCGTTGGAGTCGTTGGCGTTCCCGGACAAACGGTTACGGTTTTGCAATACTGGCTGTACCAGGGAGCTGCCGAATAGTTGATACCGACGCAAACCTGACCGCCCGTGAAACTGGGACCGAAATCGATGCTGGCTTTGCCCGCCTGCGCTGTCGTAATACTTTTCGTCGATCCGGTACACCACCACGAAAACGTAGTCGCATTGGCCAGCTTGTTTGCATTGACCTCAAACAACTGAACGGTGTTGGGGTACACACAATTGGGTCCGATCAGATCGGCCGTTGGGTCGGGATCGTTCTGGCTGTAAACAAGCACCGTCACTGCGCCGGAAGTCGTTACGGCTCCCTGATTGTCCGTCGCTTTGGCCGTGAGTGTATAGGTTCCGGCGGTCATGCCCGTCCAGGTGAACGTGTAGGGGGCGGTGGCGTCTTCGCCTAGTTTGGTTGATCCGTTATAGAACTCAACTTTCGAAACACTACCGTCATTATCGGTGGCGTTGGCTGCAATCGAAATCGTTGCCGGGAGCGGAAAGGCCGTATTGTTGGTTGGAGACGTCAGGCTGACAATCGGTACCTGGTTGGGAGCCGGGGCCGCTGTAACCTGTACCACCGATGAAGTCAGGTTGCCGTTGCTGATCAGGGCTTTAGCCGATAATGAATACGTTCCCTGCGGAACGCTGGCAATCGTCCACGAGTAAGGTGCCGTAGCGTCCGAGCCTAGCAGCGTTGTGCCGTTGTAAAACTCCACAGCCGTTGCCGAAGCGTTATACACTGAAGCGTTGACAACCAGGTTGGAGCCGATGGTTACGGTCGCATTGTTGGCTGGGCTAGTGATTGCTACCGATGGCGTCGCCGGACCAAAATCATCGGCGGGGTTAAGGATACGATCTTTCACCCACGTACCCGACGGGCTGGTATTGTTCCACTGCTGGCTGTTACAGGCTCCCGAGTTGAGAGCCGCCGATGACTCGCCCGCATCCGAGTAGGTCCAGTTACACCAGCTTATTTTCTGATTGCCCGGATTGTTACCCGCCATCAGATCGAGCCAGGCTTGCCCGTTGTTGAAATCCAGGCTTCCGCCACCCGAATACGTGGATGTACCCCACTCACTGAAAAAGATGGGTAGTTTGTTCGTAATAGACCGAACGTCGTTCTGAAAAAAGTGCGAGGCTGCGTAAAAGTGAACCGTATACAGCAGGTTAGGATAGCTCAGTTCGTTCCCAATCACATCCTGCGGTCGCTGGTCCCAGTTGGGCGTACCGACCAGCACGATGGCGTTGGGGGCGTTTTTGCGAATAACCGGAATGACCTGCTCGGCGTAGCTTTTGATCTGCGACCAGCTAACACCGTTCGGTTCGTTACAGATTTCATAGATAACGTGTTTCTTACCCGCGTTGCGTTGCGACATGATGGTAAAAAACTCAATGGCATCGGCGGTATGAACGTTTGGGTCGCCGGGGTTCAGAATATGCCAGTCGATGATGCAATAGATGCCGCTTTGCTCGGCCCAGTCAACAATCTGGTTGACTTTGGTACGCATCGCTTCTTTACCGCTCAGGTAACCGCCTTCGTCCACGTACATGGCAATGCGCAGCACGTCGGCTCCCCAGTCCTTAGCTACGGCCTGCACCGAACTCTGGGTGTAACACTGAGGAAACCATTGCAACCCGTGCGTGCTCACCCCCCGAAGCTGAATGGCTTTTCCAGCCTCATTGGTCAGTTGAGTACCGACCACTTTAAGCTGCCCGTTGGCCGCCAAAGGCGTCGGCGACTGGGCTACGGCCAACAAACTCGAAAGTAGGAGGCCGAAAATTAGAAACGTACAAATTTTCATAAAAAGAGAATAGTTAAGAACCAGGTGAATTTTATAGGCAATATACTACAGGTGTAAATAAAATGTGGCAAGTCGTGTATTTGCTTAAAGAAAAACACGGCTAATGGATTTCAAGGATTTACGGCAGAATGGTTAAACTTGCGGCTTAGTCTGCTTTTTCTGTCAACGTATCTTATTTCTGCATGAAACTATTCCGCTTCGGCCAGCCCGATCACGAGCATCCCGGCGTTTTGTTGCTCAACGGCCAGCACATTGACGTAACTCATTTTGGCGAAGATTTCGACGAGTCGTTTTTTGCCAGCAACGGCCCCGAACGACTGGCTCACTGGCTTGAGTCACACGCGCAGAACTGTCCCGAAGTGTCGTCCGATGAGCGCTTCGGTCCCTGCATCAAACGGCCATCCAAGATTGTATGCGTGGGGCTGAACTACGCTAAACACGCTGCCGAAACGAACGCGCCGATCCCGGCTGAACCGATTTTGTTCTTTAAAGCAACGACCGCCCTATGTGGACCGAATGATAACGTAGTGATACCGAAGCGTTCCGAGAAAACAGACTGGGAAGTTGAGTTGGCTATTATTATTGGTAAAAAAGCCAGTTACGTCGAGCTGGACGAGGCTATGGATTACATAGCGGGGTATGCCCTGCACAATGACTACAGCGAACGGGCGTGGCAGCTTGAACGCGGTGGGCAATGGGTCAAAGGCAAAAGTGCCGATACCTTCGCGCCCCTGGGACCGTACCTGGTGACGAAAGACGAAGTCGAAAACCCGAACGCGTTACGGCTGTGGCTCGACCTCAACGGAGAACATCTACAGGATTCCAATACGGATGACATGATTTTCAACGTACCGACGCTCGTTAGCTACATCAGCCAGTTTATGACGCTGTTGCCCGGTGATGTGATTTCGACCGGTACCCCCGCTGGTGTTGGTTTAGGACTGAATCCACAACGGTACCTGAAACCCGGCGACGTGGTCGAACTCGGTATCGAAGGGCTGGGCGAACAGAAACAAACAGCCATTGCTTTTGCCTAACTGTACCGTAGAGGACGGGTATGCGTGTCTGATCTTGCCCCAGGCTGGATACGCATACCCGTCTTTTCATAAACCAAAAGTCTGTTTATGACGATCGATGCGCATCAACATTTCTGGCATTACGACCCGGTTCGCGATAGTTGGATAACCGACGATATGACGGCCATCCGGCGCGATTTTTTACCCGCCGATTTGGAACCCGTACTTACCGAACACGGAATCGATGGCTGCGTAGCGGTCCAGGCATCGCAGTCCGAAGAAGAGACGCTGTTTCTGGTCAACATGGCGCAGAATTACGACATCGTCAAGGCCGTGGTGGGCTGGGTCGATTTGCAGTCACCAACTTTGAACGACCGGTTGGAAGCGTTCGCCACCTACGAAGAAATCAAAGGATTTCGGCACGTTGCCCAGGCGGAACCCGACGATTTTCTGGCAACGCCTGCGGTAATCCAGGGTATCCGGCAACTGGCCGCTTTTGATTTAACCTACGACATTCTTATTTATCCTACGCAGCTTAAGGCCGCGTTGCAACTGGTTCGCGCCGTTCCCGAAGTCAATTTTGTGATCGATCACCTCGCCAAGCCGTACGTCAAGAAACAAGAGATCACGCGCTGGTCGAATTTTATGACCGAGATCGCCAAGAACCCGAACGTTTCGTGTAAGCTGTCGGGGCTGGTAACCGAAGGTGACTGGCAAAACTGGAGCAAAAAAGATTTCTTCCCGTACCTGGATTTCGCCTTCGAGGCATTTGGCCCGGATCGGCTGCTGTTTGGTTCCGACTGGCCGGTATGTCTGGTAGCGGCTAACTACACGCAGGTCAAAAACGTCATCGAAGACTATCTGCTGCCCTGGGGTACGGAGGTTCGGGCAAAGGTGATGGGGGAGAATGCGGTGAAATTTTACGGCTTAAGCTGACAACTAACGTCAACCATGAATTTACATTTGAATGATAAGATTATCCTCGTCACGGGCGGGGCAAAAGGGATCGGTGAAGGTATCTCAACGGTGCTGGCGGCTGAAGGAGCCATCCCGGTAATCATCGGTCGTAGCGAAGCCGACAATCTCAAAACCGTCGAGGCTATCCGGTCGGCGGGCGGTCAGGCGCACCAGTTTGCGGCTGAACTGACGAAGCCGGAAGACTGCCAGCGGGCGGTTGAGCAAACGTTGGCGCAGTTTGGTCGCATCGACGGACTGGTCAACAATGCCGGTGTGAACGACGGCGTGGGACTGGAAAGCGGTAACTACGAGGGATTCATTGCGTCGATCCACAAAAATCTGGTGCATTACTACCTGATGGCGCACCATGCGTTACCGGCTCTTAAAGCGTCGAAAGGGGCTATCGTGAATATTGGATCGAAGGTAGCTGAAACGGGGCAGGGAAACACTTCGGCTTACGCGGCTGCCAACGGGGGGCGGAACGCACTTACGCGCGAATGGGCCGTCGAACTGCTGCCCTACAGCATTCGCGTCAACTGCGTAATCGTAGCCGAAAGCTGGACACCCTTGTACGCGAGCTGGATACAAACGTTACCCGATCCCGAAGCGAAACTAAAGCAAATCGTTTCGAAAATCCCGCTTGAACAACGGATGACAACTACCGAAGAAATTGCCAATACCGTTGCATTCCTGTTGTCGGACAAATCCAGCCATACTACGGGCCAGCTGATCCACGTCGATGGCGGCTATACCCACCTCGACCGTTCGATCACGGATTAAGCATACCTACGTTTTAAAACCTCCTAAACCCAAAGTCAAGAATGG
Organism: Spirosoma liriopis; assembly: GCF_023196085.1. Classification (NCBI taxonomy): domain Bacteria; kingdom Pseudomonadati; phylum Bacteroidota; class Cytophagia; order Cytophagales; family Cytophagaceae; genus Spirosoma; species Spirosoma liriopis. The sequence continues at coordinate 1,579,903 of NZ_JALPRF010000002.1, forward strand.
CTTTACCAACCCCAACGACTCCACTTAAAGTAAAAGACGGAACCAGCGGTAATTACGGCATTGCGTTTGCGCTCGTTACCAGCCTGTTCTTTCTGTGGGGCCTCGCCAACAGCCTTAACGGATCGCTGATTAAGCAGTTTCAGATCGCGCTGGACCTGAACCGTTTTCAGGCCGGCATTGTCGATTTCGCGTTTTACCTCGGTTACTTTTTTATGGCTTTGCCCGCCGGATATGTCATGCGCAAATTCGGCTACAAACGGGGTATTCTGTTCGGGCTCTTGCTGTACGGTGGAGGAGCCTTTCTATTCTACCCAGCCGCCGAAGTGCGGGTGTACGGCTTTTTCCTGCTGGCCCTGTTTACGATGGCTTGTGGTATTGCCTTTCTGGAAACGGCTGCCAATCTGTACGTTACGGTTCTCGGCGATCCGAAGAAAGCCGAATGGCGACTGAATTTTTCGCAGTCGTTCAACGGAATCAGTACGATTTTGGGGCCGGTTATTGGCGCACTGTTTATTTTTTCCAAAACTGAGTACACCCCCGACATGCTAAAGGCGATGGCACCCGCGCAGGCCGAAGCGATCCGTGTCGAAGAAGCGCTTTCAGTGCAGGGGCCGTACCTGGTCATTGGTACGATCATTGCCTTTGTGACGCTGTTATTTGCGTTCACTAAAATGCCGGAGGTTGGTGCAGACGAAGAAAAGGCAGCCGGAAAAACGTCGATTTTTGGTGTATTGCGTCATCGTCATCTGGCGCTGGGCGTTATTGCGCAGTTTGCCAACGTAGGGGCGCAGGCGACCTTGTGGGGTTATTTCGTAGATCTCAAACTCGACTTCTCGCGCGACGGACACTGGGCGCTGGCGGAAGCGTACATGAACGCCATCAATTCGCTGACGGGTTCGCCAACGGATCTGTCGGCCACGCAGATCGCCGGTTTTCACGCATCGTTTGCATTAGTCCTGTTTATGCTGGGCCGGTTTGTGGGTACGTTCCTGATGGCTCGGGTTCGTCCAAATCTGGTCCTGGCTGGTTACGCATTAGGAGCAGTGATTATGGTGATCATCGCGATGCTAGCTGGTGGGCTAACCGCCGTGATCGCCCTGAGCTTCACGTACTTCTTCCAGTCGATTCAATTCCCGACGATCTTTGCGCTGGCAACTAAAGGACTGGGTGCTGAATCGAAAATCGCGTCGTCGCTGGTTATTATGAGCATTGTGGGTGGCGCATTGATGCCCCTCGTAGCCGGCGCGTTATTCGTCAACGGAGCGGTGTACGCGTTGCTTGTACCGCTGGTGTGTTTCTCGTTCATCGTCTTTTTTGCCTTGAACGGGTACCGTCTGACCACCGACGATCTTCATAGTTCAACCATTCCCCCCGAAATTGCTCCCTAACCATGCGTTATTGTCTTGCTCTTGATCTCAAGGATGATCCAACCCTGATTGCTGAATACGAACAGTATCATCAGCGCATCTGGCCCGAAATTGAGGCCAGTATCCGAGAATCGGGTATTACTGATATGGAAATCTACCGGCTGGGCAATCGGCTGTTCATGATTATGGAAACGGATGAGACGTTCTCGTTCGAAGCCAAATCAGCCGCCGATGTCGCTAACCCGAAAGTCCAGGAATGGGAAACGCTTATGTGGAAATACCAACAGGCGCTACCTCTGGCTAAACCCGGCGAGAAATGGCTCCTGATGGACCGGATATTTGCGTTGTGAGGGTTTCAATAAAGAAGTGGTGAGCGTTCAATAAAGTCGCATAGATGGCTTTATTGAACGCTTTTTCTATTTCAAGAAAGAGCGCTAGTCGTTTGGTTCGATAAAACAGACCAGAGTTTTGCCTTATTGCTTCGTAAGCTTCACCTCCTGCAAACCCAAAGCTGATTCGCTGCTGTAGCCATACCAGCGTCTACTGCTGCTATTGTTTCCTTCTTTCTCTTCAAAGGTTGTGTGGAAGAAGCCGAGCTTTCTGAATAAAAGGGCATTTGTATCGGGAATGGGCGTATTGTAGGCACCAGCCGGATAAGACCATAGACTCATCCGTACCGGTGAGCTGTCTACGTTAGAAAGCGTATTTTTTCCATCCACGGCAGTTGAAAGAGTTAGGTAAACCGGATAGGATTTGCCCCCGTAGTCCAGCTGACATACAAGCTCAGTTTTAAAGTCGTAGATATACTGAGGGCTTAATGCATGTGTAATCTGGGTCGGCGATGAAATGGTTAAGGTCGCCAGGTTACGCAAGACCGTATCCTGGGTGATACCCAGTTCCACGAAATAAGGATTAAAGCGCTTCCAGGCAATCGATGTTTCGTCAATAAGCCATTTCCCCGTCAGTTGCCCGGCTCTTTTGGTGAGCAGGGTCTGGCCTAGCTGTACGTTGTCAACAGGGGGAGTAAGTTCAGCTTCTTTCTTGCAGGCAGATAAACCGAAGACGGTACTGACCAAAACTATGAGCAAATGCTTTTTCATGTTTGTGACAGAGAGTAAGGACAAACTAACGAATAGACACCAAATTAACTAATCTTCGTTGCATAACGAACGCTTATGGATTTTGCGGTAGCCGTACATCTTAGAGAAGTCAACTTTACCGTCGAAACAATATTGCCAACGTATTTCTCTTCACAAACCATTCGCCAGGCTCGGATTTCGATTCGTGGGTTTCTGGTAGTCATGGCGCTGCTGCTAAAATGGTGTGGTACTACAGCCGTCGCCCAAAGTAAGCCAATAGTCCTGCAACGTATCTATTTTAAAGACAAGGTACTAGCCAACAATCTAGTCGGCTTTTGTAAAGAAGTTAAAGCGAAAGCGGTACGCCTACGCGTTACCCGGTGGGACGATGGCTTTTTATATCATCTGTCAAAAATTGAATTTGCCGATTCTATTGAGGATTGGCCGGCTACCCATTGGGGACAATGGCAGGATAAAATCGTGCTGTTTTATTCAGGGGCAGACCTGGACGGAATATGCTCGATAACCGATACGGTGCCCTACAAGAATCTAGTGCAATACAGCAAAACGATCCTACCGCAAATTCCACCGCCACCTCCCCGTAAATTTGATCCTAAGCACAAGCGAGTGTGGATCAAGTATGGAGCCCTGGACGGATTAGAATGGACTTTCAAGGTTGTCAATGGTCGTGAGGTATTCTTTAGAAATAATCAGAGTTACGATTCCGAAGAAGACGTTCCTGACGTTTTGCCAAAGGTTCCGGATAATGATCTGTAGTAATCCGAAAAGTATGCCCGCTAAAGTTTTTGTCATGCTGACCGGCCCGCCGGAGCGGAAGGAAGCATCTTCGGGGCAGGTAGTCCTTGTAGATGCTTCCTTCCGCTCCGGCGGGCCGGTCAGCATGACAGAACGCCAATGTTAAACATGCCATTTAATACATGCCAAAAGGTCCGTTGCGCAACGGACCTTTTTTGTTGACCGGCGATATGGCGTAGAACTGTATCTTTACGGTGGTTTCCTACTTAACTCCATCAGCTCATGAAGAATTGGCTCTACGGCCTGCTTGCCATTGCTTCCGTTTCGTTCGTTCGGGCACAAACGACGCCCGCAGCCAGCTACGTGCGGGAGAATTACCAGAAGTTTGAATACAAAATCCCGATGCGCGACGGAACAAAGCTGCACACCAACGTTTACGTTCCTAAAGACGCTTCGCCGACCAACAAATACCCGTTCATGATGCAGCGGACGTGTTATAGCGTGGCTCCCTACGGCTCCGACACGTATCCAAATGCGGTTGGTCCGTCGGGCACGCTCATGCGTGACAAATACATCTTCGTTTACCAGGACGTGCGTGGGCGCTGGGCCTCGGAAGGGACCTGGACAAACATGACGCCGACCGTAACCGATCAACAACCAGCCACCGCCAGCAAGAAAAAAGGCAAAGCACCCGCCCGTCAGTCGGCGATGGCCGTCGATGAAAGCTCGGATACGTACGATACGGTGGAGTGGCTCCTCAAAAACGTATCGAACAACAACGGTCGTGCTGGACAGTGGGGCATTAGCTATCCCGGTTTTTATACCATTGCCGGAGCCGTTGGCGCTCACCCTGCGTTGAAAGCGTCGTCGCCCCAAGCCCCCGTATCGGACTTTTTCTTCGACGATTTTCACCACAACGGCGCCTTCATTCAGGCGTATCTGTTTACCTTCCCGGTGTTCGGTGTTCAGCATCCTCAGCCTACTACGGAAGCCTGGTACAACAATCAGCTCATTAGTACCAAAAGCAAGGACGGTTTTCAGTGGCAGTACGATCTAGGTCCGCTGAAAAATGCTGACAAGTATTACAAGGATAATTTCTTCTGGCAGGAAACGGTCGAGCATCCGAATTACGACGAGTTCTGGCAGAAACGAAGCATCATTCCGCACCTGAAAAACATCAAACACGCGCTGATGACCGTTGGCGGCTGGTTCGATGCTGAGGATCTATACGGTCCGCTCACTATTTACAAGAACGTTGAAAAAAATAATCCCGGCACTTACAACACGCTCGTCATGGGACCGTTTGGACATGGGCGCTGGTCGCGGGAAACGGGCCATACGCTCCACAGTAACGTTTATTTCGGCGATAGCATTGCGACGTTCTACCAGCGGAATATCGAAGCGAAATTCTTTAACCACTTCCTGAAAGGTCCCGGCGACGGAAAGACGGGCTTGCCTGAAGCGTATCTGTTCAACACGGGCCGGAATGAGTGGAAAACGTTCGATAAATGGCCTGCTGCCAATGCACAAACCGTGCAGTTTTCGTTGACTAGTGACGGCCAATTAACGCAACAGGCTGGAAACGGAGGTAAGTTTTCAGAATTTATCAGCGATCCGATGAAGCCCGTTCCGTACACCGAAGATAACACGACCACGCAGGGCTTTACGCCGTTCAATTACATGTCGGAAGATCAGCGGTTTGCCAGCCGTCGACCGGATGTACTGACTTTCCAAACCGATGTGTTGACCGACGATCTAACGCTGGGCGGTGAAATAATGGCTAAGTTAAAGGTGAGTACGACTGGTACCGATGCCGATTGGGTTGTAAAACTAATCGATGTGTACCCACCTGACGAGCCAAACCATTCGTACATGCCGAACAAAAATATCACACTGGGAAACTACCAGCAGATGGTTCGTTCGGAAGCCATGCGGGGACGGTTCCGTAACTCGTTCGAGAAGCCAGAGCCGTTTAAATCGGGCGAAGTAACCGACGTGAATTTCCGTTTGCAGGATGTACTGCATACCTTCAAGAAAGGCCACCGGGTTATGATCCAGGTGCAAAGTACGTGGTTCCCACTCATCGACCGGAACCCACAGAAGTACGTCGATAATATATTCAAAGCCAACGCCGAGGACTTCCAGAAAGCGACCCATCGGGTTTATGATAACTCGGTCATTGAAGTACAGGTGCTGAAATAATGGTTTTTCGACAGGATTAACAGGATTGACATGATTAACAGGCTGATAACTTGAAATCAATAATCCTGTCAATCCTGTCGAAAATCAACTATCGCTATGATGAAACAATAGTTTTTGACAGGCTGACGAATTGAAATCAATAATCCTGTCAATCGTGTTAATCCTGTCAAAAGATTAATTGTCAGACTATGAAAGCCATCTGGAACGGTGAAACCATCGCAGAAAGCAACGATACCGTCGTTGTCGAAAATAACCACTATTTTCCGAAGGACTCGGTCAAGGCCGATTACTTAGTGGACAGTCAAACGCATACGACCTGTCCTTGGAAAGGATTAGCGTCGTATTACTCGCTGTCGGTCGACGGCAAAACGAACGCGGATGCCGCCTGGTATTATCCTGATCCGAAACCAGCCGCCAGTCAGATCAAAGACCGGGTAGCGTTCTGGAAAGGCGTTCAGGTGGTCGATTAACCATGATCGAGATTCAAAACCTGACCAAACAATTTGCGTCGCATACGGCCGTCGATGACGTTTCGTTGTCGGTCGGGCGTGGCGAAACGCTGGTTCTGCTGGGCACAAGCGGCTGCGGCAAAACCACCACGTTGAAAATGATTAACCGACTGATCGAGCCTACTACGGGCTCGATTCGCGTTGATGGGGTTGATGTCCGGCAGCAGAACGGTCCTGAACTGCGCCGACGCATTGGTTACGTCATTCAGGACGGTGGGTTATTTCCGCATTATACCGTTGCAGAGGCCATTGCTACTGTTCCGAAGTTACTGACCTGGGAGACCTCCCAGATTGAGCAGCGAACCCGCGAATTACTAGAAAAACTGCAATTGCCCCAAAACCTGCTGGCGCGTTATCCGGCTGAATTAAGCGGAGGGCAGCGTCAGCGCGTTGGACTGGCGCGGGCATTGGCCGCTCGTCCGCCCGTGGTGCTCATGGACGAACCATTTGGCGCGCTGGACCCTTTTACGCGTCGTCACGTTCGCCGGGAACTGTTCGGGTTGAACGAGTTAAAAGAAACAACAGTCGTGCTGGTGACGCATGACGTAGGGGAAGCCCTCGAACTAGCGGATCGCATCGTCCTGATGGACAAAGGCCGCATTGTCCAGATCGGCCCGCCCGATGAACTAAGGCAGCAGCCCGCCAACGCGTTTGTCAAGGATTTTATGGATGTCTGATCACAGTCGAAGGAAAAATGCCGCTTCCTGTTCGGCTAACGCCATCGCCGTATTCACGCAACAACTATGCTCGAATTTATACGTCAGAACGCCGATAAATTGCTGGAACAAGTCCTGACCCACGTGGGACTAACGTTTGTTTCGCTGCTATTTGCCTTGATGATCGGTGTGCCGTTGGGCATCGGTATTGCCCGCCGTCCCCGACTGGCGAGTGGTGTTTTGGGCGTAGCGGGTGTTCTGCAAACCGTACCGAGTGTCGCGCTGCTGGGGTTTCTGATTCCGTTGATTGGTATCGGTGTCTGGCCCGCGCTGGTTGCCCTGTTCCTGTACGCGCTTTTACCCATCATCCGCAATACCTACGTGGGGATCACCGAAGTAAGTCCGTCGGTGAAGGAAGCCGCGAAGGGGGTGGGCATGACCGACCGGCAGGTGTTGACAAAAGTAGAATTTCCGTTGGCCCTGCCGGTTATCTTCGCGGGTGTCCGCACGGCGACGGTTATCAATGTTGGGGTGGCGACTCTGGCGGCTTATGTGGCGGCTGGCGGACTAGGTGAGTTTATTTTTAGCGGTATCGCGCTCAGTAACGTAAACATGATGCTGGCCGGAGCGATTCCCGCAGCCCTGCTGGCCGTTGGCTTCGATCTTGCGTTGGCACGCCTACAGCGGTTATCGGGGAAGCGCTTACGGGTCGGTGCCGTGACGTTCTTGCTGCTGGTGCCTTTTTTGTCGGCGTTTTATCTGCTGCCGGGTCGGGAAGATAAGCTCGTTGCTGGGTTTGCCCATGAATTTTACGGTCGGGCCGATGGTTATCCCGGTCTGCAAAAAACGTACGGCTTACAGCTTCGCCCTCGGCTCATCGATCAGAATTTGATGTACGAAGCCATCCGCCGGGAACAGGTGGACATCATCAGCGGCTACTCGACCGACGGGCGAATCAAAGCGTATGACCTGCTGGTACTGGCCGATAACCGTCACGCTTTCCCGCCCTATGATGCCGCGCCGATTGTCCGTCAGACAACGCTTAACCGCTATCCTGATCTTGGCCCGACGCTCAATTTACTGGCCGGAAAACTGACCGATTCGGTAATGACCGCCCTGAACTACCAGGTCGATTACGAAAAAAAAGCACCGGAAGTCGTTGCCCGTACCTTTCTGAACCAACTGGGTTTGTACAAAACGCCGACGCCGGGTGAGCGAACCGAGACGGTTGTGATGGGCTCGAAGGTGTTTACCGAACAGTACATTCTGGCCGAAGTGTACCGCCAGCTTATCGAAGGACAGACACAACTCCGTGTGGCAACGCGCACCGGCTTGGGAGGAACACAGATTTGTTTTGACGCTCTGCGTACGGACGCGATTGATTTCTATCCCGAATACACCGGAACGGGCTTACTGGTGATTCTGCAACCACCGGCTGACCAGTTAAAAACGCTTCCCATGCAGTCGGACTCGGTATACCGATTTGTCCAGCAGCAATTTCTTGACAAGTACCAGCTCAGTTGGCTAAAACCGCTGGGATTCAACAATAGCTACTGCCTGATGATGCGTCGGGAACAGGCTCGTCAACTGGGTATTCAATCAATTGACGACTTAGTGGGTGTACTTACCAAACGACGATAGGGCAAACGATTCAATCAGTATAATTGCACGAGGTGGGTACTTTTGGCAAAAGTAGCCCGTAAACTACCCACTTTTCCGACGGCATGAACGCTTTTTACCGAATTTGTAAAGCAAATAACTTCGTAGGCCATGCATTGATTATAATTCTTCTAACGGTTCTGCTGCTGGGGCTGAACGGATGCAAAACCAAAGAGATTGCGCCTGTTGAACCAGCCGAACAGCCCCTACCGCTCCCCGCTCCGAGTTGGCAACTCAACGGAGATATCACGCTTGAAAATAAATTTCTATTGGCCGCTCACGCTAATCAAAAGCGGCTGGTGGTTGCCTGTACAGAAGGGTTTTTCCAGTTGGATGCGGGCGATTCGTCTTTTGTGCGAGCGGGAGGATTTGGGCGGATGGTGCCGAGATTAGGAACTGCGGGAAGCGCGAACGTGGGTCTGTCGCTGTATCCGCCCATACTCAGTAATAACCTGTACGTGTCTGTACAAACTGATAAAAAAATAGTGGGTCTGTCGTACATTGGCAATTCATTTCAGGAATCAGACTACTATAATGATAACGGAGCCGGTATTTATCCTGACCTATTTGATTCTACGAAAAATCTGACGATTGCGGCTCAGGATTTCCGGTACAGTCAATCCTTTGGCGCGTTCAACGAACAGGTAAACACATTACTGCTACATTCTTCACAAGGGGTACTCCTGGTATCCCGCAAAGACACATCAAAAGTCTTTTCGCTGCTCAAGCCGACAGGGAGTAATTACCAGGAGATGATGAACAACAACTACCGTTTGGTACCAATAGCGCTACCGCTGACGGGAACTTACAAAACGTCCGTACGAACTTCTATCGCTGTAGGCGACCACTTTATAGCGACGCCCGGCGAAAGCCTGTTATTCAATGACGTATATCTGTACGCTATTTACCCGGATGGAACGGTTAAAAAAGTGCCTACCCCATCGATTGTCCCCAGTACGTACTTTTTCTACAAAGGCAAACTATACGGCTACCAGCAGTATGATGGCTTACTGGTTCGCTCAACAGACGGAGGGTTTACCTGGCAAAAACTGATCAAAATAAGCTTTAGCAGTAACGTCAATTTTGCGGAGATCGATGGTCGCCTGATTGCGTACGGGCAAAGTCAGGTACTCTTGCTGGACGACGGAACCGAAACGTTTTCGACTTACCACTCAGAAACAAACAAATTCGACCAACTGATCAATACCGGCCTGGCTGGCAACAAGATAACGGGTCTTGCCAGTCTTGGCAAGATGGTTTACGCCACAACATTGAGTGGTTTATATCAGATCAAACTGGCCGATTTTTTCACGAAACAGCCCGCATCGGATTAAGTCGTCCTTGTGTAGCACGGTTTACTTCTTGCTGATGTATCGGTTTCCTTTCACGTAGTACCGGTACGGTAAATCAGCCCCGTATGTGATACCAATCCGTGTGGTCGTGACCATATCAAAATCGTGCAGGACCGGACCGCGAATAAATAAACTGCTGGTTGTCAGCGAGGCAAAATTATCGTTCTGCCGGTTGATACCCATTGAAATCGTCAGTTTACCCGGACCGTTACAAAGATTGCGCTGACCGTCGGCGGTAGTCGGGTCAATGGTGTTGTTGCGGTAGCGCTCAAAGCCCGTTTTGAAGGCTTCGTTGCGTCGAACGCCCATCAGGTCGATTCCTTCCGTCGGCTCCAGCGCGCGGACCAGTACGGCTTCGCCAATACCTTCCGGTCCGGTTACGATGTTGATGCAGTTGTGGTGGTTATAGATCTGATAAACGTACAGCGTTCCGGCAGGACCGAACATAGCGGCATTGCGGGTCGTTTGCCGACGGTAGGCATGGCAGGCCGGGTCGCCGGTGATGTAGCCTTCGGTTTCGACAATGATGCCAGCAGTTGTCCCTTCCGGGCTTTCGTGAACCAGCTCGCAGCCAAGCAGCAGCTGGGCCAGTGTCAGCGTATCATGCGATTGGTAAAAATCAAGCGGAAGCTTTTGCATGGCTGCTTAGATCACGTTCATGGTCTGCTCCTTGATTTTTTCCAGCTCGTCTTTCATCTGGACCACAAACCGCTGAATAGCCGCATCATTAGCTTTAGAACCAATCGTATTGATCTCGCGACCAATTTCCTGAGAAATGAAGTTTAGCTTCTTGCCGTTGGCTTCTTCGCTCGACAAGACTTCCAGGAAATACGCCAAATGACTTTTCAAGCGAACCTTCTCTTCCGAAATGTCAAACTTTTCGACGTAGTAAACCAGCTCCTGTTCGAAACGATTCTGATCGAAGGTTTCGCTATCGAGCAGTTCCTTGACCGAGTTACGCATCCGCTCCCGAACTGCTGGAATCCGCCGAACGTCCTGCTGTTCAACATCGGCCAGCCGGTCTGTAATGGTTTGAATATATTCCTGAAATTTGCTTTCCAGAACGGCTCCGTCCTGCCGACGAAACTCGTCGCACCGGCGAATGGCTTCTTGTACCGCAGCCTGGATGGTTGCCCAATCGGATGCATCGGAGGTGGGGTCCACTGATTCGGTTTGGTACGCATTCGGTTGTTGGAGAGCAAGTTGCAAAACGTCGCTGTCCGAAACGCTCATGAGCATACCATTGGCCGTTTCTTTCAGATCAGCGACATAAGCGCCGACCAGCGGCCGATTGATCGTCACGCCGGGTTTTACGGCGTTGGTACGGGTCAGATTAATCGATAACTCAACTTTACCTCGCTCCAACTGCTGCGTGAGTAACGCCCGCAACTCGATTTCTTTGTCGGAAAACTGCCGGGGAATGCGGCAATAGATGTCCAAAAATTTAGAATTGAGCGTTTTTACTTCGGCCGTTACAGACAGGCTACCAGCCTCTACTGTTGCGTTGCCAAAGCCGGTCATGGATTTAAGCATTTGTGAATTGGTTAAAGTTTTTGGTACGTAGCCAGTCGGTCAGGAACCAGGTGTTCATATGACGAACGGCTGCGTACCAAAAACAGTGCATTATTTTTCCGTCGGTTGTTTTTTTAAGGCATTCGCTTCGAGATCCGCAAACTCTTTGCGCTGGCGAGCCACATCGACGGCTGTATAAATAGCTTGTAGCATGGAGGTTTCGTTCGCCTGATTTTTACCGGCAATGTCGTAAGCCGTCCCGTGGTCGGGTGACGTTCGGACGGCGGGCATACCGGCTGTGAAGTTCACGCCATCTTCAAACGCAATCGTTTTAAACGGAATCAGGCCCTGGTCGTGGTACATAGCCAGTACCGCATCGAACTTCCTGTAGCTTTGGGTGCCAAAGAAACCGTCGGCGGGGTAGGGGCCAAACACCAGTTGTCCTTTGTTGCGCCACTCGGTAATAAGCGGTTTAATGATTTCCTGTTCTTCATTTCCCAGCAGACCTTCTTCGCCCGCGTGTGGATTGAGGCCCAGTACCGCAATTTTGGGCTTATCAATGCCGAAATCCTGCCGTAACGACTGCATCATCATCGTAAGCTTCTGCGCAATTCGTTCGCGCGTTACGTTTTGACGAACTCGACCCAGTGGAATATGCCCCGTTACGACGCCAACCCGCAGGTGTTCGCTGACCAGAAACATCAGGTTGTCCTGAACGCCAAATTCCTCTGCCAGGTATTCGGTATGGCCCGGAAATTTAAATTCCTCCGACTGGATGTTGTACTTGTTGATCGGGGCCGTTACGAGCGCATCCAGCTTACCCGCTTTCATGTCGTCAACAGCACGTTGCAGACACGCTAGAGCGGCTTGTCCGGCTTCGGGCGTCACCTGACCGGGCTGAATGTCCTGATTCTGATCGGGCCAGCACGTGATCACGTTGGTCATCTTATGACTGATCTGCCCAATGGTCGGCGCTCCGTTCAGGTTCCAGTCTTTCAGATTCAATAGGTTCCGATACCGATTCAGCACCCGCATGGACCCATAGATGACGGGCGTGCAGATTTTCTGTAGCCGGTTGTATTGCAGGGCTTTCAGGATCACCTCAGGCCCAATACCGTTGTAATCGCCCAAGCTGATACCAATAACCAGTCGATCTTCGCGCACGACTGATCCGGCATCGCGCGGCCCCCGATCCTGGGCTCCCTGTTCCCGCTCAGAACGGCCTATTGCTTCGGCCTGCTGAGCCGCTGCCGCACTCGACTCCCGAGGATCAATGTTTCGGTCGCGATTCCCGTTGTTACGATCCCGGTCGTTCGGGCGTGTATCGTTACGGGAATTTTGCTGGCCGTTCTCATTGGCGACGCGTTCGGGCGTTCCGGTCTCACGCTGGTTACGATTAGGTGCATTGCCGTCGCGCTGACCGCGGTTGGGGGCACCCTGATCGCGGGAGCCACGGTCGGATGATCCGGCTTCCCGTTCGTTCCGTTGAGTACGTACGTTTTCATCCCTGGAACCGTTGGACCGGTTATTAGGCTGACGATTGTCCCGCTGGCTGAACTGTCGCTGATTGGGCTCCCGCTGGTTGTTGGGACGCGGGGGTGTTTCTGGCTGGTCAGCCGCTGGCGTTGCCGGGGCTGACTGAGTATCGGTTGGCCGATCATCCGGTGCAGGACCGGTGGTCGGGGGCGTACGTGTTTCGTTTGGCTCGTCGGATTGGCGTTGTTCCATCTACTTTTGTTAGTTTCGCCAACTAGTTTGAAGGAACGTCGGATGTTGAACAGCCGCTTCTGAATACGTTCAGGCGGTTGCGATTACCCAGCGTTCCATGTCTGTAATTGCCGCAAGTTACGAAAACCCTACGGATGTCCCAGAATCAGCGTTCTATTCTCATTGCCGACGAAATGCACCCGTCGCTTTTTGCCATGCTCGACGAAGCGGGCTTTGTGTACGATTATCAACCCAAAATCACCCGTGAAGGGTTGCTGGAGCGGTTAGCGTCCTTTGACGGACTCATAATCCGAAGCAAAACAACGGTAGACGAAGAAATTTTTAGTAGAGCACCAAACCTGCAATTCATTGGCCGGGCCGGGGCTGGTCTCGATTTAATTGACCTCGACGCAGCCGAACGACGGAATGTTCGGGTGTTTCATGCGGGTATGGGCAACCGCGATGCCGTCGCGGAACACATGGTTGGTATGCTGCTGGGGTTACTGGCGAATATCGTCAAAGCGGATCGAGAAGTTCGGCAGGGAATCTGGGATCGCGAAGGAAATCGAGGCTACGAACTCGGTAGCCTGACGGTTGGCTTGCTGGGGTATGGCAACAATGGCAGTGCGACGGCCCGGCGGCTCAGCGGCTTTGGGTGTCGCGTGCTGGCCTACGATAAATACCTGACCAACTACGGCGACGCGTTCGCGCAGGAAGCTTCCCTGGAGCAGATTATCGCGGAAGCCGATGTGCTGAGCCTGCATATCCCGCTGACCGACGATACACGGATGATGATCAACGATACGTTCATCGACCGTTTTGCCAAGCCGTTCTACCTCATCAATGTCGCGCGGGGCGAAATAACGTCGCTGGCTGCTTTGGTTCGCGGATTGGAAAGCGGTAAAGTGCGGGGAGCTTGTCTGGATGTTCTTGAGAACGAAAAGTTGAGCAAGCTCACTCCTGACCAACAGGCTTCGTTCGATTACCTGCGTCAGTCGAATCGGGTTATTCTTACACCACATATCGCAGGCTGGACACACGAAAGCTACGTTCGTATCAACGAGGTGTTAGTTAGTCAGTTAGTGGCGGGGTGATTGGTTTTTCAATGCGGACGAGATGTCTGCGTTACATGATAACCGTAACGCAGACATCTCGTCCGCACACAAGAGAAAGGTATTCGGGACAACCGTGGCGCAGGTTACTTGGCGGGCGTAAAATTCGCGCTGCTGCACGTGGTTCCTGCTTCGTTAGTCAGGCAGATCTGCCCGGTGACGACGCCCGCCGGGACCGTTACAATGAGCGAGCTACCCGACAGCCGGAACGTAGTCGCAGCCGACGTACCACCGTTGAATTTGACAGTGGTTACGCTGGTCAGATTGAGCCCGGTGATGGTAATTTCGTCGCCTGCCTTCGCTGTCTTGGGCGAAAAATCGCTGACACTTGGAAGGTTAATAACCGTAAAGGCATCCGTGAGCGTGGCATCATTCGTGGTATTGACCACGCGAATCGGGCCGGTTTTTGCATCATCCGGTATAATGATCCATCGTTCCGTCTCTTCGTTTTTGCCGCCGTCGGCAGCTGCGCTGGTTGAGCCGGTAAAGAAAAACTGCGCATTCTGAAGGTAATTTCCGCGTACCACAATACGGTCGCCCGCGCGGCCCTGCGCCGGAATAAGAGCGCTGACTACTGGTTTCTGAACCACGACCAGTGTTTGACTCGTAGCGGTTCCCGCCCGGTTTATGACGGTCACTGGTCCGCTGACCGCATCGGCGGGTACGCTGACGACCAATTGGGAACCCTCGACGCGGCTAGTAATAGGAACGGTAATGCCACTAATTCGGACTTCGGTAATGCGGTATAAATTCTGGCCCGTGATCGTGATGGGTTGCAGACGTACCTGACGAGTTGGGCTTACAACCAAGTTGGAAGGGGCAACGTAATAAAGGAACGGGTCCGATGCACTGGCGTTGCCGCCGACGCTGTTGACCGAAACCGTTAGCTGAGCCGATGCGCCCAGCGCCGGTACGGTTGCTTCCAGCTGGGTATCACTGATTACGCGGAAAGGAACCGACACCGTCCCAAACAGTACCGCCGAAACGTCGCGTAGATTAAGACCCGTTAAAATAATTTTGTCGCCCGATATGCCGTCGCGCGCGCTCAGGTTGGCGATGGCCGGTTGCAGAATAATCTGGAGACTATCGGCGCTCGTTGCTACCAGTTTTTCGAAGACCGTAACCGTCACTTTGCCCGATGTAGCATTCGTTGGAATGAGCGTACGAATCTCGGTGTCTTTAATGGTCGTCTGGTTGCGGTCGGTGGCTAAGCCATTGATGCGTACCACGCCATCCAGCAGGTTCTGGCCCTGGATGATCAGTTCCGAACCGGGTTTGGCCTGCTTGCCCGACAAGCTCGTAATCTTCGGGGTTCCGGCAACAATAAAGCTGGACGATACCTCTCCACCTTTGGTGGTAATGACGAGGCTGAGTGGGCCGCGTGGCATCTTGTCCGGTACGATAAGCGTGAGCTTAGACGCTGAACTGTCTTTAACAATAGCCGGCGTCTGTTCGAACCGAATCTCCTGTACCTGATTCAAATAATTTCCCGTGACGATTACTTCCGAGCCCGGCAGTCCATTGGCTGGAGCTATAGAGGCAACTGACGGTGGAGGTTGGAGAACATTAAGCGGCAGCGGGTCTGAAATGCCTTCACTGGTTTGCACGCGAACCTGCGTTATGCCGGGTGAAACAAGCGGAATCTTTACCCGAATGCTTTGCTCCGACGCGCTAACAACCTGCCCCGCTACAACCGACGCAGCCGAAGTAAACGTTACCGTGGGCTCGTTGCCAAATTGATACCCGCCGAGGGTAATTTCCTGACCGACAAAGGCTTCTTTGGGCAAAAGCGATGTCAGCTCAGGGGGGGCATTCTTAACGCGGCAGGCCGAGAGACCCAGTAGCAAAAAGAGAAAAGCAATAATGACCGAACCTGACTTCATAACTGGCAGAGGGCTGTTTTGCCCGGCGCAACCATTTGTTGCTGCGTAGTAAAAGTAGCCAATTTTACTGTCTAAAAACCATTTCTTACCAAAGCCTGTTAGCAATAGTGTACGGCAAATAGACTAGAACACGCGAAAGTACGACTCATAATTCGTTAATCTATTACCAGTTGTACAGTATCCGTTATTCATAAAACACGAATGAACTACCGCAGCCTGAAGTCATCGAATTTATTGAAAATTACAACGCTAGGCGAACTGAAAGCCGCGGGGTATATGTCCCGATCTATTAAACAGGAGTTACGCGATAACCTGATCGAACGGATACGGGATAAAGAAGTTGTTTTCCCCGGTATCTGGGGGTACGAAGATACCGTAATACCCGATGTGGAGCGGGCTATTTTGTCGATGCACCACATCAATTTGCTTGGTCTGCGCGGACAGGCCAAAACGCGCATTGCCCGCCTGATGGTCAATTTGTTGGACGAGTATATTCCCATAGTTGCCGGGTCTGAACTGAACGATGATCCGCTTCAGCCCCTGTCGCGCTTTGCCCTGGATTTGATTGCCGAAAAAGGCGATCAGACACCCATAACGTGGCTGCACCGGAACGATCGCTACACCGAGAAACTGGCTACGCCCGATGTGTCGGTAGCCGATCTGATCGGTGATGTGGACCCCATCAAGGCGGCAACGCTTAAGCTGCCGTACTCCGACGAACGGACGATCCACTTTGGGTTGATTCCACGTTCGCACCGCTGCATTTTTGTGATCAACGAGTTGCCGGATTTACAGGCCCGTATTCAGGTATCGCTGTTCAATATTTTGCAGGAAGGGGACATCCAGATTCGGGGTTTCAAACTTCGGTTACCGCTCGATATTCAGTTTGTGTTTACGGCCAACCCCGAAGATTACACAAACCGGGGCAGTATCGTAACGCCGTTGAAAGACCGGATCGATTCGCAGATTGTGACGCACTATCCGAAATCCATCGAAATCGGGAAGAAGATTACAATGCAGGAAGCGATCGTTAAGACCGAGCAAAAGGGAATGGTTAAAACCAATGACCTGATTACCGATCTGATCGAACAAATCGCACTCGAAGCGCGGGAAAGCGAATACGTCGATTCAAAAAGTGGTGTGTCGGCGCGGATGACCATTTCGGCTTACGAAAACTTGCTCTCTTCTGCCGAACGTCGGGCGTTGCTGAACAGCGAAAAAGAAACGTACGTCCGCATCGCCGATTTGTACGGCGTTGTGCCTGCTATTTGCGGGAAGGTCGAGCTGGTGTACGAAGGCGAAGTGGAGGGCCCCGTTATTGTGGCGCAGAACCTGATCGGGAAAGCGGTGCGTACGCAGTTTTTACAGTATTTCCCCAATCCGGAGAAAGCCAAAAAAGACAAGCGAGGTAATCCGTACAAGAAGATTACGGACTGGTTTGGCGATGGCAATATCATGGAGATCTTAAGCGAACTCACCAACCGCGATTACGAAGCCCGGCTACGTACGATTGATGGCCTGGACGATCTGGTTGATCAATTCCATCCACGATTGAGCAAGCCCGAAAAGCTATTTATGATGGAATTTGCCCTGCATGGTCTGGCTGAGTACTCACTGATTGGCAAAAAAGCGCTCGACACGGGTCAGCAATTTAAAGACCTGCTTGGTTCCATGTTCAATCCGGGAAAGGATTTCGGTGAAGAAGAGGAAGAAGATGATGATGACGACAGCCGGTACTAACGCTGTCTTATAAAAAGAGGGAAGGGTCGTTTCACAACCGGAGAAACGACCCTTCCCTCTTTTTGCAGTGAATGAACCGACATAGGCTAACTCGTTGAACCAGTAGGCTAATTGTGGTCTCGTAGGAGTAGTAAACGACCTTCTATAGACGGTTTGTTTGGAATTGGCCGTAGGGTGTACGGATATACGCCTGTCGGTAACGCATTACCGTTTGACGTTCCATCGAATGGTTGCTTGTAGCCATTTTTGGATAGATAAACAACTTCGCCCCACCGGTTGAAGATCGTTACAACCGCATCCGGAAAAGCTTCAATACCGGGCAAGCGCAACACATCGTTCATGCCATCGCCGTTGGGGGTAAATGCGTCAGGTACCCAAACCCGTTCAAACACGGTAATGTGAATGGTGTCCTTTGCTTCGCAGCCACTGCTGTTTTGAATAGCAATCGTATACGTTATGTCATCCAGGATGTTTGTAATTGTTGGATTAGCGGCATGATCGTTGTCCAGATAAGTAGACGATACCCATTGAAACTGATTCGGATTGCCGGTATAAACGGGGTTGAAGGTAAAGGTGTTTCCCTTATAAGTTATCAGCGAATCGGTTAGTTGAATCGTTGGCACCGGGGCTACAACCGCCCTGCGGGTGGCTACTGTGCCGGGGCACTCGGGCGCTGCTTTTACGGTATAAGTTACAACATGGTTGCCAACACCGGCAGTCTGGGCGTTGAATTCAGACTCTGCAACGCCTACTCCGGCGTATTCGCCACCGGGAGGACTACCCTGTAGGGCAACCATCGGTACGTTGGTACCGCACATATCGGCAATAGAATCCAAGGTGACTGTTACCGGAGGAATTTGTTCCAGCGCAAAGTCAGACGCAGTACCCGTACATCCGTAGGTATCTGTGGCGGTGAGGCTATAAACGCCAGCCGTTGTGGCCGTATAAGTCGGGTCCGTTATCCCTGAAAGCAGTTGTCCATCTTTTTGCCAGCTATAGCTGATCCCACCGCTTCCTGTTAGTGCCATCGTCGATTGGGGACAGAGCCGGTGCGAACCCGTTGCCGATTGAATAAGGGCCTGTACTGCCGGAGACCGATTCGCAGCAAACGTATCGGTTCGTGTTACACAACCCGTAGTCTGTTGCTTCAGGGCGACCCAGTAATTTCCCGGCTGGCTGACGGTGATCGAATCCGCTGTTTTGCCCGAAAGGGGCTGCCCGTTTTGGTACCATTGGTAGGTGGCATCCGTACTCCCGACAACCTTCATCTGAACGGAACCCGTCGTCGCGCACAAATGACCCCCTGCGAATAACTTTCCTTCAGCGCCAACAACCCTGATGGTAACGGGCTCCGAATTGCCCGTTTTACTACAGGCCACTTTTTGCGAAACGACAACGGTATACTCGCCCGCTTCACGGATCGTTAGCGACGGTTTCGTGGCATTCGCCAGATTAATTCCGTTTCGACGCCACTGGTAGTTCCAGCTTGTATTCGCCGTTGCCTGAATCACTATGGAGTCGCCCCGGCAAATGGTTGCATCACGTAAGCCCAGGGTTCGGTTCTGGAGCTGAACGGTGGGATCGGGTACGGTAGATGGGGGACAGTCGACAACCAAGAACTGAAAGTCGCGACGAACCTCGCCAATCTTAACGCCGTTGCGGTA
Source organism: Spirosoma liriopis (assembly GCF_023196085.1). Lineage (NCBI taxonomy): Bacteria > Pseudomonadati > Bacteroidota > Cytophagia > Cytophagales > Cytophagaceae > Spirosoma > Spirosoma liriopis. Next base: position 1,599,101 of record NZ_JALPRF010000002.1, read on the forward strand.
TTCCTCAACTTTTACGGCAAAAACAAACAAGCCTAGCTGGCTAGCGGTCACGGAGAGTTGACCCGTTCGTTCATTGATGGACAGAGACGGACTACCGGGTATTGCATTGGTCGCATTGAAACCCGACAACCAGGTGACATCGGGGTAGGGACCGGCTGAAACGATGCTCTGGGCATTGTTTTGCCCCGTTCTGCCAGATCCTTTCTGGTCTAGCGGGGTTACGAGCGAATAACGCAACTCATCACCATCGGGGTCGGTGGCGCTGAATGGAAAGGTAAACGGCTCGCCCAGACAAAGGTATTCGCCATTGATAGGTGCAAAGCGGGGAGAGGAGTTGTTGAATGCGGTGCCGTTTTGTTGTAAAGCCGGAAATTCAAGGTAGAATGTAAAACCAATTTGACTTGGATCGCTGATATTGTTGATGCCCGCGTTGCGGTTGCGGGTCTGGTATGACATGTAATAACCCTCCGAATCGGTGTAAGCAGAAGGCGTAAGTTGGATATCACCCTCGTAGGTGAAAACGACAAATTTTAAATTACGCATCTCTGCGCAGTACTCATTGCTGTAAATGACGCGCTGACGCGCTGCTGATTCCCGGACGGTAAAGGAAAGCATCAACGTGTTGTCCCGTTTTCTGAAAATACCCAGGTTGCCCGTGTTTGATTGCCGGGCAATACCCTGCGTACCATCTTCCAGGTAGTTTGTTACGATAACCTTAAAATGGCCAGGCACATCGCCAACCGCCTTCATTTCCAGTTGCCCACCAACCTGATGCGTTGCCCTTGACCTGAGGGGAAGTGTAAGCGTAAAAAATCCCAGTAAAACCAAAAACGTAGATGTACGCATAAGCAAGTTGAGATAATGCGATTCATTCGTTGACGTACGGTTACTTTATGCACCATGCCGACTCCCATTTTAGGAATGTCAGCATCGATTTTGAAGACTGTTGCTAGGCGTCGGTGGTTCGCCTTTGAATGACTTTGAAAATAGGTGTGCTTGCTTTACTGATAACCTGAAAATCCCTAAACTCCACTTCGTAAGAACCTGTGGCGTAGCGTGATAAACCTTAAATTAAACAGTACTGTTATACGATAGGTCTACTTCTAGTGAAGATACCACTTATCGATGAGTATACCGTCTGCTTGGGCATTAAACTGATTTTACTGTCACAATTGGTAAGTGGTTATGTAGGTAAGTCCAACGTGCAGGTAGTTACGGATGAACGCACGAGATCCGACCAGATACCGGCCTTACCACCAGCCTCTTCTGTTGCTCAGTACGTTGAAAATGAACCGTTCGTTGCGTTGTTCCGGGGAAAAAGTGGGAAGAAGCCTGATAAAATTGTCAGTAGGGAAGCATCAACCACAATCGAGCCTCCTCCGTGTCGGTGAAATAGCGGCTTGTCAGCGCATCGTTCAGCGTTGTGGACGCGCGTAGTATTAAATCTGCTCCTAACTTTCCAAACTGGTTGGCATCATTCAGGACAACGGCTATCCGAACGTTATGCTGTAGCAACACGACGGCTTTCGGTAACCAGTGCTGGATAAACCACTGGATGTCGGTGGGGTTAAACATACGTAGCTGCCGAAGGTCGATCAGCCAGCGTTTGATCTGGTGATGTCTGGCCAGCGATAGGGTAAGCTGCGAACCCTGCCGAAAGCTTTCGCCGGAGGGGATATTCACCCACTGTTGCTGTAATAAATGCACCCCACATTCGACTACGATTGTGAGGTGCTCATTCTGGTAGGATTTCATGGGGCTGCGGCAAAAGTCAGCTAACGGATCGGGGAGGCCACAAACACGACGTCTTTTTCTGAAAATGCGCGTTGCAGTTCGACTTCGGCAAACCGGTAGGCGTACATGTATTTATCGTTGTTATCGTGGATAAGCCCCATATCTTCGAGTTGCACCACATTGTTCCAGATGCGTTGCAGACTGCCGTAAAACTCGTCATCTGACTGCGAGAGGAGGGATTGCAGGGATTGCGCAGAGGGCGTATTTCGGTTGGCTTCCTGGTTGATGGATGGACGTTGCATCTTCTGGCTTATTCAGTTTGGCCGCTGTTTCTCGGTTTAAGAAGTAACGTACATCTTTCGCATCTGATATGGGTTTTTGAGAGGGCTAGGCTGCTTTTAAGGTCTTTTAACGATCCCGCAGTCGTTGAAAAAAGTGCTGCCTCGTCGCCGTAAGCTGTGGTCGTAGCGTACAGCGACGATGGCAACCGATTAACACGCTGCTTGTAAGAATGAATACGTGAATGGACGAAGGCCCGTTGCAATGATCAACGCATGTGTCGAGAAAGAGCCGAATTGTAGCGACATTTAGTTTTTGGTACCTGCCGGAGACCCACCTCCGCTGTCGCCACCGCCTTCGCCTTTTACATCGTCGTTATTGACCGACCGGCCTTTTTTACGAGGGGCTTCGAACGTCATTTTGCCAATACGATACGTAAACGTCACTTTTACGTTCCGGTTGATTAACCGCATAACGCTTACCTGCGACAGTTGTGGTGAATTAAACTCCGAACGCATCTGAACACCTTGCCCCGCAAAGTTTTCGGCGGCCAGACCAATACTGCCCCGCTTATTGTTCATGTCTTTTCGGATACCGAGCGAGTACATGTACATACTCCCCATCTGACCCTGTAGCTGCGGCATCGGCCCCCGAAAGAAACTGAATACCTGAGCGCTCCATCCTTTATTTAGTTGAAGCTGACTCATTAGTCGCCCGCCCAGGCTGAAACCCGTATTCGTGATCGTAACGGATTTACCGTCGGCGTCCTGCGCCATGCCCTGCATGTACATGTAGTAACCGTCGAAACCACCGTTTACGCTCCATTTGGGGGTGATGTTGACGTTGGCAAATACGTTGGCACCGGTTGTGCGCTGAATGCCGATGTTCTGAAAGGTCGTGATGATTGCACCGGCCAGCGTGTCCGACGGCAGACGAATCTGCGTGATGGCGTTGTTGGTCAACCGACCGAACAGGGCCACATTTAGGTAGGTCTTCCTGATATTTGTACCCATACTTAGCTCCATATTGTCGGTTAGTTCAGGACTGAGCAAGGGATTCCCGACCATGATATTCTGGGGGTTAGCTGCGTTGAAGTTGGGGTTCAACTGTTGCAGACCGGGACGTTGGATTCGCCGGTTGTAGCCCGCTTTGAGCGTCGTTCCCTTGACGGTTTTGGATACGTTGACGCTCGGTACCAGATTGCTGTAGGCCGGAATCGGTAAGGCTACATTCTCACCTGTTTTGGCCGTAATACTGGTGTGCTCGTAGCGGGTACCTACCTTAAACGAATATTTATTTCGGGTGACAAAGGTGTACGACACATAACCCGCGCCAATCATTTGCTGGTAGTTGAGCGAACCCGCCGGATTGTTCGGGTCAAGGATAAACCGGTCCGACGAGCCGGTAGCTACCTGGTATTCATAGTTGCTGTTTACCTGCCGCATAATTCCTTTTGCGCCAAATTCGAGCAGCTGACTTTTCCCGATCGGGGTTTGGTAATCGGTCTGAACCGTCGTTTCCTGATTAACGTTGCCGTTTATGTTGCGCTGCCGATTGGTTAATTCACCCGCTTGGCCAAACAAGTCGGCGTAGAAGTTATTGGTCAGGTTAGTACGGCTGTATTGCGTTGAGACCGACCATTCCTGTTGAGGCTTAAACTGCCGGACGTAATCCACGTTCATGTCTACGGTGTTCGACAGATCTTTGCGATCTACGTTGCGGTTCGTTATTCCCGTCAGGATGCCATCGGTAAACAGATTCGTCAACTGATTTTGCTCCTGTACGAAATTGCGCGTACCGTACCGAATGTTGGCCGTCAGGGATTGATTCTTCGCAATGTCGTAATCAAAGCCCAGCGTGTACTGACCAAACAAAGGCTTATCATAAGCGGAGGCTTCCTGATTGGAGCGAATCGACCGGCCATCAACAACCGTTGTCTGGTTCAGGCTCGATGTTGCCCGGTTGTACATAGCTCGCCCGAAGCCGCTTAAACTAATGCCTAACTTTCCCTGTCTGTACGAGCCGTTCAGTCCCAGGTTTGAGCCACGAATGCCCGCACCTGCATCGACGTTAAGTGTAAGACCGTGTAGCGTATTTTTCTTCGTTACGATGTTGATGATACCACCTGCTCCTTCGGCGTCGTATTTGGCGGAGGGCGATGTAATCACTTCCACCGTTTTGATCATGTCGGCGGGTAATTGCTTTAAGGCATCGGCTACGCTGCTGGCGACAATGGTACTGGGCTTGTTGTTGATGAGCACCCGAATGTTCTGACTACCCCGTAGCGATACATTGCCGTCGAGATCAACCGATAACATCGGGACTTTTTTGAGAATATCGGTTGCGTCGCCCCCTTTAGCGGTCAGGTCTTTTTCTGCGTTATAGACGAGCCGATCCACCTTTTCTTCCAATAGCGCTTTCTGACCAACAACCTCTACTTCACCAAGCGTCTTGGTGTCGGCGGGTAAGGCCACCGATCCTACGTTGAGGTCAGATCCTCGCTTTACGGATAGGAGTGCCGATTCAATCGATTTGTAGCCAATGAATGAGTATTGAAGCCGGTAGTCGCCGGGAGCCAGTTTCGTGAGCGCGAAATGTCCTTTGTCATCGCTGGTTGTCCCGTCAATGGGTTTGCCGGTTTTGGCGTTCAGCAGCGCAACGGTGGCATACTCAACGGGTTTATTGGTAACGGAGTCTAGCAGAATTCCCGAGATTTTGCCATTACCCCGTGGCTGTTGAGCATCGGTTGCATTGTCGTCGCTCCCAAACGTCTTTCGCTGGCGTTCTTCCTGATTGCCAAACCCGCCACCGGGCGGAGGACCGCCTGGCCCTGGCCCCATTTGAGCCAGACTCAGGGAAGAGATTAATAAGCCGGTACAAACCAGAAGAAGGTGAGTGTAAGTGCGCAACATGCTTGTTTTCGTTATCAACAAGACAAAAAAAGCAAGCAATCGAAGCAGCTAAAAACGAGTGCCGAGACAGACCCAAAATGTGCCGACGAAGAAGAGGTAAGAACCGGTTTTGGTAAAAACACAACGGTCAGCAACTGTAAAGCTTGCTGACCGTTGATAAGTAAAAAACCTTGGCGCTTACAAACCCGACGTCAGATACAACTGTACCTTCATCTGATCGTTTGGCCGCTGCTGGTTGCCTAACGTGACTCGCTGAATCAGGTTTTGCAGCGATAAGCCGTTTTGAGGATCAGGGGAAAACGTCAATAATAAGGGTCGGTTCGGTACTCTACCTCGAATCAACTGATTCATATAGTATGTTACGTCGAACGTATATGTATCATTCAACGTCAACTGGCTCTGGTCGTAAATGTAGTTGGCCGTGGCTGCTGCCAGTCCCGAAGCCGCTCCGGGAACGGCTGTAATAATCTCATTCTGGCTGTTTATTTCGTATAAAGCCAGTGTCGTGAACGGAGCCGTATTATCGCGCAGGCTATTGCGAACCGGACTAACAACCAGAACGGCACTATTGATGCCTGCATAGTTGGCGGGTAGCGCAAACTGGTTAATATACGGGAGTTCAATACGCGTCTGCAAACCGGCTCCCCAGGAGATAAACGAGGTGTTATCGGTTAAACGACTGCTTACCGCATCCGAGCGACTGCGCAGGGCGCTAAGTGGCGTTCCTGTACGATTATTACTCAACTGGGTGAAATAGACCGAGTTCGTCGTAAACAAAATGTTTTGACTGGCTGGAGCCGTTCCTGTGGATGTTGGTTCCGTGGAGTGGTAATAAAGCCGAATACCGGTAGCTGCGGAATTCCGGGAGTTAAGAATACCTCTGAAACAGTTCGTAGTTGACGGAGTGACAAACGCAAACCCTGGTATATAATTTGCCAAAGTTGTCTCGTCATTTATCTCGCCTGAAACTATTTTAGAATAAAACGATTGAGCCAATGCATCCGGAAAGCGAAGCCGAATGACGGGAGTACCCGTTACGGATTGCGGGCCAATCGTTGTCTGCAAAAAAGGCTTGGTTTCGTAATCGGCAGTACTGGTAGTGTAATACGTTCGTTCACTGACAAGCGGTCGGGTCAACCGATGAACATTTAATGCAAAGGTATTCGTCGTATCGCCGTAGGTAAAAGCAACACCAAGTTCCAACACCACGGAATCCAGCTGAATATTCGTTAGTGAAGCCAGCGAATTGGATACGTAGTTCAGCGAGGCAAAGCTCTTCGCTGTCATCTGCCCCGTTTGAGCGTCCGTCCACTGACCTACGACAAGCGCCCCGCTGCTAGACGTAGCAAAAGAATCCACCCTCAGTACGGTAGAGGCCTGAACCGTTATCGTATCAATAGGTTGAACCAATAATCCCTGTGGATTAATGACCGACTGCCCAACGTTAAGATCACCTGATTGGCAGGCAACAACTATAAAACCGGTCAGCAGCAGCAAACCGGCGTACCAAAGAGTACGCATCATAAAAATCAGGGAATGTTAACGCCTAACTGGCGCAATTCGTCATGAGTAAGAGTTGGCAGCTCTTTGTCTCGTTCTAACTTCTCGACGGCTCGTTCGCCAACCCGCCGAGCTTGGTCTTCGTTGGCAAAGCCAACCATACCAGGAACGCCCGGTATGGTTGGCTGATGAATGAATGCTTTGCCGTTGTTCACTATGTCATACCCCCAGCCATTCGGTGCTTTGAACACCTCAACTCGATAATGAGGCTGGCGGCTGTAAAATAGATATCCGGTTATCAAGGCCAGACCCAGTATAATCAACAGTAATCCTGTACGAATGAACCCTGAACGAGGGGTTCGTTGCTGTGATCGGCTTGGCTTCGCTGTGGACATTGATTATTCCGTGACCTGCGCTATCGTTGGATCGAACTCCCACAGATCGTCATAACGACCCGTACCAATACCACCCGTAGTTACATAGCCTTTTCCGCCGATTGCAAAGCCAACTGCGTTAACACGCGTAGCGCCTTCGAAGTTGCCCAGTGTAGTCCAGCTGTCACTTGCCGGGTTGTATTGCCAAACCGTTGTACTATTTGGATCACCCGTTGTGATGTAGCCAAGATTGTTGATTGCAAAACCCACCGCAGAACTCCGGGGAAGCGTCGATTGATCGGTCGAGAACTGCGCTTTTTCTACCCAGGCATCCTGAGCCGGATCATACGCGTACCAATCACGCTGAGCCGTATTGTTGTTGTTGCCTGTGCCGACATACGCCAGTCCGTTAAGCACGATCGCAACCGCGCCTTGCCGTTTTTCACCGCTGTAGCTGGTAACTTTCGTCCAGGTGTTCTTCGATGGATCAAACGACCAGAAATCTTTCAGGTAGTTGCCGTCAAAGCCAGTACCGATATACCCTTTGTTGCCAACGGCGAAGGCAACCGCCTGCTGACGCGCTGTTCCGCCAAAGTCAGCGGCTTTTTTCCAGGCGTTCGAGGCCTGATCGTATTCCCAGAAATCTTTCAGCCGCACACTGTTTGCGTCAATACCTGTACCAACATATCCTTTGGCACCAATAGAGAAGCCTACCGCGTACACACGACCAACGCCACCAAAGTCAGCGATTTGCGCCCAGCTGTTCTTCGTCTGGTCGTAAGCCCAGAAATCCTTCAGACGGTTGTTCGACGCATCAAAGCCGGTTCCTACGTAGCCAAAGTTACCGATAACAAAACCGGTAGCCGCCGAGCGAGCAGGTCCTTCGAGCGACGAACGTGTTCTCCAGTCACCCAATGTAGTAGCTGGATCTGAGCTGCCACAACCAACGAGCGCACCAGCCCAACCTATACAAACAAGTCCTAATGCCCAGTTGATGAGCTGCGAGCGACGGTGAGTTTTAGTATCCTGATCTGCTTGTGGAAGGGAAGTCGTTTGGGATTTAGACTTCGGCAGAAACCCAGTTGCCGAACGAAATCGGTTTGGTAAATTAATCATGAAAGATAGCGTAAACGAAAGAACTGAACCGTAAAATTATACCAATTTGAGTTAAGTACGATGCTTTTGAGCTAATGACCAAGCTAAAGCGATGAAACAGAAGATACCGACGCGTTGTCAATAAATTGTCTTCTTATGCTGCTTCGTGTGGGTTAATGACTCAATTGCGTTTTGCAAAATTACGCCAAACTAGTCTTACTTACTAACGAGTCCGATTCATAAAAATTCTTAATTATCACGGAGTAATGGAAACTTTGGCGGCAAAATCACCCTGTTAACGCATTCAAGCGCGTCCTGGTACGTCTATACAGACCTATCAGGACGCGCTTGGCGAGGGGTGTATTTTACAAACTGAAATGCTTTAGCGGGCGGATCATCTGGCTACCCCCTGCTTTACGCTGAATCGAGGAACCAAGTGCTTTAAGCGAGTTCTGGGTAGCGCCCACCCGACTGCTAGCAACTGTGCCCGTAATCTGACCAATGGCTGTGCCCAGCAGCGCATCGCGGGTGTCACCGAGCGGATACAGCGTGATCGGTTCTTCGACTTCAACCGACGGTTTAAAACCCGTTGCGTAGTCGGATTGTCCCAGGCTATTGTATGATTTAAACACAATCGGCTGCATACCCCACTTGATCTTGCCCGAATCGTCGGTGATTGTAATGGAGCCAACATTCTTGCCATAGGTCGTCGTACCAATCGTCGTAACAGTCATGTAAGGGCGAAGGCCGTTGATAATCAGTTCGCTGGCTGAAGCGGTGTGGTCGGTCGTCAGCACAAATACGCGTGAAAGGTTACCTCCGATATTTTGCGCTTTTGTGCTGAATTTTTGCAGGAAGAAATCGCTGCCGTATTCTTTCTGCAAGTAAGGCGTAAGCGTTGCATTCCACTCTTCCCGGAAATAAAGCTTGCTGGCATCGACACCTTTTCCGATGAGGCTGGCCAGGTTAGCTGACGACGACGTATAACCGCCGGGATTGTAGCGGAGATCAAGTACCAACTCGTTCACACCCTTCGATTTGAACTTGCTGAAAATGGCATCTACCTGGTTGTCATATTCCGTTCCCTGACTGCCGTTCGGAGCAGGAACAAACTGATTGTAAACCAGATAGCCAATGGTTTTGCTGCCGATGGTGTAGACCGAGTCCAGAAATACCGGATTCTCCTGATACACCGCCGTATTGACCGTTTTTGTTACATCGGTATCGACCAGCGACTGGTTGTTAAGCTGCGCCAAGCCATACGTATACGTCGATGCATCACTGAATAGTAACGACTCGTAGTTGGTCGTTGTAATCGATTGCCCGTTCACTTTGCTGATAATGTCACCGCGCTTCAAACCCGCCTGGGCCGCCGGCGAGTTAGGCAGCACGTAGAGCACCTGAGCAATGACATCCGTAGAGCCGGAAGAACGTAGGTAAAGTGTGAACTCCATACCGGTGGTTTTGGTCTGGCCGCTTAAGGAAGCTGTCAGGTCATCGGCACTTTCCTGAATCCAGGAAAACCGGTCGCCATCGGGCCGCAGCGTCTCGTCAAACTTGTAAAGAATCGAATCAAAAAAGTCGGATGGAGACAGCGTTGTGTCGGGATTCGCGGGAATTTTATCGTTCCAGTAATACACATCGCGCATGTTTTCCAGAATCCAGTTGTCTACAGTGCCGTTCTGGTTTGAGGTGGCTGCCGTTTTTGGGCTGACATCGTCTGCTTCTTTGTGACACGACGACAAGGTTAATAGGAAACCGGCCAGTAGCCACAAACCGGATTTCTGCCAAACAGGCTGATTATTAAATACGTTGATCATAACAAAAGTTATCGACTAAGTCTGTATGATAAGATGACTAGTAGCATTCTTCTGTATTCAAGTACGTTGGTACCCGCCGGTTTGTTGCAGGCTGGTGTTAAGTGTCGGCATATAGCGAATTGTGCCGACGAAACCCATCACAGTGTCAACGAGTTAAGAAATAGGTATAATGACTTTTTAATTTCGCTGAATGTCTCTATATAATGGAGTTACGTCGTCAGATGACCTGACCGTAACTCGGCTTGCTGGTGAAGTTGTGTATTTTGCTGCCGTATGAAGTTCATCGAGCGTTATCAGGTTTGGTTGCATATAATCGGCTGGGCAGTCTTTATCGGACTTCCTTTCCTGACGTTACCCGATTTTGTCTGGAATAGACAGGACCTGATCAGCATTGGCATGGCTCAGCTTTTGACCAGTGCCTTCATTATCACGTTCTTTTACATCAACCTGCGTACGCTAACGCCAAGGTTGCTTCGGGATCAGGATACCAAACCGTTTCTGGTTGTGCTGATGGGTATGCTATTGACCGTCGTTCTGGTAAAACTGGCCTGTTATTATCTGTTCCCGCCTTCTTTTGTGACGAAAGATCCGAACGCCGAAGTGCGCGCGCACGGCCCTAAGACGCCCTGGCCTTTTATGCTTAGTACAAGCATTTCGTTTAGTTTCGCTATCTTGGTTAGCTCATTGATGGCGGTTTTCCGCTATCATGCCAAAGCCCGTGAAGAACAGCAGCAGACGGTGCTGGAAAAGGTTTCGGCTGAACTGGCGATGCTTAAATTACAGGTTAGCCCGCACTTTCTGTTCAATACGCTGAACAACATCCGGTGGCTGGCGCGGCAGAAATCGGATCAGACTGAAGTGGCCGTAGTCGCTTTGGCGCAGCTTCTGCGCTACATGATTTATCAGGCCCGGCAGGACAGGGTGCCGTTACGTCAGGAGGTACAGCATCTTCAGCACTACATTGATCTGCAAAAGATGCGTTTGACGGACAATCACTCGGTTACGTTTAATTGTGAGGGGAATGTTGATGCGTACTCAATTGAGCCGTTGCTGTTCATCCCGTTTGTCGAAAATGCTTTCAAGCACGGTTTTCATGGTCAGAAAGCGGGTTACATTCAGATTGACTTACGGGTGACGGGCGACAAACTGATATTCTGCACCGAAAACCCGGCGGACGCTTCAACCGTGACCGTCGAACCACTGACGCAACCGGGCGAAGATTCAGGAATCGGTATTGTTAATATAAAACAACGCTTAGCATTGCATTATCCCGGACACCATACGCTACAGCTGGCCCATGAACAGAACGTGTTTCGGGTTGTTTTGACCTTAGATCTTCACCATGAGAAAGTTGCGTTGCATCGCTATTGACGATGAGCCGTTTGCGCTGGAAATTCTGGCCGATGACATCCGAAAAGTACCTTTCCTTGACCTGGTGGGGCAGTTCGCCAGTCCGCTCGACGCTTGGGCGGTGTTGCAGGCCGAATCGAATCAGTCCAAAGAGTCGAATCCGTCTGATGCTGGCTCCGTCGATCTGCTATTTTTAGACATTCAGATGCCGACGCTGACGGGTATTCAGTTTCTGCGCACACTCCCGCGCCCGCCAATGGTGATCTTAACAACGGCCTATGAGCAATATGCCCTGGAAGGGTACGAGTTGTCGGTTGTCGATTATTTGCTCAAACCAATTCCGTTCGAGCGGTTTCTGAAAGCGGTCAATAAAGCGTATGAACTCTTCAAACTGCGCCAGCCCGACTCGTCGGTACTGATGCCTATACCAGCAGCTAGTCCGGTGAGTGTCTCGCCCGAGCGAACGCACTTTTTTATTTTTTCCGAATACCGGGAGATCAAAATAGTCTACGATGACGTGCTTTACATCGAGGGGCTAGGGGATTACGTGAAAATCTACGTCACTTCGCAGTCCAAGCCTTACCTGAGTCGATTGACGCTTAAGGCAATCGAAGCTAAACTTCCCGTCGAGGACTTTTGTCGGGTACATAAATCATTCATCGTGCCCTTGGCAAAGATCAGTTCATTCCAGCGGACCAAGCTATTCATCGATAAGCAGGAAATTCCCGTTGGCAGCAGTTACGTCGATGAGTTCGAACGGAAATACCGGGCGGACTAAATGCATTGGTTCGTTGGCAACCAACTGGGCCGGTAGCCAGTCCGATAGTTACACCCGTCAGGCGATCAGGTGCCTTACCAGTTGGTTGCCGTGAACGTAGTTTTACAAACTGTTCACCAATTTACTTAATACATAATAGTTTGCGTCAGGGGTCAATGTTGTTGCGCCTTTAGCGGGTAGGGTTTTCCACTGCGCAGTTGGCGTCAGCTGCTTATATGGTCCTGCTTCGTCCAGACACACACGCACAGGCATGGCAAAACCCGCCACGCAATTGGTCCAGCGATACTGAAGTCCACCAGCTACCGGACGATATTCAAGCACGGGAATCCGGGTATCGCGCAGGTATTGATCGAACACCGGCTTGAGGTTGATACCCGTCTGCTGACTCATGAAATCCTCGATCTGCTTGGTCGTAACAGTCTGATGGTAAAACGTTTTGTTCATGCCTCGCAGGAGCTGCCGCCATTTGTCATCGTCATTAGCGAGCTGCCGAATGGTATGCAGCATGTTGCCACCTTTGTAGTACATATCGCCCGAGCCGCTGTGGTTGACGTTGTACGTGCCGATGATAGGCCGGTCGTTGCGAATATTGTCGCGGCAGCCGATTACATACTGAGCGCCCGCATCTTTGCCGTAATAGTATTCGGTAAACAGATTCTCGGAATAGTTCGTAAAACTCTCGTGAATCCACATGTCGGCTACGTCCTTGTAAGTAATGTTATTGGCGAACCATTCGTGACCTGATTCGTGGACGATGATAAAATCCCAGAGAAGGCCCCAACCCGTTTTAGACAAATCTCGGCCTAGATAACCATTGCGGAATTTGTTACCGTACGTCACCGAACTTTGGTGCTCCATACCCAGATAAGGCGTCTGTACCAGTTTATAGCCATCCTCGTAGAACGGGTATGGTCCGAACCAGTATTCAAACGCTTTCATCATCTTCTCGACCTGTTTGAACTGCCTGCGGGCTGAATCCACGTCGTCGCGCAGGGCGTAGAAATCAATTGAAAGCGGGCCTTTTTCGCCCGCGTACTGCTCGCCCCAGTGTTCGTATTTGCCGATGTTCAGATTGACGCCGTAGTTGTTAATTGGGTTAGTCACGTACCAGTCAAACGTCTGGGTATGATCTGTGTTCGTGGTTACTTTCCGCAGCCGTCCGTTCGAAACGTCGGTTAAGCCTTCGGGAACTGTCACGCTGATAGCCATCGAATCGGGTTCATCGTACATATGATCTTTGCAGGGCCACCAGGCGCTGGCTCCCAATCCCTGACAAGCTGTTGCAATAAACCAGTTGCCTGATTTGTCCCGCGACCACACCATGCCACCATCCCAGGGTGGGCGCTTGGCTACGCGTGGTTTTCCGGCGTAATAGACCGTTACTGATTCGGTCTGACCGGGTTGCTGTAGCTTGGTCAAGCTAACGAAATACGCATTGCCATCCTGCCGAAATTTAAGCGACTCGCCGTCCTGTTCCACTTTAACGACCCGTAAAGGCCGTTGCAAATCAACCTGCATGGATTGGCCCGCTTTCAGAACGCGGTAGCGAATGGTTGTCGAACCGCTGAGCGTGCTATCGGTTGGCTGGACGCGTACCTTGAGGTGGTAATAAGTCAGATCCCACCAGGCCCGTTCGGGCGTGATTGAGCCGCGCAACGTGTCGTCGTGCGTGAATTCGTACGTTTGCGCCGATGCGAGTAGCGGTAGCGCCATAAACAGCAAAATTAGTTTTAACCGGCTCATAGATAAGCACTCATCGAGGGCCCGGAGGGCAGTGTTGCAATAGGTAATTGGTGTACAGCGTGCGCAGATGCTGCGAGGTGCCCGGTCCTTCCGAAATACTGTGTGTTCGGTTTGGATAAGGCATCACCTGAAACTGCTTGTTGTGTTTAACCAGTTCGTTGATCAGTACTTCCGCATTGGAGTAGTGTACGTTATCGTCACCGGTGCCGTGAATATACAGTAGGTTGCCCTTCAGGTTCTTAGCGTAGGTGATGGGCGAACCCGCCACGAAATCCTCGCGATTTTCCTGCGGCAAACCCATGTAGCGTTCCTGGTAAATATTGTCGTAAAACAGCTGGTTGCCAACGGCGGCAATGGAAATACCGGTTTTATAAATGTCGGGATATTGGAACAGCAAGTGCAGCGTCGTAGAACCACCACCGCTCCAGCCCCAAACCGCCACGCGGCTTGTATCGAGATACGCGTGTTGAGAGAATAGCTTTTTAGCGCCCATCGCCTGATCGCGGACGTTGATGCGACCGATCTGCCGGTAAATGGCTTTCCGCCAGGCAGCCCCTTTCAGGTTCGGGGTTCCTCGGTTGTCGAGCGCTACGTACACATAACCCGCTTTGGCCATATCGCCCGCAAACAGATTATTCATGCCAACCGAAAAAACATCGTTGACCGTGCTGCTGGCCGGTTCGCCGTACACGTGAAAAACAACGGGGTATTTTTTGGTGCTGTCAAAATCGGTAGGTTTTGCCATCCAGCCGTCCAGCGTGATACCGTCGTCGGTCGTTACTTTAAAAAAGCTGACGTTCGGTTTGGCAACGGGTTTGCTGCGAGCGGCAATGCTTTCGGCTTCGTTTACGGGTTTATGGTCGGGCAGGCTAATCCATTCGCGGGCCGGTAGCGTCTGATAGTTCGTGAACGTGTGCATGGCCAGTCGGCCATTGGGCGAAATCGTGTAACCGTGTGTGCCTGCCAGTCCCGCCGGGGTAACGCGCTCGGCTTTACCTTTACCGTCGAGCCGGGTGCGGTACAGGTACCGCTGGTTCGTATTTTGGGGCGAGGCAATGAAGTAAATCTGGTTTGTTGCTTCGTCGATGTGGTTGATGGACGCGATGTCGTACGAACCGGGCGTGAGCAGTACTTCCTGCTTGCCGTCGGCGCTGACACGGTAGATATGCCGCCAGCCATCTTTTTCGGATACCCAGACGAACGCCTTTCCACCATTAAGCCATTCCCAGCCCGCCGGACCGCTCGGACTCCATCGGTCTTTCCCGTCGATCCAGGCTTTGTCGGTTTCGGTCGCAATAAGGTTCGCGGAGCCGTTGCTTGGATTGCAGATAAACAACTTGCTTTCGTTCTGCTTCCGGTTCAACTGCTGTACAATCACTGCGTCGGTTGTTGGAAACCATTCCATTCGGACAAGGTAATGCTGCTGTGGATCTCCCGGAATGGTAAGCCAGTTCGTGGCTCCACCCGTTGCGGCCACGATACCGATGCGGGCAGGGGAGGGACTCTCGCCAACTTTTGGGTACTCCACCGGAATCACGTACGAATAAATTGAATCCGTCGTGTTGAGCATGAGGTAATCCCGGATTTTGGTCGCATCGACCTGCCAGTAGGCAATGCGTTTGCTGTCGGGACTCCACCGGAATCCGTCGCGGCAATCAAATTCTTCTTCGTAGGCCCAGTCAAATGTACCGTTGATGCGTTTACGAGTGCCGTCGGTCGTGAGTTGGGTGCGTTGCCCGGTCGCTACATCCTCTGCGTACAGATTATGCTCACTGACGTAAGCTACTTTCTTACCGTCGGGGGAGAATTTTGCGTACATCAGCGACTGCGCCGGTAAAGCCGAAGCCCCGGAACCAGCTCCCAACTGTCGTTGCTGACCGGTTTTTCGGTCGATAAGATAGTAATCACCCCGCGTGTTGTAACGCCAGACACGGGCTGTATTGGTGAAAATTAGAAGCTGGCTGCTGTCGGGTGTGAACGCAAAATCGACAACGTCGAGCTGCCGATTAGAAACGGGTACTTGAAATTTGTCTTTGGTAAGTAGCGTCGTCTTTCGACCCGTACGAATATCCGTTGCCACTAAGTTTCCCTGATCCAGAGAAGCGTAGGCATTGCCATCTGCCGACCAGTGCGTTTGGCGACCGGGAACCTGAGCAAGCGTAAGCGTGAGCGAAAAACCAAGCCACGCGGTCAACAAAGCATGGCGGACTGACAAGGGTGATGAAGTCACAAAAATGTAGCTAGTTTCGGTTAGTTAGTAAAGTTACATTAAATTTAGTCGACTACCAGCAGCCGGGCTTTATTCAACGACAACCGCTGTCCCGTTGGCACTGACCATAAGCATAGCGCCGTTAGAGCCGATGGTTTGATAATCGAGGTCAACGCCAATGATGGCATTAGCTCCGAGTCGGGTAGCCTGATCGATCAATTCTTTCAGAGCAATGCTTTTGGCTTCGCGCAATGCCTGCACATAAGCCCCGGAATGCCCGCCAACGACATCCTTAATGGTAGTGAAAAAATCTTTGACGAGGTTAGCGCCGATGATGGCTTCCCCGTTGACCAGACCGACGTATTTTACAATGCGTTTGCCTTCGATATTCGATGTAGTGGTTATGAGCATGGAAAGGAGCTGGAGAGATTAATAGAGCGTAAAGGTATGCACTTGTCTGCTTTATGGAAGTATTCGTTGATACCGATTGTGGTGTCGGTTTCTCAAAACCGACACCACAATCGGTATCAACGACAATTTTTTACTCATTCGCAACGGTATCATTACCGACTAATTTCCAGGTGTTGTCGAAGAAACCGGCCAGTTTGACGCCTTTGCTACCTTCGCGGAGCATGTCCAGGCTGAAAATCATGAAATCGGGGAAGCCGCTGGCACCCGCAAAGTACTGGTTGGCGGAAGCTGCTTTCATGCCTTTGAGACCCGTTCCACCAATGACGGCTACCGAGGCTACCGGCGACCCTTTAATTGGCCACACGAAATAACCCGCCAGATCGTCGCCTTTCCAACTCTGGCTACCTGCCCGAATTGCATTGCGCTCCACCTGAACCGGGCAGTCGCTAAGCAGCACTTTCCAGGCGGCATTCGTAGTAGCATTACCAAACAAAACAACACCTCGGTCCGCGTATTTTTGCAGCGAGAATTCTTTGTCCGCAATGACGTCTACGGCTCCGTTACCCCGGTAATACCAGGTTTCGGCATCGTAGCGGGCTTTTTGCAAGCTCCACTCGTTTTCTTCTTTGGTGCCAATCGTGCTGTAGACAAACACCATCCGGTTTCTGAATGCATCTTTGAATGTTCCGTACCGATGTGGCCCTTTCTGCGACTTGTCGGGTTCGGTGGCTACGATCCATTTGTCATTTTCCCGGCGCAGGAACAGGCTATCGCTTGTGCCTTTTGTTGTGTAAGCTACAGGAGACTGTCCATCCAGCGTGATCGCTACGTTGGTGTTCGCGTTGAAATCCGTGAGCTTAAGTTTTAGCAGTTGAACGTTTTCAGTCGTTCCCGAAATCGCCTGTTTTGCCCGGTTCAGCTTGATCCGGCTGTACTGCAACGGCTGGTTCTGCTGCTCGATAGAAGCCCAGTAATACGAAGACGAGATGCCGGGGTTCGACGTCATGAAATCAATCGCGTTGACCGTTGAATCGGCTGGCCGCTGGTGCCACTTGAAAAAGTCGAACAGAGGTTTCCAGTCTACGCTTTGATCGCCAAACCAGTGTTCTCCGTTCGGGTATTCGTAATAGCTCAAATCCGAATGAAACGTGCCCAGCAGTTTACGCATCTGTCGGGCGTAGGTTACAGGAACCGTCCGGTCGGCGTCGCCATGCAGTACATAAACGCCCAGCGGTTTGTAGTTGCTTACCAGTTTCAGGACATCGCTCTGATTGCCAGATCGTAGCAAGACGCGCTCCATCGGGTTGTTGCTGCTATCGGGAATAACCCCGTCGGCGGAACCGTATTCTTTCAGGGTCGGATAGCCCGCGCAGGGCGCAATAGCCGCCCACTTGTCGGGATAGGTCACACCCAGAAACCACGTACCATGACCACCCATTGAGTG
Organism: Spirosoma liriopis; assembly: GCF_023196085.1. NCBI lineage: Bacteria > Pseudomonadati > Bacteroidota > Cytophagia > Cytophagales > Cytophagaceae > Spirosoma > Spirosoma liriopis. The sequence goes on from NZ_JALPRF010000002.1 coordinate 1,616,750, forward strand.
ACCCGTTAGGTAAACATGCTGCGGATCGGGTTTAAAGCGATTTTTACCGATGCTCAGGACTTCCAGCGCATCGAGACGGCCCCAATCTTCCCAGTTGAAACCGCGAGGACGGCGGTTGGTAGCGGCTACCAGCGTGCCCCAATCTTTTGGTTTGTAGGCTTTTGCCTGGCCGATGGCTTCAACGCCCGCACCGTGTACGGACAGAAATAAAGCGGCATTAGCTGTGTTCGTCGCAGACTGTGGCGTCACGGCGTAGTATTGCAGGCTGCCGTCGATGTTGCTGATAAACGTGCTGCTGTACGATTCGCCCGGCGCAACCGCATCCAGCGTAACCTTCGATTCATCAATCGCTTTACCTTTGTTGACCAGCGTGAGCGTACAATCGTGCTTACCTTTCGTGCTCACGGCGCTTCCGTCGAATGTGAACGGCACTTTGCGCGTAGACAGGGCGGGTATGGTTGGTAAGGTGGTCAGTACTTCTTTGCCGGCCAATTTACTGCGTAGCTGCAAACCAGTTAGTGCCTGATTGGACGTGTTGACGACGACAACGGCACCCTGCAAGCCCGCATTCTGACCGCTGACGACAAGGCTCGGCAGGGTTGGATCGTCCGTGAGAAGCGAAACGGGTTTTTCGGGAAACGTCAGATTCGCGATGATCATCATACCGCGAACGTAAAATTCGTTCAGCCCTTTTTTGAGTTTAACGGGCAACGACAGATAGCCCATGCTGTACGCGTCGCCCATGTGTAGTTCGCCATTGACGTACACGTTGCTGTTGCCTTTGATATTCAGCAAAGCCGTTTGTTCGTTGGGCGACGAGTAAGTCAGATAGATATACCCACCGCCCGTGCCGATGCCACCGCGCATACTACCGGGGGTAATGCCTGGTCCAGCTGGTCCGCCGGAGCCGAACCGGAACCCGTTACGACTTCTGAGCCGGTTCAGGCTATCAGCCGCGATGGATTGCCACTTGATTTCCTGTCCCTGCTCGGTTTTGCTAAATACCGATCCCTCGGTTGGTTGCTTGATGGTGTTGGTATACAACTGATACGCCAGCGGGTCCATGTAAATTGCTTCTCGCCCGTAGCGGCTACCCGTAACGGCCATGAGTCCTTTGGTGAACTGGTAAACGTTCTGCCCGGCTGGGGGAGTGGGCTTGACCTGAGCTTGCGCGGAAAAAAAAGTACTGATTACTAAACTGAGGAGACTAAGTGTCCTGTGCATGTTGAAGGAGTAGTTAATTACTAGCAGGAAGGTTAATCATGAAAGATTTTGCTTTCTTGGTTAAAACAGAGGAAAAGTTTTGCGATATGCTTCCTGAATAGCTTTTGGGCAACAATACTACCATAGCCAGCCTTATTTTACAAGACAAAGTCGTCTTTACTGGCTGCGTAGAGGAAACGCATGGGAAATTTGCTATTTAATGATTGTAAAATAAACGAAAGCGCCGGATTGTCAATCCGGCGCTTTCTCGGTACTAGAGCTACATTGGTTAAGAAAACGTGTTTATTTTTTCGCCACTTCTGGGGCCATCTCCAGTTCGACGATGGTGTCGATGGCATCGGCGCTGGGCGCTGCGTTAAGTGTCAATACTACACCGTCGGGTGATTGCGTAAATTTGACGGGGCTCTTATCCGCAAACAGTTTCGCCGAACGAATCTTTGCCGAAACAGAAGGTAACGTCAACTGCCGGTCCTGCCAGTTGAGAATGTGCACAAAAACGCGGTTACCTGCTGCCGTCGTAACACCCCAATCGCGGGCGGGTACAGGACCGCTTCGGGTTCCGTAGATCGTTTCGCCGTTTTTCTGCGTCCACTGGCCCATTTCAGCGAGCGTCTTGACAAATTCGGGCTGAATCTTACCGTTGGGCATTGGACCAACATTCAGCAAAAAATTGGCGTTGTGCCCAGCTGCTTTTACCAAGTACTGCACCAACTCTTTCGTGCTTTTGTAGCGGTTGTCCTTAATGTTGAAGCCCCAGGCTCCGTTCATGGTTTCGCAGGTTTCGAGCGGCAACTGTCCAATGATCGACTCCCCGCTGAATCCGGTTTTGTTCTGGCCCGGCAGGTCTTTTTCAAACATCTGAAAATCTTCACCAGGGAAAGGTGCAACGTGGTGGTTGTTGCCGATAAGCGTAGCGGGCTGAAGCTTATGAATCAGCGAATACGTCCGGTCGAGCTTCCAGTCGACAAGCGTTTTATGCGGACCTTTTTTGTCGTGGGCCGACTGATCCCACCAGCCATCGAACCAGATTCCGCCAATCGGGCCATAGTTGGTCAACAACTCGGTTAGTTGCGTATCCATGTACGTCAGGTACTTATCGAAGTCACCGCTTTGGGGGCGGCCCGCCGTTGTACCCGTCTGACCGCGTGGAAAGTAATCGGGATGATGCCAGTCGAGGTGCGAATGGTAGAAAAACAGTTTGATGCCCTGCGCGCGGCATTCGTCGGCGAGCGCTTTGATAACGTCTTTTTTGTAAGGCGTCCGGTCAACGATGTCATAGTCCGATACCTTTGAATCGTACATCGCAAAGCCATCGTGGTGCTTGCTTGTGATGGTAATGTACTTCATGCCCGCGTTTTTGGCCATTGCAACCCATTCTTTCGCGTCGAAAGCGGTCGGATTGAAAAAGGCCGGTAGTTTTTCGTAATCCTTGATCGGGATTTGGCGCTGGTTCATAATCCATTCGCCGTCGCCCAGGATACTATAGACACCCCAGTGAATAAACATGCCGAACTTATCGTCCTGAAACGCTTTCCGAGCGGCCAGATTATCGGCTGTCGGCTGGTAACTGTTTTGAGCGTGTGAACGGAACAGGATACCGAAACACAGTGCAATGAGAAGTAAACGCATGGAATATGCTATTTCGTTGGTGGTACGTCTGCTTTAAAAGAAACGGATTAATTCATTTTACTGTAAAGCGGGTTTTGCAGTTCATCCGGCACTTATGACGCTTCGTTAATTGGATTATACGGTTCAATCTGGTTGTCCCTGTGGCCTCGCGTTCGCTCCTATACTTTTGTAGCGAACCAGAAAAAAATGAATCAAACAAATACACAGATGGACATGATGAAGTTAGGTCGTTTACTTACTTGGGCGTTGGTCGTAGCGATGCCGTTATGGTTTGGAAGTTGTAAGAAAGAAGGGGGCGGTGGTGATCTTGTAACGCCAAATTCCGTTGAAGGAAGCTGGAAAATTTCGGGTATCAAACTGAAACAGGGTACCCAGACCCAGGACTACCTAGAAGTAATGAAACAATACGTTGGTGAGGGAGTAATCGATTGTCTGACCGATACGAAGATTACCTTCAATAGTAACAGCAAAATTACGGGTGTCGCATCGCCCAAATGCCAGACGGATAATGCCGACGATATAAGTCCGGTGAGTGATACCTCGACCTGGAAAGTAACGGGTAATAAGCTGACGATCACGGATGGCGACGGATCTACATCTACCTACGATCTAACCCTCAACGGAGGTACCATGACCTGGGGCATTGATGCGCAGGAGGATCTGGATGGAGATGGTAAAAATGATAACTACACCACAATTATTGAATTCAAACGCGCGTAGGTTACTATTCTCTCTTTGCTAAAAAAGCAGCCCGTCGCACGACGGGCTGCTTTGGTATAAGTCAGTTGATGGGCAGGCAATCGGCCAGAACGCGGATGTATTGATCCAAATAAAGTGCCATATCCCGGCTCTTGTACTGCAAAATATAGCGGGGATGATCAAGCGTGACGATGCGGTCGAAGAAGCCCTGCTGGTCGTTGAGCCGACGTAGGTACGTTTCATTTTTGCGACCCAGGCATACGGCTGCCCGTCTGTCATAGCCAAAGCCGATCTGGGTCTTTACCGTTTCGGTAATGGCGGGCCAAAGCGCTTCCGTAGTGGCCCGATCATCGTAGAAATTATAATTCTTACCCGCCTTCGTTAAGGCCAGGGGGAACAACGAGGTCAGGAAGAAACGACTATAAAATTCCTTGGCCCCACCGAACGCTTCGATAACCTGGTAAATAAACCGACTCGACAGTTCGGGCGTATCGCGCAGGTCGTTGTCTATACCGCAATACCGGCGAAGGTTTTGGGGGGTGGTAAAAGAAATACCCGTCACGCCCGCCCCAAACCGTCCCGGATTGATGCCCAAAACGAAAATGCGCAGTGTTGTGTCGCTGTAGAATCGGTTATAAAATAAACGTATAATTTGCTGAACATCAGTAGACTGGTATGGATTCATGACGCCGATTTCAGGGGGCAGGCTGGTTGGTGCCGTGAGTGAATTATAGTAGCCAATGGCTTTATCAGAAAATGTCATAAGAGTAAGCGTTAGCGGGCTTTGGCGAACCATCGAACCGGTTGATTTATAAACAAGCGGTCGGTGGTGGGGGTTCTTTTTTTAGAGACATGACCGAACACCCCTAATTTCAACAATTATGGCACAATCTGAACAAGAAGTCTTTACCGCTTTCGACGCGACAAATCTTATTGCTCCTGGCGCTACGCTGACCCGCGTATCCAACCAGTTTAGCTTTACCGAAGGCCCCGCCGTTGATGCCGAAGGTAACGTATTCTTTACCGACCAGCCGAACGATAAAATTTGGCGGTATGGTATTGATGGTACGCTGTCGGTATTCATGGAAAAGTCAGGCCGCTCGAACGGGATGTATTTTGATCCTGCCGGTAATCTGGTAACCTGCGCCGACGAGAAAAATGAAATCTGGTCAATCAGTCCGCAAGGTAAAGTAACGGTGCTGATGACGGATCACGAAGGCAGCAGGCTCAATGGTCCCAACGATCTTTGGATTGATCAAAAAGGAAACATTTACTTTACCGACCCGTATTACGAGCGGGACTATTGGGCGCACAATGGGCCGCAGGTAACCGGCGAATACCTGTATTTTTTGCCTCATGGTAGACCCCATCCTGAGAAGGTCGATACGGATTATGTAAAACCAAACGGTATCATCGGCACCGCTGACGGCAAGCAGCTCTACGTCGCCGACATCGACGATGACAAAACCTATCGCTATACCATAAATTCCGACGCCAGTTTAAAAGACCGTCAACTTTTTGTGGAACAGGGTTCAGACGGAATGACGCTCGACGAACAGGGTAATCTTTACCTGACGGGGGGCGACGGCGTAACGGTTTACAGCCCTGCCGGCGAAAAAATTGCGCAAATACCAATTGACGAAGACTGGACGGGAAACATCTGTTTTGCCGGTACTGACCGCCAGACACTGTTTATCACGGCATCCGAGTCAATTTACACCCTGAAAATGCAAGTGGCAGGGCAAAATAAGGCGTAACAATACCATTAAAAAGAGGTTAAAGAAGCAGGGGTGTTACCAACCAGATGAACTGAATAAGCCCTGCTTCTTTACCCAGATGGACCAGCAAAGGATTGCTATTGTAGGAGGAGGTGCCTGTGGAACGGCTACGTTTATTCACCTCGTATTGAAATTGATCGTAACGCCCGAATCGGAACCCGTATCATTTGCGCTCATTGAAAAACGAGATGAAATAGGACCGGGGTTAGCCTATGGCACAGGCCAGAAAGGACATTTGCTCAACACATCAGCGGGATTGATGGGCATCTTCGCCCAGGAGCAGAACCACTTCGTCGAATGGATGGCTAGCCATCGCGAATTGATCGATGCCGAATACCCCGACATTGCTACCGACGAGCACAGTTACCCGCCCCGCGAACTTTACGGCATTTATCTTAAAGAGACGTTTGAGGAGTACGTTGAACTGGCCCGGCAGCATGGCATGACGGTCAATCTGTACCACGAACTGGCCGTCGACGCAGCAATTACTGAAGAGGGTGCTACCGTTACGCTCGAATCAGGACAAATTATTGAGGCTGATGTGCTGGTACTGGCGACAGGAACGCCCAAGTCCAACACCTTTAACGACCTGGAATCGTCGCCCAATTACCTGGATTCGCCCTGGCCCGCCGGTCGTATTCTGGACACGATTACTGATAAAGACGCGTCGGTTTGCGTACTGGGAGCCAGTCTGACCGCCATTGATGCGATCATAACATTGGTCAACAACGGCCACCGGGGACCCATCAAATTATACTCGAAAGACGGATTGATACCCCGCGTACAGTCACCGGAAGAAAAACCCTTCGACCGGAAGGAGCTGACCATCGGCAACGTTCGGCGAATCATCCGGGAGCAGAAGCGGGCGCTACGTGCCAGCGATCTGTTTCGCTTGTTTCGGGCTGAGGTTGAGCAAATAAAAGGACCGCTGGACTGGAAGCAGTGCCGCCGGATCGGGAAGTCCCAACTCGACCTGTTGAACGAAGACATTGAACAGGCACTTCAGGGCGACAGCATCTTTCAGAATATTCTGTATTCAACTCGCTATAGTTCGTTTGCGATCTGGCAACTGCTGCCGCAGGATGAACGAATCCGCTTCTCCAAGTGGCTTAAGCCTTATTCGGACATCAACCGTCACGCTATCCCTCTCCAGAACGCGTACAAACTCCGCGATCTGCTGGCTTCGGGTCAGGTGACGGTTACGGCGTATTCGGACGAAGTGACATGGGATGACAAAACCCGGCGTTTCACGATGACGACGGAAAAAGGATTCACCGATGAAGCCGACTACGTAATCAACGCAACTGGTCCGGCTACAAAAGCAGAAAAAATGCTTGTTCCGGTTTTGGAACGACTGCTTAAGAAGAACCAGTTGGTTCCTTGCGAAGCGGGTGGCGTACAGGCCGACGTCAATACCATGCAGCTCTACGTGCCAAACATGGGCGATGCGCCCGCCTATGGAATCGGCCATCTGCTGGTCGGCGAATTGTTCGATACAAACTCCGTTTGGTTCAATGTGGCCCGCATTGACCCGCTAACCCAATCGATTATCAAACGAATCCAACATGAACGTACTGAGCGAGTTGCTTACTAGTGTCGTACCCTTGTACGGTTTTATCATACTTGGGTACGTCGCCAGTCGGTGGCTTGGTCTCAAAAGTAAGCCCATTTCGAGCCTGTTGCTTTACGTGCTGATTCCGCTGGTCATCTTTGATAACATCCTGAAAGCCGAACCCGCCCAGTTGGCAACGGCTATGGGCATTATCTTTCTATTGGCGGCTCTTATGAACATTCCCGCTCAACTGGCCGGTCGGCGGTTGGGGGGGGATATCAATCAGGACTTGCTGCGTTGCTCGTTTTCGTACTTCAACATCGGCTGGTTTGGTATTCCAGTCGTAATGGCTTTGTTCGGAGAGGAAAAAATGCCGCTGATCATCAGTGCGTACATGGGAAATGTGCTGTACGGTGATACCGTGGGCTATTACCTTATATCCCGTAGCAAAGACATGGGCGTCGGCGATTCAGTCAAAAATGTCCTGAAGATTCCGGCTATCTACGCGCTGGTGGCAGCTATTATTGCCAATGCGTACGGGTTTACAATGCCCGAATCACTGGAACCGGTAATGAAAGGAGCCAGTTGGACGCTCTCAGCCCTCGGCATGACCATTATCGGTGTCACACTCACCGCCGTTGATGTGAAAAAGGTTGATTATAGCCTGTTCAGTAAGATCATGGCTGTACGCTACGTGGCCGCTGCCGTGATCCTTGGAGCACTGGTCTGGCTTGAGTCTATCGTGCTGGGTAAACTGGAAGGTGACGACCAGAAATTGATCCTGTTAATGGCGTCGTTCCCGATTGCCGCCAATCTCGTCGTGTTTGCCACCTTTATCGATTCCGAAACGGAAAACGCGTCTATTCTGGTGACATTCTCGTCCATTATCTCGTTGTTCCTCGTTCCGGCAACTTGTCTGTTACTATTTCAGTCGTGAGTAGAGTTAGATTATTTCTTTTCGTAACCTACCTCTCACAAGTTGGGTATAGTTTTTGTCATGGCTTCGGCCACCCGGCCCGACGCCATGACAAAAACTATACCCAATACCTCTGCTAACCTTTAATATTCTTCCGGCGGTTCCGCTGGAAATCCTCGAACATCATATTGCCTAATCCCTGCAAGCCACTGTAGTAAGCGCGCCCGTTATTCACCTTCGTAAACTCTTGCACGAACTGTTTCAGATACGGGTCCGAAGCAATCATGAACGTGGTAATGGGAATCTCTAATCGACGGCATTGAGCGGCTAACGTCAAGGTTTTGCTCACTACCTTGCGATCAAGCCCGAACGAGTTTTTGTAATACTTAATCCCTTCTTTCAGACAGGTCGGTTTTCCGTCGGTGATCATAAAGATCTGCTTGTTCTTGTTTTTGCGTCGACGCAGCAAGTCCATTGCCAGTTCAAGCCCGGCCACGGTGTTGGTGTGGTAAGGACCAACTTCTAGATACGGTAATTCCTTCGCCTGAATCTGCCATGCATCGTTCCCAAACACCACAATGTCGAGCGTGTCTTTCGGGTATTTCTGTTTGATCAGCTCGACCAGTGCCAGGGCTACTTTCTTAGCGGGCGTGATGCGGTCCTCGCCGTACAGAATCATCGAGTGGCTGATGTCGATCATCAGTACCGTTGACGTCTGCGTTTTCTGCTCTTTCTCCGTTACCTCCAGGTCGCGCTCCATCAGGCGGAAATCATCGACACCGCTGTTGATCTGCGCGTTTTTGATGGATTCGGTCATCGAGATCTGTTCCAACGTATCGCCAAACTGGTAGGTCCGTAGATCACTGCTCAATTCATCACCCGAGCCCGAGTAAGGCGTATTGTGGTTGCCTCCTGATTTCGACCGCTTGAGTTTACCGAAAATCTCATCGAGTGCCGACCGTCGGATCGTCTGTTCGCTTTTAGGCGTCATCACGATTTTGCCTTCCTCGTTGTCTTCGGTCAGATACCCTTTTTCTTTCAGATCGTCGAAAAAGTTACCGATGCCGTATTTGTCGTCGGTCAGGCCGTACTGCCGGTCAAGCTGGCTCATCCAGGACATCGCCTGCTCTACATCGCCGGAGGTCAGCAGGAGCAGTTGCTGGAAGATGTTAAGGAGCTGATCGAACTTATTGCCGTCTTTTTGTTCGGGGGGGACGTAGTCAGAAAATTGAAAGCCTTTCATATAGCCAATGAGTGATTGAGCGAACTGTAAATGCGTGAGGTGCTAGTTACGTAAAATCTTTCTTTGAGAACAGTATGGGTAACGGATTTGTTCGGCTGGCTAAAATGAGTCAGCGTATGGGCAAAATAGGCGTGTCGTTAATGGATAGCTGGTATGCAAAAATCCCCGCCATCGACCAATGCTAACGATCAGTCAATGGCGGGGATTGTCCGCTAACGAATTAAAATGGTTTAGAACCGGTAGCTGATGCCAACGCGTGAGTTACGGCCCGGCTCAGCCTGATAGTAGTAGAAGGTCAGGTAGGGCGAACCGGAATACAGATAAGCGTCGGTCAGGTTGAAGACGTTAGCCGTGACCCGGAACCGATCCTGTTCCCAGAACAACCCACCGTCGAGTTTGAAGTAATCGGGTAGTGCCAGCTGTCCCGTTGCCCCAGTCCAGGCCCAGGTTGTGCGCTCACCCTGGTAGTTGAAACCCAGAGAAGCTCCAACCCCTTTCAATACACCCTGCTGAACCCGGTAGCTCAACCAGGCATTGGCGTTGTGCTTCGCGTAGCCTGGCACTTTGTTGCCGACCAGAGACTCGGTAGCCGAACGTGAAATCTTTGAATCCGTCAAGGCGTAGTTGGCAACCAGGTTCAGACCGCTTACAATTTCGCCCCGCAAATCGAATTCAATACCCTGCGTTTTGGTTTGGCCGAACTGGATAACAAACTGCTCGCTAGCCGTATTGCTGGGATCAGCCGAGTTCTGGTTGTTTTGCAGGATGCTGTACAACGCCAATGTCGTATTCCAGCGACCGCCGAACCAATCGCGTTTCAGGCCGATCTCCTGGTTGTTGCCGGTAACGGGTTTCACCTCGCCACCGTCGCGCCGGATACCGGTCTGCGGGACAAAGGACTGATCGTAAAGGGCATAAACCGATGTTTGTGGATCAATCGAAACACTCAGGCCCACCCGGGGCGTAAAGCGTTTTCCTTTGGTGATGGTACCGTACGAATTATTCGTTACGTCGGTAAAACGACCCGCCAACGTCAGGCGAAGGCGATTATTAAGAAAGCCCAATTCGTCTTGTGCGTAGAAGCCGGTATACGACTGCGTCAGCACACCGCCCGCCCGCTGGGCTAAACTCTTGCTCCGGTCAAAGTTGCTAATGGGGAGCACAGGTGCTCCTCGCGTAGCCCGGTAGATGTTGAACGAACCCGCTGTGTCTAGATTGAAGGACTGTCCCCAGTCGGCGAGGTACTCTTTGCTGCCTAAATCCAGACCTGTCAGGATGCGGTGCTGAATACCGCCCGTCTGCGCCGTTCCGTTCAAGTATAGCTGACCAAATTTCATAACAGACGACGCGTCCCAGATGCTTACGTTTCGGATGACGTCGCCATTCGCGCTCACCGAGTTTACCCACATCGAACTACCCATCTGCTGGTAATTGAAGTACGAGCCCTGAGCCGTTATTTTCCAGTTGGGATCGATCTGGTGCTGAAGGTTAATGGTCAGGTTATGATCGTTGATAGTAGTGGGTTCCAGACCGCGTTCGGCAAGCGTAAAATCGCGGGGGAGCTTCGCATAGCCACGCGTATCGAACGCATAGTAACTACCCACGTTCGACATTTTTGAATACTGATAAATGTATTCGGTCGTCAGTGTTGTCCGGTCGCTTAGGCGGTAGCTGATAACGGGAGCAACGCTGTAGCGGTTGTTGTATTCGTACGGGCGGAACGAGTTTTTGGTTTGCCCCATCGCGTTGAAGCGGTACAACAAACGACCATCCGAACTGAGCTTGCCGTCCAGATCAATCGAAGCCCGGTAGAAATCGTAACTGCCCAGAATAAGGCTGGCTTCACCTTTGGTAACACCTGTTGGCCGTTTGGTCACGACGTTGTAAATACCGGTTGGGTCGCCATTCGACATCATAAAACCGGCGGGACCTTTCACAAACTCAATGTGATCGACAAAGCTCATGTCTTCCGTTAGCGGACCCCAGGTTGAGGTGATGTTCATGCCGTTCCGAAACGCTGACAAACGACCACCCCGCGCGTTTACCCGCGAATACATATCGCCCCAATGTTCGAGCCGGGTCGCTCCGCTAACGTTGCGAATAACGCCATCGCTCATGCTGGTAACCAGCTGATCCGATAGCACCTTATTGGTGATAACCTGAATATTCTGCGGAATTTCAAGAATGGGAGCCGTCAGCCGTAGCGACGAAGAAACGTTCGGGTCGGTGTACTTGCCCCGTCCGGCCATCACCATAACTTCCTGCAACTGGTTGGCACTTTCGTTGAGCATAACGGTTGGGACATCGGTAACCTGCCCTGCTTGCACGCTTACAGCCTGTTCCCGAGTTTCCAGGCCAATCAGTGAAATTTGAAGCGTATAGTCGCCTGCTTTAATGTTTTTTAGCTCATAGGTACCCTCCGCCGTAGACATGGCACCGTAACGAGTTCCTTTCAACTGTACGGTAACCGATTCGACTGGATTGCCTTCGGAAGAAGTAATCTTACCGCGAAGGCCACCCGTTTGCGCAAAGGCAACACTACTACTAAGACACAGTAGTAGAACGTACATATATAATTTGCTCATCTTGACTGAATTTGGTTAACGGCTGCAAAAGTACATATTAGTTCTTATTTAGACCACGTATAAATAAAATAATTGAGTATATTTCTTGTCGGACATTCTTTTATACAACTTAGTCCTACCGAGAAAGCCTCAAAAAAACGGCTACAATGACGACGGGCGAGTTGATTTCGGGTATTTGCCCAAAATCAACCCGCCCGTCAGGTAAGGATTATACTTACTTATCAATTCGTGCTTACGCCTTTGACGTAGTCAAAGTAGATGCCGGATCAGCTACCAAAGCGGACAAAGTTGTGGAGTCAGCGGGACCGCCATGTGGTGTCGGTTTCTCAAAACTGACACGGATTGCTACCGCCGAGTGTCGGTTTTGAGAAACCGACACCACGGTCCCACCGACACTGCTCTTCCAGCCCGCATGGGCGTCAATCAGCGAACTATTATCAAACGTTTCTACAATTGGGCCAGTAAATAAAGCACCGCCATACGAACCGCAACACCGTTTTCTACCTGGTCCAGAATGATGGAATGCGACGAGTCGGCAGCATCGGAGGTTAGTTCGACACCCCGGTTGACGGGGCCAGGGTGCATCAGAACGATAGGCCGATCGAGTTCGTCGAGCATTTGTTTGGAAATGCCGAAGTACAGCGAATACTCGCGTAACGACGGGAAGTATTTGATTTGCTGGCGTTCCAGCTGAATGCGAAGCACGTTCGCCACATCGCACCAGGCCAGGGCCGCCCGAACGTCATGCCCGACTTTCACCCCAAGGGCTTCGATGTGTTTTGGAATAAGCGTTTTGGGGCCACACACCATCACCTCGGCTCCTTGTTTCTGCAAACAGAAAATATTGGACAGCGCTACCCGCGAGTGGGTAATGTCGCCGATGATGGCAATGCGCTTACCAGCTACGTCGCCGAGCTTTTCGCGAATGGAAAAGGAATCCAGCAACGCCTGGGTCGGGTGTTCGTGGGTGCCGTCGCCCGCGTTGACGACATTGGCGTTGATGTGCTTGGTCAGGTAGTGAGGAGCGCCGGGGCTGCTGTGCCGCATCACGACCATATCCACTTTCATCGCCAGAATGTTGTTGACCGTATCCAGTAAGGTTTCGCCCTTCTTCACCGAGCTGCCCGACGCCGAAAAATTAACGACATCCGCCGACAATCGCTTTTCGGCTAGTTCAAACGACAGTCGGGTACGGGTCGAATTCTCGAAGAAAACGTTGGCGATGGTCACATCACGTAACGAGGGAACCTTCTTAATCGGGCGGTTGATGACTTCTTTGAACTGCCCGGCCGTTTCCAGAATGAGCTGAATGTCAGATTCGGTCAGGTCTTTAATGCCCACCAGATGGCGGACGCTGAGAGATTGGGCCATGGAAGCAGTAAAACTATAAATTGGGCAAAGATAGTGGTCTGCTCCACGGAACAAGTCATAGAAGGCTATTTTTTCATTGTTTTACCAGGGGAAAGAGCGTGGACTCAACGTGCGAACTGGTCATCAATCGGCCCAGTTCGTCCGCTTTGTCGGGGTATTGGGCCGCTAGGTTTTTGGTTTCGCCAGGGTCATTTGACAAGTCATAAAGCTCGACTAGCCCCTTCGGATTCTGGACAACCTGTAGCCGAACCGCTTTCCATTTGCCCTGACGGATAGCCTGTTTGCCACCTCCTTCGTGAAATTCCCAATACAGATAATCGTGTTTTTGCTGCGTTCCTCGGCCCGTCAGCGACGAAACAAAGGATAGACCATCAATTGGAGTAGTTGATTTGGCTCCTGCCAGTTCGGCAAAAGTGGGAAACAGATCCCAGAATGCGCCCATGTAATCGCTTTTCGATCCCGGGTTGATGACGCCGGGCCAGCAAGCGAGGAAAGGCTCCCGGATACCCCCTTCGTACAAATCCCGTTTGACACCCCGAAAGCCACCACCACTGTTGAAAAATTGAGGATCGGCTCCTCCTTCCGTATGTGGGCCGTTGTCGCTGGTAAAAATGACCAGCGTGTTCTGGTCCAGTCCTTTTGCTTTCAACGAAGCCATCAACTGACCGACATACAGGTCGAGCCGGGCTACCATAGCGGCAAACGTAGCCCGTGGATAGGCCTGCGAAGTGTACCCACCCGTTTTGGCGTCGGGTCCATAGTCGGCTCCGTTGAACGGTTTCTCATCGAATTTTCCTTTGTACTGCGCAAACAGACTGTCGTCGGGGACGAGCAGTTCGGCATGAGGGAGGGTGTAAGGCAGAAACAGAAAGAACGGTTGTTTGCCCGTCTGTTCGTTTAGAAACTGAAGCGCCTGTTTCTGAATAAGATCCGGCGCATAGTCGCGGGCTTGTTTCAGGTCCTGATTGCCATTCAGAACCACTTTCTGGCCATTGTTCCAAAGATGATCGGGATAATAACGGTGGGCCAGCGCCTGACAGTTGTAACCGTAAAACTGGTCGAACCCTTGTCGGGTTGGGTCGCCCTCCGAACCGACGGGGCCTAATCCCCATTTGCCGAATGCCGCCGTGGTATAGCCCGCTTTTTTTAACAGTTCAGCCATGGTAACGACCGAATCAGCGATGGGTTGCTGGCCCTCGGGCTTTACTTCTTTGTTCCCCCGTATGTACGTATGGCCCGTATGCTGCCCCGTCATAAGTGATGAGCGCGACGGGGCACAGACGGATGTACCCGCGTAAAACTGAGTGAACTGCATTCCTTCCTTGGCCAGCCGATCAATATTAGGTGTCTTGATTCGTTTCTGTCCATTAACGCCAATGTCGCCGTACCCCAGATCATCCGCCAGAATAACGACGATGTTGGGGCGGCTAGGTGTTTGAGCGTAGTTGACAAGAATAAAAGAAAGACTAACGGAAAGGCAGAGAAGAAAGGTTTTCATAGGCTGCTGGTTACTGTTTCGGTATTCGCGGAGGTTATTTTACCGCCGTGAAATTCATTTTCGGCTGCTGCATGGCGTTTTCCAGAATCTTTATTTCAAGCTGGAGAATTGCTTCTTCCGCTTTGCTGTTGATCTTGTCGGGGTCGTCGGAGGGTTTGTGGTAGTCGGGGTGGCCGCCCGTGTGAAAGAACAGCACCGGAATCTGTTTGGCGTAAAAAGCCGCGTTGTCGGAACCCCCATTGCCGGGACGATCCGTGAAAAACTTGATTGTACTTTCGACACCCTTGAACACAGTCGGCCAGGCATCGCTCGTTCCGTAACCACCAATGCCAACGCCCCGCTCAGGATTGTAGCGGCCAATCATGTCCATACAGATCATAAAATTCATTTTCTCCAACGGCAATGTCGGATTATTGAGAAAGTATCTGGAGCCCTGCAAGCCTAGCTCTTCAGCACCAAAGGCCATAAATAAGAAATTGTATGGCTCTTTGACGTTGTTTTTGGCGAAATACTGTGCTAACTCCAGCAAACCAGCCACACCCGACGCATTATCATCGGCTCCGTTATGAATCTTTCCTTCGGGTTGCGTCTCCAGTGAACTACCCTGCCGACCCAAGCCGAGGTGATCATAGTGAGCGCCGATGACAATGGTGTACGGTGCGCCGTTGTCCAGAAAACCAATCATATTGGCGGCTTTTGGTAAACTGTCAGCAACGACTACCCGTCTGATTTTTGCCGTAAACGGCTGGTAATAGCCATCGGTGCCCAATGGTAATAGTTTGTACTTGCGAAACTGTTTGGCGATGTACGCGGCTGCTTTAGCATTTTCGGGGCTGCCTGTACCCCGGCCCTGCATCTTATCGGAAGCGAGTTTGTCGATGTGTTGAGCAATCCGTTTGGCGGATGGCGTCTGCCCAAAAAGGGGGCCAGCTAAAAAAACCAAGAAAAAGAGAAAGCGGTTTTGCATAAAATACTTTAGACGAAAAGCCCAAAGATACTAACCACTTACGCTACCAAAGACAATACATACGGCTAATCTAAAACCAGACTTTCATTGTCAGTTGATTAATCTTTGTCTTTTAGCCAATCGGCCAGTAGATGGGGCAGTTGTTCATTCACTAAAAAATTCATGCTGCTAACAAGCTGTCTAAATTTTTTCCTGAAGGATCGAAGTGAGTGTTTTTTGTCATCCCGAGGAACGAGGGATCTTTGCGAACCGGTACTTTATACTATTTCCGAAGATCCCTCGTTCCTCGGGATGACAAAAATGGTACAAAAATAAATTCTTAGACAGTCTCTATAGGAAGGGTATTAAAGTGCGCTAGTCGAACGGCATAGTTTAAACATTCTTGAATATCATCCGCTTCCAGACCTGGATAATCAGCTATGATTTCAGATTATGTCATTCCGCTGGCTAACAATTCTAGAATTGTCGTGACTTACAGCCGTGACCCACGAATCGTGGGTTTGCCGTGGCATATAGTTGGGTCAATGGTGATTCGGGTTAGCATACTCTCTATGTTTATGTAAAAGTAAGACAGAGAATAGTATTCGCAATTTGCTCTATTTCAACACGACACAACTGTAAGCAGGTACGGTCAGGCGGTCACTGTTGAGCGAGCTACCCGCTGCGCCTTCAAAAACGATGGCTGTACACCATTCTTCCGTTGGCGAGAAGACGACATCAATCGATTTTTTGGTCAGGTTATGAACAACCAGTACACGCTGACCGTCTGAGCCATTTTGCCGGATGAATGCGACAACGCCCTTCTGGCGGATACCTGACTGGCTCAACAGGCTCAGGTTGTTATTCAGAACGGGATGGTTATTCCGGTAGTGGATCAGGCGTTGGTAGTGGTTGAAAAGCGAGTTCGGGTCCGACTGTTGCTGAGCCAGTGGCTGAATCGTCTGGCTGGTGCTGTAGCGACCCCGACGCCAGCGCGTCCGTTGTTTGTCCCGTTCCCGAATGTCCCACAAAAACGGTTCCCGTATAAACTCATCCGGCTTCATACCCAACATCCCGATTTCTTCGCCATAATACAGATAGGGAAGGCCGGGCAACGTCAGCAAGAGATTGGCCGCTACTTTCAATTGATCAATATTTCCATGAAGCAGACTGCCAATCCGGTTCTGGTCATGGTTTGACAGGAGTAAGGCATCAATAAATTGAGGGTTAACCGTTCGGAAGGTGGCGTGGACATATGAAAGATACTCCACCAAGTCTTCGGTGTCATTTTCTTTCCGAACGATCTCCGCGATCATCAATTGAAGGTCGAAATTGAAATTGGCTTTCAACCCCCGGAAATAAGGCGCAATGTGTTCGGGGCGGGTCCAGACTTCGCCGACGGTATAGGCACCGGGCTTAGCCGCTTCGACTACCTGCCCGAATTGTGCCCAAAACTCATGATTTTTAGGTTCTTCAAACTCGCGGTATAAATGACGTGCCGCGTCGAGCCGGAAACCGTCTACGCCAATGTCGTTGAGCCAGTAGCGAACAATCTTAAAAACTTCGTCCCGTACCGGCTGATAGTCGAAATTCAGGTCGGGCATACCGCTCCAGAACATACCGTAATATCGTTCGGGGTAGGCTGCTCCACGAACTGCGTGCCAGGGGTTTCGTTCGCCCGAATCGGCCGTAATGTCGCGGGTTGCCAGCTTACGCCGTTTGATCTCGTCAGGGCGAAGCCATTTATAGTAGTTCCAGTACGGGTTATCAGGCCCCTTTGAGGCTTCCTCAAACCACGGATGTTTGATGCTGGTGTGGTGGAGAACCAGGTCGATAATAACGCCAATACCCCGCTGGTGCGCTTCGGTAACGAGCCGCTTAAAATCGTCCATCGTTCCATACTCCGGATCAATGCCATAGTAATCCGTCACATCGTACTTATGATACGTTGGCGACGGGCTGATCGGCATGAGCCAGATCGTCGATACGCCAAGGTCTTTCAGGTAATCAAGTTTGCTGGTAACCCCGTTCAGGTCGCCGATGCCATCGCCGTTGGAGTCGGCAAAGGAACGGACAAAAATTTCGTAGTGAACCCCCGTCTGGCCGACCGAAGGAGAAGACGCATCAGCTGTAAAGCGTGAGCCTACCGCTGATGGCGTGGCATTATTTGTGTGCATTCAGGAAAATGTAGCTATCCTTTTGGTGAACGGAGAAACGAACGGATGAGTTTATCTTTGTGTCTATCTTGACCGGTTTTGCCGAGTAGCTAATACAGCTAAAGCAATGATTAGTTCTTTACACGTTGATGGCGTAAGGCTTCAGCGCCTGATAAACCCGGTGCGTTGGCAAACCCATTACCGTGTAAAATGAGCCTTCTAACTGGTCGATACCAACTAAACCGATAAAGTCCTGCGCGCCGTAAGAACCCGCTTTGTCGAAGGGTTTACACTCGTGGATATAGTATGAGATTTCTGCATCGGTCAGCGTGACAAACCGAACAGTTGTTTCATCGGTAAAGGAATGTACGATTGGCTCGGTCGAATCAACGGACGGAGTCAGGAGGGCAACGCCGGTCCGGACGCGGTGGGTTCGTCCCGATAGCGCCCGCAGCATTCGGCGGGCGTCAGCTTCGTCCTGGGGCTTATTCATGATCTGGTTGTCCAAAATAACAACCGTGTCGGCGCAGAGAACAATGCGCTGCCCTAAGTCCGGCATAAACTGTTCCGCTTTCTGACGGGCGAGATATTCGGCCACTTCATTGACGGGCATCGTGTCAGGAAAAATCTCGTCGGTGGGACGCGTCTCAATTGTAAACTGAAATCCGGCGTCGTTCATGAGTTGTTTCCGGCGGGGCGATCCGGATGCCAACACGAGCGGGTAACGTAAGAGGAACATGTATAGGTCGGTTATGTACTATTGACGGACAAATTTCGGGCTATATTCGTAAAACATACAGAATAACCTATAAATCACTAGTCTCTTGAGAATTCGTCCTGCTACTGGTGCCGATGCGCCAACACTCGTGCCGTTAGCGGCAACGACCATACGCGAAGCTTTCGGGCCCCCTCACAATCCGGCTCAGCTTGTTGAGGAGTACATTGAAACGGCCATCACTGAGCCCATCCTGGAAGCTGAACTGGCCGACCCACGTTCAACGTTCTTCATCATCGAAAATGATGAACAGATACCCGTTGGTTACGCGAAGTTACGTCGGCATCGGGCACCGCGTCGGTTAGCGCAGTCGCTTGGCGAAACGGATAAAGCCATTGAAATACAGCGAATTTATTTGTTGCAGCATCAGATAGGGCAGGGGCAGGGTCGCCTGCTTATGCAACACTGTTTAGACTGGGCGCGTAGTGCTGGTTACACCGTCGTCTGGCTCGGTGTTTGGGAGCGGAATGAACGCGCACTTGCCTTTTACCAAAAAAATGGGTTCGAGCGCTTTGGGTACCACTATTTTCAGTTTGGGTCCGAGCGGCAGCGGGATTTTTGGCTCAAAAAACAGTTATAGCTTCGGGAATTGCTCAAGAGCTACAATAGCTGACCTGGCGAAAAGGCTATGAGTCAGAAAGAAAATAATTTTTGAACCGCCTAAACGAACGGAAGTTTTTACGCTCTAACTAAAAAACACATCCAGTGAACCGCTCCTATCCGAATCTATTAGTGCTGATGCCCTGCCGTTTGCTGGTCTGGTGCATCGCATTACTAGGAGCGGGCGCGTATGGTCAGATCGGTCAACCAGAGAATGATTCGACCCGGTATGTATCGAAAAAACTAAACGATTCACTCGCCACCAAAACGATCTCAACGATTGCCGACAGCGCACTCTTGCAGCGAGACAGCGTTTTTTATAATCGCCTGAAAACAAGAATGTACAAGCACCGGCTGACGCGTCAGTTGTATGACCTTGTTTTTCAGGATGTTTACAACAGCCAGGTTCGGACGGGGGAAGTTAAGCAGATCGAAGTAAACCCGTTCAAAGCCTACGAAGGCCGCATTATTGGCGATATTTACATTCGTCGGCTTGGCGTGTTCGGACATTCCGTTTATGACACGCTACGGAAGCCCGGTAACTGGGTTGAACGAACGGGTAACCGACTGCATACCAATACCCGCGAACACATCATTCGTCGATCCTACCTACTTTTTAAAGAAGGTGATGCGCTGAACCCGACGGTACTGCGCGATAACGAACGCTTGTTACGAACGACATCCATCTTTCACGACGCCCGGATTCTGGTATTACCACGTCCCGGAAGTCGGCAGTTCGTTGACGTATATGTGATAACGCAGGACGTCTGGTCGCTGTCGCCGACAGGTGGCGTTGGGGCGTTGAATCAGTTTAGCGTTGGTTTTGAACAACGAAATTTTCGTGGGCTAGGCCATCAACTGTTTGCGCAGGTTGCTTACTCAGGACCCGATCCGCGCCAGAAGATGGAATACCAGGGGCGCTATACCGTTCCATTCATTGGCAAAACTTTTTTGACCGCTCAGGCCGAAGTGCTGTATTTGCGCGACCTGAAGCAGGCTGCCCTTCGCTTGTACCGACCCTTTCTGACGCCGGACACCAAATATGCCGGGTCAATCGAACTAAACCATACGCAGGTAAACAACCGATTTGTGGCCCGCAACGACAGCGTATTATTTGTGCCGCTCAGTTACAATTATTCCGATGCCTGGATTGGGCGGTCGTTTCGAATCTTTTATAGCGCGAAAGACGACGAACGAAAAGGTCGATCAAGATTGATTCTTGCCATACGCAACACCAATTATGAGTATTTGCGCAGACCAACCGTTACGGCGGATACCAATCAGCTTTATCAGGATAGCCGCACAACGCTGTTTAGTATCGGCTACACACGACGAAGATACGTTCGCGATGTACTAATTTACGGTTACGGGCGCACCGAAGACGTTCCGGTCGGAGAGGCCATCTCCGTGGTGACTGGTTTTGATAACGCAGAATTAGGCCCCAGAAAGTACGGGGGCTTAAATTTTTCGCAGGGAAAATACCTACGTAAGCTGGGGTATCTCTACGCCCTGGTGAGTATTGGTGGCTATATCCGTAATCAGCGGATGGAGCAGGGCGTTTTCTCGCTGGAAGGAAATTATTTCAGCTCACTTCTGTCAACCCGATGGGGCAATATGCGACACTTTTTTAACAGCCGCTTTTACCTTGGTATTAATCGGTTCGACAACGAATACATTACGCTCAACAGCAGTGGCAGTGGCATTAATACGGACGGAATTGGCATCAATAACGATGCATTACGCGGCACGAACCGCTGGCTGATCAACTACGAAACGATCCTATTCTCGAAACTAAACCTGGCGGGATTTCGCATTGCCTTTATCGGATTTGCCAATCTGGGGCTCATTAGCTTTCCTGAGCGACCGCTCCTAAGTAGCCCTGTTTACCAGGGATATGGGATTGGATTTCGATTGCGAAATGAAAACCTGACTTTCAACAGTTTTCAGATCCGATTTGCGTATTACCCAAACATACCCAACAATACTATTCCGCTCCGGATTGCTTTCGAAGGCATATCGGGATTACGGTTCCGAGACTTCGATTTAGCAGCTCCGCAATTAATTCAATACCGATAGGGAACAATTATAATTGTATATAATGTTGCTACATTAAATGTTATCGATTATATTTGCGCCATGTCAATAGAAACCGACATTAAGCAAGCAACTCCATTCAGGACGCCTTACCACCGGGTGATGGTCAACCTGATTTATACCAGCAATTGGATGGCTGATAGTCAGATGCGCTTGCTGAAACCATTTGGGTTAACCTTACAACAGTATAATGTCTTGCGGATCTTACGCGGGCAGTCACCCAATCCGGTTAAGGTAAGCGACATTACGGAGCGGATGCTCGACAAAATGTCCAATGCGTCCCGGTTGGTTGACAAATTGGTCGCTAAGAAACTTGTGCTGCGGACCGAATGTCCCAGTGACCGCCGGGCCGTTGACGTTGTTGTTACCGACAAAGGACTGGCTCTGCTTACGCAGCTGGACGTTCATCAGGCCGAACTGGACGCTGACTACCAAAGCAAGCTTACCGAAGAAGAAGCAGTTTACTTGAGTCAGTTACTCGACAAACTAAGGGCTTAAACAGAATCACCTTTACTTACACATACAACCACAAAACAAAAACAAATAAACAAATGAAAACGCGTCAATTTTTAGCTGGTCTTGTTGCAGTTGCTGTAATGGCCGGTACCTCGGCTTTTGTTGGCCCAAAAAAGGTAGCTACATATAAAGTAGATACACAGAAAAGCGTATTGAACTGGAACGGTAAGAAAGTAACCGGCGAACACTCTGGAACGGTTAAATTATCAGATGGTTCTCTAGCCGTAGACGGTGGTAAACTGACGGGCGGGACCTTCTCGTTCGACATGAATAGCATCGTTTGTACGGATCTGACCGACGCTGGCTACAATGCGAAGTTCATTGGGCACATGAAGTCGGAAGATTTCTTCAACACAGCGAAATACCCAACGTCGACCTTTAAAATCACCAAAGTAACCCCAAAAGGTGGTGATGCGTACGACATCACGGGTAACATGACCATCAAAGGAATCACGAACGCTGTAACGTTCCCTGCAACGGTTAAGGCTACTGCCAATGGCGTTGAAGCAAATGGTAAAGCAACGCTTGACCGTACCAAATACGACATTCGTTATGGTTCGAAATCGTTCTTCGAAAACATTGGTGACAAAGCAATCTACGACGATTTCACCATCGAAATGAAAGTAGTAGCGAACAAATAAGTTCTGTTTGTACCTGATAGTGATTAAACCCGGCGTCTGGCGATGCCGGGTTTTTTGTGCGGTTAAGTAAACCACTGATGATCAGACGTAAGCGGGGAAGTCATCCAAAAACTGCACTTCCGATGTGGTATGGTTGATGCCGCAACAGTAGTGAGTTATTCCGTTCGAAACAACCAGATAAGGGGCACGGTGAACGTGATTGTACCGGGCGATCTGATCAAACACCGACTGGGTAAGTTGGATGTGGGGCGCTTTGCACTCAACGATCAGGAAGGGCTGTCCCTGGCGATCAAATGCCACGACATCGGTGCGCTTCTGAGTCATGTTCAGGGTCAGGCCACCTTCGGCACGAATAAGCGCTTTCGGGTACGCATAATGCGTGAGAAGCAGGTTGATAATGTGCTGTCTAACCCACTCTTCGGGTGATAGACGAACATACTTCCGGCGTAACAAATCGAAAATATAAGGTTTACCGTCGACTTGCTTAATTTTGCAATCAAACTCGGGTAGGTTCAGCGTAACCATATCCCAAAGATAGTGAGCAAATA
This sequence comes from Spirosoma liriopis, assembly GCF_023196085.1. Lineage (NCBI taxonomy): Bacteria > Pseudomonadati > Bacteroidota > Cytophagia > Cytophagales > Cytophagaceae > Spirosoma > Spirosoma liriopis. The sequence goes on from NZ_JALPRF010000002.1 coordinate 1,639,521, forward strand.
GGTGAATTTTCGTGTCATTCGTTATTTGCTTATTCGGTATCTCCTTATTGAAAACTATGAAGACAAAAGAAGAAATCGTCCAGAACTGGTTACCGCGCTACACCGGCACGCCAATTGAGCAATTCGGAGAGTATATCCTGCTAACCAACTTTATTAATTATGTTGACCTATTCGCCAAAAAGTTCGATGTAGAAATAAGTGGTATCGGACGGGCTATGCAAACGGCTACGGCCAACAACATTACGATTATCAACTTTGGCATGGGTAGCCCCATGGCCGCAACCGTCATGGATTTATTGTCAGCCGTTAATCCGAAAGCTGTGTTGTTTTTGGGAAAGTGTGGCGGACTCAAAAAGACCCAGATCGGTGATTTGATCTTACCGATCGCGGCCATTCGGGGTGATGGAACCAGTAATGATTACATGCGTCCCGAAATACCAGCCCTGCCGTCTTTCCGGTTGCAGCGAGCGGTTTCGTCAACGATCAAACGGTACGAACTCGATTATTGGACCGGTACCGTTTACACCACTAACCGGCGTATCTGGGAGCACGACGAAGTGTTCAAAGATTACCTGCGGGAGATTCGCACGATGGCGATTGACATGGAAACGGCTACCATTTTCACCGTTGGCTTCGCCAACTCCATTCCGCACGGAGCCCTGCTGCTGGTGTCGGATAACCCACTCGTGCCGGAAGGCGTTAAAACCGAAGAAAGCGATAAACGCGTGACGGGGCAGTTTGTCAACAAACACCTCGACATTGGCATTGACGCACTGCTTGAACTCGAATCATCCGGCGATTCGGTGAAGCACCTCCGGTTCGAATAAGAATAAAGCGCTCACTAGATAGGCAACAGTCGCTTATCTAGTGAGCGCTGGCTTTTAATTAGTTGCAAATGTCGCTAATGACTTTATAAGCAGGGCTATAACCCATTTCGCCAGCTTTGGAAAGGTCAAGGCAGCCGCTGTTTTCGTCGCCCAGGCTGTACTTGATGAGCCCTCGTACATAGAACGCTTCACCGTAGCGAGGATTTAACTTGATGGCGTCGTTACAGTCGGTGATCGCTCCCCGCTGGTCACCCTGGGCCGATTTGATCAGACCCCGTGAAAAATACGCTTCGGCATAAGTAGGGTTCAATTCAATCGATTTGCTCAGATCAGCAATAGCACCTTTCTGGTCACCTTGTTTGTTTTTGCTAACCCCCCGACTAAAATACGCTTCGGAACGCTCCGGCGAAAGTTCGTTGATGCGATCCCGATCCTGTACCCGATTCCGGAGATTATCCAGAATAGGCCGGGTTACACGCGTGTTGTACACCACTTTCGTATCGGAGTTGGTATTGTTCATATCAATCGATTGGGTGAAATCCAAAAGCGCCCCTTTCTGATCGCCGAGTTTACTACGGCAGAAACCCCGGCCATAATACGCTTTATAATTGTCTTTCTTAAGCGCAATCGAGCGGTCGTAGTCGGCCAGTGCGCCTTTATACTCTTCGAGCTTGCCTTTGGCAAAACCCCGGTAGAAAAACGATTCAGCGTCTTCGGGACTTAACTCGATTGCTTTGTTGAGATCGGCGATGGCTCCGGTAAAGTCATTAAGCTCAACTTTCGACACACCCCGTCCGGCATAAGCCTGGGAGCGTTTGGGAGTCATGTCAATAACCTTCGTGAAGTCGGCAAGGCTACTCGAAAAATCATTGAGTTTTTGCTTGGTGATGCCTCGGGCGTAGTACACCTGAACATTGGCCGGATCGAGTTCCAGCGTTTTCGTAAAATCGGCTAGTGCGCCCCGGTACTGGTCAATCCGGCTCCGGCTGACGCCCCGGTTGTAATAAGCCTGTGGGTCGTCGGGGTTCAGTTCGATGGCGCGGCTGAAGTCAAGTAGCGCAGCCCGGTGGTCTTCCTGTTTGCTTTTGCTAACGCCCCGGCTTAGGTAGGCCATCGCATCTTTACCGTTTAGTTCGATAGCCCGGTCGTAGTCCAGAATGGCCCCCCGGTGATCTTTGAGATTGGCTTTGGCCAGTCCCCGATTGTAGTAGCTGGGTGCATTTTCGGGGTTCATCGTGATGGCCATGCTAAAGGCTTGGAGAGCACCGGTGAAGTCGCCCGATTTACTTTTCCCGATTCCATTCTCGAAAAAGTCGACGGCAGTTTGCTGGGCGGATGCGGTAAGTGTAAAACCAGCAAGCAATAAGGTTCCTAGCGGCAGAAGAAGTCGCTTCATAAAAAATAAGTACAAGATAAAATGTGGTGAGTATACTTACATGTATCTGGTCATAAATTTAAGTGATGTTACTAGATAGGACAAGAAAAATTAGCGTTAAATTATTGTTAGTCAAGACTATAGGATTGGTGGGATAGTGGCCTGCTTACGGAATAAACTGCCAAAATAGAGGCTGTATGTCTATAAGGATTAATTTTTTATGACAATATGTCATTTGCATTTTAGGGTTTTAATCAATATTGTGTCATTTTGTCTGCTATATTTTGCTATTTCGGATTGGTACATTGTTTGTCTATATCCGTATGTATTCGATAGAAGACAACTCAAACAACAGAAAAACATGGCAACTTTAGTTCGATATAACCGCATCCCAACTTTCTTTAACCCTTTCTACGGTCGTCCAGTCATCAACCGGTACCAAAACGTAAATCCGAATGTTCCTGCTGTGAACGTGAAGGAAGTTGAAGCTGGCTATCAGCTTGAATTAGCTGCTCCAGGTTTGAAAAAAGAAGATCTGAAAATCAACGTAGAAAATAATACGCTGACAATCGCTTATAAACCTGAGCAAAAAGCAGAAGAAACAACCCAAAAATTCACCCGGCACGAGTTTGGTTTCAGTGCCTTCGAGCGGAGCTTCCGTCTGCCTAAAACGGTGAACGCCGACGCCATCGCAGCTACCTACTCGAATGGTATCCTGACGGTTGAATTACCCAAAGTGGAAGTGAAAGAAGAAAAGCTTGTGAAAGAAATTAGCATTGCTTAATTGAGTAGGCAAATACAGAAGAGAACTGGGGAGTTGGTAGCTGATTGGGCGACCGGCTCCCCAGTTTTTTTATCCGATCAGGAGCCGTACGAAGGCTTCCAGTTTGTAGGCGTCCAACTGGCCATTTGTCCGAACGCCACTGCAAATATCAAGACCAAACGGCTGTACCGTTTCAACCGCTTTTCGGACGTTGTCGATGCTTAGTCCGCCCGCCAGAAAAACCGGCACGGGCGACTGTTCAACGATTCGACGGCTCACCGCCCAGTTATGCACTCGTCCGGTACCGCCCAGTTCCTTGACAGCCAGATTGGGATTGCCAGAGTCGAGCAGCAAGGCGTCGGCTCCGTGCTGAACGGCCAGTAAGGCTTCGTCAATGTTTTTCTCATCAATGACGTGAATGACCTGCACCAGTTTGATCGCGGGCAAGGTCGCACGCAACTGAGCGTAGGTTTCGGGTGGTATGGCGTCAACCAACTGGATGGTATTGGCTCCTACACGCTGTTGATGGGCAATAACGTCTGCCGTGTTTGTTTCGCTAGTGAGCATAAACGTGGCTACGGGTGGGGGCGTTGCCTGAACAATCTGGGCGGCTAACGTATCCGCTACGACACCGGGACCGCTGGGCATTCGACCAACCAGACCCAACGCGTCGGCACCGAGCCGAACGGCTAATCGAGCTTCGTCGAGGCTACTGATGCAACAGATTTTAATCCGTGTTCTGAACGGAGATTCCATGAGGTACTGCGTTTTGTGAATTTGATGGTGAAGGGAGGGACAAAAATCGGATTTAATCGGTTAATCAGGTAATCAGCATCCCAAAACATGGTTTCCGACAGTACCCGACCAGATACCTACGCATCCCTCCGTATTCCTGATTTCCGCTATTTTGTCATGAATAGCTTTCTGATGACGGTTACGTTGCTCATTCAGGAAGTTATTTTAGGCTACGAATTGTACAAGACAACGCACGATCCCCTAGCTTTGGGTCTGGTGGGTTTGGCCGAAGCCATTCCATTTATTGCCCTGTCGCTTTTTGGAGGGCATCTGGCCGACCGTTACGATAAGAAACGTATTTTACAGTGGAGTTCGCTCGTAATCGTGTTAGGCTCCGTAATCCTGTACCTTGTCTTTCGACCGTCTGTAGTTGCCGGATTATCGCAAACCGCACGATTGGCGACTATCTATGGTGTATTGATGCTGATTGGTACGGCCAAGGGATTTTACTCACCGGCTAGTTCGTCGCTGAAACCGTTTTTGGTACCCCGCGAATTATACGCTAACTCGGCGACCTGGAGCAGTTCGGCCTGGCAGGCTGGCGCAATCGTAGGGCCGGGTCTGGCTGGTTTTATATACAGTTGGGTTGGCTTCGACAACACGCTGATCGTTGTCATCGGTCTTTTCGCTGTTTGCCTGTTTTTGATTAGCCTGATCGAGTCGAAGCCTGTACCCGTTACCAATGCACCCACGCAGGGATTTCGCGAGAGCCTGGGCGAAGGATTTCGGTTTGTGTTTAAAACGCCGATTGTGCTTTACGCCATTTCGCTTGATTTGTTTTCGGTGCTTTTCGGCGGAGTGGTGGCTATTCTACCCGTTTTTGCCGAAGACATTCTGAAAGTGGGTGCTGAAGGCTTAGGGTTTCTGCGGGCGGCTCCCTCCATTGGTGCGCTGACGACGATGGCTTTCATGACAAAATATCCACCAACCCATAACGCGTGGCGAAACATGTTATTTGCCGTTGCTGGTTTTGGGATTACAACCATCGTCTTCTCGTTATCGACGAATTTTTACCTGTCACTAATTATGCTGGCGCTGACGGGCGCGTTTGACAGTGTGAGTGTGATTATTCGCCAAACAATTCTACAAATCTTCCCGCCCGATCACATGCGTGGTCGTGTGGCGGCTGTTAACGGTATCTTCGTTAGTTCATCCAATGAGATAGGCGCTTTCGAATCGGGCTTGTTGGCTCGCTTGCTGGGCACTGTACCGTCGGTAGCGTTGGGAGGGGTCGTTACACTCTTTGTGGTCGTGTACGTATACGCTAAATCGAAAGAGTTGTTCGCTGTACGATTGAGTTAAAAACAGCAGCTGAGAAGTCGGTTAAACACGAAAGCACTCGCCTGATTACTGGTCGTTGACGGGTAATCGGGCGAGTGCGTTTGCTTTGTACAAGAGCGTTAGCGGGGGGCTGCGTACTTATTACTGTCACCAATCAACGCGGTCATGTCAATCTGCTCATTGAGAAGGACGCGCGTGTTAAAAATTTCCCAGAATAGTTCGTCGGGCAACTGATAGTCACGTTGCAGTTGAACCATATCGCGGATGCTTTCTTTCAATTGTCCAACAAGAGGTTGCACCTGAGAAGCGCGGGGTTGGTAATTTTCCATTGCCTTTGTTTTTAGCGTGCGAGATTCTAAACAGCCTCGGTTTTATATTGTTTTACAAAAGGAAAAGGGTAGCTAACAGACAGTTAGAATAATTATATTGTTTCTACTTGGTACAAGTCATAAACGAGCTTTGACCCCGCTATCTTACAACTAAATTTTTTTAAAACTATAAATCCCCTGATTATCAACGCGCATATGAAAAGAATTCTGCTTTTTTCACTAGCCCTGTACGTCGGAGTGCTTCTTCTGGCTTTAACGCCTGCCGCTCGTCCTAAACCCGTTAAGCTGGTTAAGGTATGGGAAACAGATACGACGTTACGAACACCTGAATCGGTTCTGTACGATGGTAAAAGCACCCTCTACGTCGCTAATATTGACGGAAAGTCGGATTCGCTTGACGGAAGCGGGTTTATTTCAAAAGTGTCACTGGACGGTAAGATAGAAAATCTGCACTGGACCTCTGGACTGAATGCGCCTAAGGGCATGGGATTGTATAAAAATAGGTTGTATGTGACGGACGTATACCGGCTGGTGGCTATCAATACCGAGAATGGGCAGGCGGAAAAAACCTGGGATGCCGTTGGCAAAGGAGCCTTTCTGAACGACGTAACGGTTGATAAAGATGGAACCGTTTACGTATCGGATAGCCGCGCCGATAAGCTGTATCGGTTGAAAGATGACAAGTGGGAAGTGTTTATGGAAGGCGAACAACTCAACAAACCCAATGGGGTACTGGCAGTTGGGAAAGACCGGCTTATGGTGGGCAGTACCAAAATTGGCGCATTACGAACGCTGGATCTAAATACGAAAACCATGAAGACCGTCGCCGATGGCATGGCGAATACCGATGGAATCGTGCCAGAAGGAAAAGGCAACTTTATCGTGTCCGATTGGAGCGGCCAAGTCTTTCACGTGAGCGCCGATGGTACCAAGCAACAGCTTCTGGATACACGCTCCGATAAAGTCAATGCGGCTGATATTGAGTATATTCCTAAAGAGAAGCTGTTAATTGTTCCCACTTTTTTCAAGAACAAACTCGTCGCTTATCGGCTTGAAAAGTAGATAGCCATAATTTGAAAGACTATACTTTTTTGTCATCCCGAGGAGCGGGGATCTTCGGGATGACAAAAAGTACTCATTTTGGTTCGTCAGGACAAAATTTAGACAGCCTCTTCCTTTAGAGGCTTGTTAAAAAACCGGAGCCAACTGGCTCCGGTTTTCTTAATGAAGTAGCTGTTCGATGGCTGCCTGGGCCCGGTCGGCACCAAAGCCCGCCAGCGCGGTTTCCATCTGGGCGATAATCAGTCCGGTACCCAGATTGCCAATGCTACCCTCGTGCGTATGATGAAGCGTACGGGGTGGCGCATAGGTGTGCTCCGCAATTTCTTTACCGACTGTCTGATAAGCCTCGCGGAAAGGAACGCCCTGCAAAACCAGTTCGTTGACCCGCTCAACGCTGAACAGCAGATCATACTTGGAATCGTCAAGCAGGTTTGTTTTTACCTGAATATGTTCCAGCATAAAATCGGTGATCTCCAGGCAGTCAAGCAGTTCGTCGAAAGCAGGCATCAGGATTTCCTTCAACAGCTGCATGTCGCGGTGATAGCCCGACGGTAGGTTACTCATAACCAGCGTTACTTCCATCGGTAGCGCTTTTAGCCGGTTCGTTTTGGCCCGTAACAGTTCGGCTACGTCGGGGTTTTTCTTGTGTGGCATGATGCTGCTGCCCGTTGTGAGCGCATCCGGTAGCGTCAGGAAACCAAAGTTCTGGCTGTTGTACAGGCAGATGTCCATAGCCATACGCGAAATTGTCGATGCGACGGCTGCCAGCGCGGTCAGAGCCGTTTGCTCGGTTTTACCCCGGCTCATCTGCGCATAAACCACATTGACGTGCATTCCTTCGAAGCCCAGCAGTTCGGTCGTGAGAGACCGGTCGAGTGGAAAGGACGACCCGTAGCCTGCGCCCGATCCCAGAGGGTTGCGGTTAGCGAGTCGGTAAGCGGTTTGTAAGGTTAACGTATCGTCGGCCAGCGCTTCGGCGTAGGCCCCAAACCACAACCCAAACGACGAGGGCATGGCGATTTGCAGATGCGTGTAGCCGGGAAGTAAATCGTTTTTATGCTGTTCCGAGAGACTGATAAGCCGGTTGAACACGCGGTGCGTAGCCTGCGTAACCCGCCACAGTCGATCCCGCGTAAAGAGCTTCAGGTCAACCAGCACCTGGTCGTTACGAGACCGGCCCGAGTGTATTTTCTTCCCGACGTTCCCCAGCGTGCGGGTTAGCAAAAGTTCGACCTGCGAGTGTACGTCTTCAATACCGTCTTCGATGACGAACTTTCCCGCTTCAATGGCGCGGTAGATCGTTTTCAATTCGGCGGTAAGCAAGCTCAGTTCCTGATCCGTGAGCAGGCCAATCGTCTCAAGCATCTGCGCGTGTGCCAGATTACCCAGTACATCGAAAGGCGCAAGGTATAAATCCATTTCACGATCCCGTCCGACCGTAAAACGCTCAATCTGTTCGGCGGTAGAGACGCCTTCTTTCTGCCAGAGTTTCAAAATGAATGAGTTAATAAGCGAAAAGAGCGGCTAAACCAGGTAAACACCCGAATCGTTGCCCGCTTCAAAAGTCCCGCAAAGTTCGTAAAGAAAGTTGGTTACCGGATGGTTGCCGTCTTATTGTTTTAAGCCCAGGCTGGTTGGCAAACCATCGAGACTAACGAGGTTTTTCTCCTGCATGTATTCCTGAAGTCCGTCGGCTCCTTTTGTTTCCGCCCATTTGAAATGCACATCGCGCTCCCCGGCGTAGTCGTAGAGCGGAACACCAAAACCGCAGGACGTTTGAACCAAACTGATATCGGCAACAATGATCTGGCGGGTACTGGGCAGTATGGTAAAATGCGGAGCGTACACATCCCATTCGTCCGTACCGGGCAACACAGTAGACCCTTTTCCGTAGAGCCGGAGAATGTTGGGCGCACCGTCGAACGAGCAGAACATAAGGGTGATCCGTCCGTTTTCGAGCGTGTGCGCCGACGTTTCGTTGCCGCTACTGATCAAATCCATGTAAGCGACCTTATTCTCTGAAAGGACCCGGAATGAATCAAGTCCTTTTGGTGATAGATTGACGTGCCCATCGGCGCTTAGCGGAGCGGTACTGACAAAATAAATATGCTGTTTGCCAATGAATTCCCGATGGGCGGGCTTGATGGAATCGTGAAATTTACCCATGACTGCGTTGGTGTATCCTGGTTTGATTGGCTCTTACGAAGTAAATAATCTTATTTCTTGATCAGCTGAATTGCACAGCCACCGCCCTTGGCCAAGTGAATCGACAGGTTTGTTTTGGCCGTAACTTTTTTTCGTTCGATGGTGTACGCTTCCGGGTTTTTGTCCCAGTCAGCATCGGCGGCATCACGGTAGATGACGGCTTCGTACGAACTTCCGGGGTCCAGAAAATTTAAGTTGACGGATAGGTCGCGGCTGTTCTCGTCGGTAATACCGCCCACAAACCAGCTGTTCTTTCCTTTCTCTTTACGAGCCATCAGGATGTAATCGCCGGGTTCGGCTGCGAGTATTTTGGTGTCGTCCCAATCGACCGGCACATCCCGGATAAACTGAAACGCGTCCACGTGTTTTTCGTAGTTTTCCGGTAAGTCCGCTACCATTTGCAACGGGCTGTACAATGTCACATACAAAGCCAGCTGTTTAGCCAGGGTAGTGCGAACCTGCTGCGTGCGTGTGCTGTCGAACTGATTGAGCCGGAAGCGAAACAGACCCGGCGTAAAATCCATTGGCCCGCCCAATAGCCGCGTAAATGGTAAAATCGTTGTGTGTTCGGGTGTGATGCCCAACGTTGGCGCGTTATTAAATTCGCTGCCCCTGGCCGCTTCGCTAGCCATCCAGTTCGGGTACGTACGGTGCAGACCCGTCGGGTGGGCCGACTCGTGGGAATCCAGCATGATCTTGTACTGCGCCGTTTTTTCGGCAACCCGTTGGTAGTGATTGATCATCCATTGGCCGTCGTGGTGTTCACCACGGGGAATGATGCGGCCCACGTATCCCGTCTTGAGCGTGTTGATGTCGTGCTTGACCATGTACTGGTAGGCCGCGTCCATCCGACGTTCGTAGTTCGTGACGGAGCCGGACGTTTCGTGGTGCATAATGATGCGTACGCCTTTGCCGCGAGCGTAGCGTACCAGCGAGTCCAGGTTGTAATCGGGGTAGGGCGTAACAAAATCAAAAACGTCTTCTTTCCAGTTGCCGAACCAATCTTCCCAGCCGACGTTCCAGCCTTCGACCAGAACACCGTCAAAGCCGTATTTGGCTGCAAAGTCAATGTATTTTTTAACGTTCTGCGTATTTGCTCCGTGTTTGCCGCCCGCCTTTTCCCAGGTCGCTTTACCGATGTGCATTTCCCACCACATACCCACAAATTTCTGCGGCTTTATCCAGGACGAATCACCGATTTTGGAGGATTCGTTCAGGTTCATAATCAGCTTGGAAGTTAGCAAATCAGCGGCTTTGTCACTAACCAGGATGGTTCGCCAGGGCGTCTGAGTCGGCGTCTGAAGATAGGCTTTATTGCCCACGGCATCGGGTACCAGTTGAGCCGTCAGGGTTCGCGTCTTTTTGTCGAGCTGAAGGTGCATGACCGGATAATTGAGCAAAGCCGCTTCGTAGAGGCTGATGTACAGGCCGTCTGCCGTCTTGAACAGCAACGGTGTCTGCACCGCCTTGGGGCCAATCACTGACTTGAGGGCCGTATCTTTCTCTCGGTCAGCGGCTGTTACTGCATCTACCTCGCTTAGTTTGGTGGTGTTGTAGAGATACTCATTGGAATCGTAATCACCCGGCATCCAGAACGTTTTGTGGTCAGCCGAGAGCGTGAATTGGGTTAACTCATCGGCTACGACAAAGTGCGTCAGGGCTTGCTGGGGAGGAAACTCATAGCGGAAGCCCATGCCGTCGTTAAAGACTCGAAAACGCACCCGCAACTGAATACCCGAATCGGTTTTATCCTGTAACGTCAGCAGCAGTTCTTTGTAATGATTGCGAATCCGGTTGGTTTCGCCCCAAACCGGTTGCCAGGTTTCGTCCGTCGTCGATGTGTCTGCCGCTACGATGGTGAAGCGGTTCAGCGTTGCTTTCGGTTTACTAAGGCTGAAACCAAGACCAGAGGGTTCAATAACAGACTTGCCTTTGTACGCAAGCTGGTAGTTGACCGCGCCTGTCTGCGTGTTGCGAATGGTTAAGGTAATGGACTTGTCGGGCGACGTAATCGAGGTTACGGGTTGTGCATGTATACTTTTTGGTAAGGAAATAAGTGCTGCAACGAGTAACAAATACTTGACTGTATAGGTAGATATCATAGGGAATAGGGGTAAGACAACGAACGTATCAACGCAAAAACAAGTAGTTGAAATTTCGCCGAAAATCCTATTTGTTCGCTGAACTCGCCGGCAAACGTTGGCCTAAAATCCAGAAGCCGCCAGCAGCCAGCAAACTAATACCGGTGACGGCCAACCAGTGAGTGGAAAAGTTGAAATGAGCGATCATTTGCGAGCCAAAAGCCGGGGCCGTCGTCTGAGCCAGTGCCCCCGCCATTGAATACAGCGCCAGGTACTGCCCGCGTGTCGATGGGGTAGATCGCTCGACGGTAAACGACTGAATAAAAGGCATAACGAGCATTTCGCTAAGCGTGACGAGCACGATAAAAAACAGGGTCGCCGTCAGTATGGACAAGCCCGTAGCCTCCAATAAAGTCAGCGATGCGTAGGCAATCGAGGTGAGCACGATGCCCCCGACAATCAGATTGACTTTTTTCCATTTCTGCTGCTCAACACTGTAGACCAACGCCATTTCGACAACGACAATAATGACCCCGTTGAGCGCCATCAGTGCGCCGATTTTGCCTTCTGTCATGTGCAGAACCTGTTTGAAAAACAGCGGCACAACAGAGAACAACTGCATGAACACAATCAGATACAAAGCTGCGCACACCATGAAGGCAATAAATACCGTGTCCCGGTAGGGCGAGCTGACCAAACCCGATTTGTCGGCGTCAGGGCGCATGGTTTTGGTAACGCTGAAGGTCGATGCGTTATCGGGAGCGGGCAGATTCAACCAAAGGACAACCGTTGCCAGCAGACAGGTTAATCCGTCGGCCCAGAAAAGAAGGTTGTAATCGATGCCGGCAATCCAGCCACCCAGACCGCCACCAACCGCCCAGCCCAGATTAATGGCTAATCGGTTGAGTGAGAAAGCGCGGGTGCGCGTATCCGCATCGGAATAATGGGCAATAGCCGCCTGATTGGCCGGGCGAAACGAATCGCCGAATAAGGTAAAAATAAAGACGCTTCCGCAGAGCGCATAAAAACCCGTAACCAGCTGAAGCATCAGCAGAAAAAAACCGCTGAACAGCAGACTGAATAACTGGACATAATAAAATCCAAACCGGTCGGTTAGCCGCCCGCCCAGAAAAGTACCGACAAAAGCGCCCATGCCGTAAACCGCCATGACGATACCCGCGTCAGCAACAGAATAGTGCAGATGCTGCGTCAGGTAAAGCGTCAGAAAAGGCAGTACCATCGTGCCACATCGGTTGATAAGCATAACACCCGCCAGTAGCCATACCGATGGCGCTAATCCTTGATACGCATTCCTGTAGAGTCGAAGGGAGGCCTGGAACATAGCGCGAAAGTACGACGAATCTATACGCGGGCGAACATCCGACAAAATCTCCGTCGGCTTGTTATTCAGAAAAGCGATTCGTGAATTTTAGAGTTATACCATCAAAAACACGTACCGTACTACGCTTATCGCTTGCCCCTAATCCATGTTTCTGGAAAGAATCACTCGTTTTGAAGCCAATCACCGACTAATGATTGGCCTTACCGTTGCTTTTATCACTTATTTTCTAGTACCGCCAACGGTTAAGGGGGCTGCCACCCTGATTATTGTCTGGATCGCATTTGCCCTGACCTTGCTGCTGTTGATGTGGCTGACTATTTTCATTGCGCATCCCCGTGATCTACCCCGGTTATCGCGTCTGGAGGATTCCAGTCGAACGCTGATTCTGGTATTCGCCATTACAGCCGCCGTAGCCAGTTTGTTCGCGGTATTTGCGTTGCTGGATTCGATGGATAAAGCGAATCAGAGCCGGAGCGTTACATTATCAGTTCTGGCCGTGGCCAGTTCCTGGACGTTATTGCATACGCTTTTTACGCTTCGCTACGCGCACCAGTTCTACGGCGATGATCCTGAACAGAAAAAGCGTCCCGGCGGATTGGAGTTTCCGAATGACTCTGAACCGGACTACCTGGATTTTGCCTATTTCAGCTTTGTCATTGGTATGACTAGTCAGGTATCGGACGTGGCTATCAGCGCTAAGCGTGTACGACGAACAGCGCTGGCCCACGGAATACTATCGTTTTTGTTTAACACCGTCATTATTGCCCTGACGGTTGGCGGACTCTCAGGAAAGCTTTAACGGGCTCGTCCACCGGATCGGCTTTGCCGTTGTGCTTTCTCCTGCTGCTCTTTCTCGTAATCTTCACGCTGCCGTTTGTCAGAAAGTAAGGTACGGTAAAGACCATTCAAGACGTAAATATCATCAACTTCATCAATCAGTCGGTGCAGGTGCTCGCGGACTTGCGTAATGTTCATGCGGATTCGTTTGTTGAGTCGTACTGTTTAGGTGTATAACACCGTCGTCTGGCTTTTAGCTCAGTGAAAAAAGAAATAACCGAGGGCAATACCGGCGATGACGCCCACCAGATCGGCAAATAAACCATACGGAATCGCATGACGTGAGTTGCGGATGCCGACCGAGCCAAAGTACAGCGCAACGATGTAAAACGTCGTATCCGCCGAACCCTGAAAGATGCAAACCAGCCGCCCCACGAACGAATCGGGTCCGAACTGTTTCATGGCGTCGATCATGAGCGCTCTGGCTCCCGAAGCACTCAGCGGTTTCATCAGGGCCACGGGCAGCGCATCGGTAAAGTCGGTGTTCATGCCGGTAAGGGCAAATAGATATTTCAAGCCACCAACGAGGTAGTCCATAGCCCCCGCATTGCGGAATACGCCGATTGCGACCAGCATACCCACCAGATACGGGATGATCTTTACCGTTGTTTCGAAACCACCTTTAGCCCCTTCGATAAATGTTTCGAAAATGGGTACTTTTTTCCGGATCGCGCCCAGCAGAAAAGCGACGATGATCGTCAGCAAAAGGCCGTTGCCAAATACTTTCGAGATGGTTTCGATTTCTTCTTTGGGTCTGCCCGCTAGAAACCACAGGGCCAGAGCGATCAGGGTCGTAATGCCCCCTAGCCAGCCCAGTACCGTGCTATTCAATAGGTCGATGCGTTGCTTGATACCTACGGCTATCATGGCTACCACCGTGGTTACGTACGTGCCGATTACGCAGGGGATAAAGATGTCTGACGGATCGGTAGCACCCAGGATCGCCCGTTGCGCCATCACACTGAGCGGAATAATCTGTAAGCCAGAGGTGTGAAGCACCAGAAACATGATCTGGGCGTTGGAGGCCGTGTCTTTACTGGGATTCAATTCCTGAAGGCTCGCCATTGCTTTCAGACCGAAAGGAGTAGCGGCATTGTCCAGCCCCAGCATGTTAGCCGAGAAATTCATGATCATCTGCCCGTTGGCGGGGTGATCTTTCGGGACTTCGGGAAAGAGTTTGTTAAAAAACGGACCAATAACGCGGGCCAGCAGATTGATGGCCCCGGCTTTCTCGCCAATGTTCAGCAAGCCCAGAAAAAATGTCATGACGCCCGCCAGGGGTAGGGCGATGTCCATAACGGCCACTTTCGAAGAGTCGAACAACCCTTCGACTATCACTTTAAAAATTTCGGTATCACCCAGAAAAATGAGCTTAGCCAGCGCAACCAGAAAGGCAATGACAAAAAAGGCAACCCAGATGTAGTTTAAGGCCATGTAACAGGGTAAGACAAGGGATTGATTAAAGCCGATTGCCGGAGCAGTCGGTAGATTTTTGTTATTTAGGCTTAAAATTCACGATTCAGGACCAATAACCAAAAAAACGATGCGTTTCTTCGTCGCTCACCTCGCTTTTTCCCTGTCCGTTATAGCTGCTCTAGTTTTTTCTACTGACGCTGCGGCTCAGGAGGTTGAACAGGCTATGATCAAACAGGGGTTGGTCGATGTTCAGAAAATTGACCCGACCATTCTAGTCGAACTCAAATACTCAACGACTGATAATTTCGTCGGTAAAGACGTGTATGGCGATTTGACGCGGGCGTACATGCAGCCGATGGCGGCTAAAAAACTAGCTAGTGCCAGCCAATACCTGCAAAGCAAACACCCCGACCTGCGGCTGCTGGTGTACGACGCGGCCCGTCCGCGTTCGGCCCAGTGGAATCTCTGGAATGCATTGCCCAACATGACCGAAAACGAACGTCAGAAGTACGTAGCCGATCCGCGAAAAGGGTCCATTCACAACTACGGATGTGCCGTTGATCTGACCGTCGCGACGAAAGACGGTAAGCCACTCGATATGGGTACCAAGTATGACTTCTTCGGTGAGCTGGCGTATCCATCGCGTGAAAACGAATTGCTGAAAGCCGGGAAGCTAACACAGAAACAAATCGATAATCGGCAAATTCTGCGAACAGCAATGAGGCAGGGCGGCTTTAGCCCGATTGAGTTTGAGTGGTGGCACTTCAACGCTTTATCGCGGGAGAAAGCAAAAATGGCTTTTCGCATCGTCGATTAGCGAGGAGCCAATCTCTTTCTGATAAAAATGTAAGTTGTTAAATTAATGGATGTTAATATTTTTAGTAGTAATATGACATTGTCTATATAGTCTATAATTTTAATGATAGCTTAAAATGGAACAGGCAAGTTTACAGTAGCTTTACATAAACTTAACTAATCCATTTTATATGATCTTTCAACGTTTACGGTCTTCGTATTCAACGGCTCGGCTGTGGCTGTTATTTGCGGCATTGCTGGTGGCCGGTGCTACCAAAGCACAAGAGCAAATAGTAATTAGCCAGGTGTACGGGGGTGGTGGTAATGCAGGTGCCCCTTACAAAAATGATTTTATTGAGTTGTTCAACCGGGGCACAGCAGCGGTTAATCTTGACGGCTGGAGTGTACAATATGCAGCAAGCGGAGGAACTAGCTGGCAGGCAACCCGGTTGAGCGGTACTATTCAGCCGGGCGGTTATTATCTAGTGCAGGAGGGGGCTGGTACAAACACTACTCTTCCAGGCTTGCCTATGCCTGACGCAACGGGTGGTATAAATATGAGCGGCACTGCGGGTAAAGTTGCTTTGGTAAAAGCGACTTCGGTGCTGTCGGGTTCATGCCCAGTAGTAAATGATTTTGTAGGCTTCGGTACGGCTACAAACTGTTCAGAGACAGCTCCTACTGCCAATTTGACTAATTCGACTGCCGCTGTTCGGGCTGGTAATGGCTGTACGGATACGGGTAATAATTCTGCGGATTTCACCATAGGTACGCCCAGCCCACGCAATTCGGCAAGTCCAACTAATCTGTGTAATTCAACGGCACCTACCATTGCTGCAACGCCTAACCCGGTAAGCTTGAGCTACGCAGAAGGCAGCGGTCCGGCTACACGGATTATAACAACCAATGCCACCAATCTTACGTCAGCAAGCGGTGGTATTACCGTAACGGTATCGAATCCTGCGTTTGCGGTTTCGTACAATGGTTCGTCTTTTGGCAACTCCGTTACTATTCCTTACACTAATTCAGGCTTGTCCAGCACAACCCTGGCTGCTCAGCTGACAGCAGGTCTGGTTCCTAATTCGTATTCGGGGTCGATCACCTTCAGCGGGGGAGGAGCAACGGTTGACCTCCCTGTTACGGGCGTTGTCAGTGCATCCGTTTCGACAGGAATTGTGTCAATTGCCGCAGCACGGACGGGTATTGGTAATACCTACACGGTTCAGGGCCGGGTAACGGTTACGAATCAGCTGGGTGCTCGCCAGATCTACATTCAGGACGAAACGGGTGGTATTGTTGTCTACGCTAGCCCGTCTGGTACTGACATTAGTTCGCTCGTACAGATCGGCGATCTGGTGCAGGCACGTGGACCAGTCACGGTATTCAACGGTTTTACCGAAATAACATCGCCGGCTGCTACAAACTTCACGCTGGTTTCAGGAGCTGGTACCGTCGTGCCGGCGCCGATCGAGATTACACCCGATCAGTTGCCCAACTATCAGGGGCGGCTGGTTAGTATTTCAAACGCTTCCATCAGTGGCTCAGGGGCTACGTTTGTGGGCGGAACCAGTTACACCATTACCAAAGATAACCAATCGGCTACCTTACGCATCAGTGCCAATTCGCCACTAGCGGGTGCCGGTCGTCCAAGCAATCCGGTTAGTGTAACGGGTATCGCCGATCGGTTTGTGTCGGGAGTGACTACGCCAGGAAACAATGGTCTGCAACTACAACCCCGGATTCTGGCTGACATTCCGGGAAGCACAGCCGCGCAGGATGCTATTTGCGGACCAGCCGAAAATACGGCACTGCCCCGCACGCAAACGCTGGATGTTGCTGCCTGGAACATGGAATTCTTCGGTGCTGACGGTGGTTCGATCAACTGTCCAAGAGGAACCTACACGTACGAAGACATGGGGCCTGTCAACGAAGACCTTCAACAGGTTAACGCGACAGCCGTATTGACGAAGCTGAACGCCGATATCATCTCGGTAGAAGAAATCAGTGATATCAACCGCTTTAGCGCAACGGTAGCCGCTATTCCAGGCAGTTACAGCTACGTTTGCTCCGACAAGTTCTCGTATTTCTTCCAGGACCAGTGCGACCAGCAGGTCACGAACGGTACGGTATTCGGACCAACCTCGCTGGCTCAGAAAGTTTGTGTGATTTACAATACCGCTACGGTAACGCCGGTTCTGTCCGAAACGAAACCGCTGCTGTTGGATAAATACAACTACCCATCTGGTAACGGCTGGTCGTCGGGTCGTTTGCCTTTCCTGTTCGTTGCCGATGCGACGATCAATGGCGTTACGCGCCGGATTCACGTGGTTACGGTACACGCTAAGTCGGGAAGTGCAGCGGGTGATTTTAACCGTCGCAGACAGGATTTTGCCGATCTGAAAACGTTGCTTGACACCGAATACGCGACTGCAAACATCGTTATGATGGGTGATTACAACGACAAAGCTACGTCATCGATCTACACGAGTTCGCCGGTTTCGTCGTTCAACAACTTTGTGTCGGACGAAGCTGGTTATAAAACCGTGACCAAGCCACTCGAACAGCAAGGTTGCTCGACGTTTAACTCGTCGGCCAGCTTCATCGATCACATGATTGTTTCGAACGATCTGGCCGCTGGCTACATCGACAACTCGGCCTACGTGTTGCTGCCGTTCAGCATTCCCAATTACGGCAACACAACATCGGATCACAACCCAATTTTTGCCCGTTTTGACTTATCCAAGCTGGCAGTAACGGTTGTAAAAGCGCTTTCGCGCGATCCTGATAATGGTCAGCTTAACTCCAATACGCTCAAGCCTTACCTGACGCTTCAGAATCAGGGTACTACCTCGGTTGACTACAGCACAATCACGGTTCGCTACTGGCTGAATGTTGAGGACAACATGGACCTGATCTTCCAGAAAAACTACGTAGCTATCGGTCAGAACAACCTCAACCTACGCTATGTGTCGACTCCGGGTCGTCAGGGTGCAACGGGCTACATCGAATATAGCTTCTCGCCGGGAGCGGGTAGTCTGGCTCCAATGAGCGAATCAGGACCGATTGAGATCCAGGTTTACAAGCAGAACTACAGCGCCTTCAATCAGGCTGGTGATTACTCCTATGTCAACAACAGCGCCTTTGGGCTTAACAACCGCATCACGGTTTACCAGGGCGGAAGCTTGATTTACGGCGTTGAACCCGCTAGAACTAATGCTGCGCGGCTGGGTGCCGAAGAAGCGGGTGCTACGTTACAGCTTAACGTACTGGGTAACCCAGTTGTAAACGAGTCGGTTGAGGTTGAAATTCGCGGGGCGGCTGGTCAGAGACTGCAACTCCGAACGATCGACAACCGTGGCCGTAGCGTGAACACAACGATTATCGAACACGCTGCTGCCGTTGAGCGCGCTACGATTTCGGTTGGTAAGTCAACGGGCGTGTACCTGCTCCAGGCGACAACCGCAACGCAGAAGCAGGTCGTAAAACTTGTCAAGGAATAAGACTCCCTGGCGCACAACAAAAAAGGGCCGCTCAGTTGAGCGGCCCTTTTTTGTTGGTCTGACTTGTCAGAATACCAGGTTATCAATCAGGCGTACCTGGCCCAGATGAGCCGCCAGGCAGATAGCGGTTTGTCCCGGAGCCAGCACTTCTTCGACAGGCTGCATGGTATCGGCATTAACAACGTCAATGTATTCGAGCCGGAAATTTGGATTGCCGCTAAAAACGTCGATTACTGCCTCTTTTGTCTGCGCGGTACTCTGACCCTCGGTTAACAGATTTTGAGCCAATGTAAGGGCTTTAAACAGGGTTACGGCCTCTATGCGCTGATCGGGCGTGAGATTTCGGTTCCGGGATGACATCGCCAGCCCGTCGGCCTCCCGGATCGTTGGACACCGAACCAGTTCAACGGGAAAGCTCAGGTCGCGAATCAGGCGTCGCACTACGGCTACCTGCTGCAAGTCTTTCTGGCCGAAGTAAGCCCGGTTGGGTTGTACGATATTGAACAACTTACCCACCACCAAGCCGACGCCGTTGAAGTGACCCGGTCGGAAAGCGCCTTCCATGATCGTTTCCAGCTCGCCGAAATTTAGCCGGAGTGTAGGTGGCTCCGGGTACATCTCGTCGGCGGAGGGCGCAAAAACTATGTCGCAGCCAGCGGCTTCCAGTTTTTGGCAATCTTCTTCCAGTGTCCGTGGGTAGCGACTCAGATCGTCAGGATTGTTGAATTGTATGGGGTTGACGAAGATACTGCTTACGACGATATCGTTCTCCTGTTTAGCCTTTTCGATAAGCCGGATATGACCTTCGTGCAAAGCGCCCATCGTTGGCACAAATCCAATTTTCTGGCTTGAACGGGCTACGGAAAGGTGGTTGCGAAGATCAACAGCGGTACTAAAGCGATGCATAACGAGCGACTGGTTTTTTAGGCTGCAATGATAGCGGATTCGTATCTTTTTCGGGCAAAATGTATTGAAATACGGAAAAAAATTGTATAATTTTGCAAGTTTTTTGATAGTCTTAACAACACACCCCGCCCGTTTTTATGAGCAAATTACGCATCCTTTACGTGGCCAGTGAAATAAATCCTTTCCTGAAAACGTCTGACGTTGCCGATTTCGTCCGCAAGCTGCCCCAGGCTATGCAGGAACGAGGAATGGAGATTCGAATTTTAGTGCCACGCTTCGGGCTTATTAATGAACGCAAAAATCGGTTGCACGAAGTTGTGCGGCTATCGGGAATCAACATCGCCGTTGGTGATGAAGAAAAACCGTTGATTATTAAAGTTGCGTCAATTCCGACGGCCAAGTTACAGGTCTATTTTATTGATAATGAAGATTATTTTCAGCGTAAATACGTTTTCCACGACAAGGAAAACCGATTCTACGATGACAACGACGAGCGGGCTATCTTCTTCTGCAAAGGGGTGCTGGAGACGGTGAAGAAACTCGGTTGGGCTCCCGATATCGTTCACTGCAACGACTGGATGACCTCCCTGATTCCGCTTTACCTTAAAACAACCTATAAGAACGACCCAATGTTTAAGGACACCAAGTCGGTTTTTACGGTGTACAACAATGGGTTTGACCATCGTTTTGAAGGGGATATCATCGAAAAAGCGCGCATGATGGATATCGACGATTCGATGCTGGAAGAATTGAAAACGGCTGACTTCGGTGGTTTCATCCGGATTGGTTGCGCCTACGCCGATGCCGTGGTCCGTGCCGAAGAAGAATCAAGTGCTAGCCTGAACGCGGTGCTGAACGACCTGCCTGAACATAAGTTCGACGGGGCCGAGGAGAATGATGTGACAGAGCGGTACTACAATCTATACACGCAACTAGCTGGTTAACGCAAAATAGCTTGGTTCAAACCTTACCCAGGTAACGTATAGTAAAACTCATTTACCCAAAAGCCGGATATTCCGGCTTTTGGCGTTACTTTACGCACGTTGATTGATTATCGAAAAACGGTGACATTACTCCTAAACAGATAAAAGAGCTATGTGCGGTATTGTAGCGTACGTTGGGCACCGGGAAGCGTGCCCATTGGTTTTGAAAGGTCTGAAACGACTCGAATACCGGGGGTACGATAGCGCCGGTATTGCCCTGATGAATGGGCACGGCCTGCGTGTGTACAAGAAAAAAGGTAAAGTAGCCGCTCTGGAGCAGGAACTGGCTGCGCGCGAAAGCAGCGGTACCATCGGAATGGGCCATACGCGCTGGGCAACGCACGGTGAACCCAACGACGTAAATGCGCACCCGCATTACTCCTTTCACCGGAAACTAGCAATTATTCACAACGGAATCATTGAGAACTACGCGGCTATCAAGCAGGCATTGCTCAAGAAAGGCCATACGTTTACCAGCGAAACCGACACGGAAGTGTTGGGACAGTTTATCGAAGATATCTGGGAAAACAATGGCGGTTCGCTCGAAGATGCGGTCCGGCTGGCGTTGCAGGAGGTCGTGGGGGCGTACGCTATTGTGATCATGAACGAAGCCGATCCGACCCAGCTTGTTGCCGCTCGAAAAGGATCTCCGCTGGTGATTGGTGTGGGCGAGGGTGAGTTTTTTATGGCTTCGGATGCGACGCCAATCGTTGAATACACCAAGGATGTCATTTACCTCAATGACTACGAAATCGCTGTTATCAAAAACGGCTTGCTTACCGTCGTAACGCTCGACAATACGACGACCACGCCTTACGTGCAGAAGGTAGAGCTGGAATTGGAAGCAATCGAAAAAGGTGGATTCGACCACTTTATGCTCAAGGAAATCTTTGAGCAGCCGCGTTCCATTGCCGATTCGATGCGAGGACGCGTTCAGGCTGACAGTGGTACCATGCAACTCGGTGGGTTACGCGATTACTTGGATAAACTGGCGGCTTCGGAGCGGATTGTCATTATCGGTTGTGGTACGTCATGGCACGCGGGCTTGGTTGCCGAGTATATTTTCGAAGAACTGGCCCGGATTCCCGTCGAAGTTGAGTATGCGTCCGAATTCCGGTATCGCAATCCGATCATCAAAGAAGGCGATATTGTCATTGCTATTTCGCAGTCGGGCGAAACCGCTGATACGCTGGCCGCTATCGAACTGGCAAAGTCAAAAGGAGCAACGATCTTCGGTGTTTGCAACGTGGTAGGTTCATCAATCGCGCGGGCCACGGATGCAGGAGCCTACACGCACGCAGGACCCGAAATCGGGGTTGCCAGCACGAAAGCATTTACGGCGCAGGTTACCGTGCTGACGCTGATGGCACTGGCCGCTGCCAAACGGAAAGGAACAATCTCGGAGTCGCTGTTTCGCTTGTTACTGGCCGAGTTGGAAAGTATTCCGGCAAAGGTCGAAAAGGTGCTGCAAGCCGCCGACAAAATCAAGGAAATCGCATACATCTTTACCTACGCTCGTAATTTCATCTATCTGGGACGGGGGCTGAACTTCCCGGTTGCACTGGAAGGAGCGTTGAAGCTGAAAGAAATCAGCTACATCCACGCCGAAGGCTATCCCGCTGCCGAAATGAAGCACGGACCGATTGCGCTCATCGACGAGGACATGCCGGTGGTCGTCATCGCCACGAAGGACAGTTCGTACGAGAAAATTGTCTCGAATATTCAGGAGGTAAAGGCCCGCAAAGGTCGTGTCATTGCCATCACAACGGAAGGCGATACGCATTTGCCCAGTCTGGTGGATTTCACGATAGAGATTCCCAAAGTCCACGAAGTACTGGTTCCGCTTGTCTCGGTAATTCCTTTGCAACTGCTGGCCTACGACATTGCAGTTATGCGGGGCCGCAATGTTGACCAGCCGCGCAACCTGGCCAAATCGGTGACTGTCGAGTAAAGAGCGAAAAATTTTAAGTCAAAAGCGCGATGAGCAGTAAGCTTATCGCGCTTTTTCAATTCAGAGCAAAAATGGGTTATTTCAGCAAGTGAAAACTACTATTCGTCTAGGGAAGTGCTATTTCTGGTAAGCGGGTAAGTGACATTTGCGGCTGTAAATAACAGCTATACCCATGAAACAGCGATTGCTTTTTTACGCTCTTCTGTTTTTTCTGTCTGTCCAACTGACGGCTTGCCAACAGGAACTTGGACCTTACAAGGAGGTAACCCAGACCTATCCGCTGGCTAATTTCGACCGGCTTGATATGGGCAGTGCTTTTCATATCGATGTTCGGTCGGGGAGCAGCTTCGAGGTTGCCGTTCGGGGGAACGAAGCCGATGTAAACGACCTTGACTTGAGAGTACGAAATGGAACCTTGCACGCGGAATATCGGGGTACATCGCGCCGGAAACGCTACGATATGTACGTTACCGTTACAATGCCAACGCTACGGGAAATCAATCTGTCGGGGGCGGCTCAATCAACTGTCACCGGCTTTACCAGTTCATCGGTGGTTAATGCCTCGCTGTCAGGGGCGTCGAACGTAACGATAAATCTTGCCGGTTCCCGGTTGACTTCAGAACTGTCAGGGGCCTCTACGATCCATGTAGTAGGGACTAGCGATGGCCTGGCGAGTAACCTGTCGGGAGCCAGTAAACTCGACGCTTTTGACTGCCTGGCGAAACAAGCTCAGTTGGATTTGTCGGGAGCCAGTACCGCCCGCGTCCGGGTTCAGGAAGAGCTTACCGTAAAGGCCAGTGGAGCAAGTACGGTGCGGTATCAAGGCAGTCCACAGACCCATATTGAGTTGTCGGGATCCAGCACGGCGGCTAAGGAGTAAAAACGTGCTGGTCGTAAAAGTTACCAGCACGTTCTTCGTAAAGTCTAGCTGCGCCAGATGGTGGGTAGTCCAGCCGTTTTGCCGAGTAGCGGATCGGTAGCCGGTATGGGTAGAGCCGCAATGTTTTTGTCGGTTTGCGGTCGTTCACCCGCCAGTCCCCGGTTTACATCCCATTCGCGTCCGTCGGGATAAGCACCGACAATGCCCAGGTTTTCGCTGCCGAGGTTTTTATGCCCAACGCCGGCTGGAATAACCAGAATATCGCCAGCCTGAACATTTATTTTCTGCCCATTTTCTCCGCCCAGGTGCAACAACGCCTTTCCGGAATAAACGCCCAAAACCTCGTGGGACGTGCTGTGGTAATGATGAAAGGCGTAAACGCCGTTGCGCCAGGAATTTGTCCAGTTGTTGTCGGCAAAACGTTTTTCCAGCCAGCTGGCCCCCTGTTGGTTGCGCTCCGTGAACGCATTTCGATACACAAGCAGCGGGTATTTGCTGTTCGGAATTTTGCCATCGTCTTTAAAATAAAACGTTTCGGGGCTGTCGGACTGCGCTATGCTCATGGTCGAATAAGGGAAGCGTATAGAGGCTAAGCCGAGCAGAGACAAAAAGGTTTTTCGTTTCATACCATCAACGCAAGGCTACCAGACCACAATTGATAATGTTAGTTCGTGACTCGTTTGTAGGTTTCGACAATCACCCGGTCGATGCCGAGCTTTTCTACTTTCTCAACGCCTTTCTGAACGAGCGTATCGCCGGATAGCTTCACCACAAACTCAAATTTGTTGTTTTCCCACGCTTTATCGGAGTAGTAGTCCAGGTATTCGGTGTACGTACTGTCCGTAAACGTGTATTTCCCTCCGCCCGCTGAGAACCTGGTTGCCGACGAATCGTTCTGGCCGCTGATGTCGTGGTTTAGGAAAGCAAAGTGCGTTGGGTTCAGGATTTTGATCATTTTACGTTTCGGATCAAACGTCGAATAAGTAGAGTCTTTTTCGGTTGCCGTTGCCGATACAAGTTCCCACGTTCCCTGAATGGGTGTGTCGGATTGTTTGGTTGCACAGCCATAAAGAGTAGAAAGGGCTATGCCTAAAAAAAGTAAACAGTTGTTTTTCATTGTGGGGGTTTAGATGACAGCGGGCAAGTTAGCTTATTTTCAAACGTACGCCAATCACTGGCGTACGCTGTACGTCTTCACGGATCATGGATGGATCGATAGTCAACGCAACCGCTCTGCTTTTGCCCGTTTGTGGTTCATAAACTATTCGCCGGGACGATACGTCTTTTCGATATGCTGTTGTACCTCTTCGGGATAGAACCAAACATCTTTGAACTGACCCGCGCAGTAGAGCGGAGCCTGATCCGTGAAGTGCTTCATGCCCGGTTTGCTGCTTTGGCCGCCCGTAACGACCGAACGCGCTTTTACTTTCCTGCCGAATTCAACAACCGCAACAAAGCTATTGCCCACGTAACCGTACCGTTTTTTCGTGTTGGGATACGAACGAGCACCGAAAGCCGCCAGCGATCCCCAGGCGGAGGGCGTAAAACCAACCGCAATACTTGGCTGCTGATCGTCAAACGTTTCCTGAATTTTTCCGGTCAGGCGTTGGTATCGATTAATGTCACCCCAGGGCGTTTTCCAGGTTCCGAAGTCACGCGTCAGATCGGTCAGCACGTCCTTCAGGGCGGTTACTTTCTCCTGTGGGGAGGTATTGTTGATGGTGAAGTCGGTGAAGCTCAGATAGTCAAGGCGCTGGTCGGCGGGGACGCGGCTCCGGGCCAGGCGCTGAATCTTCTCACCCCACAAGATGGCGAGTGCTGTCCCGACGGAGCCTGTTCCGTAGCTTTTATCCCAGCTCTGCAACAACTGTACGGCTTCCCGCAGATCGCTCGATTGGTTGGCGGCATCACCCGCAACGGTTTGGTATGCGTTCAGCAGGGGAGGAAGCAAAGCATCGAAAGCGGCCAGATGGGGGTCGTTGGCAGCCGCAATAAGCGTGTCCAGCGTAAAGACGGATTTCTGGCTTAACACACGAACGGCATTGATACCCCGGTAGTTTTCGGCGTCGGGAGCCATGTACGTCGGGTATGTTGCCTTGTCGGGGCTGCTGTTGCCCGATACGGTGAACGGTGTCGAATTGCAGTTCTGAATCCAGCCGCTGGCCGGGTTACGAACCTGAACGAGTTCATCTACACCATGCAATCCTTTCCATTCGGTAGCCGGATTGCTGCCATCGACGGGTTGGTTCCAGTCAAATTTAGGGTCGCGTTTAGGCATAAAATTGCCGTGCCAGTACGCAATGTTGCCGTCCCGATCCGCAAAAACGGTGTTGTTCGACGCATTGCCGTTGAGTTTCATCACTTCCTTAAAACTCTGGTACCCTTTCGCCTTGGTGCGTAAATAGGACTGTTCGAGCGCGTTCAGGGGTGTATTCATCATACTGACCGTAACCCATTTGTCGCCTTTTTCGCCAACGACGGGACCGTGGTGCGTCCAGTATAGCGTAAACTCTTTGTACTGAATACCGTTGCCCACCTTGTACGGTAGCCGCACTGTTTGCGTCCGAACGGGTTGCTGCGTATTGCCTTGCCGATAAACAAGCGAATTACCTTTTTTCTCGACGGTTTCCAGATACTCATCCATTGAATCCGCACCGCTGGACGTGTGCATCCAGCCGCAGTTTTCGTTAAAGCCCTGATAGACAAAAAATTGCCCCCATGTAACGGCCCCGTACGCGTTTAATCCAGCCTGACTAACCATGTGAACCTCCGACCGAAAGTAAAAAGACGTGTGCGGATTGATGAGCAGTAGGGGATTTTTGGTGGCGCTTTTCGAAGGAGCGATGGCGAAGCCGTTTGAACCAACCGGGTCCCGTTCAAATTTGTCGAAATCGTAAATCCAGGAGGTTTTGCGGTGTTCGTAAAAGTCTTTCAGTCGGTCGATGGAAACTACGCTGATGTTGCCGCCGATGCTACCTTCGCTAAACATGAGCGGCATCCATGGCTGAAAACGTTTTAAAAGCCTGGGCGTAACAGCCGGGTGGGTATACAGGTAATAGTTCGTGCCATCGGCAAAGGCATCAAGTAGACTTTTCATCCAGACCGGGCTTTTTTTGTAAAGAGCAAGCGCCTGCGTCGTGTCCATGAAAAGACGTGCTCGCAAATCATGGTAAAGAGCGGATTCGCCATCGACCTCCGCCAACCGACCAATGGCGTCCAGGTAGTTTTCTTCGACGCGATCAAAATCATCTTCGCACTGGCTGTACAACAAACCAAAAACCACGTCAGCGTCGGTTTTTCCGTAGATATGCGGAACGCCCCAGGTGTCGCGGGTGATGGTAACTTGTTTTGCCTGTTTTTGCCAGCGCGCAATCTCGGCCTGACTAAATGGCTGGCCTTTTGTCGTGAGAAACGATAGAAACGCGGCAAAAAAGAAAAGGATCGGTGACCTGTAACGATTCATCGAAGCGGAAAAAGGATTGGTGGAAAATGACCGTCAGTAATGACCGTGAAAATAGAAAGGATTAAGCAGACTAAATGACTATAGCTTGTGGAAACTGCCTAAATCGAATAATTGGGCATAAAAGTGCAATTTGATGGGGAATTGTCAGTAAAAAGCGACATCGACCAGTATTCGTGCTGGCTAATCGATAATCTACAAAACTAAGTAGCTCCGTCCTACCAGCGATAGTGCTGTAAGACGGAGCTATATTTTCCTTCGAATGACCGCTGGGTGGATTAGCTTTTTAGGAAGTCTTCCAAGTTAACCGGCTGACGGCCCAGCAGTTTTTCCAGCGCCGAATCGGGCCGGTTGAAATCATTTTGTTTAATTGCTTCGGCCATACCGGTGTACAGGCTGACAACCGGAGCGGGCAGGTGCTTGGCTAGTTCAGCTTCGTAGGCGCTAGCGGGAATATCAAGGTAATCAACGGTTTTGCCGCTTTTCTGACCCAGAATAGCCGCTATATCAGCAAATGACCAGGCGCTTGTCGCACCGATCTCGTAAATCTGGTTCTCATGTCCCTCACTGGTCAGCGCGTTGGCTAGTCCCTCGGCAATATCTTCCCGAAGCGCGTAACTGACTTTTCCGTCACCGCCCGGAAAGGGTAGTTGCCCCGACTGAGCCGCATCACCGATAATCATGGGCAACACATCCAGGTACAGATTATTGCGGAAGATGGTGTACGTCAGACCCGATTCTTTCAGGAGGTTTTCGGTGTGGAAATGATCGATAGCGGCAGGGAATAGCGCGTTTGCTGACGGACTGGTAGCGCTGGTGTAGACGATGTGTTTCACCCCGGCTTCTTTGGCTGCGTTGACGGCGTTGGTATGCTGACGAACACGCTCTTCACCGACTACCGAACTGGAGATCAATAACAAGGTATCAACGCCTGCCAGGCTGGCTGCTAATGAGGCCGGGTCGGTATAATCGCCGGTACGAACCTGAATACCTTTGTCGGACAGGTCCGTTGCTTTGGCGGGATCTCTGACGATAGCAACTAATGAATTGGCGTCTGTTTTTGCTACTAAATAATTAAGCGTGGCTTTTCCTAAATGGCCTGATGCTCCGGTAACTGCAATCATAATCAATTGGTTTTTATCTGTTTCTTAGTTACTTTTGGTAACTCAAAAGTATTTCGTAACCGTATTCACCGCAAGAAGGTATTTTTTTGTGCGTCAGTAACATGAACAGAACTATTGCTGATAATCAGCAGGATATAGTGCAGGAAAAATTGCAGAAAATTTTGGGGCCCGTTGGCGGTTCAATCGCCAACTGCCCAATCCGGAATATTCTGGACCGGTTTAGCGATAAGTGGTCAACGCTGTCGATCTTTCACCTGGGCAATGCCGGAACACTCCGTTTCAACGAATTAAAGAAACGAATCGATGGTGTCTCGCAACGGATGCTTACCGTTACGCTTCGTACCCTGGAACGCGACGGTTTAGTCTCGCGCCGGGTTTATCCCGAAATTCCGCCCAGAGTCGAGTATGAATTGACGGATTTAGGAAAAAGTTTTCTCGTGCAGATCATTGAGTTGGGTGATTGGGCCAGCAACCATAGCGCGCAAATCATACAGGCTCGCGAGCAATACGCTGCCCGCGAGCGCGTACCTGTTGCGTAAGTCTTATCGTTCTTTTAACCAATCGTTTAGAATCGCTTGCTGCTGTTTGTTTGGATTGGGCAGGCGCGAGAGCTGAAAAGTACGTTCGAATTTTTGGCCTACCCGAAGTGTTTTCTCGTCTGTCTGACCGCCTTGAACGATGCGTAGCTTGACTGACTGATCAACGGGAATGGCTTTAACAGCCGCTAAGGTGGCCGGTTGGTTGTTTAACATTAGCAGGACGGCACCGCTCCGGATTCCGGCTTTCCAGGCGGGCGATTCCCAATCAACGCTCGACACCAGCAGGCTGTCCGATTTTGGGCGGAGATTTAAACCAAGCCATCCGCCGGGTGCTTCCCGGAGCGTGGTGTCAACGGATAAACCGGCGTAGGCCAAGTATTTCGGATAATCCAGGGGCTTGACCGTTGATGCGTAGTCAAAAATTTCGTCCAGCGGTTTGCCCGCCGTTTTTTCGCAAATCGTCCGAAATTCTTCGTCCGTAAAACCGCGCTTTTCTTTCTGGTAATATGTCTGATACAACATCCGCATCACATCGTCGAGCGATTTTTTGTTGTCGGTCTCGTGCCGAATTTTAAAGTCCAGGAGCATGCCCAGGACCGGACCTTTCTCGTAGTACGAAATCGTTTTGTAGGCATCATCGCCGGTGCGACCAAACGGCCCGTCCGACCAGGTTTCGTAACTCGCTTGTGTCGCCGACTGAAACCGGTGGCCCGGTTTATTTTCGTACGAAGCCATGTTGCTTCGAAGGGCGTTCAGCAGTTCTTCTTCGGACATCAATCCCGCTCGTCGGAGCATCAGGTATTCGTAGTAAACCGTAAAGCCTTCGGATACCCAGAGCATGTTTGTCCGGTTTTCCTGATCGTAATCGAAAGGACCCAGGGCAGCGGGCCGGATGCGCTTCACATTGTAATGGTGAAAGTATTCGTGAGCCAGAAACAGATACAGCCGTAGCTTGCCTTGTGAGGTGTTCAATCCACTGCCGTCAAAACTAATGGCGGTCGAGTTGAGGTGTTCGATGCCGCCCCCGCCCGGCCCGATGGCTATAAAGGTGTAGTGCTTGTAGGGAATGTCGCCAATGATCTCGGAACCCGCCTGAACAATCTTTTTGAGGTCAGCAACGAACTGGTTTCGGTCGAAATTGCCGATGTTATACCCGACAAAGTAATGCGGGATTCCGGCCACGGTAAAGGAAGGAAGCTGTTCCAAGTTGCCCATGAGCATAGGGCTGTCGTAAAGCACGTCAAAGTTGGTCGCGGTAAACGTATTCGGTTTGCCGGGAATCGAATCGAGACCCGTAGCGACAAGCGGTTTCCAGGCCGAATAAGGGTGCAAGGTTACCGTAACCGGCTGTTGAAGCTGGTTCGGCACGTACATAAACACGCCAGCGGGCGAGATGTAGCCTTTGTTGTCGTCCAGATAATTACCCGCCACAAAATCACGGGTTGCCTTTACGTCGTACGACAGCGTTACAGATGGGGTTTTGTTGGCACGGACACGCCAGGTGCTATTCGCCGTTTTCTCCCATTGCAGGGGCTTGCCCGCTGCGTCGGTCACCTGCATGTTGGCAACGCTACTCGCATAATTCATGAGTTGGTAATAGCCGGGCGTCCACACCGGCATTTTGAAATCGATTGTTTCCTGATCCGCGTTCGGGTAGGTAAAAACCACATGATACAAGTGATCGGTTGGTTTCGCCATCGTTACCTCGAAAGCCATAGCGGCTGGCTTGGTTTGCCCAACCCCGTACTGAAACGAAGTTAGAAAAGTGATGGCGAGCATGTAGACACGGTAGGTACTGGTAAACGCGTTTTTTACGGTTCGATCAAGCATAAATGTAGCGAATGATAAAGCACAGACGAGTTAGTATAAGGCCGTTACTTTCTGGTCTGCACACGGGTAGTATCAAAGATAAGCTGTAGGTCTTCTATTCACCGGCAAGACCGGTTTTTATTGATAAAATACCCTGTAACCAGATTGGGTAGAAGTGTTGGGTAAGCCTTCCTATTTATTAATTAAAATATCTGATTTTCGTCGGCTTATTGCTTTGTTATCAGTCGCTTGTTGCGTATATTTACTGTTGCGATTTACAACAAACAACCAAACTAATGATGCCGGTTTTTGTGCTGTGAAAAAGCGACTGGCCGGCTATATAACCGCATGAAGCGACGCTCAAATTCGAATCAACTCCAGATCGATTTTCTGGCGGCTTTCCGTCGAATGCTCATCAGTCTGGGCAACCCCGACAATCTGCCTGTCAACGAAAGTCTGTTTATGCGCATGACCGACCAATGGGAAAATACCCAGGTCATGCCTGCCGATTTATTATTCCAGAAAAGCCCGGTCGAAGCGGTTGTTTTCCGACTTCAGAAAACGGATGCCCGGCTGCGTTTTCCCGCCGAACTTATTGCGGGCGAAATCCGTGGTGAACAGGGGCTGACAGGCTTTTCGGCCAAGTTTCGGGAGCAGGGCTGGGTTATTTTACCCGCCGAACTGTCTGCCATGTACAAAAACCTGTTTCTGAACATTCTTTCTGCGTCGATTGGTTTGGAATACCTGTATCCGTCACGGCAGGAATTGCTGGCCGAAGCGGAGCGCGTAGCCTTAGCCGCTATGCTGCCGGAAGAGGAAGTTCGTAAGTTTTTTGGCTTGCGGCTGTCGAAATTTCCGGACAGCTTCCGCAGCGAGGTTTCCAATTACTTTAACCTGCCGTTTGACTATGTGTTGAAACGGGCCAACCACCTTGAACTGGTTTCGGAGCAGGTCGTTGAGGAAGCCCGCACCAACACGCAATCGCTTCGGTCAACGCCCTTGCGTCGCCCGCAGAGCAGTCGTGCGGCCTAGCCACAGTAAAGTAGCGTAGGGTATTTCTGGTAAACTTTTTAATAATCAGCCGGTTAAGAAAGTAGTATGTTCTTAGCCGGCTGTTTTTATGGGCATAGTTACTCGAATCTTACTGGGCCTTATTTTGCTGTTCGGCATATTTCTGGTCGTCATGCAGTACAGAGCCAGCGGCCAGCGCGAAGACGAGAAGGCTTATCTGGCTACGTTGCGTAAAAACATCACGGTGCTGAGCAGTTCATTTCCACCGAATGGTGATATGCCAATCAGGTGTAGTTGTCGGGGTAAGGAAATATCGCCGGCGCTGACATGGGAGGAGCAACAGTCCAACGCCCAATCCTACGCTGTAATCGTGACGGACTATGACGTCCCAACGCCTATGTTTTCCTTATTCGACTTTTCGCATTGGGTGCTCTACAACATACCCGCATCGGTGCACGGTCTGCCGGAAGGCTTAACGATGGAACAGATGCAGTTGCTGGGCGGAAAGATAGGTAGAAATTCGGCGGGTACTTTAACGTTCATTGGCCCCTGTCCATCCGCCGGACGTCATGCTTACGTGTTTCGCGTATACGCCCTGGATAAACCACTTACCTTAACGGGGACACCCGTGAAATCTAACGTGCAGGAAGCTATGAAAGGGCATATTCTGAGCTACGGTGAGCTGCGGGGTTATTTCGAATGACGGTTGATCACAGGCTTAGGCTGTATGCTTATTGGCCAAAATCAGGCGTCGGGGCGCGTTTTTAAATCGCCCAAAACGTTTATAACTTAGGAAGTACCCCTTACCTTCGTCTCAAACGGTCGATGACGACTAGATAATAAACCTATATTAACAAAAATAAATGTTATTAAATCTACTATAAAGTAAATTATAAGTTATTTTTTATAAAAGATAATCGCGTTAATGTATAAAACGAAGGCGACTTTCGTACTTTTGTGGCGTACATGTCCAACTTCGATAATCGTTGAATTTCTCAAGCCTTACCTATGAAAAATCTTTTTTTTCTGGTGGTTCTGTCTCTTGTTGCTACTGCTACAATTCAGGCGCAGACAAATATACTGGGACGAATTACGGATAAAAAAGATGAGCCCGTTGCGGGCGTTTCGGTTGTCATTCGAGGAACCACCACCGGCACCAGATCGCAGGCTAACGGGGTATTTAAGCTGCCGACTACTCGGGATCTGCCGCTGACGCTTACCGTTTCGTACGAAGGCTACGAAGATCAGTCGGTCGTTGTGCGGGGTAACAACTTTCGAAGTCTTTCGATCCGACTCATCGAGACAGCCGCTAAGAGCAACAACGTCATTTTATCGGTTAGTCGGAGATTGGAAGAAAGTCGAAAAGCCGGTTTGACCGTCGAAAAATTAGATACCCGACAGTTTCAGCAGTCGCCAGCCGCCAGCCCGTTCGATGCATTACAGAACGTGCCCGGTGTAGATCTGTTAACCCAGAGCCTGACCTTCAAGTCAGTTAATGTACGCGGCTTTGGCGCAAACAACAATACGCGGTTTCTTCAACTAACCGATGGTGTGGACAACCGGGCACCAGCGTTCGGGTTTGGCCTGAGTAACGTTGCGAGCCTACCCGATCTGGACGTTGAAACAATCGAACTGGTACCGGGAACATCAGCGTCATTGTACGGACCGGATGCTTTTCAGGGCTTGTTATCGACTACCAGCAAAAATCCATTTACGCATCAGGGACTGAGCGCTCAGGTAAAAGTGGGCGTCAACAACATTGGAAAGCCGGGCTTTGGTGCGAAAGGATACAGCGACCTTGCTATTCGTTACGCCAAGCAACTCGGTTCGCGGTTTGCGTTCAAAGTGAATTTCCAACGGCTAAGCGGTACCGATTTTATGGCCGACGATTATAGCGACCGTTCGACTCGGGCGCGCTCCAATTTCTTCGCTACCGATGTTAGTCAGGGCAATCTCTCTACGGCAATTGGTTATGTGCCGAATAACGATCCGAATACAAACCTGCAATACGACGGTGTGAACGTTTACGGTGACGACATCAATGCCGGGGGAGCTTACCGGTATCCGGCTAATTACGCGAATGCATCGTTGCAGAATGTATTGGTAACGCGAACCGGCTATTCCGAGCAGGACGTTTTGGGGACCAACGGTAAGGTATTTAGCAACCGAGCCAATGTAGCGCTGCATTACAAAATATCGGATCAGATCGAAGCGTCGGTAGGCTGGTATTACGGAAATGGCAGCTTCACTCAAACTGCCGGAACGCGCGCGTATTTTCCGGATTACCAACGCAACCAGTTTAAAGCAGAACTACGGGGTGACAACTTCTTTTTACGGGCATACACCACGCGGCAGAATGCCGAAGGCTGGAACATCGGCCAGACCGCCGTCAGCGTCAACAATGCCTGGAAACCCCTGACACAATGGGCTACCGAATTTGGACAGGTGTACGTTGCCAACAAAGTAAGTGCGGGACTGGCACGAAGCGAAGCGGATCGTGGGCGTTATCTACCCGGTTCGGCCAGTTTCGACAATGCGCGAAACGCGTTTGCCAACACCTTTAATACCGACACGGTTCCGAGTTATAAAGGGGCGAAAGGAACGCGGTTCCGGGACAACTCGGCGTTCTGGCACTACGAAGGTATGTACGACTTTACGAAAATACTGGACGTAGTCGAGGTTCTGGTAGGCGGTTCCATTCGCCGTTACGCGCTGAATACCGGAGGAACTTTGCTTGCCCGCCAGGCAGATAGTTCGGAATACACGATCAACGAATACGGGGCGTACATACAGGTGGGCAAAGAACTAAAACTTGGCGATGCGCTGAGCATAAAACCAACCGTGGCCGTTCGTTACGATAAACAGCAGTATTTCGATGGTGGATTCAACCCACGAGCGTCGCTGGTGGTTAGTGCTGGTAAC
This sequence comes from Spirosoma liriopis, assembly GCF_023196085.1. Taxonomy (NCBI): domain Bacteria; kingdom Pseudomonadati; phylum Bacteroidota; class Cytophagia; order Cytophagales; family Cytophagaceae; genus Spirosoma; species Spirosoma liriopis. The sequence continues at coordinate 1,673,714 of NZ_JALPRF010000002.1, forward strand.
CATAGCTTTCGGGCATCGTGGCAATCGGCTTTCCGGAATCCGTCGCCAATCGAGTTTTTGGGCGTTTCGGCAGCGGGAGTAGGTCGGCAAGTCGGCGGCTCGGCCATCGCTATTCAGTCGTCGGGTTTGCTCCGCGATTCGGTTTATCGGGATAATGATGTAAAAGAATTCACGGCTGGCCGCATCACCGAAGCGCAATTGCGGAGCCGTGGGTACAAGCCCGCTACGTTCACGACGGAGAAAGTAAAAACCTGGGAAGTAGGGTATAAGGCTTTTATCGCGAACCGACTGGATATCGATGCCTTTTATTTTTACAGTCAGTACACGGATTTCATCACAGCGCAAAGCTATTACCTGCCCGCCAACAATCGAGTCGGCAGTTTTGCCACAAATGCGTACCAGGCGTTACAAATCAACGGCAACAGTCCCAACGAGCTTTTCGTGAACGGGGCTGGTCTGAGTCTTGCCTATAGCGTAGGAAAAGGGTACACCCTAAGCGGAAATTACAAGTACCAGGTTGGGACCGTAACGCTCCGTGATGCGCAGGGTACCATTCTTCGCGACAATGCCGGAGCGGAGATAGTCAAGCGAAAAACAAGCAGTACCGAAGTCATACAGCAGGGACGAACCTATTTTAACTCACCCCAGAATCGCTACAACATCAGCTTGGCTAACCCGCAGTTGACCGAACGTTTAGGTGCAACCGTTACCTATCGCTGGACAGATCGGATGTGGTTTGAGCAAGGTATAACGGCGGGTGACGTTTGGTTGCCGTCGTGGGGGAGTGTCGATGCGCAGGTTTCGTACCGACTACCGGAGTACAAATCCATCGTTAAACTAGGTGGAACAAACATCTTCAATGACTACTACGCGCAAGGGTACGGTCTGGCCCGGATTGGCGGACTGTATTACGTGAGCGTCACCTTCGACCAATTGTTTCGCTAAATCGGCGGATTAGCTCCTTCGTTTGGCGTGAGTAGGTTTGCCGATCTCACGCCTTATTTCACGACCAGTCAGGTTAATAAAAGCGGTATAGCTGTGGTTGTCAGAAAGAGCGTTGTCCTAGTTGTCTTTTGTTTGTTGTGCTTTGTTTCGCAAGTTGTTGCACAAAACAAAGTCCCCCCGTTTAAGGTCATAGCCTTTTATACGGCCAAAAACGATCAGGCGCATATCAGTTACGTGCACGAAGCGAACCGATGGTTTCCGCAGGCGGCTGCCCGGTACGGTTTTCACTTCGATTCAACAGACAACTGGGCTAATTTGAACCCGGATTTTCTGGCCAATTATCAGGTTGTGCTGTTTCTGGACACCCGCCCGGAAGAGCCGGCACAGCGAAGGGCTTTTCAGCAATATATGGAAAAAGGTGGGGCTTGGATGGGGTTTCACTTTGCCGGTTTCGCGCTGACTCCGTCGGCTTATCCGCAGAACTGGGATTGGTATCATAATCAGTTTTTGGGATCGGGTTCGTATAAAAGCAACACCTGGCGGCCCACATCCGCTACTTTGCGGGTTGAAGACCGCAAGCATCCGGCCACCAGGCGTTTACCTCAAACGTTCAGATCGACACCCAACGAATGGTACTGTTGGACAAACGATCTGAAAGCCAATCCAGACATTGACGTTCTGGTGTCCATCGATTCAACGAGTTTCCCGCTAGGAACCGGACCCAAGCCGCATGAGATATGGCATAGTGGTTATTACCCGGTGGTGTGGACCAACAAGAGGTACAAAATGCTGTACCTGAACATGGGCCATAACGACATTGACTACGAAAATAAAACCAACAAAGAACTGTCTTTCACGTTTGCCAGCGAGACGCAGAACCAACTGGTCATTGATGGCTTATTCTGGCTAGCGGGCGTAAAGCCGCCCGCCCAGAAATAAAGCCGTTTCTAGGACAACGCTTCCTGAAATAAGCTTAGTCGTTCGCGCATTACATAACTGCTAACCCCCGCATTCCAGCCGCCACCCCCTTTTACCGAGTAGATGCGTAATTCAGACGAGAGGGTAGCATAGCGGTCCAGTGCCTTAAACCAGACCGTCCGGTCACGGTAGGGAGCCAGTAAAACCCGGGCCTGGCTTAGCGTCCGGTGCTGCCGGGGCGACCAGATGGTGCGCTGGCGGTAGGCCGGGCCCTGACCATTCAACAAGTCGGGCAGTGACAGCGCCGGAGCCAGCGGTAACAATTCCCCCATCAGATACAAACCCAGTTCGACGTTGAGAAGCCGGTTGGCTACCATACCCGGAAGGGCGTGCCGGTAGCGTAGGCGAGTCGCCAGCGGCTCCTGCCAGCGCAAAAGGCTGGACAGGGCCGGGCGGGCTACGGTGGGATAGTTTGCTGTTAATTGGGCGTTCATTCGTATTGTTGTTCGTTGTTCATATCAAAGATGCAACTAGAAGAACGTAACGTTTTTACGTTGTACATCAAATCGCAACTTTTTTTCTTCCCGTCAAGCGCACTAGTTATGAGGGATTGACCAGATCATTGGTTAATCGATCCCGTGGCGGTCTGGCTTTCGGTTACTGGGGTACCGCTTTGAGCGTAGGAAAGTAATAGACGCGGAATAGGCCGTTGTCGTTAATGGCCCAGCCTTCCCGCACGGCCAAGGTGAATAACCAGTCTGACACTTCGCTTTGGTAGGCCCGATACCCCCGGTTGCGCAGAAACTGCTTTACAATCAATGAACTTGTCGCACCTTCGGCCAGAATCAGCGTTGTTGCGGCCAGACAAACACTGGCGGGAGTGAGTTGCTTGAGGGATGCGTTCATATCAGATTTTGATTTTAACCATGTACCGGACCGTGCACTGCGCTGGATTGTAAACGATAAATTCGTTTTTCAATAGACTGACACCCCGTTGGGCAAACACTGAATCGTAGGTTGGGTTGATGCGTTTAAGGGCGTCGCTGTCCAGTTGCTGGTACTTGACCTCGTGCTCTTTAACAATCATCTGCTCCCCGACGTGGACTTCGTAAATACCCAGATAGGCTTCTTTTTGCCGACCATTGGCCCAAACAGAACCGTGCAGTGAGGTGTAGTTAAGCGATTTGCTGAACTGATCGGCGAAGTAGATACCATAGCCAAACATCTTCCCCGTAATGACCGCATTGGCCGGACGTAATACAAGACCCGTTTTGAGGATCGACATCCAGTTTTCGCTGCGGCTGCCGTGCCAGAGAAGCTGCGTTTTCGGCTTTCGAGCCTGACCGACGTGAGCGTCAAAGGCGGCTTGCGTACTGGCCTGGCAAACGCTGAAAGCCGCATCGAACTTATCCGCATCCGGACCCATCATCTGCTTGATGAGTGTTAGCACCCGTTTGTCGGTGACGGGTTCAACCGTTAGGTTCATGGCTTCCAGCAAGCTCGGTGAGGGCAGATCGGCGTCTGTTTTCGACTGAGCCAGTTCGACTTGTCCACGCATAACGTCGAGCGTGTCCTGCTCACTGGCTAACTGGTCGTGCAGTTTCTGTACGTCATCGGCTGTTTGGGGAGACTGCGCCAGAAGATGCTCGCTTACTTTTCCCATTTTGCGGGGAATGACTTTGAACAGATCAAGCTGTTTCTGATTGTACGCCGGAACGTCAACGCTCAGCGCGATCAGCGCAGCTAGTTCATCCAGGAGTTGCTGAGCCGTTTCGACCTGTTTGCGGGTTACCTGTTGAGCGGAGACTACATAATTCTGGTAAATTGACTGGTTGGCAAACTCCAGGAGCCGACTCATCAGCCCGCGTACTGCCGGATCGGCAATGCTGCTAGCGTCCGTAGTTGTCGTTTTTTCGGCGTAGAGATGCGTCTGATCGACATAACCTTTGGCTAGTTTCTCCCGCATCTTTTTCGCCCACTGGGCAATCGGGTACGTCGCTACACTTTTCGAGCCGCCCACCCGTCCGTAATGCACCTCGAACGTGTCGTTATCCTGCTCGTATAGTTCATAAAATTTGTTGTTATTCTCCGCTGTTACCATGATCAGTTTCAGGGTTCGTAACGATCGGGCGGGCGGAGTTGGCGCAACGGGTTGGATAAGTACGGGTGGCGCCGTGGCTGGTTGTATCTTTTTTAAGGCGCGGGAGGGGTCAGCGTAGTCTTTGACTCGTTGTACTAGATTAGCAAGCATGAGCAGAAAGTGGTTGGGATGGGTAATAGTGATCCTGTCATTGCCCGAAAAAGCAATGGAATGGAAACGAAGAGAAATGGAACGGACTTAGCTTACCATCTGCTTCAGCGTAAAAATCCGGTTGCGGAAAAAGCCAACGGTCTTTTCGCAGAAGCGGCTACGGTCGGCGCTGATGTCGTAAGCCTGTAGTCGGTCGGGGATGGTTGTGTAGGCATCGAGCAAAGACGACCATACCGTGTGCTGTTGAATGTGGCTTAGTATAGCCCGGCCCCGGTTCAAAATCTTTAGTTGTTTGGGCGTCCAGGTTGGGCGATCCAGGAACGAGGAATTACTGCCACTGAGCAGGTTGGGTAAGTCATCGGGTGAAGCCGCCGGAACAAGTTGGGAAAGCAGAAACAAGCCTAGCTCGATGTCCAGCAACTGACCTGCCGACAACGTGGTCCGTTTTGATGGGCGGGGCTCAATGGCTGCGGCTGTCCACTGGTCCGGGGTGTTCAGGGCTGAAAAAAGCGGAGCAGACGGGCTTACTGCGCGATTGGGAGTGGGACGAAAGAAAGTGTTCATTAGTAGGGTTGTTTAAAAATTCACAGAACAAAGTTCTACCGGGAAGAGCGTAATCTTTTTACGTTCAAATTTTTTTGTGAAAATTTTTTCCAGCATCTTGCCTGACCATCCAATCGCAGAAACGCGTACTTCCCGACAATGCCTATCACCCGATCCGCCTTTCAGCGCTATCGACTCATCGATGAGATCATCAGCCGATACCCTCGTCAATATTCCAAACAGAAGCTGTTCGATCTTTGCCGGGACAAGTGCGGTATCCGGTCGATCTCGTCGCTGGAAAAAGACATTCAGCGGTTGCGGGAAGACCATGATGCGCCCATTGCTTACGACAAACGGCGTAACGGATATTATTACACCGATCCCCAGTTTCGACTGCTTCGCCTTATGCTTTCGCCGGACGATATGGAAGCGCTCGACTACGCGCGTGAAGTGCTAACGGCAACGCAGGGGGCGTCGGTGGCGGGCGAACTGGCGAATGCGCTTCAGAAAGTACGACAGAGCCTGGACATTATTCGGGAGGTAAAAACGGAAGGGTTGACCCGGAGGGTTGTTTACGTAGAAGAGCGGGTGCTGGGCGGCAATCGCCATTACGTACCCGTACTGATTCGGGCGATCAACCAGAACCGGCAGATTGCGTTTCGCTACCGGAAACACGAAACGGCGGTTGCCGAACCGGACGGCTTAGCCGAGGTGCCCAAACGGCGAGCCTTACATCCAATCCTGTTGCGCGAAGTAGCCGACAGCTGGTACGTAATCGGCTACGACGAACCAACGGGCAAAGAGCGTACCTTTGCCCTCGACCGAATGAGCGATCTGGAAATTACCGACGAAGCTTGCGCAGTTCCCCCCGATGTGTTGACAAACGTCAGCGAGTTGTTCGAACATATTTACGGCATCACCGACAGCAGCGGTCCGGTGGAAGAAGTCGTGCTATCGTTTTCGCCTTTGTTTGGCCGGTACGTGAAGGCGAAGCCAATCCATCAGACGCAGGAAGTTATTCGGGATACGGATACCGAATGCGTCGTTCGGTTGCGCTTAGCACCGAACCGTGACCTGCTCATGCACTTGCGGAGTTACGGCGAACACGTGGCGGTGTTGCAGCCCGCCAGTTTAGCACAGGCTATAAAAGAATCCCTCATGGCCACGCTGGCCCGCTACTAATTGGTCAAATCAGTATGTTTTCATTTACGGCGATCCTGCATAAGTTCGACAAAAAAGGCGAGAAGACGGGCTGGATCTACATCGAGATTCCGGTTGAGGTGACGAATGGGCTTAAACCGGATCAGAAAACATCCTTTCGGGTTACCGGCACCCTTGACGAATTTCCGATTAGGCAAGTTGCGCTGATCCCGATGGGCTGGTCCGATGGATTTGAAGGAACGTTTATTATGGCTATCAATGCCACTATGCGCCGGGGTATTCGAAAAGAAGTAGGTGCAACGGTACGAGTCGCCATCGAAGCCGATGATTCCCCCGTAGCGCTGTCCGCTGATTTTCTGGCTTGTTTGCAGGATGATACCGAGGCCCACCAGTTTTTTGAAACGTTGCCCAAAGGTCACCAGAACTATTTCAGCAAGTGGATTGACGATGCCAAGACGGCGGAAACCAAGGCTAACCGTATCGCAAAGGCCCTGCGCGGCTTGTCGATGCGGATGGGATACAGCGAGATGATCCGGTATTTTAAAAATAGACCGTAAGCCGTTTGGACGAAGGACAGAAAAATAAATCATTTCGCCGGAAGGTTATAGTCTAAAATCGGTTTGCTAAAAAGAAGCTAATTGATACAACCATGAACATTGCTTTTATCGGTCTGGGCCAGATGGGACAGGCTATCGCTCACAATCTCCTGAAAGGCGATCACACGCTGACCGTTTTTAACCGAAGCCGCGACAAGGCTGAATCGTTGCTACAGGCCGGAGCCAGCTGGGCCGATACGCCCGCCGAAGCCGTTGCTGAAGCCGACGTTGTGTTTACAATGGTCAGCGACGATGCCGCTTTGCGCAATATTACCCTGGGCGACTTTGGCTTTTTAACCGCGTTGCCCGAAGGCGGTATTCACGTTTCCTGTAGCACTATTTCGCCCGAGACAGCCCGTGAGCTGGCCGAACAACACCGGCAGAAAAATACCGAGTACGTAGCGTGCCCGGTATTTGGGAAACCCGAAGCGGCACAGGCGGCCAAATTATGGATCTGCACGTCGGGCAGCCAGTCGGCTAAAGATCGGGTTGGTCCGTTACTCGAACTGATCGGGCAGGAGACATATGATTTCGGTGACGACGTAGGGGCCGCTAATGTGGTTAAACTGGCGGGTAACTTTATGATCGGTTGTGCTATCGAAGCGATGGCCGAAGCATTTACATTGGGCGAAAAAAACGGCGTCGACCGGAAAGCGATGTGGGAGCTGTTCAGCAACACGCTCTTCGCATCACCGGTTTATAAAAATTACGGGAAGATGATTGCCGAGGAAGCGTATCAGCCCGTTGGCGCGTCGCCCGCGCTGATCCGGAAAGATATACGATTGGTGCTCGACACGGCTCAGCAGTCGATGGTTCCCATGCCGTTTGGAATGGTTGTCTTTCAGCAGTTAACGGCTACTGTTGCCAAAGGAATCGATAACATCGACTGGGCAGGATTCGCCGGAGAGGTATCCGAAAACGCAGGCGTCGGCAAACGGTAAGGCAATTGATATCGAGCGGTGGTGTCGGCGGGGCCGCCCGCGCGGTTCTCAAAACCGACACCACCGCTCGAAAATCGACACTCGCTTAACTGAACGGTAAGGTTATTTTAAGGCAGATGTTGCGGCCCATACCGTAGATGCCCAGTCGACCATTTGGCGATTCGGAAAAATACTCGAAGTATTTCAACCGGCTCAGGTTCGACTGATAAGCCACATCGAATACGTTGTTGACTTGCAGCAACACCCGTAGCGCAGGCCGGTTCTGACCGAGGTGAATCTGTCCGTCAACACCCGCATTAACGAGCGTGAAGCCAGCGGTGGCTGTTTCGGTGTTGTTCAACCCCAAATACCGATCCTGCCGAGCGTTGTATTCCACGTCGGCCTTCACCGTAACGTCTGATAGCCACCGTCGTCTCAGAGGCAGCGTCTGGCTCAGACCGGTAGAAACGCGCAGGGGCGGAATAAACGGCAGGTACTCCCCATTGACACCCGCATCAGAATAGATGTTGCCTCGGTTATAGCCGTAAACCAGCGCTACGCTGTTATCGAACGAAAAACCGCGCCAGCCGGTCGGGTGTACACTGAGCTGCGTTTCGAAACCATACAGTTGAGCGGACGATTGCTGATACTGGTACGTTCGGTTGCCGGGCACAATTACTACGGGATCGCCCTGGTCGTCAACGAGCTGCGCCAGATAAATGTAATTCTGAATGTAATTGTTGAAAACGCTGACGCCCAGATTCACATCGGGTAACGTCAATGTCAGGCCGATATCCTCCTGCAAGCTAAATTCTGGCTTAAAGTTACGGTTGCCGATGTACACAATGTGCGCACCCGGATCGAGCCCATTCGACGCAATTTCGGTAATGCTGGGTGCCCGATAACCACGCGCTATGTTGGCTTTCAACGCCAGCTTATCCGAGAATTCGTAGGTTAAACCAGCGCTCATCGACACGCCCGTGAAGGGCTGCTTTAAGCGAGGAAACTGCAACGTGGCCCCAGCGGTATCCGGAAGCGCAACTTTTTCGTCAAAGCCCGTTCTCGGGTTGGTACGCACGTAAAAATCGTCGCCCCGCAGCTGTCGCTGATCGTAGCGAAGACCACCGCTCAACGTTAGTTTCTCGACCTGCCATTTCAAAAAAACAAAGCTGCCGACGTCGAAAAGGGTATAATCCGGGATTGGGAAATCGGTACCCGCTTTGTTTTTGTTGGCCTGATACATACCGTTGACCCCCACACTCGCCGAAATATTGGCCAGCGTAGGAAGGTTGTAGCGCAGTCCGTAGTTCAGCGTGTTCAGGCGTACGTACAAACCCGCCTGATCGGTACGGGTGGGGTGGTTATATTCCCGGCGTACGTTTTGCTGAAAGGCCAGCAGGAAGTCAAGATCGCCCTTGCCGACTTCATAATGGTTATTGGTATGAATGCGGTAATGCTGAATATGCTGGTGCAAGGGGCTAAGCCGGTACGAAGTCAGTTCACTGGCGGGTACGATGGGGCGATTCTTGATGTCATCCGCGTCTGATTCGGCGACCTGCCTCGTAAACTGGCGGGTCAGCGAATCGCGGCTCCCATCGGGAATTCCCTGCAAATTGTCGTACAGCGAAGCGCCAAAGCGGGAATAGCCGCGTTGACCCGTATAGCCCAGCATAGCCGTCGCCGTTCGTTCGGAAAAGCCGGTGTTATAGACGCGACCGTCAATCTTGTTCTGGTAGTTGGTCGCGGCCCGTATCGATCCCCGCAGATTCCAGGCCCAGCGCGAGTTTCCCGACATTAAACTAATCGATTCACCCAGCAACCGGTTGTTCGACTGGTATTCGGTCGTAGCGCTCACTTTGAGTTTGCCTTCCGTATTTTTTGGGTAGATAGGCATCATGCTGACTACGCCCGCCAGCGCATCGGAGCCGTACATCAAGCTGGCGGGTCCCTTAATAACCTCGGCCCGGTCGATGTTATAATTGTCAACTTCGACGCCGTGTTCGTCGCCCCACTGCTGGCCTTCCTGCCGGACCCCATCGTAGAGGGTCAAAACGCGGTTATAGCCCAGACCCCGAATAAACGGTTTTGAAATGTTCGGACCGGTTTTAACGGCAGTCAGGCCGGGCGCATTTTTGACCAGAACATCAATGATATTGCTGTTGGCTGTGCTTTCGATGGCGCGGTGCGAAATAGCCAGAATTGCCACCGGGTTTTGCCGAAGCAATGTACTGCGTGTAACACCCGTCGTAACCACCACTTCGTTGAGCGTGTTGGTCACGGGCAATAACGTAACGGCGTAGCTGTCCGTTGCGGGCTCTATCTGGATGGTATCGGACTGATAGCCAACGCAGGAAATAACCAGTTGACGCGTGAGTGAGTCGGCGGGAATAGACAGTGTAAACTGACCTCTGGCGTTGGTCAGCGCCCCTTTTCGCTGACCAAGCAGGCTGATTGTACCAAAAGGAACGGCTTTGCGGTTATCCGCGTCAATGACCGATCCGGAAATAACTCGATTGGGCGATGGCTGTGCATAAGCAAGCCCTCCCATCAGCCCAAGGCTGATTAAGAAGAAAAATGATTTCATTCAGGAAGATTTCGTTTGGTTGAAGGCTCCAATGGAATGCAGCAAAAACGACCGGTCAGAAGGCCGGTGTGCGCAGAACAAGAAGTTACCGAACGACAGGTGGTCCCCGATGAGCAAAACACGTAAAGGAAGTAGCGGAGCGAAACGAGTAGGTTTTTGACCAGAAAAGGCAATGCTGGTAGCTCCGCAACAAGAAAAGAAACGCAAAAAAGGCGCTTACAACAACCGGCAGGTGGGCCGCCAGATCCAGCAGCAGTATTTCCTGAGCCGTGTGGTTGTTGGGTAAAATGGGCCCTTTACCAAAAGGCCAATAGGGGTGAGCGTGAACAATCACGCGACCATCTGATAATCGGTGAGCGTGTCGAAAGACCACGCCGTTGGCCCAAATAGCCAGAAAGAGCCCTAGCAGAATCCGGGCCAACTGGAGTCGGTGTGTATGGAGCCAACCGATCATTTGTTCTTACACTACAGAATAGATAGTCAAATTGTCGGCCAAATATAAGAAACATTAGTTATGCCAATTTATCTATTTACTTTTAGGACGAGCTGTAAAACGGATAAATCAGCGGATTATCAAAGAATTCAGGCGAATTGAGTACATGGGGACGAACGTCGAAAACAAAACGGTTATTATTTCCGGAGCCTCACGGGGCATTGGCCGGGCAACGGCGATGCTATTGGCTCAGCATGGCGCTAATGTGATTGTCACCGCCCGCAATGCTGATGACTTAAATGAGCTTCAGGTAGAAGCTACGCAAGGATCGGTTCGCGGGAAGATCATTGTCGCACCCGGCGACGTTAGCAACGAGTCAGCTATGGCTGCCGTGGTCAAAACGGCTTATGACCAATTCGGTCGTATCGACGTAGTGATCAACAACGCGGGTTACGGAATTTTCAAAAACGTGGATGAAATCTCCGTCGAGGAGTGGGACAGTCTGATGGCGACCAACGTGAAAGGTACGTTTTTGCTGACCAAAGCTGCTCTCCCAATCCTGAAAGCACAAGGATCGGGGCATATCGTTGTCGTAGCCTCCGATGTAGCCAAGCGTACGTTTGCCGGTGGCTCGCTCTATACGGCCAGCAAGTACGCCCAGGAAGCTTTTATGGGAGCCTTGCGGAAAGAAGTACGACCGTTCGGTATCAAAGTCACTGGTATCTACTCGGGTCTGGTCGATTCGCATTTTCACGCCAAAGGTCACGGCCATGAGACATCGACCCATTACCTGCAAAGCGAAGACATGGCCGAATCCATGTTGTTCATCATCAGTCGTCCCGCTCACGTTGTCATTGATGAGTTTATGGTCCATCCGTTGGCGCAGGACTATTGATGACTAACGGTACGAGGTTCGCCGAAACAGCTTAAGCGGTTGGCCCGACTTATATGTGCCGGTACGTTTTTACGTATGCCGATGGCGTTTGACCAGTGATGTCCTTAAATTGCCGGTTGAAGTTCGACAGGGTTCGGAAACCACTTTCGAAGCTGATCTGCGTAACACTTAACTTACCACCGATGAGCAATTTACAGGCATGACCGATGCGCACCTCGGAGACGAATTCAGAAAACGTTTTATTAGCCCGCGCTTTAAAATACCGGCAGAAAGCCGGCGGAGTCATGCCCGCCAGATCGGCAACGGTTTCGAGGCTCAGATCGTCCGGGAAATGGCCCAGTACGTAGTCGTGGACAAGTTGCATCCGGTCGGTTTCCGTTGGTTTAACGGTATTGGTGTAGCCGGGGCTGGTAATGCGCTGGTAGTCCATGGCATGAGAAAGGTCGTTCAGCAGAATCAACAGACTAATGACCCGTTCAAAACCAACGGACTGTCTGGTCATGCTCTGGAGTGCTGCTTCGGCGCGGGCGCGGGTTGGTCCTGTCCATTCCAGCCCCTGACGAGCCTGGTTCAGCAATTGCCGCAACAACGACATTTCCTGGTTTTTGAAAAAATCCGTACCAAGGAAATCTTCGGCAAAGTAAACCACGATTCCACGGGTGGCTAACCCGGATTGTTTTTGAAAATAATCCTGATCGCTGCGCCACAGATGCGGCAAATTAGGGCCAAGAAAAACCAGATCGCCGGGACCAAACGGTTTGATGGAGTCGCCGATAAACCGGGTCCCGCTGCCTTCTTCTACCAGAAAAAGCTGGTAGTGGGGATGAAAGTGCCAGTTTGGGTCAAAGTGCGATTCAACTAATTCTTTTACGATAAAAGAAGTGGCAACCGGTTCGAGATCTTTACGGAGAGGCTGTTTCATTCAATTACTCCTTTTTAACGTAAATAAAGGATTCTTTTGCGGTTTTGTGTGAAAATAAAGTCAGTATCCGCTAATAAAAGCCGCAATATGATGCGGGCTACTCGTTACATTTGTTTAATTTTTTAGAGACTGAATATGAATAAGCTAGGAATGAATCTGTTCGTCTGGACGATGTCAATGGACGAAGACCTCTCTGGTACGCTTTCGTTCCTGAAAACGAGCGGCTTTGATTTTGTCGAAATACCGATCAATAACACGGATCTTGACAAATGGGAGCGTATCGGTCAGCAGTTGGCTGAACTAGGACTAGGCGTACAGGCTTGTACGCTCTGCGGGGCAGAACACGATCTGATCAATGCCGACGAATCGATTCGCCGGGCGGGTATCGAACACCTGAAAACGGTTGTCGACTGTGCCGCGCTGGCGGGAGCAACCATTCTGATGGGACCGTTTTATGCCGGCTTCAAAGTCTTTAGCGGCAAACCGGCGACAGCCGACGAATGGGCCTGGTCGGTGGAAGGTATGCGGGAGGTAGCTGCGTATGCCGAAACCAAAGGGGTCATACTGGCGATGGAATACCTGAACCGTTTTGAAACGTATTTGCTTACCTGCGCCGATGAACTCGTTCGTTACGTAGAAGCGGTTAATCACCCCAACTGCCAGGCCGCGTTTGACACATTCCACGCGAATATGGAGGAAAAAAGTATCGCTGACGCACTCCGGAAAGTAGCTCCTTATTTGGTACACGTGCAGATTTCGGAGAACGACCGCTCGACGCCGGGGCAGGGGCATATCAATTTCGATCAGGTTTTCAACGTGTTACACGAGATCGAATACAATGGTCCTATCGCCATCGAAGCGTTTGGACCAAATCCGCCCGAGTTGGCAGCCGCCACCCACATTTTCAGACCCATGTTTGAATCGCCCGAGCAGTTGGCGGTTGACGGACTGGCTTTTATCAAAGAATATACCAAGCGCGTACCCGAGTCAACCAGCGAAGCGATCGTATCCTAACGTATTCGCTCTTGTTCACTCATTAACTTCTTAACTTTTTTGACGAATGATTAACGTTGCCATTGTGGGCCTTGGATTCGGGGCCGAATTTATTCCCATCTATCAACGCCATCCAAATGCGAACATGTACGCTATCTGCCAGCGTAACGTGCAAAAGCTAAACGAGATCGGCGATGCGTACGGCATTGAAAAACGGTACAGTAATTACGATGAACTGCTGGCCGACCCCAATGTTGACGCTGTACACATTAACTCACCGATTCCGAATCACGCTGAACAGACCCTGAAAGCCCTGCGCGCAGGTAAGCACGTTGCCTGTACGGTACCGATGGCTACGACGGTTGAGGATTGCAAAGCCATTGTACAGGCCTGCAAGGAGAGCGGCAAAAAATACATGATGATGGAGACCGTGGTATACAGCCGTGAGTTTCTGTTCGTTAAGGAATTGCACGAAACCGGCGAGTTGGGTAAAGTGCAGTTTTTGAAAGCCAGCCATCAGCAGGATATGGACGGCTGGCCGGATTACTGGCCTGGTTTGCCACCCATGCACTACGCTACGCACTGCGTCGGTCCGGTAGCGGGTCTGCTGAAACTCGAAGCGGATTACGTGTCGTGCTTTGGTTCTGGTACGATTCGGGAAGATTTGGCAAAAATTCACAACTCACCGTTTGCCGTTGAGTCGGCACACATCAAATTCAAGGATAGCGATTTGTCGGCGTACGTCTATCGGTCGCTGTTCGATGTGGCACGGCAGTACCGCGAGAGTTTCGAAGTATACGGTGATAAAAAATCGTTCGAATGGCAACTGATCGAAGATGAGCAGCCGGTCATTCACACGGCGAAGAAACCCGAACCGGAGATTCCAGAGAAAGTAACCGTACCTGATTACGCGCATTACCTGCCGGAAGAAATTCAACGATTTACCACGAAAGGCGTTTACGACGCCGACGAACAGCAACACCTGTCCTTTACGCAGGGGGGCGGCCACGGCGGATCGCACCCGCACATGGTTCATGAGTTTGTGTCGGCCATTGTTGAGGACCGCGAACCATTCCCCAATGCTGCCCAATCGGCCAACTGGACGAGTGTGGGAATTTTGGCGCACGAGTCGGCTCTTCAAGGTGGGCAGCTAATTAAGCTGCCGGATTTTGGAAGCATCTAATCTAAACGCAGCGGTTGTTGCGATGAGATAGAGCATAAACCGTGTTCTGTTTCCGATAAATAACCGCTGTTTTTCGTCTTTAAACATGAAAAAGGCACTTCTTTTTGTACTGGCAGCTGGGCTAATGACCCAATGCGCCCGCCAGACAGCTAATCAATCCTCAACCCGCCAGACCGCCACGAAAGCGCGTCGAACCGAGATTTTGTTCCTGGGTGACAATGGCCACCATAAGCCCATCGAGCGCGTGCCTCAACTGATGGCTGCTCTGGGTAGCAAAGGAATCAACATCACGTACACGGATAAACTGGAAGACATCAATCCGGATAATCTGAACAAGTATGATGGTCTGCTGATTTTTGCTAACTGGGATAGCATTCCTAAACCGCAGGAAAAAGCCCTGCTGGATTATGTTTCGTCGGGGAAAGGCTTGATTCCGGTGCACTGCGCATCGTACTGTTTTCGCAACTCCGCCGAATATGTCGATAAAGTTGTTGGCGGGCAGTTCTGGCGGCACCGGATGGATACCATTCAAACCCGCTTTACGCAGCCAAACAATCCTATTGTAGCTGGTTTGCCTTCTTTTAAGGCGTACGACGAAACCTACCTGCATTCGCATCTTCAGGCGGACAACAACGTGCTGGCCGTTCGGGAAATCAAAGCCGACCAGGAAAAAGACAAACCGGGTGTGAAGGAAGAACCGTACACCTGGACGCGTCAATACGGCAAAGGGCGCGTTTTTTACACCGCCTACGGTCACGATGAGCGGACCTGGAGCCAGCCCGGATTTCAGCAACTGCTCGAACGGGGAATTCTGTGGGCCGTTGGTGACGACGTAAAAAAGTTACACGATGATCTGAAGCCACAGACATTTACCTATCGCGCAGCGAACTTGCCGAACTACGAGAAGCGTCCGGGTGCTCAGATGGAGCAGGAGCCGCTTTCGCCGGAAGAATCCATGAAGCACATTCAGGTTCCGGTCGATTTTACGCTCGATCTGTTTGCCCATGAGCCGAATGTCATGCACCCCATTGCCATGACGTGGGATGAAAAAGGGCGGCTTTATGCTTTGATTACCAAGGATTATCCGAACGAGCGCAAAGAAAGTGGTGGTTCTGATTACATTGTTATCTGCGAAGATACCGACAAGGATGGTAAAGCAGACAAGTTCACCAACTTTGCCGAGGGACTAAGCATTCCAACCGGAATGACGTTCGGGAATGGTGGATTGTACGTGTCGCAGGCACCGCACATGCTTTTCCTGAAAGATACCAACGGGGATGACAAGGCCGACGTAAAACAAGTCGTGTTTACAGGCTTCGGTACGTTCGATACCCACGCCGGACCAAGCAACCTGCACTACGGTTTCGACAACTGGATATGGGGAAGCGTCGGTTACTCAGGTTTCAAAGGAAAGGTTGGAGCGGATAGCGTAAAGTTTAGCCAGGGCTTTTTCCGGTTCAAACCCGACGGTTCGCAGCTTGAATACGTGACGGCTACGTCCAACAACACATGGGGATTAGGTTTCAACGAAACGGGCGACGTTTTCGGCAGCACAGCCAATAACGCGCACGGTTGGTACATGGCGATACCAAACCGGTACTTCCACGGTGCTCCGCATATTCGGGAAAACGGTAGCCGCAGTACGGATACCCACAAAGACATGAAACCGATCACCGAAAAGGTACGTCAAGTAGACGTATTCGGTGGTTTCACAGCGGCAGCGGGTCATAACTTGTATACTGCCCGCGCTTTCCCGAAAAAATACTGGAATAAGGTCGCTTTCGTATCGGAGCCAACGGGCCACATCCTGCACCAGAACGTGATGCAAAAGAATGGAACCGATTACGAAGATGTAGAAGGCTTCAATCTCATGGCCGGCGCAGACGAATGGTTTGCACCCGTCTTTGCGGAAGTTGGTCCAGACGGAGCCGTTTGGGTTGTTGATTGGTACAGTTATATCATCCAGCACAATCCAACGCCAGCCGGCGCTAGCAATGGTTCGGGTAATGCGTATGAGACACCACTGCGCGATTTTACGCACGGTCGTATTTATCGGGTAGGATACAAGAATGCGCCTGCTTACACGCCGATGACCTTGAGTAAAGACCGCCCGGACGAACTCGTAGCCGCCTTGAAAAATACGAACATGTTCTGGCGGACAGCGGCTCAACGCCTGCTCATCGAACGGAACAACAAAGACGTGGTCCCACAGCTAATCGCGTTGGTGAATGATCAATCTGTCGATGAGATTGGTATCAATCCGGCGGCTGTTCATGCCTTGTGGACACTGCACGGGTTGGGCGCGCTAAACGGTTCAGACGAAAAAGCGATGGCGGCTGCGACTTCGGCGTTGCAGCACCCTTGCTCGGGTGTACGTAAAACAGCCGTTCAGGTATTGCCGCGTAATCAGATGGCAACCAATGCGCTGCTTCAGAACAATTTGTTGAATGACAAAGAGCCAGTTGTTGCCCTGAATACACTCCTCGCCTTGTCGGAGATGCCGCAAAGCGCCGTTGCCCAGCAAGCTATTCTGAGCCGGTTGGATAAAGCGACCGAAGTAAATGACCGCTGGTTGCCTGATGCTTTTGCCTGCGCCCTCACGGGACAAAATGGGCAGCTGATGAAAACCTATCTGAAGCAGGTAAGTATGAATGCTCCTGCGCAACCGAAGGCAGCACCTGCTCACGACATGAATAGCCATGCCGAACACGGACACGGGCCTAACGCGCCAACGCCAAAAGCCACTGTGACAACATCAGGTAACCAACCCGATCTGGTCATTGCCGCGATTCGTACGACGCCGGAGTCGCCTTCGGTTCGGGAAGGAACAAAGCTTTTTGTGGATGTGACCAATGCGGGTGGGGCTGAAATTCCGGCTGGAACCCCGATCCCCTTGTCCATTCGCGTGGAAGGACCGAAGGGCGTTGCGGATGCTGCTAAAATTGATTTTGTGAGCGTGACGCACAACACGGGGATCAAACCCGGTGAAACCGTGACGATCAGCAAAGCCAACAACGGTCCTTGGGTCGGTGATATGGGCGTAACGTTTGAGCGGGCGGGCCAGTACATGATTACGGCCATGCTTGACCGCGAAAACAAAATCGCCGAAGGCAATGAACAGAACAACAACGCTACGCACACGCTTGTCTATCGGGCTCCGCAAAGCATGAGCGCTTACGTACTCGAACGTGCATCGCGTAGCTACGCGTCCGTTGCTCCGGTGGATTCGGTGGTTGCCTTGCTTCGGCAGACGCAGAAGTTAGAGACAACACAGGGTGAAGCGATTGTTAAAGGCGTCGCGGAAGGGTGGAATATCCGCACGAAAGCGCAGGTGAACGAGGCAGACAAGCAATTCCTGGCCAGTCTGACGAACTCCGTTTCTTCCGAAAACCGGGAACGTCTGGGGCGGCTCTACGAAGCTTGGGGCATTGTCAAGAGCGAACCTACCGACCCCAATGTTGAGGTTGTTCGGATGAAAACCATTCGCGAAGAAATGCGCTTTGACAAAAAAGAGTTTACCGTAACGGCTGGCAAACAGGTTGAAATCGTTCTGGAAAATCCGGACGCTATGCAGCACAATCTGGTGATTGGTAAACCCAAAAGTATGGACGTGATCGGTGCGGCAGCCGACAAGATGATTACTGCGAAAGACGGCGCCGAAAAGAATTACGTGCCAAGCATTTCTCAGGTAATTGTGGCTACGCCGTTGGTTAACCCCGATCAGACGTACCGACTTAAGTTTACGGCTCCGGCCACGCCCGGCGATTATCCATTCGTTTGCACATTCCCTGGTCACTGGCGCATCATGAATGGTGTCATGAAAGTTACCAAGGCTGGAGCAGTCGCTACGGCTAAGTAAACAGGTCAGCCTTTAGTACAAAAAAAGCGTCGCCTATGTCATAGGCGACGCTTTTTTTGATACAAACTAGCTTACTTCTTTTACCCGAATGCTGTTTGGTAGAACAGGTAGTAAGGATGAGGTGGGAATCTGAATGCTGAACTCGCTGCCCTGACCGAGTTCGCTTTTTACCCATATTGTCCAGTTGTGCGCCTGAACGATACGCTGAACGTAACTCAGTCCAAGGCCGAAACCTTTAACGCTGGTTTGGTTGCAGTCGTCAACCCGGAAGAAAGGTTGAAAAATATGGGATACTTGTTTGGGTGAAATACCTACGCCCCGGTCACGAACCGAAATGGTCATGCCGTCGGCATTGGCTTTGGTAACCAGTGTAATCTCTGGTTTGTCAGCGCTGTACTTAACGGCATTGTCGATCAGGTTATACAGGACATTGGTTAGGTGCAGACGGTCTGCCAGTACGTACGTATCTTTTCCCTGTAAATTCAGGTTTAAATAATCACCATGCCGCTCCGCAACCGAGTGGAGCAGATAATGGATCTGAATTGGTTCCAGGTTAAGTGTCAATGTGTTACGATCAGCCCGCGCCAGTGTCAGCATCGTTTCGACCTGCTGCTGGAGCCGCTCTGTTTCTTCGCGGATAATCCTTACATATTTGTCCGTACGCTCGGGGTGATTACGGGCGATGGGAGAATCCAGAATATCGGCTGCCATCTGAATGGCTGTGATAGGCGTTTGAAACTCGTGTACAATAGAATGCAGTACTTCGGTCTGTACCATTGATCGCTGCCGCCGACGAAGTAACCACCATAATGAAAAACCTAACAGAAGCTGCGCTGTTAGGGCGAGGGGAAACAGGGCTAGCCAGCGTAAGGAGGGACCTGGCGCTAATGCTGTTTCCGGAAAAACGAAGCGATTTGCATAGATCAAGGCCGCCGTAACGACAGACAGCACAAGGGCAAAAGCAAAGAGCGGAGGGGCTGTAGACCTACGTATCATACTCCGTTTGAGGTGGGTTAGTAACGAATTAGTACAAGATGACTACTAAGACGCAGTTACTAGGTAAATGTCACAAGCAGCTTACTAGAAAAGCAGTAGGTGAAAACAAAATTGCCCGTTTAAAGCGGGCAATCGGTAAAAATGGTTTCAAAATTTATTCGTCTACGCGTTTTCCTCGGTAGTCTCGACGGAAGTTGGAGTGCTGGTAGGCTTGGGAGCGGTTCGGCGAGTTGGGGCTGTCGCCTTAGGAGCGGGAGCCTGCTTGCGAATCGAACGAGTCGCCTGCGGAACGGAAGGGATGAGGCTATCCGCCGACGGATCGACTAATTTACTAGCTGCCGTGCGCTTCGCGTTTTTCTCGGCCTTGTCCGCGTTCTTCTTTGCTTTTACGGCCTCCTTTTTTGCTTTCTTTTCGGCTTTTTTGGCAGGCGTCGATTTCTTTTTTTCGTCTTTATTGAGCAACTTCGCAAGTTTCTTCGCCAGTTTGTCGGCCGATTTTTCAATCGACTTCTTCATTTTTTTGGTTGATGTACCCGTTTCGGTAAGCTTAGCTTCAATGGAACTGACGATGTCTGCGGCTAGCGACTTACGTTTGTTTTTTGCGTTCTTGTCTGTCATTTGTCTAGATGAAAAAAATTTACAAATAAATACGAAGAAATCGGGACAATCAAAAATCCAATGTTAAGTTTTCGTTACCTTTTTTGAAGAAATTCCCAGCAAACAATGCCCGCTGTGACGGCAATGTTCAGGGAGTGCTTCGTACCAAACTGGGGAATTTCGAGTACCACATCGGCCTGTTCGACAACGGTCTGCCGAACGCCGGTTACTTCGTTACCGAACACAAAAGCGTATCGTTTGTTTGGATCAGGTTTGAAATCTGAGAGTGAAGTACTGCCTTCGGCTTGTTCGATCGCGGCTACCACCCAACCGTCAGATCGTAATTGACTAACGAGGGCATCCACATCCGCAACGTATGTCCAGGTAACCGATTCGGTCGCGCCCAGTGCCGTTTTCGTGATGTCGCGGTGGGGTGGCTGGCCTGTAATACCACACAGATAGATGCTGGCAGCCCGGAAGGCATCAGCCGTTCGGAACACCGACCCAACGTTGTTGAGGCTGCGGATATCGTCTAAAATCAGGCAATAAGGAAACTTGTCAGCTTTTTTGAAATCGTCAACAGATAGGCGATTCAGTTCGTCCAGTGATAGTTTGCGAGGGGTCATAGCGTCTTTATTATTCGTGCAAATTTTGGTATATTTGTTTGAAATAACTGTAATGCATAGTGAAGACAGCCACCGCAGCAAAACCTCAATCAAAAAAGAACGAAACTCCCCTCAACCGCCAATACAACCAGATTAAAGCCAAATATCCCGGTGCATTGCTTCTCTTTCGTGTCGGTGATTTTTACGAAACGTTCGGTGAAGATGCCGTCAGAGCCAGTAAGATTTTAGGCATCACACTCACCAAGCGCAACAACGGCGGATCGAATGAAGAACTGGCCGGTTTTCCGCATCACTCTCTTGACACCCACTTACCTAAGCTTGTCCGGGCGGGCGAACGCGTAGCGATCTGTGATCAGCTGGAAGACCCATCGGTTGCAAAGGGTATCGTTCGTCGGGGTGTTACGGAGCTGGTGACACCGGGGGTTTCGTTCAATGATAATGTGCTGGACACCCGGCGCAACAACTACCTCGCGGCTGTGCATTTCGGTAAGAGCGCGGCCGGTAGTTCGGAGGAGCAGTTTGGCGTGTCGTTTCTGGATATTTCAACCGGTGAGTTTCTGGCTTCACAGGGTAATGCGGCTTACGTGGACAAGTTGCTCCAGAGTTTCAATCCGTCGGAAGTGTTGTATTGCAAGCGCAACCGCCAGGAGTTTGGTGCTTTATTCGGCGATAAGTTTCATACCTACACGCTGGAAGACTGGGCCTTCACCTACGATTTTGGTTACAATTTCTTAAAGCAGCATTTTCAGACCAGTTCGCTCAAAGGCTTCGGTATTGAAGGGTTGCCCGATGGTATCATTGCTGCCGGGGTGATCCTGCATTATCTGAACGAAACAGAACATAAAGATCTTCAGCACATCACGCGCGTCACGCGGCTGGAAGAGGACCGCTACGTGTGGCTCGACCGCTTCACGATTCGTAACCTCGAATTAACGGTGGCTCAGCAGGAGGGGGGCGTTCCGCTGATTCAGATCCTGGACCAGACCGTTACGCCGATGGGCGCGCGGTTGCTTCGTAAATGGCTCAGTTTGCCGCTTAAAGAAAAAGCCCTCATCGAAGAGCGGCTGAGCATGGTTGAATTGCTTACCAACGATATTGATCTGTCAGAAACGTTGGTCGGACACCTGCGTCAGATTGGTGACCTTGAGCGGCTCGTCTCGAAAGTGGCAGTTCGGCGGATCAATCCGCGCGAGTTGTTGCAGCTTAAACGGTCGTTGCAGCACGTGTTGCCCATCAAAGAACTGCTGATAACGGCGTTGAATCAGACGGAGTCGTCATCGCTGAAAAAATACGCGGATCAACTCAACCCGGTTTCTTTTCTGCTCGACCGAATTGAAGCAGAATTGCGGGAAGATCCGCCAACGCTTTCGAACCAGGGCGGGATGATCAAACCCGGTATCAACGCAGAGCTTGATGAGCTAACGGCGATTGCGTATTCGGGCAAGGATTACCTGTTGCAGCTTCAGGAACGCGAAGTACAACGAACGGGCATCAGTTCGCTGAAAGTGGCTTACAACAAAGTATTCGGCTACTATCTGGAAGTGACGCACGCCCACAAGAGCCGCGTTCCGGAGGATTGGATTCGCAAGCAAACGCTGGTCAATGCCGAGCGGTACATTACACCTGAACTAAAGGAGTACGAAGACAAGATTCTGAACGCTGAAGAGCAGATATTCCAGATCGAATCCCGGATGTTCAACGAGATGATTCTGGCGGCTGGTGAATATGTGGGAGCGATTCAGCAGGATGCGCGCGTTTTGTCCGTGCTGGACGTGCTGGCGTCGTTTGCGCGGGTTGCGGTGAAAAACAAATACGTGCGGCCCCAGATTCTGGACACGAAAGTGCTGGACATTAAAGACGGTCGTCATCCGGTTATTGAACAGCAACTGCCGCCCGGCGAACACTACATTCCGAACGATATTTTTCTGGATGACGAAACGCAGCAGATCATCATCATTACCGGGCCGAACATGGCTGGTAAATCGGCTTTACTTCGGCAAACAGCACTGATTGTCCTTATGGCGCAGTCGGGAAGCTTTGTGCCTGCGTCGCTGGCCGAGATCGGGATCGTTGACAAGATTTTCACGCGCGTCGGGGCTTCCGATAACCTCTCACGGGGCGAAAGTACGTTTATGGTGGAGATGACCGAGACGGCTAGCATCCTGAACAACCTGAGTGAGCGGAGTCTGGTGCTGATGGATGAAATTGGCCGGGGAACGAGTACTTACGATGGTGTTTCGATCGCCTGGTCGATTGCCGAATACCTGCACAACAAAACGGATTGCCGTCCGAAAACCTTGTTCGCTACGCACTATCACGAGCTGAACGATCTGGCGACGGATAACCCGCGTATCAAAAATTACAACGTGTCGGTCAAGGAGATGGGCAACAAAGTGATTTTTCTGCGCAAACTTAAAGAAGGGGGTTCGGAGCACAGTTTTGGTATCCACGTGGCGCAAATGGCCGGAATGCCCGCTCAGATCGTGAGTCGTGCGACCGAAATCCTGAAGCAGCTCGAAGCGTCGCATGGCCGGGAAGAGAATCGGGAGAAGATTCGCGAGGCTGCTCCGAGAGATGCGACGCCGGAACTGGCGTTGCGAATTATTGAATCGGGCGACCCGAAATCGGAAGCCATCAAAGAAAAGTTACGTACGATTGACGTAAACCGGTTGACGCCTATCGAAGCGCTGTTGAAGCTAAACGAATTGCTGAAACTGGTCGAATAAATTTTAACAACAATTACCAATGGATTTAAACGTAATAACAGCCCCGCTTACTCCCCAGGAGGTTGAATGGCGGGTGCAAAGCCAAACCAAAGACGGCCAGAAGATTGTGGTCGTTCCCTACATTACCAACCGGTGCGTCATGCAGCGCTTTGATGAGCAGTTTGGCTGGGCGGGCTGGCAAAACGAGATAAAGGAGATCGACGGGGGATTTCTGTGTACCATCACCGCCGTTATGCCCGGTGGCGAAATCGTCCGCAAAACGGATGGGGCTAGCCGGACGAGCGTCGAACCCGTAAAAGGAGGTATCAGTGATGCCATGAAGCGGGCCGCCGTGCAGTTCGGTCTAGGCCGTGGTTTGTACGACTTCCCAAAGGTGCTGATTCAAACTACCGATAAATATATCCCTGATTGGGCAACACCCTTGCTCGACAAGATGGTCGAAAAAATAAACGCGGGTGGCATTGTGCGAGATGTGGTCGTGCTGAAACCCGAACACGCTAAACCACCAATTAAAGCGGCCTAGTAAAAACAAATGCCACACCCTCTCGAGTGTGGCATTTGTTTTTACTGATTAATTTCCACTGCTGCGGGGAGTGCACGGTCCTTACGCCGGCGCAAAAACTGCTTGCCAACTTGCTGAGCCGGTTCTTCGATCAAATGATACGTAATGGATGAAAACAAAACGGTTGGCACGAGGATCAGCACAAATTTGAGATGAAAGTTGATCACGTTCGTCAGGGTGCTGGTTACCGGAATCAATGCTTTGGGAAGAACTTTATTTAGCCAGTATAAGATACCAAAATGGGTCAGATATGCGCTGTAACTTACTTTGCCGATGTAACGCGTAACCCGATTGACCAACAATCGGCTTGGCCACTTTGCCAGAACAATGATCAGTACGGCAAAACCAATACTGCCGAACAGATGAAGGGTATGCGGAAGATTGCGCAGAACAGTTTGACCGATGGTTTTGCTAAGAATAAGAAACGCGACTACGCTCACCGCTAAACCAGTTACCCACGGACGAACGCGCCGTTCCTTCCTGATGACTACGTAATAAGCGACAATACCACAGCCGAAGACGGGTAGCTGATAGGGCAAATAATAAAACAAGTACTCGACCAGAAGCTGACTGTTTTGAATAGCCGGTACGTGCAACAAAACAGACGTGAGGACAAAACCGACCAATAAGGTTAGTACCGTAAACAAAATGGCCCGATTCAGATTTGTGATTCGGGTAAATAAAAACGGAACCATCGCGTAAAACAATACTTCGATCCCAACCGACCAGCCACCCGGAATAATGCTATTGATCCAGACCGGGCTCAACCCATGCAGGAGCAGCATATTCGCCATAATCCCGTAGACATTGTAACGAATGACCGACGAAAGCGGCTGGCTGTAAAAGTAGGCCATCTGCCACAGGTAATAGGGGATGGCAACGTAATACATGGGCGCAATTCGAAAAAAACGCCGGTAAAAAAAGTCTGTTTTCTGAATATCGGCTCCCTTCCGTCTGTCCTGAGAAAGAAAAAGCGTGAAGGCACTAAGTGCGTAAAAGAGCTGAACACCTATAGCTGCTGGCGATCCCAGTGTATCCATCAACGAATAAAACGTTGTGTTGCTGAAGTGTTCTAAGTGGCAATGAAACCAGATAACACTTAAAATCGCCATACCCCGCAGGGCATCAATGTAATCTAGCTTCATTCAGTGGGGTACCTTATCTGATGGCAACCAATAACGTGTGGACCGTCAGCGTAGTGTTTTTGTGCTAATATGTCGCAAATTTAATAGGTCCATACCTATGTAAACGGGTATTAGTGAGCACTTCTCCATGCAATTGCAACCGAAGAATAAATAAGGCCATTGTCCAGGGCGCTAGTTGCAAGAGGTGGACAATGGCCTTCCGACTTTTATTTGCCTCCACCGACGGCTGCCGGGTTCCCCATCCCTTGCGATAAAGCCAGTAGTTTATCACTAAGGGTTTGGATGGCTTTTTTGTAACGACTCTCCAGATCGGGTAGGTTGGCAGTCGATTTCAGCGAGGCTTCGTACAGGAAGCCCGGCAGCATCCACGACGCATAGCCGCTGTTCGGGTCCGACGACGCATAAAGCGACCGGTACCAGGCTCCGAACGCATTTCCTTTGGGATCGATAAACGAACGTTCCAGCAGTCGTAATTCCCGATTCAGTTCGACCAACTTATCTGTACGGCCTGATTTGAGGTAATTCTGGCGGGCCGCTTCGCAGGCGTCAGCGTTCTTTTTTAAATCGGCGACTACGTTCAGGACGGGGGCAATGGAATAGCTGGGTGCGTAAGCCTGAATGGCTTTTTCGGCAGCTTTCAGATGAATAGCCAGATCCGTTGGGTAGCGGGCAACGTCGTAAGGTACGAGGTCAGCGTTGGCAAGTCGCATGGTCATTGTGCCAACAACCTGCTCCATCATCGGCCCCATTTTATACGTCGGATCGGCAAACTTATCGTAGAAAAACAGATCGTCGTACTGCGAGTGATACAGCGTTGGCCCTTCCATACCGGCACTAAGCGACGGAATGCCGATGTGCATATAAGGCGCAATATGATCGGAACCACCGCCGAGGTTACCGATGGTCGGTTCGCCGGCCAGGGTAGCGGGGGCTGATGAACCCGTTACGCGCGTGGGATTCCCCGCTGCTTTATGGCCCATCCAGTGCTGATAGACCGTCTGGTTCGAATCCGGGTACTGCACCGATTGCGTTGCTTCGATGATCAGCTTTTTCATGGATGGTGAAGCGCTGGCTCCGAACGTCCGTCCCGAAACGGCGGCATCGTAATTCATGTAGGCAACGGCTTTTTGCGTTAGCTCGTCGCGAAACTGCTCACTCCATTCCGCCGAGCCAATAACCCCCGGTTCTTCGGCATCCCAATGGCAGACTTTAATGGTGCGTCGAGGCCGTTGACCCGCTTTGGCCAATTTTCCCAGCGTTTCGGTCATGCTCAGCAGCATAGCCGTTCCCGAATTAGGATCGGTGGCACCGTACGACCAGGCATCGTAATGGCAACCAGCAATAATCCATTCGTCGGGAAAGTCAGCACCGGTCAGCGTGCCGACCACCTGATAAATGCGCTGAATAGTTTTCTCCTGTTTGACCATCAACCGAACTTTCAGGTCTTTTCCGCCTTCAAGCCGGTAGGTATACGGCAAGCCACCCTGCCAACCAGCCGGAACAGCTCTGGAGCCAGTCATGCGTTTTAAAATGTCCGTAGCCGATCCGTAAGGGAGCGGAGTAACCGGAATTTTGTGCAACCCTACGGCATTCTGATCGAGTCGCTTGGGCGTGTTTTTGGCGTCCATCGGTAGCGCTGCTTCGCCCGGTGTGAGCGGATCGCCCGTATAAGGTGTTGTCAGCAACGAACCGCGCTGAATAACGCTTTCGCTGTAATACGGACCTTCGGGAAACGTCAGGCCACGCATGTAGCCCGAATCGGCGGGGTCGGTAAAAATGATAACGCCAAGGGCACCGGCTGCCTGCGCCCACTGCGCTTTATAACCCCGGAAGTTGCCGCCATAGCGGGCCAGCACGATCTTATCCTTGACCGAAATACCCATGGCTTTCAACTGCTCGAAATCTTCTTTACG
The DNA here is from genome assembly GCF_023196085.1 of Spirosoma liriopis. Classification (NCBI taxonomy): domain Bacteria; kingdom Pseudomonadati; phylum Bacteroidota; class Cytophagia; order Cytophagales; family Cytophagaceae; genus Spirosoma; species Spirosoma liriopis. Next base: position 1,700,482 of record NZ_JALPRF010000002.1, read on the forward strand.
CCCGTAATTGGCATAAACAACTTCGGCGGTCACATCGCCCGAACCCGACCAGGCATTATAGCCGGGCGTCAGGCGGGGATCACTGCTGTATTTGTCTTCTTTGAACAGAAACTCCCGGATATTAAGCGGCTGACGAACAGGCTCGACTAATTCGACGGCAATTTCACCGGGACCTTTAGGGAGCAGTACATCATGCGGATAGATGTCAACCTGCCAACCTGCTTTGCGCATGGTTTCGGCAATGTAGTCGCGTACCTGCTCGTTTTCTTTTGAGCCCGTAATATGCGGTACACTGCTTAGTTTCTGAAGATGCTGTTTAAAAGCGGCTGATGATTGTTTTGTCTTGAACTCGGATTCGAGCTTTACTTGTGCGGCCTGCCGAGCCGGAACGAAACCAGTGAGACTCTGGCTTTCGCTTGACTGCGCCTGTGCGGTAAATACACCGAGACTTAGCAGTACGGCATAACTCGCAATCTTAAATGGGAAGTAGTGATTCATTGATAATAGGTTGTATAAGCGTTAAATATCGGTATTTACTATTGAATAAATTACTATTTGCAATTAAATATTGGGCAACAAAAAAAGGCGCAGCTAGCTGCGCCTTTTTTTGTTGCTGTAAACGGATTGCTTATTTAGGCATCGCGAAAATAGACGAATCTACTTTAGGGTTGAAAACCACGTTCGATAGCGTAAGTGTAATCGATCCTGGCATCGCTGGGCTATTAAGTTCTACCGTCGAAGGAAGCGTGAGGCCATCAATTGTTTTGTAATTGCTATACTGGGTTTTCACTTCACCCGACTGTCCCTGTACGTTGATGGTTGTTTTTGCGCCCGCCAGTTGAAACGTATTGGCATCGACGTAGTAGTTGACCACGCCTTCGGGCCGGGTTACTTTCAGGTTAAACACATCTTTGTCGTTCAGCTTTTCTTTACCCACCAGTTCAACCGGATATTTCTTGTCCTTGGTTGTCGCCAGTTCGGTGCCAATCACATACGCGTTGCCTTTTTGCATTTTCACCTGCTCTTCGGGTAACGCCTGCGCGCCCGCGCCACCTGCCATTGGATTGATCGTCCAGCCTTTGTCGCCATCAACGACGGTCGTGATCTGCTGACCCATCGCGGTAATATCGGTACGGGCGGACTGACCGATAACAACGGTAGTTTTGCCTTTCATTTCCATGCCCATCAGGCTCATGTTCTGATCGTACTGGGCCGTTTTGATGGCAGCAACTTTATCTGTTCCCCCCAAGGCGGCAATATTCTTGTCAATTACTTCACCGGCGGTTTGGGCAAAGGTTAAGGCCGGAATCGCCACCAGGGCAATGATGTTAATCAGTTGTTTTCTCATGAAAAATTTAGTCAGAAACGTTGTCAAATATACTTATCTGACGCCAGAATATGGCACGAGTTTCTGCATAGTTCACCAAAAATAGCCATCATATTGCATGATCGGCAACTTTAACGGGTAATCGGCTTGCAGGGCTGATGACGGTTGGCTACCTTCATTCATTCAAACGCTAACCGCAATACAATTCCTCGAATGTTACCTATAACCCGTATCAAACTTTCCGTAATGATGTTTCTCCAGTTTTTTGTTTGGGGAGCCTGGTACGGTCAGATGAGTAAATACCTGTTAACGCAACTACATGCCACCGGCGATCAGGTGGGCAACGCTTATGCGGCTTTTTCGCTGGCTATGATCATCGCGCCGTTCTTCGTCGGGATGATTGCCGACCGGTACTTTGCGGCTCAGAAAGTTCTTGGCGTGCTCAACCTGCTGGGGGCGGGGGTCTTGTTTTTTATCACGCAAAACACCAATCCTGACAATTTCTTTTACCTGATTCTGGCGTACTGCATTACGTTTGCGCCTACTTTGGCCCTGACAACGTCCATCGCGATGCAGCAGATGACTACGCCCGAAAAGGAATTTCCGGGTATTCGGGTCCTGGGAACAATTGCCTGGATTATTGTAACGAACATCATTGGGTATTACGGTTTCGGCGACAAGGTCACCATCTTTCAGCTGTCCATGTATTCGGCGATTGTGCTGGGGGTCTTTGCTTTTTTCCTGCCGGATACCCCGCCAAAGGCTACAGCCTCTACGTCGTTCTCGCAGATACTCGGTCTGGATGCTTTCAAACTGTTCAAGGATCGTTCGTTTGCCATCTTCTTCCTATCATCGGTGCTGATTTGTATTCCTTTGTCGTTTTACTACGCGATGGCCAATCCGTCGCTGACGGACGGGGGAATGCAGAACGTAGAAAACAAAATGTCGCTCGGTCAGGCATCCGAGGTTATTTTCATGTTACTGATTCCATTGGCTTACACCCGCTTAGGTGTCAAGAAAATGCTGATTGTCGGTCTGGTTGCCTGGATTGTGCGATTTATCGGCTTCGGCTACGGTGATGGCGGCTCCAGCGAATGGATGCTGTACATTGCTATTTTGCTGCACGGTGTATGCTACGACTTCTTCTTTGTTACGGGTCAGATTTATACCGACAACAAGGCCGGTGAAAAAATCAAATCATCGGCGCAAGGGCTGATTTCGCTGGCCACCTACGGTATCGGCATGGGGATCGGCTCTAAAATTTCGGGTATCGTACTGGACATGTACACCCGCCCCGACGGAAGTAAAGACTGGCTCGGTGTCTGGCTGGTTCCGGCTGGTATTGCCGCTGCTGTCCTGGTCGTATTTGTGCTGCTCTTCAACGACAAAAAACGGATTCAGGCGACGAAGGATGAGCTTGTGCCGGGAAATCTATGAGAACACAAGTAATATGGAAAAGAAGCAACGAATTACATTATATACCGATCCGAACGGACCACACAAAGATCAGGTACATGAAAATGCACTGATGACGCCTGAAGAACGCTGGCTTGTGTTTCAACGACTAAAACGTAGACACTATGGTTTGTTTGGGAAACCTAAAAAGCGGGAGAAGCGTATCTCTATTGAAAAACCTGCATGGATTTAGAAGATGATACCTTTGTTCGGTTTGTGGTTGCTGCTGCTCACGGGCAGTTAGACTATATACTTATTGGTGGTCTAGCCTTGATACTGAATGGTGGAATTCGATACACTGAAGATGCCGATGTATGGATGGAACCCACCAACGAAAATCGAGATAGACTTATCAATGTGCTACGTAAGTTAGATTTTACGGACGATGAGTTAGCCATTCTTGCATCGGTCGATTTTACCCAACCGCAAGTAATTCGACTGGAAGATCAGATTGATATTCTGACGCGAGTGCATGTTCGATTGAACTATAACGAATGCCGAAAGCGGGCAAAACCCTTCATTATGCCGGGAGGACAGGTGATCTATTTCTTACACATAAATGACTTGCGTGAGTCAAAGGTGCTTGCTCGACGAACGAAAGATTTGAATGATGTACTAATGATAGACGAAATCATTAACGAGACGAAAGAGAACAGTAGTTCAGAAAAAAACGAATTTTAAGTGCAACTCATTTCGTATAACATAAACGGTATTCGGGCGGCCATTCGCAACGGATTGACCGATTGGCTTTCTCAGAATCAGTTTGATATACTTTGTTTTCAGGAAGTAAAAGCCACTGCTGATGTTGTAGACTTATCGGTATTCGAGCAGCTAGGCTATCAGTACCACTGGCACGCTGCCGAGAAGAAAGGCTATTCGGGCGTGGCTACCTTTTCAAAAATTGCACCGACCAACGTCATTATGGGGTGCGGTCTGGATGTGTACGACTGCGAAGGCCGTATCCTCCGTACCGACTTTGGCGACTGGACACTGCTGAACTGTTATTTTCCGTCTGGCACAACGGGTGAGGTACGGCAAGGCGTTAAAATGGAATTCCTCCGTGATTTTAACGAGTATGTGCAGGAACTACGAAAAACTCGGCCCAAACTAATTGTCGTCGGCGACTACAACATTGCGCACACGGCCATCGACATTCACGATCCGGTGCGGAACAAAAACACAACGGGTTTTCTGCCCGAAGAGCGGGCCTGGATGGATCGCTGGTTTGCGGCTGGCATGACCGACGCGTTTCGGTACAAACACCCCGACGACGTGGCGTATAGCTGGTGGAGTTACCGGGCGGGTGCCCGAAGTGGCAACAAAGGCTGGCGCATCGACTATGCTTCCGTTACAGATAACCTACGCGATCAACTTGTTGATTGTCGGATGCTCCCGGATGCGGTTCACGCCGATCACTGCCCGGTATGGCTATCGCTGGACGTTTTATCGAATTAGAATTGTGTTGCTGCTTTTTGCGCCAGAAATAGCGTTTATTTATGAATTCCGGTTCCGAGTACTTTCTTATCTACAAACCATACCTGATGCTTTCGCAGTTTAGCCGGGAAGGTGACAAACCTACCCTGGCTGATCTGGACTACAATTTTCCGAACGACGTGTATCCGGTTGGGCGACTCGATGCCGACAGTGAAGGCTTGCTGCTCCTGACGAATGACAAACAACTGAATCACCGTCTGTTAAATCCTAAATTTCGGCACAACCGAACCTATTACGTACAGGTTGAGGGCGCTCTAACCGAGGATGCCTGCCGCCAATTAGCAGACGGCGTTACGATTTCGGTTGATGGTAAACCGTATTCTACGCTCCCCGCTACAGCGCGTCCGCTCGCAGATCCGCACTTGCCGGACCGAAATCCGCCCATTCGGTACCGGGCGGCTATTCCTACGTCCTGGCTGTCTATCACGTTGCACGAAGGGAAAAACCGGCAAGTGCGCCGAATGACAGCTGCTGTGGGCTTTCCAACGCTTCGACTGGTTCGCTGGACCATCGAAGACCTGACCGCCGAAGCGATGTTGCCCGGCCAGGTTAAACCGTTGAGTCGGGTAGACCTGTTCCGGGGATTACGCTTGTAAAAAACAAAATTCGGTCATCCAGCAACGCATGTAAGGTGCGTTGAGCCGGGTAGACGCATTCATTTCGTTGCATTTTTTAGTACCTTACCGGCAGGTTCTACTTCCTGCTTTATGCCTCTTTTTTCTCGACAACTCCCTGACGCTGACTTGATGACCGGTATTCGGGCGGGCGGAACGCAGCGTCGGCTGTACGAAAATAAGTTGTACGAAAAATACGCTTACCTGATTGCTGATGGTACCCGCAAGCATCGTTTAGGCGAAGACGAATGTGCCAGTGCCTATTCCGACACTGTGCTGACGGTTATCGAACACGTCGCCAGTGACCGATTTGAAGGACGTTCTGAACTCAAAACGTATCTATATCAAATATTCACGAACAAATGTGTTGACGCAATCCGAAAAAAGACGACTAATCGGAGTAGTGTCCATGATGCGCTTTCACTTGATGACTCGCTCCTGCAACTGCCCGACGCAGCCCGGTCGGCTATCCAGCACCTCATTGCTCAGAGTGATGTAGATCGGCTTTACCGCCATTTGCAGGACCTGGGTGACAAATGCCGGGCCATGATCCTGTCGTGGGGCGAAGGATATTCGGACGATGAAATCGCTCAGGCACTCGGTTACAACTCAGCCGCTGTTGCTAAAACCAGTCGATTGCGTTGCTTAGACAAACTCCGTGAACGTTTTCGCGACATCTTATGAATACAGACCTTGAGACAATAGAGAATTACGTAAACGGTCAGCTTTCAGCTGAAGACCGGGCGCAATTCGAAGCAACCCTTCGAACGGACCCTGCTCTGGCGGACGCGTTGGCTTTTTACGTCATGTCGAAGCGAGTGGCACAGGCGCAGGCCCGTGAGCAACGTCTTCGCGAATTCGATGCTTTACGTAATAAAAACGCCCGTATCGGCCAGCGAACCACCAGTACGTGGATACTGTATGCAGCGGCTGCCTGTATTGTCTTCCTGCTTGGTCTGAGCTGGTATTTTTTTAGCCTGTCAACAGAGCCAGCAGCGGTAGCCAGCCAACAGGTTGACGCGTACATCACTGCCCAGTTTAGTCAACTGCCAACTACGATGGATGCGCGCTCGGACAGCCTGAAAATAGGCGTTGATTTGTTCAACAAAGGTAATTTGGGGGAAGCCGCTACCGTCTTTGGGGGTATCCTGGCGCAGCATCCCGACAACGACACAGCCTTAAAATATGCGGGTATTGTTTCCCTCCGGCAGGGAAATTACGACAAAGCCATCGACCAGTTTGACCGCCTTAGCCAGCGAACCGATCTGTACGCCAACCCAGGCTTATTCTACAAAAGTCTGACGCTGCTGAAGCGCGGACGACCGATGGATAAAAGCCAGGCCGAAAAATTGCTTCGTGAGTTGATTAGCAGGAATTTAGAAGGAAAACGGGAGGCCCAGGAGTTGCTGAAAACGTTGTGAGGAAGAATGGCTTCGCGGAATCTGGTTAGCACGAGTCAAATCGGTTTGTTCCGCTATTTATATCTATCCTTATTTCTCTATGCTTCCGACGCGAAAAATACCCCCTCTGAGAACGCCCTATGAGATTGTTCCTAACCAATTATCGAATCGCAAACTCCTAGAGATAGACAGACGAACAAAAGATCGGTCGGCAAGGATTTTTCCTAACAGGGTTCGCGTCGATCAGCGTGGACGGCTTATCAATCCTACTCAATTTATTATAGCAGGCATAGGGCGCGACATCGACCAGTTCACCGAAGGCCGTGAACTTTGGTTACAGGCTCCCAAAGGAGGAATAGGACAGCAATCAGAACGGAAAAAGGTTAAGGTTATTAAGTCCCGGAAATGCTGCCCGGATGGGAAGCGCTATGTGCTGTTGGAAGCCTTGGAGTCGTCTCTGGATAATCTGGAAGGACAAGAGACTATTATTTACGAAAGTAGTACGTCGCCCAACGGCATTGGCGTTATTCATCCCGGCGGGTCAAATCCCGGCGGCAAGGATCACTCAGGACAGGTAAATACCTATGGCGTGAATTTGCTGGTCAGAGCTAGAAACGAAAATACTACGCCCTCACTGGCAGAAATAAGAGATATAAGGAAAGTCGCTACCTACGAGCGCGATGCCGTGCGCAAAAGGCTGAACGTAGCTGTCTTGGACTCTGGTATTCTCTTCACAAATCCATTGCCAGCAGATGCACCAACGGATTGCAGCAACAGCCAGTTTGTAGGTTGGGATTTCGTTCACGACAGTCCCTTTCCGGTTGACGATCATAAGGGGTTGCACGGAACAAAGATTAGTACAATCATCAAACACTACGCGCCCGACGCCGGAATCATTCCTGTCAAAATATCGAACACAAACGGTAGTCTGACGCTGTACGATGCGCTTTGCGGACTAGAATACGCGCGTTGTCAAGGTGCTACGATCATCAATGCCAGTTGGTCGTTTACGGGGGCAAGCGAAGCCGTAGCTGGTAATGAAACTGATTTTCCACTTTTGTGGAAGGCCGTTAAATCGCTGACGGACGCTGGAGTTATCGTTGTGGCTGCGGCCGGAAACAAAAACCAGTACGACCATCCGGATGGTCATATTACCACGCCTAGAATTTACCCAGCCTGCTACAGTGACAAACAGGATAAACTATTCACCATAACAACCGTCAGGCATCAGCCGGCTGACCCTTCGGCTGGAATCAGGAAACCAAAATATATTGCGTTTGAAAATTACTCGCCTGATTTTGTCGATACAGGCGTATTGGCCGATGCGGACTCGAAAGAAACCCCAGGCCGGTTTAGCATACCGGGTTTTTTAGGGAGCTATCAGGGATCATCGTTCGCAACGCCGATTGTGGTAGCTAAAATGGTTAATGCGCTACTGGCAGGAACAAGCTATTCTGTTACAAAGGAAGAATTACTGGAAAAGCTGGATGGATTCACGGCGAAAGAGGCTGATCTGGCGTACGCTATTCGGGAGAAGAGTTGCTATATCAACGTGTAAGACGGTTATTTTTTTAGTGCTGTTTTGCGTCAATAATGCTCAGGCTCAGTGCGTCAGTCGTGCTGAGCTTTTGGCGTTACTGGATTCTGCACGATCCTATTCGTATGCTGAGCAAGTACCCCGGCTTTCGGTGATCGTAACAACCTGGAAGCAATGCCATTACGTCCGGGATTCGGCTTACGTAACTGTTCTGCTCGACCGCGCAAAAGCGTATTTCCGAACGAATGACATTCAGCCGGCCATCGGTGATCTGAACGAAGTGGTTAGCCTGTACAAGCGAAAGAATCCTTCGTTGAGCCGCAGCGATCAGATTAAGGCTTATTATCGTTTAGGCTTTTACTGGAAAACGGTAAATAACTTCGAGGATGCCCGAAAAGCGTCGGAGCAGGCGGTAAAGTTGAACGGTGATCAGCCCAGTAGCTGGGCGTCATTTGCCAGCAATACCCTGGCGTACGTTCATTATTCCGTCGGGGAATACCAGAAAGCGCTGAATTATGCCGAGCAGGGAATGTACGAAGCCCGAAAAGCGGGCGATGATGTGGCCTATCTCGAAAATTGGTGCGAAAAAATAAAAGCGCTGGTCGCTTTGGGCGATGATCGAAAAGCCGCTATGGAAATAGACCAGGCGGTCAGGCAAACGCGGACTATTCCGGAATCAGACTATTATCTGGCGTTGTTGCTAACTCACAAAGCGAACTGGGAAAACCGGAATAACCACCCTCAGGCAGCCTTTGCGGATTACAAAAGGGCGGTAGACGTTAACAGGAAAAATAAGGATCAGGACGGTATCGCGAACAGTTGCATTGATACGGGCTATTTTCTCTACAGCCAGAGCGATTGGGTCGGCGCCCTGCGGTATTATCAGGAAGCGTTGCGAGTAGCTTCTGACCCGTATGTAAGGCTTCGTATTCTCGACAACATAGGCGCTGTATACTGGCAGAAGAAACAATATGAAGTAGCGCTAACCTACTATCAGTCAGGGTTGAATGCCATACCCCTACGGTTTAGCAAACGTCAGGTGTCGGCCTTGCCGGATGCGCAACTGGTCAGGGCGGCCTCCCAGAAAGAATTTATCCTTACGCTCATTCAGGACAAGGCCGACACCTGGCTCGATTACGCGAAGGCTACCGCAAATCGGCAGCGGTTGCAGCATGCGCTTGATACCTACAAGGTGGCCGATCAGATGATTGATTTCATGCGCTGGGAGCACACCGGTCAGCAGTCGAAGTTGTACTGGCGTCATAAGACGCGGGGCTTGTACGAACGGGCGATTGAAACCTGCCTCCGACTCAACAACCCGGATGAAGCCTTCCGTTTTCTGGAAAAAAGTCGGGCTGTGCTGTTAGCCGATAAGCTCAACGAGTTGGGTGCTCGTCAGAAACTGGCTCCCCAGTTGATTGCCAAAGAGCAGCAATTGCGGCAGGCCGTAGTCAATCAGCAGCTCAAACTTGCCGGTCTACCAGCTGACGACAACGGTTATTTACAAGCCCGAACAACGCTGCTGGCTAAGCAGGACAGCCTGGAGTCGTTTCTGAAACAACTTGAAACGTCGAATCCGGCCTACTATCAGTACAAATACGACAATGCGATCACCTCTTTGCCAACACTGCGCCAATACCTGAAAAAAACGCAGAGTTCACTCATTACGTATTTTATAGGCGACAGTGCTTTGTACCTGATGGGCGTAACTGCCGATACGGCTATCCTGCGTAAACAATCAATTCAGGACTACAACCGAGCGGTAGGCCAGTTTGCGCAGTTGCTGGCGAGTCCGGATGCAATGAATAAGCGCGCTACGGTTGACCGGTTTCTCGCACTCAGTAATAGCCTTTATCGCCAGTTGTTAAGTCCTTTATCGTTGCCGAAAGGCCGCGTCGTGATTTTGCCGGATGGTTTCTTTGTACCGTTTGATGCGCTGAGTCGCTCGGCTAATCAGCCGGATTATGCCGTCACCGATTATGCGTTCAGCTACGCTTATTCAGCTAGTTTATTGCTTAAGAACAGCCATAAGCAATCAACTGCACCGAGTTTTGGAACGGCTGATTTTCTGGGAGTGGCACCGGTGGACTTTGCTCCCAAACTAAAGCAGGTCGCATTGGCTGGCTCCGATGTAGCCATAAAGTCGATTGCCGAACGGTTCCGCTCACCCACGCTGCTGACTTACAAAGCCGCTACCCGGCACGCTTTTCAGCAGGAAGTGCAGCGCTATCCGGTCGTTCTTCTGTTCACCCACGCCAATGCCGACAGCACCGATCAGGAACCGACACTTTATTTCGCCGACTCGACTCTGCGCCTTTCTGATCTGGGCGACGGCGCATTGCCCAACGCGCAGCTGGTTGTACTGGCCGCCTGTAAAACGGGTATTGGGGCTAACCAGCAGGGCGAAGGCGTGTTCAGTCTGGCACGCGGCTTTTCGGCGTTGGGTGTACCCAGTGTGCTGACCACGCTGTGGAGCGTACAAAATCAGGCTACCTATCAGTTAACCAGCCTCTTCCACAAACAGCTTGACGAGGGTTGGCCCAAGGATGTTGCTCTGCAACGAGCGAAACAGGAGTGGCTCGCTCAGGCTGAGGGAATGAATCAACTGCCCAACTATTGGGCAGGATTAATTATTGTCGGCGATACCGAACCCTTGTCACGCGTTAACTACTGGCTTTGGGGTGGTGTTGGGCTGCTGGTGTTTCTGGTCGGAATTGGTAGCTGGCGCTACTTGCGTAGCCGTTCAATTCGTTAAATTAAGCTAGCCGCCGGTTACGGTAAACCCTTCGCCTAGTTTAAATACTTCCTTTAAACATTGAGCGGTCAATACGGAATCTTCCAGCGCATTATGAAAACCATCTTCGCGGGCAAAGCCAAAATAATTGGCAATGGCTGTCAGACTCAACCGATCCGGCACTTTACGACCGTTCGTTTTCAGAATCCGGAAGGTAAAATAAGCCAGCGTGTGTAAATCGATCAGCACGCGCGAGTAGGGCCATTTTAGCTTTTCGTATCGGTATGCTTCTTTCAGAAAGTTAATGTCATTGATAACGCTTTGCCCGCAGATAATCACGTCGCGCAAGAATGGCGTCCGATCCAATTGACCTTTGGGAACGCGTATGTTGAGTTGCTGACAGATCCATTCTTCCATCTCGGGTAGTACATCGTAGATCATTGGAGCATCCTGCAAATCCGCGAGCGAGAGGTTATGAATTTTCTCGGAAGCCGACGAAAAGGCTTCTTCATTTTCAGGGTAAACGTTGGTCAGGTAGCGTCCTTTCTCATTCCAGCCGTCGTCGAAAAGAACGGCACCAATCTGAATAATTTCGTTGTAGTCCGGTTCAGGCCCGGTCATTTCGAGGTCAAGTACTAAAAAAGGCATGGCAGATTCGTTAACTATTTCGGCGAAAAGTTAACGGATTTATTTTTGAAAAATATACTGGAAAACTATCAGCCAATTTTTCGAAATTGACTGTTCAGCGGCTACCAGGAACGTACACGTTTACTAACCAAACGAACCGTTGGCGTTCTCTATTGTTTTACTAGACATGAAGTCGGCAACCCATATTTGGCGACGGGCGTTTGTCGCGAGTATAGTCGGAGCGCCGTGATTTGTCGTTACTTTTGCCAGAAACATTTGCAAACTTAAGTTATGATTGAAATCGGCCGCATGAACAAGCTTACGGCTTTGCGTGCTACCAGCGTTGGGTTTTTCCTGGGTGAATCGGATTCCTACAATAGCCCGGACGATGTGTTACTGCCGAATAAATACGTTCCGGCGTCATTGGCGGTCGGGGATGAAATCGAGGTTTTCATCTACACCGACTCCGAAGACCGGCCTATTGCCACGACGCTAACACCGCACATCATGCGCGACGAGTTTGCTCCGTTGCCCGTTGTGTCGGTTACCAACGTCGGTGCTTTTCTGGACTGGGGATTAGAAAAAGATTTGCTGGTCCCTTTTCGGGAGCAAAGCCGTCCGATGGTTGTCGGTAAGTGGTACGTCGTTTACATGTATCTCGATAAGGATACCGGTCGGTTGGTGGCTTCCAGCAAGGTAAGCCGGTTTCTTGACGATGATGTGTCTGATTTGTGCAAAGGCGATGACGTTGATTTACTGGTGTATGAAAGTACCGATCTTGGTTTTAATGTCATTATCAATGATCGCTTTCAGGGCTTGCTGTATCATACGGGAATTTTTCGACCCGTACAACCCGGCGATCGGATGCCAGGGTTTATCAAACACATTCGCGACGATAAGCTGATTGATGTCAGCCTACAGCAGGAAGGTTTTCAGAACGTTGAACCCAGCGCGCAACAGATTTTGGATGCACTGAACGCTAATAACGGCTTTCTGCCTTTGAACGATAAGAGCGACCCTCAGCTCATCTACCAAACGCTGGAAATGAGCAAGAAAACGTTCAAGAAGGCAATTGGAACGCTGTACAAAGAGCGGAAAATTGTTATTCAGAACGACGGAATTGCGTTGGTGTAAACGCAGTTCATTACTTTTTTAGTTGATCGACTAGCTTACTGATATCACTGCTGATCTGCTGGATAAAATTCAGTTGTTCGGTCAGGGATGGATCATCGGCGGCAACAACCGACGGATCGCTTAAAGGCTGGCCCGACGCGGTTGGTTCCGACGAAGTAGTCTCTGGTGCCCCGTCTAGTCGGCGGAGTCCATCCGTCAAGGCAAAAAGAGCCCGTTTGACCGTTCGGATTACGGATGACGAATACAACTGGGCCTGATCGGTAAGTAAGGTAGACGTGATTGTCGCGATGTTGGAGGATAGGATGTGGTTCAGCACGACAAATTTGTAGATGAGTCGTTCGTTACGTTGCTTGTGCTTTGGTTCTGACACCATCCGTTCGAAAGCGGCCGCCATGTTGGCCGACGTTACGTACACGTCTTTACGAGCCAATTTATAGTCAACGACACGAATTGGTACACCCGATAAGATGTTGAGTAGAAGCTGCGTATACCGAACATTGGCGTTCAGCATATCGTGCAGGGGTTTGGTCAGCTGTTCCGACTCCCAACGTGGAAAGACTAGATAGCTGGCGGCAAACGCAATCGCTCCACCAAGTATGGTGTCCAGTAAGCGCTCTTCCGCTGCGCCGTAATAACTGATGCCCAAAAAATTGAACAGGATCAGTATGTAAGGCGTCAGGCAGATGACCATAATAATGTAGTTGACCCGTTGGGCACTGTAGGTGCCGAGCATAAACAGCACCATCAGAACAAAATGCGTGGTGGTGTTGGGAATAAATTTCAGAATCGCCAGACCAATCACTCCTCCGGCAAACGTGCCAATAATACGTTCAATGTTACGCTGCTTGGTCAGGCTGAACGCTGGTTTGAGAATGACGGAGATTGTTAACAGCACCCAGTAACTATGGTGACCGTAATCAATCAATTGCGTAACGATGAAGCCAAGCAGCATCGCCAGCGCTACCCGTACCGAATGCCGAAATACCGACGAGTTGAGGGTAAGGTTGTCCCGTAAGGATTTTACGTCAATCGCCTGATGCGACACGAAACGACCATATTCCAGATCGTCGAGCGAAGTAGGGTTCGTGTCTGGCGAGACAATATGCTTTTGCATGATAGCCAACCGTTGGCTGATGTTTCGCAAACCAACCAAAATCTTTTTGAGGACGAGCGTACTCCCTTCCCGGTCGCCAAGTGCGTCGATCTCGCTTTTTAGTTTGTTGAGCGGGTGCGTGAAGTCAATGGGTTTGCGGGAAGAGGCAACCGACTGAACCCTTAGTCCGATATAATCCAGTTCGGTGGCCTGTCGGTGAATAAGCCGCGAGATGGTGTTCAGAACCCTTGTTTTGCCGAACCGTTCGCGGATGGCTGCGTAGTCGTAATACATGGTTACAATCTGCTCGAACAGATCGACCGTATCCACAAACGTCAGCACCAGCAGGCGGCTGGTATTGGTCGATTCGGCCACAAACTGCCGGTTTTTGAACAGCAACTCCCGAACTTCGTCCTGCTTCTCACTAACCGTCACCTGCTGAGCCAGCAACCGGCGGTAATCTGTGTCTAATTCGGTGTGGGTATCATAAAAATCAGCCTTGATACTCATGAACTTGGCTATTTCATGAATACACAACCCAAGGGACTGTCTGGCCAACCGATAGGGGCGAAGCTGTACGGAAACCAGACTAATCAGGGTGTACCAGACACCGCCGACCAGTATCAGGCCCGCTTCTCGCAGAATTCCAACGGGGTCGAGTGGCCGGTCGAGCGTGAGAATCATAATTAGAATAGCCGCCGTACCAACCGATGTTGCACGAACGCCATAAACGGCAAGCATGGAAAACAAGAATCCGAAAAAGAGAATTTCAACCCCCAGCGTGTAGTCGTTCATGCGGGCAAACCCGGTCACAATGGCCACGATGACGCCCAGCACCACCGTCGCGGCCATTGCATTGCGTCGATGCTGAATCGGTCCGGGGGCATCGCTCAGGCTGACGCTCAAGGCTCCCATCGACATAGCCATGCCGGTTGTCAGTTGGTCGAACTGAGCCAGAATCAGGGACGGTAGCAGAATCGATACGGTTGTTCGGAAGCCGTTCGAGAAGTGCTGTCCCGATAAAAAGTAGTTGACTTGCCTTGTGCGCCGGTTTATACTATGCATTGACGCTTCCCGTTTTTCGTTCGCCAATTTGCTGTCGCCACATCGCGTAGTACAGTCCCTTCTGGGCAACGAGCGCGTCGTGGCTGCCGGTTTCAACAATTTTACCTTTCTCCAGGACAAAAATCGTGTTGGCGTGCAGAATGGTTGAGAGCCGATGCGCGATCAAAATAGTAATTTGTTCATTCATAGCCGAAACGCTGCGCACGGTATCGGTAATTTCTTCTTCGGTCAACGAATCCAGCGCTGATGTCGCTTCGTCGAATATAAGCAGACGCGGATGTCTGACCAGGGCTCGGGCAATAGACAGCCGCTGTTTTTCACCGCCCGACATTTTTAGTCCACCTTCGCCAATCTGCGTATCGAGTCCTTTTTCGGAGCGGGCCAGCAAGTGGTCGCAGGCGGCTTTGTCCAGCGCATCGAGTAATTCGGCCTCGCTGGCGTCGGGTTTAACAAATAACAAATTCTCCCGGATCGTACCCGAAAACAGATGCGTATCCTGCGTTACAAAACCAATCTGACGGCGCATGGGATTGAACCGAAGGTCTTTGGTCGAAATATTGTTGTAATAAATCTCGCCATCGACCGGGCGGTAGAGTCCGACCAGCAGCTTTACCATCGTCGATTTACCCGAACCCGACGGTCCCACAAAAGCGATGGTATCGCCGAGCGTTGCCTCGAACGAAACACCGTCGATGGCGTTTTGCTGAGCATTTTTGTGCCGAAAAATAACATTGGCGAAGCGTAATCGATTGATTGGACCAACTTCAATAGGCGACTCCGGATTCCGCTCAATTGGTTTCTGCATCAACTGATCAAAGCTATTCAGTCCGGCTTCGGCTTCGCGGTAGGCCAGGATAATCGTGCCCAGGTCCTGCAACGGATTAAAAATGGAGACGGAGATAAACTGCATGGAAATCAACTCGCCCGTGCTGAGCACATTCCGAAAGATAAGCCACAACAGCGTAAACAAAACGGATTGCTTCAGGATGTTGAGCGTTGTGCTTTGCCAGAACGACAAGAGACGTACTCGTCTGACCTTGAACATTTCCAGCTCGAAAATCCGGTTGGTTTGCGCTTTCAGTCGGCGAATTTCGGAAAAGGTTAAGCCGAGACTTTTGATCAGTTCAATGTTTCGCAACGATTCCGTAATGACACCCGACAACAGGGCCGTTTCGCGGTTAATCGACCGTTGCGTTGTTTTAATCTGTTTGCTCAGCAAGCCCGTCAGGCTACCGAGTACCAAGACACCAATCAGAAATAAGGGAACCAGCGCCCAGTGCTTCGTTACCGCGTACCAGACCAGAAATCCAATACCAACAACCGAGGAAAAAAGGACGTTGACAAACGAGTTGATAAACTTCTCGGTGTCGGTACGCACTTTCTGCAAAATCGAGAGCGTTGCCCCGCTACTCTGGTCGCCAAACTCCTGATATGAGAGCCGTAACGTTTGTTTCAGCCCGTCGTTGAAAATGTCAGTGCCGAATTTCTGAACGACCAGGCGCGTCAGGTATTCCTGAAACGCTTTCGTCAGATTCGACAAAATGGCAACGCCAACCGCAAGCCCTAACAACTGCAAAACGCCCGAAATTTTTTCGGATTCAGTTTTCGGACTGCCCTTGGCAGCGTATTCATCGATTAACTTTCCAAAGATGATCGGGTCAATTAAGGCGAGGATTTGCGCAATCCCCGCCAGAATCAGTGCTGACACAGCTAAGCCACGGTATGGCTTCAGGTACTTCCAGAGAATAGCCATAGATGCAGCGGCTACTCGTCCAGTTCCTGAATCCGGGCCAGATGCCGCCCCCCCTCAAACGGGGTGTCGAGCCAAATCTGAACGAGTTTCAGGGCCGTCTCTTCCGACATCATCCGTTCGCCGATAGAAATCACGTTCGCGTCGTTGTGCTGTCGTCCGAGCCGGGCCGATTCCTCATTCCAGCATAAGGCCGCGCGAACACCTTTGACCCGGTTGGCCGTCATAGCCTCTCCATTACCTGAGCCACCCAGCACAACGCCCCGCTCTACCTCGCCAGCGGCAACCGCTTCGGCAACCGGACGAATGAACCGGGGGTAATCGACGGATGGGGTTTGGGCATAGGTGCCTTTGTCGACGACTTCGTGTCCAAGATCGGTCAACATTTTTTTGATCGCTTCTTTGTAAAGAAAACCTGCGTGATCGGAACCAATAGCAATTTTCATAGCGTGATTTATGAATGAGAAACAACGGTCAAAAGTAGCAGAAACGGGTTCTATCTTGAACCTTACCAAACGAAACTTGTTCAACAGAACGGACGCCGGTATCTTGCACCGACTTTCGGTCTGACAACAATCTTGTTTACCAATGATCCCAGCTACTAATCAGCGGCCTCCTGCCAGCATAATTTTTATTTTTGGCGGCAGCGGAGACCTCAACCTGCGCAAATTAACTCCCGCGCTCTACAATCTGTTCATCGATAAATACTTGCCCGAGCACTTTTCGGTCGTGGGCATTGGACGCAGTAAATATACCGACGAAAGCTTCCGCGAGCGGCTCGAAGAAGGCGTCAAGGAGTTTTCCCGGCGTAAAGAAGGACCTTGGGATGAATTTTCTTCGTCCATTTCCTATCTCCAAATGGATGGGGGCGATGAGGCTGCTTATCCAAAAATCTCGGATTACGTTGCCAGTAAAAAAGAAGAATGGGGTGTAGAGCCCAATGTGCTTTTTTACCTGGCAGTGGCTCCCCAGTTGGTACCCGGCATTGCCACCAACCTGGCTAAACTGCCGCTTTGTGGCGATAAATCGCACGTCAGGATTGTGGTTGAAAAGCCGTTCGGTCACGATTTGAAAACGGCTCAGGAGCTTAACGCGCTGTTGCGTGGCTTGTTTGCCGAAGAACAGATTTACCGCATTGACCATTACCTCGGCAAAGAAACGGTGCAGAATATTCTCGCCCTGCGCTTTGCCAACTCGCTTTTCGAGCCAATCTGGAACCGGCGTTTCGTGGAACATATTCAGATTACAGCTTCCGAAACGGTTGGTCTGGAAGGACGCGGTGGTTACTACGAAGGCTCTGGCGCTTTGCGCGACATGATCCAGAATCACCTTTTGCAGGTGTTGTGTATGGTAGCTACCGAGCCGCCCATCAGCTTCGAGGCCAATGAGGTGCGTAACAAAAAGGTAGATGTACTGAACGCAATTCGCCGGATTGAACCCGAAAAGGTTAACGACTTTGCCGTACGCGGTCAGTACGGTCCAGGAAAAATAAAAGACAAGGACGTACCCGGTTACCGGGAGGAGGAAGGGGTTGATCCTAACTCAGCTACGGAAACGTTTGCCGCTGTGAAGTTGTACGTCGACAACTGGC
Source organism: Spirosoma liriopis (assembly GCF_023196085.1). Lineage (NCBI taxonomy): Bacteria > Pseudomonadati > Bacteroidota > Cytophagia > Cytophagales > Cytophagaceae > Spirosoma > Spirosoma liriopis. The sequence continues at coordinate 1,718,303 of NZ_JALPRF010000002.1, forward strand.
GTTGGGAAAATGTGCCGTTCTACCTGCGTACGGGAAAATCGATGCCCGAAAAGGCAACGGTTATTACGGTGCAGTTCAAGCCCGCGCCAAGCTTTGCTTTCCCTGGTGAAGCGACGAGCAACTGGCAGGCTAACCGTCTGATAATCGGTATTCAACCGGCTATGGACATTCGGCTGCGGTTCCAGGCTAAGCGCCCCGGTCAGACCTTGGCTATCGATCCGGTGGAAATGGTGTTCAGCTATAAAACGGCCTACGACGGGCAGGAGCCGGAAGCGTACGAAACGCTGCTGCTGGACGCGATGACGGGCGACGCGACCTTGTTTATGCGGGCCGATCAGGTAGAAGCTGCCTGGAAAGTTGTAACACCGATCCTCGATGCGTGGGGCAGTCAGGCACCTGATGATTTCCCGAACTACACACCCGGTTCCTGGGGACCGCAAGCCGCAATGGACCTGATCGAAAAAGATGGGTTCGAGTGGATGACAAAATAAACCATGACAGGCAGATCTTTGGTCGTAAAGGCTAGACGCTGGGTAACAAACCTGGCTGGCGTTTAACACCAAAGATCTGCCTTTTTGAATTCATTACGTATGCAACTTATTGTTACGAAAAATCCCACTGATCTGGCGAAACAGGCGGCTGATTTTATTGCCAAGCGGATCAAAGAGGTTCTGAAAAAAAAGGACCGATTTACGATTGCGTTGTCGGGAGGAAGTACCCCAAAGGCGCTGCACGAGCTGCTGGCAAAATCGCCGTATCGCGAGCAAATTCCGTGGGCGCAGCTGCATGTATTCTGGGGCGACGAACGTTACGTACCCATCGATGATGAGCAGAGCAATGCCGGGATGGCTTACGATACCCTGCTTGGTCATGTGTACACGCCCGAAGACCAGATTCATGTGTGGCGTACCGAACTCGAACCGGAAGCCGCTGCTGCCGATTACGACAAAATTTTACACGAGTACTTTGGCGATACGGGCCCGACTTTCGATTTAGTGTTGCTTGGGATGGGCGATGACGGGCACACGCTGTCCCTTTTTCCCGGCACGGAGGTCGTCCATGAACAAACAGCCTGGACAAAAGCGTATTTTCTAACGCAGCAGAACATGTACCGCCTGACGCTGACCGCACCGGTCGTAAACCGGGCTTCCTGCGTCGCATTCTTGGTGGCTGGTCCGAAAAAAGCGGAGCCGCTGAAAGAAGTATTGGAAGGAGAGTACAATCCGGACAAATATCCGTCGCAGGAAATCAAACCAACCGAAGGGGAACTGATCTGGATGGTTGACGAAAAAGCAGCATCCCTGCTTGCCAAATAAACGGAGCGTCCCCGCTCTGGTCTGTAGACTACGTGACCAGAATGGGGACGCCCAAACGGTCCCCATCACTTAACGTGAATAACGGGTACTTTCTGTCATCCCGACGCAGGAGGGATCTTCGGTGATTACTAGGAAGGTTTCCTGTTACCAAAGATCCCTCCTGCGTCGGGATGACAAAAAAATGGCACTAAATTGATTAGTAATCAATTGACTATCAATAAATAAAAATACCCATCATGAACGTTACTTAGTTAAAGCCGAGTTTTTCGCGCACACGGGCAATGGTTTTGCTTGCCACGGCACGGGCTTTCTCTTCCCCAGCCTGAAGTTCCGCTTCAAGTGCGTCCGGGTTTTCGATAGTGTAGTAATGGTAGCGCTCCCGTTCCGTCGCAAACTGATTGAGGATCAGTTCATAAAACGCTTTCTTGGCCGTACCGTAGCCGTAATTCCCGCCCTCGTACAAACTTCGTAACTCCGCCGTTTGTGCTTCGGACGCCAACAGCGAATAGAGCTGAAACGTAATATCCGTATCTGGGTTTTTCGGCTCTTCGAGTGGCGTCGAATCGGATTTTATTTTTTTGATAACTTTCCACAACTCGTTTTCGGGCAAGAAGATATTGATGTAGTTGTTGTACGACTTACTCATCTTTTGGCCGTCAATACCGGGAATGGTCATCAGTCGGTCATCGATCCGGGCCTCGGGTAAGACAAAGACCTCATCGTCATACTGCCGGTTAAACGTACTGGCAATGTCGCGCGTCATTTCAATGTGCTGCCGCTGGTCTTTACCGACGGGAATAATTTCGGCATCGTAGAGCAAGATATCAGCGGCCTGCAACACCGGATAAACAAACAATCCCGTATTGACCGCTCCCGTGGCCCGATCCGATTTTTCTTTAAACGACGTAGCGTTGTTGAGCATCGGTATGGGCGTAAAGCAATTCAGGTACCAGCACAATTCGGTATGTTCGGCCACGCGCGATTGACGCCAGAACGTATTTTTCGTCGTGTCCAGTCCAAACGCCAGCCAGGTAGCCGCTACCGCCCGGATGTATTCCCGACGCAGTGAGCCGTCCTTAATGGTTGTGAGCGAATGAAGGTCGGCAATAAACAGAAAAGACTCATTACCGGGCTGTTTTGATAAGTCGATGGCGGGTTTGATCGCCCCCAGAATATTGCCCAAATGCGGTAGACCGCTACTTTGAATACCAGTTAGAATACGTGCCATAAAAGTTGTTAGTCGTCAGCTCTCAGCATTCGGTTGATCCAATCTTCGGAAAGGAGCAGACGAACACCGAAAACTGACGACTCATAAACTGTGTATTTATTTGCCCTGCGCTTCGACAACGGCAATGGCAACCATGTTGACAATCTCGCGCTCCGATGAACCCAATTGCAGTACATAGACCGGCTTGCGAATACCTAACAGAATAGGGCCAATTGCGTCGAAGCCAGCCGCTTCCGACATCAGGTTGTAGGCGATGTTGGCGGCTGAAAGATTGGGGAATATCAGCGTGTTCGCGCCTTCGCCCACCAGCTTGCTGAATGGATGATTCTGTTCCAGCAGTTCCGTGTTGAACGCAAGGTGAGCCTGAATTTCGCCATCTACGATCATATCAGGATGCCGCTGCTGTAAAATTTCAACCGCGCGATTCATTTTCTCCGCGTCTTCGCCTTTGGCACTGCCAAAGTTCGAGTACGTTACCAGCGCAATGCGTGGTTTGATGTTGAACCGCTCGACCGCGCGTGCCGTCATCTCCGTGATTTCGACGATCTCCTCAGCTGTTGGGTTGAAGTTTACCGTTGTGTCGGAGAAAAACAGCGGTCCTCGTTTGGTTAGCAGGATGTACATACCAGCCACCTTCTGCACCCCCGGTTCTTTGCCAATTACTTGCAAAGCGGGACGGATCGTATCAGGGTAGCTGCGGGTAAGACCAGAAATCAGGGCATCGGCTTCGCCCGTTTCGACCATCATAGCCCCGAAATAATTGCGGTAGAACATCATCTTTTCCGCTTCGAGGGCATTGACGCCTTTCCGTTTCCGTTTATCGAAATAAACGTTGGCAAAGCGCTGAATCAACTCACTTTGCTCAGGAGCACGGGGGTCAACAATGCGAATACCAGCGAGATCAAGGCTGTTATCAGCGATAATCTGCTGAATCTTCGCCGTCTCGCCGAGTAGAATCGGGAACGCAATGCCCTCATCTCGAACCTGTTGAGCCGCTTTCAGTACTTTTAAATTTTCGGCATCGGCAAAGACAACCCGTTTAGGGTTTGACTTCGCTTTGCTTAGAATAACCCGCGAAATCTGATTGTCCTGTCCGATTCTACGCGCAAGCTGATGACCGTAGGCTTCCCAATCAGTAATCGGTTGCCGGGCAACCCCGGATTCCATAGCGGCTCTGGCAACCGCTGGTGCTACTGTTGCCAGCAGACGGGGATCAACGGGTTTCGGCAAGATATACTTCCGGCTAAACACGATGTTGTCTTCGCCGTAAGCCAGATTAACGATGTCGGGAACGGGTTTTTTTGCTAATTCGGCCAGTGCGTAGGTAGCCGCGAGTTTCATAGCCTCGTTGATCTCCGTAGCCCGAACGTCTAAAGCACCCCGGAAAATGTACGGAAAACCAAGTACGTTGTTTACCTGATTGGGGTAATCCGAACGGCCCGTCGCCATGATGATATCGGGCCGAGCAGCCATCGCATCTTCGTAGCTAATTTCAGGATTTGGATTCGCCATTGCAAAGACAATTGCGTCTTTCGCCATCGACCGAATTAAATCCTGGCTAACGATATTGCCTTTTGAAAGCCCGACGAACACGTCAGCCCCTGCAAATGCGTCGGCCAGCGACTCGATATTGCGCGAAGTGGCAAACGGGCGCATGATCTCATTAAGGTCGGTACGGTCGGTGCGAAGCGGCCCGTTTACGTCAAACATCACAATGTTCTCGTGTTTCGCGCCCAACGCTACGTACTGACGAGCGCAGGAAATGGCCGCAGCTCCGGCTCCCAGAAAAACAAACTGTGTGGTTTCGATCTGTTTGCCGACCAGTTCAAGCGCATTGAGTAATGCCGCTGCACTAACAATCGCCGTACCGTGCTGGTCATCGTGCATGACCGGAATGTTGAGTTCGCGCTTAATCCGCTCTTCGATTTCAAAACATTCCGGTGCTTTAATGTCTTCGAGGTTTACCCCACCGAACGTCGGTTCCAGAATCTTGACGGTTCGGGCAAACTCGTCAATGCTTTTGGTATTCAGTTCAATATCAAAAACATCAATATCGGCGTAAATTTTAAACAGTAGCCCTTTTCCTTCCATAACGGGCTTACTGGCGGATGCACCAATGTCACCTAATCCCAGGACTGCCGTTCCGTTACTGATTACGGCTACTAGGTTGCCTTTGGCTGTGTATTTATACGCATCATCGGGATTGGCTTCAATGGCGAGACAAGGCTCGGCTACCCCCGGAGAATAAGCTAGTGAAAGATCGCGCTGGGTACTGTATTCTTTTGTCGGAATGACTTCAAGTTTACCCGGACGCCCCTTGGCGTGGTAATCAAGGGCATCTTCGCGCCGGATTTTCTGTTGCATAACACTTCAATTGATGATCTGGATCGCGAAGGTAAGCAAAAAGCCGGTTTGTCACCGGCTTTCTAGAGTTTATTGCGTCAGGAGCGCTCGCGCTGTCTGCTCGTCTTTTTTTAACTGAGCAACCAGGGCGGGCAGCCCATCAAACTTCTGTTCGGGGCGTAGAAACTCTCGGAATCGGAGCGTCATATGCTCACCGTAAATGTCTTTATCGAAGTCAAAAATATAGGTTTCAATGGTCTGGTGCGTTCCCGCTACGGTTGGCCTAAAACCAATGTTGAGCATACCACCGTGTACCTGTTCATCGTGTAGCACATCGACGGCGTAAACTCCGTTGGCCGGAACAAGTTTGACGGGGTCATCGACCTGTAAATTTGCCGTTGGAAAGCCAATCGTACGACCCAATTGCTGGCCTTTGATGATGGTTCCGGTCAGGCTATACTGCCGTCCTAGAAACAGGTTCGCCGTGTGAACATTGCCTTCCTGCAAGGCTGCGCGAATCTTGGACGAGCTAACGCCCACGGCTTCGACATCCTGGCGAGGAATCTCTTCTACTTCGAACCCGTACTCGCTTTGATGAGCCCGAATGTAATCGAAGCCACCCTCACGGTCGCGGCCAAAGCGGTGATCATAGCCGATTACCAACTTCTTCGTACCGATTTTTTCGATCAGGATCTGCCGGATGTACTGTTCCGACGTAAGCTCCGAAAAGGACCGGGTAAACGGAATAACGACCAGATGATCAACACCCGCTTGTTCGATTAACTCTATTTTCTCGTCGAGCGTCGTCAGTAATTTTAAATCCTGACTGTCGTTGGACACAACGGTACGCGGATGGGGCCAGTACGTAATCAGCACCGATTCGCCATCGCTATTTTGGGCGACTTCCGTCAGGCGGGCCAGGATTGTCTGATGGCCGCGATGGACACCGTCAAATGTGCCGCTCGTAACAACGGCGTTGGGAAGTGGAGCAATATCGTCGAGACCGCGATGAACTATCATAACATTGGGGGGACTATCGCTGAGCGGTACTTGGCAATAAAGCTATCGAGCGTATCGGCGTCCTCTACGCGAAAATCACCGATGCGGGTCCGTCGAAGGCCGCTCATGTACGCGCCGTTGTTGAGCAACAGGCCCAGGTCGCGTACCAAACTGCGAATATACGTGCCTTTTGAACACACAATGCGGAAATCAACTTCGGGAAATCGCGTAGCGTCTACCTCGAACACCGATACGGTAACTTGCCGGGACTTGATTCCTTCGGCGGCTTCGCCCCGACGCGCTTTTTCGTACAGCCGTTCGCCGTTAACCCGAATGGCGGAGTAGATCGGTGGAACTTGCAGGATGTCGCCGGTAAGCTGGCGGGCGGCTTCCTCAATTTGCTCACCCGTAATGCCTGTCGTGTCGAATTCTGCATCGAACGTCGTTTCCAGATCGACGGATGGGGTCGTTTTTCCAAGAATAAGCGTACCGGTGTATTCTTTCTCCTGCGCCTGATATTGATCGATCTGCTTGGTCATCTTACCGGTGCAAAGAATCAGCAAACCGGTGGCCAGAGGGTCGAGGGTACCGGCATGGCCAATTTTCTTGAACTTACAGGCGTATTTAAGCTTATTCGCCACATCGAACGAGGTCCAGGTAAGGGGCTTGTCGATTAAGATAAGCTGGCCGGGGTCCGGTTGAGCGGGCGTTTGTGAAGATGCGTTCTGTTGCGACACGAAAAAATAGAAAAGAAGCACAAAGATACACGGAGATCAGTCTCGGTGAATCATCATGCTTCTTTCTATAGTAGTGTATAGGTGTTACAGAACGTCTAGTTTAACGCCCGCAGCGACTAGGCCGAGCAAAATCAGGCCGAGGACAATCCGGTAATAACCAAATACCTTGAAGCCGTAACGCGTCAGAAAACCAACGAAACCCCGAATGGCTAACATGCCCACAATGAACGCAATAACATTGCCAATCAACAGCGTTTGGTAGTCGGCGGGTTGAAGGAGTTTATACGTTTTCAGGAGTTTGTACCCCGATGCCGCTGCCATGGTCGGAACTGCCAGAAAAAACGAAAACTCAGCTGCCTGAGTCCGCGTCAATCCTTGAAACATACCGCCGATGATCGTAGCTGCCGACCGCGACACACCCGGAACCATCGCAATGCACTGAAAGAAACCAATTCGAAGCGCATCTGGGACCGTTACATCGCCGTCTTTGGGTTGACTATTGACAATTTTGTCGATGAATACCAGAATGATACCACCGACTAGCAAGGTAACCGCTACGACGACAACGTTTTCGAGCAAGGAGTCAATAAAATCGTTCAGCAGAAAGCCAATAATGGCGGCTGGAAGAAAAGCGATCAGGATTTTGCTGTAAAAATCCAGCATCGGCTGAAACTTCGGTGGAAACGACTTGAGATAAGCCGGAACCTTGAATGTACCCGATTGCGGGCTGGTCATAAACCGGCGGTGGTAAAGAACCAGAACCGATAAGATACAACCAAATTGAACGTCGACCGTGTAGAGTTTGGTGAATTCGTTGCCAGCTATACCAGCCAGGGAAGAGTAGATGATCATGTGGCCCGTTGAGGAAACCGGCAAGAACTCGGTCAAACCCTCAATGATCGCCAGTGCAATCGCGTGAATTAGCTCCATATATATTTAATTGTTCATCGATAACGGTTTGCCCCTGAACAGCCGTCAGAAACAATCGGTTATCGATGAACCGTTCCGGCGAACCGGCATAAACAGTTATACCTTTGGCCGGCTAAGGATGGCGAAAAATTCAAGAACGAAGCCACTCATAACTACAATAGGGCCGAGCGTTAGCCCTAGAAAACCAAAGCCAAATTCTTCTTTATCGAGGCTCATGATGAAAAAACCTGCCAGGATAACCGCGATACCCGCCAGCATCAGCACGTAGTTCTGCCGACCGAAAGGCAGGGCAGCCGAGGCCGTTTCCCGATGGCTGGTTTCCGAAATCGGCTTCCGCAACGGCGCTGGTTTTGCTACTGGCGTAGTGCTAATCGGTGCTTTTTGGGCTGGTTCTTCGCGTGTCAGCGTAGCCGAGCCATATTGTTTGTCTTTTGCCATGTTCGTAAGTCCGTTATACTGTTTGTGTAACTTTAAAACAGGTCTCTGGGTTGTGTTTTGCTGTGGCAACAAACCAGAAACCTAAACTACAACTGCTGATCAATACAATTCATCCAGCGTCAGGCCCAGATAGCGGTTAACCGCCTGGAAGGTACTGAGAAAACCAATCAGAACACCAAGCCCTACGATTCCTGCCAGCAGAAACGTTAACTTTTCGACATCCTGAAACATAGCCAGTTCGGGCAGATTGTGAATGGCGATCTGCAACCCAACCAGCAGAAGTACTACCGCAACAATACCGGCTATAAAGCCCTGCCAGATGCCACGACCCAGAAAGGGCCGCGTTATAAAACCGTTTGTGGCACCGACTAGTTGCATACTCCGAATGAGCATGCGTTGCGAGTGCAAGGCCAACCGGATCGTGTTATTCATCAGCAGAACAATGATCAGCAGCAAAATCAACGCAAAGGCCGACATAACCGCATAAATCTTGGTAATGTTGCGGTTGATGTTATCGACCAGATTTTCCTGATAAACAACTTCAAAGACACCATCGATACTTTCCAGATCCTGCTTTACCTGTTGCAGCTTAGCTTCTTCAAAATACTCTTCTGTCAGCTTGATCCGGTAGCTGTCGCGCAGTGGATTTTCGCCCAGAAACTTCGAAAAATCTTCTTTGGTTTCGGCAATAAACTCTTTGGCGGCAACATCCTTCGGAACAAAGTTTAATTGCGCTGTTCCATTCGTTTTCAAAAGATAAGGCTTCTCCGCTATCGTTTGCGACAGTTTTGTCAGCTTCGTATCGCTAAGCCCCTTATCGAGAAATGCCCGCATCTCATAGTTTTCGCGGATGTAGGTCACGACCCGTTTCGACTGGATCGCCAGCATACCGCAGAATCCAATCAAAAATAAAGCCAGCGTCAGGCTAAATAAAATCATGCCGCTGGGATACATACCTACTTTTTTCTTTGTACGAGCCATTCAGGGTTCGTGTTATTGAGACAAAAATAACGCTTTAGCCGGGTGGACGGCCCAATTTAAGAAAATTTAAGGGATGTTGAACACGAGCGTCTCAATAGGAGGCAAATGACAACGTTCCCTGCAAAGCGCCCTACTTCCAGATTGGCTCCACCGAGCGGATCAGCACGGATCGTAGGCCCTCACCAAAAAATTCAATGCCGCGACTATCTGACTTTGGAAAGATTTGGTTCGTCAGGGTTACTTCACCATTGTTTCCAAATACTTCTATCGACGAGCGGTCTACCCAAATCTGTAACGAAATTCGGCCATTCTGTGGTTTAAGCGGGGCCGTAAATCGTCCGGGAAATTCTTTCTTGAAACCAACATGCCCCGAGCGACTACGGTCAACATAGAGTTGCTGGCTTGCCGGGTCATAACCGATGACGGTTTCTTCGCCTTTCCCCTGCGCAGCTTCTTCCTTTTTCACGCGAACACCCACTCCGGTCTTGGCCGCTTCTAGCTCAAGCTGTAGCCAGTAGGTATCGCTCGAAAGGCTATTGCTGGCCAGACTTTGATTGAGTTGGGCTACGTCGGTGCCCGTCCATTGAAAGGTAGGACCAAGCAGCGGTTTCAGCTCCTGAATCGGTTGCTGGCGTAACTCATAGCGATTGACGGGAGCCGGAACTTTCACCAGACGCAGTTCGCGCGGTAAGGTCATCGCGCCACGGAACGGGGTTGTTGGAACATCATTCGCGTATTGCAGATTGTTCATCCAGCCAATGCTAATGGCGCCCCGGTTACCGCGTCTTGGCAGGTTGTTGAACGTAATGGCTGCGTAATAGTCCTTTCCCCAATCGACGTAGCGAAGCTCGCCCGGCTTGGATTCATTGATAAACGTTGATCCGTTGAACTGACCTACGTAATACTGCATTCCCGATCCGCCAGCCGGGCCGTTGTTGCCCATCGATAGCATCAGTACCCATTTTCGCTCCATCGTGCCATCGACCGGGACTTCTACCAGGTCCGGACACTCCCAGATACTGGCTGGGCTATCGTTCGCGGTAAATTCCCCGGCTTTGGTCCATTCTTTCAGATTAGACGACTTATAGAACAAGGCTTTTTTGTCGGTAGGCAACAACACGATCATGACCCAATGTTGGGAAGGCTCGTGCCAGAAAACCTTTGGATCACGAAAGTCTTTCCGTTTAAGGTCGATAATCGGATTACGGGCGTATTTAATCCAGGTGCGGCCTTTGTCCAGACTATACGCAATGTGCTGACTCTGATTATCCTGACGCGCTCCGGTATAAATAGCTACCATCGGTACGCGTCCGTCCTGCCCAAAACCACTTGTGTTCGTTTTGTCGATAACGCAGCTACCCGAATAAATCATGGTTGCGCCTTCTTCGGGAATAGCCGGAGGAAGCTCTTGCCAATGCACCAGATCACGACTGATGGCATGTCCCCAGGTCATATGCCCCCACTGGTTGCCAAACGGATTGTGTTGGTAAAATAAATGATATTCTCCGTCGTAATAGACCAGGCCATTCGGATCATTGATCCAGTTTGTTCGGGAAGAAAAGTGATATTGCGGGCGGTAAGGTTGCTTATAGGTTGTATCGACCGTTATTCGCTGGGCCAGCAAAGTAGAAGTCATCAAACCGAAAGCGAGCAATACCACAAGGGTACGAGTCATAAATAGTTTACGTCAACAGGTCATTCGTATAATAATTCAGTAAGTTGGTAAGTATTTTTCGCTTATCGTATGCTAACTTATCAACTGGCTGCATTATTCGCATTAAAATAATTCGCGGGCGATTTTCAGGATATTATCGGCTTTTCCCATCGTGTAGAAGTGCATAACGGGAGCCCCATAGGCGATTAACTCGCGGCACTGCTGAACACTCCACTCGATACCGACCTGCCGCGCCTGCTGATCGTTTTCACAGTTTTCAATGGCTTTGACGAGATCCTGAGGCATTTCGAGATGAAAAATTTTGGGCAGGATCTGAAGCTGTTTGCGTGTACTGATTGGCTTTAGGCCCGGAATGATCGGCACCGTGATACCTTCCTGACGGCAGCGCTCCACGAAGTCAAAGTACTTCTGATTGTCAAAAAACATCTGGGTCACGATGTAATCCGCGCCCTTGTCGATCTTCTGCTTCAAGTACTGAAAATCCGTATCGTGATCGGTAGCTTCGAAATGTTTTTCGGGATAAGCCGCCACGCCGATGCAGAAATTGCTGGCCGCCAGCGGAGTATCTTCTTCGTGCAGATAGATGCCCTGGTTCATATTCGCGACCTGTTCGACGAGTTCGCTGGCATACGAATAGCCGTTGTCCTTAGCCTTGAAGGTCGTGAAGGGCTTGGCCGGATCGCCCCGGAGCACCAGCGCGTTGTCGATACCCAGGTAATGCAGATCGATCAGGAAATCTTCGGTTTCTTCGCGCGTAAAGCCGCCACAAAGCACATGCGGTACCGGGTCAACACCAAACCGGTGCATAATTGCCGAACAAATACCGACAGTGCCGGGCCGTTTGCGCGTCACAATTTTCTGAATGGTGCCGTCGGGTAGGGGACGCTCGATGTATTCTTCGCGATGGTAGGTAACGTCAACAAAAGGAGGTTTGAACTCCATCAACGGTTCAATGTTGTCGAGCAGACTCTTTAGGTTGTCACCTTTGATCGGCGGAATTACTTCAATCGAGAAAATCGGTTTGCCGTTGGCGGCTTGTATGTGATCGGTAATTTTAGTCATTCAACAAATCGATTGCTTACCCCTTATTTTGTATATCGCTGGAGACCGCTTAGGTAAACGACTACCACGAACTGCGACAGCAAGCTTGTCCACCTATCGCGAAAACACCAGCAGCCGTGCGTTAATTCCAGTAGCGAAACCGTTGTTCCAGGGCTGTATATGGAGTCGTTGGCTTAATGTGGATTGCCTTTTGACTTCGTGTAATTTAGGAATCCCCCAACCCGCAACGGACCCAAACAAAGCGCCAACCAGGATGTCACTCGGAAAATGATACCCGGCTTCATACCGCATCAGGCTGGTTGTCGAAGCCAGTCCGAGCATCACAACCCAGACAACAGGCTTTAGTTTCGAATTCGGATAAAAATGCCGGAACATCTCTGACGCGAAGACAGCGGATGCAAAAGCGGTTCCAGCGTGCCCCGAAAAAAAGGATTGTCTGCCATTCGGAGCCAGTTTTGGGTCGAGGGGAGCGTCGGGATTGTACACGTAAGGACGTGTTCGCAAGGCGATGTTCTTAACCGTTTGCTGGATGAGTGTTGGTAAAGCGAGGACTTCAATGTACATCAGGGGTACCGTCGCCCAATTCTTGTGGCGAAACAGGGTCGGTACGGCAATCAGACCGGTTGCCACAAAATTGGTGGTCAGCGTCTGATCGCTTAGTTGAAACGCGCCAGGTGACCATTTATACGTTGCCCCCCTATCGAAAGCATTGACCTGACTACGATCAAATTGGCTAAGATCACCGACTTTAAACGGCTGAACCTGTTGTTCTAAAAGAAGTGACGAAACGCCCGCAACACCAACCAATCCCATCAATGTAGCGTCCGTTTTCCAGCTAAGTCGGTACGGATCTGGCCGGAGCCGTGTTGTCGATTGGGAAAGCGTATCCTGTGCCTGCGTAACGGATAGCTGCACGAGAAACAGGACGGAAAAAACGATACGGGTGGTTCTCAACGGGAAACGGTATTTACGACGCAAAGTTACGGATAAAGCCGAGACCTTGAATGAAACTGAAAGCGGGTGTACAGGCCCGTCGATGAACCGTTCGTCCAAGGCTGAATGTCGAACCGACGTCCTACCTTACCCCGGTTCTTTACTTCGTGTAATTTCGGAATGACCCAGCCTACCAACGAGCCAAAGGCCGCTCCAGCCAGCAAATCCGTGTAATAGTGGCGACCGCTCTCATACCGCATAACGCAGGTGGCCGTGGCCAATCCGAGCGTACCCGCCCAGACGACGGGCTTTAGTTTTGAATACGGAAAATAGTGCCGGAATACTTCACTCGTGAAAACGGCAGTAGCAAAGGCGGTGGTGGCATGTCCCGAAAAAAACGATTGCCGGGCATCGCGGTTGAGTTTTCGTTCGAGCGGCACATCCGGGTTAAAGACGAAAGGGCGGGGGCGTTGGGAAAGTGCTTTGACGGTACTCTCAACGCCGTTAGCCAGCAACAACGTTTCGATGTACATGATCCCCAGCGTTTTCACATCCTGGCGCATCGGCTTAAGCCCCAGCGTTAGCAAAGCGGGCAGCGCAACGTTAGTGTACAGCGTAATGTCGCTTGCCTTGGCAATGGATGGGTTCCAGTTGGCTGTCGCGGGGCGATCAAAGGCGTTAATGTCGTTTCGGTCCAGTGCCGATACCTGATCCGGCGTAAGCGGGTCAACCGCTTTGTCGAGTAGTACCGATACGCCATACGTGACTACCCCGGCCCCCAGTAGGCCAAGTTCCCGGCCGGATTTAAGCTCATACGGTGAGTCGGCATACTCTGTATTGAGTAGGCGTGGACTGGTAAACTGCGCCGTGCTGACCAGCGACTGAATGGTTAACCAAAGGAATAAGACCGAAGATGAATGACGGAAACGTAATCGCATATTTTTTACCATTAAACTACCCGTACTACTTGAGGTTCGTCTGCTAAGTAAACCAATCGGCCCTCCACCTCAGGAAAGCCCATGTCACGGTAAAGACTCGTAAAATATTTCAACGAACCGGTGGGGTCTGACTCCTGATCAGGAGCTGATTCCGGCGCTGGCAGCGATTCGTACTGGACCAGCACGACATGACCGTCGGGATAATGAACAACACGATGCGGTGCGCCATGAACGCGTTTCTTACTCAGAATACTCCGGTCGGTATCAATGCGCAGTGTCGAATCGAACAAGGCCGACAAGGTCGGGTGCGATACAACCGCCGTTAGCACCTGCTTCAAATCCGCACATTCGGCGTTACGGACGAGTCCCTCGCTGACGAGCTGCCGGAGTGTTTTATCGATGCTTTCCGGTCCTTTTATCAGGCTCAGAGCTGCACAGAGTTTGCGGTCGCGTTCGCGGGTTCGCTCAAATGTAGCCACGTCAAACACCCGATCCGCCTGCCGACGAAGTTGCAGATCCTGACCACGGTGTCCGCTAATGACATCATCCAGCACAATCTCATCGATTACCTCCTCGGTTTTCTGGTGCGAAAAAGCATCGGCGCACAAACTGATTTCGTAGCTCAGTTGCCCATCCTGCCAGGCACAGCCGCAGTTACGCGCTATCTCACTATCCCGCAAAAAAGCGTGTAACCAATGACTAATGGTATTGGGCTGTCCCTTGCCGAAATCTTTGGCTTCGCTGATAATGTACAACCGGTCGGTTGGGCGCGTAAAGGCGACGTAAAGCAAGTTCATGTTTTCCAGAAACGTGCGCGTCAACTCTTCTTCGTACTGAGCGGCAATCGCGTCGGGAGCACCGCGTAATTTACTCGTCGTGTTGGCCGGGGCCGACAGTAATCGGGCGAGCTGCCCGGAACCGCTTTCATGGGTCAGCATGTCGGTTCGAATCGCCGTTAGGTCAAGCCAGATCGTGCTGTCGTTGATGGGTTCGACTTTCCAGTTGGCGAACGGAATGATGACAACCGGAAATTCGAGTCCTTTCGACCGGTGAACCGTCTGGATGCTGACGGCATTACGCGCGTTTCCTTCCACGGATACTTTCTGACGAACCCCTTCCCAATACACCAGAAAATCGCTCAGGTGACCGCTCCGTTTCTGATTAAACGTGAGCACTTCGTCCAGAAAGCGGAACAGGAACGGATTGTGATCGGCCTGGCTGAACAGGTTAAACTGAGCAGTCAGTCGCTCGGCTAGCTCATACGGGTTGAGTTGACCCAGCGCGTACGGATCGAGCGGATAACCCTGATCGGTCAGGTACGTGTATACGCCCATCGCGTCGCCTTCGGCCACGAGTCGCAGCTCTTCGGTCAGTGCGTCGTCCGGGAAGATACCGCGTACCACCCGGTGAAAAAGATACAGCAATTCGTAGCGCAGTAACTTCTGATCGGGCTGTTGCAATAGTTGCATCAGCGTGACAATCCACTTCACCGGGTCCGAAAATTCCAGTGACAGCGAATCGGCTGATACCAGCGGAATTCGCCGGGCGTTTAACTCATTCGCCAGCGCTTTCGCATGGACTTTTTTGCGGCATAAAATAGCAATGTCGCCGTAGCTGTACCCATCCGCTAACGCCTGTTCCAAATGCCTGATGGTCTGATCGAGCATGAGCGTCGTCAGGTCGGCGTCGTCCTCTTCGTTTTTGGCAACGAAGTCGATCTGAACATGCCCTGCCTGCCGCGCTTTGGGCTGAGGTTTCTGGTGAAACAATTTCTCGCTGTCGAAAACGTCGGCCAGTTTCGGATGCTGGTGTTCAAACTTGCGGGCCGTAAATTCGAAAAAATCGTTGTTAAACCGGACAATCGGCTCGGCGCTACGCCAGTTGGTATCGAGCATTTCGTCCTGCAAATGCCCGTCGAGCATATCGATCCGGTCGGCGGTCCAGGAACCAGGGTTGTGTGCCTGCTTAAGTCCTTCCAGATCTTTTCGGTGCAGGGCCACAATCTGATCCATATCCCCCCCCCGGAATCGGTAAATAGCTTGTTTGCCATCGCCAACGGCCAGGTTGAAATGGTCGCCACCCAACGCGTTTTCGATCAGCGGCAGCAGGTTCGCGAATTGCAGCCGCGATGTATCCTGAAACTCGTCGATCAGGATGTGATTGTATTTCGTGCCCAGCCGTTCGTATAGGAACGGTACCGGCTCCGAAGCGACAATGTTGAGAATTTTCTTATTGAATTCTGAAATGTGCACGCGTCCATCCTTGCGCAGCAGATCGTCAAACTCAATCCGCATCTGTTTCAGGAGCGCCAGTTTCTGAAGGTGCGGCAACAAGCAGTCGAACAAGGTTAGCTGCTGGCCGTTGTCGTCCCGGATCGTATTGATCTGAACCAGGCAGTCGCACAAATCAGCCGCCATGCCGTCGATGATCGCCTGCACCGGTTTGGGCGCTTTTTTTCCGTACCAATCGCCGTTGTTGATGGCATTGTGCACCCGCGTTCCGGCTTCTTTCTTGGCGTTACCTTCGGCAATCGCTTTCAAATAACCGCCAACCCCGCTGGCTCCGTAGCTGAAATCCGTTTCGTCAAGACCCGCGTTGGTGATGAGTTGCCAGGCTCGTTGACCATGCCCGACAATACGGGTTTCGATCTGTTGATTGTAGTTGAGTAGCTGCGTTCGAATGGTTCGCAAAGCGCTGGGCGACAATTCCTGAGCTGCATTGACCGCTTCGTAAAACTGATCGGACGTCAGGTTTTTGCCAAACTCTTTCAGCAGTTCCGGTAGCTGGTTCCAGCTTTTGCCCTCGGCGGCTGTATGCGTGTAGTACTCGCTTAAAATGGTCGTAATCTCGTCCATCTCGTCGGTGCCTGCCTTTTCAATGAGGTTATCGATTGCCAGCTCGAGCACTTCGTCGGTATCAAGCTCGACTTCAAACGAGTAGGGAAAGCCCAGCTCGTCGGTAAACGCCATCACGACGCGCTGTGTAAACGAGTCGATGGTCGTGACACTAAAATCAGCGTAGCGGTGCAGGATCGTTCTGAATACCGATGCGGCTTTCTGGCGCAGGCTGGCTTTGGCCACATCGAACGCGTCTGTGTTCGGCGCAACACCGTGTAATTCCGTAGTCAGCTCATCCAGCAGCGGAAGTTCTTTTCCACCGGCAATGTCGGACAGGCGTTCAAGAATACGGTTCTTCATCTCATTGGCAGCCGCGTTCGTAAAGGTTACCGCCAGAATATGCCGGAAATAGCCATCCGACCCATCCGGCCGGAGCGCCAGTTTGAGGTATTCTTTGGTGAGCGTGTACGTTTTGCCCGATCCAGCCGAAGAACTATAAATCTTGAACATACCCGTGCGCAGAGAAACCAGACGGCCAATGCTCGCTACTATTGCTATTAGAAATTATACCGTAGCCCTAGACCCGTGTTGAGGTTCAGGAAAAACGGAGCCTGGAGCAACTCAACGTAAACGCCGGTTTCCAGAAAAAACGAATACGGCTTGCCGGTGGGGAAAAATTCCAGTCCGCCGATGCCCGAACCGCCCAGCGAGAGTGCATTTTCGTACTCGCCGTTAAGCCGGGGTGGGTAGTAGCGACGCGTGTTGACCTGACCACCGAAGCCATAATAACCGCGTATGCTTTCGCTCTTAGTCAGCGCCTTATGCCAAAGGTAATGACCCTGAATGGCTAGCCCAACGCTTTTGTACTCGCCCGCGCGGTAGCTCCGCTTGGTGCCGTACAGACCGCCGTAGGTACCAATGTTGAGATCGAAAGCGTGGTTTTCGCTGAAATATTTTCGGACGTTGATGCCGGATGGCTCGCCAACGCGGAAGCCCACCGACCAGTTGTTGTATTGCGCCTGCGCCTGGTTTGGGATGAGTACCCAGCCAAACAAAAGGAATGCTACAAGAAGAAGTGATTTTCTCATCGACAATAAATCGAGTTAGGGAGTTGATACAAACTCAGGTTTGGTAGCATCTTCACCCGTGCCTAAAGACGCGTCTGCACCACTCACGTCTGCCTGAGACGAACGGGGCATCTGCCGAAGCGTATCGACAAACCGCTCGTTTTCGGCGCGGGTTCCGATAGAGATGCGTAGACAACCGTCGCAGAGTTTCACTTTTGAGCGATCCCGAACAATCACCTGCTGCTCGATCAGGTACTCAAATGTTTGTTTGGCATCCTCAAACTGAACCAGCAAAAAGTTTGCGTCGGACGGGTGAATAACCTGTACGAAGGGCAAAGAACGCAGAATTTCGGCTAAATTGGTTCGCTCCGTCAAAATAGTTGTAACCATTTCGTCTTTTTCGGCTTCACGGTCGAGCGCTTCGAGTGCCAGGGTCTGCGTAGGAGCCGAGATGTTGTAAGGCGGCTTAATCTTGTTCATGATTCCAATCAACTCTTCCGAAGCAAAACACATGCCTAAGCGCAGCGCTGCCAATCCCCAGGCTTTCGAGAAGGTCTGTAAAACCACCAGGTTGGGGTATTGGTCCAGTTGATTCGTCCACGAGGGGGTATCAGCGAAGTCGATGTACGCTTCGTCCACAATCACCAGCGAGTGGTCGGCGGCCTCAAGAATCGTGCGGATTGCCTCTTCCTGAAGCAGATTGCCCGACGGATTGTTAGGCGAACAGAGCCAGATTAGTTTTGTGTTCGCGTTGATGGCTTTCAATACTGCATCTGTATCAACCTGAAAAGCGGGCGTTAGCGGGACTTTGATAAGCGCAACATCATTGATATTGGCCGACACTTCGTACATGCCGTAGGTAGGCGGCATAATCAGAATGTTGTCTTTCCCCGGCGTGCAGGTCGCTCGTACCAGCAGGTCAATCGGTTCGTCGGAGCCATTTCCCAGAAAGATCTGTTCAGGCCGAACGCCTTTGATTGGAGCCAATTTTTGTTTGATGGCCCACTGGTGCGGATCGGGATAGCGGTTATAGTCACCTTCGGGCGTTGCCGAGCCCAGCGGGTTTTCGTTGGCATCCAGAAAAACGCCTTCTTTACCGGTATATTCATCGCGGGCCGACGAGTAAGGCGTTATACCCAGGATGTGAGGACGCAGGATGTTGTTAAGCGTAAACATGAAGCTAGTTAGTAAATAGCGGTTAAATAGGCGTTGGTCGCCACCGGAACGACTGGTTATCAATGGCGCGCATCGTGCAAAGAACCCCGTTCAGGTGATCGTATTCGTGTTGAATCAATTCGGATAAGCCCCAGTCGGTAACATCCCAAGTGTGCGCTTGCCAGTGCTCATCCCGGTACGACAACGTTAGCGTACGGTGTCGGCGTACGTGCACCAGTAAGTTTGGGAAACTCATACAATCATCCCAAAGTTCACCTGTTTCATCGCTGACGGTTACCAGTTCGGGGTTAATGATGACCTGGGGACGGTCTACATTTAAGTAGATCAGCCGTTTCATGATACCAAGTTGCGGAGCGGCAATACCCCGCCCGAACTGGTATTTGGTCCGAATTTCTTTCATTACCGCGTGCAGATCAGCAACCCAGCTGTTTACCATGGGTAGTTCCGATTCCAGAACGGGGGCGCATCTTTCGTACAAGCGCGGGTCGCCCAGCAATAAAAGGTCGTCGAGGTGCTTCATGCCAGTATTCGTGTCAGCGTGTCAACCAGCGTGGTGATTTCTTCCTCGGTGTTGAAATAGTGGGGCGAAATGCGCAGCGCTGCCGTTGTTATACCTTTTCGGTCGTAGTCCAGAATGGCCGAACCGTGATCACTGAGTGAGGTATTGATGCGCTCGGCCAGCAAGGCACTTTTCAGGTCTGCCGCCGGTTTTCGTTCGCTGAAGAGCGTAATGATACTGGCTAGTCGTTCACCTTCGTCCAGCAGCCGCACATCCGGTAGCTGATTCAACTGACTGCACAAGTTTTCCCGTAAAGCGCTATTCCGCCTGGCGATGGTTTCGAGACCAACCGACAACGCGTAGCGATTGGCCTGGGCGGCACCTTGCAGAAGCGCATGGGGAAACTCCCAATATTCAAATCGCTGGGCCGTTGGCAGAAGCTGATACGAATCGGCAGACTCCCAGACCGCACCGCGCAGATCAACGAATAGCGGAGCGAGTTGGCTGGACAGGACCTTGTCAGAGACGTACAAAAAGCCTACACCGCGTGGTCCCCGCAGAAATTTTCGGCACGTCGCCGTTAGGAAATCGCAGTGAATCTGGTTTACGTCGAGGGGGAGTTGACCTACTGACTGACAGGCATCGACCAGATATAACACGTCAGCTTCCTGACAAAGCTGTCCTATGGCTTCAACGGGCTGAATTAGACCGGAGTTGGTTGGTATGTGCGTAACCGCTACCAGCCTCGGACAAAGTGCCTTGATCTTGCTGGCCATATCCTCAACCGAAACGCCACCTGCCGGGCTATCCTCCGCCCGAACGATGTTGACGCCTAATCGCTTCTGCAACGATAGGAACGCCAGTTGATTCGAAACGTAGTCGTTGACCGTTGTCAGAATCACATCCCCCCGCTCGAACGGAATTGACGACAAAGCCCGCGCGTAGGCATCCGTGGCATTGGCGGTAGCGGCAATGTGTTCGGCGGTCGTATTGAGCAGGTCAGCCGTTGAGGTGTAAAACTGCTGTGTGGCGTCTTGCCGCAACTGGGCCGCTTCATAACCGCCGATCTCTGATTCCAGCGTTAGATGACTGGTAATCGCATCGATAACCGGTTGGGGCATAAGCGACGCTCCGGCATTGTTAAAATGCACGACATGCCGGGTTCCGGGGGTATCGTTTCGAAGCGTAAGGAGATCAATCATAAGCGGAGGTAACTATCGGTACCGTACTTCGGGGGTATTGGTTGTCTGTGGGTGAGTGGAGTCGGTTTCTTAAAACCGACACAAATTGCTGACGCGAAGTGTCGGTTTTGAGAAACCGACTCCACATTGCTGCTAGACAACAAAAACTAGGTCATCTTTTCTTCCAGCAGACTGGCAAGGCGCAGGCTTACGGCCCGCTTGTGCGCATCGAGTGATTCGGCTTCGGCCATGGCTTCAACCACCGGCCCTAGCTTCTGTAAACCTTCCGGACTAATGTGCTGCACCGTAATTTTCTTGACGAAGCTGTCCAGTGAAACACCACTGTAGGCGCGGGCAAAACCGTTGGTGGGCAGGGTGTGGTTCGTACCCGATGCGTAATCGCCTGCTGATTCGGGCGTGTAATTGCCGAGAAAAATCGATCCCGCATTCGTGATCCGTTCGGCTACCGCTTCGGCGTTTTCAACACTCAGGATCAGGTGCTCGGCGGCATAGGCATTGAGTAGGTCAATGGCTTCCTGCTGGGTTTCGACCAAAATAGTTTTGCTGTTTTCCAAAGATTTAGCCGCCAGTTCCTGACGGGGAAGCTTGCCCAGTTGCGTGGGCAGGGCCAGATTAACCAGTTCAACCAGCCGTTTGCTGGTCGAAACCAACAATACCTGACTATCGCTACCGTGTTCAGCTTGCGAGAGCAGATCGGCGGCTACAAAGGCGGGAACTGCCGAATCGTCAGCGTAAACGGCAACCTCACTTGGTCCGGCGGGCATATCGATAGCAACTCCTTCTTTGGCAACGAGCATCTTAGCCGCCGTGACGTACTGATTGCCCGGTCCAAAAATCTTGTATACCTGCGGGACCGACTCTGTTCCGTATGCCATAGCCGCAATGGCCTGTGCCCCGCCGATGCGGAATACCTTGGTGACGCCGACGAGTTTAGCCGCAAAGTAGATAGCTGGGTGGTTGCTGGGTGTACACAATACCACCTCGCGGCAACCGGCCAGTTGAGCCGGAATGCCCAACATAAGCACCGTGCTAAATAACGGAGCCGTACCACCCGGAATGTAAAGGCCCACTTTTTCGATACCAACGCTCCGACGCCAGCACACGACACCCGGCATGGTTTCAACTTTTTCAATCGGCTGTTTTTGCCGTTCGTGAAACAACCGTATATTTTGGTAAGCCTGGCGAATGGCTGCCTTCAATGCATCACTCAACTGTGATTCGGCGGCCTCGATTTCCGTTGCCGGAACTTCCAGACCACTCGTTGATAAGTCTACTTTGTCAAACTTCTGGGCCAGTTCGATCAAGGCGGCATCGCCCCCGGTACGTACCTGGGACAGAATAGGAGCAACAGCCGCTTCGATTTGCTGCGTTGACTGTACGGGTCTGGCCAGTAAGGCAGGCCATTCGATGCGGTCGGGAAAAGAAATGATGTTCATCTGCTTCGAAAAACAAGGTATACAAACAAGAACACGACGGTCTCGGGTCGTTGTTTTACGCTTGTTCGGTCTTAGTAAATCATTTTTTCAATCGGGATCACCAGAATTCCTTCCGCACCAGCGGTTCGGATGGCTTCGATATTTTCCCAGAACTCGTTTTCGTTCAACACCGAATGAACGGAGCTCCAGCCCTCAGTGGCCAGTGGGGTCACAGTCGGGCTTCGCATACCGGGCAACAAAGCCGTAATCGTGTCGAGTGCGTGGTTCGGCGCGTTCAGAACGATGTATTTGTTGTTCTTGGCCGCTTGCACCGCTTTGATGCGGAACAATAGTTTATCGACCAGCGCTTGCTTATCCTCATCCAGTTCGGCACGGGCAATTAGAATGGCTTCGGAGCGGAAAATGGTTTCTACTTCTTTCAAGCCGTTGCTCAGAAGCGTGCTGCCCGAACTAACAATGTCGCAAACGGCTTCGGCCAGGCCAATGCTCGGCGCGATCTCGACCGACCCGCTAATCTCGTGAATTTCAGCCTTTACACCCTGACCAGCCAGGTAATTGCCAAGTAAATTCGGGTACGAGGTGGCAATATTCTTACCGTTCAGACTCTCAATCCCCGTCCAGTCGCTGCCGCGCGAAATGGCAATCGACAGGCGGCACTTGGAAAAACCTAACTTATGAATGGTTTGTACCGGGCGGCCCGTTTCGACGGCCACGTTCTCACCAACGATGCCTAAATCAGCAACGCCGTCTTCGACATAACCGGGAATATCGTCGTCGCGCAGGAACAGAAACTCAGCGGGAAAGTTCGACGAAACAGATTTGAGTTTGCCGGTGCCGTAGTCGAAACGGATGCCACACTCTTTAAAAAGCTGGTACGAATCTTCGCTCAGCCGACCGGATTTTTGTAAGGCAATGCGTAATACAGAAGACATTACTGGATGTATGCTAGACGATTTGGGTTGTATTGAAAAATAAATACCCTACTTCGTTGGTTGTGGGACTTAAACCAATGACGGACAAGTGATTTGTCTGACTTAGGTTGAAACAAGGGGTAAAAGTACGGGAAAACGGTGGACCAACAGGCGGTTAGTCGCGGAATTGACCAACAACAGCCTAGCAGCCGTGCGGATGGCGACGATGTCGAAAAGGAGAGAGTGTTGCCTGTTGGGAAATCATGGACGCAAAAGTAAAGGTACGCCACGAAACGAGCAAGACTTTTGACCTAACATTACTACCAGACGATCTGCTACGGATCTAACTTTTTGATTGCTTTTATTACTGGTAATTAATTTTTGAAATGTGTAAGTTTTCGTTATCTTTGTTTGAAATGTTATCGCTATCGGCCCGCGATGACCATGTGTTATAAAAACAGACAGGAACGAACATGGTAATTGTAAGCCGAAAAGTTATCCGGGAATATGCGATCATGAATTCACAATCGACCGAAGCACTCAATGAATGGTATTTGAAAACAAAAGCTGCCGATTGGGGTAATCTAGCTGATGTAAAAAACACCTTTAATTCAGTCGATTATGTTGGTAATGATAACTACGTGTTCAATATAAAAGGCAACCAGTACCGTCTGATCGTTCGTATTATTTTCCCAGTTCGTACTGTATTCATACGTTTTATCGGTACTCATGCGGAGTACCGATAAAATAAATGCTTCATCTGTTTAAATGAAATCTTTCACGAAGAAGCGACTATGATTCTAACCATAGAAACACCTCATGACTATGAGCAGGTTATGGAGGTGATCGAAACACAGTTAGCGAAAGGTTCGGCCAACATGACCGAAACCGATCTGGCTGAATTGCAACGCCTTTCACTATTAGCCGAACACTATGAAGAGGAGCATTACCCAATGCCTGTTGAGCCAGCTACATTGCCGGAAATGATTCGACTACGAATGTTTCAGGAGAATCTTAAACAGCGCGATACGGCTAGAGTTCTAGGTATTACTGAAACGCGACTTTCGGAGGTCCTGGCCGGGAAACGTAAGGTGAATATGGACTTAGCAAAGCGCTTATATGATAAGCTTCATATCAGAGCCGATTACATCTTGAAAATGGCCTAATAATCTTATCAGGCTTTTCGTTATATTTGTTACAAATCAAGCGGTTTGCTGACCGGGAACGCAAGGTCAGCTGTTTTTCACCTTCACGAGCTGTACCTTGACATTTCAGGAATTTAATCTTCACGACGACCTGTTGGCCGGCGTGGATGCTATGAACTACTTACAGGCCACGCCCATCCAGGAAATGGCCATCCCAAAAATCCTTGCGGGGCAGGACCTCATCGCCAGTGCGCAGACGGGTACCGGCAAAACAGCGGCTTACTTAATCCCGCTCCTCGACCGGATTTCTCACGCGGAGCACGATCATACGAGCACGCTTATTCTGGTGCCTACCCGTGAACTGGCCAAGCAGATCGACGAGCAGGTCGAAGGTTTTGGTTACTTCGTTCAGGTCAACAGCACGGCGATCTACGGCGGAGGAAAGGGCGACGACTGGGATAAACAGCGCAAAGCCCTCGAAACGGGTGCCGACATCATCATTGCCACGCCGGGTCGTCTGATTGCGCACATGCAGCTCGGCTACGTCAGCTTTGACAAAATAGATTATCTGGTGCTGGATGAAGCCGATAAAATGCTGGACATGGGCTTCTCGGACGATATTCTGAACATTGTCAATAAACTACCGACCAAGCGGCAGACGTTGCTTTTCTCGGCGACGATGCCTAACAAGATTCGGGAGTTTTCGCAGCGCATTCTGAAAGATCCCGAAGAGATTCGATTGGCTGTCTCCAAGCCAGCCGCGGGCATCGATCAGCAGTTTTACATGGCGTATGATAACCAGAAACTACCCTTGTTGGCGCACCTGATCAAGAACAGCGTGACGCCCGTGCAGAGCATGGTTCTGTTTACTTCGCGCAAGTCCGAAGTAAACGGCATTGTTCGGGCGTTGAGTAAGCTCGGCTACGAGTCGCGGGGCATCAGCTCGGATCTGGATCAGGATGAACGCGAAATTGTCCTGCGCGATTTCAAAAATAAGGCGTTTCCGATTCTGGTGGCTACCGATGTGTTGTCGCGGGGTATCGATATTGATAACCTGACGCACGTAGTTAATTACGACATTCCCCGTGATGCCGAAGATTATGTGCACCGGATTGGCCGGACAGCGCGGGCGGCTACAACAGGCACGGCGATCACATTCATCAGTGATCAGGAGCAGAAGCGGATTGTCAGTATTGAAAAGCTCATTGAGCGGGAAGTTGAAAAACGATCGATCACGGAGGAATTGGGTATGGGTAAATCACCCCTATTTGAGCCTCGGCGATTTGGTGGAAGAGACCATCGGGGCGATGGTGGTCGCGGAAGTAGCCGTAACAATAAGTCGGGTCGAAAAAATAATCACGCCAGAAGCCGGGATGCGCAGCAACCGTCTGAGGCCATCGCTACACCAGTAGGCGACCAGCCCGCTGACAAAACGGCGAAGCCGCCCCGTAGAAAGCCCAAGCCTCGTCCCGTTGCCCCAGCCGGTGATCCATCAACGAATCTTTCGGCTGAAGCTACTGAATCGGTATCCCCGGTTGTTGCTGAAGGACAGGCCGCTGATAAACCCAAACGACGCAAAAAACGTCGGCGTGGACCGAAAGGTGAAAAACCGGAGGGCACAGCGCAGTCTACGGCTCCTGTTTCGACCGTAGAATAAGTAATAAAGATACTGAATGCAGATAAGCAGGGAGATTACTCTCTGCTTTTTTTGTGCACTTCAGGCTAGTAGTGAACCGCTTACAACAGGTTTACCGCGTACCAAACGTTGCGAGCAGAACGGGTTATCACGAATACTAACAGGCTGGTAAGGTTTAGACCGGAGAAGGTAAGATCTTCCTACCGAAATTAGCGCAGTAAATCAATCGCCGATACGCAATGAGCAAAGCTAGATATGGGGTTAACGCTCCAAGAGCCGCTTGTTCAACGGATCACCTAAAAGAGCAATTCAGCAATGATTTACACGTTCCGACAGTCCCACTTAGGGTAAAACCATTTATTGTTAATGCAAGCCAACAATCTATTCCGCTCAACCTGTGCTGTAATTGCTTCCCTGCTTATCAACGGAGCACAGGCCCAGTCGCTGCGGCCACCTGCTTACCCGCTGGTAACGCACGATCCTTACTTCAGCGTATGGAGTAACACCGACAAACTGACGGATTCGCCCACGCGCCACTGGACCGGTAAGCCGCAATCCCTCCAAGGTATTATTCGGGTTGATGGTAAGGTATACCAGTTTCTGGGAGCTGTTCCAACCACCTACCAAGCCATTCTGCCAACCGGCGAACTAAAACCGTACACGGCTTTATACACGACCAAAAATCCGGGATCAGGTTGGGAAAAGCCCGATTTTGACGCGAAAGGCTGGACATCGGCACTAGGTCCGTTCGGTGACACGCCCGAAGCAAAAACCCGGTGGGTCAATAGCGACACGATGAAGGATGGTATCTACGTTCGCCGTGAGTTTACCTACGATGGGAAAGCGAATCCCGCCAAGCTGCTGCTATCGCTCAACCACGACGATGATGTTGACATTTACCTGAACGGCACAAAAATTCTGTCTAAGGCGGATTACGTAAGTGAATACGTTCTGTTGCCGTTGTCGGCAGAAGGGCAGAAGGCGCTAAAAACGGGTAAAAACGTGCTGGCGGTCCATTGTGTCAGTCCACGCGGTGGATCGTTTATTGATGTCGGTATTGTCAACCTGATAACGTCATCGGCGATAACGACGGCTACGCAAACGGCTGTCAACGTGTCGGCCACCCAAACCGAGTACACCTTTACGGCGGGTCCGGTTGGACTGACGGTCAACTTTCTGTCGCCCCTGCTCTTGGATGAACTTGACGTTGCCGCCCGCCCGGTGACTTACGTTACGTTTACGGCGAAATCGAGCGACGGTAAGCCTCATTCGGTGCAGGTTCTTTTCAGTGAATCGGCGATGATCGCGACGAACAATGCCGGGCAGACGGTCACGGCGAAGGCTGGACAGACGTCGGGGGTAACGTATCAGATGGTCGGCACTCAGGAACAGCCGGTACTACAGAAAAAAGGCGATAACATCCGTATTGACTGGGGATACGCGTACCTGGCCCTACCACAGGCATCGACGGGTAGCCGAACCGCATCGGGTGAAGCCACCGCAATGAAGCAGGCCTTTACGGCGAATGGACAACTGCCGACTGCAACCTCTAAAGCCGGAGCCGAACCGGCACAAACGATGGCAATGGCCGCCGTGCTCGATCTGGGCAACGTGAAGCAGGCAACGGCAAAGCACCTGATGCTGGCCTACGACGATCTGTATTCAGTGCAGTATTTTGGTCAAAACCTACGGGCCTGGTGGCGTCGGGATGGGAAGACAACGATGCCGGATCTGCTGCAAACGGCAGAGAAAGACTACGACAGACTACAGAAGAAATGCACGGATTTTGACGCCAAAGTACGGGCTGATGCCGAAAAAGCGGGCGGAAAAGAGTACGCGGATTTGTGCGTTCTGGCGTATCGTCAGGCTATAGCGGCTCATAAGATTGTGGCTGGTCCAAGTGCTGCGGGCAAGGAGGCTCCCGTGCTGTTTTTCTCGAAGGAGAATTTCTCGAACGGCTCAATTGGTACGGTGGATATAACGTACCCGTCGGCTCCGCTATTCCTGTTGTATAACAACGAACTGGCCAAGGGATTACTACGCTTTATTTTCGATTACAGCGAATCGGGTCGGTGGAAAAAAGATTTTCCGGCGCATGACGTTGGAACGTACCCACTGGCGAACGGACAGACATACGGCGAAGACATGCCGGTCGAAGAAGCGGGCAATATGATGATTATAACAGCCGCTGTCGCTCAGATCGACGGTAAGCCTGATTTTGCTCGCGAGCATTGGCCGACGCTGACCAAATGGGCCGGGTTCCTGAAGCGCGATGGCTTCGATCCAACCAATCAGCTCTGTACTGATGACTTTGCGGGGCATCTGGCCCGTAACGCTAATTTATCGGCAAAAGCGATTGTGGGCATTGCCTGTTACGCGAAAATGGCGCAGATGATGGGCGACCAGAAAACAGCGGATGAACATTTTACTCTGGCGCGTGAGCTGGCCCGTAAATGGATGCAACTCGATGGGGAGGGAGATCACTATGCGCTCACGTTCGACAAAACGCCCGGAAGCTGGAGCCAGAAGTACAACATCGTCTGGGATAAACTTCTAGACTTAAACGTTTTCCCGGCTGAGGTAGCGCAGAAAGAAATTGCCTTCTACCTGAAGCACCAGAACACGTACGGATTGCCACTCGACAGTCGCAAAACCTATACCAAATCGGACTGGATTATGTGGACGGCTACGCTGGCTGATTCCGACCAGGATTTCCAGGCGTTAATTAAACCAATCTGGAAATTTGCCAACGAAACGCCGTCGCGCGTACCCCTTTCCGACTGGCACGAAACGACCGATGCCAAGCAGGTTGGTTTTCAGGCTCGCTCAGTCGTTGGCGGATATTATATCAAACTGCTGGAAGATCGCTTAAAGAGCAAGAAGTAGCGAGGTAACGGATTGGAGTCCGGGCGAAACCTAAGCTTGGTGGCGGGCTGTGCTTAAGGACAAAAGTCAAATGCGGATAAAAGGGGGTTAACAAAACAAATGCTTGTTTTGTTAACCCCCTTTTTGATCAGTAATCTACGGTAAAATTCGTTTAGGAAATTATAATTCTAACAATATAGATCACAATTGACGCTTAAATAATGCACGTATAAGTTGGACTTAAATTATATTATTGTTAATTTTAGTGATGAAAAAAAGAGTATAGGGTAAACCCTATATTTCTAAACAGTTGGGTTTTTACTATTCTCTACGCCGGGCGTTAATCCTACTTTTGATAAACAAAGTTCTATTTGTTGCTGAGAGGAGGAACGGTACTATCATTTTTAATAGGTCAGCAATACGAATCAAACTACACATAGCTGTTTTCCTTTGCGTCTACTAGTACACAAAAAAATTAATGATACGAGTACTTATCGCTGATGATCATAACGTGTTTGTTGAGGGCATCGAATCGCTTGTTTCGGGTTCGCCGGATATAGCGGTGACAGAGCGATGCTACACCGTGCAGTCGGTTATCGAACGGCTGATCCTGACACCAATCGACGTCGTTTTATTAGACATTTCGTTTCCGCAGATAGAAGATGGCCTGGGTTTGTGTGAACACATAACGCGTACCTATCCGAATACAAAAGTTGTGGCGCTAACCATGCACGACGATGCTAGCCTTATTAAGCGGGTTGTTAAAAAAGGAGCTAAGGGTTATCTGTTGAAGAATACAACCAAGACGGAGTTATTACAGGCCATTCAGACGGTTCATCAGGAGAGGCAATATTTCAACGATACCATAACGCACATTCTGCTAAACGATAGTCCAAAGGCGCGCAAGTCAACCGCTGGGGTGGGTATAAAGCCTAATCTGACACCCCGCGAATCGGAAGTGCTCGCCCTGATGGCACAGGGAATGACGACCCAGCAAATGGCTACTCAACTGTTTGTCAGCGCGAAAGCCGTCGAATTTCACCGGAGTAGTTTACTAATGAAGTTTGGCGTACCCAATACAGCCCTGCTCATTAAGACTGCTATGGAAATGCAATACATTGATTAATAGCTGCTGGTTGTCGAAATAGATTAATGAAGGTTCATTTTACGCGCTTGATACTTCCTTTTTGGTGGATTGCGGCTTTGTTGCTCGTTGGAGTAAGTGGCCGCTTCCAGCCGGTTAAGGCTGTGTCGGAATCGGCGTCGATTGACAGTTTGAAAAACCAGATCAAGCGCCAGGTCAACGATAAAAACTATGAGCAGGTTGCCAAGTCGTACGAGCAATTGGGGTGGCAGTACCATCAACGGTACGGATACAACAAGTACACAATCGATTCGTACTTCAATAGCCTGAAATACTACAGCTTAGCCGACGATTCATTAGGTTACTACAACGAGCACATTGTCATTGGCGATTACTACACCCATGATTATTTCATGCAGCCGTACGCCGATAAATACCTGCGGAAAGCGCAGTCCTATTTTGAGCGAACCCACAACATGCCTAAAGTCATCGAGTGCAGACTGGGGCTTGCCAACATCGCTCAGAACAAAAATCCGATACCACGTAACCTGATTACACAATTGCGCGAAGCCGAACGGTTAAGTGTTCAGTACAAACAGGCATACTCGCAGGCCTATGCGCAAAACTTGCTGGCGAACACGTACTCACGGTTGAAGCAACCCGACTCCGCTGACTATTTCGCCAGTAAAAGTTTGGTGTTATCGACACGATTGAAAATTAACTGGTTGATAGCCTTAGATCATTTTTATCTGGGCCTTGTCAAACAGTTCAGAGATCAATCGAAAGAAGCGATTGAAGCGTACCAGAGAAGTTTTAAAATCGCCAGGACCGAAAACAACATAGCCATGCTTCGGGAGTTGTCGCGGCATACGGCAGACAGTTACTCACGCATCGGGGATTACAAAAACGCCTATGAAGCTTCCTTAAAAGCGCTTGATTTTGAGCATCAGTTTTATTCATCCGAACAAACGAAAAGCATTCGTTTGCAGGAGTTGGACAGTCAGATCAAAACATTGGCCGTAGAAAAACAATTGGCGGAACAGCAGAGCCAGCATCAGCGGGTTCTCAATTCAATGCTGGCGGTTGGGCTACTAATCAGTGTATTAGGTGTTGGTGCCTTGATCTATCTGCGTCGTCAGCAAAAGTTGATTGCCCACCAGCAAACCGTTATTGCGCAGCAGCAGATTCGCCAGCTGGAATTGAAATCGCTGCGGGCAATGATCGAAGGGCAGGAGGGGGAACGCAGTCGTATTGCCCGTGACTTGCACGATGGTCTGGGTATTCAGTTGTCTCGTATCAAGTTGTTTGTCGAAGCGCACCAGGAGCAGTTACCCTTGTCCGTTAAGGAGCCGTTAAACCAGTTTTTAGATGAAGCCTGTACCGAAACTCGATTAATATCCAATGATCTCCGTCCGTATGCCTTGTCTACGTTTGGTCTGATTCCGGCGCTAGAAGATCTGGTTCAAAAGTTAAACCTTGTCAATCAGACCAAGCTCGTGCTGGAACATTACGGCGAAGTACCCGCGCTGGATGATGAAGCCTCGGTTATGATCTACCGGGTCGTGCAGGAGTTGCTGAACAATGCGCTCAAACACGCCAGTGCGCAGACTATTACGGTGCAACTCATGGCCAGTGATGAAACAACGCTGATCAGTGTTGATGACGACGGGCAGGGTGGAGACTTTGAAAATACCCCATTAAAAGGCAATGGCATCGCCAATATCAAATCGCGTATAGCGTACCTCGGTGGGCAGGTTATGTGGCAGAGTGAGCCCGGTAAAGGAACCTCTGTGATGATTTCGCTGCCCGTTCATAGACAAGCTCAACCAATACTATCCAGTGCGTAAATCTTCCAATTAACTGTAAAACTGTTCAGGGATGGCATAATGCAGGCATTTAACCTACTACGTCTACATCCTTAGTTCCATTTAACTTTTCGTATGATCAAACATGTGCTTTCAGGCGTGTTCGTCCTGAGTAGTTGGCTTACTGTCTCTGCTCAAGACCGAACCATCAGCAGAATGGCCCTCGACAAAAATCGATCTGTTCTGGCTACTACCAAAGATGCCAAAGCGGGCATCAACAACGCATCGGACGTAAAGGCGCTCATCAAAGGGGTCGTTTCGGACGAAAAAGGCAATACGTTACCCGGTGCAACTGTGTCAGTGAAAGGTACGCAGCTTGGTACCACAACCGACGCAGAAGGGCGTTTCTCGATCAATATGCCCGCTGGTTCCAAAGTACTGGTTTTCTCGTTTATCGGGATGAAAACGCAGGAAGTTGAAGTCGGCACGCGCACGACGCTGAACATTACACTGGCAACCGGCGATCAGTCGCTAGACGAAGTCGTGGTGATCGGGTATGGTACGGCAAAACGGTCGGACGTTACATCGTCCATCACAACGGTCAAAGCGGCTGAGCTAAAAGATATTCCGGCGGCTGGTGTTGACCAACTTCTCCAGGGCAAAGCGGCTGGTGTAACCGTAACCAGCAACGGCGGACAGCCCGGCGGTGGTGTATCGGTTAAAGTACGTGGTGTTACGTCCATCAACAGCAACGACCCCTTGTTTGTAATCGACGGGGTGCCTTTTGTCAATGGGAACACCTCGGCGAGTTCGGGCTATGCGGGTCTGGGCGGTGGCGATGGACAAACCGGCAACAGCGTCATGGCGATGCTGAACCCGAACGACATCGAATCCATCGACGTGTTGAAAGATGCGTCGGCGCAGGCCATCTACGGTTCTCAGGCGGCCAACGGGGTTATTCTGGTTACGACCAAAAAAGGTAAGCAGGGCGAAGGTAAGATCAACTACGAAATGTACACGGGCGTTTCGGAAGTAGCGCGTCGGATGGATCTGATGAACCTGCGCGATTTTGCCCGCTATCAAAATGAAGTGCTGCCGATTATCGGGAATCCGGTCGCTGACGAATTCAAGAATCCCGATTTGCTAGGAACGGGTACGGATTGGCAGGAAGCTATGTTCCAGCGCGGAGCGATCAACAACCACCAGCTAAGCTTTTCGGGTGGCCGCGACAAGACGACGTACTACCTGTCACTGAACTACTTCGACAACAAAGGGATTCTGCTTGGTTCGGATTTCAAACGGTACGCATCACGTTTCAGCCTGGACACGCAGTTGAAAAACTGGGTTAAAGTCGGCTTGAGTGCCAACGTCTCGCGCAGCATTCAGAACGTCTCGCTGGCCGATGCCGCCGAAGGGACCATCTGGTGGGGCGCATCGACCAGCCCTCTGATTCCCGTCAAAAATCTGGATGGCTCCTGGGGCGGTGGTCAAACCGTCGGTGGTGTCCAATACAACAACGCTAACCTGGTGGGCAACAGCCAGTACCGGGGCAATACCAAAACGACGAATACTGTTTTCGGTAGTCTGTACGCTGAACTGCAACTAACCAAGGATCTGTCGTTGCGGAATGAGCTGTCGTATTCGTTGGGGCAGGACAACAACGTGGCGTTCCAGAAAGCCGGAAACGTAGGGGGCACATCGTTCCGGAGTAAACTGATTGATTCGCGGTCGGACAGCTATTACTACTCGATCACCAATTACCTGAACTATAACAAGTACATCAACAAACACGGTTTTCAGGCAACGTTGGGCCATCAGGCGCAAAACTCGTACTACCAGTCGATTTCAGGTACCAAAGTCGATTTGCAGGCCAACATCTTTGACCTGAACACCGGTAGCGCTGACCAGACTACCTGGGGCTTAGGTGGTGGTAAAGGCCAGTGGGCAATGGAATCGTATTTTGCCCGGGCTAATTATACCTACGATGATCGCTTCTCGCTGTCGGCTAGTTTCCGCGCCGATGGTTCGTCAAACTTCGGTCCGAACAATCGGTGGGGTTATTTCCCCGGTGTGTCGGCTGGCTGGACCCTTTCGAACGAGAAATTCATGAAAGGCGACATTTCGAAAGTGCTGAGCTACGCAAAACTTCGCCTAGGCTACGGGATCGTAGGTAACCAGAACTTCCCCGGTGGGGCGCCAAACCCGGCTTACGTAGGAGCTGTGCAGTTTTTCTCGGGTCCGGTCGGTTTCGGCTCATCGAACATGATTAACGGGATTCCAAACCCAAATCTGAAATGGGAGTCGGTAAAAACGGCCAACGCCGGTGTTGATCTGGGCTTCCTGAATGGCCGGGTCGACGCGACGATCGATGTGTACCGGAAAGTAACCTCCGACATGATTATCTTCCTGACGGGGCCTAACCTGATCGGCGTGGGCGACCAGTGGGACGATCTCAAAGCACCGCTGGGCAACGCTGGTCAGATGACCAATACCGGAGTTGATATTGGTCTGACGACTACGAACATCAAGAAAGGCAATTTCAGCTGGAAGTCGAACGTCGTATTTACGCAGTTCACCAACCGCTACGAAAAAGCCGCTAGTGCCGCTTCTGCGCTCGATGGGAAAGTGTATTACAACAACTACCTGGTTACGCACACCACACCGGGCCGTCCGGTAGGTTCATTCTGGGGATTGGTAACGGACGGTTTGTTCCGTACGCAGGCGGATCTGGACGCCAGCCTTCCTCAGTTCGGGTATAAAGTAAACACCAACGAAACCTGGCTGGGCGACATTCGCTACAAAGACATCAACGGCGATGGGAAAATTGACGCGCAGGATCTTACCTTCATCGGTAGCCCGCTGCCGAAATTCACCTGGGGCTTCACCAACACTTTGAACTACGGTGATTTCGATTTCTCGTTGTTCTTCCAGGGTAGCCAGGGGGCCAAAGCGTTCAACTTCCTGCGCTGGCAGTTGGAAGGACTAAACAACGCCTATACCAACCAGCTGAAAACGGTGACGGATCGCTATACTGAGTCGAACCCGAACGGGTCGCTGCCGCGCTTCACGAACACCAACAAAAACAACATAGCGATGTCGGATCGCTACGTGGAAGACGCGTCGTACGCTCGTATTCAGAATATTACGCTGGGCTACCGGCTGCCGAAAAACTTATTGAACAAAGTGAAGGTGTCTAATCTGCGCGTCTACGGTTCGATTCAGAACCTGAAAACATTCACCAAGTATTCGGGCTACGATCCAGAGATCGGTGCGTTTAACAACAGCATCAAACTGATGAACGTAGATACGGGCCACTATCCAAACCCACGCACGTTTACCGTAGGTGCCAATCTGCAATTCTAACATTCGTTGGTGAATGAACGGTTGAGCGAACAATGCCACTCAATCGTTCATTCACCCAACCACTCAATACAAGATTATGAAACTAAAGCCATTATATGCCCTGATGCTTCCGGCCGCTTTGTTGTCTTCGTGTTCGAAAGACTTCATTGATCGACCTTCGCTGTCAGGCACCACAACCGGAAATTATTACAACAATGCCGACGAGGTACGGTCGGCGACTAGTACGCTGTATAGCGGCTTGCCCTGGCGTAACTACGAGAGCCGGGCGCAGGATGCGATTGGCGACGTGATGGCGGGTAACATGTTTACCTACACCGACGTCGAATACCTGAACTTCACCGTTTCTGGAGCTTCCGAACGGGTTGGAGCCGCCTGGAGTGCGTTTTACAAGATCATTGGCTACGCTAACGTAATGATCAAAACGTTCGAAGAAAAGAAAGCAGCGGGTGGTGGCGCGGCTTACCTGGACCCCGCCATTGCGGAATGCCACTTTATTCGGGGTGCCGTTTATTTCTACATCGCCCGCACCTGGGGAGCGGCTCCGATCATTACCGATCCGGGCGAAACCGCCTTGTCGGGTAACTTCAATATCCCGCGTTATCTGCAAAAAGACGTGCTTCGGTTCGCGCTGGAAGAATTGAAACTAGCCGAAGCAAGCTTGCCCGAATCTGATGCTGCCGGACGGTTGACGAAGTATTCGGCGAAGGGAATGATGGCGAAGCTGTATCTCTACAGCAAAGATTACGCGAACGCGAAAGCAAAGGCCGAAGAGGTAATCAATTCAGGTCGATACAGCCTGGTGAGCGATTACAACGGCATGTTTACCAAAATGAGCATGAACAACAACGCGGAGTCGCTTTTTTCGATTCAGCATCAGTTGTCGGGTGATCCCTGGGGAACCGGTAACCTGAAGAATGCCGACCGGGGTGCGGGAAACCTTCGCACGGCCGAAGCGGATGCGTGGGAAATGTACGTTCCATCGCTTGATATCCTGAAAGAGTACGAGTTCGGTGATCTGCGTCGGAAATGGTCGGTGATGGAACACGGCTGGACGAACCCAAACTGGAAGCCCCAGCGTGTCAACGCGCCGAAGTATAATGCGTTTATGGCGAATGGGTTTAAATACGACACGCTGCAACCAACCGAAGACGGTGGTATCCTGAACGCTACCCGCTCCAACATCGCCAAGTACTTTGCTGGTCCCGGTAAGAGCTTTGGCGGAGATCCGGTGCTTGGCCAGAATTCGGGCAATAATGTTGTGCTGCTGCGTTACGCCGACGTCCTGCTGATTTACGCCGAAGCGACGCTGGCAGGTGGGCAGTCAACGAGTGATGCGAAAGCACTTGACGCGTTGAATAAAGTACGGACCCGCGCGGGCTTATCGCCCAGAACGTCGTTTACACTGGACGATATTTTGCACGAGCGCCGGGTTGAGTTTGCGTTCGAAGGTGATTACTGGTACGACATTCAGCGTCAGGGATTTGCAAAGGCAAAAGCGATGATCGAAAAACAGAACAGGGGCACCGTTACCGGGGCCAACTACATCACCAACTTCACGGAAGACAAGATGTATTTGCCAATCCCTGCCGGCGAAATCGTACAGGACCCAGAGCTGAGTAAAGAGCCTGTTCCGTACTACAAGTAATTCGGTCAACGTCTCACGTAGCTGATACCAACGAAATAATCAAATGAAAATCAATAGATTCAATCGAATAGCAGGCTTGTCTTTCCTAACGGTGCTGACCGGTTTTGTGATTAGTTCCTGCGAAAAAGATACCGACGGAAGCCCGCAGATTGGTCCGGGTAACCCGGTTGCAACGGCCCTTTCTCCTGATTCGGCCTCTGGCGGAACGGTTATCACCCTGACGGGTACCGGCCTTGGCGACATACGCAGCATTATGTTCGACAAGCAGAACGTAGCCGCCGGTTTCCAGCCTACGCTGAATACCGACAACGCCATTATTTTCCGGGTACCGACCGAAGTAGTGGGGGGTACCCAGAACATTGTGTTTACCAACAGCGCCGGACGAACGCTGACCGTACCGTTCAAAGCACTGGCTTATCCGACGGTTTCGGACGTGTCGAATTACAACTTCTCCGCAGGAACCGAGATTACGCTTACCGGAAACAACCTGAGCGATGTAAGTTCGGTGATGCTTTCCGACTCGGTTCGGGGAATTGCCGATCCGGTGACGATTGTGTCTAAAGACCAAAAGCAACTGGTTGTTAAAATGCCTTCGTCTAAACTGAGCCGCGCCACGCTGGCCATCGTGAACAGCACGGGGCGGATTCGCACCAAGCAGGAATTTGTGAACATCGACCAGTCGTACCAGATTTTTACCGATGCCTACGGCGATGGTTTTCAGGATGGTTCATGGGGCGACGCGGCTGCCGTATCGACCAAGGAATTTAAGTCAGGCAAAGCGTCGATTGGTAAGAACTTCCAGAAAGGCAACTGGCACCTGATCGCTTTTGCAAACTGGTCATCGGCCCTTGCGTACTCCGCTGATTACACCTATGTAACCGGCTGGATCAAAGGCGGATCTGCTGATTATTCGCTCTACCTGACAACGGATGCTGGTAAAGGCGGGTTTGGCGATTTCAACGATAAAAATAAGATCGATGTGAAAGCCGGAACCTGGACGTACTTCAAACTCAAGCTCTCCGACATTGATTTTTGGGTAGCTGGTAAAAAACTGAGCCAGGTAGGGTTCCGGATTCAGGGACCGAATAACCAGGATGAAACGTTCTACTTCGACGACATCATGTTGGTTAAATAAATAAAAACGATACAGGTAAGAGGCAGGGTAAAACTTGCCTCTTATGCTGTAAAGCCTTTCCATTTGATTCGCCTACTTCGCAGCCCGAATCACTACGAATCCGTTACTGATACATACCGCCGAAGTTGTATTCTACAGCTTTCCAGCTACCCTTTTGCCTTTTTATTTCATGTTTATGCCCAGCGGTTTACGTACGTTGTTCCGGCAAACGCGTATCCTTTTGCTACTGTTATTCTTCGCCGATAATGCGGCTATATCTGCCGCCAGTTTGAATCTAGCCAACGTTTCAGCGACTCGCAACGCTATCCACGAATCATTGGGTGTTGTTCCGTTGGTAAACGGGCGGGCCGAGGCTGAACACGGTGAGATGACTGGTGTTGATGTGTCCTCTGTCAATCCTGGCTTTTCGGGAACCGGCTACGTAACGGGTTTCGTCAATCCGACGGCCAAATTAAGCCTGACGTTCAGGGCATCGGCAGGTCTGTATGAATTAGCCATCGGTTACGCATCTCCCCGTGGTGACAAAGGCGTTGACTTTCAGGTGAATGACGAGAAGGGCAGCGGCAAGCTCCGGCAAACGTCAACTGGTTTTGGGTCAAGCAATTTCGGTAAGGTGCTGTTACACGATGGTCTGAACACCATTACGATTTATCGCGGCTGGGGTTTTTTCGATGTCGACTACATTCAACTGACGCCGACCACGATCATCGTACCCGTTAAACCACCTAATCAGCTTGTCGATGTTCAGGCCATGCCATCAACGAAGGGTCTGTTCTCATTTTTGATTGACCAGTACGGCCGTAAAGTTATCTCGGGCCAGCAGGATGACATTGAGTACGTTCTGGAAAAAACCGGCAAAGAGCCTGCCATTGGTTCGTTCGATCTCATGGATTACTCGCTGACGCGTGTTCGGCAGGGTGTCAAACCCCTACGGACAAGCGAAGCCATGATTGACTGGGCCAAAAAGGGGGACGGCAGAGGTATTGTTAGTCTGCTGTGGCACTGGAACGCGCCTGCCGATCTGATCAACGAGGCTCCCAATAAGCTATGGTGGCGCGGTTTTTATACGGAGGCCTCCACATTCGACATAGCTTCGGTGCTAGCCGATAAGAAAGGCGAACGGTATGGGCTTCTGCTCAAAGACATTGACGCCATTGCCGAGCAGTTGAAGAAATTTCAGGCTGCCGATGTGCCGGTCCTGTGGCGACCGCTGCACGAAGCACCCGGCGGCTGGTTCTGGTGGGGAGCCAAAGGAGCCGGGCCGTTCAAAGAACTCTGGCAGATCGTCTATGATCGCCTTACCAGATACCATCAGTTGCACAATTTGATTTGGGTGTATACGGGCACCGACACGTTTAACAACGACTGGTATCCTGGTGATCAATACGTTGATGTGGTCGGTCTGGATATTTATACCGATGCAACGGCAAATATGAGCGGCAACTGGGCCAGTGCGCAGGCGCAGTTGAACGGCAAAAAACTCGTCGCCTTGTCAGAAACAGGCAATCTGCCTGATCCCCGCAAAATGCGCGGCTTTGGCACCCGATGGTCCTGGTTGTCGGTCTGGACGGGAGCGGATTACATCAAAAAGCAACCGCTTGATCGACTAAAAGCCTTATTTACGGATGAAGATGTCATCACCCGCGACGAACTCCCCAACTGGCGGCTCCCCGTCAGCGTGGGCAGCGGTTTGATTAAGCCCAATTCTACAGGCATCGATAAGAAAGCGGCTACAGACCGTCGTTCTGACTAATACGTACCTTACTCACCAATAGAGAGCTGGTTGTTTAATGAGCAGGTAGAAAGTTACCTGCTCATTTTTGTTTTGATACACGTCACTCATCCAGTAGGGCGACTACGCGTGCCGGAGCTGCCGACGCCCCAATGATGTTGAGTGGAAAAACACAAACTTTAAAACCAAAGGGTGGCAACGCGTCCAGGTTGACAAGCTGCTCCATATGGCAGTATTCCTGTTCGCGGCCAACCAGATGAGCCTGCCAGAATAACTCCGAATCACCGCTTAGCTTGGCTTGTTTAATCATGTACGGAAGCGGTAAGTCCCAACCCCACTGATCGATACCCATGACTTTGATGCCCTGATCAATTAGCCAGCGTGTAGCGTCGGGGCTCATGCCGGTTCCTTTTTCTGGAAATTCTTTGGTACCGTTCAGCTTGTCGCGACCCGTACGTATCAAAACAATCATGGCGGGTTTAAGGATTGCGCCCGTCTTCTGAAGCGCATGCTGTAGGTCATCTACCGTGATCGGATCGAAATCCGCTTTGTGGCTCATGTCGATAACAACGCCGTCGCCGTAACACCAGTCCAGTGGTATCTGATCAATTGTTTTGGCTGGTTGGCCAGCTACGGTAGGAGCGTAATGCCAGGGCGCGTCGATATGCGTAGTCGAATGAACGCCCATCGACTGAATCGTGTCGTCGGCCCAGCCAACGAAATCCTTGGGAAATAAGCGAAAGGGGAGGCCCAGCAGTCGGATAAGCCATTTGGCCTGACGGTGTGGTTTGTGTTTGATTTTAACCCGCATAAACCACGGGTCGCTTGAATTGTAACGAATCGGTTTGGAAAGGTCAATGATGCGCGGCATAAAGAAGGGGCTGTGCTATGGATGGTATAAAGGTAGGATAACCCCCGAATATGTTCGCGACAGCGCACCCAAAACGCGTAGTCTGACTACGGACGTAACCGCGTAGTTCGGGTAGAAGCGGTTGATCCTATCGCTTTATAAAAGCTAGTACTGGTTTAACCTCTTTTCCGAATGATACGTATAAGCCTGACCGTATTTTGCCTGCTTACAGCGCTCACGAATTACGCGCAGACACTAAACCAAAAAGCGAGTGGATACCGTGGTATCTGGTACTTTATCGGACCCACCAAGAACGAGTATGCCTACAAGTACAGCGGAGGATTGGGGACGTATCCGGCTAATCACTATCCTTTTTCGGTTTATGCGTCGGCTGTGAACCGGACGTTTTTCTGCTACGGTGGCGTCACGGATTCGTCTTCGCGCGATCTGTGTCACATGGTTGGTTATTACGATCACAAAACGGGGCTGGTCTCCCGGCCTA
Source organism: Spirosoma liriopis (assembly GCF_023196085.1). Lineage (NCBI taxonomy): Bacteria > Pseudomonadati > Bacteroidota > Cytophagia > Cytophagales > Cytophagaceae > Spirosoma > Spirosoma liriopis. The sequence goes on from NZ_JALPRF010000002.1 coordinate 1,758,773, forward strand.
CGCTGCTGCTGAAAAAAGGCACAGACGACGCGCACGACAATCCGGTTATTCAGCTCGATGAACAGGGCTACGTCTGGGTGTTTTCTACCTCGCATGGTACCGAACGACCGTCATTTATTCATCGGAGCCGTAAGCCATACGACATAAGCCAATTCGAGTCGATTCCGGCTACGCGTCTTGACAATAAAGGGCAGCGGATTCCATTCGACAACTTTTCGTACCTGCAAACCTACTACCAGCCGGGACAAGGATTCCTTAATTTGATGACCCACTATGACCGCGATGTGCTGGTTTACGGGGCTAATAAACCCCGTCGGACCATCTCGTTTATCACAAGTCCGGACGGCACGACCTGGTCGGCCTGGCAGGATCTGGCGATTATCGAAGAAGGGCACTATCAGACGAGCGGGCAATGGAAAAACAAAGTGGGTAGCGCTTTCAATTACCACCCAAACACCAAAGTTGGCGCTGGACTGGATTATCGCACGAATGTGTACTACGTCGAAACGGACGATTTTGGCAAAACCTGGCACACCGCTGGCGGTGAATCGCTTAAACTGCCATTGGCGGAGGTCAATAATCCGGCTTTGGTGAAGGACTATAAATCCCTGGGGCTGAATGTGTACATCAGCGATGTCAATTATGATGGGGCCGGGCGACCGATTATTCTGTACATCACCAGCAAAGGCCCCGAACCCGGTCCTGCCAACGGGCCCTTCGGCTGGCACATTGCGCACTGGACGGGGAGCCAATGGGGTATCTACGACGTGACTCAGTCGGACCATAATTACGATATGGGATCCCTTTATGTCGAAGGCAATATCTGGCGAATTATTGGTCCCGCCGAAGCTGGTCCGCAGCCCTACGGTACAGGTGGCAATCTGGTGTTGCTGGAAAGCCGCGATGGGGGAAAAAGCTGGAAGTCGGCGAAAGCCATTACGGCCAGTACCGTTCGGAATCAAACCTATCCCCGTCGGCCGGTTGCCGTGCATCCTGATTTTTACGCATTTTGGGCCGATGGAAATGCTCGTCAACCATCCGCGTCGTTTCTATATTTCTGCAATCAGGCTGGTGACGTTTTTCAGTTACCAGCCGTGATGAAAGCCGATCTTGAGAAGCCTATTCCGGTCAAAAAGAAGTAAGGTATAGAAGCACGAAAAGCGGACTCATGCCCGCTTTTCGTGCTTCTATACCTTACTGTTTGTTAGTTGCCAACCATAAAGACGGCGTTACCGAAAAGTAGTTTGCCGTTGTACCAGAAGCCCCGGAAAAGTGGGTCATCCGCGAGGTAAACGATACTGCCGCGACCGTAATTCTGAACGCCCATCAGCAGCGTATTTTTCAGTTTGTCCTTCGCGTTCTTACCCGAGAAACCAGCCACGTAATTGTCGGTTTTCAGGTAACCAACGTTCCAGCCATCTTTCAGAAAATCGAAATTGAACGTGTTCTGCACGAGTGTGTAATAACCGCCACTCAGGCCAAAACCCAGCGGGTGCGTCGTGTCGATGTTGACGCGGTAGATGCTACCCGGCGTTTCGTCGGAGATCGCTACCCGTTCGCGGTCGCCGTACACCTTTAGTGAGTCGGCGGGATTACCTTTTCCTTTGTCTTTATCCTTACCGCTCTTGTCTTCTTTTTCTTTCAGATCGAAGCCGTCCTTGCCCGCCAGAAACGACGTAGCCCGTTCCAGGGCGATGAGTTTACCACCGGCCCGTACCCATTCTTTAATGGCCAACAAATTTTTGTCGTTCAGGAAACGGGCGTAGTTGTAATTCGTCGGTAAGATCAGCACGTCCAGCTTGTTCCATTCAACGTTGCCCAGTGTGTTGCCATCCAGCAATGAAATCGGATAATTCAGCTCCTGGTCGAAGAAATGCCAGATTTCCCCCGCCGATGGGGGAGGGGTACCGTCACCAATGACAAGTCCTACGCGCGGGGCTTTCAGGCCCGTAACAAAATCAGAACCAAAGTCGGAGCCTTTCGTTACAAAACCGGTCTGTACAGGCGTAAGGTCAGCGCCAACTTTGGAGGCTTCGGCCCGGACCAGCGCATCGAGACGATCACCGAATCGTTCGTTACCCGCCCGCGTTACGATGAGCGTTCCCGATGGGTACGTTTTGTTATCTAACTCGAACGGCTTTTCGGCGGCTCTAACCCGAACTTTCTGTTTCAATAGACCCGCCAGCAGTTGCACCGCTGGTAGCGACTGCCACTGCGCGATGTAGGCGTACGGCTTCGTAACCGTGCTTGAAGAAGGCTTGCTGGACGCTGCGGGTTGAGTACTCGAAGGCGTAAGTTTTGTCGTCAGACCATACGTTTGCAGCCCGAACGCGTACGGCAACGACCAGGCTGTAATGTCGTAAGTTGCCGAATCTTCCAAAGCAGAGTTGGGTTCAAACAGAATCTTGAGTAGCGTCGATTTGGGCTGATACGAACTAATAACCATATCCTCGGCGGCTACGGCAACACTCTTTTCGTTTTTCTGACTCGTGTAGTTAAAACCGTTCAGGGTTTGCGCTTTCCCGGCGTAACCATAGGTGATTTTATTACGATCCAGCAGTTGTTGTAGTGCCTTCAGGCGGCCAGCGTCGCCATTCGCTTTAACGACGTAGCTTTTGTAAGGGCCAATCGGCGAGTTGCGCGATTTGTCGAAAAACTGACCGAACTCTTTTACTACTTCCGCCGGACGATCGGCCACCGATTCAAGCGTAGCAATACTGGCTACGTAGTGGTGATCGATCCGCTGACGAAGGGTTAGCGTATCACCGTCTTTTCTCTCGATTGCCAGGCCCGCGCGGGTGTTACCGCCCTGCTCGTAGGTCATCCCAATAGCTCCGTTATAAGTCGGATAGGTATCACCGTAGCTTGGATAAAATAAATCAAAGCGTTCGCGGGTGTAATACAGCCAGCCGTTTTTGTCGAAGTAGCGACTGCAATACTGACCAATGGTCTGCTGAAATTGACGCTGGAATGGCGTAATATCTTCGTGGTACGGCTTAGCCGACGGCGCAAAATAATATGGACTTTCGACGCCCATTTCGTGGAAATCACCGTGCAGATGGGGCATCCACTGCTGATAGAGTGCCATACGCTGCTGCGTAATCTCCTGAGTTTGCCAGGCCCAGTCGCGGTTCGGATCGAACAGATAGTGGGTATAGCGGCCACCCGGCCAGGGTTCGTTGTGTTCGCGGGCAAACGGCGTTGGGTCTGGGTTCTGACCCAGCATCTGGTTGTACCAGTTTACGTACCGGTCATGCCCGTCGGGATTTAAACCCGGATCGAGGATTACGACCGTTGTATTCATAATTTTCTGCGAAACCGGGTCAGATGTATCGAGCAAGCGGTACAATACTTCCATGAACGCTTCTGAGCTGACAGCCTCGTTGCCGTGAACGTTATAGCTAAGCCACGCAATTGGCGGTTGTGAGGCACTCGACGGCTGACCATCGACCATACCAATGCGTTTGAGGTTGTTTGTCCGAATTTCCTCGAGACGAGCCAGGTTTGCTTCTGAAGCAACGGCAACCGCCATTAGCTGACGACCTTCATAGGTTGTGCCGTAAGGAAGCAATTTAACCCGGGATGGCATCTGTCGGGCAATTTGTTCCGCATACGCAATAACACGGTGGTGAGGACTGAATCGTTCGCCAATCTTGTAGCCAAGAAATTGAGCGGGTGAATCTGGACGAGAGGAAGTAGTGCTGGTTGTTTGCGATGAAGCCGATAGCGACGCAACCAACAGGCCGACCAGCAACAAAAGATGTTTCATGAAGGCGAAAAAAATTTTAAAAGCTAACACCCTCAAAAATAGCACTAAATCGCTGAGAGACGTTTTTTTTGAAAAAATTTTAGGGCCATCTATTGCATTATCAAAATATAGCCCTACTTTTGCATCACGATTCGACAACGAAGTAGCGGTAACGCAAAAAGTTGGGTCTTGGACACAAGATGGCCGATTCGTCTAGCGGTTAGGACATCGCCCTTTCACGGCGGTAACACGGGTTCGATTCCCGTATCGGTCACTAACGAGCAACGATGTTGCGCAAAAACCCTGAAAACATTGTTTTCAGGGTTTTTTGTTTAAATTATGTCTGTGCTACCGATTTTGAGAACATAGTGGTACAGAAAAAGCGTCTAGTGATCCCAGCGCAGGCCAGCTACCCTGAATTTAACCTGGTGCGTACCCTGGCTGTTGAACCCAATAGTGACGACCATCTCTTTGGCCGTTTTTAGCTGACGAATCAATTTTTGCTCGGCATCGAAGAAAATTATATTGGCCCTACCGTTTTCGGCTCCCGAAAAGAAGTACGAAACTGGCGATCCGTTGTCAAAACGAATTTGGGCGTTTCCCCCCTGAAAACTTCGGTTAAACTGACCTTTCGATACTTCCAGGTAAACCGTTGTGCCTGTGCTGCGCTTGCGAATGGTCAAGGTGCCGACCGAGCCACCGGCATAAGGAAAAGCAAAGTCAAGCACGTTGGACGAAACAACCGACGCTTTGTAGACCGGATTATTCGTGTTGTCTGTTGTTCGTTCGTAATGCCATGTACCAGCCCCGGCGGTCAGCGCATTTTTTGTAGGCTGTTTTTCGGGCAGCGTCTCCCTGGTCCGTATCGGACCCGAATCGATTGTCGTCTGAACACTATCCGTGGGGGTCTGCGGGGGCGATTGTTTCTTTGTCGAGCAACCAATAGCTGTTAAAAGCCAAACCAAATAAAGCGTTCTTTTCATCGCTGCTTGCCATCAGGAAATCGTGACCTGATAGTCACTAAACGCAAGATGTGGGTTTCTGACGAATAGTTTATCTGGTTTCTCTAAAACTAATTGTTGTCGGTGACCATCTGCGTGGAATGAACCGAAAATCACGGAATCTAAAACGTGCTGTAAACTGTCGAAGTACTTCGCTGTCATTCATATTGGTAGCTGTCCAGAAGCGTACGGAAACTGTCCGTTTGTGGACAAGCTATGAACGGCAGAAATCGGGCAAATGGCCGCTCTGAACACCTAGAAGCACTATTCGTACTTTGGCAAGGCATTTGTTTAGCAAAGTATAAGTAAATGCAGACGTAGCCGTTTGACCCGATGGGAAGACCGTACTTAGGCGAATTTGAAGAGTTGGTTTTACTGACCGTAGCGGTGTTGCAAGGCGATGCGTATGGCGTTACGATTGCCGCAGAACTGAAATTGCGTACCAGTCGAACAATCAGCCTTAGTGGCGTACACATTGCCTTGTATCGGCTGGAGGAAAAAGGCTTTGTAGGTTCGGAATTGGGTGGAGCGACCACCACTCGGGGAGGACGCCGAAAGCGCCTGTTTACGATCACATCGGCGGGCAAGGAAACGCTGAGTGAGATGCGCAATGTGCGCAATCAACTGTGGGATTCCATTCCTAACCCTTCGCTGACGTAGATTATGGATGATAAGCTGCCAACTCCTCCGGCCTGGGCCGACCGCTTACTTAAATGGGTGTGCCCGCCCGAACTGCTAGAAGAACTGCTAGGTGATCTGCACGAGCAGTTTGCCGAGCAGGTAATAGCGGTTGGCGAGCAAAAGGCGCGACAGGATTATCTGCTCGAAGTGATCAAGTTTGTTCGTCCCTACTTCATTCGGCAACGGGCTGTCCAACTTTTAACGCAAAAAACGACGCTACCCGATCCCTTAACGACGGCTAACAACATAAGCAATAGATCGATCCGCTCTCAGCACAAAGCAAGTGATTACCCAAGACCTCTTTTAGTAAGCCCCGATATGCTACGCAATTATTTGAAAATCGCCTTCCGTACGCTTTGGAAGAGTAAAGGCTACGCGGCTATCAATGTGGTTGGACTGTCCGTTGCCTTCTGCATCTGTTCCTTTCTGTTTCTGACGGCCTACCTGCAACTGACGTTTGATCAGTTTCATCAGGACAGCGACCGGATTTTTCAGGCGTATCTTTTTTCGAATGACCCCCAAAAAGTGAGCAGGACGGGTACTTTGCCGCTGCCGCTGATGCCCGCCCTGAAAGCCGATTATCCAGAAATTGAAGCCGCCACCCGGCTGGTAACAGGTCGGAAGAGTCTGGTCGAAGTGAAGGGCAGGTATTTCGACAAGCTGGTCTCGATGACCGATCCCGATTTTCTGAAAATCTTTTCGTTTCCACTCATCAAAGGCAATCGGGCAAACGCGCTCAATAACCTGAGTAGTATCGTGCTCAGCGAAAGCATGGCCAGGGCAGCCTTCGGTACCGAAGATCCCATTGGTAAGCCCGTAAAAGTCGGTAGTGACAATACCGTTAAACAATACATTGTCAGCGGTGTGATCCGTGATGCGCCTTACAATTCATCGATTCGGTACGATGCGTTGGTCCGGGTGGAGAACGCACCCAGCTACCAAACCGAAAAAGAAAATTGGAGCGCTTTTTTTCATCCCGTATTCGTCAAATTGCCCGCCCGCGTTGATCCAATTACGTTGGAGGAGCGATTGAAGCCGTTTACGCAAAAATACTTTCCGGGCAATCTGGAAGAGCTTGTCAAGAAGGGAGCCAAGCCCGATCAACGGGGCGATATAATGGCTGTTCGGCTGCAAAAACTAACCAACGTTCATTTTGACCGTGACATATCGAACGGGCGAGGAGCACCAATAGCCGTTGTTTATGTGCTGTTAGGCATCGCTTTTTTTATTCTGTTGATTGCCTGTATCAACTTCATCAACCTGAACATTGCCCGGTCGTTTACCCGCGCTCGTGAGGTGGGCGTCCGTAAGTCGTTAGGCGCGCTGAAAAATCAACTTTTTGTGCAGATCGGCGGAGAGGCTACCTTGATTTGTCTGATCGGCTTTCTGGTTGGTCTGCTGCTTACTTACCTGCTTTTCCCGCAATTTAACGCTACGTTCGACTCCCGGCTATCGTTCGATTATCTGCTGCAACCGGGTTTTGTCGCGCTGATGCTGAGCGTTTTTATTCTGGTAGCGTTGGTGGCGGGCGGTTACCCGGCCTGGCAAATGACCAAGTTCAACGCAGTGGAGGTACTGAAAGGAAAAATCTCCATGAGACGTCCCGGCATCTTGCGGAACTCACTCATCGTTACCCAGTTTGCCATGTCCTGTCTGCTGGCTTGCTGTACCATCATTGCCGCTCAGCAAGTCGATTATCTGCGAACAAGGCCACTCGGCTTTCAGAAAGAACAGGTGATCAGCATTCCGGTTGGCAATCAGGTCAATGGACGTCAGGTGTTACAACGCTTGCGAAACAAACTGGCTACCGACCCGGCTGTACTGGCGGTTACTGGTACGGGCGTCAATTTGGGGCAGGGGAAAGATCGTGTCAGTTCGCGGTCAACGATTGGACTTACCTACAAAGGCAAAAAGATCGCCACGGACTGGCTGCTGGTTGACTACGATTACGTCAAAACGTTGAACATTAGAATGTTATCAGGTCGGGATTTTAACCGGGCTTATGCTGCCGACTCCGTGGATCGGGTGGTCGTTACGGAAAGTTTGGCCAAGCAACTTGGAGAGACTAATCCCGTCGGAACTTATTTCCGAGATGATGAAGACACGACGGGGGCCAAGTCGCAGATTATAGGCGTCGTTGCTGACTTTCACCTGTATTCGGTTGCTGACGAAAAGAACCCGATTATGATGCACGTTTCGCATTCGGAGCCCATTCACTACATTTTCGTTCGCGTGTCGGAGTCGAGTTTGGCGGGGGCAATGGATAAACTGAAAAGCGTCTGGAACGAAGTCGCTCCGCAGGCCGAATTTATGGGCTCGTTCCTGGACGAAAACGTGGATGCTTGGTATCAGAATGAAGAAATGCTTTCCCGGCTGTTCAGCCTGGCCTCGGGCATTGCCATCCTATTGTCCTGTCTGGGGTTGTTCGCTATTGCCCTGATGGCGATTGAGCAGCGAACCAAGGAAATCGGCATCCGGAAAGTGATGGGAGCCAGCATCCCCAGCCTGGTTGTGGTGCTCTCGCAGGATTTTGTCAAGCTGGTGATCATTGCGTTGGCTATTTCTACGCCGATAGCCTGGCTGGGTATGCAGTCCTGGCTTACTAATTACACGGAGCACGTTGCCATAAGCGTGTGGGTTTTCGTTCTGGTTGGTCTTGGGGCTGTGCTCATTGCGCTGGCAACAATAAGTATTCATAGCGTTAAGGCGGCATTGATGAATCCGGTGAAAAGTCTACGCAGCGAATAAACTGTATGAATCCATGAAAATGAAACTGTGTTGTTTGCTGCTACTCGTCAGCTCACTGTCAATGGCCCAGGGGCCTACCTCGTCAACCTTGAGAACGCGCATTAGCGATGACCAGCAAACGCTCTCGATTCAAATCGATGGAAATAAAGCGGGCCGAAGAATCCATTACGACGAGTCGTTTGCTGTAACAGGTAAGAACGAGCTGCAAAAAGAAGTACTTAAATGCCGGGCCTTCGAGTCGCAGGGAATCACGGTACCGTTCAGCCAGATACCGTACTTACTTTTCTCGGCGGCTAGCTTGGTTATTGCCGTCAGCATCCTCATAGTCACACGCTTCCGGCGGTCTCGGAAATCGCTCGACAGCTTATTGACGAAGTAGCAGTAAGAGCGTACGAGAGTTTTCTTTTGGGTATACGCTAAACCTATACTCATGAAAAGTAAGCTCTCAACAGTAGGTCTGATTGCTTTGTCGATGCTGGCAGTAACGTGCCGGGTAGCCCAGAAAACCGCCACCACGGCTACCGAATCGACCGCGCAGCAAGTAGATACCGTACCGGCTTTTACGGCCAATCCGTCGCCCACGCAGTTAACGCCCGAACAAAGCCTTCGCTCGTTTCGAGTGCCCAAAGGCTACCACATGGAGTTGGTCGCCAGTGATCCGATGATCAAAGAGCCCGTTGCTATTGCCTGGGACGGAAATGCCCGAATGTATGTAGCGGAGATGGACACCTACATGCAGGACGTGGACGGCTCTAACGAGCATACGCCGGTAAGCCGGATCATGCTGCTGGAAGACACGGACAATGACGGAAAAATGGACAAAAGTTCGGTGTTCATCGATAAGCTGCTGTTGCCGAGAATGATCCTGTGCGTTGGTCACGAATTGCTGGTCAACGAAACCGACACCTACGACATTCATAGCTATAAAGATACCAACGGCGACGGCGTTGCCGATTCGAAAAAAACCGTTTTTCAGCTCGGGAAAAAAGCACCCGGCAATCTGGAACACCAGCGAAGCGGTCTGGACTGGAACCTGGACAACTGGATTTACGTAACCGTCGATCCGGTACGGTTTCGGTACACGAACGGTATGCTAAAAGCGGATACGATGCCGAGCGGCTCAAACGGGCAGTGGGGACTTACGCACGATAACTATGGACGTCTGTTCTTTTCGCGGGCGGGCGCTGAAGTTCCCGCATCCGGTTTTCAGATCAATCCCGCATACGGCGGTCTTGAGTTTCCAGACCAATACAATGAAGAGTTCAGCGCGGTATGGCCGATTATGGCCACGCCCGACATTCAGGGTGGGTTGCGTCGGCTACGGCTTCCCGATAGTACGCTTAACCATTTCACAGCCAGCAACGGTCAATCTATTTTTCGGGGCGATAAACTCCCGGCTGATCTGGTTGGCGACTACCTGGTTGGCGAACCCGTTGCCCGAATCATCCGACGGGCTAAGGTCATTAACACGAACGGAAAACTACGATTAGAGAACGCGTATAAGCAGCAGGAATTTATTGCCTCGACCGACATGAACTTCCGTCCGGTCAACACGTACACGGGGCCCGATGGCTGTCTGTACATCGTAGACATGAACCGGGGCATTATTCAGGAGTCGCAGTGGACGCCAAAGGGCAGTTACTTGCGCCCACAGATTCAGCGGTTAGGACTGGATAAAAATATTCAGCACGGACGTATCTACCGACTGGTCTATGATGGCATGAAACCGGGTCCCCAGCCGCACATGCTCGATGAGTCCGTTGCTAAGCTGGTTACGTATCTGGATCATCCGAATGGCTGGTGGCGCGACAATGCACAAAAGCAACTCGTAATCGCAGGCGACAAATCAATCGTGCCCGTTTTGAAGCAGATCGCCGTCGGGCAGCAAGGTTCTCTCAACCAGAAACCTTCGGTGTTGGGACGACTCCACGCTTTGTGGACGCTGGAAGGGTTAGACGCAATCGATAAAGATATTCTGTTTACCATGATGAAAGACAGCGACCCGCAGCTTAGACGAGCCGCTGTCTGGATTGGTGAGCGGTACGTAAAGCAAAACGACGAGCAGGTATTGGAGAAGCTGAACGAACTTAAAAATGACCCAAGCTACGACGTTCGTACCCAAGTCATTTTGTCGACGCATACCAGTACGTCGGCAAAAGCCAAGACGCTAGCCAGTGACATTGTGGAGCAAAGTACCAGCAACGAAATGCTCGTTAGTGCAAAGAAAAGTCTGCTTAAGAATGACGATGTAAAGACGTATGGTTTGCGGCTTGGCCGTCTTGAGGCCGCCGACCGTAAACTGGTGATGGCGGGAGCCAATACATTTAAAACACTCTGCGCTACCTGCCACGGACCGGATGGCAAAGGGCTGGCCATTGGTGGGAGCAGCATGGTTGCACCACCGTTGTTCGGTTCCAAGCGCATTGTCGGCGAAAAAGAAGACGTGATCAAAATTCTGCTCCACGGTCTGCAAGGGCCGGTTGACGACAAAAACTACCCGGACGTTATGCCGTCGATGGGGACCAATGACGACGAATGGATAGCCTCCGTACTGAGCTACATCCGCTACGAGTTTGGCTACACCGGCAATTTTCCGCCTAGTCCGCCACCCGCAGGGCCACGGCCTACGAACGCAGAAGGAATTCCGCTGGATGTGCTCAAACGACGCAACTTCAAACCCTTCGTTCAACCCGAAGACGTCAAAAAGATTCGGCAGGAAACAAACGGACGAACTAAAGCCTGGACATTAGCCGAGATTGAAAAAGCAGGACAGTAGCGCTGTCAATCTTCTGTGATGTCAGGTTTGAGAACCGCGCGGGCGGCCCCGCCGACATCATGAGATTAAAGCAATTTGTGGTGTCAGGTTTGAGAACCTGACACCACTTTAGTTTGGCAATGACTATACCTAAATCACGTATGTACATCCGAATTCTTACCACACTGATTAGTCTTACGTGGGCTTGGCAACTTAGCGCCCAGCCTAATCCCGATCGCCCTGACTTATGCCAGGGGGCTTATTATACCGAAGCGCAGGGAGCGGAGGCTTTACGAACGTTTGCCAGTACCTACCACGACCGAACAAGTTGGGAAGCGCGTGCCCACCAAATTCGCCAGGGACTTCGGGAGGGAATGGACTTGCCAACGAAACCTTTGTTTGCACCCCTTCGTCCGATTCGTCACAGCCTCAGGAAGATGGATGGGTATACGGTCGAAAACGTAGCGTTCGAAAGCTTACCGGGCATTTACTTGACGGGCAATTTGTATCGGCCCCTCAAGGCTACGGGCAAATCGGCGGGCGTTCTGTGCCCACACGGACACACAGCCAACCAGGACGCCCGGTTCTTGGAGCAGGCGCAGCAACGGTGTGCGACGCTGGCCCGGATGGGAGCCGTGGTATTTATCTACGACATGCTCGGCTATGGTGATTCAAAACAGTGTTCGCATAAGATTCCAAAGGCGCTGAAGCTACAAACGCTGAACGGATTACGCGCCCTGGATTTTCTAACCAGTTTACCCGAAGTCGACACAGACCGGATCGGTGTATCTGGTGAATCGGGTGGAGGAACACAAACGTTTTTGCTCACGGCGCTTGATTCGAGGGTAAAGGTTTCCGTACCGGTTGTAATGGTCTCCGCGCATTTTTTCGGCGGTTGCGTCTGCGAGAGTGGTATGCCCATTCACAAGCGTCCTACACACCAGACCAGCAACGTAGAAATTGCCGGGTTGGCCGCCCCGCGCCCTATGCTGCTGGTATCGGACGGAAAAGACTGGACAAAAAATACGCCTACTGTCGAGTTCCCATACATCCGTACTATCTATGAATTCTACGGGGCTACGGATAAACTCGAAAACGTTCACTTACCGGACGAAGGACATGATTATGGCCCTAGCAAGCGCATGGCTGCTTATCAATTCCTGGCAAAGCACCTGAAACTAGACCTAAACCGAGTGCTGAAAGACGGTCAGATTGACGAAAAGCGGAATACATTACTCGATCCAAACGCTCTGCGGGTGTTTAACGATGCTTTTCCTCAGCCCAACTCTGCTGTTGTCGGTGATGAAGCAGTGATGACCTTGCTAAAATAAACCGACAGTTACGTGGTGTTACTTTACTGTTAATCCTTCGCGCTGCTTGGCATAGGCTTGGCGGGCACATTGTTGCACTATTGTATCTATACTCTACAGAACTTGTGGAAAAATAGAAACAATTGTATCACCTTCAAATAGGTAAGTTGCAGACTATCAGCGGTTGGCATGGAATTGGTACATTGAGGGACAAGACAATAAACTAACTAACCTTAAAACCAGTAGCATTATGGCAACGTTTGGAGAACGCATCGCTAATTTCTTTGGAGGTAATGATTCAGCCACACAAGAAGGTCTTCATGGCCTGTTCGTTACCGAACTAAAAAACATATATTATGCTGAAAAGCAAGCCGTGGACGCGCTAGGCGAACAAGCTGATGCATCTACGACTGACGAAGTACGCAGTGCCTTCCTGCAACACCAGGACGAAACCCGGAACCAGGTGACTCGGCTGGAGCAAGTCTTCAACAGCATTGGAGTTGATGTAGAAGAAGGAGCGTGTGCTGCGATTGACGGATTGGCCGACGACGCACAGTTAGTCGTATCGAATACCGAATCCGGTTCGCTGACACGTGACGCTGGTCTGATCATCGCCGGTCAGAAAATCGAGCACCACGAAATCGCTGCGTACGGTTCTGCTGTTACGTTGGCACAGGTGCTTGGCTATACCGAAGCCGCTCGACTGCTTGAACAGACGCTAGACGAAGAGAAAAATACGGACAAAAAACTAACCGCGTTGGCAGAGTCGTTTATCAACAGCCGGGCCGCGTCGGAAAGTGACAATGATTCGTACCGGAACGATAACGATCGTGACGACTACAGCCAGGGTGGCGTGGTTAGTCCAGACGGTACGCGTTACTCAGACAGCTCGTACGGTAGCACGACTTCGACCGGCTCTGGTTATACCAACTCAGGAACAGGATACACCTCCAATGGACCAATCGGTGGTACATCGGGTATCTAACCAGACAAGTAATAAAAAAGGCCCTTCCAACGAAGGGCCTTTTTTATGCCATATAGTAGGCAGAAATAGACTAGTTTGAATAGTCGGTCTCTTCGGGATCGTCTTCCGTACCGTCGTTGTTACCGAGGGTATCACCGTTTCCGTAGTTAGAATAGTCGGCTTCCATGTTGGGACTACCCGAAACGGCACCCATACCATCGTTGCCTGTTGCAGCTTCCTCTTCGTCGGTTGGGGTTGTCGGTACCGAATGAGCATCTCCTGATAGATCCGTTGGATCGTACTCTTGGTTCAGCATTGTGCTTTGGTCGGGTGCTTGTACAGGGCCGCCTGTATCGGGAGTAAATGTTTGTCCCTGTTCGTTCAGCATAGCATCCTGATTCGTGTTTTCCATATAGTTGAGCGATAAAATAAATTACGCTCAACTACCAACGGAGAACATCGGTGGATAGTTGAGCGTACTAAACCTTAATTAACCTCTTGTAAATACTTCCCAAAGTCGATTGTACAGTTTACCCGCATAGCTTGTAATATCGTGATGAGACGCGTGAATGGTAAACGCTGCGAATGAAGTTGCCGACGATGAAAGCGGCTCGATCCGAACAGTCCGACCAGTAGTCCACCGCCCTGCCAGTCGCCGGACAGAACCGGTTAAGCGTATACCCGCGTCGGTTAAATCGACCTGACAGGTTTCAGGATAATGGGCAGACGCTAACTCCTGCGAGAAGCGCTGTAACTTACTGGCATCAAACCACGATAAGGTGGGAATGTGCAGCAGATTTGTTTTGCGATCTTTACGCAAGAGGAGACGTAAAGAAAGTAATGATTTTCCCGTAGCCGTTTTAGGCACAACCTGTAAGTCGAGTACTTCCAGGGGAGCCGTTTCGAATGCGGTAGCAACTTCAATATTCATGGGGTGTGATGCTGAAAAAAAGTGTAAGGTGTAAACCTGACAAAGGTACAGGATGTTTTGCCTTCTTTACACGTAGATCATCTTCCGGGTGATCCCACCGTCCACTATAAAGTTCTGACCGGTAATAAAATTATTTTCCGGTGCAATCAGGAACAGAATCATGCGGGCAATATCATCGGCCTGACCGACCCGGCCCGCCGGATGCTGGGCGTGGTCTTCGGGACGTAGCTCCTCCGATTTTGCCTTGGCTTTCTTTTTCAACGCCGACACATCAATCCAGCCCGGACTAATGGCATTGACGCGTATATCGGGTCCTAAGCTAACGGCCAGTGCGTGAGTCAGCGATAGAATACCTCCTTTGCTGGCTGTGTAAGGAAACGTGTCGGGTTCCGACTGAAACGCCCGTGTTGAGCCCATATTGATAATGCTGCCTTTTTGTAAGGCCAGGTATGGGGCTACGTGTTTGGCGCAAAGGAAGGCTCCGGTCAGGTTCGTACCGATGACGCGGTTCCATTCATCAAGCGTTAATTTGTCGAGCGACTTTTCAATCATTATAGCCGCATTGTTGATCAACGTGTCGATCTGCCCGAAATGCGAGAAGGTTTGTTCGGCGGCTTTACGCACGTTTACTTCGCTGGACACGTCGCAGGAGACAAATAGAATTTGGGCTGAAGAGGCTTTAAACGCTTCGCGGAGTTCAGCCAGCGCATCGGTATCGGCCTCCCAAATAGCCACGCGGTAGCCATGCGTGAGCAAATACTGTGTGACAACTCGGCCAATTCCCTGACCACCCCCGGTAATAATAGCTGTTTTCATAGAAGTTGGATGAACTCTAGAAACGCTCAAACTACTCGGATTGGTAACACAATCAATCGATGTTGGGTTAAGTAAGCCGTATCCTTATCAAACGGGACACGTATACGTACATGCTTCAAATTGCCTTTTCGCCCGTTTATCGGCTTCGATTACCTGAGGGTCACCGCTTTCCAATGCTTAAGTACGAACTAATCCACGAACAGTTGCTTTATGAGGGCACTTGTACGGATAACAATTTTTTTGCCCCCGCGCCCGTTGGCGACCGCTGGGTCTTGGGCGTACATACATCGGACTATGTGGAGGCACTGAAAACAGGAACGCTGGCACCCGCTATGGTGCGTCGGATTGGCTTTCCGCTTACGCCTGAACTAATCGAGCGCGAATGGATCATTACGCAGGGAACGATTGACTGTACGCAGATTGCTTACCGGGATGGCGTCGCTATGAACATTGCCGGTGGAACACACCATGCTTTCCCAGATCGGGGAGAAGGTTTTTGTATGCTCAACGATGTTGGGGTTGCGGCCCATTACCTGCTGGAAACGAATCAGGCCCGAAAAATACTGGTCATCGATCTGGATGTGCACCAGGGCAATGGTACCGCCGTGATGTTTCAGCAGGAGCCACGCGTATTTACGTTCAGCATGCACGGGAAAGATAACTATCCGCTCCGGAAAGAACAGTCTGATCTGGATGTTGAACTGGCGACGGGTACCGCCGACGAATTCTATCTGAATACACTCTACGATAGCTTACCTGCACTGATTCGGCGCGAACAGCCTGATTTTTTATTCTACGTATCCGGAGTGGATATTCTGGCGTCAGATCGGTTGGGTAAATTGGGGGTAAGCCGGGAGGGTTGTAAGACACGCGATGTGTTTGTGTTTGAACAGGCCATACATTTTGGTCTGCCCATTACGGTGTCAATGGGAGGAGGCTATTCACCCCGCCTGACGGATATTGTAGAAGCGCACTGCAATACATTTCGGGTAGCGGCTGATCGATTCTTTTAACAAAAAATGGTCGTCCTGCGTGACCAAGACGACCCGTGTTGTTAGATTGAGTAACCGACCGGTGTGGATAAAAACTAAGCAAAGCTACTCCACATAGATTAGGTAGACAATACCCAAATCCGGGTATATTTCCCGTGTCTTACAGGCCCATTTCTATCGCAAAACGTACCAGATCGGCTACGGTACTAATGCCGAGTTTGGCGTGAATGTTTTTCCGATGGGTATCAACCGTATGCTGGCTCAGGTGGATTTTTTCGGCTATTTGGGGGCTACTCAGTCCCGATTTGATATGACGGATAATCTCTACTTCGCGGGGTGACAACCGGTATTTTTTCAGAAAAATATCATCGGTATGATTGCTGAATTGTTTCTCGTCGGCGAGTTTGGGGTCAAAATAAAGGGTACCCGCTGCCACTGACCGAATGGCCGTCACCAGTTCTTCCTTACTCGATGTTTTTAGCATATAGCCAGAAGCGCCTGCTTTGCGGAAGTCGTCAATATACCGACTCTCGCCGTACATGCTTAACACCAGAATGCGTTGTGGTCCAAGAGTCGCTGTGAGTTGACGAGTGAGATCGAGGCCATCGATTTCGGGCATATTGAAATCAATGATCAGCACATCCGGACGACGTTGTAACACTTGGGCAATGGCTTCGCGGCTGTGGTAAATCTGGCCCACGACCGTAATAACAGGGTCGTCAGCCAGCATCAGGTTTAAGCCATCGTTGAACAGACGATGGTCATCAATAATCAAGACGTTAATGGGAGGCTGATCCGGCGGCTGCATCATAAGGAACGTCGAGCATGACAGTGTAACTCTGAGCATTGCTGTCGGTGCTTAACACGGCCTGCAAGTACTCGGCCCGATAAGTTATGTTTTTTTGACCGATTCCTGCTGATTCCTGCTTAGAAAAAGTAGTGTTTAGTCGATTATCGCCCAGTGGAGTTTCAACAAGTATATTCAACTGCTTACTGTGATAACCCAATTGTACGATAGCGAGCCCTTCGCCACCGTGTTTCAAGGCGTTCTGAATTAACTCGGCAATAATTCGGTAGAGAACCAGTTCACGCTCAGGATTTAGCCGATGAACGTCACCGAAAAGAATGAATTCGAAGGTGGTGTTGGATGAGCGGTTTGCCCGGTCTACCAGGTGCGAGATAATATCGGGTAGCGCATATTTTTCGAACTCGATGGGCATCAGATCGTGGGTGATGAGTCTGAGGTCATTACTGGCTTTATCCAGCATTGCGTAAGCCCTGGCTACTTCGGGTATCTGAGCGGCCACGGCAACCCGGTCTTGGGCCAGGCCCAATAAGCCTTTAATAGCGGCCAGTGTATTCCCCACATCGTCATGCAGATCGCGGGCAATACGTCCGCGCTCCGCTTCCTGCGTTGCCAGCGTATTCTGGAGAAGCCGTTGTTGCTGAGTAAATTTTCGGCGGTTGTAGCGGGTTATCGAGTATGTGACACCCAAGGCGATAAGGAATCCACTGAATAACCAGAACCACCACCGTAACCAAAAGGGAGGCTTGATATTGATCTGCAACCGGGTGATCGGTGTCGGCTGTCCGCGTGCATCGATGGCTCGTACCTGAAAAATGTAGTCGCTGGGCGACAGATCCGCGTATCGTACCTGGTTGGCGTCAACAAGTGGCACCCAATCCTCATCGACTTCCGACAACCGGTATAAAAATTGACTTTTGCCCTGACTCAAGTAATCTAGTGCCGCTAGTCCGATTGAAAAAGTGTTTTGCTTGTGGGAAAGGTTTAGGGCCTGCGTTTCTCCAACGAATGTATCAGTTTGATACGGCTGATCATTGACCTCAAAGCGCGCGATGCGTACGGGTACGCTGGCTTTGTAGCTATCCAGTTGGTCGGGCATAAATCGATCCAAACCGTGTACGCCACCAAAATAGAACGTACCGTCTGAGCCAATTAGGGCAGCATGGCTGTTGTATTCCCGCCCTTTCGTTGAGACGACCGGACTGGCTATTCCTTCATTCGGAAAAAATTTAGCCAGTCCGTTGTTTGTACTGAGCCAGAATCGCCCTTTACGGTCGGGTAGCAAACAGTACACTACGTCGTCGGGTAAGCCGTCACGCACAGTATAGGTACGAACCGCTTTCCGGGTGATTGGATCAAAGCGAACTAACCCCCGGTCGGTACAAAGCCATAAACACCGACGAACGGTGTCCGGGTAAAAGGCCATAATGTTATAACCCGGCAAGGTTATGTACTGCCGCACCAACTGATCGTGCTCATAGCGGTAAACAACCAGATCCTGATCACGACGGGCTGTATACAGCAGACTGGTTGCCGGATCAAAATACAGAGAACCAAAGTAGGTTCCATCAGCATCGACGCGGGCAAGAGGCTTAAGGTTGGGACTGAGCAGAAACAAGCCGCCATAGGTTGCCATCACAAACCGGCCATCGGGCAACTCGCAAAGTCCCCGCGCGAATTGACAGTCAGCGTCGTTGCAGAGGGGATTAGGAATATCAACGAACCGGTCCTTTTTAGGATCATACTGAAGCAGACCCTGTAAATTAGCAACTAACAACCGTCCATCGCGCGTGCGTAGAATGTGCCGAACATTGCCCTCGGTGGTGACGCCCTGCTTTGCGGTGTAAGCCTTCATGGAACCCGTAGTAGAGTTGTAATAACGGATACCGCCGTCGATAGTGCCGATCCAGATAGTACCACGCTGATCTTCGCTCATACCCCGGATCGGGTGATTATTCAGATCGGTGGTATCCGTCGGATCATCAGCGATCGTTTCGACCATGTACGCATTGGGATATATGACGTCAATACCAAACGGATCACTGTTAGTCCAGACCAACCCCAGGTTATCGACGTACACTTCCGCTACTTGATTGGTTAGCAGCGCACCTACCTTCGGTCCACCAGGAGTTATTTCTCGTAGCAAGCGCATCGAGTCGGGGTTGTAGAGCCATACTCCCGATCCGGAAGCGCCTAACCACCAGCGACCCTGCGCGTCTTCGTCTATGCTGACAAAGCGATACAGTGAAGTACCTGACCGCAAAGGATGATGGCGAATTAGTCGGGTAAGGGTGGCATCAAACTCAAAAATTCCCTGTGCGCCAGCCAGGCAGTAGTTGCCGTAGTGAGGCCCTCGGACGTGACAACGGTGAATCGAGTGAAATAAAATTCCTTTCGTGGAAGGATATGCGTGTTTGTTCTGAATAGGCTGATCGGTGGGGCTGCCCGTCAGGAATGTTTTGAGTTCGTGAGTCTGGTAGTTGTAGCGGGCAAATCCGGTGGGTAAGAGGTAAATCAGCGTTTTTTGAGCAGGTTGGTGCTCGATCCATTCGGTGCTGATGCTAAACTTGGGTTTCACAGACGGATGAATACTCGTTTTACGCCCGGTACGGTAATTCAACTTCATAATCCCTTCCTGATTACTGGCGTACCAAACGGTTGAATCATCGGCGAAGAATGGTTCCTGGAGAGCGGACAGTCGTCGTCCCTGCCGATCCGTAGCGTAGATCCGTCGGAAAGTATTCGTTCGCCGGATGTATTGATTCAGGCATTCTTCAGTGCCTATCCATAAGTCGCCGGAAGGTGCTTCGACAATGCCCCGAACCTCACCCTTGCCAATCGTTGTCGAATCCTGATCGTTAAAACGGTAAGCGGTAAATTGAGTGCCGTCAAAACGATTAAGCCCGTTCTGCGTACTGATCCACATAAAGCCACGTGAATCTTTTATGATGTAGTAACAAGACCCCTGAGAAAGTCCGTCGGCAGTAGTAAGATGACGGACATAGAAAGGACGTTGCGCCCGTGCCAACTGAGTTGAGACAAGTAAGCAGAAGAACAGCCAGCGCATACCAGAAAGAGAAAGTAAGTTTAAATCTACGCGACAATCTCCACTTGTAAACTATCAGGATATCAGTATTTCGCAGGAAGAAGCCACTTCTAGATCTGTAAAAGCGGCAACAACCCGATTTTCTTGTTGAGCGTTTCGGTTTTGGCTGATTATGTATTCAAACTAGATTCAGTCGTATCTTGCCACACGAAGCAATCGAACCGTACAGCACATCGGGTTGGTCGTTGACAATATCTAACGCAAAACGAGTTCGTTCACAAACCGTTCTGCATGACTCTATGAAGCAAAATATCGTTAAAACGCGGCTTAAAAACAACCAGCCAGTGCTGGGTATTCTTTCGAACAGTACCGACCCAACGGTTGCCGAACTCTGTGGTTTTTCGGGGCTGGATTTTTACATGATCGACGGTGAGCACAGCCCAGTCACAACGGCGCAGGTGCAGGACATTGTACGAGCTTGTGAGGTGAGTGGTATAACGCCCCTGGCCCGTGTTCGCAGCAACGATTCCAAACTTATTTTACAGTATCTGGATGCCGGTGTCATGGGAATCATGATGCCGGGTGTTAACTCGGTAGCGCAGGCCGAGGCTCTGGTGCAAGCCGTAAAATACCCGCCGATGGGTAGCAGGGGCTTTGGACCTGCGCGGGCTTCGGATTATTTGCTGGGTACGATGAACCAGGGTGAATACGTCGAATTTTCCAATGAGCAAACGTTGGTGCTGCCGCAGATTGAAGATCGGGAAGCGATTGATAACCTCGACGATTTGCTGACGGTCGAAGGAATAGATGGTTTTGTGATCGGACCGCGCGATCTGGCTATGTCGATGGGCTATTATGATGGTCCCGGTCATGACGAGGTTAAGCGGACGATTGCGGGCGTTGTCGAAAAGATTCGTAAAGCCGGATTAATCGCTGGGACTACAGCCGCAACGGGTGATCAGGCCCGGGCGCTGATTGATCGTGGGGTACTGTTTTGCCTGAATTCGTTTGCGGGGCTGCTCAAGTCAGCAACGACCGATTTCATGAAAGGTCGTGAGTAACAATCGATGATTTAATCGTCATTCTTGGCAGAAATGCTGCCGAAATAGGCTCAACTCGATTAAACGCAAGGAACTAGTTCACAAGTACTCATCCGTCATTTAATAAAGTCAGAACTAGGACATATAAATGATTAAATAGAAAGCAATTTGTAGGTATTCGGTAAAATAAGGTAGTCTTAAACCTTTCAGATAACTGGCAGTTAATAACCAGCACGAGACAAAACTGAATTGCCTGATGAACAAAACCGACGAAAAGGATCAAGCTGTACACCTGCCGCCGGTCTATAATAATGCACAGAAGCACGCCGTGTTTCCTAATGTTTCGCAGGATGAAAAGGCTCGCTTTAATTTTCTGACCGCCTTACAACAGCACCTTGCTTCGACGGTTGAGTTAGGAAACAAAGCAACTTTCGACAAACGGGTAAAACCCCAGTCGCTGGCGCGTACCGGTCGGGATTTTAAAACGCCGGAGCAGGTAGGGGAGGCCATGAGTCAGGACCTGTATTACCAGATGTGGAGCGCTTTACAGCGGTCCGCTCAGGAGATGATTCAGCAGGCAGGTCGTTCGGTGGTGTTGCGCCAGATTGAGAACCTGGTCGAAAAAGTTAAACAATACAACGCGCAGCGTCCCGAAACCCTCAGCCTTGATCCCTCATTGGCGATTCCTCACTATTTAACCCGCGTCGATCACCAGTGCATGCCCGGCGGTTACCATACCGAATACATCGCCGATGATGTGACGAATGCCGCTGTAGAGGAGATTACGGGATCACTGGAAATTGGTAAGGGAAGCGGTCTGTTATCCGATGGAAAGAGATATGCCGTCGTTGACTGGTTAAAAAAGAACTACCCTGATTTCAAGCCCAAACGAATTCTTGACATTGGTTGTGGTATAGGTAATAATACGTTGCCGTTGGCTGTTGGTTATCCTGAGGCTGAGGTCGTAGGCATTGATGCAAGCGCAGTAGCATTACGGTATGCTCATGCACGCGCAACGGCCCTAAAAACACCAAATGTTCGGTTTGTTCAGGCCAATGCTGAAACATTACCCGTTGATAACGGTTCATTCGATTGGGTCCAGTCAACCATGTTTCTTCACACAACGTCGGCCAGTGCTATAAACGCTGTCGTTCGCGAAACGTATCGGGTGTTGACTAGCGGTGGGCTAATGTTGCATGTCTGTCCAGCACCCTACCCACCCGGAACATCGTTATTCGAACAGTTTATGGGTAATTGGGAAACCTTCAATAACAACGAACCTTTTCTAGGAGTTTTGCATAAAATGGATCAAGTAGAGTGGATGAAATCGGCTGGTTTTCTAGAACGGAATTTACTCCAGTTTGGGCTATCAGTTGCCAGTAATAATGACAATAAAAGTCAGTCGTTAGTTGATCATTCATATGGACATGGGGTCCTGACTGCGCAAAATGCATTTGGTGCCTGGAAAGAATAAATTCTAGGGGTTATATAAATTGATCGTGATTTATATAGTGGCCTACACTATAATCATAACCTGTAATTATGATTAATGACATTCTGCTTTCGAACAATAAAGCAAAAGGCCAGCGGCCCTATTTTTTTGGTGATAAATCGGTTGAGCGGGTTTTAAATATTACAATGGCGGTTGCTGGCGAATTAGCCGTTACGCGCGAACGTTTAGACACCCTGGAACAATTATTAATTACAAAAGAAATAATTACTAAAGATGAAATTGAATCATTTCAGCCAACGCCTGAGCACGCAAAAATGCGGCAACGCTGGCATACGGAGTACGTAGCCCGTATCCTTCGTATCGTGCAACAGGAACTGGAAGCTATCCAACAACCGGCCGAAAACGATCGAAATATGGAAGAAATCCTAGAAGAATTGGGAAGAAGCTAGGAAATTAAAAGTTATACGAAACCTTTTGTTGGGTAATTAGCAGTTAATACCTATACTTGACGGTCAATATAATTTGACTGTACGTAGCGAAGAACCGCTTTATTTCGACGGGTAAACATGGTTAGGTAGACTAAGAAAGTAGCGTAACCAACTGTAGCTTTTACTGAAACCTTTCCATACTTTTTTTATTTTTTCCAACGAAAAACTTGCAAAAGGAATCCTGTAGCAAGAAGTTGACTAAAAGACTTTTGGACGATCAGTGCTTATCAATGATCTTCGTCTTTTTTGGAAAAAAATAGGCTCGTTTACTAGAATTGACCGTCTTTGTAATAAAGTTATCCTAGTTTTGCGTGGCAAAAGAAGCGGTAAACCGTATGAGGGCCATTGACCGAAACTAACAAGAAAAGTACTTGGTGAACAAAAAGTAAAATGAGTTAGTCAAGTAATTTGACCGTTCCATAAGTTTCTTTAGTGGCTTTTGGTAGAATTAAAGTTTAGTTTGAAACATTGCGTCAAAATTAATTACGTACCTATGCGAACATTTATCCAACGACACCCCCTGCGGATGCTGGCTGGACTCGTGTTGCTGAGTTTTGCTGCCCCTTACGGCACACAGGCCCAACAGGCCGACACTGTTCGGACTACTTCTCCGACAACGACAAACCAATCTTATCCACGCGAGAATATCTATCGCTTAGGGAAAGGAGTTTATACCGATACATTACGTCGAGATGAATTCAAAGCCCAAGCTAGCGATGTTGCCGAGTTGGACGATTGTGACACAACTTTCCAGACGTTCGTGTTGGTACGCAGACTCTCACCCTGGCGTATCGGTTTATTTGCTGGTCCCAACTTCGCTTATTGCGGTACTTGGGAGAACACGTTCGGACCAACCAAGCGGGATAATACATTGTACAATGGTGCTGGTTTCAACATCACGGCCAATGTAGACTATTTCTTCACGCCTGCTACCCGTCGGCTGCGTTTTGGCGTAGGAACGGCGTTTGGTTACCAGAATTACATCACTCGCAGTATCTACCGCGATTATTTGTATGGTCTGGCTGCGGCCCGCACACCAAGCGTCGGTCGTGATCAAGTGACAATCAACCAACGGGCTTCTGAAGATATGTTCCTAACGGTTGGACCGGTGCTGACGTTTACCATCGCCCGGAGCCGCAAGAACCCAGATGCAACGACGTTTATTGAAGCAGGTGCACGCGGAGGTTTGTTCCGTACGGAAGCCGCTACGATTGCCGCCTTCATCCCGTCGCAGGGTGGTGTGATCCAAAGCGGACCGCTTGTAACGGGTGGTAGCCTGATTCGCTCGGTAAATCCAAGCTCTAACCTATACCACTTAGGTGCTATCGGTAACCTGGCGATCTTCTTCCCGATTGGTCGTAACAACTGGAACATCGGTATTCAGGGACAAGGGTTCATTACCAAGCTTAACTACCTGATCGTTAACGGTCAGCAAGATCTGCTGTATGAATTCAAACGGACTCACGGTGGATTCAGCGCTGGCTTGGCCGTTCGTAAAGGATTTGTTCAGAAGAAGCTTATCCCAAAAACACCAACGGTTTGCCCAACTTGCGACTCTATCCCAGAGCTTCGTGTACAGTTCAATGGCAACTCGCTTAAAGGTGTATCGCTTGCTTATGTTGACAGCACCAACGCGCAACAACAGCAACCTGTTAACACGTCGGCAACGGCTCCCGTTATTAGCTGGCGCAGCACAACCCCTAATCCGAAAAACGAAACATTCACCGCTCGTCTGTACTACCGTCCGGATTCTGTAGTGGCTGGTGCATCGGATCAGGTAATTGCTCAACTGGAGAACACGACAGATACAACATTGACGTTCCCAACGACCTACTTCTCGAACGGTCAGGTGAACCCAGGTTTCTACTATGTAACGGTTCACAACCGTCAAACAGCTAAGTGTGGTACCTGTATGAGTGAGGTTGCAACAACAAGCTTCTCGGTGGTTCGTCCGAAGAGAGACGTGGTTGAGTGCGAATACCGTCATCGTCTGGAACGTCTGGAAGTATACTACCGGACTCCATACACTCGTGAAGTTGCTAACGTTTGTTACTGTAACGGTACAATCACTTCGGTTGGTGACACAGTTACTCGCCTACGCTACCGTGGTCTGAACCGTCGTCTGGCAACCAGCGCTATCGAATTTGATACAAACACGGTTATCCTGAACCTACGTGACCTACCAGGTGATCTAGCTCAACAGCTACAAGCTGAGAAAGCTAAAATCGAAAGCGGTAACGCGATTCGTTACAAAGGCCGTCGGGTACGCCCACAAGTTCAGTACTTCCGCGCAGTGTTCACGGTTACGAAGCTTCCATGCAACGGTCAGCCTGAACAACCAGTGGGTAGCTTCAACACGACGATTAGCGACAACAGCTACTCGATCACTGACCTGAAGCCGCTGACAGATGCTCAGAAAGCGAAACTGTTGACACCACCTGCTCCAGCTAAAAAGAAAGCGACTCGTCGCCGAGCTGGTAACAGCGGTCGTCGTTCAGACGTAATGTTCGGAGTAGAATAATCTGATCTGAACAACACAATACAAAAAAGCCGGGAGCCAACGCTTCCGGCTTTTTTGTGTATAAAAATGATTCTTCAATAAAGGACTACGTTACTAAAAATGGCTACCTAGTGATCAAAATAGGCTGCGACTGCTTACGGCTTCATTCTATACGCTGAGGCCGTAAGCAGTCGCAGCCTATCGCTGTTGAAATAAGAGTAGTAGGAAATCAGTTAAAGAATGCCTCTTATGATATCAAGCAAATTGACACCTAATCAAGACCATTGGTCGGCATTCTTCTAAGTTCTCTTGTTAGTAGCTTAGTTTTTAACCACCGTAAACGATGCAATTCCTTCGTATGATTTTACCCGCTCCATACGGGGTCCTTTAGGCTTTGCAAAAACGTAGAGTGTTGAGTTACCTCGTTGCGCGACCGGAACAGTAAGTTCATACTTGTTGCCTGATCTGCGTACAGAAACCGGCACATGCGAAGCGGTTGAACCTCCCTGACGACCAATCGAGCACATGAACTCAACGTCTTTCTCGTTTTGCAACGACAGCGTTAAGCCGTCACTAGCTCGCATCAAACCCGACTTGGGAAAGTCAGAATCGAAACCTAAGCGGAAGTAAGCGTCGTAAATTTTAGGGAACTGATCGAATTGCTTTTTGCTAACAAGTGGATCGAGAAGTTGCCAGCGTGTATCTGTTGGGAAATGGTTGGCCGCAAAAGCAACGGGTTCAGTCAAAAAAAAGAAATCATTGGGCTGTACTTTCCCGTCAGGACCGGGCTTTGCAGTTGTTTGCGCCCAGGCAAGGTCTAGCAGGTACCAATCGCCATCAAGCTGAACGGCATTCCATTCGTGATCTAGGCGTTGAATAGGCTGACCGGCTTCGCTGTCATTCGTTCGTGAGTAGCCTTTGATATTAGCGACCTGAATCCCTGTTTGATTTAACAGATGCTTGAATAGCAAAGCAAAGCCAGTACATACTGCTTTCCGACTCCGCAATACGCGGTTTGCATAATCAACCTCGGAAGAGTAGCGCTGACCACTGAATGCCGATTCGTCATACCGGATATGTGAAGTAATCCAGGCGTATACCGAACGGGCTTTTGCCAGATTCGTTCGAGCGGGTGACGTGAGGTACTCGCTAAGCGTCGTTAAGTTTTTAGCCGCCGACTCAGGTGCATTACGAGCATAGTTGTCAATCGTGCTGTAGTCGATTTCTACAAACTTCGAAGGGCGTGGAATATCCGGCCCGGTCCGAGTTGGAAAAGTAAGCGCTGTGCTGAAAAATAAAAGAAAAAAAAGTAATATAGGGCTTCCTGTGTAGTTTCGCATTCCTCGGTTCTGTCTCACAATCTGATAACACAAATGCGAAGATTTTTATTGCTACTTGTCCTGTATTGCTTTATGACACCTTCTGATGCACAACCACAACCCAGTCACGCAAGCGCGGTAGCCGTTGATGCAACCATGCATACGTACTCTGTTCGGCTACGGCCGGGACAGGATTTAAAGAAAGAGTTGGACGCGCTCGTGCAAAATCAGCGAATCGGTGCAGGAGCCATTCTGACCTGCGTTGGTAGCCTAACCCATGTGAAGCTTCGTTTAGCGAATCAGGAAAGCTTTACCGAGTGGGAGGGGCACTTTGAGATTGTGTCACTTGTCGGAACGTTATCCGCCAATGGGAGTCATGTTCATTTGTCGGTGTCAGACTCAACGGGCCGTACGCTCGGAGGGCATTTGGTGGAAGGCTGTAAGATTTATACGACTGCTGAGTTGGTAATTGGAGTTATGCCTGATCTGGATTACGTTCGGGAGCCTGATCCAACCTTTGGCTACCGTGAGTTAGTCGTTCGAAAGCGTAAACGAAAATAAGGCTGTCTATAAAAAACAAAAGCCACCCGGTAGGATGGCTTTTGGTGTATAGTAGAAATAACTTAGTTGCGCTTACTCATTTCGTCACGAATCTTGGCGGCACGCTCGTATTCTTCGTTGCCAAGCGCTTCTTCGAGCATGCGCTGTAGCTCTTCAGAAGAAGCATTTTTTAACTGATCGCCAAACGACCGGGCGGTCGAACGACTGGATGAGCGAACCAACTCTTCCTGCTCTTCTTCTTCGTCATTCGAGCTGGCCGTGATACCTGCTTCCGACAGGATCGATTCATTGGTGTAAATCGGTACATCAAAGCGAATACCTATAGCAATAGCGTCGGATGGACGAGCGTCAATAACGGATTCCCGAACACCGTCAAAGCAAACGATCTTAGCAAAGAATATACCTTCGCGCAAATCAGAAATGACGATTTCTCGTACCGTAAACTTGAATTGTTCGGCAAATTGCTTGAACAAGTCGTGCGTCATTGGCCGATTCGGTACAATCTTTTCGATCTCGATGGCAATTGCTTGAGCCTCAAACATGCCGATAATAATTGGTAGCCGACGGTTACCGTATTCTTCTCCCAATACCAGTGCAAACGAACCCGATTGCGACTGACTGGGCGATAGTCCTAATATTTCCAGTTTAATCTTGTCCACGGCGCGAATTTAGCAATTTTTAGTCGTCAGTCGTTAGTCAACAGGCGTCAGTAATCGTAAGTTTTTAATAAAAAAACGGCTTCCAACGACTATTTTCCAACGACTCCGGACTATAAAGCCTTCACCGCTTTTGTCAGACGTGGCAATACGTCGAAAACGTCGCCGACGATGCCATAATCAGCTGATTTAAAAAACGGTGCATCAGGGTCTTTGTTAATAACAACAATTACCTTCGAGGAGTTTACTCCTGCCAGATGTTGTATAGCACCAGAAATCCCACAGGCGATGTAAAGATTTGGACTAATCTTTAAGCCTGTCTGACCGACGTGTTCAGAATGGGGACGCCAATCCAAATCGGACACGGGTTTTGAGCAAGCAGTTGCCGCATGAAGTGTGTTGGCTAACTCCTCGACAATACCCCAGTTTTCCGGGCCTTTTAAACCTCTGCCCGCCGATACAACCAGATCCGCTTCGGGTAAAAGCACGTCGCCAGATGCTTTCTCGGTACTTTTCACCGAAATTACAAAATCGGCATCGCTTAGTGAAGGATTAAAAGCCTCAACAGGAGCCGTTGCCTCAGATTCTACAGGAGAAACCGTATTTTTCTTGATTGCCAGGATTTTAACGTCGGCTTTCAGGTCGTTGTACGCGAACGCTTTGCCCGTATAGATACTGCTTTTAACCCGGAACCCATTCGAAAGATCGGGTAGCTCGATTACGTTAGCGGCCAAGCCTGCTTTTAATTTACCCGCTAGTCGTGCCGTCATCGCATCAGCTAATGAGGATTTGGCCAGCACGATTACTTTTGAACCCTCCTGTTGAGCTGCCGCAGCGACGGCTGTAGCATAGGCCATTCCGTTGGGTTCGTTCAGTTTCGCATCTGCCGCATGCAGCACTTTGCCCGCACCAAAGCGGCCCGCTGACGCCAGTTCGCTGTCGTCAGCCTGACCAATGACAATTGCCGTTGCTTGCGTTCCTAGCTTTTCGGCAACTTGAGCACCGTAGAAAATAGCTTCCTGAGACGACTTTCTGATTTTGCCTTCGTCTAATTCGGCGAATATGAGAACAGACATAAATCTTGATTTTTAGTGTAAGGGTTTCGCTTTATCGACATTTTCAGTAAACCACTGGACGTCGATAAGTCGAATACTAAATTACTTTTGCTTCGTTATGGAGCAGCTGAATTAGCGTTTCGGCTTCCTCGGCCTTGATCATCTTTACAGCGCCACGGGGAGCTGGTAATTCGTAACTGGCAACGGTCGTTAGTTTGTCCGTACCCGTTGGTTCAACGAGTTTAAGGGGCTTTGTCCGGGCGGTCATAATACCACGCATATTCGGAATTTTCCATTCGGCGATGGGTTCCTGACAGCCTAATATCAACGGTAATTTAGCTTCCAGTTGCTCTTTCCCCCCTTCAATTTCGCGAGTTATTTTTGCTGTATCACCGTCTATGTCGAGTTGCATTACGGGTGATATGGAGGGGAGGCCAAGCATTTCGCCAACAATACCGTGAACCTGACCACCGTTGTAGTCGATAGACTCACGACCCATCAGGATCAAGTCGTAGCTGTTTTCTTTGGCTATGGCCGCAATCTGCTCAGCAACGAAATAAGCGTCGGTTGGTTCGGCGTTTACCCGAATGGCATCGTCAGCTCCGATCGCCAGACACTTACGAATGACAGGCTCGGCATCGGCTTCGCCTACATTGAGTACTGTTACGGAGGCTCCTGTTTTCTCTTTTAATTCGACCGCCCTAGCCAGTGCATAGTCATCGTAGGGGCCAGTAATAAATGTCACCCCTGCCTTGTTCAGCTTCGTATTATTATCCGTAAAGGCAATCTTGGTAGTGGTGTCGGGCACACTCGTCACGCACACTAAAATTTTCATGCTTATTGGGGTTTTGTTTGCGTAATCCGGTAAATCAAGGCATTTAACCTAATTGCGTATGTCAAGCGCACCACATTGATAGAAGTCAAATCCTTAACTTGGCGGCTAAATTACAAACTGTCTTAAATAAAAGTATGCAAGCATACTATTTTTTATCAGCAAATGAATAACGAACGTATCCAACAATTAATTCGATTTGTACAGGAAGAACCCAACGAGCCGTTCAATGTTTACGCGTTGGCTATGGAGTTTTTGGCTAGTCAGCCTGAGCAGGCTAGTATTTATTTTAACCAGTTACTAACTGAGCACCCGGATTATTTGCCAACGTATTATCACGCAGCAGCGCTGTACGCTAATCGTAATGAGCGTAGTAAGGCCGCCGATTTGTACGAAAAAGGCATAGAGCTGGCGCACGTGCAGAAAAATCAGAAGACGCTTCTAGAGTTGCAACGAGCTAAGCAGGCGTTCGAGGATGATGAGGATGAATGGTAGGCTCCTGCCAGCGAATCGATAGCTGGACGGTAGCCTTTGCGCAAGACGTTACCGGCGTTGTTTCTTCTGCTGGACATACTCCTGCTTAAACAGCACAGGTATAACTGCTTGTTCAGGAACGGTATAGGTCATGGCCAGATAAGTAGCGTTGGCCAGCTTGGGGACGTAGACAAAACCGCGTACGGATTCACCGGGAGCTAGCGTATTTGCGCGCAGTGCCAATTCACGCCAACGATACTCTTCATAATCGTAGCGTTGCATCCGGTCGGCGAAAGTGCTGTGATCAATAGCGCGCTTAACGGCAATACCCTGGTAAGCCAGGTAATGCGCAGCTTGTTTGTTCGCGTATTCATGGTATGAACGGCTGTTGCCTGATGAGGATACGTCGGAAGCGATAGCTGCTACCATCAGAACGGTATTGAAAATTTTCGCCCGTTTCAAGCGCTTCTCTTCCTGTTTTCGTTTCAGCTTGACACGTCCGGCTTCGTAGTTTGGATCGGCAGCGGATCGTTGTAAGGCAAGCGCCGTATTGGTAGGCTCGGATAGGGTATCTTGGCTGGCACCGAGGGCGACAAAATGAAAATCGGCTGGATTAACCTCGATGGAATGATCAGTTCGATTTTTTACCTCGATGTCCAACGTAATAAACTCCATATCTTCCCGCTCAAACGAAGCGACAACACCGATGCCATTTTGCTCGGCTTTAGTGACCGGACGACCGTCAATCGTGATCACATCACCCGTGACGGGTTCGAGTCGGTAGGAGGAAGTAACGGAAGGTGCACAACCAATCAGCGTACCTGCCAGCATACCAACAGCGAGGATCGCTTTTAGAGAGGAAAAAGATTTCATACGCACAACTATTAGCTGTCAAACCATCACGTTAACCGACGTAAAGGTAGATATTTCAATGATTCTAATCAGCTGATATACGGTTAGTTTCGTAGACGGTATTTTATTTTCTGCCATTCTCCTTTACTTTTCGAAAGGAGATAAAACTTAGGAATGCATAGAATGTTCCGAAAGTTGTATCTTTATTCGCCACATAACAAAACCATTCTAAGGTATGAAGATTTTTACAAGTAGTTTGTTGATTACGACACTAGGGTTAACGGTTAACGCCTTAGCCCAGAGCCAGATCGTTACACCGGACAATCAGGTTGTTAGCTTTCAATCGGCGAATGGAACCAACAATCTCTTCATTGGCCAAAGCACAAGCGCTATTATCGGAGGCACCTATAACACATTTATGGGTAGTCAGTCTGGCCAAAGTAATACGACGGGTTCTTATAACACCTATTTTGGCTACAAAGCGGGTTATCCGAACACAACGGGAAGCCACAATACATTTGTTGGTTACGAAGCGGGTAAACTGAATACAGATGGCGACGACAACGTTTTTATCGGATACAACGCCGGGCAGACCAACCAACGTGGCCGTCGCAATCTGATTATTGGTCCCAATGCTGGATTTGGAGCCGCTGATGGCGATGACAATACCCTTATTGGGGCTAATGCAATTGGCGGGGGCGTAGGCTTATCGAATGCAACGGCTATCGGCGCCAACGCTCGGGTACTTACCAGCAATGCGATGGTGTTAGGTAATAACGTCAATGTGGGTATTGGTACGTCAACGCCTAGCAACCGACTCGAACTGACGGCGGGCGTCGATGGGCGCAGCGGTCTGCGATTAACGAATATGACGGCTAATTCGCCAGCCTCTGAAACGAGTGTCGGTAAGTTCTTAACCGTTGATGCCAAAGGCGATGTCACATTAGCGGGACGGCTCTCGGCAGTTGCGATGCAGGTACAACCTACTTCAGAGCGTCAATGGGCGGATTACGTTTTTGCGCCCAGCTACCAGCTTCAGCCACTGGCGGAAGTGGAGCAGTATGTTCAGCGGAATAAACACTTACCGGGTATTCCAAGTGCCCAAGAGATGGTAAAACAAGGTGTTGACTTAACAACATTATTGGCTACGCTGGTGCAGAAAAACGAAGAGCTAACCCTGCACCTGATCGATCAGCAGAAGCGTATTGAGCGATTAGAAAGACAAAACCGGCAACTGCTGAAAAAGAAGAAATAAAGCGTAGTCTGTCATCAAAAACGGAAAGGGCGGTCGAAATTCACTATTGGAGAATTTCGACCGCCCTTTCCGTTTGGGGAGCATAAGAAGACAACTACTGACCGGCTTGAACCGCCAGCCAGATGTTCCAGATGCCTAGTACGGCAGTAACCAGAACAACCAGCCCCATGGCCAGATTCTGCGCCGGCGAATTACGGTGATCGCCTAATAACGACCGATTGTTAACGGCGGCAAACAAAAAGATCGTTACGAAAGGGAGTAAAATGCCGTTGATCGCCTGCACCGCTACGATTACCGGGATCGGTGTCACGTTAAGCAAGCCAAAGGTTAATCCAGTTGCCATGACAGCAATCCAGATGCCTCGGTAAGCAACCGAATTTTTACGGATTCCCAGTAAACTCTGCGCCGTTACCGAAGCCGCCAAAGGAGCCGTCAGCGATGACGCAAATCCAGCGGCAAATAAACCAAAAGCAAATAACAAGCCCGCCCAGGAGCCAAGACGGTCGGTCAAGACCTGCGCCATGTGCGGATAGGAAAAATCGTTGGGGATAAGCAGCCCCGCCAGTAGCAATACGACCGAAATAATACCACCTAATACCACCGCAACCCAAATGCCGAGCCGCATCTCACTCAATGATTGACCCGGTACAATACTGGAGCCGAAGAACAGGTTATAAGGAACAATGGTTGTGCCGATTAAGCCGTTGATCAGCAATAATGAGCCATCCGGAAGAGCGGGAGTTACTAACGCTTTAGTCAGTTCGATAGGGGTAACCGGCGTACCGAAGGCAACATATACGAAAGCGCCCCCCATGGCAAAGACAATCAAACCCAAAAAATTGGCCAGGCTCTGCGTTGATCCGATCCAAAGGAGAGCGATACAGACTAGCCCAACCACGACTGTCAGTGTCGGAATTGGGAAACCCGTAAGCAAGGCTAGCCCCGATACCGCGCCGAGAATATTACCTGCCTGATAAGCTGCACAGCCCAAAAAAATGGCTAGAAACAAAGCCCACGCGATCCGGCGACCTTTTGCGCCCGCGTAGGTTTGTGTAATGACCTGCCCCAGATCGCTACCGGTAGCAATTGTGATACGGGCGGCTGCTTCCTGCAACCAGACGGTACCTAGCGTAGCGAAAGTTAAAACCCATAGTAACTGAAGCCCGTATTTTGATCCGGCAATAGCACAGGCAGTGACGGAGCCAGGACCAATAAAAGCAGCTGAAATAACGGACCAGAACAATACGCTGCCAAGGCCAGCACGCAGGGAAAGGGATTTGGGCACGGGGGTATAAAAAGTGATGACTGCGCAAAATGCCAATTTTTTCGGCACTTTACACAGTCATCACCTGACAAAATTTGGCCGTGCCGGACTACGACAGGTATTTGCGTAGCATCCAGGCCATAGCTTCGTGGGCTTCCATCAGACCGGTCAGGAAGTCAGCAGTACCCGCGTCATTCAATTCTTCGTCGCATTTGTCTACGTCTTCACGGAGTTCGCGAACGATTTGCTCGTGGTCAGCTAGCAGATTTTTGAACATATCAGGTGTGCCGTTTGGCGTACCCGTATCTTCTTTCAGACTGGTGTTGTGGATAAATTCAGCCATCGTTGCCAACGGCTTGCCACCTAACTGACGGATACGTTCAGCTACCTCGTCGATTTCGGCTTCAATCGCTTTGTACTGCTTCTCGAAAAACTTATGGTACTCCATGAAGTTCGGGCCAGCAACATTCCAATGATATTTGCGGGTTTTGATGTACAGGACGTGTAGATCAGACAGGAAGTCGTTCAGTAATATATTGTCCTGTTTGAGGACATCTTCTTCTAAACCGATATTGGGCTGCATAATAACGTGAGTTGGTTGTGTTGTTAAGTTCGTTGCAGAATGCGTGATGCAAACTACTTAGCAGAATAACTGACAAGTAAACGGTTTGTTTTGTTATTCGAGTAAACCAGCAAACACCGCTTTGGCATGGATCAAATCCTGCTTGTGAGCGTCAAGCGCCTGCATAGTGTTGGGTGATTCTTTTTCTAAACACTGTTCCAGAACTAAATTGGGCCGAACGTTCAGCGTTTCCAAATCAGCAGCCAACCGTTGGTAATCAATGTCGCCACTACCGAACGTTTCCTGCCAGACTCCGTTTCTTGACTGCCGGATGTGTAGCTCAACAATGCGTTTCCCGTATAGCTTTACTACATCGAACAACGCTACTTGTGAGTTACCTGAGCCCCGATACACCCAATGCGCGTCCAGGCATAACGATACGTTTTTGGGATCCGATGCTAACAGCATATGGTGAAATTCGCGGGCTCCCTGGCGATGTTCGGGCGCGTGTGTATGATAAGCCAGTGTGATGCCACGCTTACGGAGTTCGGCTCCTAGTCGGTCAAGGTTTTTGGCTTGTTCGGTGAGCTGAGCATCGGTTTTGTCGTCGTTACTTCCCCACTGGATTGGGCTGGGATTGGTCACGAAAATGGTTGTGCCAGCCGATTTTGCGGCATCCGCGATAGCCAGTACGGAATCAATCGATTGCTGCGCTTCGTTCGCTTTGTGAAGGGTACTATTTACGTACAGCGAATGCATCGACAGCTTGTACTTCCGAAGCAAAGGTATCAGCCGGGTTACTTCCTCGGCTGCGTTGATGCTTGGCTCATAAGCTGTTATGCCTGATTGAGCCAACTCAGCCAGCGATGCGTCGGGGTTGGCCATCCAGTTTTTTCCCTGACGCTCGTAGAAGGTCAGCCAGCTATACGAGTTGCAGGCAATCGGAAACGATTTTACCATCGGATGGGCCTGGGTTAGCGGGTGGCCAACTAGGGTTGCGGCTCCGGAACCAGCGAGTAAAGAGCCAATAAAACGACGACGGGACGAGGGCATATTTTGAGTCAGACTTGCGATTCTATAAGTAGCCTCAAGTCTCTTTTCTACCGTTTAAAAAATAATCTATTTTGGTAGGCCTATGGTCGCGTTCTATCGTATTTCTTGCGCGAAGAATGATCCATTGGTTAGGTACCTGTTGTTGAAAAAGGTATCTGACAGAAAATTTGTTTTAGATATACATGCGAAAACGTTTACTCTTCATTTTTACCCTTCTTTCTTTCTACCAAGTCTACGCTCAATCATTTATTCCGGCTTCAATAGTATTGCTTAACGGTGATAGCCTATCGGGTTGCATACGGCCTGACTATTCAAATGATGACTTTTATTTCAGACGTGATTGTATGGCTAAGGCTATACGGTATTCTGCTGCTACTGTAAAACAGTTACGAGTGGGCAGCCTGATCTATGACCGCAGTGAGGTTGACGATAAAATGATTTTCATTCAAAAGGTCGTTGGAGGTAGTGCTACGCTGTATACGTTGGAACATAAGCCATTGGGAAAGACGCGCTATTTTCTGAAAACAGGGAATGCGTTTGAAGAACTGGTGTACACGAAGGAGGAAGTCGTAAATAACGGCCAACGGTACCAGCAAACGGATCCTAAGTTTCTGAAAACGTTCGCCAGACTTCTTTCCGACTGTAACGAATTTACCAATTCAAAATGGGAAGCAGCCTTTACGACTAAAACATTAGCCAAGATGGTAGACGCCTACAATAGGTGTAAACAGCAAGATGGATCAGGAATACAATCGGTTGTCTACCCGGTGTCGGCCAAGATACCGGCTAAGTTCTTTATTCGTTTGGGCATTAACTCAGCCTTAGTACCATCACCCGTTGTTCGCGAAACAAAAGAGCTTTATACCAGGCATATAATTGGAGACAGTAGAGTCTTTGGTACACCTACGTACGCATTTGAGGACCAAGGTAGTCGTACATCGACAAACTTAGGATGGACAGCTACTGCTGGCTTAGAGCAGAAGATACTGGGGGGTAGATATGCCTGGGGAGGTCAATTGTCATATAGTTCGTCGTACTACAAGCGTCAATTACTAACAGGTGGCACAACGGACGCTTATACCGATCAATACAACTACATGACCCCGCAAAATTATGAATTGAGCATACCTAGTCAACAGCCAGTACGCTTTGATGGAATTGTGAAGGAGCAGACATCCATAGCTGAACTCAGTATTTTCGCCAGGAAATATCTATTTACCAACCAATCAATTTGGTACCTTGGGATAGGTTTGGGGTATGGACTGGTCCAGTCAGACTATACCTCATCGATAAAACTATCTACTACCGATAAGACAGCTCCCGTTTATCTGGGAGAGATCGTTCGCTATGCTCAACCGCATACAATTCAACGTGGGCAGCTAGGAGGATTTGGCGAAATCGGCTGGCAAAAAAGCCCGAAATTTGGCGTTGTAGCCCAATTCAACTGGCTGTACACCGGCTTGTTAAATCTTCAGGTAAATCACTATTTTTAACGTCGGTCTATATTAAGTAATCGGCTTCTCACCGACAATCCCCGACGCGCATCCGAAAAAGTAGTTTGTTTGGCGGCAGATCAGACCAGCATTTTCGAAAAGTTGTAACGCCTGATTGGTGTTTTTGAACTGGGCGCAGTAAATACCAAGCATCCGATAGGTCTGCGGATTACCCAGAAACAACGCGCCTAGAATCGGAATAATCCGACGTAAGTAGAACAGGTAAAAAGCGCGTAACAAAGCGGGTTTGGGAACAGATACTTCTACACACGAAAATTGTCCGCCGGGCTTTAAGATGCGATAAATTTCTTTGGCTAACTGACTAATTTGATCATCGTTGAACGTTTTTAGCCCGAATGCGACAACCACATGGTCGGCGCATTGATCGGGTAGAGTGCTGGCTAGTACGTTCTGTTTATGAATGGTGATGGCATAGGACGCGTATTGTTTTCGCTGTCGTTTCTGATTGGCATAATGAAGCATTCCCTCGCTGAAATCAACGCCCAGTAAAGCTCCGTTCGTCTTGATTTTCGGGCAAATGTATCCCCACGTTTCGCCCATGCCCGACATTAAATCAACGACGGTCTGACCGGGCTGTATGTCGATTTCAAATACGCATTGCCGACGCCAGCGGTTCGAGAAGCCGAACGACGTGATCGTGTTCATCCGTTCGTAGGTCAAACTCATCTCGTTGAAAAGCGCCTGGACAAACTCCGGCTCGTAAATAGACTGCGTAGCTTTTGGCCGTTGAAATGCCATACATGATTACGGTTTGTCGTTAGCACCTCCACCGCCCGGCGTTTCCAGCCGTATCCGTTCGCCCGCTTCCATCGCCCGCGTAAAAATACCGGGCAGTGCTTCTTGCTGGCCGTCTGCGTAAATCAACGTTTGCCGCCCCACAGCTCCCGACGCTCCTCCGTTCAACCCATAAGGAGCCGCGACGCGATGCTGACTGACGAGTGTTGCCTGTACCGGCTCTAAAAACTCAATCTCGCGAACGATACCGTCGCCACCCTGCCGCTGTCCCAAACCGCCGGAACCCTGCCGAATCGCAAAGCGGTGCAATCGAACCGGGTAACGTCGTTCGAGTTCTTCCGGGTCAGTCAGTTTCGTGTTGGTCATGTGCTGATGCACTGCCGAACGTCCGTCAGCGCCAACCGTAGCACCCGTGCCTCCGCCAATGGTTTCGTAATACCCGAAACCACCCAGTGCGGATGATCGGCCAAATAGAAAATTGTTCATGGTACCCTGGCTACACGCGGCTAATCCCAGCGCTTTGAGCAGAGTATCCACCAATCGTTGGCTGACTTCGGTATTACCTCCGACAACGGCCGGGCACTGCGCCGGGTCATCCGGAAAGATCGGGTTGAGGAATGATTCGTCGGGTAAAATCAGATTAACAGGTATCATCAGCCCTTCATTCAGAGGAATGTCTTTCTGGCACCAGAGTCGGAGAACATACAGCACAGCGCTGTACAGGATAGAAATATTAGCGTTGAGATTATGCGGATGGACGCCTGATGTACCCGAAAAGTCGAAGGTAATCTGTCCGTCGTTTATCGCCAGATTGACCCGAATGACATGACCGTCGTCAAGGGCTTCCTCGGCGTAGAAATGCTTTCCGTCGAGTGGTCGCAAGACGGCAAGGATGGCATCGGTAGCGGACGCTTGCAGTCGGTTCATGTACTGGTGTACAGTTGGTAAACCGTGTTGCCGGACAAGGTTTTGCAGCGCTGTTTCGCCCGCTCTCAGCGAGGCAAGGGCTGCTTCGATGTCCGCCCGGTTTTCAGCCAGCGCGCGCGTTGGGTAAGGTGCTGTCGTAAAGCGTTCCTGCAATCCGTCTGGCTGGTCCCATTGGAAAACGTCTTTCCGGACAACATACTGAGGTTCCAGTACAACGCCTTCTTCAACCAACGATACCGCATCGGGAGGCATCGAACCCGGTACTTTACCGCCAATTTCGGCGTGGTGGGCTCGGTTGATTACGTAACCAATCAACTCGTCTTCATCGGTGAAAACGCCACTGAGTAACGTCACGTCCGGCAAATGCGACCCGCCGTATTTTGGGTGATTCGTAATAAGCACGTCGCCTGGTTCGAGTCGGATGTTGGCGAGAACCAGCCGCGCACAAATACCCAGGCTACCCAGATGCACCGGAATGTGGGGAGCGTTGGCGACGAGTTCGGCGTTCGCGTTCAAAAGTGCGCAGGAGAAATCGAGTCGTTCCTTAACGTTGACCGAAAAAGCCGTTCGCTGCAATTGAGCACCCATTTCTTCGGCAATTGCCCGGAACCGCTGCGTAAACAGTTCAAGCTGAATAACGTCCTGGCTTTCGGGATCAACGCCATTGGCCGATTGCAGCGGCAATGTGTCAACATCCTCAATGTAATCAACAAGTACGTTTTTGTCGGACTGCACAATTACCCGCCACCCCGGTTCGATAAAGGCCGATGAGGTCGTATTCAGTAGCAAAGCAGGGCCGCGAAACGTATCGCCTTCCTGTAGCTGTGTCCAGTCGTAAGCGGGGTATGCATCCGTTTCAAACGAAGCCACTGCGTGACGATGACTGTTGGGCGGACCACTCACGGCCGTTTCGGTAGTCTCAGTGCTGGCAATGACCCGGATGCTTTCGACTTCGATAGGGCGCGGCTGACCGTTGGAATCGGTGGGGAAGTGGCCGTATAGCTGTCTGTACCGATGTTGAAAAGCCATAGCTAAACGTTGCCTCTTGGACCAATAGTCCACTTCGACGGACGACTCCTGACCTTGCAGCCGTAGGTAGATCAATGCCGACGATATTCGAACCGGTGCTTCTGAACCAACGTCCGTTTGTAAGGCCGTAATAGCCTGTGTGCTTAGTTCGTCGAAAAGTGATGGTAGGGTGTCATTGACACCGGTAAGCGGTTTCAGCACGGATTGCGATGCTATTCGCTCGATCTGCGCCTTGCCGATTCCGTAGGCACTGAGCAGACCACCGTCGAACGGCAGGATCAGGCGCTCCATGTTGAGCAAACGGGCAATGGCGCAACCGTGTAAGCCACCCGCCCCGCCAAATACCAGCAGGCTATATTCTGTCGGATCGAAGCCACGCGCTACCGAAATCTTACGAATCGCACCGGCCATCGTTTCGTCCGCAATGCGTTCGAAGCCGCGCAGCACGTCGAGCAGATCGGGGCGGTTGCCGGTTCGAGCTTCGATTTGGCGAATGATTTCCTGTAAGGCTAGCTGCGCTTTTTCCGGAAAAACGGGAATGCCGAACTGCTTGGGGTGCAGCTTTCCCAGCAACAGGTTTACGTCAGTAATTGTGAGCAAAAGCGGTTGGTCAGGGGCACTCGCACCGTAGCATGCCGGACCGGGATTAGCTCCTGCACTTTGCGGACCAACCCGCAACTGACCGGAAGCGGTACCGTGCTCCTCGAACCAGCATACCGACCCGCCACCGGCGGCTACGGTTTCGATAGCCAGCGAGGGCAACTGCAAATCAAATGGTCCAATCCTGGTTGTGAACCGGTAATCCAGATTGTGCTGGATGCGGGCAACGTCGGTACTTGTGCCGCCCATATCAAGGGTCAATGTGCGGGCAACGGAAAGGCTATTTGCAATGCTCGCTGCCCCGATAACACCCCCCGCCGGGCCACTCAACAAACTGTCTTTGGGACCAAACAGATCAGCGCGAACCAGTCCACCTGCGCTGGTCATGATGCGGACGGTTTGCTGCGGTGCTTCACCATTTGCCAGTTGCTTCTGTACATTGTCCAGGTACGACCGCATCACCGGCGTCAGGTACGCATCGACAACCGCTGTTTGCGTACGAGGCACATAGTGCGGAGCGACCGAAACTGCCGTCGAGCGGGTGATGTACCGGAATCCTGCCGCAGTCAGCGCATCCTGTAGCTGGCGTTCGTGAATTGGATTTTGGTACGCATTCAGGAACGAGATAGCGACCGCATCGGGCTGAACCGCGCGGAGCTGTTCGATCAATTCCCTAATGGTCTGATCGGAGAGGGGAGTCAGCACCTGACCGTCGGCGGCAATGCGTTCATCGACTTCGAAAACCGAATCGTACAAGACTTCGGCGGGTGGGATTGCCAGTTGAAACAAATCCGGGCGTTGCTGCGTCCCGATAGTCAACAGGTCTTTAAAGCCTTGGGTGACCAGTAAAGCGACGCGCCCTCCCTTTCGTTCGAGCAGGGCGTTGGTGCCTTTTGTTGTGCCCAACCGCATTTCGAGTGGCGGAAAGGGCCGATGCAATGGCGTTTTGGTTAACAGACGGGCGGCTAAGACCGGGGCTTCTTCGCCGGTGAATAACTCAACAGTGGTGGTTTGTGACGGAGCAGAAATCGGGCGGTCGAGGATGAGTGTCCCGTCTACGTTTAGGCTGACAATTCGGTAGAGTTCATCCGTATCGACAACGCGTATTTGATAATCGTCAAAGATAGGTGCCGTTAGCCAGGGAGCAGTAAGTTTGTCGTCGGTTAAGAGGCCGCGCAGTCGGCTGCTGCTCAGAACTTTGGTGCGGTGAATGGTGCCGTTGAGATCCTGGGCAAGACCGTCCGTAAACGTTCCGCCCGTATCAATCCAGATTTGCCACATGAGTTAATTAATCAGCGTAATGCCTGCCTGGCGATAAGCCGTCATCATATCGGGCTTCGCTTCCTGATCGGTGATGAGCACATCAAACAGGCTTAATGGCGCAAAATAGAGGTATTTGTCGGTTTCCAGCTTCGACGAATCGCAGAGGAGGTAAACTTTTTCGGTTTGTCGGGCCATCGCGGTGGCCGTACTGGCTTCTTTTTCGCCGTTGGCGCT
This sequence comes from Spirosoma liriopis, assembly GCF_023196085.1. Classification (NCBI taxonomy): domain Bacteria; kingdom Pseudomonadati; phylum Bacteroidota; class Cytophagia; order Cytophagales; family Cytophagaceae; genus Spirosoma; species Spirosoma liriopis. The sequence continues at coordinate 1,800,236 of NZ_JALPRF010000002.1, forward strand.
CAACCCGTTTTGCAACGAAATCCCATCTACGCCGATAAACGCCCGATGTGCGCGGTACCGGGCAATGTGCTCCTCGGCGATCAACCCGTGCATAGCCCGTCGCTCCTTATCGACTTCGCCACCAACCAAATTAACGGATACCGTCGAATCCATCAGTTCGGAAAGAACAGGCAGCGAATTTGTAACAACGGTGATGCGTTTGTTGCGAATGAATTGACAAAGTCTGAATACCGTACTGCCGCAGTCCATAAAAATAATGTCGCCTTCCTGAATTTCCTGAGCGGCCAACTGGCAGATGTAATCCTTGCGCTCGGCATTGACAGCGGTTTTGTTGGCAAACGTGTGCTTGTCCGTAGCCAGACTCACTTTCATGGCGCCACCGCGTGTTCGATAGATCAAACCGGAGGATGCCAACTGGACCAGATCGCGCCGAACAGTCATCTCCGAGGTTTGTAGCAACTGTGCTAATTCGCCCACATCAACAGAGCCACGTTCATCGACCGTTTGTACAATTATCCGCTTGCGGTGTTGAAAATTCATGACTTTCTTTTTATTTTGTTCAAAAATAAACAATATCGAACAATTATGAACAGTTTGCTGTCCGAACGTGTGCAAATCACGGAAGAAAAATTGCTATCCGACAACAGGTACATTCTGAAACGCTTTACGTTCAATTATTTGGGAAAGAACGGGCAGTGGTCTACCCAGCAACGCGAAGCGTACGACCGGGGGAACGGCGCTACGATTTTGCTGTATAACCCACAGACGGACAACGTGATTTTAACGCGTCAGTTTCGGTTGCCCACGTTTGTGAACGGCAACCGCGACGGTGGACCGACTTCGGGTATGCTCATCGAAGCCTGTGCGGGTCTGCTCGATAACGACGATCCCGAAACGGCTATCCGGCGCGAAACGGAAGAAGAAACGGGCTATCGGATTCAGTCGGTGCAAAAAGTGATGGAAGCGTACATGAGCCCGGGTTCAGTGACCGAAAAGCTGTTTTTCTACATCGCGGAATACACGGCAGATACTGAGCGCTATGCCGGTGGGGGCATTGACGAGGAAGAGATTGAGATTCTGGAAATCCCTTTACAACAGGCGCTGGCCATGATGGCAAGCGGTGAGATCCGGGATGGTAAGACGATCATGCTACTACAGCACCTACGACTTCAACAATTAACCCCATCCGCCAACTAACATGCTCATTCTGATTGCTGGACCATACCGTTCGGGTACCAACGATGATCCCCGGCTTATTGCGCAGAATATGCACCGGATGGAAGAGGCTGCGCTGTCCGTTTATCGTAAAGGGCATACACCCGTGTGCGGTGAGTGGCTTGCGTTGCCGCTCATCAAAGCCGCCGGTTCGACTCAACTGGGCGATGCTGTTTTTGACGGATTTTTCCATCCCGTAACGGTACAACTGATCGACCACTGCGACGGCGTTTTACGCGTAGGAGGTCCTTCTGCCGGAGCCGACGAAATGATGCGGCAAGCAAGGCTAAAAGGCAAACAAACGTTCTGGACGATGGAAGAAATGTCCTGAGAAGCGTCAGGTTGGAGAGCTAGCACTGTCCGAAATAGTTCTCTTTGTAGTGGTGTCGGTTTCTCAAAACCGACACCACTACAAAGAGAACTCCACAAGTGACATAAATGCATCCGTAGAGTCTTATACCTTCAAATCGCTGACAATCATTGGCTATGGGGCTTAGGAATCGTACGTTACTCACCGAAGAGCGGTGCTTTTTCGTTACCACCACGTGTTGGCACCATCAACCACTTCTGTTCGACAATAACTGTTACAAAATACTATTCGATAGCTTTGCCTTCTATAACCAGAAATACCATGCTCGGCTAGTGGCTTATGTATTTATGACGAATTACATTCACTTTATAATCGTCTTTCTGGAGAAGAATCATCTGATCGAGTATATGCGCGACTTTAAAAAGTTTACCTCGCTCAAACTACGGGAGTACATCCAACTCACTCGACCGCATTTTTTGGACGATATAGCTTACGCCTATCGAACTCAGCATTTCAAAATCTGGACAGATCGCTTCGATGATGTTTATCTATACTCCCGTGATGTTTGCGAAACGAAGATTGATTATATGCATACCAATCCCGTACGAGCAGGTATGGTAAACTGTGCCGCTGATTATCGGTACTCTAGTATGGCTTTCTATAACGGTCTGCGGCCGCAATCACAATTACTCCATTACCGAGAATTGTTTTAGCTCTATGTCGTAGGTGTCGGTTTTAAGAAACCGACATCACGAAGCCAGACGGTGGTGTCGGTTTCTTAAAACCGACACCACCAACTTTCTGCTACTTACCTACCGAAATCATATTGGCAAAGAGCCGGTACGCGCCCGGTACGCCAGCGGGCAATTCGCGGAAGAACACGAGGCCCGTATACATAAAGCTTCCTTTGCCGTATTTGGCGTAGATCAGGCTACCTTGTTTGGCTGCTTCGTTCTGATCGTGCGACGAGAAAATCGGTTCGTAGGCTTTGTCCCAGTCCTGGGCAAAGTAGATGCCGCGTTCCTGAATCCAGCCAGCAAAGTCGTTCTGCGTAATTTTATTCGGGTAGTTGAGCAGTCGATGCTGCGGATTGATAAACTCAACCGGCGCGTCTTCTTCGGTTACGCGCTCGTTGACCACTTTGAACGGGTAGGGGCCGAGTTGATTTACTTTCAACCCGTTCTGAAGCATACCTGAACCGCCGGGTGTCACGTACTGTACGATCATCGTCCCGCCGTTTTTCACGTAGTCCATCAAATTAGCCTGGTAGTTGGCGAGGTAATCATTGATGTTGTAGGCTCTGATACCGACTACAATAGCATCGTAGGCCGACAGGTTTCGGCTAAGTTCGGTAGGACCAAGAATCGTGACGCGACAACCCATCTGTTGTAAGGCCGCCGGAACTTCGTCGCCCGCGCCAACAATGTAACCAATATTCTTGGCGGTTACTTTTACGTCGAGTTTCACCACTTTCGCTTCGGCAGGTGGGAACAAGGTTTGCGTGGGAATGTGCTTGTAGGCAATTACGCGAAGCCCCGTGGTAAACGTACTGTTGGTCTGACCTGATCCGCTCGTCGTCATGACGGCCTGCAATTTACCGTTCTGTGCCTGAGCCGTTGGTGTAACGGTGAACGTGATGCGCTGTTCGCTGCCTTTTCGGTCCAGCGCAAACGGCTGCGACGCCGGTTCAACTCGCCAGCCAGCCGGGGCTTCCAACTTCACCGTTCCTGATACGTTGGCCCGACCCGCGCGTAGCACTAATTCCGCCGTTTTTGGCGTGTCGTCCGAGAAGGCATACACGCGCTCGGCCAGATTGGCGGTAACAGCTGGTTGAATGATAAAAGGTCGGTAAATCTCCCCGTCAACCGGGTCCGTCGATTTGTAGACGACGGGACGGGTAAACGTGAATTGTTGCCCGCTGATGTCGAACGTGTAGGTGGTCGAGATAGCCGGCGGATTTTCGGGTAAGCCAATCAACTGCTGATTATCGACCTGAAATACACCCTTGACAATCGGTTTTTCGAGCCAGTATGGCTGCGAAATCTTTTGGTTTTGTGGAATGGTAACGGGCGTGGACAGCACAACAACGTCGTTTGGTTTGAGCGGCACGTTCAGGGTTGTGTCCTTGCCAACCGAATACCGTACATTCAGCAACGTAACCGCAGCATCGGCCCGGTTAACAACGTTGGTCGTAAGCCGAATTGTTTCTCCGGGGGTAGCGGCATAGTCAACGGGATTGGTCTCAAACCACAAGCCCAGACATTGCCGGATCAGTTGCTCAACTTCCTGACGCTTGGCCTTGACGTAAATATTCGCCGTATCTAGCTTGCTGATCGCACCGTACAGTTGCACCAGCGCGGGTACGGACGCTTCCGGCTGGTCGGGTTTAAATCCGGCAATAACCTGGTTGACCTGCCCTTGCACGGCCTCGCTTTTGGGAACACGTTTCCAGCTGATATCCACACCGTCGAGTGGATCTTTTTCAACGGGGCTTCCGCCTTTCAGCAACAGATAGTCGATCCGCGCATTTCGATTAGCGGCCACGCCAAAACCCTGACTTTTATGCTGACTCCGGCTTTCGGCGGCAATTTCGCCGTACGATTTGCCGAGTAATGGATTGTATAAGCCCGTTTCAATACCAATCAGGTTGCCGGCTTCGTCGGGTTTTTTGTTGCTCATGAACGCTCCCGGAATAAAGACGTTCCAAAGAATGCGCTTTGCCTGCCAGGGTTTTACGTACGCTAACTGTTCGGGGAACTTGGTCGGATCGTTGGCGATTTTAAAGCCTTCTTCGGCCAGAAAGCCCGATGCGCTGTGGTGACCGTGACCCGCGCGCGAGTCGGGTGGGAAGCGGGTAATGATAACATCCGGCTGGTACTTACGAATCATCCAGACTACATCGGCCAGGACCTTTTCCTGACCCCAGGTCCGAACAGCTTCGTCTGTTGACTTCGAGAAGCCAAAATCGTAAGCCCGGCTGAAAAACTGGTCGGGACCATCAACGCGCCGGGCAGCCAACAATTCCTGGGTACGGATGACACCGATGTTTTCGCCCTGTTCGGGGCCGATCAGATTTTGTCCGCCGTCGCCCCGTGTCAACGACAGATACCCCGTGCGGACAAGCCGGTCTTTCGCCAGATAAGCCAGCAGCAGCGTATTCTCATCGTCGGGGTGGGCGGCTATATATAAGACCGAACCCAGAACGTTCAGCTTTTTCAGGTTTGACAAAATTTCGCCGGGGGGCGTCGGCTTGATGGGGCCGTACGGAACCTGGGCGATGAGCGTCGAGCTAAGCGAAAGAGCAAGAGTAAATGCGGGTAGAAATTTACGTAGCGACACAGTACAGAAGCGGATTATAGGCTAGTCGCCAAATTTACACCTTGTCTGCGATTTTTAAGTTGATCTATTTTAGGCTTTTGTTTCACTAATTGATGTTACGGAGGACTTGCTTCCCGTTTTGGGCTTGTCTGCGAGAAAGAGAGGTTTAACAATGTGCCAATGTTGGGATCATTGAGACCGCGTCGTAACTTGCTTTCCATTCTAATCACTAACTAGTTTCAGCATGAAAATACGTATCGCTGGTGTTCTGCTCCTGCTTACAGGCATGACCGTTGCGAATGCTCAGCAGCCCATTAACCTTATTCCGCAACCGGTTGACGTACAGCCGCAGCGGGGTACTTTTACGCTTACCAAGACGGCCACAATCGGTTACGACCAGCCCAAAGCGCAGGCTGCCGCTGATATGATGGCGCAAAAACTGAATGCACCGACGGGATTTGGCTTAAGACCGAAAGCCGGTACAAAAGCCAGTATTCAGTTTGATCTAAACGAAACGCCCAACCCGAAATTGGGCAAGGAAGGATACACGCTCGACGCATCCTCGAAGGGCGTTACAATTACGGCCAATGAGCCAGCAGGTTTATTTTACGGCATGCAGTCGCTGCTCCAGTTGCTACCGAAAGAAATCGAAAGCAAGACACCGGCCCAATCCTCGTGGACCATCCCTGCCGTTCGTATTACGGATTACCCGCGTTTTGGCTGGCGGGGTATTATGCTCGATGTGAGCCGACATTTCTTTCCAAAAGACGATGTGAAGCGTTACATCGATGAGTTAGCCCGGCTTAAGTTCAACACCTTCCACTGGCATTTGACCGACGATCAGGGCTGGCGGATTGAAATTAAATCGCTACCTAAGCTCACCGAAGTAGGGGCCTGGCGGGTACAGCGGGCCGGTCATTTCGGCAACCGACTCGATCCTAAACCCGGCGAAGCCGCTTCGTACGGTGGATTTTATACCCAGAATGACATCAAAGAAATTATCAAATACGCCCAGGACCGCAACGTCACAATTGTTCCGGAGATTGATGTGCCTGGTCACAGCATGGCAGCGCTGGCGGCTTACCCCGAACTGAGCTGTACCAAAACGCCCGTTTCCGTAGATCCGGGTACCGCGTTCTCGGAATGGTACGGCAATGGCACGTTCAAGATGCTGGTCGAAAATACGCTTAATCCCTCCGATGAGAAAGTGTATGAATTTCTGGACAAGGTTTTTACGGAGGTAGCGGCTCTTTTCCCGAATCAGTACATCCACGTCGGTGGAGACGAGTGTTACAAAGGGTATTGGGCGCAGGACCCCGGCTGTCAGGCGTTGATGAAGCAACTAAATATCCGGCACGTCGAGGATTTGCAGGGGTATTTTATGAACCGCGTCGAGAAAATCCTCAAAGCGAAAGGCAAAAAGCTGCTGGGCTGGGACGAAATCCTGGAAGGCGGTATTTCGCCGGAAGCGACTGTGATGAGCTGGCGGGGGATTAAAGGCGGTATCGAAGCGGCCCATCTGGGACATGATGTGGTGATGACGCCAACCACGTTTGCCTACCTGGATTATCAGCAGGGCGACAATGATCCGCCCATCTACGCGACTTTGCGCACTAAGAAAAGCTACAGCTTCGAACCGGTTCCGGACGGGGTTGACGCGAAGTACATCCTGGGTGGTCAGGCCAATCTCTGGACTGAGCAGATTCCTACGCTCCGCTATGCCGAATACATGACCTATCCGCGCGGTTGGGCCTTAGCCGATGTGTACTGGTCGCCGAAAGAAACGAAAAACTGGGATAAGTTTGTCCCACGGATGGAAGCCCACTTCGACCGGGCCGATATTGCGCAGGTCAATTATTCCCGTGCCGTTTATGACGCCATCGTCCGGACAAGCATGAAAAATGGCAAGCTCACGCTGACCTTGGAAAGCGAAGTACCCAATCTGGATATCTACTACAGCATCGACGACACCATGCCCGACGCGTTTTCGACGAAATACAGCCAACCGGTCGAACTGCCCGATGGCCCTATTACGCTTCGGGTGATTACGTACCGCGCTGGAAAACCAATCGGCCATTTGATCGTTCTGTCGCGGGATGCCTTGCAGAAGCGGGCAGGACGCTAGTTCGCTCACTAATCCATTATAGCGTTTAATACCTCTGAATAGAAAAAGAAGAGGCCACTGCTTAACGTCAACCGTTGTTGTCGTTGAGCAATGGCCTCTTCTTTTTATAAGCAAGTCAATCACTTTTTACCTGTCCCGTACAGCGCGCTACCCTCAACCGACAATCTGGTTTGAATCTACTTACTATCCCTAGTTCACCAACAGCAGGGAAGACCAAGGGCAGCCAGGCGGCATAAGCCCGAAAATGATTTAGTGTAATCTATAGTCTGAGTCTAGCCGTTCTGGGCGGGCTCACTACGGACAACTCCCGCTTGTTATTCGTTCGTCCTCGAATAAAACCAGAAATACTTAAAAAAAGTCAAGATTAACGATTGTTGTGTAAGGGCAAATTCTATATTTGTGCGCATTCCTATTTCTAAATCCATTCTTTAACTTATTAGCTAATCGCATGAATTACAGTGTCTATCTAGTCCCTGTGCTGGGTATCATTGGCCTTTTGCTAATGTATACCAAATTTATGTGGGTATCACGGCAGGATGCCGGCGATGCCCGGATGCAGGAAATTGCCAATTACATCGCAAATGGGGCGCTGGCCTTCCTTAAAGCCGAATGGCGAGTGCTTACCTATTTTGGTGTTATCGTCGCCATCCTGCTGGCGTATTCAGGAACATTAGTTGAAAATTCCAGTCCCCTTATCGGTTTATCGTTTGTGCTTGGGGCTTTCCTTTCCGCACTGGCTGGCTATATCGGTATGACCATCGCCACGAAGGCGAACGTTCGGACGGCCCACGCGGCTCGTACTAGTCTTACCCGTGCGCTGGAAGTGTCGTTTACGGGTGGTTCCGTGATGGGTATTGGTGTGGCAGGTCTGGCCGTGCTGGGGCTTGGCGGTTTATTCATTGTATTGTATAAGCTATATGTTGGCCCGACGGGTGATGTAAACGGCTTGCCGATGGAGAAAACCCTCGAAGTGCTGGCTGGCTTCTCGCTCGGTGCCGAATCCATTGCCTTATTTGCGCGCGTAGGCGGGGGGATTTATACAAAAGCTGCCGACGTAGGTGCCGATCTCGTCGGTAAAGTGGAAGCCGGAATTCCCGAAGATGACCCCCGCAATCCGGCTACCATTGCCGATAACGTCGGTGATAACGTGGGTGATGTCGCGGGTATGGGTGCGGATTTGTTTGGCTCGTACGTGGCTACCATTCTGGCGACGATGGTACTGGGTCGGGAAATCGAGATACCTGCCGACGCTAACATTTACGGTCATGCACCAATTGTGTTGCCAATGGTTATTGCGGGTCTTGGTCTGATCTTCTCCATCATTGCTACCTATTTTGTGCGGGTAAAAGACGATACGGGCAACGTGCAGGGGGCGCTGAACTTTGGCAACTGGGCGTCCATTGTTCTCACATTGATTGCTTCCTACTTTCTGGTGAGAAGCTACCTGCCGGACGTTACCATGGAAATTCGGGGTGTTGAGTTCACCCGGATGGATGTGTTTTACGCTATTGTCACGGGTCTGGTTGTTGGGGCATTAATGTCCATCATTACGGAGTATTACACAGCAATGGGTCGTCGTCCGGTATTGTCCATTATCCGCCAGTCCGCAACGGGAGCCGCAACGAATATTATCGGTGGCTTGTCAGTGGGAATGGAGTCGACGGTGTTACCTATTCTCGTATTGGCCGCTGGTATTTATCTGTCCTACAGCTTTGCCGGTTTGTATGGTGTGGCGATTTCGGCGGCTGGCATGATGGCTACCACCGCCATGCAGCTGGCGATTGATGCCTTTGGACCAATTGCAGACAATGCCGGTGGTATCGCCGAAATGAGTTACCTACCCGAAGAGGTTCGGGGCCGTACCGACATTCTAGATGCCGTAGGTAATACCACAGCTGCGACCGGTAAAGGCTTTGCCATTGCTTCTGCTGCCCTGACCGCGTTGGCTTTGTTTGCTGCCTTTGTGGGTATATCCGGCATTTCGACCATCGACATTTACAAGGCCAATGTACTGGCGGGTCTGTTTGTTGGCGCCATGATTCCGTTTATTTTCTCTTCGCTGGCGATTGCGGCCGTTGGACGCGCTGCGATGAAGATGGTGGAAGAAGTTCGTCGCCAATTCCGCGAAATTCCCGGTATTTTGGAAGGAACGGGCAAGCCTGAGTACGACAAATGCGTCGCTATCTCTACCCAGGCGTCCATTCGGGAGATGATATTGCCCGGCGCTATTGCCTTATCGGTTCCCGTAATCGTCGGGTTCACTTTTGGACCGGAAGTACTCGGTGGACTACTGGCAGGTGTGACGGTTTCGGGCGTGCTGATGGGTATTTTTATGAACAATGCCGGGGGAGCCTGGGACAACGCTAAAAAATCGTTCGAGAAAGGGGTTCTGATCAATGGGGAAACGTATTACAAAAAATCGGAACCGCATAAGGCGTCTGTAACGGGCGATACGGTCGGTGACCCCTTCAAAGATACCTCCGGCCCATCGATGAACATCCTGATTAAGCTTATGTCTATCGTGTCGCTGGTTATCGCTCCCTACATCGCCGTGCCAAGCAACGAGTCGGGAGAAGTCGAAGTTGATGAGGTAGACGAAGTGGTTATGACCATGCCTGATGAAGCGGACGTACCGGAAGGAATGGCCGAGTCGGACCCGACGGCGGCTAATCTGGGCGCTTTCCGAAAACAGAAACTGACCAGTGGTGTTGAACTAAACATTCCCGAAAATGGAATCGAGAATAATCTGCTGCGGTTTATCAGCAGTGAAAATCCGGTTGACAAAACAACCTGGTTCGACTTTGACCGCCTGTTGTTCGAAACCGGGAAGGCAACATTGAAGCCAGCGTCGCAGGAGCAGCTAAAAAACATCAGCGAAATTTTGAAGGCGTACCCAGCGGTGAACGTAAAATTGGGCGGCTATACCGACAACACGGGCAATGCGGCCAATAACCTGAAACTCTCACAGGACCGGGCTAATTCTGTACGGGTTGCGTTGGAGAAACTGGGCATCGACAAAGACCGGCTGGAAGCGGAAGGCTATGGTCAGGCGCATCCGGTAGCTTCCAATGAAACAAAGGAAGGACGTGCTCAGAACAGGCGCATTTCAATCCGAGTAACGAAAAAATAGTGCCGACTGAATGATAGCGAGACAAAAAAGCCCTTCCTGTTTCTCCAGGAAGGGCTTTTTGCATCTATTAGTGTACTGGTACTCGCCAATAAAGGCGGTATTATTTGGCCGAAACCTGACCACGCAGTGCACGTGGGATTTCAATGCTGGCTACTGGGTTCGATGCTTGCTCGAGCAGCTCAATATTGCTAACCGGGATCTGTCCAACACGAACCGATTTGCCCAGGTCAAGACCAGAAACGTCAACGTCAATAAAGTCAGGGATGTTTTCAACCGTACCTTTTACGCGCAGTTTCCGAACGCGGGTTACCAGTTTACCCCCTTTTTGTACACCCGGAGCCGATCCAACCAGACGAACAGGCACCGCAATTTTAACGGGCTTGCCATCGGCTACCAGCAGGAAGTCTGCGTGCAGCAGCGAATCGCTAACTGGGTGGAACTGGGCTTCCTGAAGAATAGCCCGATACTCAGCACCTTCGATATTCAGCGCTACTTCGTACACATTAGGCGTATACAGCAGGTCACGGAACAGGATAGCTGGTGCATAGAAATGCACTTGGTCCTGACCACCGTATAATACGCACGGAACATTGCCCTCGGCCCGAATCGCTTGTGATTCCGTGCGGCCGAGATTCGCTCGTTGATACCCTACAATCTCGATTTTTTTCATATCTGTAAATTAATTAAACGCATGAATGATAGATTGGGCCTTTGGCGGCTGTCTATCAATTTCTTATAAACAATGAACTAATAGATTCGTGATCCCGAATGCGACCGATTGCTTTCGCAAATAGCTCGGCGACCGATAGGACTCTGATTTTTTCGTTTGGCTGCTGCATCGGTAAGGTGTCAGCAACAACCAGTTCTTCCAGCACCGAATTAGAAATATTCTCGTGTGCTTTGCCCGACATAATGGGGTGCGTACAAATCGCCCGTACCGAAGCCGCTCCTTTATCCATGATAATCTGAGCCGCTTTGGCCATCGTTCCGCCCGTATCGATCAAATCGTCAACGAGGACTACGTTGGCCCCTTCAACGTCCCCGATTACCTGCATCGAGGCAATTTCATTCGCCCGCTTCCGGTGTTTATCGCAGAGCACGATGTCCGCGTTGAAATGCTTGGCGAACGTCCGGGCGCGGTTAGCACCACCAACGTCGGGTGAAGCAACGACCAGATTCTCTAAATTCAGACTTTTGATGTACGGAACGAATACCGAGGTTCCTTCCAGATGATCGACCGGGAAGTCAAAGAAACCTTGTATCTGTCCGGCGTGTAAATCAATGGTCATCAGCCGATCCGCGCCCGATGCTGCCAGCATGTTGGCCACCAGCTTAGCGGCAATGGCTACGCGTGGTTTGTCTTTCCGGTCCTGACGGGCGTAGCCGAAATACGGAATGACAACGGTAACGTAGTGCGCCGAGGCCCGACGGGCAGCATCAACCATCAGCAACAATTCCATCAGATTGTCGCCGGGAGGGGGTGTCGACTGAATCAAAAATACGTCGCAGCCCCGAACGGATTCTTCAAAGCTAGGCGACATTTCACCGTCGCTGAATCGCCGACACGTGTAGCCACCTAAGTCTTTACCGTAATAATGCGCGATTTTTTCGGCTAAGTAGATGGATTGGGTTCCTGAAAAAATCTTAACCGGATTGAACGAAGCCATTGGTACCTGACAAATTTCCCGCAAAGGTACGAAAAAAATACCCAGCTGGCACTGCGTTTTCTGAGTTTATTCAAATCGACTGAAAATCAGTTGTTGTGATTTATCAGAACCTGTTAATAAGTAACGGGATGTAGAAAGGTGTTTAGACAAACAATTTACGTCAAACAACGGGTTGTCGGGTGAACTCTACTACTTATCAATATATATGACTATAAACCCTGTGTTATCACAGAAGTCATGGCTGTCTGATCCGTTCAACATGAATCGGTTAATCGACCGGATTGCCGGTGATGCTGCTCATACGGACAACGAAGCCATTTTTCCGGAGAAGGCTTTCGACTGGTTATCCGAAGCTGGACTATTAGCTGTAACCGTAGCTGGTGGTGAACTGGACAATCGCTTACCCACGACCGAACGGCTCCTGAATCTATTAAAGCGGGTTGGTACGGGCAATCTGGCGGTGGGGCGAATCTACGAAGGCCATGTGAACGCCTTACAACTCATTGCCTTGTACGCCAAGCCTGATCAGGAACACCGTTGGTACAATGACGTACAAGTGCATAACCACTTGTTTAGCGTCTGGAATACACAGGCGAACGACGGTGTCCGCATTCACGCGTTGGGCAATGGTCGGTATCGTCTGGAGGGATCAAAAACGTTCTGTTCGGGTGCTGGCTGGATTCATCGACCACTGGTGACGGGTGAGTTGATTGGTGCCCAAAAGCAAGGATGGCAGATGTGTATTATACCCACCGAATCCGTCAAACCAATCGCCCAGGATAAGCGGTTCTGGCAGCCGTTAGGTATGCGTTCCTCTGTTAGTTACAAACTAGATTTTACCGGAGTCGAGATTGATGAAGCGGATTTGCTGGGGCAACCCGGTGACTACTTCCGGCAGCCGTATTTTAGTGGGGGGGCGATTCGGTTTGCCGCTGTGCAGTTGGGTGGAGCAGAGGCTCTGTTTAATGAAACACGGGCTTTTCTGGCGTCGATGAATCGGATTGACGATCCAATGCAAAAGGCCCGGCTGGCTGAAATGGCTTACTTGCTTGAATCCGGTAATCAATGGATTGCGACGGCTGGATCAAAAAACGACGAATGGTTGGGCCGAGGTGGGGAAATAGACAAAATTGTTGCCTACGCCAACATGACCCGAACAGCTATTGAAGAAATCTGTTTGCGGATGATGGCGCTGGCTGAACGATGTGTAGGAGCACGGGGGCTTATGGGGCCTCTTCCGTTCGAGCGGATTCACCGCGACCTGACGTTTTATCTTCGCCAGCCCGCTCCCGATGCTACGCTGGCTGACATTGGCCGTTACGTGCTCACCAATCAAACCAAAGCGCATGACCTCTGGCATTGATAAAGCGCATCTTTTGGAAGACCTTGCTGTCTCGATTGATCCTCAGGACCTGAGTCGTATCGGACGTACGCTGGTCATTGCCCCGCATCCCGACGACGAATCGTTAGGATGTGGTGGTACGATTGCCCTTTTGCGGGAACAGGGCTATAGCGTGCACGTGCTATTTGTGAGTGATGGAACGCTGTCGCACCCCAATTCGCCCAGCTACCCCGCTGAGCGGCTGCGTCAGTTGCGTGAATCAGAAGCACTGGAAGCCCTCCGTATTCTGAACGTGTCACCCGACAACTGTACATTCATGCGACAGAAAGACAGGCAGGTTGCGACACCGGATCGGGCAGGATTTGACGATGCCGTCCATTTTATGCATACGCTGTTGTTGGATGTTGACCCGCAAACCGTACTGGTACCCTGGCGTCGCGACCCCCATCCTGACCATCGGGCTTCCTGGCAAATTCTGACGGGGGCGATTGCCCGGATTCCGAATCGTCCGCGCGTGCTGGAATACCTGATCTGGTTGTGGGAGTTAGGCCATGACCGTGACATGCCTAAACCGGACGAAATGCAGGTGTGGCGTATGCCCATTCTGTCGGTTATGGACCAACGTAATCAGGCTATTGCGGCTCATCGCTCGCAGGTGACCCGATTGATCAACGACGATCCGACGGCTTTCTATCTGTCGCCGGAGTTGCTTACGCACTTCGAAGCACCGCGTGAGTTATTTCTGGAGGAAAAGAAAAAAGCTTAACGAACGAACTACCAATCCCTAATTCGAACCTTTCTATTACAGTCATGCAAAGTTTGCCAACTACTTATTTCGACGATGTTTACCGGGCTAACAGCGATCCCTGGGCGTTTGAGACAAGTCCTTACGAGAAGGCCAAGTACGAAGCAACCGTAGCCGCTTTACCGAACGATCGTTATAAAAATGCGTTCGAGATAGGCTGTTCCATCGGAGTCCTGAGTGCACTGCTGGCGCAGCGGTGCGAAAAACTACTTTCGGTAGATGCCAGTGAATTGCCGCTCGAAGCCGCCCGTCAGCGGTTAGCGCCTTATCCAAACATCGCCGTTCGTCAAATGAGTATACCTAACGACTTCCCGGATGGCCATTTCGATCTCATCGTGATGTCTGAAGTCGGGTATTATCTGGTGATCGACGACTTAAAACGAGCGCGGCAATTGATGGTTGATCACCTCGATACGAACGGGCATTTACTGCTTGTTCATTGGACACCTTTTGTGCATGACTATCCGCTGACGGGCGATCAGGTTCACGAGCATTTTCTCGAAATTGCGGGTGAAGGAAAACCGCTAACCCATCTGCTGGGTCAGCGGACAGACAAATACCGGCTGGATCTTTTTGTCAAGCGATGAGCTGAATGAAGGGCCGTTGATTCATCAACTGCCGAGTCATTTTTACGCATCGATATAAGGCCGAAGAAATGTGCGCAGGTCCTGAATAGCCGTTGTTATCGGGACCAGTTGCCAGCAGGCTGACCACTGCCCCTGCTGCATGTTGGCTTCTACCTTTTCCCAAAGCTGTCCAAAGAATGGGTTCATTTTTAGCTCGATCTTAAGCCACTGATCGTCAATGCATAGTTCCTGAGCAATCGGGGTCAGGTCGTTTAGCCCCGTTGCCTGACTGCGGTTATGCCAGTAAGCACGTAGTTTTTGCCGATTTCGGAATTTAAGAATAAGGGCTGCGGGTGGTTCTACCAGTTGGTCTTTGCCGGAATGATCGAGATTCGCCCAAAAGCGCAACTGCTCCGAAAAGCCTATGTCTACCCGTCCGTCCGTGCGCGTTGAGGTAAACACTTTCACGTGCGGGCTTTGTCGAACCTTGGCGTCCATCCGCAGGAGCGCTTTATAAAACGCTTCATCTTCCAAGTACGGCTTTTCGGGCAGACGACCCGCCTGGTCATACACGCGGCAGGTGACGGCAATGCTGGCTCCAAAATGCTGAAAATGCCGGGGCCACGGGTCGTTCGACGATGGATCGAGAATCGCTTCGGCTCTGGCAACCAATGTTCGGTACATCACGTTGCGCAAGTGATAGAGCCGCACCAAACTCTGTTCAGGATGGGTCAGGATGCGTCCGCCAACGGCATCGTTACCCTTGGCGATTTCCTGCATGATGTAATAAATCCAGTGCTTGTCAACGACCGTATCGCCATCCGTCGAGGCAATAATCCCGTTTGAACTTCCGGAGATTGTCAGTCTTCGGTACGCTTCATCCATCAGGAGTCGGCGAACCGTACCAATATTGGCTTTTGTGGCTGGCAGATGAATTTCGGAAATATGCAGGGGAAAGTCAGAATACGTTTGCTGGTACTGACGAGCCACTTTGTAAGAATGATCAGTGCAGTTATTAACCAGTAACAAAACTTCGTAAGTAGCCGGATCGAGCGGATTGCCCGCGCTGTCCTGTTGATTTCGAAGTGCATCCAGCGTATGGGTAAGGTGGTGTGCTTCGTTGCGAGCCGGAACAATTACACTTAGTTGCAGCCGTGTAGAAGGGGGAGCCGGGAACAAAAATGGATTTACAGACGGATCAGTCAGTACTTCGTCAACTGCGGTTTGCATAAAGTAGTGTATGCCCTAATGGCTTGTTACGTCGTCAGGGTACGGGGCAAACCGGCTGTTATATATGATTGTTGGCTTACTTAATGGATGTTTAATCGATAAGTAAAGAATCTTTTACAACGGTTCAAACGGCTGCTGTCTTAAACAGCCTTTCGATTGGCGGATCGCGCTTGTAGTGAGCGAAGTGTGGTTACGCAAAGCGTTGCTGCCAGCACGCCAATGCCCGCTCCGGCTAACACGTCGAGTGGATAATGAGCCGCTACGTAAATACGGCTGTACGAGACAAAAACCGCCCACAGAAAGACCCACTTAGCCCACGGATGCTGCTGCCCAACGAGCAGCCAGAGACCTGTTGCCAGCGCGAAGGTATTGGCGGCATGAGATGAGGCAAAGCCGTAAGGACCACCACAATCCATCACGGGGTGAATCAGTTTCTGCAACGCCGGAACGTGACAGGGTCGTAACCGAAGGGTGAGCGGTTTGAGCAGGGCCGATGCCGTTTGATCGCTGATGGCTACCGCTGCGGCTAGGGTCAACACCATCCAGAGGGCCTGTTTGCGATAACGAAATACGAGCCATCCGATGAGCAGCGCGTAGAACGGAAACCAGGTATTTCGCTCGGTAGCGAAAATCATGACCGGGTCAAGCCAGGATGCGTACAGGCTGTTGAGCCACAAAAAAAGTGCGGTATCTACTTGATTGATTGCGTCGCGCAAGGAACGAAAAATTTATAGCGTTCGGTTTACGGCTGACTTCAACAACCGTAAACCGTTACACTCGATCTTACAAAACCAAAAATTGACTCAGGTAATTGCGGGCCGTTAGAATAGCCGTGCGTACATCTTCAGCGCTACCTTCATACGCCTTGTCTTCAACCTCGATGCAAACCGGACCCCGGTAGCGTACATCAGTCAGCGCGGCAAAGAAGTTACGCCAGCGCACATCGCCCAGACCCGGCAGCTTTGGTGAATGGTATTCCAGGGGGTTTGCCATAATACCTACCCGGTCTAATTTATCGCGGTACAGCTTCACGTCTTTCAGGTGAATGTGATGCAGTCGGTCGCGGTAGTCGTAGATGGGTTTTACTTCGTCCATGATCTGCCAGATCAAGTGGCTCGGATCGTAGTTCAGTCCTAACGCGCGGGAGGGAATGATGTCAAACAGCCGATCCCAGATAGCCGGAGTCGTTGCCAGGTTTTTACCGCCCGGCCATTCGTCATCCGTAAACCACATGGGACAGTTTTCAATACCGATTTTGACGTTGTTTTCTTCGGCCACCTTGACAATAGCGGGCCAGTGCTCAGCATACAGTTTCAGGTTGTCTGCTACGCTCAATGATGGGTTGCGCCCAATAAACGTGTTGATAACGGGAATACCCAGCTTGGCGGCTGCCCGGATAATTTTCTTGATGTGTTCGCGGTAGAATTCAGCCTGCTCCGGATTCGGATCAAGGGGGTTTGGATAATAACCCAGGCCAGAAATGGAAACGCCGTGCTGCTGCGTTAGGTGGTGAACCTGCTCGACGTTCAGATGATCTACGTCAATGTGGGTCACGCCCGCGTACCGACGTGCATCAGCGTTGTCGCTTGGCCAGCACATCACTTCGACGCATTTGAAATTGTGTTCAGCGGCAAATTTCAGGACACTATTCAAATCATAATCGGCCAGAATCGCCGATACAAAACCAAGGTTGAGCATGAGAAAAGATCGTAAGGAAACAGCCGCTAAGATAGGCGATTGTCGGGATAGTAGCTGAACCTATCGTCCGACAATCGCTTCCTGAACGGCTTCGTTGTTGCTCAACCCGCATGGCTAATTCCTACAATACGACCAGTCCGGCCTTTACAGCCCACAGGGCCAGGCCAACCCGGCTTTTCACTTCCAAACGCTCGAAAAGAGCCTCCCGGTAACCGTCAACGGTGCGCGGGCTGACATGCATACGATCCGCAATCTGAACATAGGTCAACTCTGAACAGGCTAGCTGAAGAAAGTGCAGTTCACGATGGTTCATTTTGGGCAAACCGGGGTTCTTACCCGGAAAGGAAGATTGAGAAGATGTCATACAAGGGTGTGATTTGGCTGCTACTTGTATCAATGGATAACTGACTGTAAGTTAGGGTATTCGATTGCTCAGCGCAATATGAAGTGAGTTAACGGTAGTATAGATTAAACGCAATAATGGTACTTTATAGATATGTTGTCGGTTTATAAAGAAACCAGCAATAAGCGGTCCGTTCGTAACTACGAATAGCGTGCCGAAAGGACAAACTGGCTTAACCGGCGAACGGAATCATGAACGGCAAAAAGACCGATATACCGATAAAAAAAAGACCCGCTGCAAGGCGGGTCTTTTCTCAGAAATTATAGACTGGATTCAATTATTTGATTGAATCTCTTTTGGTCGTGTCAGTCGCCATCGTTGAATCACTTGACATAGTCGAAGTCGAATCCGAAGACATCGTAGACGTTGAATCCGTTACCGTTGCCGATGTAGAAGTCGTTTCGGTTTTAGTGCTCGAGCAAGCGGTAGCCAGCGTCATCAGCGAAAGCAGGAAAAATGCAGTTTTAGCCATGAGTATGATACGTTTAGACAAATTCTTTGTTTTCAGCCTATTAATCCGATTGTAAAAGAAAAGTAACCCAATCTTTTACAGAATTTTTCGACTATCTGATTCAAGTAGCCGATATACGATCAAAGGATAAACTATTTGTCTACACTAATTTGTCTTTCAGAAACTTTATCGTTCGCTCCCAGGCCAGTTTAGCCGCTGCTTCATTGTAGCGGGTAGGGGCGGTGTCATTGTTGAAAGCGTGTTGAGCACCTTCGTACACGTACAACTCATACGGTACACCCGCTTTTTTCAAAGCTTCTTCGTATGCGGGTATTCCGGCATTGATGCGTTCGTCAAGACCGCCATAATGCAGTTGTACCGCTGCCTTGATCTTGGGAACGTCCGCTGCTTCGGGCTGACGACCGTAGAAGGGCACAGCCGCTTTCAGGTCCGGGTTGTGGACAGCCAGTTGATTCGCCATAGCGCCACCCCAGCAGAACCCGACGGCGCCGAGTTTGCCCGTACTGTCTGGTCGGGATTTCAGGTAATCGAGGGCTTTGACAAAGTTTTCGCGCGTATTCTGAGCGTCCAGTTTGCCAAATAACTCCCGAACCTGTGCTTCATCGGTGGGCGTTCCTCCTGCGCCAGAAAGCGCATCGGGAGCCAGCGCGAGGAATCCGGCCAAAGCCATCCGACGCGTGACGTCTTCAATATGTGGATTTAACCCCCGGTTCTCGTGAATAACGACGACAGCCGGATACTTGCCTGCCGCAGCCGGTCGAGCGAGATACCCTTTCATGGTTGTATCGGAACCCGGAAACGTAACCGATTCTGCTTTGATGCGGTCATCCTGTCGGGTTATCGTTTCGGCATGGGCGTAGTTAATTTCCAATAGGGGTAAGGTCGCGAGAGCAGAGGCCATACTACCCGTCAGCTTGGCGAGTCGTTTGAGGAAGTCGTCACGTTTGAGAGGCTTGTGCGTGTATTCGTCGAAAAGATTGATAATCCGCTGATCCATGAGTAGTTAGTTTTGGGCTTGTGTCGTAAAGCTCACAAATGGCTCGGTAAAACACAAATTTTCGGGGGTTGGTCAACTGGATAAAAAGTAGCCGCGATAAGTGGAACATCGTTGTTTGTGGAAACGAACAGGTCGTTCATTCTTTGTTGCGCAATGGTAGCTACCGAAACCTGTTAAATGGCATGGTAAAACACCGGCCTCGTTCTACCTTTGCACGCGTGTAGAACGAGTGAACGAGTAAAATGGGCGTGAGCGAATCGATCGTTCACGGACTCAATTAGTCGTTCTCTCGTTTCCTTTTCACCCTTTCGCTTATTAACAATGGAATACCGCATCGAGAAAGACACGATGGGTCAGGTGCAAGTACCGGCCAATGTTTACTGGGGCGCGCAAACCCAGCGTTCCATCGAGAACTTCAAAATTGCCCAGGATATCAATAAAATGCCCCGCGAAATCATTCAGGCATTTGCGTATCTCAAAAAAGCAGCCGCACTGACGAATCTCGACGCGGGCGTTTTGCCGCAGGAAAAAAGCGATCTAATTGGTCAGGTGTGCGACGAAATTCTGGAAGGTAAACTGGATGATCAGTTTCCGCTGGTGGTGTGGCAAACGGGTTCGGGAACGCAGTCGAACATGAACGTCAACGAAGTGGTTGCGTACCGGGGACATGTGTTGCACGGTGGTCAGCTTACCGACGAGAAGAAATTTCTGCACCCCAACGACGATGTAAATAAGTCGCAGTCCTCGAACGACACGTTCCCGACGGCAATGCACATTGCCGCTTACAAAATCCTGCTCGATGTAACGATTCCGGGAATTACGAAACTGCGTGATACGCTGGCGGCTAAATCGAAGCAGTTCATGAACGTCGTCAAGATCGGACGGACCCACTTTATGGACGCTACGCCGTTGACGGTTGGTCAGGAATTTTCGGGCTATGTGTCGCAGCTTGACCACGGTTTGCGGGCGATCAACAACTCACTGGCTCACCTGAGCGAACTGGCGCTGGGCGGTACCGCCGTTGGTACGGGAATCAATACGCCCCCGAACTATTCGGAAAATGTGGCGAAGCACATTGCTAATGTAACCGGTCTGCCTTTCGTGACCGCCGAAAACAAATTTGAAGCGTTGGCTGCTCATGACGCGATTGTCGAAGCGCACGGTGCGCTGAAAACGGTGGCAGCCAGTCTGATGAAAATTGGTAACGATATCCGCATGCTGTCTTCGGGACCACGGGCGGGTATTGGCGAACTGCACATTCCCGACAACGAACCCGGTTCGTCGATTATGCCCGGTAAGGTGAATCCAACGCAGTGTGAGGCTATAACGATGGTAGCTGCGCAGGTGATGGGTAACGACGTGGCGATCAACTTTGGCGGTGCTCTGGGACATTTCGAACTGAACGTGTTCAAGCCCGTCATGATCTACAACTTCCTGCACTCGGCCCGGCTCATTGGTGATGCCTGCGTATCGTTTAACGACAAATGCGCCGAAGGTATCGAACCGATTGAAGCGAACATCAAAAAGCACGTTGATTCTTCGCTGATGCTGGTAACGGCGCTGAACACCAAGATCGGCTATTACAAAGCCGCCGAAATTGCGCAGACGGCTCACAAAAACGGTTCTACGCTGAAAGAAACCGCGCTGCAACTCGGCTACCTGACCGAAGACGAGTTCAACGAGTGGGTAAAACCAGAAGACATGGTCGGCGAGATCAAGTAAATAGAACAATCCAATATAACTCGGGCTGTTGGCACTGTGGTGTCGGTTGCAAATAACCGACACCACAGTGCCAACAGCCCGAACAGGTTTCAGTACCATCTTAGGATTTACTTCATGCTCAGGGCCGCTTTTTTGTACTTCGCCGTGCGGGCATCCTGAATGATCCCTTTCCAGTTCAGGCCAAAGCCGAAGTCATACGCGTGGCCGTCGGCGTCAACGTACGGCTTCATATCGCGGGGTACGTCTTCCGCTTGCGCTTCTACCGTTTTCATATCAATGGGCATCTGCATAGGCAGTAAAGCCGATGGTTCGCTGGAACCCGTTAGAATATCCATCAGCGCCTGGTCCTGAACGCCAAAATGGGCCAGTATTGCATTGGTCTGCTTTTCAAATTCGCCAACAACGGTTGGGTTTGAGACAAGGAGCGAAACGATAACCGGTTTCCCGTTCATCTTTGCGTAGGTTTCCGTAACCATCCCTAAATCCGTGCCGTTGATGGTCTTGGCCGTTTTGCCGTCGTAGGATCGGTTTGTGAATTTCTCCAGCTGATCGCCACCAGCAATACTTGGGTTGCGTGCTCCCTGGGCGGTGTAGTCACCGTATTGAAGACTCACTGGAACGTACCCTGTGCCACCGGCTTTTGCATCGGCGCTGTTGTAGCCACCGCCTGAGTCGGGGCTCTGGATAAATACCAGCGCGTAATCGGCTTCGGCTGGATTGTCGGTCACGGTAAAGTATTTTTTCACAACAGTCAGATTGACCGGATATTCCAGCTTTTCGGGTATTTCCATGCCCAAAAAGTTACGGCCTGCGGGGGTAAAGCGTTTAGGGATGTATACCGTTTTGCCCTTGGTTAGCGGTAAGGCCTTCGCTTTATTTTTCAGCATCACGACCGATTGCAGTTGAGCCTGATAACCACTCTGCATAAAATCGGCTTTGCCCACCACGTTGCGAGACGTTTGTGGTTCCAGATACGGATTTTCAAACAAACCGACCTGAAAGATATTTTTCAGCAGCCGAACCGCCGATTGCTCGAACCGCGCCCGCATGGCGGCTTCGCCTTTTTCTTTAACGCCCATCTTGTAGGCTTCGATGACCGGAGTCGCATCATTATTGCCGCCAAACTGATCGGCTCCTGCCATCAATATTTTGTAATGACGCTCGGGAAGCGATAATTTGTCAACGCCCCACGATTTGCCGGTCAGGAAAAGATCGACCGCTGTTTCATTAGCCGTAATATTCCAGTCGGTACAAACGACACCATCGTATTTGTATTTGCCCCGCAGCAAGTCGCCGATGATGTATTTGTTGTAGCTGTTGCCGACGTTCTCACCGTTTTTCTTGTCCTGATTGTACGAGATGGTGTAATAAGGCATGACCGCAGCCGCCGAACCAGTCTTGCCGTTTAGCTTGAAGGCTCCCTGCGTGAAGGGCAGAAAATGAGTTTCAAAGTTGTTGCCCGGATAAACGGCATATTTTCCGTATCCGTAGTGCGCATCGCGACCACCTTCTCCCGAGCCACCACCCGGCCAGTGCTTGACCATGGCGTTGACGCTGTTGTAGCCCCAGCCACCGGTTATTTCGGCGGCACCAGCCGACGTCTGAAAACCATCGATGTAAGCGCGGGCCATGTCGGTCGCGAGCTGCGGGTCTTCGCCGAAGGTGCCGCTCGCCCGGTTCCAGCGGGGGTCAGTGGCTAAGTCAACCTGTGGCGATAGGGCCGTAGCGATCCCCAATGCCCGGTATTCGGTAGCCGCGATTTGCCCGAAGCGTTTGACCAGCTCCGGATTGAAGGTAGCCGCTAAGCCTAACGAACTGGGCCACATCGAGATAGAGCCACCCGCGCCCGCGTTGAATTCGGCGTTGGCTCGCGTTCCGTGACGCGGGTCAGAACTGCTGTTGATCGGAATGCCCAGGCCAAGTCCTTCTACCAGTGCCTGCGCGTTGTTGTTCCACTGCGCGGCTGCTTCCGGACTTTGTACGGAGGTGATAAGTACATGCCGTAGGTTGTCTTTGGTCAGGAATTCTCGTTGCTGATCAGACAGATCCGAGGCATTCGCACCGCTTTGGGCAAAGACTTTACCATTGTACGTACCCGCAAAAGGGCCGCCTGCCCCCGCTGGAATAGGCTGGTGCTTGCTGTAAAGCATCAAGCCCGCTATCTGCTCAACGGATAGCTTTGAGGCCAGATCTTTGGCGCGAGTAGCGACGGGTAAGCGCCAATCTTCGTAAGAATCGAGTTTGCCGTTTTTGTTTAAATCTTTAAACGCCAGCCCGTTGACGGTCAGTAGTTTCACGCCCGAATTGGGGGCATAACCCAGCGTTTGGCCGCCTTTGTTAGTCACCTTAGTCCAGGAGTCGACTTTGGTCTCCGTCCAGTTTTGCCCTATGGCAGCCGAGGCTGTCAGGAGCGTAAAAAGTCCTGCGCAAGTAATCTCATTCCTCATAGATCAGTAGGTTGTCAAATAAATGTTTAGGGTTGTCAATGCAGATGCGGTGGAAGAAAACCGTGTCCATGTCAAAATAATCGCTTTTCTTCGAGAAACAGTGCAACTAGGCAATAAATAGCTGCGCTATTTCTGGCTGTGCCGTTAGTTTTTAAGAAACCTACCGGGTTAGGCTTAAGAACTCGTATTGTTTGAAATCCCTAAAATGAGTATTTATTGCTGACGCCAAAGGTCGGTTTTGTCTGTGGAGTCGGCTGAGCCGTGGTGTCGGTTTTTCGAACCGCGCGGGCGGCCCCGCCGACACCACGATTCCATACACTTTGTTGGTTAAGCTTACGTAGTTAGTGTCGGATCAACAGTACATCGAACTAATATCGCATTTTAAATGTAGATACATATAATGTAGTCGTACGCTTATGGGTAGTCGTTGAATAAGCGTATTTGTTTTTCAGAACGATGAAGCGAAACGAATTTTTAACCACCCTACTGTGTACAACCATGCTGACTAGTTTCAAACAGTTCACGAAAGACCTTACGGAACAAGGATCAGAAATGCCCGTATTATTTGTCGGACATGGTTCGCCGATGAATGGGATTGAACATAATGAATTCAACCAGTACTGGAAGCAGCTAGCGCAGGAAATCCCTGTTCCGAAAGCGGTTCTGGTTGTTTCGGCGCATTGGCTGAGTCGGGGAACGCACATTACGGCAATGGATTTTCCGAGAACGATCCATGATTTTGGCGGATTCCCTAAGGCGTTGTTCGATGTGCAGTACCCCGCACCTGGTAGCCCCGCACTCGCTAAAGAAACAGCGGGGTTGATCCATTCGACGGTTGTTGGGCTAGACCACGACTGGGGGCTGGATCATGGGACCTGGAGCGTTGTGCGGCAGATGTACCCTGATGCTACAATTCCTGTTTTGCAGCTGAGTATCGACTACACGAAGGACGCGCAGTACCATTATAACCTGGCGAGAGAGCTAAGCGCCTTACGCCGAAAAGGCGTGTTGATTCTGGGCAGTGGCAACATGGTTCATAACCTGCGCATGATTGCTTTGCCGCCATCCGGTGATTTCAACACGGCTTATGGCTACGACTGGGCCATCCAAATGAACGATACGTTTAAAGAACTGATCGCAACCGGAGACCATGCGCCACTGATTCATTACGATCGGCTAGGGCCAGAAGCCCGTCTGGCTATTCCATCGCCTGATCATTACTTACCCTTGCTGTACACGCTGGGGCTTCAAGGCAAGCAAGATTCTGTTTTCTTCTTCAACGACAAAGCCGTTGCTGGCTCGCTGACAATGACGTCGGTTAAAATCAGCAGTAACTAGGCTCATCACGAACGGTCTATTCACGATCTGTAAAGGCGCTGGTAACGTTACCGGCGCCTTTATCATAATTGGACAATAATAAGATCCGACATCGGCCCATTTTCGATTAAAATAGTATTAAAAATAAGCAGTTTACAACGAATAGTTTAAATGAAAGCCTATTGGTTGAATTACTTTTTATTAGGTAATAATCTGATAATGATTTGTAATTTGAGGTAAAATTAGTCACCCTTAGTAGACTTACTATTAGAAAAATTAAAATATGTATGCACGGCGGATTATGGTCGTTTAGACAAAACTTGTTTAAACAAATATTGGTTATACCTTTGTCGCACCTTTAGAAAACATGGAAAAGTTGTTTCGAAATGAATACCACAGATTGATTGCCAACATCCATCAAACCGACGGGTATATCTTCAATCATTTTCAGCAGAAGCTGTCGCCGTTCGATTTATCGGTACAGCAGTACATCGCTCTTCGCCGGCTCTCGGAAGTTTACCCAAACAGCTTAACCGCAGGTGAGCTGAAAGAGAAAATGACCGATATAAACTCTGATATGACCCGGCTGATGGACCGTTTGGTTGCCAAGAAATTGATTGTTCGGGAGATTGATCCTCAGAACCGTCGTCGGGTTAACCTTTCCCTCACAGAAGAGTCGTATCAGTTTGTTGAAGCTGTCGCCGTCGAGTTTAAAGATTTTGAATCGATTGTCAGTCAGTTGACTGATGAGGAAGTCCATACAAT
Source organism: Spirosoma liriopis (assembly GCF_023196085.1). NCBI lineage: Bacteria > Pseudomonadati > Bacteroidota > Cytophagia > Cytophagales > Cytophagaceae > Spirosoma > Spirosoma liriopis. The sequence continues at coordinate 1,825,765 of NZ_JALPRF010000002.1, forward strand.
GAATACGCTCCTCGAAAAAATTAGAAAACCGTTACAATGAAAAAGTATCTTATAGGCGTTGGCGTTTGGCTGGCGGGTCTAAGTCTGGCGGTTGCTCAACCAGCTCCGACCGTGATGCCGCTGGATAAAGCCGTTCAGCTGGCGCTGCAAAATAACAAAGCAATCAAGCTTGCCGATGCCCGTACGCAGGCGGCTGAAGCGCGTTCGCAAGAGGCTAAAGATCGCAGTTTACCCCAGGCCAACGCTTCGTTGGCGTACTCGCGATACAGCCTGACGGGTCCGTTCTCGCTGGGTGCTGGTGGGGAAGCCTTAACGATTCCGGCTGGCGCGTTCAATGCGACCATTGGTGGGGTTACGATCAGTAAAGAAGTGTTTGGCGGTTTTGCCGAGAAATCAGCAGAAAAGTCGGCCGAACTGCTGGCCAAAGCTAGTCACCTGGATGCGCAACGTAATCGTTCGGAGTTGGTTTACACCGTAACCGATGCGTACTATAACATTGTCAAACTAGCCCGTTCGATTGGTGTGATCGAGCAAAATATCCGTCAATTTGAAGAACGGGAGCGGGATGCGAATAACCTGCAAAAAGAAGGAATTGTGACTGCCAACGAGGTGCTGAAGATTCAGTTGCAGAAAAATAACCTGAACCTGAGTCGTCTACAGGTAGAAAAAGCTCGTCAGACTGCCCTTTATAACTTTAACCTGCTGGTTGGTTTGCCCGACGATCAGACTATTTCCATCGACACGACGCTGGTCAACCCGGTTTCTTCGCTTGAACCGCTGAACTCGTTTCTGACCAGAGCGGTACAGGCCCGTCCCGAAGTACAAGCCAATACGCTCCGGGTTCAATCGGCTGAAGAGATGATGCGTAATACGAAAAGTGCCAAGTATCCGCACTTAGGCGTATCTACGGGGTATAATTACATCAATCCGACGGCCAATGTATTCCCTACGTCGGGTGCGTTTGTCAGTGCCTGGAATGTGGGGGCTGGATTGACGTATAACATTGGCTCGCTGTATAACCTGAAAGGTAGATTGCATACGGCGCAAAACAACATTGATCAGGCAAACCTGCAAAGTCAGCAGCAAACCGATCAAATCCGCAGTGAGGTGGTGACGGCTTACAACAACTACCAACTGGCGCTGGAACAACAGAATGTGATTCGCACGGCAGTAGGGCAGGCCGTTGAAAATTACCGCCTGACCGAGTCTCGTTTCCGCAATGGCTTAGTCGGCTCGACGGATTTGCTGGAAGCCAACAGTTTTCTGGTACAAGCTCAACTCAATGTAATTAACGCCACCGTGGACGCGCAACTGGCTTACCAACGCCTGCTCAAAGCCACTGGCAACAACCTCAATTAATCTTGTTTCGATAAGTAGTCATGGATAAGAAAACAGTATTCCGCATAGTGGGCGTCATTGTTCTGGCCGTTGCCCTCTTTTTTGGGTACAGCGAATTTCGCTACCTGCAACGGCACGAAACCACCGACGACGCCCAGATCGACGGCGACGTAAACCCGGTTATTCCTAAGGCGGGTGGTTACGTAAAAGCCATTCGTTTTAAAGACAATCAGTTTGTAAAAGAAGGTGATACGCTTGTGGTTCTCGACGATGCGGACTATCGCATTCGCGTCGCGCAGGCTGAGTCTGCCCTGCAAAGTGCCATGGCGGCCGCTGGCGTAAGCCGCTCGCAGGTGAACGTAGCGTCGGCAACGGTACAAAGCGCGCAAGCAAGCGTACAGACGGCCCGTGATCAGGTTGCTACCGCGCAGGCTAACGTGGCGGCTGCTCAGGCCCGTGCCCGCAGAGCCAATCAGGATTTTGAACGCTACAGCCGACTATTAGCCGAAAAAACGGTTCCGCAGCAGCAGTTCGACGCAGCTCAGGCCGAACGGGATGCGGCTCAGGCTCAACTACTGGCGGCTCAGGCTCAACTACGGACCGCGCAATCGCAGGTGAATGCGGTCGGAACGCAAACAGCGGTATCAAGCTCGCAGCGTCGGGCAACCGAAGGGCAGATCACGGTCGCCCAGGCTACCATCAAGCAGCGTCAGGCCGATCTGGACATGGCTAAACTGCAACTTTCGTACACGATTGTACGGGCTCCGGCTTCGGGTGTTGTGTCGAAACGGGCGGTGCAAATCGGTCAGTTGGTACAGGCTGGTCAGGCCGTCTGTTCCGTAGTCGGTAATTCGAACCTGTGGGTAACAGCTAACTTTAAAGAAACGCAGTTGCATCAAATGCAGCCTGGTCAGGCGGTCGATATCGATGTCGATGCGTTTGAAGGCGATAAACTGGTAGGCCATGTAGGGTCGTTTGCCGGGGCAACGGGCGCGAAGTTCTCCTTATTACCTCCCGACAACGCAACGGGTAACTACGTGAAAGTGGTTCAGCGGGTTCCGGTACGAATTGAACTCGATAAAAATAGTCCGCTGTACGCGAAAGTGCGCCCTGGTATGAGCGTATCCGTAGCGGTGGATTTGCAGAAATAAGCGCTTGCCCTTGGTGTCGGACGGTCGGCTCAGCCGTTCGCAAGCCCGATACCAAGGGCAGCAGAAACACGTCAGGTTCTCGAACCTGACACCACCCAATTAATTACTAACCGTATGAAGTTAGGATTTGATAAATGGATTGTTGTGATTACGGTTACAACAGCCGCCCTGCTGCAAACCATCGATTCTTCCATCGTTAACGTAACGCTGAACCAGATGATGGGTAACCTCGGCGCTTCGCTGGGGGATATCAGCTGGGTCGTGACGGGCTACGCAGCCGCCAGTGCCGTGATGATTACGATGTCGGGCTGGCTAACGGCTAAGCTGGGACGGCGTAATTACTTTGCCGCTTCGATTGTTCTTTTTACGGTCGCATCCATATTTTGCGGTACCTCAACCAACGTTTGGGAGCTTGTTTTCTTCCGGGTTGTGCAAGGAATCGGGGGAGGAGGGTTGCTGACAACAGCCCAGTCGATTCTGATTCAGACCTTCCCGAAAGAAGACTTAGGGATTGCTAATGCCATTTTCGGGGTGGGCGTTATTATCGGCCCATCCATCGGACCTACGCTTGGGGGCTACATCACCGACAACCTGTCGTGGAACTGGGTGTTCTACATCAATATCCCCTTTGGTATTGCGGCTACGGTGCTGACCTACTTGTTTATCAAAGAACCCGCCGAGAAGGTCGAAGCCGGTGGCATGGACTGGCTCGCGCTGATTCTGTTGGTAATGGGTATCGGCGGTCTGCAAATCGTTCTGGAAAAAGGTCAGGAAGAAGACTGGTTTACCTCGGAGTTTATTGTCGGCATGTCCATCACGGCAGCCGTTGGGCTGATCGGATTTATCTGGCGTCAACTAGCGGTAAAACTGCCAATCCTGGATCTAAGTCTGCTTCGTCAGCGCCGGTTTGCGGTTGGTACGCTGTTTAATTTCATTCTTGGTTTCGGGCTGTTTGCTTCCGTGTTTATCATCCCGGTTTTCTGTCAGACCATTCTGGGCTTTACGGCTAGCCAAACCGGATTGCTCCTGATGCCGGGTTCGATCATGACGGGCTTGATGATGCCTGTTGTTGGGGGGTTGCTAAGTAAAAACTACATCTCTCCGGTCTGGTACGCGGGTATCGGCTTTCTGTTGTTTTTCGGCTTTTGCTTCGATCTATCGGCAATCAGCCTTGAAGCAGGACCCGACTATTTCTTCTGGCCGCTGATCGTTCGGGGTATCGGGATGGGACTGATTTTTATTCCGCTGACCACGATCACATTAGCCGATCTGCCGGGCATCAAAATCCCGCAGGGATCAGCCCTTACGGGGATGATTCGGCAATTAGGCGGTACGTTCGGTACGGCGATCATGACCACGTACATCTCGACGCGCACGGTTCTGCATTCGTCTCGTCTGGCCGACAATATATCGATTTACAACCCGCTGTCTGCCGAGCGGATTCGGCAGTACACGAATTTGTTTTTGTCCAAAGGCGATGCCTTGATGACCGCAACGGGTAAAGCTTACGGGGTTATGCAGGGATCGTTGATCAAGCAAGCGCTGGTGATGACGTACGCGGATGCATTCCTGATCATCGGTGGTTTCTTTCTGATTTGCGTACCGCTGTTGCTGTTATTTATCGGGAAGAAAATCGAAGCCTCAGGCCACACCGAAATGGTGATGGAATAGGGAGTAGAAGGGTATATATGAAATTCTGGCTTACTGACAAAACGGAACGTCTGAATGCCAGGAGTTCGCAATTGTTTTCGCCCACCGTCAACACGCATTGACGGTGGGCGATTAACTTTTACCGAAGGCGGGTACGAAGAATGGCCATACTACCCGTTGTAGGGATCAAGACTGTTCGACTACTTTATTGCCAGATCAACCAGCGTTCCGAGTAATAGCGCTGCCAGCGAGAAGGTTATCATGCCCAGCACATATGCACCAAATGCTTTTACATAATTAACGATCTTCCGCTTATCGAAAAACTGGCCGATTGCCCACGTGCAGTACCCTATACCAACGAAACCGGCAACCCGCATTGAATTCAGGTGAGTCAGTCCCTGAAAAACGGCAAAAACGGCAAAGATCAACATCCCCATGCCCATTACGAAACACAGGAGAATCAGAATTTCGAAAAAATTATACGCGTACTTTCGAAAAAATAGCTTTGCCCAGAAAGCGATAAAGACGCCCATAATGATATTGGCATAACCGTAGTGGGCCTGAATCCACTTGAAAATGACACCCGTGCTCGTCTCTTCGGCTTCGTCAAGTTTCATGTAACCATCTCCGATATGGAAAAAGTGGTTTACGAGCGTATACGCCAAAGAAGTCACGATGATAAAAATGATAGGCTTTACGAGTCGACTTCTATTTTCCGAAATAAAATGTCTGACGTTATCGCCCGGACTTACCAACAATTCCCGGACCGTATACAGGAGGCCCCGCTCAAAATGTAAGACGTGTTCAATTTCGTGTTTGATGTAATGACCATCAATACGCTTCACGGCAACCGGCTGCCCGCAATGAGCACAGTACTTGTGCATAACTTCTTGCTGGCAATTCGAGCAACTCAATACTTGCATTTTTGGCTAGATAAAAGTAACAGGTACGGGTTCGTCAACTCCCGACTCATCGTTGATGTCGACGGTCGCATAGGTTGACGGATAAGTGCACAATATAGAAAAACTAGCTTAGTTCTCACGTTGCCACACGGGCTAAATTACCGGATATGCCGGATTGCTTCTCACACGCGCTCGTTTCCAGATGAAATAAACGATTAGGGCGAAGCCAATTGCCGAGGGAAGAATCTGGCTGTACGGCTTGAAATCGGATAATACGGCACCGCCAAAAGCCGACGCGAGACCGCTATAAGCCGATACTAATTTGTAGATGTGTTCATAGAGCCACCCTTTTTTGAGCCGTTGGAATAGCCAGATGTATTTGATCAAATCATACCCTGCCACCAGGACCAGCGCCAAAAGCGTGGGGTAAATTACGGTGGGAGACCAGTTGCCGCCCGATAGCTGCATGGATCGTACGTACAAGCCACCCGCGATCAATACAACCACGGCCAGCAACGCGTCCAGCCACGAAGCGCGTCGTTCACGAAGTCGAACAACACGGTACCCCGAATAGCCTACGTAGCCAGACAGTAGGGTCAGGATAACCAAAAAAGAGCTGGATCGAAAGAAGAGTACGCCCACAAAAGCCGTAGCCACGACGACCGCCAGTACGTACAAAAACCAGCGTCCATAACGAACGTGTTGCGGGGAGCGATTCTGGTAGAAGAGGGCTATTAAACCAATAAGTAAGCCAAGAATGCCAAAGATGATGTGGACAACGATGTTGACCGTATGAAGCGTTTGCATAGGAAAACCTCCGGGTTGTTTGCGGGCCGGCCGGTCGTAAAGTTGGGTAGGTACAGACGGGGCGGCAAGCCTTTCGTGACGAAGTAATCTGGACTGTGACGAACGTCTTTTGTCACGTAATGCATGGCTGTACAGGTTCTGGATTGTAATTTGGAGGTATGAAACGCAATCCGCTTCTGAATCATTTCGTCGTACGTAATTTGCTGGGACTGCTCGCTTTGCTGGCGGTTCACTTCCTGGCCGATATGTACGCTATGGATCAGCGGGTAGGCTTTTCGAAGCTGTCGCCTTACGTGTATTTGTTAATGCTGTACGGTTGGCTGGTGTTTCACAACCGTATCCTGTTTGAACGGCTGTTCCTGCAAGGAAAAAAAGCGGCTTATTTCGGCTGTCTGATCCTACTCATGGCGCTGGGTTCGTTCAACATGAGTTTTATACTGCAAACGCAATTTGCCATTGTGCGCCCGCTTCCGCATCTGGTCAATTTTTGGGTGTACACCGTGACGGGCCTGGGCGTATACGTTACGTACCGGTATATCCGTATGCAAGGGCAAAAAGAACGTCAACCCGTCGAAGAAACAAAGGCAGTAACCGAAATAACGGATAACTTTTCCTGTACGGTGGATGGTGTCCGTCAGGTGATCGCCCATACCGATATTCGCTATCTTGAGAGTCTGGAAAACTACGTCAAGATCTTCACGAAATCGAAAACGTACATTACGCGGATGACCTTGAAGGAAGCCGAAGATCGGTTGCCCAAACGGCTGTTTGTTCGCATCAGCCGGTCGTCCATTGTGAATACGGCGCACGTTGACACAATCGAGTCTGACACGCTTCGAATTGGAACAAAGGAGTTGCGCATTGGCAAGGTATACAAACGATATGTCGCCGAACAGTTTACCGGAGAGTAAGCAAGCGCATAAAAAAAAGCGGGGCATGATACGATTTGTACCTGCCCCGCTTTCATGCGCGTTTAGACTATTACTCGGCTTCCGGCGTGTATTCGTATACACCAAGTCCAAGCACTTCGTTGGTATGTCTCCGCAACTCCTGGCCTAGTTTTGGGTTGTTAGCCAATACTTGGCCGTAGGAAGGAATCATTTCCGTCAACTTTTGCTGCCAGGCTTCGGTGGCAAGCTGATCCGGGAAACATCGCTTGATCAGGTCAAGCATGATCGAAACGGCGGTCGATGCACCGGGCGATGCGCCCAACAAAGCGGCAATGCTTCCGTCCGCTGCGCTAACCACCTCGGTGCCAAATTCCAGAACGCCCCCTTCTTTCTCGTCTTTCTTGATTACCTGCACCCGCTGGCCGGCAACTTCCAACTCCCAGTCTTCCATCTTCGCATCGGGGTAATACTCCCGCAAAGCGGCCAGTCGATCTTCCGGCGACTGCATCACTTGCTGAATCAGGTATTTGGTCAGCGGAATATTGTGCATACCGGCCATAAGCATGGGGGCCATGTTGCTCAGCTGAATCGACTTCGGCAAGTCCAGGTAGGAACCGCTTTTGAGGAATTTCGTCGAGAAACCGGCGTAAGGACCAAACAGTAACTCGCGTTTGCCTTCGATCATGCGCGTGTCCAGGTGAGGAACCGACATCGGCGGAGCACCTACCGACGCTTTGCCGTACACTTTCGCCTGATGCCGTTCGATGACATCGGGGTTCACGCACTTGAGCCACTGACCACTAACCGGGAATCCACCAAAGCCACGGCTTTCGGGAATGTCCGATTTTTCGAGCAAGCGTAGCGAACCACCACCCGCACCGATAAAAATAAATTGCGTCTGTACGTCGCGTACCTGATTGGTCGTCACGTTTTCGACGCGGATTTTCCAACCGCCGAGCGATTTCGACCGCCACAGGTCACGAACCTCATGGGCAAAGTACAAACGAACGCCCGGCATATCGGTCAGACGCCGGAACATAGCTCGGGTGAGGGCGCCAAAGTTCACGTCCGTACCAATTTCCATGCGTGTAGCCGCTACTGGTTGCGATGGATCGCGGTCTTCCATAACCAACGGCATCCAATCGGCCAGCTGTGCCCGATCTTCGGAATACTGCATCCCGTGGAAAAGGTAATTTTTCTGAAGGGCCTCGTAGCGTTTGCGCAGATAATTAACGTTATCGTTGCCCCACACAAAACTCATGTGCGGGATGGAACGGATAAAATTGGGAGCATCATTCAGAAACCCTTTCTCAACCAGAAAGGACCAGAATTGCTTCGACTGTTCGAACGACTCGGCAATCTTTACGGCTTTCGACGCATCGATGGTACCGTCTCCTTTTTCGGGCGTGTAGTTCAATTCGCAAAAGGCCGAGTGACCCGTACCGGCATTATTCCAGGCGTCGGAACTTTCGGCGGCTGCACTATCAAGCCGCTCGTAAATTTCGATGGTCAGATCGGGTTGCAATTCTTTCAGCATTACGCCTAATGTTGCACTCATGATACCGGCACCGATCAAAATGACATCGGGACCTTTTTGTACAGCTTTATTTCGTTTCGCCATGATAAGAGGCAGAGATATATTCTTTCTAATTACAAAATTGGGGGTTTGCTTGTTCCGAAAGGTTATCCAATAGAAAATATGTATTAAACTAATTAATGTAATGACAGTGAAAATAAGCTTGACAGTCCAATTGTGTAACAAATAACTAACTGATAATTAGCAAATTAAAATGGATTCAGGTTTCTAAAAAGTTTATTTAAAATACACCTGTTTTCAGGGATAAAAATTGTGTATTTTATCTATTTGCCATTTGCTGTTTTTCCGATTTTGGCCTTTTCTTAGATAAAATTGATCTTAATCCTTTTGATGAATAAAGTATAACAGAATAATCGACTAATAGTCAGATAAAGCAGTTAGTGCCGTCAGTTTCTCAAACCTGACGGCACAATCCAGTGGTGTCGGTTTTGAGAACCGCGCGGGCGGCCCCGCCGACACCACTGGTTAGGATCAGGATTATCGGACCATCAATTGATAAAAGAGACAAGGGTAGCCTACGAGTTGAAAGATCACTTCGACAGATTGGCGATGGTAAGGCTCAGCCTGTCTGACGGTTTTGGTGTTAGCACATTGAAGTTGATTCGGTAGATGGTATCGCCCCATTTCGTAATGATCCCACGGTCTTCGGGAGCATCCAGCTTTACTTTTTCAATGGAAGGCGTCATCTGCTTGGCGTTATAGCTGACCACGAAATCGCTGGCTTGGCCTCCTTTTGGGTTGTAATGAATAATCAATTCGCCGGGTTTTCCAACTTCCGCCGGGTAGCAAGTCATCACGTGTTGGGTAATAGAGCTGGCATTTTTCAGGTTGACAACGTCGTCAATCTGAACGTTTTTTCCCCGATTCAGTCGGATGGTTCGTTGCCAGTGGTTTATGTCCGCGTCGGTTGGGTACGCCTGTGAAATGTCAACGGTAAACTGTGGCGAAGCGTTATCGGCTTTGTACGAAACATCGGTCGCTTTGAACGACATACCGGGTGGCTGGTTTTTCCCATTGATGGTCGGCAGGTTGTGGTAATCCGAACAATTGTACCAGATGTCGTAACGTTTGTTGCTGAACGTTTTGGCTGTGTACGTGCCCCGGCCAACGTCGATCAATAGCGGTTGCCCGTCGTAGTAGACCACGTACGTGCCGATGTCGTTGTGGTTATGGCTTTCGTCATTATGGCCTCCCTTGGCCGCTACGTAAAAGCCTTTCGTCGTTCCTGCCTGATCGCGGGCGGCAAACACCTGAAGGTCGGGTAGCCAGATGTTTTGGGGCAGCGGCAACCTTTGCGCGGCTTTCTGGTATTCGTCCTGCATGAACAGGGCGTAGAAGTGTCTGAAGTAATGAAATTTGCCGATGTTGCCTTCTTCGGGTTTGCGATAAAACGCGCCGAACCTCATCATATCCGGGTCGTTGATGGCTTTGCCGTAGCGGTAAATCATCGTTGCGGCCATGCCTGGTTGCGGATCGGCGTCGGCGAAATTCAGAAAGTACTTGTCGCTGATCTGAGCGCGGTAGATGAACCGGCCCATGTTGCGAAATTTCTCATCAGCGTACACGTACTGAAAGGCATCGTTACTAGCCAGATTGAGCATAGCGATGTTGTCGTACAGGGAAGCGGCAGCAGCACCCCAGTAGCTGGGTCCTTCGTCGCAACCGCCATCCTGCGGATAAGGATTCAAAAATTCGTCGAGCACGTCCAGCACTTTGGCGACCGAGGCCGTTCGCTTATCGTCGTCTTTTTCGAGCAGTAGAACGGCGTTCAGCCAGTTCGAGCAAATCCAGGGATTCCAGTTGTTCGGTGCTCGTCCGTTGGCCGTTTTCGTCATCCAGCCGTGTGGTTTTGTCATCAGCGGGTCAAAAATGCGGTACCTGGTTTCGGTGTAGATGCGCTTTCGGATTTGCGGAGAAACAGCGTCCAGCTTATCACCCAGATAATAATCGACCCAGGCCAGATAGGTGGCGGTTTCGGCGGCAAACAGATCAACGAAGGGTTTCGATACGTCCATCAGCCCCGCGTACTCCTTCGACTTGGGCAAATGGGCGGGAACGCCCCAAAACGACTCCTCGCAGATGGACCACACGCCGTCGATAATCGGATCGACAAACCGTCCTTTGTTTTCGTAGATTTCAGCGAGCAGGAGTGTACCCAGCACCTCACGTTTTTCAAAGCTCACGGCCTGAAACTGATCCCGGTCGCCAGTCCGGTCGATCAGCAGCGATTTGGTCGCCGGAATGTACGGCCATTGGTAGTTGAGGTACGATTCAGCTTTTTTGAGATACGCCTGCATCATCTTCTGATCGGCCTTGGCCCATCCAGCCCGGTCGTCGCGTTTGGGAAACGGTGTCCATTGCGCTTGTGGAACCAAGACTTTTTTTAGCTCACTGGACGAAAATTTTCCGCTTAGCAGGTCCTGCGTTTGGGCCGTTATGGAAAAGAAGAGTAAAGAAGCTGTTACCAGCATCAGGAATTTTTTCATGGATCGGGTTTATTTAAGGTAGAGGGTACAATGGTTCCTAACGAGCAATGACCAGCCTGAAAGAGGCAATCGTTTCGGTGCGGGTGGCTTTCGGGAAAAGAGAATAGTCATCCTTTTTTACTTATAAAAGGGCTGATTATCAATGGTTACGATCAGCGAAATAACCCGGTCCGGTAGGCTTTGCGAGTAAAAGTAGGGTTCGGGCTGCTTCGACTTGTTGAAATCAAAGGTCAGGCCAATGCAACGGTGGAGGATACTGGTTATCATTACCATAAGTCAGTTTTTCAGGACAGTTGCCTTCTGTCAATCCACGGAACGGAGCCCGGTTCCATCGACCTTGCAGCCGTATAATCTGGCCGAAGCGCGTTGGGCGATGCAGCAGGAGCCTATTACCGTTACGGCCCAAACCTCAGCCCGGAGCGCGGGAAACCAACATGATTTCTTTTCGGAAGGCGACTACTGGTGGCCCGACTCGGCTAATCCGCAGGGGCCGTACATCCAGCGGGACGGCCTGACCAATCCAGGCAATTTCGTTGCTCACCGGCAGGCTACGATCCGCTTTAGTCGGATCGTGGGTGCTCTCGCATCGGCCTACGTAATCACTCGTGACGAAACCTACGTCCGGCAGGCGTTTCGCCATCTTAACGCATGGTTTGTCAACCCGGCAACGCGAATGAATCCATCGTTGCTGTACGCGCAGGCGATCAAAGGACGGGCAACCGGGCGCGGCATCGGTATTATCGACACCATTCACCTGATGGAAGTCGCGCAGGGCGTTCGGGTTATGGAAAAGGTAAAAAGCGCTGACAAGCAATCAGTGGCCGCTATTCGTCGCTGGTTTGCCGATTACCTGACCTGGCTGACAACGCATCCGTATGGCAAAGACGAGATGAACGCCAAAAACAATCACGGCACCTGTTGGGTGATGCAGGTAGCGGCCTTTGCCCGGCTGACCAATAACGACACGCTACTGGCCTTCTGCCGAAACCGGTACAAAACCGTTTTATTACCCGAGCAGATGGCCGCTGGCGGAAGTTTCCCGCAGGAACTACGCCGAACCAAGCCGTACGGTTATTCGCTGTTTAACCTGGATGCGATGACAACCATCTGCCAGATTCTGTCGATTCCCTCCGATAACCTGTGGCACTACCAAACACCCGATGGGCGCACAATCCGGTGGGGTATTGATTACCTGTATCCGTTTGTGGCAAACAAACCATCCTGGCCGCTAAAGCCCGACGTCATGTACTGGGAAAACTGGCCCGTGGCTCCGCCTTTTCTCGTGTTTGGGTTCAATGCGTTCGGGCAAAACGATTGGCTGCAAACCTGGAAAAAACTCGACCATGCGCCACACGTAGACGAAGTACTGCGTAATCTGCCCATTCGCAATCCGCTTATCTGGCTGGAATAAAGCGCGTACCAAGTAGTCTTTTCTACCGAGAGTTACCGCAAACTCTCAACATCGATTTCCTTGGCATTTCGTGTGAGCAGATGAATGATTGTCCAGGCGATCAGGTACGTGAAGGCGCAAATGGTAAACAGCAGATTGTATCCACCCGTCAGATTTCCGGCGGTTTTGTACTCATCGAGCAGACTCCCGATCAGCATGGGGAAAAGAATACCGCCCAACGCGCCCGCTGTACCGGCAATACCGACAATCGAACTAACGGCCTGTTTCGGAAAGAGATCCGACGCGAGCGTAAATACGTTGGTTGCCCACGCCTGATGGACCGCCACCGCCACGCTCAGTAACCCTACGGCTACCCAAACATCAGTAACGAACTGAGCCAGCATAATTGAAATTTCGATGAGGGCAAACGCAAAGAGTACGGTCTTGCGTGCTTTTAGCGTCGGCCACCCGTTTTTAATCAATCGAGAGGATAGGTAGCCCCCACCGATGCTACCTAAGGTCGTAGCTGTGTAAATAAGCATGAGTTCGACGCTCGGCTTTTTTAGATCCAGATTGAACGTGGACGAAAAATAGGAGGGAAGCCAGAACAGGAAAAACCAGTAAATCGGATCGATCAATCCTTTGCCAGTGATCACCGCCCAGGTTTGCGGAAAGGTAAACAGCTTGAACCATTTGATGGGCCGTTTCGTGGCATCATCGTTGTCCGTTGCTTCCTGATCACTGACGATATACTGGTATTCCTCCGACGTTAAGCGAGGTTGCCGGGTCGGAATGTCGTAAAAAATGAGCCAGGCGATTAGCCAGACGAAGCCCAGCGCCCCGGTGATCCAGAACACATTTTGCCAACCATACTGCGTCAAAATCCAGGGGACGACCAGTACGGCGACGACAACGCCAATGCTGGTGCCTGCGTTGAACAAGCCCGTTGCCAGCGCTCGTTCTTTTTTCGGAAACCATTCGGCGACAGTCTTGACGGCTGCCGGATAGTTGCCCGCTTCGCCGATTCCTAAGCCAACCCGCGCCATGCTGAACCCGAACACCGACCGGGCGACAGCATGTAACATGCCGGCTATGCTCCACAGGACGATGGTAACGGAATACCCGACCTTCGTTCCTACTTTATCAATGATCCATCCGAACAGCAATAAGCCAACGGCATAGGCCGCCGTGAACGCCATAACAATCCGTGAAAAATTGGTTTCGCTCCAGTTAAATTCCTTTTCTAACGTGGGCTTCAACAAACCAATAATTTGCCGGTCTAAATAATTAATAGTAGTTGCGGTGAATAACAGGAATACAATAAACCATCGGTAGTTTTTTACTTTAAATGTTGACATAAACAACAAAAGTTAACGTAAATAATAGGTATTTTTTGTCATCCCGACGCAGGAGGGATGACAAAAAAATCGGCCCCAAATAGATTACTTATTGATTGATTATCAACAAGTAAAATTCATTGTTCACGTAAAGTTAGGGCTGCGTAAGGGAGTGGGACCGCAATGGAAAACGCACGTATTATTTTTGAACAGAATCCTGAAGGATAGCCGTAAACTTTTGAAAATGGGCTTTTAATCCTGGCCAGTCTTTTTTCTGAATAAGCGCTTTATCGAATAGGTGTCCGCCAACGCCTAAACCGTCTGATCCAGCTTTGTAGTAGGCAGCCATGTTATCTAAATTGATACCACCGGTTGGCGCTAATTTTACCTGATCTAAAGGCGCTTTTACGTCTTTGATGTAATCGGGTCCCAGCGACGTTGCCGGATACACTTTAACAATCGAAGCGCCTAACGACCAGGCCGTATAGATTTCGGATGGGGTAAAGGCACCAGGGAAAATGGGGATACCGCGCTTCACACTGGACTTGATTACTTTCTTGCTAATGATCGGTGTGACAACGAATTGCGCCCCGGCTTCCAGCGCTTTATCCAGATCGTCTTTGGTGCAGACCGTACCCGCGCCGATGTTTAAACCCGCATTCTCGTTTTCGACCGCGTACCGGATGATTTCCTCCGCGTCGGCGGTGTTCATGGTTATTTCGATCGTTGTCAGCCCGGCCTCCCGGTAAATGGGAAGAATGTGCTTGATCGTGTCAAACGATAAGCCTCGTATGATACCAATGAGTGGCGCTCTGGAAAATAGCTCCCACGAAAAAGGAGTTTGATTCAACGTAGTCATTTGTTTACGGGTAATAGCTGGCCCTGAATTACTTTAACTTGTCCGGCGATAGTGGCTTTATCATTTAAATCGGGGGGGACGGTAATGGTCCGCTCGGATAAATTCAGTTCTTCCATCGCCAGTTTGTACAGTTCATACAGATTGGTGCCGCTGCATAAGATCAATGGCCAATCCTTTTTGTCAATCAGCGATTTTAATTCAGCGCCGATAAGCAGGCCGCTTAAATAAAGTGTGTTTTGTTTTTTGGTTAGTAAGTCGAACAATTGATTGGTGCGTACGCGAAATAAACTTGTCAAGGTCGATGTGGCCATTGCCTCTTTGAGACCAAGTTTAAAACCGTCCAATTCATCTGTGGAGAGCGTAATTAAATTGGCCGGCTCTACGGAATCCTTTAAAATACTGTAGTGCGACATGAGATTGAAGACTTCCCCTGTCATAAAGGTCTGAAAGTCGGTAACCTGATGATTCTGGATGTAGATGTGCTTGGAATGCGTACCGGGAACGATGAGAATCGCATCGTCAATCCGGGTACGCGCGGTTTCGAGCAGAGCCAGAACGCCAATTAGCTGCGTTTCTTCTCCCCGCATGACATCGTGGGTGGTTCGAACCCCGGAAATCAGCGTGATGTCGTGCGGAAAACCGTTTTGCGCATCGATTCGCCGGACGCTGGCCTGACTACCGTCGACTGGAAACGGTAACGTAGCGTACGGAACCTCATCCATACCAATGGACGAAGAGGCCATGCCGGAAATGACGATTGAGATCGTGTCTAGATTGATACCGACTTTTTCGGACAGATTATCAATTTGTCGTTTCAAATGCTGTCGGAAGAAGTGTTCACGGGATATGCCACTCGTTTCGCCATGATTCTTCCAGGCATTAAACGTGCTGGCAACACCTTCTGACGATGTTACCTCGCCGACAAGGTCAAGGTTGGGTGTGTTTATCAGTCGCAACCGGAAAGACGACGTTCCCCAATCGCAACCTAACAGATAGTTTCTCATAAATGCTTTGTTTTAGTGCTTTTACGGCAACGCGAACGCCACGTAAGAACCGCCCGGTTTCAAGCCGTAGCGGGTGCCCCCGGCCGCAATGACGATGTACTGCTTACCATCGACCATATATGTTATGGGCGTGGCAAAACCACCCGCTGGTAATTTGTACTCCCACACGATTTTTCCGGTTTTCTTGTCAAAAGCGCGCAGTTTCTCGTCGTAGGTAGCGGCAATAAATACCAGGCCACCAGCCGTTACAATGGGTCCGCCGTGATTTTCGGTGCCCGTTGGCGGAACTCCTTTTTTCGTTAATTCTGGATATTCGCCCAGGGGTACCTGCCAGAGGTAGTTACCGGTGTTCAGGTCAATGGCGTTCAGTGTTCCCCAGGGTGGTTTGATAGCGGGGTAGTTATCCTGATCCCGAAACTGAGTGTTGCCATTGTTCAGATAAGGCGGAATGTATGGAAACGAAGCGCCTTCGGGAACGGGCGTCGTTACAACGGAACTGTGCTGATCCGCAGGTCCGTTGCTTGGCTTCACATCCAGCTTCAGTAAGTAGCTCACGAGTGCTTCACGATCTTCCTTCGACAAATGACCGAACGACGGCATCCGCCCGCGACCGGTTACCAGGATGGCTTCGATCTGCTCTTTGGACAGCCGCTTGCCCACTTCCGTCAGATCAGGATAGGCTTGCGCGGTTTGATTGGCCTCACTTCCTTTGCCTCCTGTACCATGACAGACCGCACAGTTTGCCGCAAACAGGGTACCGCCCTTAGTCAACGCTGCACCATTTGTTTGCGCCCGCAGATCCCGCATTTTCAGCCACCAGAGCATGGTGTTGGCATTCTGGTAGAGAATACCGTCCGGATCGGCGGCATTGCCACCCCACTCGGCTCCCCCACCAAAGCCGTAGTAAAGGCTACCTTCCAGGCTAGGCGGCATGTATTTGCTACCGTACCGACTATTCTTGTAGCGGTCCAGCACGTACGCGTGGGCTTCGGGGGTTCGGGTGGTAATTTCGGCTTCGGTTAATTCCTGCCGGACAAACGGGGCCGGTTTGGTCGGCACGGGTTGGGTAGGCCAGGGGTGTTCGCCGGGAAGAGCGGGCGAAGTCGGAACGGCGACCTCCTTGACGGGGAAAAGCGGTTTGCCCGTATCCCGATCAAAAACAAATACATAACCGTCTTTCGTGGCTTGCGCTACAGCATCGATTATCCGGCCGTTGTGCTTAACGGTGATGAGGTTTGGCGGGCACGGTAGATCACGGTCCCACAGATCGTGGTGTACGGTCTGAAAATGCCAGACGCGCTTGCCGGTCTCGGCGTTGAGGGCAATCACGCAGTTGGCAAACAAATTCTGACCCGTCCGCGCTCCGCCGTAAAAGTCAACCGATGGCGAGCCCGTGCCCGCGTAAACGATGCCCCGTTTTTCGTCGATAACCATACCGGCCCAGCAGTTGGCACCACCCAGTTTTTTGTACGAGTCTTTGGACCACGTTTCGTAGCCGTACTCACCGGGTAGGGGAATGGTATGAAAAACCCACGCCAGCTTGCCGGTCCGGACGTTGAACGCGCGGATGTAACCCGGAGGGGCATCACCTCCTTCCGAAACGGCTGACCCCGTGATTAACAGATCCTTGTAGATGACACCCGGCGTCGTAACCCGAATCGAGAAGTTAGCCGCGTCGTAGCCGAGCGTTTCTTTATCGCCCAATCCTTCGTGCAAATCAACTACCCCGTTGTTGCCAAAATCGTCGATTAGTTTGCCGGTAGTGGCATTGACGGCGTACAGAAAAGCCCCCACAGAGTATAGAATGCGCTTATCCTGAGCGTCGGTCCGGCTCCCATCTTCCCAGTAGACAACGCCCCGTACCGGGTGGAAGCGCGGCTTTTTTTCGGGATCGGCAAATGGATCAAATTGCCAGAGTTGTTTGCCCGTAGCGGCTTCAACGGCAAAGAGTTTCATGCGCGGAGTCGTTCCGTAAAGAACGCCTTTGATCACGATAGGCTGGCACTGAATGTCCATACCCCGCTGGTTTGGATTCTTATTGTCGCCGGTTTCGTAGGTCCATGCCAGACGCAGGTTCTTTACGTTTTGCGTATTGATCTGGTTTAAGGGCGAATACCGATTACCAGCGCTGTTACCGCCGTAGGTAGGCCAGTCGTTGCCGGTTTTACGCGGATCTTCGACCGGTTTTTCCTGGTACAAAGGCAGGGAGCCACCCAGGATCGATAGGCCGAACAAAAGTTTAAACGCAAAATTCATGGGTTGGTTGAGTCGGTTAAAAAAGGAAATGGATCAACGAAGAATCGTTATTTGGCTTTCTCGTAAAATTCGTACGTGATCGTCCACGTTACTTCCTGACCAGGAGCCGCTTCCAGACGGATGTAAGGCTCCGGGCAGGAAGTGGTTGCGCAGGCCCAGTAAACCAACTTTTCCAGGGGCTGATCGCCTGTAATACGCACGCCCGCGCCAGTTTTTTTATTTTCGATACGGATGTCGTAATCCTTAGCGGTAGACGACAAACCTTGCAAACCCGCGCTGAAAACGGTTTCTTTTTTCTCGAAATCGCGCGAATAGACAAGCCGGTTGCCCTGTGTCTGAACAAGATCGCCAAACCCTTTGCCCTCCGCTTTAACCGTAAACGGAAGTTCTACTTCAATGCCGGGGCCGGTGGGTTGCTTGTCGATGACAAAAAAATTGTGATTGTACACGCTCGTCCTGATGGGTTGCTTCCCTGTGTTTTTCAGTCGGTGTTCCAGAACAAGTTCGGATTTCCCTTTCGTCAACCGGATTGTTTTGAGGTAGTGGTAGCCGTAACCCGTAGCGGGGTCGGTCAACTCGTGCGTAAAATCAATGTGATCGCTGTACCGGTTGACTTGCCGCTTGCCCGGATTGGCTATGTCGTAATAGCGAGCGAAGGTGTACGGTTTATCGTCGGGTTTTCGCAATGCGCCAACGCCTATTTTGACGAAGGTATCACCCGCTTTGGCGTCGGTATAATTGAGCGGAGTAAATTCTTCGACGGGGCCGTTGATCGCGTCATGCAGCTTGGGATCGTAATTGTCAAACCACTGATCGACGAAATTATGGCCTTTGTAAGTAAGGTTTTTGAACGCTCCTGACCAGTCGAAACGGGTTCCCCGGTAATAGCCCTGCTGTTCATCGGGTAGATACAGCGTGGTCTGAATGAGTCCGTTCGACAATTCTGTTTGAGGCCATTCTGCCGGGGGCGTGGTGCTACACAGCCCAAGAGCGCCGACTGCTGCGATGAGTATTTTTTTCAAGGTCGTATGCGTTTGTTGGACGTGTTTGCAGAGTATTCCTAATGATGTCAACTGGTGGCGTCAGTTTCTCAAAACTGACGCCACTTCGGAAAAGCGTATTAATTCAGGTTCGGATTGATTGACGTATCCGAGTAAGGCAATGGGAACCAATAATTTGCCTTTGTGATCGCCTTGATTGGTTGCAGATCGTCGGCGCTCTTGTTGGCATTGGCCGCTTCGACGCGCTCGAGTCGGACAAGGTCAAACCAGCGGGTCCGCTCACAGGCAAACTCCCAGGCACGTTCCTGTACCACCTCGTCGGCAAATTGGGTGGCCGTCAGCCCATCAGCTGTTGACAGTGCTTTGGTACCCGTCGCCCGACCCCGTAGTCGAACTTGGTTAAGAGCATCATACGCAGCCTGGTCGGGACCACTTGTACTACGGGCTTTGGCTTCTGCGTAAATCGTTAGCACGTGCGGGTAACGCATCATAACCGACGGCAGCGAAATGCTGGACGTAACGACATTGCCTTTGATGTACCATTTCTGGTAGTACGGGTGCTTCGTCAGGCTCTGCTGCCAGGGGATTTTAGTCGAGCCAAGACCGAACTCGGTGCGGAAGGTAGCCGACTTGCGAGGACCTTCGGGAAAGTCGCGGAAGAAATTCAGTTCGGCAAACATATCGTCCCAGCCACCTTCTTCGCCGGGCATGGTTGTGTTCCCGTACGTAGCATTGGCCGTACCGCTACCGCCCGTGAAACCGCTGATCTGGAATACCGATTCGGGAATGCTGGCCACCGCAGGGTCGTTTGCAAAAACCTCCGCAAAAGTCGGCATCAGCTGAAAGCCGTAGGTTGCCCGGTTGTCGATCACTTCTTTGGCTTTAGCCGCTGCCAGATCGTATTTGTCGGTCTGTTTCAAAGGCCAGCCCGCCATTGTCAGGTACACGTCCGCGAGAAACGCCTTCGCCGAACCGACGTTTGGGCGACCCGGATCGCGTCGGGTGTTAGGCAGCAGGGTTTCCGCTTTCTTCAGATCCTCAACGATAAGCGCGTATACCTCCGCTGGCGTCGATTTTTTTACCGTCAGGAGATCGGCGGAGTATTCGCCCACCGTGATGAGCGGAATGTTGCCGTAAAACCGGGTGAGCCAGTAGTAGGAAAAGCCCCGGATGAAGTACGCTTCGCCTGCAATAATGTCGATCGTTGCTTTCGTACCGCTTGTTTTCTGGTAATTGTTGATCACGTTGTTTGCCCCCTGGATGGCTTTGTAACAGCCATTGTACACAGCGCCCGACCGCTGGTTCGTGGTCGATACGGTGAATTGATCGAACTCCCGCCAGTCGGCTTTGTTGCTGGCCGGGTGCGTCGTCACGTCGTCGCTGCCGAGGGTAGCCGCATTGGCCGAGGGGTGAATAAAACCGTAGCCCCACTGGTTGGCCAAACCCCGGTACGAGCCGGTCAGGGCCGATTCCAGACCGTCCTGCGTGGCGAGTACGTTGCCGCCGTACAGCAGACCGGTTGTATCTTCTTCTAAATAACTTTTACAGCCTGCGGTAAGCATAGCCGCCAGTGAAAATATAAGTAACTTTTTCATGACTATCAGAATGGATTAGAAGCCCAGGTTTACGCCAAGTGTATAGGTTTTCGAGTTTGGATAAGAACCGTAGTCAATACCGATAGCCGTATCGGTGTTTGACCCCACGCGGGCGGATTCTGGATCTGGACCTTTGTACTTTGTGATCGTCAGTAGGTTCGTCGCGCTGAAGAATACCCGAAGGTTGGCTTTATTCTGGATGAAGCCTGTTGGTACTGTGTACGAAAGGCTGACGTTTTTCAGCCGAACGAAGCTGCCATTTTCCAGGAACCGGCTCGACTGCGTAAAGGGCTGGTAGGTTCTGGTGAATGCCGGAATGTCGGACGTTTCATTGCCGGGGCGGTAGTAATCCCGGATTTCGGACAGAATGAACTGCCGGGCGTCGCCCGAACCCGATAAGGCAGCCGCCCGCGTGTAGTTGAGCTTATCGACGCCAAACACGCCGTTGAAGAACACGTTCAACGTTAAGCCTTTGTACGTAAAGGTGTTGTTCCAGCCACCCGTTGCTTTCGGAAACGCCCGACCAATGATCTGAAAATCGTCGGTCGTAATGGCGTTGTCGCCGTTGAGGTCCTGGTAACGGGGATCGCCCGGTACGCGCCCGAACTGAGCGGCCAGATCAGCCTCGTTTGGTTTGAAGGTTCCCAGGTATTTCAAGCCCCAGTACGATCCCAGCGGCTCACCCGGCATCAGCATAAACTCGTTGGTGGATGACATACCGCCCCCAACACCCGTACCTTGACCAAGACGAGGCAGACCGCCCAAGCTAATCACTTTGTTTTGCAGTGTCGACAGGTTCAGGTTTGTTTCCCAGCGGAATCCGGCTTTGTCGATAGGCGTACCACCGATGGAGAATTCGAACCCGGTGTTTTCAACTTCGCCGACGTTCCGAGCCTGAGTACCACCACCCGCATAGCTTGGAATCGCTACGTTGAGCAGAAGATCCGTTGTGTTTTTCTTGAAGTAATCGGCTTCGATGCGGAGACGACCGTTCAGGAATTCCATTTCCAGACCAACATCGACCTGCTTGGTGGTTTCCCACTTCAGGTCGGGGTTGCCGGGGTTACCCAGAATTACCCCTGCCGTGGCCGCCGAGTTGTTGAACGCAACCGAGGTTGTGCCGTAGGTCGACAGTGTTGCATATGGGTTAATCGCCTGGCTACCTGTCATACCCCAGCTTCCGCGTAGTTTCAGGTTGCTGAACACGTTGAGGTTTTTGATAAACTCTTCTTCCGACAACCGCCAGCCCAGTGCCAGAGATGGAAATACGCTGTACCGATTGGCAGAACCAAATTTGGACGAGCCATCCCGACGAACCGCTGCCGTAACCAGATACTTATCTTTAAAACCGTAGTTGATACGACCCAGTAGCGAAAGCAGCGTCCATTTCTGATAACCCGACGATACCGTAGCCGCTGTGTTACCGCCGATGTTGTCGTAGCCTAGCTGGGGAAACCGCAGTCCAGAAGCACTCGCCGTGAAGTTTTGATCCGTAAACTGTTGTGTTTCCAGCACCGCAACCGCATTGATCGAATGATCACCGACTTTAAGGTCATAATTCAGGCTATTGGTGTTTTGCAGCGTTACCTGTTCGGCGGAATAGCGGCTTGCCGTCGGCACGTTATTCGAGAGCCGTTTACCGTTCAGGTTCAGGTTCTGCGCGTTCAGGTAGTTAACGGCATACTGTAAATCAAGCGATAAGCCTTTGATGGGAAGTTTGTAGTTCAACCCACCGTTGATGTTCAACCCCGTCCGATTCTGATCAACCGACTGATCGTACAGGTAATCTAATGGGTTCCTGTACACAGAACCGATGGGGTCCGTGAACGTAGGCTGACCGTCTGAACCGTAGGCGGGGGTTGTCGGTGCCCAGGCCAGCGCCTGCACGATGGCTCCACCGTCGAGGGTGTTGTGGTTCTGCGAGCGCGTACCCCAAAGGTTTAGCCGGAGCGATAGCTTATCGTTGATCTGCGTATTGATGTTCGTGCGGAGAATGTACCGCTTGAAACCGCTATTGTTAACGATCCCGTTCTGATTCAAGTAGTTGCCCGAAATCAGGAAGGTTGTTTTTTCGCTACCACCCGACAGCGTGATCTGGTGCTGCTGACCACTTCCCTGCCGAAAAACCAGACTCTGCCAGTCAGTACCGCCGTTTTGTTTGAACTGCGCAATCTGGTCCGACGTAAACGGCAGGTTCGAACCGGTAGCCGTGGCGCGGGCATTCACGATTTCGGCAAATTCACCGGCGGGTAGCACGTCGTACCGTTTGATGTTTTCCGAGATGCTGAACTGTCCTTCGTAATTGACTTTAAGCCCGCGCGCGCCTTTTTTTGTCGTGATGATTACCACGCCATTTGCGCCCCGGCTACCGTAAATCGAGGTCGAAGCCGCATCTTTTAGAATCTGAAGGGTTTCGATATCGTTCGGGTTAACGAAGTTGAAATTGGCACCCACATACCCATCGACAACGTACAGCGGGTCGTTATTGCCCAGTACGGAGTTTGCACCCCGGATACGGATACGCGCGTCGCCACCGGGAGCCCCGTTGGTCTGGGTTACCTGTACACCCGCAGCCCGTCCCTGCAAAACCTGATCCAGACGGGTAACCGGTTGCTGGGCGAATTCTTTGGTCGAGATGGCCGTCAATGCGCCCGTTACGTCGGTTTTACGCTGCGTACCGTACCCGACAACTACGACTTCGTTCAGCGTTTTCTGATCCTCCGCCATCTGGACGTTGACAACCGAGCGGCCATTCACCGGTACGGTTTGGCTGACATACCCGATGTTGGAAAACACCAGCGACGTTGTACCTGCCGCATTAAGCGAGAAATTACCCGACGCATCGGTCGATGTTCCCGTGGTCGTCCCACTCACCTGAACGTTAACGCCAGGAAGACCCTGGTTATCGGGACCGGTCACTTTACCGGTCACTCTGGTACCCTGAGCGAACGCATAACCTTCGCAGAGGAGTAGCAGTACAATGAAAAACTTTACAGTTCTTTTCATAATAAGGGTTTGAATAGAAATAATAAGTGTATGGAGTTTAAGGGATGAATAGGTAATGCTTGGGTACTTGTCTTAATGGTTTCGGCGGTGCCGCTCGCGCGGTGGTGTCGGTTTCTCAAAACCGACCCTTGGCGTCAGCAATTTGTGTCGGTTTTGAGAAACCGACACCACAGCACCGATTACCAGTCCACGACGGAGCCGTCGAGGGCGTTGTATGTTTCCGGGTTTCGCCAGTCGTGACCGATTTTATCTTTTAATTGCGCTTCGTCTAGCTCGATGCCTAAGCCCGGCCCTTTGGGAATGAGTACGGTGCCATCTTTTTGCAGCTTGAACGGATTTTTGATATAGCCTTCGCCCAGCGAGACCTGCTCCTGTACCAAAAAATTAGGCACACTAGCCGCCAGGTGAAGACCTACGGCCAGTGATATAGGTCCCATTGGGTTGTGGGGTGCAATCGGTACGTAATAGGCTTCGGCCATCCCCGCAATGATGCGTCCTTCGGTGATGCCCCCGGCATGGCATAAGTCGGGCTGAACGATGCTGACGGCTCGCTTTTCCAGTAGTTCGCGGAAGCCCCATTTCGTAAAAATGCGTTCGCCAGCGGCAATGGGTAGATGCGTACCCCGCGCAATGTCGGCCAGTACGTCAACGTTCTGCGCCTGAACCGGCTCTTCAATAAACATCGGATTAAAAGGCTCCAACTCCTTGATTAGTAGCTTGGACGTTTGGGGCGGAATGCTACCGTGAAAGTCGATGGCAATGTCCATATCGTCACCGCCTGCCTGGCGTAGAGACGCGAAATTATTGACCGCGTATTTGACGAATCGAGGGTTCTCGACAATGTTGGCGGGATTCTTTTTGGCTACGCCGGTTTTGATAACGGTGTAGCCTTCTTCTTTCCGTTTTTTCATGTCTTCGGGCGTACTCGCCCGACCGTATACCCGCACGCGGTCGCGGGTCGGACCGCCGAGCAACTCATACACCGGCACGTTGAGGAGTTTGCCTTTTATATCCCAAAGGGCATGATCAATACCGCTCAGGGCGCTGGTCAGGATGGGACCACCCCGGTAGAAAGCGTGCCGGTAAATCGCCTGCCAATGATGAACAACCTGACGCGGATCTTTTCCGATCAAATACGGTTCGACCTCCTTGATGGCCGTTTGAATCGTGAGTGCCCGACCTTCGAGCAATGGTTCGCCGAGACCCACAACGCCAACGTCGGTATGAATTTTAAGGAAAATCCAGCGGGGTTTGACCAGGAAGGTTTCGAGCTTCGTGATCTTGACTTTGCTGTAATCGGCAAAATGATCAGGACTGGATGCGTATGATGTTTGCGGTAGTACCATCGTGCTCATACCCGCAACACCCAGCACTGACTGAATGGCGGACCGACGAGACATACCGGCTTGTTTCCGTGGCGATTTCATCTTAGGTAAGGGCGTAAGTCAATGTACGATAGATAAGTAAGGGTAACGGTATTGCTTCGGAGGGGGGGGGTGTGGTGTATGCGGGGCCACCCGTTTGGTTTACTAGGTACCGCAGACACCACAACGCCGGGGCTTTTTTAAGGTCGGATGATGGTACCGTCCATCCGGCGTACCTGCCAGTTGGATTTGGTTGTGATCGGATACTTCGCGGCTTCTTTCTCGTTAATATCCACGCCCAGGCCCGGAACCTCATTGACCGACATATACCCTTTGTTCATGGTCGGGCAGCCGCTAAACACAGCCTGTGTTTTCTCCGAGAAAGCCACCGCTTCCTGAATACCGAAGTTCCAGACGGCCAGATCAATGTGCGCGTGAGCCGCGTGACCTACCGGCGATACGTCGCCCGGACCGTGCCAGGCCGTCCGGATGTTGAACCACTCACCCAGCCGGGCAACCTTCATGGCGGGCGTAATACCTCCAATCTGCGACACGTGAATCCGGATGTAATCGAACCACTGGTTGACCATTGGTTCTTTGAACTCGTTGATGTTGTTAAACAACTCACCCATCGCAATCGGTACCGACGTAACCTGCCGCAATTGGGCGAACCACTTCATATTTTCGGGGGAGAACGGGTCTTCGATAAAGAACGGACGGTAGTCTTCAACCTGCTTGATCATGTTGATGGCTTCCATCGGCTGCACCCGCTCGTGAACGTCGTGGAGCAGTTCGATTTCTTCGCCACACTGTTTTCGAACCATTTCAAACATCTTGGGAACCGACTTTAAGTAACCCAGTACGTTCATGTACGCATCGCCTTCGTAGCCAAAGCCAGCGTTTTTGAAATCGGGTTTGTCGACGTTGCTACCCACGCCACCATAGCCTCCCTGCTGAATACGGATGTACTTGAAGCCTTGCTCCATGAATTTCTTCACGCTGTCGGCGGTGGCTTCGGGCGTGGTGCCGCCCGCGTGGGTGTAGCAGGGAATGGCGAAGCGAACTTTACCGCCCAGGAGTTGATAAACTGGCATCCCCGCCCGTTTGCCTTTGATGTCCCACAACGCCTGATCGAGTCCACTCAGGGCATTGTTCAGCACAGGGCCGTTGCGCCAGTAGGAACTGACATAAGCCGACTGCCACATATCCTCGATGTTATCAACGTCTTTACCGACGCAGAACTCGTTGAGGTAGGTGTTGATCGCTACCACGACCGCAGCCGCGCGCTGGGTAAAGGTGGCGCAACCCAGGCCGTACAGCCCTGGCTCGGTGGTTTCGACCTTGACGACGATCAGGTTCGAACCCTGCGGAGCCGTGGCAATGGCTTTGACACTTTTGATCTTAACAGGTGTCGTGCCGATGGCATACCCCGGTGTAGTTCTTTGCTCGCGGGCCTGGGCGGCAGAGGGGCCACCAAAGAGGCCTAGTAAACCAGCAGAAGAGCCGAAGCCCAGCATCTTTAAGGTGTCACGACGGCTTTGATCCGATTGATTCATGAGAGAATTTGGGAAAAAGAGTTATTGGTAATGGTTTCAATTATTGGAATGACAGGATGAACAGGGCCGGGTCCGCCAAAAATTACGGTGGGGAACTCTATGGGCCATTTTTGAACAGAAGTACATAGCGAACCAGGTATCCTGTTTATCCTGTCAATGGTATTCAGTCATTATTTTTTGTCCCACCAGACGCGGGTGTCCAGCGTATTTGGGCCCTGCCGAGCGATGGCTTCGTTGAGACTTCCCGAGTTGACGACGATTTCACTGTCGGGGTAGGGCATACGGCGGATAAAGTCACCTTTTACTTCGGAGCCAGGGTATGGGTTTTTCTGCAACGTGGGATAACCACTGCGCCGGAAATTAGCGAAGGCTTCGTTGCCGTCCAGAAAACTGGCTACCCAATACTGCGTGTTGATCTGGTCTAATGCCTTACTGGCATCCAGTGGATGAGCGTCCAGGTAAGCTTTAATGGCCGCTTCCGAAATTGCTGAGTTACTGCCGTACTGGGCCATCTGTTCCAGAGCGGCCCGGATACCCGTTGCGTAGTAATCGGCGGCTGAACCAGTAACCCAGCCCCGCACGGCTGCCTCCGCCAACAAAAGCTGCGTTTGTGCGTACGTAACGTGAAATTCGGGGGCATCCAGCTTTAAGACTGTGTTCAGGTTGACCTGCGAATAGTCCCACAGACTGGCTACTCCGTTCTGGCTGAACGTAGATGCAATCGAGACATCGTTATAGCCCATTGGCATCCCAATCTGAAGCTTCGGATCAGACGAGGCCCGATCATTGACCTGCTCCTGACCGCCTTTCGCGCCCACGTACCGAACGGCAAAGATGGGTAGTCGAGGGTCGTTGTTTTGTTTCAGGTAATTGACGAAGGGCGCTGCGAGGTAGAAGTTCGTTTTTTCGCGGGCGGCTAAATGGTTGGCAATATAGTTGTTATAAATAGCCGTATGGCGTAACACCGAATTGTCGGCATTGGATTGGAACACGCCACCCGCTACGGCTTTTTTAACGTAGCTTTGAGCCATTGTCGGATCAACTTTTGTCAGGCGCATGCCCGCCCGCAGCATAAGCGAATAGCCGAGCTTTTTCCATTTGGCTACGTCTCCACCGTAAAGAATGTCGGTCGTAACGGCGGTTTGCGTACTGGTTAAGGCTGCCGATGCTTCGTCCAGCTCTTTCAGAATATCCTTGTAAATCTCCTGTTGCGGATCGTATTTGGGCGTGATAGTCTCCGTCGTGTAGCCCTGACCCGCCTGGAAATACGGAACATCGCCGTAGGTGTCGGTTAGAACCAAAAAGGTGTAGGCTCGCCAAATACGGGCCGCGTTGTAGGTGTTGCTCTGCAACGGATCACTTTTCGTCTGATCCAGTACGGCTACCAGTTGCTTGACGACATTGCGGTAAAAATTGGTCCAGACCAAAGGTGTATTGCCGCTGTTCACCTGATCGTAATTAGCACCCGACAGCGAACTGCCGTAGGGCGTAATGATCTGCTGCACGATCCCGAAATTGTAGGTCAGCATGCCCAGTGTGCCAAAGCCATCCAGGTAGTTGGTATTAATAATCGCTTTGTTGAGAATCAACGAAGGGGCCAGATAAGTTGGGTCCACCTTGTTGGTGTTGATCTCGTCAAAGCCCTGATCGCAGCTGGTAAGCAAGCTCAGCGAAAGCAGCAGGGTAAGGGTATGTTTGAGGTTCGTTTTCATGATTTTAGGATGAGTAACGTGG
Organism: Spirosoma liriopis; assembly: GCF_023196085.1. Taxonomy (NCBI): domain Bacteria; kingdom Pseudomonadati; phylum Bacteroidota; class Cytophagia; order Cytophagales; family Cytophagaceae; genus Spirosoma; species Spirosoma liriopis. The sequence continues at coordinate 1,853,688 of NZ_JALPRF010000002.1, forward strand.
ACATTTGGTCCACCTTTTCTACACGACCAAGCGGACCAGAAGTCCACATTACATTAGAACCGAACATTTAGGTTGAAACCGATGCTACGGGTTGGTGGAAGACCCGGCCAGAAATCCAGCCCGACGGAGTTGTCCGACGAAACCAGGGCTTCTTCAGGGTCCATATTTTCGGTCCACTTCTTTAGGATCAGCACGTTGTTAGCTACAGCGTTCAGCCGCAACCCTTTGATGAACAGGCTTTGGGGTAATAGCTTCGTGAAATCGTAGCCTAACGTAATCTGGCGTAGTTTCCAGAACCCGGCGTTGAACACGAAATCTTCGTTGATGCCCAGCGGATTAAGCGATTCATAAAAAGGCTGTACAGCCGCTCTGGTCTGGTTGATTTCTCCGTTCGGGTTAACGCCGTCGCCAATCACGTAACCGACATCCCGACCGGGTAGCGTCCGTTTCGACAGGCCGTGCCGCATGTAGTTGATATTCCGTCCTGCAATCATCTTATTGCCAAGCTTGAAGTCGATCAGGAACGAAAGCGATAAGCCCTGGTACGTGAAGGTGTTGGTGATCCCGCCGAAATAGCTGGGCAGAGCGTTTCCTACGTTTGCCAAGGTGTTGTTCCGGATCGGCAGTCCGCTATTCGCGTCAAACACCTTACGACCCTGCGCATCCCGTAGATAGGTGAACGTGTAGAGCTGCCCGATGGGCTTGCCCACAACCTGGTTCAGCGTCCGGCCTCCTCCGCTGCTTACCGTGATGACGGTATCGTTGGGCGACAAGCCTAAGCGAAGAACTTTCGAGGTATTATACGAGACGTTAGCGCTCACGTCCCATCGGAAAGCCGGTCTGACGACGGGCGAAAAGGTCAGCAGCATCTCAAGCCCCTGGTTCATACTCCGGCCCACGTTGATCAGCTTGCTGGTGTACGAGGACGCATCCGAAATTTGAGCGGCCAGAATCTGGTCGTTCGTCGTTTTGTGGTAATAGGTGAAATCAAAGCCTATCTTGCTGTCAAACAACTTCAATTCCAGACCAACTTCGGCTTCCTGAATACGCAGTGGCCGCAGGTTTTTGTTGGGAACGACCGACGCGTTGATGCCGCCTACCGGTACCAGCTGACCCGATGGATTCGGAAACGAATTGTTATCGACCTGATAATAAAGTGCGTTGGAATACGGATCTACGTTGTCGGAACCCACTTCCGCGTAAGCCGCCCGCAGTTTTCCGAACGATACCCAGGTCGGAAGTTTTTCAAATGCCTGTGAGAACACAAAGCTACCCGTAACGGATGGGTACAAGATGCTTCGATTCGACGGGGCCAGCGTGGAGAACCAGTCGTTGCGGGCCGTCATGTTCAGGAACAAATAATCCCGGTACGAAAGGGTAGCTGCTCCAAACAGGGAGTTGATTTTTTTCTCGGCCAGCACGTAGATCGGATTCTTAACCCGGCCATTGGCTACGGTGTACAGGCCCGGTGTGACAAAATCCTGTACGGTTACGCTGTTGTAGTCGTTGCGGGCGTAGCGTGCGTTGCCCCCCAGGGTTACGTCCAAGCCAAATTTTCCGAATGTTCGGTTGCCGCCGAGAATGAAGTCAATGTTGCGTTCGGTATTTTGGCGTACGTCCTGGGTGTAAGAACCGTTTACAAAGCCAATGGGTGCTTTGGCAATAGGGGCGTAGCCGTTCGGAATGTTGTAATCCTGATTACGGGTGTAGGAATCCTGGGCAATCCGGCCTTGCAGATACAACCAGTCGGTGAACTGGTATTTGAGTGCGATGTTGCCGAAGATCCGATCCCGGTTTATGTTCTCGAAACGGCGGCTCATCGAATAGTATGGGTTGTTTCGCACCAGAAAGCGGGAGAACGTAAACTCATCGCCATTGGCAAGGGCCTGATTTTCGCGTAGGGCTTCGAAAGGCATCGAGTTGGCCAGTGTGAAAACAACCGTCGATACCGAGAAGTCCTGCGCGTTCAGTTGGGGGGGATTGATGTTGTTTTCTTTCGAGTAGTTGATATTTCCAGAGGCTGTCAATTTAGGGTTGATGTTCTGACTGAAACCCAGGTTGATCACCTTGCGGTTGAAGGTATTATTCTCCAGAATACCCCGGTTGTCGGTGTTGCCGAATGAAAGGCTAAAGCCACCGTTCTGTCCGTTATTGGCGACTGTTACGGTGTTAGTGAAGTTGGTGCCCACACGGTAGAACTTCTTGACCCGATTAAAAACGGGTTCGTAAGGCCAAATCTCGTTGTCAAACAAGACCTGGGTCATGCCCGGCTGAAACTTCTCGCCGAAGCTCCACACACCCGAGGATGGACTCGGTGATGTTGGGCGTTTACCGCCTTCGCCTTGCCCGTATTCGTACTGAAAATCGGTGAAGTCCAGGGGCGTGTCCGTGGTAAAATTGGCATTGTAGGTAACGCCGAACCCTTTTCCTATACCCCGGCTTTTGGTCGTGATCATGACCACGCCGTCCTTCGCGCGGGAACCGTACAAAGCAGCCGCCGTAGCTCCTTTCAGCACGGTCATGGTTTCAATATCGTCGGGGTTGATACTGCTCAATCCGTCGCCCCCGTCGGAATTGTTGGCGGCCCGTGAGCCGTAATCGCCACCGAGCGAGTAATTGGAGTTGTCGATAGGAACCCCGTTCACGACAATCAGCGGGTTGTTCTGACCACTGAACGACGACTGACCGCGAATCCGGATCTTGGCCGTTCCGGCAGGTCCTGTACCCATCGAGGTAATATTTACCCCCGCCATTTTTCCTTGTAAACCGCTCACAAAATTGGGCGTACGGTTGGTCGATATTTGATCGGCGTTGACGGTAGCGGTAGCGTAACCAAGTGTCTTAGATTCTCTCTTGATGCCGAGTGCTGTAACGATTACTTCATCAATTGCTTTTGCGTCCTCGGCCAGCTGAACATTAACGATTGAGCGGTTGTTGACCGGAACCGTCTGGCTTACGTAGCTTATGTACGAAAAGACAAGCGAGGCATTTGCCGGAGCATTGATCGAATAATTTCCCGAAGCATCCGTAGTCGTTCCAACGGAAGTTCCGCCCACCACTACGTTTACGCCGGGAAGTCCCTGATTGTCGGGTCCCGCTCCCGTTACTTTACCCGTCACGCGGCCTGTTTGTGCAAAAGCGAAGCAGCTGCACAGGGCCGGGTAAAGAAGGGTAATGATTAGTGCTTTTTTCATGAGAGGAATTGGTTAAAGGTTTAGGAAAATCACTAACGCTTACTACATATAATGCTTCTATTTATTTGTATAGTTATATATTTTTTGAGGCTGAAAATAAGCTTCCAATCGGCCTGCGAAGTCGTAGGGCGTGTATCTGTTTGCTGACTCTTTCTTTGTGTCGCTTTTTAAATGGCTTAGCGGAGTATTTTACCGAAATACTAAACGGTTGACTCGATATTGATAATCCTGAAAACGCGTATAGGCGTGAAGTTAGGCTACCAGTTATGAATGGCTCCGTCGGGACTTTTCAGAATCGGATGAGGGAATTGCGTCTTGGCGGTAACCTCCATAACGAACGTTGCTTTCTTGGGATCAAACTTGACACCCAGGCCCGGCTCCGGATTGAGATAAAGCTTCCCGTTCTTAAAATTCACGAAATCCTCGTTGAAGTAAGCAGGTCGTTCCGGTTCGCCACCACCCAGTTCCATCAGGCAACGCATTGGACTGCTGGACCCCAATACGTGTACCAACGTGGCTGTCGCCAGCGGGCCCGTAAAGTGCGGTATCATGCCCACATAATGCGTTTCGCACATGGAAGCTAGCTTTTTGAATTCAGAGATTCCCCCAGTATTGGGCAGCGTGAAGCGCGTGTAATCAATCAGATGCTGTTCGATAAAGGTGTTACTTTCCCAGCGGTCGCCAAATTGTTCGCCAACGGCAATCGGTACGGTAGTCATCTGCCGAACGGTTTTGTACACGTCCGGATTTTCGGAGCGGACGATATCTTCGACAAAGTAAGGCTCCAGATTTTCGAGGGCTTTACAAATTTTTACGCCTTCGGTCGTGTCGAAGCGGGTGTGCAGATCGATGGCCCACTTGCCGCCACCGCCTACGGCTGCATCAATGCGCTTACAGAATTCAATGGTTTTCTTGGCGTTGTCGTAGAAGTCAAAAGCGGTATCACCGTTGCCGCCGGTTGGGCCAATCCGGTAGGCGCGCAAACCCGCTTCGATGCAATCTCGGGCGCGTTCTTCTTCCGTTTTTGCTTTCGAAGCCCGGAAGCCGGTAGCGTAGCATTCAACGTATTCCCGCGTGGCACCGCCCAACAGTTCGTAGACCGGTACGCCAAGCGCTTTGCCTTTAATGTCCCACAAGGCCATTTCGAGCGCTCCCAGTGCATGAAGCTTTTCCCGACCTGGGGGGTAAAACATGCCCCGGTACACATTCTGCCAGATATGTTCAATGCGAAATGGATCTTCGCCGATAATCATCTGCGCGCACTGCTCGATCATATCCTTCGAGCCACCTTCTCCGATGCCGACGATACCGCCATCGGTCTGAATCTCAACGATACCACGCGCCTGATTGAAAAGCGGTTTATTATAACCCGGTGCGCTGTAATAGCGAATCTTGGTGATTTTTAATTTCGGTGCGGCCTCCACGGCACTTGCTGGTAAACCTGCCCACACGGCGGCTGCGCTGGCTAAGGATGATTTGAGGAAAGTTCTACGTTGCATAAGAGGATTTAGGAACTATCAGGTTTTCGCTTAATCGTTTAAGCTATTGGGCAAATTTAAATCAGCACGACCGATTTTACTTTTGACGAGGCTCTTTCGACCAATTCTGCTTTCATGAGTACCTGCGAGGGTTCAGTGGATTCATGCCTTAGTTTTTTGACCAGTACCTCAACGGCTTTTTTTCCCAGCAACACGATAGGTTGCTTTAAATAGGTAATTGGGCAATGGTACAGTTCAAATACTTCTGCCTGTCCAAAGCTGACAATTGCCAGATCGGTTGGCACCTGTAAACGTAACGTATTAATGTATTTTAACCCATTGATTGCCAAGCTATACGTTGCGAAAAGGATGGCGTCAACGGGTTGTTTTCCCGACAACATCTGATCAATGGCCGCTTGTACACCAGCCTCGATGGCGCTCATTCGAACTTCCTGTAACCAGGACTTTTGGACGGTCCGGTTGTGATCGTTAAGTGCGTCGCTGTAGCCTCTGATACGTTCCCGCATATGGAACATCTGCGAGTCGTAAGCAATCATGCCGATGTGCTGGTATCCACTCCGAATCAAATGAGAACCGGCGTCATACGATGCCTGGTAATGATCGGTAGAAACAAAGTCAGTCTGCATATCCGGAAAATACCGGTCCAGCAAAACAAACGGTATGTGTCTATCGGTCAGGTATTGAATTTGCTCCTCGGTGTCTTCTGCCGAAACAATAATAAAGCCATCGACTTGTCTGTTGATCAGTACGTCCAATAAATCGCGCGACTTATCAGCATTCTCGTCCGAGCTACCAATAATAACCGTGTATCCGTTTCGCTTGGCTTCGTCTTCCACCACGCGGGCTATGTTTGCAAAAAAAGGGTTTGAGATATCCGCTATAATCAAACCAATGGTATGCGTTTTTCCGCTGCGTAAACTCTTGGCAAGATGATTCGGCTGGTAATTCAGATCAGCCGCGATCTGTCTTATTTTTTGCGCAATTTCCTGGCCAACCCGACTTTCCTTTTCCTTACCATTCAGAACATAGGACACTAGAGCGGTAGAAACACCAGCTTTCACGGCTATGTCCTTTAACGAAGTTTTTTTAGTACTCATCGATGTTTATTGACGATCAAATCTATGCTTAATCCTTTAAACAACAAAGCGTTCATGTGAAATTTTTTACTATTTTTTTAATAAATAGCATTTTTAAAATTAATCAAAGATTGTCCATTTCGAGGGATAAGCGCCAATAGAAGTACCTTACTGTAGTTTATTGTATGCTTAATCCGAACGCTGCTTTACAAACAGCAATGCCGTATCGCAGTGATACGGCATTGCTGTTTGTTTCAATACGTTTGTTGGATCGACGTTATTTCAGCACTTTCTCCAGGCACTTGACCGTAATCAGATAAGTAGGTTTGACGCCCAGCGTACCCAGGCTGCCGGACGCTAGTGTTGCACCAGTAAGCAGCGGGTTGTCAGAGGCATAATACGCGTAACGAACTTTGACGTTTGTCGAAACGCTATCCCGAATTTTCGACTGTGCCTGAATCGCTTTCTGGTAGTGAGCACCTTCCATTTCAAGGCCAATTGCTTTCCACGACGAATTCTTGAAATAACTGAGTACGTTCTTATTCTGTAGCGACGTGCCCAGTACCGTAATCATCGCTCCTTCGTACACCGGTATGCCGTGTCCTTCGAAATCTTCTTTGCAGAAATCATTGTCTAACGGATAATTATCGGCGGTTCCCTCAAAAATGTGCGCCGTTGGAATCATCAGATCGCCTTTCTCGCCCGTTAGAATGCCCGCTTTGCCAATGATCGATATCGACGCGACGTTCATGGGAAACGTTTCGTCTCCGCGCTCGAACGGTTTTAGCAACTCGTCCATAGTCTCAAAGGCCTGTTCGCCAAACGCATAATCCATGATCAGCAACAAAGGCTGATTGGCTTTGATGAGTTCCGGATCGTGCGTAATCTCTGGCGAGAGAGTCGCTGTATCTACCTGGGCCGTGTCGATCAACTGAACCAATAGGCTGGTTCCGGCAACGTCTTCCAGCACATGCATTCCGTGTTCATTAGCGTAGCTGATAACCTGCTTTCGTAGGTCACGGTGTGCTGGCTGGCTTAGCTTCAGCGCAAGGTCGTAGAGGTTGTCCCAGCTTGTGGCTTCGGCCAGCGCACCGGGTGCGTACAGGCAGTTCATCACACTGTGCGGATTGGCACTAATAATGTGAATGGGCCGCTCCTGAAGGTTGTGCTCCCAGATGTACTGCTTGATGTGCGTAGCCCAGCGTTCGCCGTAGAGGTGCTGACCGATCCGCTCGCGGAGCATGGGCGTAAAATTGATCTCCCGAGTTGTATTCGATTCTTTGCTTTCCTTCACCGATACGCTTCCCAGGGCGTAGACGATCTGAAACAAACCGCTGTTCGTTCCTGCATTTTCGGCAAACCGCTGGTAAGCACGCTGGGTATCTTCGAAGGTGCGGCCCAGAATAGAGCTAAGGTACATCAGCGCTAGCTCGCGTTCGTCGTCCGATACGGTGCCCCCCGATTGGATGATGGCCTCCAGCTTTTCCCATTCGCGGGTTTTGCTGCCGCGCTCCTGAAAGGCGTTGCGCCGAATTTTGTCGGCCTCCATGAACATAAACGTCAGGTGCGTCAGGATATCGTAGATTTCGCTTCGGCCATTGGTTACTTCAATAACCATTTGTTCGCTGTCGATGCGGTAACAGTTGCGTCGACGTTTGGCGGGAACCAGCACCGGGAAGTGCGAGTGTTCGAAGCCTTCCCGCGAAGCCAGCGAGATGATTCGGCAGGATTCTATGCCTTTAGGAAGGCGGTCCATCACGTACACCAGACCGTCTAGTTCAACCCGTTGCTGATCGCCAACCAGGCCGTAAATTTCGGGTTGAAGCGTTAGCAGCGCCCGACGAATTTCTTCACCTGATACGCCCGATGGCTTGTAAAAACCCCGGTTGAACAAGTGGCGCATCGTAATGTATAATCGTTCAATAGCGACGCGCGATTCCTGAGCGCGGGTGAGTGGGGGAGAAGGAAGAAGATCCATGAATAATCGACTGTAAGGTATAAAGACTTGTTGGGTTACCTGCGTTCATTGATTGACACCATTAACAGGATTGACAAGATTTAAGTTGATGAATAAACCGTTCCTGATAAATTTGATACTATGACTTCATTGTTCGTTCGGCAACGAGCCGCAAGAAGTAAGTCTGGTGAGGATCAGGTTCTAAAATGAAATTAGCTTATTGTACGTTAAACGAAAGCAGCGCAGCGAGGGCCAAGTAAGCCCGACGAGTGGATAAGCTTCTTGAACAAAAGCGCCTGAAAATCGTCCACGCTACTAGAAAAATAGTCATTTTCGCGTATTAGAATCGCTTTTATGGACCCTTCGCAGCGCCCTGCCAACACATTCAGAACTTCGCCTTCTCCGCAACCCCGCCCTAAAGTTGGGCATTCTTCCGCGCAACGCTTGCAGAAGGGTGGGCGTTGGCAACAGGCGCGTCGTTTCATTCGTGAACGCCCTTTGCTGGAACGCATCTACTGGTTCAGCATTAAAGCGTTTCTGTGGTTATTTTTTGGTTCGCTGGGATACGTGGTTGTTCTCAAGTATGTGCCCGTATGGGTAACACCGTTAGTGGTGTCACGATGGATGGACACCATTGGAACGGACGAGAGTAGCCATGTTTACAAGAAGTGGCGGTCGTACGATGAGATCAGCAAGGAAGCTGCTCTGGCGGTCGTTGCTTCCGAAGACCAAGCTTTTCCGATCCACTGGGGTTTTGATTTCGACGAGATTCAGGATGCCATCAAAGAAAACAAAACCCGTGAACGCCCGCGCGGAGCCAGCACGATCTCGCAGCAGGTTGCCAAAAACGTGTTTTTGTGGAATGGCCGCAGCTACATTCGAAAAGGGTTAGAGGTTTATTTCACGGCTGTGATTGAGTTGATCTGGGGCAAAAAACGCATTCTGGAAGTGTATCTGAACGTGGCGGAAACGGGTCCGATGACGTTTGGTGTCGAAGCGGCCTCCGAGCGGTTTTACGGTCACTCAGCCGCTACGCTTTCACGCAATGAAGCCGCCCGCATTGCCGCCGTACTGCCCAATCCGCGTCAGTTTTCCATTAAAAATCCGTCAAGCTACATTCAACGGCGAACGCGACAGATCACCCGTCAGATGCGTTACCTGGGCGGTCAGAAATACATCAGGAATTTGTAAGTTAAGCAAATCACTTTACCGGTAAAGTGATTTGCGATCAACCTGGAATGGTAGGGGCCCCTGCCGACTTAGCTTCATTTGCGCGAGTGTCGCACCCGAGCGGGCGCATTGCTCGGGCGTATGGCCGTCTACGAAAGCGGTCAGGAAACCAGCCCAGTAGGCATCCCCCGCACCCGTAACATCGACCACATCTACTTTTTTGCCAGGTATCACAGCCTGCTGAGTACCGCCATCATACGACACGATACTGCCGTTAGCACCCAGAGTAAAGCAAATGATTTTTGCGCCCATTTTATGAAAATCGCTCAGAATGCGTTCGGTCGATTGCTTTTCTCCGTACAGTCGTTCGGCATCGTCTTCGCTGAGTTTCACCAGAGCACCCGCCGAACAGTAGTCGGCCAGTACCCGCCACGCTTGTTCACGGTCGGGCCAGATCGTTGGCGCGTAATTGGCATCGATCGTAACCTGACAACCGGCAGCTTGCGCGCGCTTGGCCGCATCGCAAATGGCATCCTGCGCGGGCTGGCGGCTCAACGCAAAACAGGTGGTGTGAAACAACGTTGTCTGGGCCAGAAGCGAGTCCGGTAGCTGATCCGTTTGAATCTGGCAATCGGCGTGGCGGTAGGCAACAAAGTCGGGTGTACCCGCCGTTCGTGAAACCAGTACAATACTCGTTGGCTCCTGCGCATGCTTTGTGACAAATTGCGTGTCAACACCTACTTCGGCAGTCTCTCGCGTAAGGTACCGGCCAATGTTGTCGTCGCCGACGCAGGCAACCAGCGCTGTTTTGTTACCCATTCGAGCCATGTTTGCCGCCATATTGGCCGGGCTACCACCCTGATACCGCCGGAAGTCCAGTGCATCGAGCAGGCTGGATGAAACATGATGTCCAATAAAGTCAGCAAGCAGTTCGCCAACGGCGATGAGGGTGTAAGGGCGGGAAGATGTCGTCATAAAAAAGGTATTCCGATCAGCCGTTTTGCTGCTTTTGGCGCTTGGCTGATCGGAATGGCAAATGTAAAACAGATTCCTAATTAATTACCGCCTGGATTGACCGGGAAAGCGGCTTCTTCGCTACGTCTTGTTTCTTTAACCAGAAAACAGGAACCGGCTGCCAATAACAAACACACGCCCGCCAAGGCCAGTGCATTACGAGGGTCGTTGTTGAGGTAAGGGTAAATAAACTGAATCGTCAGGTTGTTAATGATTTGCGGTACGACAATAAAGCCGTTAAAGATACCCATGTACACGCCCATCCGCTCGGCGGGAACCGAACTTGACAACAATACATACGGCATCGACAGGATAGAGCCCCAGGCGAAACCAACGAGCGTCATACCGATCAAAAAAACGTATTTATCGTTCGAAAGTAACATCGACAGAAAACCGAAACCGCCGATGGTCAGAAATAAGGCATGGGTAGCTCGCCGACCCACTACATTAGCGATGGCAGGCAGAAAAAACGAAATACTGAAGCACCCAACGTTAAACATGGCAAAACACAGGTTTCCCCACTCGGTACCTTCCTGAAAGCCGGGTGATTGGGCGGTAGGGGCATTGAACGCATGACGCGCTACGGCCAGCGTGAGAAACTGCCACATCAGCGGAAGGGCAAACCAGGTAAAGAATTTAACCCACCAGAGTTGCCGCATGGTAACGGGCATTTCTTTCAGAGCGGCAAAAATCTCGTTGAAAGCCCCGCTAATGCCACTACCCTCATGCTTCATGCGCTCAAACTCGGCCATGTCGTCGGGGGGATACTCGTCTGTTGTGTAGATCGTCCAGATAACGGCCAGAATCACGGCGGCACCACCGATATAAAAGGGGTATTTAATGCTATTCGGAATAACGCCCGTTGCGACAGCCGCTGCTGAAGTAATGCCGAGCAGGCGAAAAATAGTTGGCATCAGGTTGGCCAGCGTTTGACCAAAGCCAACGAAGAAGCTTTGCATGGCAAAACCTAACCCGCGTTGCTTGTCGTTGAGCTTGTCACCGATAAAAGCCCGGAACGGTTCCTGCGTAATGTTGAGTCCTGTATCGAGAATCCACATCAGGCTTGCCGCCATCCAGAGCGCCGACGAGTTGGGCATAAGAAAAAGCGCCAGGCTGGTCACAATCGCTCCGATGAGGAAAAAAGGTTTTCGGCGGCCCCAGCGGGGCGACCACGTTCGGTCACTTATGGAGCCAATGATGGGTTGAACAATCAGACCTGTTACCGGCCCCGCCAGCCATAGAATGGGAATGTTAGCTTCGTCGGCGTTCAGATATCGAAAGATGGGACTCATGTTGGCCTGTTGAAGGCCAAAGCCATATTGGATTCCGAAGAAACCAAAACTCATGTTCCAGATTTGCCAGAAGCTCAGATTTGGCTTAGTCCCAACGCTCGATTTCTGCGTTTTTTCAGTCTGCATGTACCGTTTAAATAGATTAGTAGCCGTAGATTTATAGAATACAGCAATAATACATAGACGGTTGCAGGATACACAGAAAAATTTGTGTTATTTTTCTGAAAAGCCGTAATTTTAAGCATGATTCCGAATTGTCGGCTGTCCGTTGCTTTGGTGCTTACGGCCTTATTTCTTTCGTTTCAAGCGTGGGCAGCATCCTCGGCAGATTCGTCGCGTTCGGTCCTGATCCGCTCGGTTGTTCTCAACGGAAATTACCGCACTCGCGACCGTATTATTTTGCGTGAGATGACATTACATCCGGGCGATACCGTTCGGCTAGCTGACCTCGCCGGACGCGTAGCCTGGGATCAGCGAAACATCAACAACACGAATCTGTTTGTAACCGTCGATGTCTCCACGGTGCAGGTAACTCCGGACGATTCTACGCAACTGGGGCTTCTCGATCTGACCGTTAACCTGAAAGAGCGGTGGTATCTGATTGCTTACCCCGTATTTGATATAGCCGACAGAAACCTGAACGAATGGTGGTACGACCGGGGACGGGATCTGCGACGGGTTATCTACGGCGGACGGCTCAGCTATCGAAATGTGACGGGAAACAACGACGTGCTTCAGGTCGCCATTGAACGGGGTTTCTTACAGCGCACGGTGGTCTCGTATTCCCGACCGTACATCGACAAGGCGCAGCGGATCGGACTGCGGGCGGATCTGGCTTACATGACCAACAAAGAGATTCCGTATCGAACGTTGGCCGACAAATGGGTATACATTAAAGATGAACAGGTGTTGCGTGAGCGGGCTTACGCGGGCTTGGTTCTGACGCATCGGCGCGGGCTTTACCACTATCACGTGCTGGATACGCGCTATACCCGCCTTACAATTGCGGACACAATCGCGAAGCTGAACCCCGATTATTTTCTGGATGGACGTACTCATCAGCAATACCTGTCGATGAGCTACAATTACCGCTACGATCAGCGGGACAATGTATCGTTTCCACTGCGGGGAAAAGTGATTACCGCTGGTATCGGTGTATCGGGAATACTGCCTAGTGATAATTTCCGGTTTCTCGAACTGTCGTCCTCCATGACGCGCTACTGGCCGTTGGGCGGGCGTTTCTACGCGGCTGGTAGTATTCGCGGGCGCGCCACCTGGCCGACACGGCAGCCTTACTTTAATCTACGCGGCCTAGGAAGTTCCAGCGAAATGGTACGTGGGTATGAGCTGTACGTAATCGATGGTCAGCGATCCGTGATCTGGCGTAATAGTTTGCGCTATCAGCTTTTCAATACCGTCAAACAACTCAACTGGCTACACATTCGCCAGTTCAATACGATTCCAATTGCGGCTTACATCACGGCTTTCGGCGATGCCGGTTACGTGAGTAGTACCGTCGCTGAACAGTATCAGAGTAAACTGGCCAACCGCTTGTTGTTAGGAACGGGACTTAGCCTCGATATCGTAACGTATTACAATTTCGTCATGCGATTTAGTGGGTCAGTTAACCGACAGGGAAAGGCAGGCTTCTTCTTTAACCTTGCTCAGGAGTTTTGAGCGTTCTGCTCCACTCATCAATGCCCCTGCACAATTTGGTCTTGCGGTAACCAATCATCCAAATCCGGAGCGCTACGATTGCTTCGCGTCCTACATTTGATGCGTCAATTCGACCTAATCTTCTCTACGCCAGTGTAGACGCATCCGCTTTTTCCTTACTCGTTCAACGTCAACCGCTTCTTCGACAAGTCGGAACGAGCTTATTCATCCGCTTACCCGTTCATTCTTAATCCGTTTAACAATCGTTCATCTATGGAATTTTTATCGCTCATGTCCGCATGGAGCTGGGTAATCCTGCTCGTCCTGGCGGTGGTACTGTACAAACTGGTACTCCGCTTTTTGTTCGGGATGGTTATTGTTCCCGAAGACCGTATTGGTCTGATTACCAAAAAATACGTTTTAGTCGGTCAGGATCGTGGCTTGCCCGACGGTCGGATCATTGCGACGAAAGGCGAAGCGGGTTATCAGGCGCAAACGCTGGCACCGGGTCTGTACTGGTGGCTATGGCCCTGGCAGTACGGTGTTACGATGCAGCCGTTTACGGTCGTTCCCGAAGGAAAAATCGGCTTGGTGTTGTCGAACGACGGTGCTGAACTACCGACGGGTAACATTCTGGCCCGACGGGTGGACTGCGATAACTTTCAGGACACCGAACGTTTTCTAAATGGAAATGGTCAGAAAGGGCGGCAAACGGCAATGCTGACGCCTGGAACGTACCGGATCAATACTTTTGCGTTTACCATTACCATCGCCGACATGACCGTTATCAAAGAAAACATGGTCGGTATCATTACTACACTTGACGGCGCACCCCTGCAACCGGGCCAGATCGCGGGTAAGACGGTCGAAGGACACAACAACTTCCAGGATGTGGATTCATTCCTGAAAAACGGCGGTAACCGAGGGCTTCAGCCGCAGGTGGTGCTGGCCGGATCGTACTACATAAATCCGTGGGCCGTTCAAATCGAAGAGATTCCCATGACCGAAGTGCCGATTGGTCATGTCGGTGTGGTGATTTCGTACATCGGCGAGGATGGCGAGGACCTGACGGGCGAATCCTTTAAACACGGTAACATCGTTCGACGCGGGTTTCGGGGTGTTTGGATGGAACCGCTGGGACCGGGTAAGTATCCCGTTAATACCTACACGATGAAAGTAGAGGGTGTGCCAACCACAAATCTGGTGCTGAACTGGGCCAATGCCCGCACAGAATCGCACGATCTCGACCGCAATCTTTCAACGATTACGGTACGTTCCAAAGACGGCTTCCCGTTTAACCTCGACGTAGCACAGATCATCCACATTCCGTCGGCAGAAGCGCCCAAAGTGATCGCTCGCTTTGGTAGTATGAACAACCTCGTATCGCAGGTGCTGGAACCGACAATCGGTAACTATTTCCGAAACTCGGCCCAGGATTCGGACGTAATCGCTTTCCTGAGCACCCGGAAGGAACGGCAGGAAGCCGCCCGCGAACACATCCGGGCCGTGTTGGAAGTCTACAACGTAAACGCGGTTGATACGCTGATCGGTGATATTGTACCGCCCGATAGTTTGATGAAAACGCTGACCGACCGGAAGATTGCGCAGGAAGAAGAAAAAACGTACGAAACGCAGCGAATGGCGCAGGAAAAACGCCAGGGTATGGAGCGCGAAACGGCGTTGGCCGATATTCAGCGGGAGGTTGTCAAAGCGCAGCAAAGCGTTGAAATTGCTCAGCGTACTGCCGATGCTGCCGTAAAAAAATCGGAAGGGGAAGCGCGTAGCCTGAAACTACAGGTTGGTGCGGAAGCCGAAGCGACCAAAATCCGGGCCGAGGCCAACGCGGAAGCCCGTCGTCGTCAGTCGGCAGCGGATGCTGAAGCGACCAAACTCACCGCCGACGCAGAAGCCGAACGGATTGCCAAAACGGGTACAGCCGAAGCCGAAAAAATTCTGGCCATCGGTCGCTCAACCGCCGAGGCTTACGAATTACAAGTTAAGGCCATGGGCGAGGAGAACTTTACCCGTTTTAAAATTACGGAAGAGATTGGTAAAGGACATATTCGGGTTATCCCCGACATTGTCATCAACGGAGGGAGCGGCACCGATGGTTCGCTCAATGGATTGATGGGCTTGAAACTGCTGGAACAGATTGAAGAACGAAAAAGTGGTCGATCAACGAAAATCGTTGATGTCCTGAAACCCGTGGAAAGTAAGCCTGGTAAAAACGAATAAGCCATAAAAACAGAAACCCCGCGTCTGATACAAACGCGGGGTTTTAAAGGATAAACAGGTAAGCCTTTACGAAACGCTCACCGACTCGGGCGACTTTACAGGCTCATCGAGGTTAACCATTTCCATACGGGGTGTAAAGAAGTGCATGATCAACCAGGCGAGTAGATAAGCACTGCCGCAAATGATAAAGATCAAATTATACCCACCGTTGAGGTTACCCGCTTCTTTATACGTATCCAACAACCAGCCGACGAGTAATGGAAAAAAGATGCCGCCGACGGACCCTGCCATACCGCCGATCCCGATTACGGAGCTAAGCGCTTTTTTAGGAAATACATCGGATGCGGTAGTGTAAATATTGGCGCTCCAAGCCTGGTGAGCGGCTGCCGCCAAACTAATGAGGGCTACAGCCTGCCAAATATCGGTAGCATACCGAGCAGCCATGATGGGTACTACAGCCACGGCGAACAAGAACATGGCCGTTTTGCGCGCCTTGAACACAGTCCATCCACGCCGAATTAGGTAGGATGATAGATATCCACCCCCAATACTACCAATCGTTGTCGCGGTGTAGACGATTACCAGCGGTAGACTTGGTTTTTTAAGGTCCAGGTTAAACGTAGTGGAAAAATAGGAGGGAAGCCAGAACAGGAAAAACCACCAGATGGGATCGGTGAGCATTTTACCGAACACGAACGCCCATGTTTGCCGAATACCAAACAACTTAGCCCATTGAACAGGTTTGGCATTTTCTGATTCTATTTCGTTATCGCTATGGATATACGCCAGTTCTGCCTGCGATACGCGTTTTTGCCGGGCAGGAACTTCATAGTAAATCAGCCAGAAGACTAACCAGATAAACCCGATAGCTCCCGTGATAATAAACGCTTCTTCCCAACCGTAAACGCCTAAAATCCACGGAACCATCACGGGCGCAACGACGGCACCAATATTAGCGCCGGAGTTAAAAATACCCGTAGCAAATGCCCGTTCTTTTTTCGGAAACCATTCCGCTACGGCTTTAATAGCTGCCGGGAAGTTACCCGATTCACCTAAACCAAGTGCCGCCCGTGCTACGCCAAACCCAAACGTGCTGGTAGCTACGGCATGAGCGATAGCGGCTAAACTCCAGGCTATCAACGAAATGGTATAACCCAGCTTGGTACCGATCCGGTCGATGATCCGCCCGAAAAGCAGCAGGCCGATGGCATAAGCCGCAGCAAAGGCCATAACAATTCGACTGTAGTCCGTTTCGGTCCAGCTAAATTCGCTTTCAAGCGTAGGTTTGAGCAAACCGATCACCTGCCGGTCGAGGTAGTTGATTGTGGTAGCAAAAAACAGTAGCGTTACTACTGTCCAGCGAAAATTTCCGGGCTTATTTTCCATTAGGTGTATTGAGTGGATGGAGTGATGAAGACGATTATCGTGGCTAAATTAAATGAAGTATAGAGTCAACATACTCTTGTATTAATGGTATACAAAGCGAGCGCAGGTACGATCCTACTTTTGCTTTCCAGATTTCTTGTTTGTTCGCCACGGCAAAAATAAAATCCAGTACACCCAGGTAGAAGTATGTTTCTGCTCACTGCCAGCGTGGTATCCGAGTATCCTTTCAACGGCTCAAACTATCTTAAGAGGTATTAAAAGAGGCTTGGAAGTTAGCTAATCCAGCCAACTTAATCAGCCAAAACGAATAAGTAGACAGGTTACTCATTACCTTTAGCTTCTCATTCACAGCCCCGTTTTTAGCTGGATAGTAGTAACTGTTATGGACAAAACTAGACCACGGCAGGCGTCTGCTCCCAAGGCCTCGTTGCTTGGGCTGCTCAAGCCCTACTCCCGAATGGTCATCTTACTGATTCTGTTTGCCTTGATCAGTAACGGCATCAACCTGCTTCTGCCCATGATCATTTCGCACGGAATCGATGACTATGCCGCCGGACATTTCGTGTTGAAAAGAACAGTGATTCAGTTTCTGCTGGCGGCTCTGTTTATTTTCGTTTTTACCTACCTGCAAAGTATCATCCAGACCTACGCTTCTGAACAGGTAGCCAGAGACTTGCGGACGCAACTGGCCGATAAATTATCGCGCCAACGGTTTGCCTACATTCAGGAGACTAACCCGTCGCGGTTGCTGACAAATCTGACATCTGACGTTGATTCTGTCAAAACGTTTGTTTCGCAAGCAGTGGTATCCATCGTGTCGTCGCTGTGCATTATTGTCGGGGCTAGTATACTGCTGGTCAACATAAACTGGAAGCTGGGGCTTACTGTCATGGCCATTATCCCCATCGTGGGCGTCACGTTCTACATTCTGATGAGCAAAGTCAGAACGCTGTTCGTGCGAAGTCGAGGGGTAGTGGATTGGCTGAATAAGGTTATCAATGAAAGCATTCTCGGCGCAGCCCTGATCCGGGTACTCAATGCCCAGCAGCTTGAATACGAAAAGTTTCTGGCGGCCAATACCGATGCGAAAGATATTGGGTTGGCTATTCTGCGGCTCTTTGCCGCGCTGATACCGATTATTTCGTTCACGGCCAACATGGCGGCTTTGAGCATTTTGGTCATGGGTGGGCACTTTGTTATTACCGGGAGCATGTCGCTCGGCGATTTTGCTGCTTTCAATGGCTACTTGGCCCTGCTTATTTTCCCAATCATTGTCATTGGTTTTATGAGTAACGTCATTGCCCAGGCGTCGGCCTCGTATGAGCGGGTCAGTGAGGTATTGCAGGCACCCGAAACGGCTAAGACCGGAACCATCGATCTGCCTTTACAGGGCACGATTACCGTTCGAAACGTATCCGTTTATTACGATGGGAAACCGGCGCTCAAGGATGTGTCTTTTTCGGTGAAGGCGGAGAGCCGAACGGCTATTGTAGGACCCACAGCGGCTGGAAAAAGCCAATTGCTGTATCTCCTGACCGGACTTATCGACCCCCAGGAAGGAAGCGTTGCGTACGACGAGTTATCCATTGATCAGTATAGCGAAGACGCGTTCCATAAGCAGGTTGGGTTCGTGTTTCAGGATAGTATCATCTTTAACATGAGCCTTCGGGAAAATATTGCTTTTAGTGATACCGTAACCGATGAGTCGGTACAAAAAGCAATCGACACGGCGGAGCTACGCGGCTTCATCGACTCGATGCCCGAAGGATTACAGACCGTTGTATCGGAACGGGGAAGCACACTGTCGGGTGGTCAGAAACAGCGGATTATGCTGGCCCGCGCACTAGCACTCAATCCCAAAGTACTGCTGCTGGACGACTTTACGGCCCGGGTTGATGCGAATACGGAACAGAAAATCGTGCAGAATATCCAACGCAATTATCCGGATCTAACGCTGGTATCGGTCACCCAGAAGATTACGTCTGCCGAACAGTATGAGCAAATCATTTTACTCATGGAGGGCGAGATCGTTGCCAGAGGCACGCACCCCGAATTGATGAATAGTAGTCCCGAGTACGTTCAAATTTACCAGTCGCAACGCAGTACGAGCCAGTATGAATTACGATCTTAACCAGTTTGTCGGGCAAAAAGAAGAGAAAAACGCTACCTACAAAGCACTTCGAAAACTGCTGGCGCTGATCAATGATGAGCACCGAACGCTGGCTTTTGCCTTTGCGGCTATTCTCATTAATTCGGCATTGCTGCTGCTTGGTCCTATCCTTATTGGACGAACCATCGATCAATACATCCAGCACAAGCAATTCGATGGCGTGTTGAGGAATGCCGGTATTTTGCTGGTAATCTACCTGATTGCCTTCGCGACCGGGTACACGCAGACACGGTTGATGGGTGGGGTGGGCCAGCGAACCTTGTTCAAACTTCGCAATGCGGTCTTCAATAAACTACAGGAGTTACCCGTCGCTTTTTTCAATCAAAACAAAGCGGGCGACCTTATTTCAAGAGTCAACAACGACACCGATAAACTAAACTTGTTTTTCTCGCAGGCGCTGATGCAGTTTATTAGCAGCATCTTTATGATGACGGGTGCGGGACTCTTTTTGCTGTTTATCAACCTGCCGCTCGGTGCTGCCGCTTTATCGCCCGCGTTGCTGCTTTGGTTTTTTACCCAGGCGACCTCAGCCTGGGTGAAGCGTAAAAATGCGCTTAATTTGAAAAGCGTAGGTGATATGAGCGCCGAGATTCAGGAAAGCCTGAATAATTTCAAAGTCATTATTGCGTTCAACCGACGCGACTATTTCCGGAGACGGTTCGAGAAAGCCAACCAGCAGAATTACAAAACGGCTATCGGCGCTGGTCTGGCCAACAACGTTTATCTGCCGATTTACGGACTCTCGGCTCAACTAGGGCAGTTGATCGTTCTTTCGTTCGGTATTTATTTGATCGCAACGGATCGTTTTACCGTCGGCCTGTTAATCAGTTTTCTCAGCTATGTGACCAACTTCTATAATCCCTTGCGACAACTGGCAACGTTATGGACGAGCTTTCAGGTGGCGCTGGCCGGATGGGATCGAATTTCTCATCTGTTGGCGTTACCAACGAATCTGACAACCATTGAACAACCATTGGCAACACCAGATAGCGCGTTGCTATCGTTCAGGCACGTGTCGTTTGCTTACCCAACTGGCCGGGAAGTACTGCATGATATAAACTTTGAGCTGGAGACGGGCAAAACGTACGCTCTGGTTGGCCCTACCGGGGGTGGTAAAACAACCACCGCTTCGTTGATGGCCCGCTTGTACGACCCAACCAGTGGTATTATACTACTTGGCGGAAAAGATATTCGGGCGTACAGTCCAGCAGAGCGAGCACAAAAAATCGGGTTTATTCTCCAGGAGCCTTTCTTGTTTACCGGTACCGTCCGCGACAACATCCTGTACGGTAACTCGCAATATCAGCAGTATACCAACGAGCAACTAACTGATGTTATTCACGCGGCTAATTTGCAGGAATTGCTGAAGCGATTTGATGAGGGGCTAGACACGACCGTTCAGACAAGTGGTGACGCGATCAGTCTAGGGCAAAAGCAGCTAATTGCTTTCATGCGTGCCGTGTTACGCAATCCAGATCTGTTGATTCTCGACGAAGCTACCGCGAACATCGACACGGTTACTGAAAAATTGCTGGATGAAATTCTACAGAATCTGCCCGCAAAAACAACGCTTATCATTATCGCCCACCGCCTGAATACCATCGAGCGGGCCGACGATATCTTTTTTATCAATGCGGGGCAGGTTACAAAAGCCGGTTCGCTTAACGACGCTGTTACCATGCTTCTTCACGGTAAACAGGTGAGCTAAACGAACCGGCGCTAAACGGTTAGACCGTTACTTGTTCCTCAGCGGTTTCCTTTACTTCAAGACGCTTTTTCTCTTCCGCAATGGCTACTGGACTACCGAACATGTAGAACATCTTCTTGCGGAATCCACGTGCCTGTTTGACATCGTTGATCATATCCGCTACTTCGTGGAAGTTGATAAACAAAGGATTCGCTTTGTTGGGAATGTTGGTAGTGATACCGTAAATAACAGGCTCTACTTCTGGTTCGAAAGTGCCGAATATTCGGTCCCAGAAAATAAAGGTCGCACCGTAGTTTTTATCGATGTACTGTTCCTGCGAGCCATGATGAACCCGGTGATTAGAAGGCGTTGCAAAAATGTACTCAACCCAGGATGGCATTCGACGAATGTATTCGGTGTGAACCCAGAACTGGAATAAAACCGCAATCTGATTGGTAACAAAGAAAATAATCGGGTGGAAGCCCATGAACGCTACGGGCAGAAAGAAAATAATCTTTATGTGTTGAATCCAGCTAAGCCGGTACGAAACAGTCAGGTTATAATGCTCGCCGGAGTGGTGAACTACGTGTGTTGCCCACCAGAAGCGTTGCTCGTGCGAAACCCGGTGCGCCCAGTAGCTAAAGAAATCGTAGATGATATAACAGGGAATCAGCGTCCACCACTGAAACTCCATACGCCAGGGTAGTGCATTGTAGATCCAGACGCACAAGTACAGCAGGGCTAGCTTAATCGCAGCGGATACTACCAGATTACCGAGGCCGACCAAAACAGAACCGATTGTTTCTTTTTTATCGTAAAAATCGTGCTCCTGATAATAAGCAACGACCATTTCTATGACTGTGAAAAATAGCATTACCGGCACTGCCCATAAGATAATGTTGGGAATACTTTTCTCGACACTATTAATGCTTTCCAAAGAAATTTTATCGGCACCAAACAAAGAAAATGGCATAACGAAAACTGTTTGTGATCAATACAATAACTCTATTAGCAACCTAATCTATATGTTTACGTTCATTAATCGGGTTTTAAGCTTAGAAAAGTTTAAAATAAAGATTTAAAAATTCTATTGATGGCTATTTATAGAGCAAACGGTACTAGCTCGACAGTACTGACCGCTTTACTAATCGACTAACTTTGTCCGATTAATCGCTCAAGCATGAATAGATATTTCCTTATTGTAGCTGCCCTTGTAGTGGGCTTGTGTTTCCAAGCTTGCAACGCCCGAAAAACAACCGATGAACAAGGCACTAATTCGACTACCGCTACTGCTTCAACGGCTGAACCAGCGGCTGATGTATCAGTTACGGGCCGACTGGCCGATCTTGGTCTTACTTCAGATAGCCACTGGCGGGGTATCAACCTTGGCGATGCGTTCAGCAACGTAAAAAGCACCGAAAAAGGAGAACCCTTTGAAAGTGATGAGAACCACATCGGTTACACAGTCGAATTCAAAAATCTGGAATCGGCTGATATGCTGTATTACCAGAAAAATCAGAACGTATCGGCGATCAACGTTGATTTGTTTTTAAATAACCAGCAGTCGGTTGATGGGTACAAGAAAGAACTCGAACCTTATTTTACCGCTCGGTATGGTACGGCTAAAGCTGTCAATGGATCATCGGTCTGGACAGGGCCTAAAGGCGAAACGATTACGCTGAAAGACGTGTCGAAAGGTAAAGACTTTGGTTTAAAAATCAGGATTGCGCAGGGTGAAGGCGCGATTACCGCTTCGACGAAGTAAATAGGCAATAAACGCTAAGAGCCCCGGCCAGTTGGTTGGGGTTCTTAGCGTTTAAAAGGCTTTGGTGCTAGACGGTATGCATCCAGCCAAATGTATCGTCAACCTTGCCGGTGCGTAGATCGGCCAGGTAATTTCTAACGCGAACGGCGAATGATTCTTCGGGCGCAAATTCGGGCAGCATATGGTCTTTGCCATTGTAGCCGATCAGTGAGTAAGGCGACGAACCAACCGCTGTTCCAGCACCGAACGCTTCGGTTAACCGCCCGGATTCGATCCCGCTAATTACTTCTTCGATGGATACAAGCCGCTCTTCAACCGTGATCCCCCAACTGCGGGCAATCTGTAGAATCGAATCGCGGGTAACACCTTGCAAAATGGAATCCGAGGTTGCGGGAGTCACCAGTTTTCCGTCGATCATGAACATGATGTTCATCGTGCCTGATTCCTCGATGTATTTGTGCTCGCGCGCGTCCGTCCAGATCAACTGATCGTAACCTTGTTGTTGAGCCAGCAACGTTGGATACATCGAACCGGCATAGTTTCCTGCGCATTTTGCGTAGCCCACGCCACCTGGAGCCGAGCGGATGTACTCCGTTTCAACTTTTAGCTTTGGTGGGTTTGAATAATAAGCGCCAACCGGGCAGGTAAAAATGCAGAAACGGTACGTTTTTGACGGAGCCACACCCAGATATGTATCGGTCGCAAACATATAAGGCCGGATGTACAGCGAACTGTCAGGGGCGGTTGGAACCCAGTCGGCGTCCACGCGCAGCAGCGCTTCCAGACCGCCCATAAAAACCTCTTCGGGCAGGGTGGCCATGCACATCCGCTTGGCCGACTCGTTCATGCGTTCAAAGTTCTTGTAAGGACGGAACATCATTACCTCACCCGATTCACTTTTGAATGCTTTCATGCCTTCAAAAATAGACTGACCGTAATGAAGTGACGATAGAGCCGGACTTAGCGTAAAGTTGTCAAACGGCACGATCATTTGATTTTGCCACTGACCGTCAATAAAGTCGGCCACGAACATGTGATCCGAGAAATGTTTTCCGAAAGGCAGATGGTTAAAATCTACCTCCTGAATCCGGGAGCGCTCCGCTTTCCGCAATTCAATTTGCAAGACGTCCGTCGTCATAATCAGGCTATTAGTTAACGAGTCAGGTGTTTATTACCCACCTGAGGCAAAGCTAAATAATTAGATTGAGTAAATTTAGTTGTCAAAACAACTTTTTTTTTGTGGTTAGGATCTACATTTTTTCGTGTGCCAAGTAGGGCTCGATGGCTACGTTCTAGGCTTCCAGCTGACCTCTTCTACATCCAGTTCATAAGACATTTTGCGGCAAAGCACAAACAGGTAATCAGACAAGCGGTTTAGGTATTGTATTACCAAATTATCTATCAGAAACTCTTCGTTTAGCCTAATCACCATTCGTTCGGCCCGGCGGCAAACGGTACGAGCCAGGTGGCAAAAGGATACGGACTCGTGACCACCGGGCAAAACGAACGATCGAAGTTCCGGTAGATCAATATCCATCGTATCCATCGCCTGTTCCAATAAGAAAACGTCGTTTGCTACGATAGACGGAACCGGGCGTTTGGGCGCTTTCTCCGGATCCGTAGCGAGTTCAGCGCCAATGGTAAACAACCGGTCCTGAATTTCTTTCAAAAACTCTTTTCGTTGCGAATTTATTGGCTGATCGCGTACTAAACCGATCCAGGCGTTTAATTCATCGACGGTACCGTATGCATCGATGCGCAAGTCGGCTTTGCTGACTCGACGCCCCCCAATTAGAGCGGTCTGGCCTGTATCGCCTGCTCTTGTATAAATCTTCATACTATTTCTAAACCAAAATGGGTATCAAACGGCTAAGCTAACGGAATTACACCATTCGGGCCGTACCTTTGTACCCTGATTTTAGTAGTCAGCATTAAAACTAAATTGTTAGATTGAGTTGAGAGTAACGGTTGCCGTTTTGGTAGTACGCATTCTCGCTTGTTCATCGCACCGGCGATCCGGTCAATTCAATGAAAACAGGTACTTTTTTCGTTCGAACGTGGCGTATTTTGTCCGTTCTCGGTTTTTTGTTCGCACTATTCAATAGTTATATCTCGTATCCAGGTGATGTTGCCGTTCGCTTCAATGAACTTGGTCAACCCATCCAGACCATCGATCGTGAAGTTATTTTTTACGTCGCTGTCGCTATTTTTCTGATCAACAATACGCTGATCAAACTTGTGTCGCGCTTATTTCTTCGCGTTCCTACCGCCAACCTTCCGATTCCAAATCTGGCGGTCTGGTCTTCACATCGTTCCCAACTAAACGAAGTTTTTACCAATTGGTTTACTGCTTTAATGGCAGCTATCAACACGGTTGCTGCATTAGGGTTGATCGTTTTGTCACTGCTCAACCGTTCCGATCGGAGTATGCAAGCCATTGATTACGCTTGGTTATTACCGCTCATCACGGCTATTCTGATTATTGTGCTGGTAGCGTTGCCTGCTCGGTTATTTATGAAACCTAGCGCCGATGACTGAGACAAACGAATTATCGCTGAGGCAATTTCAATACGACTTGCCCGACGAACGCATTGCCCGTTTCCCGCTGCCTCAGCGTGACGCGTCGAAGTTACTCGTCTATCGCGGAGGACAGATCCATCATGAGCATTTTGGTAATTTGCCCAGTTGGCTTCCCAAAAACAGCTTTTTAGTCTTTAATAATACGAAAGTCATTCCGGCGCGGCTACACTTTACGAAAACGACGGGAGCTGTTATCGAGCTTTTCCTGCTGAATCCGTTTGCCAAAGAGCAGGATGCGGGGCTGCAACCAATCAGTGTAGCTATGGAAGCAACGGGCGAAGCGGTCTGGCAGGGAATGATTGGCAATCGAAAACGTTGGAAGCCCACGGAAACGCTCGAAACAACGCTTTCGACACCAACGGGCGATGTATTACTTACCGCAAGCTGGTACGATTACGAACAATCGGCGGTTCGACTGCAATGGCAACCGGCAGAAAACTCCTTTGCGCAGATCATTCAATACGCGGGCGAAATCCCCTTGCCGCCCTATCTCAAACGCGACGCGACTGTCGCCGACCGGGAAACGTACCAAACCGTCTATTCAAAGCAGGAGGGAGCCGTAGCTGCACCTACCGCCGGTTTGCATTTTACGCCTGCTGTATTCAACGAGCTGGCTCAGCGTGGCTTCGAACATGATTACCTGACGCTGCACGTTGGAGCCGGAACTTTTCAGCCTATTAAAACGGAGAACGTCCGGGAGCATCACATGCATACCGAACAAGTCGTTTATACGGGAGCTAACCTACGCAATTTGCTAAATCATCTCGATACGATTATTGCCGTAGGAACAACGTCAATGCGAGCGCTGGAAAGTTTGTATTGGATGGGCGTAAGGCTACTGCGCAATGACCCGGACCCATTTCGACTTGATCAGCACTACGCTTACCAATTGGCCCTTGACGAACAACCGCCGGCTGAGCAAGCTATTCAGGCCGTTCTGCGCTATTTAGTCGATACAGAGCAAGAGTCGATTGTAGCGCACACGGGCATTTATATAACGCCCGGTTATCGGTTTAAACTCTGCAAAGGAATTATTACGAATTTCCATCAACCTGGCTCTACGCTGATTTTACTGATTGCGGCCTTGATCGGCGAGGATTGGAAACGCGTCTACGAAGAAGCGCTCGGAAACGATTATCGTTTTTTGAGTTACGGTGACTCGTCGCTGCTTCTGCCGTAAACTACTAACTTTGCGACCTTTCGGGAGTGCCGGTACGAATAGATCGCGCACTCATTTACCCATTTGCTATTTCATCAGTCTACGTATGAATTTTATAGAAGAACTCCGTTGGCGGGGCATGTTGCACGACATGACACCCGGTACCGAAGAACAGCTGCAAAAAGAAATGATAGCGGGATACATTGGTTTTGATCCGACCGCTGCATCGCTTCACATCGGTAATTTGGCAACCATCATGTTGCTGGTACATTTACAGCGCGCCGGTCATAAACCCTTCGCACTGGTAGGGGGCGCTACGGGCATGATTGGTGATCCATCGGGACGTTCCACGGAGCGAGATTACTTATCGGAAGAAACCTTGCGGCACAATCAGGAAGGTATTCGGGCGCAGCTGACGCGTTTCCTGAGTTTTGATTCAGGCGAAAATGCTGCCGAGATGGTCAATAATTATGACTGGTTCAAAGGAATCACCTTCCTGAATTTCTTGCGCGAAGCAGGGCAGCATATAACAGTCAATTATATGGTAGCAAAAGATTCCGTAAAAAAGCGACTGGAAACGGGCCTGTCATTTATGGAATTCTCGTACCAGCTTTTGCAGGGATACGACTTCTATTGGTTATACAAGAACAAAGGGGTTCGCCTACAAATGGGAGGGTCTGACCAGTGGGGTAATATCACAACGGGGACTGAACTGATCCGGCGCAAAGAAGGCAGGGAAGAATACCAGGCGTTTGCTCTAACAACGCCGTTAATTACAAAATCCGACGGAACCAAGTTTGGTAAGTCGGCGGGTGGAAATATCTGGCTAGATCCGGCGCTAACATCACCTTACCAATTTTACCAGTTCTGGCTCAGCACAGCCGACTCAGACTGCCCGCGCCTGATTCGGGTTTTTACGCTTTTGTCACAGGAGGAGATCGAAGAGTTAGAACGACAACACGCCGAAGCCCCTCACCTGCGCATACTACAGAAGGCGATCGCTAAAGAGGTAACGACACGGGTTCATTCGCAGGCTGGATACGATCTGGCGGTAAAAGCTTCTGAAGTGCTGTTCGGCAAAGCAACACTCGACACGTTACGTTCTATTCAGGCGGACGAGTTCGACATTATATTCGAAGGTGTACCTCAAACCGAGATTACAGCGGACGACTTAGCGAATAGTAAAGACATTACGGATATATTGTCTATTGGTAGTAAAGGCGAAGTATATGCATCGAAAGGCGAAGCCCGTCGGGCCATCACCCAAAATGCAGTCAGTATAAATAAAACAAAAGTGTCCGATCCTGCTGCTCCGGTTGAGCTAGAATGGCTTCAGGATCGCTACGTACTGGTGTCAAAGGGAAAGAAAAACCATCTTCTAAAAAAAGTTTAAACTTTTTTAGAAGCCTAAGCGGCTGATAAGAAGTGGGTTACCTACTGATGAAGGGTAATCCACCAAACTATTTTTGGTAGGGGTCTTGACACGGGGCAAAAAGACCCCTACCTTTGCAGTCCCAAATGAGGGAAACAGTTCGAAATACAAAACGCAAGTCCTTGTCTTTCAAGCTGTTACACGCAAAGCACTGAAAATCAACACAAAAAAATATTTTCAGTTTTACTTGACAAACAAAAATAAGTCTCGTACCTTTGCACTCCCAATTACACGGGAACACAACGACAACCGAAAGTAAGATTTTGAGCGTCAGCGTGTTACAAGCGAAAGCCACCGAAAATAAAGTAAAAAATATTTTCACTTTCACTTGACAAACGGGAAACAAAGCAGTACCTTTGCACTCCCAAACATTGAGAAACAAACGAACAACAGTTCACACGTTTACTCACCCCGCTTCGGCCAACGGGCCAGGCGATCAGTTCTTTGACAAACGGTCAGCACAACGACAACTCGACCATACGATTTCGATCGTCGGTTGAACAAGACAGTGACTAACGACTAGTCACGCAATTATTTACGATGGAGAGTTTGATCCTGGCTCAGGATGAACGCTAGCGGCAGGCCTAATACATGCAAGTCGAACGGGCCGCAAGGTCAGTGGCAAACGGGTGCGT
>NZ_JALPRF010000020.1:0-7141 GCF_023196085.1 Spirosoma liriopis
TATTGCATTTATCGATATCTTTTGGAAACACTTCAATATCTAAATCCCATTTAATAGGTTCTGTTATTTTATCTGGATTATCTAGAAATTCTGAGCTATCCCTAATTTTTAATTCTTGTCTTGAATAAAACACGTTATCTTTTTCAAAAGATATATTTATTTCAAAACTATACTCATATACGACATATGTTTTTAATTTAGTCTGAAATGATCCATATATCTTACATGTAATTTTATCCAAATATTTGTCTCTATCCGTTTTGTGGAATATGGATCCAGCACCGCCCACATAACTAATCGCATTTCCCACTTGGTTGTTGACTATATTAGACAAGAACTCAAAAAATAGGATAATATTAGTTTTTCCAGATCCATTAGGACCGACGAGAATATTTAATCCTTTATGTAGGTGCAACTCAAATTCACGTAATGATTTGAAGCCATCTACTTCTATCTTAGTTATCATATTATTGATCTATAAAGCTTGAATGTGACATCACTTTACTGCATGCAATATTGAAGAGGTCAAATGTATAAGTTTACTTTCTCTTTTAACAAATTCTTGTTTTCAGGATGTGGCAACAATTGACGAAGCGTAATCTTGTTTTTGTCCCTTAACAAAGAAATCGTTGTATAACTGTTTATAAGAGACATTACCAGATTAGCATATAGTTGTTTAGTACTATTCATAACGTAATCATATAGCTATAATCATGTTAACTTCTCATAATCAGACAGTTAACTAAAAACGCTTATTTTACATTATATATTATTTGCCCCTTACCAAATTTTATTTCGAAAAAATTGATATTTGTTAAATAAATTCTGAATCGTAAGGTAGTCACAAAATTTTTTTTCACAAAACAAAGATGGCGGCTTGCGTTTTCGCGCAAAACCGCCATCTTTGTTTTGTGAACAATAGTTTGCCCCGTTTCAAAGGTAAGACCATTGAACGGGTAGTTGGTTTGGTGGTCCAACTATTGACCGCCGGTGCGACTTTCATCTATGCTTTGGCCGAGCTTCTGAAAGTCATTTTACACCAGTAAACCGCCAAAAGACCCTCGTATCCGCGAGGGTTTTTTTGTGATTAGTTAATAATACAAAGTAATAGAATCAAAACTCAAAAAGCTAATCAGATATCATCTTTTCCCAATCGCTCTTAGGTTTATTTTTTACAATTTTGTGTAGTGATTAATCTTAATATAATCACATAACATAAGATACATTATACAACACCCCTCAAAATAGTACAAAAAACAGTGGGGCGAAAAGGGTAGTTTTGCTGAATAGCTTTGGCTTACATTTAACCCAAAAAGCAATGGACGTAATCGCACTCCTGGATTTCCTGTTGGCTGCCCTGACGGTGAAGCGAACATGGCGTACTAATCCCTTCAGTAGAAACGCAAAAACACAACAAGACGGTTTATCCCATTCCTAAGCTCATCCCTTTCTTGGGCTTTTGTTCTTGCTGGATAATCTGTTGCTGCTGTTGGGCCAATTCTTGCTTCTTGGCCTGCTCAGCCTGTAACCGCAGTTGCTCAACTTGACGCAAAGCCGCTTCGAGCTGCTGCTGCCGGGCCTGTTCAGCCGCCCGCAGTTCCAGCGTCATATTTACTCGCTCCTGGGTCGTGCCGTTGCTCATGGTGTTTTGATACCGGAAGGTTTCTTCCAACTCCCGACGGTAGCCCAGTTGGGTATCAAAGGTCGCCTCACTGCGTTCTTTGAACTCGACCCGGTTGAACTGGCCGAACTTCTGGCCGTGGGCCTCGCTCTTGCCACTTCCTCGATGGTTGGTCATCGGACTTAGTAACCTTTGGTTATGGCTGTCCTTACGGCTCACAATAATCTGCACGTGCATCTGGTGGCCTGCTTTGGCTTCTCCACGCTGGTTTATTCCCTGCTTCACTTCCGGATCGGTCCACTTGTAGCCCCGATTATACTCGACTTTGCCGTACCACTTCACATCGTCAGGGCCCAACCCCCTCTGAAAGTTGGCTGCGTACTCGGCCATCACACGACGAGTGTAGTCTTTGAGCTTCTGGGGGTCGTTGCCAATGTGCTGTAGTTCTTTCTGGGAGGGGCTGATGTTGACCAGGTAGAACTTGGCTTCACTCTGTTTGAGCTTGGCTGTGTTGCTGTCAATGTCTTGGCGTACCTCGTAAGGGCGTAGATCGTCACGACTCTGATTGAACCACAATTCGGCCTTGTGTTCAGGCTTTAGGTTGTTTTCTTTCTCTAGGTACTCCACCAGTTGACCACAGCTGCCAGTATTGCTGCCGCTACTGCTAGCGGTAATGTTGATGTGAGGCATAGTTGGAAAGGGGATAAACGATTACAGATTGTCTATTTGATTGCGGATGTGCTCTTGCAAATCCTTCACGGCTCGACCATTGGTTAGGGCATTCAGGGCCTCTCGTTGCTGAATGTAGGTATCTAACAGAGCACGAAACTTGGCTTTTAAGACGTTTTTTCCTTCGCGATGTGCTTTTCCCTCACTTTGATGAGTTCGTGCCTCTGAGAGCAGTTTTTGAAGCTCTGCAGCCATATCCTGTTGATGCTTGTACAGTTTGTCTTGCTGGTCGGCCAAGGTTTGGCCTTCTTTTTGGCGCTCTCCCTGGCTTTTGAGATAAAAGCCGTGGATGTAGCGTTGCTCGTCGAAGTGGAAAAAGGCTGAAAACTGATCCAGCAAACCACTCAACTGACGTTGTAACTGGCGTTGGTCGGCCATCAGGGGCGTCAAGGCTTCTTTTTCCTGAGTCTTGATGAAGGAAATGATCCGATTGATGCCCTGACCCAGCTCTTTCTTGAGCAATTCGTCGTTGAGATCGCCCGGATCTTTCTGGGATTTGTAAAAATAGTCCACCATTTGACCGAACAGCTCTTGCTTAGAGCGACCTAGCTTTTCACTTAACTTGCTGAATTTCAAATCAGTATCACCACCGAAGCGAACCGACTTATTCGCAATCTTGTCCATATATAAGCGTTAGAATATACTAATGTAGGCTTCTAAACGCTAAATAAGAGCTTTTTTAAAAGAAAATATACTTTTTGCTTATTCTATAATTAAAATATTTATTCATAACATATTGATTATCAATACGGTGACCTCGTAGAGCAAGCAAGAATTATCGCGTAGCGTAATTCCCGCTTGCTCTTTAATAAGACCGCTTCGCGCTTTGTTTTCGCCATTCGGTCGCTCTGTTTTTTTGATCACTTTGCTGCTTTTTTGTTCTATTCCCCTTTCTAACTCTTTTTTCAGTTGATAATTAGCTCTCTAAAACGTACCTGTCAAATCACTTCCTAGTAAGCCGACCCCCACACGCGCACATACGCGATCACGCGCGAGACAAGTGTTTGTGTATTTCAAATATCTCTTGTTAATCTCTTGAAAGATAAAAATAAGACCTATAACTATCTATTAATCATGTAGTTATAGTGTGGATAACTTTAATAAACACACGTTTGGTCGGTAATAAACACACGTTTGGTCGGTGAAACTGACTTAATAAACACACGTTTGGTCGGTGAAACTGACTTAATAAACACACGTTTGGTCGGTAATAAACATACATTTAATAAAACCTGTCTGTTTTTAACGTATGTTTTTATATTTGCCTAAAAATCAATCGAAATGAGTAAATCAGTCGAAATTTGGCAAGATAATGTTCTCACTGTGGCTCGGTATGAAATGACTGAAACAGAAAAAAACATTTTGTACATGGTGGTCGCGCAAGTACGTAAAGAAGACTCTCCCATGAAAATGTATCAAGTTTCAGTCAAAGAAATGGCTGCTCTAACTGGTTCAGACGAATTAAACTTTGAGGCCTATAAAAGAGCTACTGAAAAGCTTGTAGGAAGAGTGTTTCAAACTGTTTTACCTAGCGGAAACCTCTTGCAAGCCAGCTTCTTTGCATCAGCAGAGTATAAAACGGGTACTGGCATTATTGAGCTTGAGCTATCGCAAAAAGTAAGACCTTTTTATGTTGACTTAAATCAACGGTTTACTAAGATTCAGCTAGTTGCTGCTATCTCGCTCAATTCGGCCTACGCTAAGCGAGTATATGAACTCTTGTGCATGTATAAGAATATGCAGAACAAGACGTTCAAACGTGATTTGATAGAGTTGAAAAATATGCTTGGAATTATTGATCCGAAGACGGGCAAAGACATCTATCCAGATTGGACCAAATTTCAGATGAGAGTATTAGACGTAGCCACAAGAGAGATTAACGGTCACACAGACGTCACCTTTACTTACAAACCTATATACGGAGATCGGCCAGGACGGGGGCGCAAACCAGTCATCGAAGTGGAATTTGAAGTGTTCTATCAAGCCAAGCCTGATCCGATTCAGACATCGTCTTTACACGAACGGCTAGTAAAACAATTCAGACTAAGAGTTGATCAGGCCAACCAAATACTATCTACACATTCGGTAGAAATCATAAATCGACAGCTATATGATATTCAATCAAAAGTGGTTGATGGTAAAGTAAAGAACTTAGGTAGTTACACAGCAAAAATATTTGGATTGGAAACCAAGAAAGAAAAATAACAATTAAAACTTATTCGAACGGTGAGATTACAATATGACCATCGTAGTGAACTTTACATCTTTTATCCCAAGGCGTTTTTTCCCCTTCTTTTAATAGAAAGCCGTCCCATAAATTACTAAGTACGACTCGTCTAGTATGGCCTGTACTAGTCATTGTTGTAATGATTTTTCCAACTGAAAATTCTCTATCCATAACTACGTCTGTCCCTTGAGTTAATATAACCTCCTTTCCATCCTCCATTTTGTAAACTTGAGTGGCCCAGTCGTAAGTCAACATAGGTTTATTTTCTCGTAACACTATTCGTTGAAACCATTCTTTGTTGTTCGACGTGAAACGTAGATTAAAGTGTTTTTCTAACTTACTTACAGTCTTGATTCCTCCAACAAACTTCCTTTCTTCTGAAATTACATTATAAGGACCAAAATTATTAGATGATGTTTCAACATAACCATCAAAATCTGCGATAGTTGATTCTATAGAAAAGCAAGCATAATCTGTATTTACTATTGATAATTCTAAGTTACTAAGAGCATATTTTCCGCAATGCTTTATAGTAATTTCTGCTTTATTAGAATTCTCTGACATTAATAATTCAGCATAGCAAAAAGAGTTGTTTGCTGATAAATAGTCATTTGTTAAATCTATTTTATTTTCAACACCCTGTGTTTTGCTAAGTACTTCTTTTTTATCAAGGTCGTCGTTATTCTCTTGCATTTTGGTCACTATATAGTTACCTACGAGAGCGATAAATCCAAAAATCATTGCAACTATTGCAGGAGTTAACATACCTTTCTTATTATTAGCCATTCAATTTATGTTCCTCTTGCTATTCACCTATTTTGACAAAACATGTTTCACTGAATAACATTTTATTCTGCTTAGGTGAATACGTAGCAGTATATAAGCACAAACAAATCAATAACGAAAGTTTACCACAAAAGACACCTTCTATACTATAGAATAAATGTTAAGAGTCTAGATCTACAACAAATCCTTAGCAGGCAACAAATCAAATTAATTTACGCTCGATCAAAAGCTAAATAGCCACAGGGTATGCCATCTATATTATTGATGAAGTACCTAAAACTAGCGGAGCGCTGGTACATAAAAACTTGTCTAGCAGACCTAAATAACTGTACACCATCAGTAGTTTTATTATAACTTCCTTTGATATTTTTTATTATTCCTGCACCGTGAATTCCATCGGTGTCCTCTGGAACATTTTCTAAACTTCCTGTTAGTTCTTCCCAATCTGCAACTATCCAATTTTCAATCATTCTATCTGCAACACCTATTCTAATATCTTGGTCCGTTATTCCTTCATTTACTAAGGCTTGACGAAGCTGTTGCGCCATATCTTCGAAAGATATTTCTCGCTTTTCTTTATCAACAAGAAGAATTATTGGATAGTATCTATTACCCAATAATCTTATCAAAGAAGAAACTTTTTTAGCTATAGCAATAATCGTAACATCCTTACCATTTAAATCTGTTCGCTTAACTGGTCTACCTGGACATATTTCTTGAATTATTTTTAACTCAGTAAAACCGTCTACAATGAAAGCAGGATTATTCATCAACTAAAGCGTTTGAAAAGTAAAAATGACCTAGTCCAAAACCTGAATTAGAGATTTCCTCTTTAATAGCTAATATATTAGAAATCCTTCTTGCTTTAGTTTTCCCCTCAACTAAATCTACTATTATTATCTCTTCGGGGTAAGCATGATTTAGTATAGATTCACTATGTGTTGTCATAAGAACCAATGAATCTGCTTTTTTTTCTTGTAAGTGATCTCTCATAATAGAAGTAATCTCAGCCTGCATCCAAGGATGGAGGAAATTCTCAGGTTCTTCTATAGAAAATATAGTTTTGGAAGTCAATATCGCAGTTATTAATGCTAGCCATTTGACTGTCCCATCAGACATCGATGATAATGGCAAGACAGCTTTATATCCTCCCGAATCAACAGTTATTTGTACTCTAAGCTTATTATTAAATGGATCATTATCTACGTCTAGTGAAGTTATAGTAGCGTTTGCTGCTTTTAAGTATGAAATTATTTTGATAAGAGTGCCAGGATCATAAGTTCTCAAATTGTCTTCAAACATGTACCAGAATTTAGTATTATTATCAACTATTGTTGATCTACTTTTTTTCATCGCATACAGTGTCGTAGCTAAACCAGATCCATCTTTCTTTATTCCAGGTGGAGTAGCTGAATCTTCTAATTCTCGTACTTTACCAGGTACTATGTTGAAAGTTTCTCCTCCTTTTAAATCTGATTCTATTTGAAAAGAATAATTACCCATAACAGGATAAATTGATCGAGCTATAGATTGATACAAAGGGTTTTGAGCTAAAATAAACTCTTTGATTTCTTTATTGAAATCGCTTTCTTTTAAAGATTCAAATGAACTAATTTTACTCTTAATTTTCTTTCTATCAAATTTCTTAATCTCTATATTGCATTTATCGATATCTTTTGGAAACACTTCAATATCTAAATCCCATTTAATAGGTTCTGTTATTTTATCTGGATTATCTAGAAATTCTGAGCTATCCCTAATTTTTAATTCTTGTCTTG
>NZ_JALPRF010000021.1:1640-4130 GCF_023196085.1 Spirosoma liriopis
AGTGTGGAGTGACGGCGTGCCTTTTGCATAATGAGCCTACGAGTTACCGTCACTGGCGAGGTTAAGTACGTGGACGTACGCAGCCGAAGCGAAAGCGAGTCTGAATAGGGCGTCGAGTCAGTGGGGGTAGACGCGAAACTTGGTGATCTACCCGTGGCCAGGTTGAAGGGGTGGTAACACACCGTGGAGGACCGAACCGATAAGCGTTGAAAAGCTTCCGGATGAGCTGCGGGTAGGGGTGAAAGGCCAATCAAACTGAGAAATAGCTCGTACTCTCCGAAATGTTTTTAGGAACAGCGTTCAGTGTTACCACTTTAGAGGTAGAGCGACCAACAGGATGCGGGGGAGTCACATCCTACCAACTTCTGATGAACTCCGAATGCTAAAGGGGGTGCTGGGCAGTGAGGGCTTGGGTGCTAAGGTCCAAGTCCGAGAGGGGAACAACCCAGACCATCATCTAAGGTCCCCAAGTGTGTGCTAAGTTGAACAAAGGCGGTCCGGCTGCTGAGACAGCCAGGAGGTTGGCTTGGAAGCAGCCATTCCTTTAAAGAGTGCGTAACAGCTCACTGGTCGAGCGGGGCGGGCGTCGATAATAAACGGGCATCAAGCACACCACCGAAGGTATGGACTCATGCAGGAGCATGATGTGGTAGGAGAGCATTCTAACAGCGGTGAAGTTGAAGCGCGAGCTTTGGTGGAGCGGTTAGAAAAGCAAATGTAGGCATAAGTAACGAGAATGAGGATGAGAACTCCTCACACCGAAAAGCTAAGGTTTCCTCCGCGATGGCAGTCATCGGAGGGTTAGTCGGGGTCTAAGGGGTAGCTGAAAGGCGGGACCTGAAGGGAATTGGGTTAATAGTCCCAAACTATCTATGCAGGTCAAACCATGACGGAGTGCCGGGGGTTCTACGTCCGGACGGAAGTGGGCGTTGAGATGAGGCTTCGGCTGAGTCGAAGAACTGAAGGGGCTTCCAAGAAAAGTGGTTTGGCGTTAAGCGTATGGATACCCGTACCGTAAACCGACACAGGTAGCTGGGAAGAATATTCTAAGGTGCGCGAAAGAATCATGGTTAAGGAACTCGGCAAGATGACCCTGTAACTTCGGGATAAGGGGGGCCTACCCAGCGATGGGAGGCTGCAGAGAAGAGGCCCAGGCGACTGTTTACCAAAAACACAGGACTCTGCCAAAATGAAAGTTGACGCATAGGGTCTGACACCTGCCCGGTGCTGGAAGGTTAAGGGGGGAGCTTAGTCGCAAGACGAAGGTTTGAACTGAAGCCCCAGTAAACGGCGGCCGTAACTATAACGGTCCTAAGGTAGCGAAATTCCTTGTCGGGTAAGTTCCGACCTGCACGAATGGTGTAACGATCTGGGCACTGTCTCAACCATGAGTTCGGTGAAATTGTAGTAGCGGTGAAGATGCCGCTTACCCGCCACGGGACGGAAAGACCCCGTGCACCTTTACTACAGCTTAACATTGATCGCCGGTCAGGCATGTGTAGGATAGGCGGGAGATTGCGAAGCGGTGTCGCCAGGCATCGTGGAATCAACCTTGAAATACCGCCCTTGGCTGACTGGCGGTCTAACCTAGACTTAGGGACCGTGTTTGGTGGGTAGTTTGACTGGGGTGGTCACCTCCGAAAGGGTAACGGAGGTTTCCCAAGGTTTGCTCATGCCGGACGGTAATCGGCAGGGGAGTGCAATAGCAAAAGCAAGCTTGACAGTGAGGCAAACAGGCCGATCTGGGACGAAAGTCGGGTATAGTGATCCGGTGGTTCCGCATGGAAGGGCCATCGCTCAAAGGATAAAAGGTACGCCGGGGATAACAGGCTGATCTCCCCCAAGAGCTCACATCGACGGGGAGGTTTGGCACCTCGATGTCGGCTCGTCACATCCTGGGGCTGGAGAAGGTTCCAAGGGTTCGGCTGTTCGCCGATTAAAGTGGCACGCGAGCTGGGTTCAGAACGTCGTGAGACAGTTCGGTCCCTATCTGTGGTGGGCGTTGGATGACTGAGGGGGTCTGTCCTTAGTACGAGAGGACCGGGATGGACCAACCGCTGGCGGATCGGTTGTTTGGCCGCAGGCACGGCCGAGTAGCTACGTTGGGAACAGATAAGCGCTGAAGGCATCTAAGTGCGAAACTGGCCCCGAGATGAGTCATCCGGTATAAAGGGTCGTAGGAGACGACTACGTTGATAGGCGACAGGTGTAGGTGCAGAGATGCATAGAGCTGAGTCGTACTAATGAGCCCGGACGCGTGATTGTTATTGCTGCAAATGGACGGTGTGAAAGTGTGTGTATTGAATTGTATGTTTCTTTCTGTGGGGACAAAGACAACGCCATAAAGATCTTGAGCGCAAGCTCGACGAGTTCAACAGGTTGGTGCGGTTAAGGCGGGTGAACACCTCTTCCATTTCGAACAGAGCCGTTAAGCCCCGTACTGCCGATGGTACTGCTGTCACAAGCGGGAGAGTAGGAAGGTGCCACCTG
>NZ_JALPRF010000022.1:0-3475 GCF_023196085.1 Spirosoma liriopis
GGTTGGGTTGTTCTCGCCCGGGGCCAGCGTCACCGACTGGGTGCGGCCCGTGATGGGATCCGCATCGCTGTCTTTGGTGTCGTCACCCCCTTGGTTGGCCAAGGTGGCCGTGTAACCCGAAGGAGCCGTAAAGCTCACCGAGTAAGGCACACCCGGGGTCAGACCCGTGAAGCTGTACGCCCCCGTGGCACTGGTGGTCGTCGAAGCAATCGGTGTGTTGTTGCCATCCAGCAGCACCACCACTACCCCGGGCAAGCCCGGCTCGCCCGCATCCTGCACACCGTCCTTATCCGTATCCACCCACACAAAGTCCCCTAAGCTGGCTGGCATTACGCAGTTGGCTGGTGACACCGTCACCACCTTATCCACGCAGCCATTGGCACTGCTTACCGTTAGGCTCAGCGGCACACCCGAAGGCACCCCGCTGATCACCCCGTTGGCTGCCACGCCCGCGCTGCCCCGTACTGTGGCCCCTGCCGTCAGGGTGTAGTTAACCACGTAAGTACCCACCGCACTGGTCGAGCACACCGGACCACTCAAGCTGATGGCCGGGTTCTCACACACGTTCGTGCAGCTGGCTGGTGCCACTACCGTCACACTGCTGATGCAACTGCTGCTGGTCAAGGCACTCACCACCACGTTGGTGCCTACCGGAATGTTCTCGATGCTATGGTTGACTACGTTAAGGCTACCCCCGCTCACGCTCAGGCTGGCTACCCCTTCCAGGGTATAGCTCACGCTGTAGGTGCTGCCCTGGCAGATGGGCTGACCCACCGTCAAACGCGGCTGCACGCAGGGCTCTACCCCCGGCACCGTGCTGCTGCACGACACCGGCGAAGCCACCATCGAGATGTTCATGCAGGCCGCACCCCCGCTGCTCAGCGCCGTCACACTCACCGGCACGCCCAGCGGGATGTTTGTGATGCGCCGGTTAGCCACATCCACACTGCCCACGCTGGCCGTGATTAGACTCGTACTGCTGTAGAGCGCCACGCTGTAGCTGGTAGCCCCCGTGCAGGCGGGGTTGCCCAGCGTCAAGACCGGCTTCTCACAGACCGGCGTTACACAGGAAGCTGGTGACACTGTCACCACCTTATCCACGCAGCCATTGGCGCTGCTCACCGTCAGGCTCAGCGGCACACCCGAAGGCACCCCGCTGATCACCCCGTTGGCTGCCACGCCCGCGCTGCCCCGTACTGTGGCCCCCGCCGTCAGGGTGTAGTTAACCACGTAAGTACCCACCGCACTGGTCGAGCACACCGGACCACTCAAGCTGATGGCCGGGTTCTCACACACGTTCGTGCAGCTGGCTGGTGCCACCACCGTCACACTGCTGATGCAACTGCTGCTGGTCAAGGCACTCACCACCACGTTGGTGCCTACCGGAATGTTCTCGATGCTATGGTTGACTACGTTAAGGCTACCCCCGCTCACGCTCAGGCTGGCTACCCCTTCCAGGGTGTAGCTCACGCTGTAGGTGCTGCCCTGGCAGATGGGCTGACCCACCGTCAAACGCGGCTGCACGCAGGGCTCTACCCCCGGCACCGTGCTGCTGCACGACACCGGCGAAGCTACCATCGAGATGTTCATGCAGGCCGCACCCCCGCTGCTCAGCGCCGTCACACTCACCGGCACGCCCAGCGGGATACCCGTGATCTGGCGGTTAGCCACATCCACACTGCCCGCACTAGCCGTTACCAGACTCGTACTGCTGTAGAGCGCTACGCTGTAGCTGGTGGTACCCGTGCAGGCCGGGTTGCCCAGCGTCAAGACCGGCTTCTCGCAGACTACCACGCTGCAGCTGGCCGGTGACACAACAACCACCTTGTCCACGCAGCCGTTAGCCGTGCTCACCGTCAGACTCAGCGGCACACCCGAAGGCACCCCACTGATCACCCCGTTGGCTGCCACACCCCCACTGGTACGCACCGTAGCCCCCGCCGTCAGGGTGTAGTTGACCACGTAGGTGCCCACCGCACTGGTCGAGCACACTGGACCACTCAAGCTGATGGCCGGGTTCTCACACACGTTCGTGCAGCTGGCTGGTGCCACTACCGTCACACTGCTGATGCAACTGCTGCTGGTCAAGGCACTCACCACCACGTTGGTGCCTACCGGAATGTTCTCGATGCTATGGTTGACTACGTTAAGGCTGCCCCCGCTCACGCTCAGGCTGGCTACCCCTTCCAGGGTGTAGCTCACGCTGTAGGTGCTGCCCTGGCAGATGGGCTGACCCACCGTCAGCCGTGGCTGCACGCAGGGCTCTACCCCCGGCACCGTGCTGCTGCACGACACCGGCGAAGCCACCATCGAGATGTTCATGCAGGCCGCACCCCCGCTGCTCAGCGCCGTCACACTCACCGGCACGCCCAGCGGGATGCCCGTGATGCGCCGGTTAGCCACATCCACACTGCCCGCACTAGCCATGATTAGACTCGTACTACTATACAGGGCTACGCTGTAGCTGGTGGTACCCGTGCAGGCCGGGTTACCCAGCGTCAAGACCGGCTTCTCGCACACCGGGGCCTGGCAGACCGCTGGTGACACTGTCACCACCTTATCCACGCAGCCATTGGCGCTGCTTACCGTCAGACTCAGCGGCACACCCGAAGGCACCCCGCTGATGACGCCGTTGGCTGCCACACCCCCACTGGTGCGCACCGTAGCCCCCGCCGTCAGGGTGTAGTTAACCACGTAAGTACCCACCGCACTGGTCGAGCACACCGGGCCACTCAAGCTGATGGCCGGGTTCTCACACACATTCGTGCAGCTGGCCGGCGCCACCACCGTCACACTGCTGATGCAGGTGGCGCTGTTGGCCGCACTCACAATTACATTCACCCCAACGGGGATGTTCTCGATGCTATGGTTAGCCGTGTTGATGCTGCCCCCGCTCACGCTCAGGCTGGCTACCCCTTCCAGGGTGTAGCTCACGCTGTAGGTGCTGCCCTGGCAGATGGGCTGACCCACCGTCAGCCGTGGCTGCACGCAGGGCTCTACCCCCGGCACCGTGCTGCTGCACGACACCGGCGAAGCCACCATCGAGATGTTCATGCAGGCCGCACCCCCGCTGCTCAGCGCCGTCACACTCACCGGCACGCCCAGCGGGATGTTTGTGATGCGCCGGTTAGCCACATCCACACTGCCCGCACTAGCCGTTACCAGACTCGTACTGCTGTAGAGCGCTACGCTGTAGCTGGTGGTACCCGTGCAGGCCGGGTTACCCAGCGTCAAGACCGGCTTCTCACAAATCTCATTTAGGTAGAAGCCTGCGTC
Source organism: Spirosoma liriopis (assembly GCF_023196085.1). Taxonomy (NCBI): domain Bacteria; kingdom Pseudomonadati; phylum Bacteroidota; class Cytophagia; order Cytophagales; family Cytophagaceae; genus Spirosoma; species Spirosoma liriopis. The sequence continues at coordinate 3,277 of NZ_JALPRF010000022.1, forward strand.
TAACGTTGGGTTGTTCTCGCCCGGGGCCAGCGTCACCGACTGGGTGCGGCCCGTGATGGGATCCGCATCGCTGTCTTTGGTGTCGTCACCCCCTTGGTTGGCCAAGGTGGCCGTGTAACCCGAAGGGGCGGTGAAGCCCACGGCGTAGCTCAGGCTGCTGCCCGGGGTCAGACCCGTGAAGCTGTAAAGCCCGCTGGCG
>NZ_JALPRF010000023.1:0-3428 GCF_023196085.1 Spirosoma liriopis
CGATAATGATTTTAACCCCAGGCTTGAAAAGAAGGGGTACAAAATCCTGAAAGATGCCAAAGGGACGTTTTACCTGACTGATCCGAAGACCGAAGTGCGGCTTAACCTGGTTACGGCTCAGATCAAAGGTGAATTTTTGAGCGAACTAGTTCATGAAACGGTACAAAGGGGAATAAAAGAAGAGCAACAAGAAAAACAGAAGAAGGCCCAGAAGCCCGAAGTCAAGAACGACCAAAATCGGGGTTACAAGATCCGGCGTTAACCCCGTACAGTTGGGGTGGGATATGCCTAAAAAAAACCTACGGGGTTTGGGGCGGTAAGCCCCAATCACTAAAAACAAATCCGCTTAAAAAACGGAGTCTGCGACGCTGTAAAAAGTGTGTAATAGTAGATAGAGAGAGAGAGACACTATAAATAATTGATAATCAATTATTTATAGTGATTGCAATCACATCAGTATTGTGATGATCATCACAATAGCTGATTGTGATCTGTTTTTGACCTAATCACATGGAAAAGTGTGCAAATCACTTGTTCATGTGTGAAAAGCACTTAGATTTGTGACGCTAATCACATTGAAATTATGGTTCACGAAAAGGACAATGTTAACTTCGATACTGGAGAAATCAAGCGAGTGAATGCCAACTTCGTACAGTTGTACGATGACCATTTAGACTTGATTATGCTCATGACAAAGGAGAATCCAACGGCCTTGAATGTCTTTCTTTGGGTTGTCAAATACATGGATAATCGAAATGCTTTAGTAGCAAGTCAGCAGGCAATAGCAGACAATTTGGGATTGCATAAGAATACAGTTTATCTCGCTATTAAGTACCTAAAGGAGAAGAAAGCATTGACCGTTTTCAGGTCAAGTAACACACATATTTTTGCATTGAATGCTCAAATAGTATGGAGAGATACAGCAGAAGCTAAGAAATTTGCCCACTTCGATGCTAAAGTATTCATCTCAGAATTTGAGCAACAAGAGGAAGACAAACCATTATTTGATACGCAGTTAGTAGGACACGTTAAGCCACGGCCAACGAAAAAGCGTAATAAAGCCATTAGCTAAAACGGAAGTCGGCTCTGGGGAGGCCCAACCGAGCAGGGATAAGCTAATCCACGTACAACCGTGCGTTGCCCCGATCTTGATAGCTCTAAGCCAGATCGGGGCTTTTTCGTGTCCTACGGCCACGAGGTTTTTTTAGGCATATCCCACCCCAACTGTACGAGGAAAAATAGCGCGAATAACTAAGAACAACAGCTCTTATTCTCTTGGAGAGGGGGGCACTTCATCGTACCGTACGAGCAAAATACACAGCAGTCGCCAGCTAATGGACGTAATACAGTGTGACAGTTCGTGCATTCATAAAAGAATTGGCAAGCATCAGTGGGCATTATCTCAGTTTTGACATAACTGCACTGAGGGCAAGTAATTGTGGATTCTAGCACAAGGGCCATACTACTTAATTTGTCTTAACACTTACAACCTGATAACCTGTGGCGGCTACTGCTTTCTTAATCTCAGCCGTTGATGTTTGCTTAGGGTCATACTTGACTACTGCGTTACCCTGCTGATAAGATACTTTGGTTTCAGCAATTCCTTTTAGCTTACCTACCTCGCTTTTTACATGATGCTCACACCCCTCGCAGGTCATACCCTTAATGGTCACGTAAGCAATTTGTTGAGCCGGTTTGCCCGATTGTTGGGTAATCTGGTTCTTATCCTGGTAAAGCAAATTAGAGTAAGCAGGAAATGTTAGTAACAGTACCGCCATTGCTGTCATTATCCCTAAAAATCTTCTCGTCTGCCAGAAGCTAAGTTTAGCGGGAGTGCATCCACAGGCATCCTTTGTAGTTGGTCTGAGTTGGTTGTACCAAGCCCATCCCAAAGCTCCGATGGAAAGAGTAATAGTGTAAGGCCGTGCTGTTTCTAGCCATCCTAACGAACCAGCCATACCCCCCAATGCTAACAAGGGAGCGATACAGCATAGAGAGGATGTAAAGGCGGTTATAATACCGAGCAGACCAGTTGCTTTCATTACTTAGAGAGATGTAAGTCAGTGAAAGCAAAGTTAGTCAATAAAGCTTAGAACGCTTTTTTTTGGCGGATCGGTAGTTTTTCGCAGCCCGGTTCTTTTACAGAAGTATAACGCACTATACTTTGCCCTGCCTGACACCTCCCTTCGGTCGGGTCAGGCAGGGCAAAGTGCGCGCCCTCCGGGACCATTAGAACAAAGGGAAAGAAAAAGTATGAAAGCAGTTTGTCGAGTCGCCAAAGTGAAAGGAGCCGGAAGCATAGGCGGCAAGTCTGATCACAATTACCGTCAGGGTCATGTACCCAATGCCGACCCCGATCGGCTGCACCTCAATAAGGAGTACGTCCTCAACTATGAGAATTTAGCCAAGGCGATTCAGGCTCAACTCGATCATGCCGGCCTTCATCATGTCCGAAAGGATGCCGTTAAGGGCATGGAATTCATTCTCACGGCCAGCCCGGAAGCGTTCAAACGTGATCAGAACGGCCAGTGCGTTGATGACTACCGGCAATCCGATTGGGTAAAGGCCAATCTGGACTTCATGAAAAAGCAGTACGGCTCTAACCTGGTCGCTTTCACTCTGCACCAGGACGAGAAGACGCCCCACATTCACGCCATCGTTGTTCCTATCACTGAAGACAAACGACTTTGCGCAAAGGAGCTCTTCACACCTAAAACTCTACGCCAACTCCAGACTGATTACGCGGCGGCCATGAAACCGTTTGGGTTGGAAAGGGGAATAGAAGGCAGCCGGGCGCAGCATGTGGACATGAAGCATATTTATGGCCTCCAACAACAGGAGCGGCAAACTATCGAGAAGGATTTACAACCCATTCAGACGATCAAGGTACCCTTAACCATCGACAAGCCTGGTCCGCTGGATCTGTTGAATCTGGAACGTTGGAAACAACAGCAGGAAGCCAAAATCAATGCTGAACACAATCGCAGGCTCGACGAAATCAAACAAGCCGCTGAGAAGGCCCTAAAAGCGGCCGTAGCAAACGCAACTGCTAAAGAGCAGGAGAAAGTACTCGCTCAACGACTGACCACCTCAGAGGGCCTAAAACAGACCAATTTCGAGAAAGCCAAAAAAACAGGGGAAGAGCTGGCCACCACGACCAGCAAGATTGACCAGATAGCCGTACTGTTGGATGAAAAGCGACTAAATCCGAAGTGGAGTGAGGGTCGGGCTGACCACCTGCGCAGTAAGATACTGCCGAAGATGGAAGCGGATATCCTGGAGTGTTTAAAAGAGCGCCTAACAGACGATAATGATTTTAACCCCAGGCTTGAAAAGAAGGGGTACAAAATCCTGAAAGATGCCAAAGGGACGTTTTACCTGACTGATCCGAAGACCGAAGTGCGGCTTAACCTGGTTACGGCTCAGAT
>NZ_JALPRF010000024.1:0-1477 GCF_023196085.1 Spirosoma liriopis
CTTGTATCGTCCTAAAATAAGTTGACCGTTGTCTGATCCTGAAAATAAGTTGTCAGTTTTTCAGTCAGCAATTTTTGGTCAATAGTAATCCTAGTATAGCGTTGTCAAAATAGATGAAACAGATGGATTTACCCAAATTGGCTCTGGTCTCGTACAACCTTTGACCGTTTATATACCTTCGGTTTCCAGTGCTTTTTAAGCGGATGCTCACTCTGATGAGCCATCACCGGAGTCAGGTAACCACAGCTCATGTGCGGGCGCAGGTGATTGTAGTTGTAGATACTTTTTTCAACCGCCTTTTCAGCCTCCTCAAAAGTAACGAACACTCGGTTCAGCCGAAAATCCGTTTTTAATATTCCATTCACCCGTTCGGCGATGGCGTTTTCATAAGGGTCGCCCTGCTGAGTCATACTGATTAAAATGTTCGCCCCTTTTAACTTGCGAACGTAGTCAAAACTACAATATTGGCTGCCACGGTCTGAATGATGAATCAGTTCTTCTTCCCTTTCCAAATGGGTTGATAAGGCCATATCTAGAGCTTTTAAACTACCTTCTGCTGTTAAGAATGGATGCAGGCAGTACCCCACGATCAGCTTTGAATAAGCGTCCGTTATTAACGAAAGGTAGCCAAATCCTAACCCAATATACAAATAAGTTATATCACTAACCCAAACCTGTTTGGGAGCATTTATTACCCTATCAATGAGTAGATTAGGGTATCTATGTAAGCGATGATTAGAATCAGTTGTCTGGGGCACCTGTCGACCCTGACGGATAACCATAGCATGATCGTATAAGATCTTGTGCAACTTGTCGCGACCTAATTTGATGCCACTTTTGGCTAATGGCTCTGCCAACAAAAGATGTAATTTCCGAGTGCCCAGGCCAGGCACATCTCGTCTGAGGGCCGTTACCAGATCCAGTACTAACATCGCATGGCTCACCGATCGCTGAGCACGTTGTTTTCTTGCATGAAATGCTTGTCGGCTCACACCAAACAGTCGACAAAGGCTTCCGACGCTCACCTTTGCTATCTCGTTCTCACGAAGGTTTAAGACCGTTTGGTGCCAGACTTTTTTCTTATTGGCACATTTAGTTCTTTTTCAGCCGTCTCAATCATCGTGTTAAGAGCTAAGATTAACAGATTGGCCTGCTGTAGAGTCTGTTCCAACTCTTCATTTCGCTGCTTTAAGGCGGCCATGTCGCGCTTTTGTGCTTGCTTCATGGCAGGTAAAGTTAGCAGGCCAGTCTTCGTCTTCTGACGATAGAGTTGCACCCAGCTACGAATCGTATAGCCACTATGAATGCCTAAATCTTCCATCACCTGGCTTACTTCTTCTCCGCCGAAGAGAATGCGGAACACGGCCGTCTCTCGGAGTTGTTCACTGTACTGAAAGCGACTCAGCAGGTCGCGGATGTGGTCTTGCATAGTTGTCAATTTTGGGTGAAAATTGACAACCTATATCAGGATAAGACA
>NZ_JALPRF010000025.1:0-1010 GCF_023196085.1 Spirosoma liriopis
GGAGTTGGGGGGACCTGAAGACCGAGGTAAGAGTCGGTCAAGGGTAAACTCGGCGACTGGGGCTAAGTCGTAACAAGGTAGCCGTACCGGAAGGTGCGGCTGGAACACCTCCTTTCTGGAGCCGATCTGCTGCTGTTGACTCTTCGGAGTGGCGCAGGGGAGTGGTTGAGTTAAGTGCTGACGTTTGCTCAAGGACCGGGCTTATTCTCGCAAGAGGATGAGCACACTGTTCTTTGACCTACAGGAAGAAACGTAACTGTTCTATGGAGCAGTAGCGATTGAATACACAAGAGACACACGAGTAAGTATGTAGCGTGCAATCACGCAGCAAAAGGGCGCCTGGGGGATGCCTATGGCTTCTGGTGGCGATGAAGGACGTGGCAAGCGACGAAACGCTGTGGGGACCCGCTGGCAGGGGCTGATCCACAGGTATCCGAATGGGGCAACCCACTATCTTGAAGAGATAGTACCTCCTTGGAGGGGCGAACGCGGAGAACTGAAACATCTAAGTACCCGCAGGAAGAGAAAACAAGTCGTGATTCCGTCAGTAGTGGCGAGCGAAAGCGGAACAGCCCAAACCATCTGCGTTACGGCGTAGGCGGGGTAGTAGGACCCGACATCAAGCCAACAAGCGAACTGAAATGATCTGGGAAGGTCAACCACAGAGGGTGAGAGTCCCGTACGGGTCAGTGCGTTGGTGGGTTGGGGATCCTGAGTAGGGGGGGACCGGAGAAATCCCCTCTGAATCGGCCGGCACCATCCGGTAAGGCTAAATACGACCAGAAGACCGATAGTGGAGAGTACCGTGAGGGAACGGTGAAAAGCACGGGGAGTACCCGGGTGAAATAGACCCTGAAACCAGGCGCTTACAAGCGGTCGGAGCTCCTAGTGTGGAGTGACGGCGTGCCTTTTGCATAATGAGCCTACGAGTTACCGTCACTGGCGAGGTTAAGTACGTGGACGTACGCAGCCGAAGCGAAAGCGAGTCTGAATAGGGCGTCGAGTCAGTG